>CALUPG010000005.1 GCA_944322565.1 uncultured Bacteroidales bacterium | reverse complement strand
AGAAGTTAAGCCCGCGCGCGCCGATGGTACTGCCCCACCAGGTGGGAGAGTAGGTCGCTGCCGCTTTTAGAGAGCCATTTTGGCCTGGAGTCCCGGAGATGACGGAAGTCGTCCCCGGGACTCTTGCGTTACGGAGGGGGGGAGAAAAGGCGGGGCATTCTCTTGTCAGCGGCGGAGGGGCATTCTTGTCATCTGCAGCGGGAGTCATTTTCTTTTCAGCGGGGCCGGTGCATCCTTTCATCTGCGGTATCGGAGCATCTGCTGAGCAGACAGCCGCGGCCGTTGGAAGGCAAAACGCATGTCCATCGGGCGCGGTATTGCAGCCATTTCGCGGCCCTCGGCAGTTTGAGTATGCCGTCCGCCACACTTTCCCGGCAAAATCGCGGCCGTTGGAAGCCATTTTATATGTCCACCGGGCGCGCTCACGAAAATACCTCGCCTTCGTCTCCGGAAATGTCCCGCCTTCACTTTACGAAATTTCCGCTCAGCAAAGGCAAATCTCTCGTCAGCGGCGGCGGTGCATTCTCTTTTCAGCGGGGGCCGGTGCATTCTTTCATCTGCAGCGAAGTCATTTTCTTGTCAGCGAGGGCGGGGACAGGGTATCCTTTCATCTGCGGCGGGAGTCATTCTCTTTTCAGCGAGGGCGGGGCATTCTTTCATCTGCGGTACCGGAGCATCTGCTGATCAGACAGCCGCGGCCGTTGGAAGGCAAAACGCATGTCCATCGGGCGCGGTATTGCAGTCATTTCGCGGCCGTCGGCAGTTTGAGTATGCCGTCCGCCACACTTTCCCTGCAAAATCGCGGCCGTTGGAAGCCATTTTATATATCCACCGGCCGCGCTCACGAAAATACCTCGTCTTCGTCTCCGGAAATGTCCCGCCTCCGCAGGATTATTCCAGTCCGAAAGCCTTTTTGATGACATCAACAGAATCAAGGAGCTCCCATCCGAAGAACTGGACATTCTCGAGTGTCTTCTTTCCGTGGATGTTCATCTCTATGTTGGCCCGGTAAGGCTTGCGGCCGACATGACCGTAGGCTGCTGTAGGCTCATAGATTGGCTTCTTGAGCTGAAATTTCTCAATTATTTTGGCAGGGCGAAGGTCAAAGAGTTCGCCGATTTTCTCTGCAATCATTGCATCGCTGAAGCGCTGGCCGTTCTTGTCATGGCCGGCGGTGCCGTAGGTATCGACATAGATGCTCAGTGGGCGGGCGACGCCGATTGCGTATGAGAGCTGCACGAGCATTTCCCTTGCGACTCCGGCGGCGACCATGTTCTTGGCAATGTGTCTGGCTGCGTACGCGGCTGACCTGTCAACCTTGGAAGGGTCCTTCCCTGAGAATGCCCCGCCTCCGTGGGCGCCTTTGCCGCCGTATGTGTCCACTATGATTTTCCTTCCGGTGAGGCCGGTGTCTCCGTGGGGACCGCCGATGACAAATTTCCCGGTCGGGTTGACATGAAGGATGTAGTCTCCCTTGAACAGGGCGGCAGTCTCGGCCGGAAGCTGCTCAATCATCATCGGGAGGAGTATTTCCTGCACATCTCTTTTGATTCTGGCTTGCATTGCTGCATCGACTTTCTTTGCCCCGTATTGAGCCACGGCTTCGCTGTAAGTCATTTTCCCGAGTTCTTCCGGAACGAATTCATCGTGCTGGGTAGAAATCACGATTGTATGGATTCTGACAGGGCTGTTGTCGGTGTCGTCGTATTCTACGGTAAACTGAGACTTGGAGTCAGGCCTGAGGTAAGGCATCAGTTCGGGCGACTTCTTGCGGATTTCAGCAAGAGTCTGCAGGGCAAGGTGCGACAGTGCAAGCGGCAGAGGCATATACTCCTCTGTGTCGCAGCATGCATAGCCGAACATCATTCCCTGATCTCCCGCACCCTGCTCGTCAGGGTCGGAAACGACCACACCTCTGTTGATGTCCTGGCTCTGTTCATGCAGGGCAGACAGTACGCCGCACGAGTTTGCGTCAAACATATAGTCGGCCTTGTTGTATCCGATGCGGCTGATTGTTTTCCTTGCTATGGTCTGTATGTCGACATATGCATCTTCGGATCTGACTTCGCCTCCGACGACGACGAGACCCGTGCTGCAGAATGTCTCGCATGCTACCTTTGCCTCAGGGTCCTGCCTGAGAAATTCATCGAGGATGGCATCGGAAATCTGGTCTGCGACCTTGTCCGGATGACCCTCTGATACTGATTCGGATGTAAAAAGATATCTCATTTTAATAATGTTTTATTTATCAATAATGTTTTGTCGTTCCGGCTTCAATAATATTTATTCCGTGATATAGGTTTGTTAAATCAATTATCTGATACGGGGTGAGCCAAATGCGGGAGCCGGAAGCCTGAAAAATAAAAAAGCCCCAGAAACTGGAGCCGTACACAAACCATAAATATTGAATGACGGTCAAAGCATGACCTGATAATCAACATTTTAGCATTTTTTTGTGTGGTTGCAAGCAGCCAAATCTCTCCACATTCTGTATTTCCGGCAGCAAATATAGAAAGATTTTTTATAAAAATAATGTTAAATATCCAATAAATTGCTTTCTGGTATTCCTCTTTTCCGACAAAAGTTCTATTTTTGCGGTGTCGAAAACAACTTATTTTAAACCAAGTTATTATGAAACAATTATTTAGGCTATTTGTAGCCGCTGTCGTAGGGGTGATTTTCCCTGTAATGGCGGGTGCTCAGGTCACAACCTCAAGTCTCGGCGGTCATATCGTCGATGAGGCAGGTGAACCATTGGTAGGGGCGGCAGTAGTTGCTGTCCATACGCCTTCAGGAACCCAGTATGCGGCAGTCGCAAATGATGAAGGCCGTTATGTCATCAACGGAATGCGTTCCGGCGGTCCTTATACTGTGGAAGTCTCTTTCCTCGGTATGGCAACATTGCAGTTTGAAGATGTCACACTGAAGCTCGGTGAGCAGTATCAGCTGGATGCGGAAATGAAGTCTTCCAACGAACTTGACGCCGTAGTCGTTGTCAGCGAATCGTCTTTCAACGCAAGCAAGACAGGTGCCGGAGCAAACTTCAGCCTTGAGTCGGTTGAATCAATGCCTACAATAGACAGAAGTGTGTATGATGTAGTCAAATATACTCCGCAGGCTTCTCTCAGCAAGAACGGAGGTATTTCATTTTCAGGAACAAACAACCGTTACAACAGTTTTCAGGTCGATGGTGCGATAGCAAATGACGCATTCGGACTTGCTGCTTCAGGAACGAACGGAGGACAGACCGGAGCGAATCCGATTTCCCTTGATGCAATAGACGAGATACAGGTTGTCGTCGCTCCGTTTGATGTAAGGCAGTCCGGCTTTACGGGAGGTGCAATCAATGCCATCACCAAGTCCGGTACCAATGAAGTGAAGGGCTCGTTCTACGGATATTTCAATAATCAGGATTTCATAGGTACCACCGCCGGTCCGCTTGAGAACGGGGCAACAAGGACCAAATATGATACCCAGAGCACCCAGACATACGGCTTTACAGTAGGTGCGCCAATCATAAAGAACAAGCTCTTCATCTTTGCCAGTGCGGAATATTACAGGAAATCTCATCCGAACATCTATACTCCGGCCAACGGTACATATGATGGAATCACTCTGAAGGAAGATGTGATGTATGACGGAAAGAATCTCGGAAATGTTTTCAATGCAGATATGGCCCAGGCGGTGATTGACCATTACCAGAAGACTTACGGTATCTCAAATACAGGGGAAAGCTTCGGTCAGCATCAGGTTCTTGACCAGTCACTGAATGCGATGGCCCGCATTGACTGGAACATCAATGACAGGCATAAGTTCATGTTCCGCTATCAGTTGCTCGATGCTTCTGCAGACCAGTACAGTTCTTCTGCCAACACTTATTATTTCAATAACTCGTCCTACAAGATGTCGGATATGACAAATACTCTGGTTGCAGAACTCAACTCAAGAGTTTCCGACATGGTGGCGAATGAGTTCCGTGCAACTGCCGTGTTTGTGAGGGACCGCAGGTCTGTTCCTTATGAGGGACCGAACATGTATATCAGGGACAATGTTACCGTCAACTTCGGGACCGAGTATTCTTCAGGAGCAAATGCAATGTATTCGGATACATATACAATCACTGACAATGTGTCCATATTCGCCGGAAACCACAATATAACGGTCGGCACCCACAACGAAATCTTCAGATTCTACAATGTGTTCCTCCAGTATGCCTTCGGCGGATATACATACAACAGTCTCAATGATTTCTTCAACAATGACATCACTCAGTTCAACTACAGATATGCAGACCCTGCTCTGACAGGCGGAGACACGAGATGGGGAGCAACGACATGGGCTGCTCAGTTCGGGCTTTATGTGCAGGACGAGTGGAAACCGAACAGAAATTTCACCCTCACATACGGAGTCCGCATGGATATGCCGCTTCTGCTCAACAAGCCGACTGTCAATGAGGAATTTAATGCAACTGAAATTGCAAAGGACAACAATGCGTATGTCGGGGTAACACCGAAGGCAAATGTCCTGTTTTCACCGAGAGTAGGTTTCCGCTGGTATGCTGATGACGACCACAGGACTCTTTTGCGCGGAGGAGCAGGCCTCTTCACGGGACGTGTTCCGTTTGTATGGCTGTCCAACGCATACAACAATACAGGTATGGAAGCCAAGTCTGTGACTGTGTCTGAGCCATCCGGCGATTTCCCGCTGACAGGCGATCCGTACAAGGATATTGTTGAGTCAGGAATAGCTGCTGCAGGCGGACTGGCTACAATCAACACAACATCCGAAAACTTCAAGTATCCTCAGGTCTTCCGGGCCAATCTCGGATTTGAGCAGGACTTCGGACAGGGATGGAAATTTACATTTGACGGTCTCTATTCAAAGAATCTGAACAATGTGTATTTCAGGAATCTGGCCCTTTCAAACCCGAACGGAAATGTAGTCTATGGTGTGAATGCGGCAAATGCCAATGACAAGAATACCGCACCGTTCTATACGGTGGACAAGACATATTATGCAATCGTTGACCTTGCCAACACCAACAAAGGATATTCATACTCATTGAGCGGAAAGATTGAGAAGAGCTTCTCCTTCGGTCTTAACCTCATGGCATCCTATACATTCGGACATTCATTCTCGGTGAATGACGGTACTTCTTCCGTGGCATATTCCAACTGGAAGTACAATTATTCAGTCGACACGAACTCTCCGGAACTGTCATACTCCATATTTGACCGGCCGCACAAAGTGAATGCAGTCATCTCCTATACATCTCCGAGATATGCCGGCAACAGGCTCCAGACAACCATTGCCCTTACATATGAGGGTATGAGCGGCCAGAGATTCTCTTATACCATGGATGAAGACAAGGATTTCAACGGAGACGGCCAGTTCGGCAACTCTGTGATGTATATCCCTACAAAAGAGGAACTTCCTCAGATGACATGGGCGGATCCTGCAGATGCTGACAGATTTGAGGCATATATTCAGAATGACAAGTATCTCAGCAAGCACAGAGGCCAGTGGGCAGACCGTCTCGGCGGTATAGCTCCTTTTGAGCATCACTTTGACCTCCACATTGCCCAGGATTTCTATTATGACAGGAAGAGCGGACGCAAGATTCAGTTTCTGGTTGACTTCCTCAACATCAGCAACCTCTTCAACAGAGAGTGGGGTCTCTATTATGCAGCGGACTACAATGTTTCGCCATTGTATGTGACTGACCTTACTGCGGATGCTTCAGGAAACATGACCCCTACCTACAAGTACAGGGAAGACAAGCTTTATCTTGACGAATTTTACTCAAGGTGGAGATGCCAGATAGGTCTCAGACTTACATTCTGATGATTTAAAGTACGCAGATACATAATGACAGGAGGGCGAATCAAAATTTTGGTTCGCCCTCTCTTTTTTACGGGTACGGGCCGCCTGTCAGAAATAATCGTCGGGACCGGTCTGTCCTCGGGTTAAAATTCCGTTAAAATCGCCGAAAATTCTTTTCGCCCGCTTGATGCTGTGGGGAAAATATATATCTTTGCCGCCGGAAAGAGACGACAAAGAACACTTTTTTATATATTTCCACTTATGAAACAAACATTTAAATGTTTATTGCTTGCTTTGGCAGCAATGTTTGTCGGGGGGGGTATATCATTTGCGCAGGTAACAACTTCAAGTCTTAACGGCCGTGTCTCCGATACGGCTGATCAGCCTGTTGTCGGAGCCGTCGTGATTGCCACACACACCCCATCCGGAACCCAGTACACGGCCGTGGTAAATGATGAAGGCCGTTATTCTATCAACGGTATGCGTTCCGGAGGTCCTTATGAGGTAGAATTCGCCTGCCTCGGTTATCAGTCTGTAACCTATACGGATGTTACGCTCAATCTCGCCGAGACCTACAGCCTCAATGTCTCAATGAATGAAGACAGCGAAATGTTGAGCGAGGCTCTTGTCATTGCTTCCGGCGCTTCCAAGTTCGCAGGCGAAAAGACAGGTGCGGTAACCAACATCTCGTCATCTCAGATAGAGTCTCTTCCGACCGTGAGCAGAAGCATCACCGACCTGACGAGACTTTCTCCGTACGGAGGAAACGATATGAGTTTTGCCGGAGGTGACGGCCGTTCATCCAACTTCACTGTCGACGGTGCGAACTTCAACAATAACTTCGGCCTCAGCGACGGCCTCCCCGGAGGCGGCAATCCTATTTCCCTGGATGCCATCGATGAAGTCCAGGTGGTGATTTCCCCTTATGATGTCCGCCAGACCAACTTCATCGGAGGAGGACTCAATGCTGTCACCAAGTCAGGTACAAATACATTCAAGGGATCAGCGTATGTATATCATAACAATGAATTCATGCGCGGAAATACTGTTGACGGCTCAGAACTCGGAGCAAGGGAAAAAGACCGTTCCACTACATACGGTATGACTCTCGGCGGTCCAATCATCAAGAACAAGCTCTTCTTTTTCGTGAATTTCGAATATGAGAAGGTGCCTACGGTAGTCAACCGCTGGAGACCGTCCGAAGACGGAGTGGCAAACCCTGACCTCTACATATCCCGCACTACAGTTGCCGACATGCAGAAAGTCAAGGACTTCCTCAGAGACAAATACGGATATGACACAGGCTCATACACGGATTTCCCTGCAAACGAGAGCAACATCAAGGCCCTTGCGCGCGTGGACTGGAACATCAACGATGACCACCATCTTTCAGTGCGCTACAACTACACTCTCAACAGAGGATGGAACAATACCAACGGTTCTTCCAGCAACTGCGGTCAGCGTGCCACCCAGAACCGTCTGTCACAGTATTCAATGGCGTTCGCAAACTCCATGTATTCCATGGACAACCTTGTGAATTCATTCTCCGTTGACCTTAACAGCCGTTTTTCAGACAATATCTCCAACCAGTTCCTGGTGACATTCTCACAGCTTGACGATGTCCGCGGAACAACCTCGGAGCCGTTCCCGTTCATTGATATCCTCGACGGGTATTCTGTTGAGAACGGAGTGACAACCCAGAGCTTCCTGCCGTATATGTCAGCCGGATACGAGCTCTTCACATGGAACAACGGCGTGCACAACCGCATCCTCACAATCAAGGATGATGTCACCATCTACAAGGGTAATCACGAGATTACCGCCGGCGTAAGCTATGAATGGCAGATGGCCGACAACTCATATATGAGAAACGGTTCAGGATACTACCGCTACCGCAGCCTTGATGACTTCCTGAATGAAAGGATTCCGGAGACAGTGGCCATCACCTACGGCTATGACGGGGAGAAGAATCCTGCCGCACGCGTGCGCTTCAGCCAGATTGGCGTGTATGCCCAGGACGAATGGACCCCTAATGAGAAATTCACCCTGACCGCAGGTCTCCGTCTGGATGCCATAGTATTCAACAACAACGATTTGATGCGCAACAATGCCATCTATGAACTTGACTATGGCGGAAGGCACATAGATACAGGCGCATGGCCTACTACCAAGATTCAGTTCTCGCCTCGCGTAGGTTTTACCTGGGATATCCTCGGTGACAACAGCCTCAAGCTTCGCGGTGGTACAGGCCTCTTCGCAGGCCGTCTCCCTCTGGTGTTCTTCACCAACATGCCGACCAACTCAGGTATGGTGCAGAATGTGGTGGCACTCACAAATACATATGACGGAGGTGTCCCGGAGACTACGGATCCTCTTCTTCCGAATTTTGCCGGTCCGATGATCACTGATGTTGACCAGCTCGTCGACAAACTCAACAAGCTTGACCCGGACAGGTTCCCTAAGAGCATATCTCCTGAAGACGGTGTGATTTCAGGCGATGTCAATGCCGTTGACCCTAAGTTCAAGATGCCTCAGGTATGGAAGACATCCCTCGCCCTTGACTATGCATTCCCTACGCCGTTCCCGATGAGCATCACTGGAGAGTTCATCTACAACAAGACCGTGACCGGAATCACAATGCAGAACTGGAATGTCAAGGACAATGCCGGCTGGACACAGCTCAACGGAGCGGACAACCGCTACATTTATCCGGACAATTACACTTATACCAATACGGACGCCTTTGTCCTCACCAACACAGGACGCGGCTACGGATACACAGCCAATGTGTTGTTCAATATCCAGCCTGTAGAGCGCCTCAACATCATGGCATCCTATACCCATACGGTATCCAAGGAGCTTACAGGTCTCCCTGGCTCAAATGCCGAGTCTGCATTCACCTATACTCCGACAGTGAACGGACCGAACTTCATTCCGCTCCACAACTCGCAGTATGTGACTCCGGACCGTGTGGTTGCATCCCTCTCATATGAAGACAAGTGCAACAACCGCATAAGCCTCATCTACGAGGCCTGGAGAGGCGGATACAACTACACCTACATGTATGCAGATGACCTCAACGGCGACAACTACAACTACGATGTGATGTACATCCCTCGCGATGACTCTGAAATCAGATTCGCATCAGAGGATGACAGGGTGCGCTACTGGCAGTTCGCCAATCAGGACAAATACCTGAGCAAGCACAAGGGCGAGTATGCAGAAGGCTACAGCGTATATTCACCATGGGTTCACAGGCTTGATATAAGCTTTGCCCATGACTTCAAGGTGAAGACAGGCAAGTCTACCAACACTCTTCAGCTCAATGTGGACTTCAAGAATGTCCTCAATATCTTCAACAGCAGCTGGGGCGTAAGCAAGATCATGAATCCTGCATTCAACGAAGGCCGTATCCTCAACGTCGAAAGAATCGACCCGGACGGAGTGCCTGTATTCTCTACCATCAATGCCGTACAGCCGGGTGTCGATACATGGTATTACAACCATGACCTCGGGCAGTGCTGGTATTTCCAGGTGGGCATCAAGTACATGTTCAATTAATTTGATGATTTGACATTATTATGAAATTCAGATATTTAATAGCATCACTTCTGGCATTCGCATTTTTTGCTGTCGGATGTACTGAGGAAGAGATGAGCTCCTTGAAGAATATCAAGGTCAGCAATTCCTATATCGGTCTCCCGACCGAAGGCGGCAGCGAGTCAATCACTCTGACCGCAGGGGCAGACTGGACCTTCAACCAGGACCTGATGCCTGACTGGCTTACGGTCACCCCTCCGAGCGGCGGAGCCGGTGAATTTACCGTTTCATTCTCCGCTAAGGAGACTTTCTCAAACAGGGAAGTCGAGCTTCAGATTAATGCGGGAGAGGAGACCCAGTATCTCATCGTCACACAGCCCGCCGACCTCAGCGAAGTTGAATATTCAACTGTCAAGGAGGTCCTTGACGGAACAGACGGAACAATTTATTTCGTTGAAGGTACAGTTACCAACATTGAGAACACCGAATACGGCAACTGGTGGCTTCAGGACGAGACAGGCTCACTCTATATTTATGGAACCCTCGATGCAAACGGAGCTTCAAAGAACTTCCTCAGCCTCGGAATTGCAGAAGGCGACCGCATCAAGGTCCATGGCCCGCGCACCAAGTACGGTACGACTGTGGAACTTGTGGATGTGACTGTGGATGAACTCATCAAGTCTCTCATCAAGGTTGAGAAGAACGAATATGAGCTCGAGAAGGAGGCCGGTGAATTCACTATCTCCGCATCAGTAAGCGGTGACGGTGTGAGCGTGTCGGCAGATGCCGAGTGGCTCAGGTTTGCCGGAGTTGCCGGCTCTGGGGACAACACCACAATCACTATCGCATATGATGAGAATACCGGCGCAGCTCCGCGTGAGGCTGTCCTGACTCTCTCTTCGGCTTCAGGGGAAAACACTTCAGAGGTGACAGTTTCAGTAAGGCAGACCGGAAATATGCCGGAGACCTCCACCATTGCGACAGCCGTCGCAGGCCAGGGCGAATATTTCTCCGTTGAAGGGACAGTGTCTGCAGTCTGTACCCAGGGCTTCGTGCTCACGGATGCGACAGCCTCGGTTCTTGTGTATTTTGGCAAGGACTATGACAATGCCTATTCCGTTGGAGACAAGGTCCAGGTCGCAGGAGAGATGGGAAGCTACAATTACGGGCCTCAGTTTGATTCTCCGGACTATGTCGGGATGCTTGAGGAGGGAGGTGATTTTGAATATCCTGCTGCTGAGGAACTCACAGGGGCGGATATGGACGAACTCATCGAGACTTATGTAGACAGTGAAAATTTGCTAGACATCAGATATGTGAAGGTTACCGGCCAGATTTCAATCTCTGGAAGCCATTATAATTTCACTGTAGACGGAGCTTCTTCATCAACAGGTTCCATCTACAATCCGGTTGAAGAACTGGGCATTGCAGACATGTCCGGTCAGACCAGGACTATCTACGGATATCTCACATCGATTTCAGGCGGCAAATATGTAAATCTGGTGGTGACATCAGTGGAATAAAGCTTCCTATCGGAAGCATATAAAGTTGTTTTCGACAAAAATAACTTGGTGGGAGCGGCACGAAGTGATTTCGGACCGCTCCTTTTATTTTGCGATAATCATTTTTATTATTTTTGTACCGGATTTATAATGTTTCTATGTTTGATGCCGGGAATATTTCTGATGTCGCAGGCAGAGTAAGACAGATTTACGCAAAGGGCGTGGAACTGCGGCGTGCCGCCCGTTTCGGCGAGGCTATAAATGCGTTTCGTGAGGCGGCTGCGCAGGCCGATATTCTGGTGGACCATATTGAGAAGGAGATGCCGGATGAAATCCTGGACATGAAAAATGCCCTGCTGGAAATTCGCAGCAGGGCACTTGCTTCCGTTGAACTGATTCAGGAGATCAACGGTTTTGTCAATGCTGACCTGATGAATCCGTAGCCGGAATCTCTGTCCGGCGGCGGCATTTCAGGTTCAGAAACGGTATCTGGCTGAAACAGTCGGGATGAATCCGAACAGACCGTTGTCGTAGAATCCGGTGCCGTTTCCGTCTCCGGCTATATGCAGACCTATGTACGGACGGATGTCCACAGACAGCTGGAGAGGGAACCAGAATGTATATTCAAGTCCGATTTGTCCGGTCAAGGCCATCATGAATCCGTAGTGCAGGCCTTTTACCTTTGTGTCAGGGACTACTATCAGGGAGCCGTCAGGGCCTTGTATTGATGTCCCTTTGACTGTCTGGCTTACCAAGTCGTCCACATAACCGAGGGTCAGGCCCGGGCCTGCGTACAGCCCCCATGAGCCTCTGGCTGTCCATGCAGGGCGTGCGAATACAAAGTTGTACAGTGCAGCGGCCTTTACTCCCGGTCTGCCCCAATAGTCAACGCCGAAATTTGCTTCAATGAAGTTGCTGCCCAGGCTGTGCTGATAGCTCACTTCAGTTCCCAAGGCTCCGATACGGCCTCCGATGGCCCTTGGCTGGGCGTTTGCGGCGAATGCAATCCCGAGCATCAGTGCCGCCATCAATAAGAATCTTTTCATGTCTGTTACTTTTAATTGTCCGGATCATCTTGTCCGGGATAACCTGTATTTTGTCCCTATGCCGGGACCGAATGTTGCCAAAGATAATGTTTCCTGATTGAATTTCCTAAAAAATTCTGTAGGTCTTGACTTCTGTCTCCAGTGTCCTGCTGACGGGAAATGCTGAGCAGGAGCGCATTGCGTGGCGGATTATTCTGGCTGCATCAGGACATCCGAGGGATGCCAGACGGTGACAGTTGTCCTCGCACAGTTCTTCAAGCAGGGAGTGGAATCCTTTCCCGTGGTCAGGATGCCTGAGGTGCGACAGCTCATGGAGAAGGACATAGTCGCAGACGGGCTCAGGCAGGCGTACGAGGTTGAGGTTGAGATTGATGTTGCCCAGTCCCGAACAACTGCCCCAATTGGAGGAATTGTGCTTGACCGTCGCTGCTTTGTATTCAAAGCCATGGCGCCTTGCCAGAAAAGACAGCTTGGCAGGCAGAAGGGACTTGGCTTCTTCGCGCAGTATCCTTGCCAATGCTTTGCCGAGCAATGCGGACAATTCTGAAGTTCCCTCCTCCGGGGTATTGTCGGGGTAATGTATTGTCTTGACGGAAATGGGCCTGTCCGGTGACAGCCACACTCTTCCGGAAATCCTGATGTCTTCTTTGATTTCTTCGGTTATGCTGAGGCTGATTTTATGTTGCCTCTCAGTATTCCTGTCTGCCCCGGCCCCGGGCTGCTTCTCCGCTTCATGTTTCCTGTCCCGTTCCCGGATAAAGCGGATTTCCGACAGAAGAGTCCGTACTGTGCTTCCGTCATGAAGGATGCCCACGGCTTTCCCGCTTTCAACCGCTGCCCTTGACTTTTCCTTCTGTCTCTCTGCTGCGGCAATTGCCCAGTCCCGTTTCTGCATGAAGAATTTCATGCCGTCCGCAAAAGTCATCATCCAGGGTATGCTCACGCATGTCCCGCGGACGGGGTGTATCCGCATGCTGAGCCTCCGGCTTCCCGGACTTTTTCTGAATGTCACTTCCCCGAGGACCGGGTCCGAATATTTCCTTTCTGTCATGATTCAGCCAAATAACAGATTTTCAGTTAAAAATAATTGCCGACAATTTGTATAATCGGATTTTATATGTAAATTTGCGCCCGCTTGTTTCCCGACAGGGCAAATATGCAATAAAATTTTATCAACTCATTAATCTTTTTGCAAAATGGCTGAATATTTACAGGCTGAAAAGAAGCAGGAGATTTTCGCGAAGTACGGAAAGTCTAATACGGACACCGGCTCTCCAGAGAGTCAAGTTGCTCTATTTTCCTACCGTATCGCTCATCTTACCGAGCATCTGAAAAGCAACAAGAAAGACCATGTCACACGTCTTTCTCTGCTCAAACTTGTCGGTAAGAGACGCCGTCTTCTTGATTACCTCAAGGAGAAGGACATCGAGAGATACAGAACTATCGTCAAGGAGCTTGGACTCCGCAAATAACCGATACTTATGTAGGACAGAAGGGGGTTTCCTGTATGGATTGCCCCCTTTTTCTTGAAAAAGACTTTGGCCGCTGCTTACAAACGACCTGCGGCAGGACCAGAACACAATATATTTACGAAGTACGAGGAAACAGTATTATTAATCAACTCCCATAGGGGGAGGCAGGTCGGGAAGACATTCATGAATATCATCAACAAAAAAATCGAATTGTCCGACGGAAGGACAATTGAAATCGAAACAGGCAAGCTGGCCAAGCAGGCCGACGGTTCTGTAGTCGTAAAAATGGGGGGTACAATGCTCCTCGCCTGCGTGACATGCGCAAAAGACGCCAAGGAAGATGTGGACTTCATGCCGCTTCAGGTTGACTACAAGGAGAAATTCGCTTCTGCGGGAAGATTCCCGGGCGGATTCATGAAGCGCGAAGGCAAGGCGTCTGATGCTGAAATCCTTACTGCCAGACTTGTCGACAGGGCCCTCAGGCCTCTTTTCCCTGAGGATTTCCATGCGGAAGTATATGTGACAATCAATCTTATCTCGGCAGAGAAGGACATCCAGCCGGATGCTCTTGCCGGACTTGCCGCATCATCGGCCCTCGCCGTGAGCGACATCCCTTTCGGCGGCCCTATTTCTGAAGTGAGGGTTGCCAGAGTCGGCGGACAGCTCAGGATTAATCCGAATTTCAGCGAGATGGCTGATGCGGACATTGACCTTATGGTAGCCGCCACATACGACAACATCATGATGGTCGAGGGCGAGATGAAGGAAGTGAGCGAAGCTGAGATGCTCGAGGCCATCAAGTTTGCCCATGAGGAAATCAAGAAGCACTGCAAGGTGCAGATGGAACTCATGGAAGAGGCAGGAAAGACTGTGAAGAGGACTTACTGCCACGAGGAAAATGACGAAGACCTCCGCAAGGCTGTTGAGGCATTCTGCTATGACAGGTGCTACTCTATCGCCAAGTCCGGTTCCGGCAAGCACGAGAGGTCCGATGCCTTTGACGCCCTCAAGGAAGAGTTCTACCAGACACTTCCGGAAGAGGAGCGTGAAGACAAGAAGATGATGGTCGAGAGATATTATCATGCAGTGGAAAAGGCTGCCATGAGGAATATGATTCTGGATGAGGGCATGCGTCTTGACGGCCGCAGCACCACCCAGATCCGTCCTATCTGGTGCGAGGTCGGATATCTTCCGTGTGCGCACGGCTCTGCCATCTTCACAAGAGGCGAGACCCAGTCGCTTTCGACTGTGACTCTCGGTACCAAGCTTGACATGAAGGAGCTTGATGAAGTCCTTGTACAGGGTACCGAGCAGTTCGTCCTCCACTATAATTTCCCTCCGTTCTCCACAGGAGAGGCCAAGGCCCAGAGGGGTGTGGGACGCCGCGAGATCGGACACGGAAACCTCGCTTGGAGAGCACTCAAGCCGATGGTTCCGCTTGCGCCGGAGAATCCGTATGCTGTAAGAGTGGTATCCGATATCCTTGAGTCAAACGGCTCTTCATCCATGGCCACCGTGTGTGCCGGATGTCTTGCCCTCATGGATGCCGGAGTCAAGATAAAGAAGCCTGTAGCCGGAATCGCCATGGGCCTCATCACAGACGAGAAGAATCCTAATGACAGATATGCCATCCTCAGCGATATCCTCGGAGACGAGGACCATCTCGGGGACATGGACTTCAAGGTGACAGGAACCAAGGACGGCATCACAGCCACCCAGATGGACATCAAGGTGGACGGCCTCTCTTACGATGTGCTTGAGAAAGCCCTTGAGCAGGCACGCCAGGGCAGGATGCACATCATGGGCGAGATGATGAAATGCATCAGCGAGCCGCGTGAAGACTACAAACCGTTCGTTCCGCGCATTGTCCAGATCAGAATCCCAGGAGACTTTATCGGCGCCGTCATCGGAAAGGGAGGAGAAGTCATCCAGAAGATACAGAAGGAGACCGGCACTACCGTTACCATCACAGAGGAGAACAACAACGGAGTCAGCGAAGGAGTCGTTGACATCTTCGGAGAGAACAAGGAGAATATGGACAAGGCTCTCGAGTGGATCAAGAACATCTGCGCAGTGCCTGAGGTCGGCCAGATTTATCACGGAAAGGTCGTTTCAGTGCTTGAGTTCGGCGCATTCGTCGAGATTCTCCCGGGCAAGGAAGGACTCCTCCATATCTCTGAACTTGACTGGGGCAAGACCGACAAGGTCGAGGATGTCATCAATGTCGGCGACGAGGTGGATGTGAAGCTTCTTGAAATCGACCCTAAGACCGGGAAGATGAGGCTCTCCCGCAAGGCTCTCATTGAAAAGCCGGACGGGTATGTTGAGCCGGAGCGCAGGCCTCGGCCGCAGAACGGGGACAGAGGACCGCGTCGCGAAGGCCGCCCGAACGGCAACGGCCGCCGCGATGACAGGAAAGGCGCCGATGACCGTCGCCAGGGCAGGGGACAGCGCCGCGACAATGCCCACAGGGGGCCGCGCCGCGATCAGCTGAACCAGCCGGAAAGTCAGCCGCAGAATGATGCTGATGCCGGATTCGATACTCCTGACTACAACAACGAGCCGGAAATGTTCTGAAATTAATCCCGGAATTTCCGGGAGACCGGACAAAATACAAAGGACAGCCCAGAAAATGACGGGCTGTCTTTTTTTATAAACTTTTGGAATATAATGATATTGTCCTTATATTTGAAATGCATTTGGTGAAAAGTTCATTCAAATTATAATATTTTACCAACTGCTGTCAAAGTACAGCCTAAAGACCTTTTTATGAAAACTAAACTCGTATTGCTTTTCGCGTTGCTTTGTTGGGGCGGGTTCAGCATTTCCTACGCCCAGATTACAACTGGAAAACCGTCATCCAAAGTTATCAGGACAGGCAACCGTGCACAGGCCGGGGACTTCGGTATCTATCTCGGGGCAACAAGTGACATGGTGCAGGCATTTGACAAGGACGTCAATTTCTCCGCCCTTCCTCTCATCAATTTCAAGTACATGGTGACCAATCAGCTGGAGGCTCGCCTCGGGCTGGAACTTTACAAGACTTCAAAAACACTGAAAGGAGAAGTCGAAGATCCTAATTCCGCCGGAGTGCTGGGCGGCTTTACCACATGGAAAGATTCACGGTCCAATGCAATGCTTTATCCTGGAATTGCATATCATTTCTCAAGCCGTAATATCCTGGATGTTTATGTAGGTGCGGAGCTTCCGTTGGGATGGGACAGCAGTACCGGACTCGAGGGAGGGTATCGCCCTGGTGCGGACGGACAGGTGGCATTTGAAACCGCCACGACAAAGAGGGCATTTGTCGTAGGCCTGGGCGCATTTGTCGGTATTCAGGCTTATATTGCCGATCTTCCTCTTGCCCTTGGTGCCGAGTTCGGAATTTCATCCCGCTTTGATACCGGTGTCAAATATAAGACCGTCTCGACAGTTGGTGGCGAGACTCAGACTTATTATCAATCTGCATTGGAATTTGAAGAGGGCACTGAACGTCCCGCTGTTGCGGATAACAATTATGACAGTCTCAAAGCCCGTATGGGTGAGATAGGCGGGCAGATACGTCTTACTCTGACATATTACTTCAAATAACATCGTACTGATATGAAAATATACAGATATATTCTGATTGCATTCTTTCTGGTGTCCCTGACCTCGTGCAGCGTGACCAGAAACAGGATGTATGGGCCGGATGCCACTCGGCTGAATCTTACGATGGATGACCTTGAGTATCTTGGCGAGACGGAGATCAGCGTGGATTACAGAACATACATCGGTTTTATTTCCGTGATTGACCAGATTAACGGCGTGCCATACGACCGTGAGGAAATAAAGACTGTGAAAATCGGCGACAAGCAGGATGTTTCACTTCGTTTATATGGCAAACTGCGCAGAGCCAACTTCAAACTTCTTGAAGAGTTTCCTGACGGAGAATATTTTGTTGTCGTCAATCAGACCAAGTCGGTGACAAGGTGGTTCCTCGGGAGTGCAGTTACTGTCAGGGCGAAGGTAAAAGCATATTCTTTGAAATGAGAATAAGATTACCGATTATTGCAGCTATTGTAATGATGACAGCCGGATGCGTCTCAGAAAAAGACGCATCCGATGTCATTTTGTTTGTCGAGCCTTCGGCTTATACCGCAGTCAGCGGAGACGCAATCTATTATGATATCACTTCATGGACTATTCATGAATCGTTGGTTGAGATAACATTTACTACATTTGACTCCAGTCGGGGAGAACAGCCCGTGCATACGGAACAGGTCGGGACGAAGCGCTACTCCGGTTCTTTCACGTATGAAGTACCGTCCATAGATGCTGACAGCCTTGTCTTTGAAATGAGGTTCAAATCGGAGGATAATCTGGGGAATATTCAGTCCGTCTCCCGTTCTCTGAAGGTATATTCAGAGGAATATTCTCTTGATGAACTGACAGCTGTATCAATATACTCTGCTCTGTCAGGAAAGCCTGACGGCTTCATGTTCTCAACTGGCTCCACCGTATCGGTTGCTGCGTCTCCGGAAGGTACGGTAGATATTTATATGTATCAGCCGGAAGCTGCGCCGGATGATGAATTTCACATTGAGTGGCGCTCCCAGACAGGACTCTTTTTCTCAAAGGTGACAGGAGTTGATTATCCGCAGCTGAAGTATCGTCAGCTCAGGTCTGTATATTCGAGTGCAAGAAAAGACCTCAGCGTGACAGGACTGGCTCCGGATGATGTGGTGTTGATAGGTACGGCTTCGGAACCTCTTGCGGCAGTAAAGATTATGGCTGTCTATGATGATCCCGGGACGGAAAATGACAGGTGCATCTTCAATATGAAGGTCGTGCGGGAAAGATAGTTTTGTCTTGCGTTCCATAGGGCGTCAGTGCAGCTCAGCTGTCCGTCTGCGGAACCGGATGTAATAGAATATCCCTGCTGCGGTAAGGCCAATCGGGAAGCCCGTCCAGATGCCGGTGATGCCGAGCCCGGCCTTGAATCCGAGCAGATATGCGGAAGGTATGGCTATCAGGTAGTAGCTGACAAAAGCCATCAGCATTATGGGCTTCACGTCCTGTATGCCCCTGAGTGCATTGCAGAAGCACAGCTGCAGTCCGTCTCCGAACTGGTAAGTGAACAGTACGATGAGAAGGGACAGGGCTATGGCAGACACTTCAGCGGAATCTGTGAACAACCCGACAATCGGGTCCCGGAGGAACCAGATTGCTGCACAGAAGAAGCCGGACACCGCAAGTATCATGAAATATCCGCTGGAGGCATATCCGCGGACGGATTTCAGGTCATTCTGTCCGTACGCATTGCTGACAAGCACGGAAACGGCTGTGGCAAGTCCGGTCATCAGCATGAAGCATATCTGGGATATTGTGAGAGTCACCTGGTGTGCAGCCAGCGTAGTCGCGCCGAGCCAGCCTGCCATTATCGCGCTCATTGTAAAGGTGGAGGTCTCCATGCCTGTCTGCAGGGCAAGAGGGTATCCCAGGCTGAACAGCCTTCTGATGCCTTTCCTTGAGATTCTGGCCTGCCTGAACGCCTGATAATATCCTTTCAGCGACTTTGAGTTCATGAGCCATGCGGCAAAGACGACCAGCATTGCAATGCGCGAGAAGAGTGTGCTGAGACCGGCGCCAAGCAGCCCGAGTTCCGGGAATCCCAATTTCCCGTAGATGAGTACCCAGTTGCCGAAAATGTTCAGCAGGTTGCCTCCCATCAGCAGGCACATTGCCACTACCGGGCGGCAGATGCCGTCGCTGAACTGTTTCAGTGTGTTGAAGCCCAGGGCGAAGACAGTAGATATGCCGACCACGATGAAATACGGTCTGATAATGGGCAGAAGGTCCGGTTCCTGCCCGAACCGGTCAAGGAAGGCATAAATTATGGCGAGGATTACAAGTCCGATGATGCCGACAGCTCCATTTACCGCAAGGCCGTTCTTCACTGCGGCCCCGATGCCGCGGCTGTCATTTTTCCCGAACAGTGAGCCCACAACGGGAGTGAGTCCGCAGGCAAATCCCAGTTCCGTGAATATGAACAGATTGATGATGCCGTTGACAAACGAGGATGCGGCAAGGTCATCAACCCCGTACCATCCGATCATGATGTTGTCGGCAAAACTCAGAATGATGACGCAGGCCTGTCCCAGCATTATGGGAATGCCAATCTTAAGTATTTCCTTGATTTTCTGCATCAGATGGTCGGCGACACGAGGGCTTTCTTCAGCTGCTCGTCATATCTGAGTGCAATCTTTACTCCGGCTTCCTGATACCAGTACCTCACGACAATCTCTTCCTCTATGAACGGGAGTATTTCGTCTTTTTTCAGTCTGATGAATCTTTCCTTGTCAATGTCTATGGCCTTCTCAAGGGCGTCAAGTTCAGTTTTCATTGCATCTGTGAGCCCGTCTTTCCCAAGCTCGGACTTCATCTGGTCAAACAGGGCCTTGGCTCTGCTCCTGTAGTCAAATTCCTGCGTCTTGGCAAATCTTACAAAGTCCTCGAAGTCGGCGTCCGAGAAATGGAAGTCGTCTGCGGCAGGTATGCTGTCGTGTTCTCTGACAAACTTGAGCACATAATTGTCGATGACGCCTGAAAGAACGAGAGAGTATACGAGCCTGCTGTATTCCGGAGACTCTATGATGACATCAGGGGTAATGCCTCCTCCGTCACGTACTGTCCTGCCTCCCGCAGTCTTGAATTCGTTGGTGAGGGAATCGGGGATATGCCCTACGCTTCCGTCTTCATTCCGGTGGCTGTAGTCAATGGCCTGTACGCATCTCCCGCTCGGGGTGTAGTATTTTGCGGTGGTGACTTTGAGCTGTCCGTTGTATACAATAGGGCGAATGGACTGTACAAGTCCCTTCCCGTATGTCCTTTCTCCCATGATTGTGCCCCTGTCAAGGTCCTGAATGGCTCCGGACACGATTTCGGATGATGAAGCCGAACCGGAGTCAACCATGACAATAAGCGGAATCATTGTGTCTGCCGGTTCTGTCTCGGTCCTGTACTCCCTGACAGATTCCGGGGTGCTGCCTTTGGCCGTAACAACCAGCGAGCCTTTGGGAACGAAAAGGGATACTATGTTTATGGCTTCGCCCATGAGGCCTCCGCCGTTGCCCCTTAGGTCAAGGACAAGTCTTTTCATTCCCATGGACTTGAGTTCTGTCAGACGGCTGCGGATTTCGTTTGAGACCTTTTCTGTGAACCCTGTCTGCTTTATGTATCCAGTGGTGTCGTCCAGCATCCCGGCATATTCAATGTCGGGTATGTGAATCCGTTCCCTTACAATGGATACGTCGACCGTGTCCCCTCCGCGCACTTTCTTTACCTTGAAATGCACCGTAGTGCCCGGCTTCCCTTTCATCTTGTCGCTGCTTTCAGCGGCAAGAAGCCCTTTCGTGGGCTGGCCGTCTATGGCAATGATTTCATCTCCGCAGACAAGACCGTTCCTGTATGCCGGTGAGCCATAGTACGGCTCGTTGATGACGACATTGCTGTCGACCTGCTTGTAGATGATGGCCCCGATACCTCCGTATGTCTTTGAGAGCATCATCTCAAGATCGTCATTCTCTTCTTCGGGAATATAGATTGTGTATGGGTCAAGACTTTCGAGCATCTCATCTATGCCGGCCTTCATTATCCTGTCCAGGGGAAGGGAATCGACATATGAGCGGTTCAGTTCCTTGAGGATGGAGTTCTCTATCTCCACCCATTGGCCGAGTCTGAAACTTTTTGACTGTGCATCTGCCGGTGCTGATGCCATCCAGGATGCGGCAGCGGCGAGAAGTCCTGCTGCAAGTATATATATTGTCTTTTTCATCATCAGTAATAAATAAATCTTTCCGGATAATTAAAATAAATCTGTCCTTTCCGGCGGTGCCGGGTTCTCCGAAAATCAGACAGCAAAATTATAAAAAATTTGCATACAATTCAGAATGGATTTAATACCTTTGCACCGATTTTATTAAAGTGGTTAAATAGGCAGTATTTTATGAAGATTGTTTTTGCAACGGGCAATGGCGGAAAACTGCGTGAGGCATCAGAGATTCTCGGCAAAGGGTTTGAGCTCGTTACCTTGGCCGAAGCCGGTATCAAAGAAGAAATACCGGAGACAGGCAAGACATTGAGAGCCAATTCAATATTGAAGGCTGACCATGTCTGGAACAAATGTGGCGAAACATGTTTCGCCGATGATACGGGGCTTGAAGTCGACGCGCTTGGCGGCGCTCCCGGGGTCCATACGGCCAGATATGCCGGAGAAGACAAGGACTTTGCCAGGAACATGGACAAGCTCCTTTACGAGCTTGCAGTGCTTGAGACGGAGGCATCGATGGCGGCGGCAGCCGGACTGAAGGTGAAGAAAATATCCCGCAGGGCCAGGTTCAAAACTGTGGTCACCCTGATTATAGGCGGGGAAAGGCATATTTTTGAAGGTGTGCTTGAAGGCACGATTGCAAGGACCAAGTCCGGCAACGGAGGTTTCGGCTATGATCCGATTTTCATTCCGGATGAATTTCCCGGACAGACACTTGCTGACATCACGGAAGAACAGAAAAACTCAATCTCCCACAGGGGAAAGGCTCTCCGGGCCATGGCTGAATATCTGAAAGGCCTCAAGGGCTGAATGAAATCTGAAATCCCTGAAACAGGGAACTCTTTTTGATTATGGAAGTCTCTTCAGAACTCATAGTGCTGCACACGACAAAGTTCGGTGAGAATTCCGTGGTCGTGCATACTATCGGGGACAGATACGGACGGCGCAGTTTTCTTGTCAAAGGGGCGGGGAAGAAGTCCATGATGTCTCTGTTCCTGCCGATGAATATCATCGAGGCGGATATCATCGAGTCTCCGAAGTCAAAGCTATACACTGCGAGAAACCTGTCTGCAAGATACCCGCTTTCGGGCATCCGGAACAGCGTTTACAAGAACTCCATCACTCTCTTCCTGAGCGAGGTCCTGTATCGTGTCGTCAAGGACGGGACCATGGAGCAGGGGCTTTTCGGATGGTGTGAGAAGAATATCCTGCTTCTGGATGCCTTGGAGTCGGACTTCAGCAATTTTCATATAAGATTTCTGCTGGAACTTACAGTGGTGCTGGGCTTCAGCCCCTCTTCGGAAGACTTTCTTCCGTTCTCCGGCGCACATCAGGAACTCATGGAGAAGCTTCTCCGCTCATCGTTCGGCGAGTCCATGCTGATACCC
Source organism: uncultured Bacteroidales bacterium (assembly GCA_944322565.1). Classification (GTDB taxonomy): domain Bacteria; phylum Bacteroidota; class Bacteroidia; order Bacteroidales; family UBA932; genus Cryptobacteroides. The sequence continues at coordinate 110,055 of CALUPG010000005.1, read as the reverse complement.
ATGTCCGGAGAGCTCCGCAATGCCCTTGCAGAGGAAATTCTCCGGTACATAGAATATCACATAGAGTCTTCTGTGAATGTAAATTCACTGAAAGTGCTGCGCGAATTGTTCAGAAGCTGAATATTTCAGAAGGCGTCCGGGATTCTTCCATCAGCCTGAGCATTTCTTCTGCAATGTCAGGATGCTCCGCAGCGACGTCATTTTTCTCCCGGGGGTCTTCCCGTAGATTGTAGAGCTGGATTTTTCCTCCGGCCGAGCGGTCATATACAATGCCTTTCCAATCCTCTTTGAGGATAGCCTGCCGTCCGTTTTCCTCATGAAATTCCCAGTAGAGCCATTCATGCTTCTGCTGCTCGCCTGTCCCCGTCAGAGTCGGGAGATATGAGATGCCGTCCGTCGCTGCAGCCGCACAGTCTGAGCCTGTCCCGCTTGCAGCACCTGTCATTTCCGGGGCTGGAGTCCCGTATTTTTTCAGAATGTCGGCGACCGTAGGCATGAAGTCCCAGAATGCGGAGACATGATCTGTCTTGCTGCCCGGCTCGACTTTGCCCGGCCACCGGACAATCATCGGGACTCTGATGCCGCCCTCGTAGAGGTCCCGTTTGATGCCGCGCAGGCCTCCGCTGCTGTTGAAGAAGTCCGGATCGGCTCCGCCTTCGATATGCGGGCCGTTGTCGGACGTGAATATTATTATGGTGTTCCCGGCGATTCCTGCCTTTTCCACGGCATCGGCGATTTCTCCGACCTGTCTGTCAAGGAGACTCACCATCGCTGCGAATGCCGCATGCGGATATTCCTGGGAGCCGTAGTTGCCGAGCCTGCGTTCCTGCAGGTCGTTGCATCCCCGGTACTCCGGGTCGGGCCCGAGCTTTTTCTTGAACGGTTCCAGCTCTTCCTCCGGCAGCCTGAGTTCTGCGTGCGGGATGGTTGTCGTATACATCATGAGGAAAGGATTTCCGCTGTTCTCCCGGATGAATTCCAGCGCCTGCTCATGAATCAGGTACGGAGCGTACTGCCTTCCTTCATCAGAGGATGCCGTTCCGGACCCAGTGGCATTTGCCTGGTCTGGCACCGACCCCTGGTCCAGCATGACTTTCTCCCCGTTGTGCCACAGATGGTCAGGGTAGTAGCAGTGCGCCAGCCTCTGGCAATTGTAGCCGTAGAATTCATCGACGCCCTGATTTTCGGGTGCACCTTCCGTCCCCGGAGCACCGAGCCCCCATTTTCCGAAGACACCGGTCACATATCCGTATCCTTTTGCCATACGGAATACATTCCATGTGTCTCCAGGAATAGGGTGCTGTCCTTCGACTGGACATTCTTTGTTGCCCCTGATCGGTGTGTGTCCCGTATGCAGCCCCGTAATCAGGCTGGAGCGCGAGGGTGCGCTCACCGGAGCCCCGGCATAATGCCTTGTGAACATCATGCCTTGCGCCGCCAGGCTGTCAATCTCCGGCGTACAGAACCTTTCCTGTCCATAGCATCCGAGATCCCCGTATCCGAGGTCGTCGGCAAGTATAAAAATAATATTAGGGGTGGCGTCCTGAGCCTTTGAGCAAGAAAGCATAGGCAGTGCCGCCATCCCTAAGGCAAGAAATCTGTTCATCTGCTTCCTGTCCTGTTCGGGTTTCCGTCCTTTCCCGGCAGACCTTATTCTTCCTCCGGCTTGAAATCTTCCTTGCCGACGCCGCAGAGCGGGCATACCCAATCCTCAGGAAGGTCTTCGAATGCTGTTCCTGCTTCAATTCCGTTGTCCGGATCTCCGACTGCGGGGTCATAGACATATCCGCAGATTACGCATACATACTTTTTCATCTTGTTCTGTATTTAATTGTTCTGTATTTATATATAACAGGTTCTGTATTGTAACAGGTTCTGTATTCAATTGCATTGATGTTCGGAATAGGCTGCCTGATATTCGGTTGTCCTGATATTCAGTTGTCCTGATGTCCGGCCGCTCTGATTCTGGTCGGTCAGTGCATCAGCCTCTCTTCCACTTTCCCCCAGTCAATGACTTCAAGGCATGCGCCGATGTAGTCGGCGCGCCTGTTGCGGTAGTCAATATAATAGGCGTGCTCCCACACATCCACCGTCATCAGCGGGTTGAGGCCGTCTGCCATTGGGTTGCCTGCATTCTGCTTCTGTATTATTGAGAGTCTGCCGTCATTGTCTTCGGCGAGCCAGGCCCATCCGGAACCGAACAGTCCTGCCGCAGCCTTGGACAAGGCCTCCCTGAAAGCCGTTTCCGAACCGAAGTCTCTGGCAATCCTGTCTGCAAGGCGCCCTGACATGGCGGCCGGTGCGGGCGAAAGTGTCTGGAAGAAGAAAGTGTGGTTCCAGGTCTGTGCAGCATTGTTGAATATGCCTCCATCCGATTTGAGGATAATCTCCTTCAGAGGCATATTCTCATATTGCGTTCCGGCAATGAGCTTGTTGAGATTGTCTACATATGTCTGAAGATGTTTGCCGTAATGGAATTCAAGCGTCTCTCTGCTCATCCTCGGCTCAAGGGCGTCAAACGCGTACGGAAGCTCCGGCATTGTGTGTTTCATGGCTGTTGGTTTGAAATGGTTGTGAAAATATTTGAACGGGGGCATAAATGCCTCTTCAAATGTAGCTAAAAAATTCAGATTTCCTAACTAAAAGATTAAGATTTCCCTCCGTCTGTGTCCATTTCTTTCCCTTGTCCCGGACCTGATACAATCTTTTTGGCATTCAGGTTGATTTGAAACGAATCAGTAATGAAATTTGCCAAAAGTATAAAAATCTTATATAAAAAATTTGGAATATTGTTTTAATTAATTACCTTTGTACCGGACATAAGAAAAATTTTTTTTCATGTCTATTTGTTAAGTTCGTTTTATATACAAGCCGGTTCCTTGGGGAGGGGACCGGCTTTCTCTTTGTGATTTTTCGGCATTATCGCGGCCGTCGGCATTTTGAAAATGCCATCGGGCACACTTTCGCAGGAAAATCACGGCCGGTGGACACCTGTTCATATATCCACCGGCCGCGGTATCCCCATCACCTGCCCCATCTGACTTCGCCTCGAAACGTTATTTTTTGTTCAATGATGAAAAATTTGTAACTTTCGCAAATTTTGAAATCATAATTAATAATTAAAACATAATAACGATGAGAAAAAATGGCAATCTGGTCGCAATCATCACGATGATTTTCCTCTTCGGAATGATTTCTTTCGTGACTAATCTTGCGGCTCCTATCGGTGTGATCTGGAAACAGCAGCCGGGAATCGACGGTTCCAATGCCCTCGGAATGATGGGCAACATGATGAATTTCCTCGCATACCTCTTCATGGGTATCCCGGCTGGCAAGCTCATTACCAGAATCGGTTATAAGAAGACGGCTCTTCTTGCTGTCGCTATCGGGTTCTTCGGCGTTCTGATTCAGTTCCTTTCAGGCATTGTCGGAACAGGCTCCACCCTCGCCGGCCTTCCTGCAAACTGGTTCATATATCTGCTTGGTGCCTTCGTTGCAGGCTTCTCAGTATGTATCCTGAATACAGTGGTGAACCCTATGCTCAACCTCCTCGGCGGTAGCGGAAAGAAAGGCAACCAGCTCGTCCAGATAGGCGGTACATTCAATTCTCTGATGGGTACCATCACACCTATGTTTGTCGGTGCTCTTATCGGTGAGGTGACGAAGGAGACAATCATTACGGATGTCAATCCGGTGATGTATATTGCAATGGGTGTATTCCTCTTTACTTTCATGGTTCTTTCATTTGTTCCGATTGAAAACCCTCATTCCGCAACAGACGGAGAGCATGCCGAGAGTCCGTGGAAATTCCGTCATTTCGTTTTCGGTGTAATTGCCATCTTCCTGTATGTGGGAGTTGAGGTGGGCATCCCGGGAACTCTCAATTTCTATCTTTCGGATTCTGAAGGCGGTGCCGGACTTGACCCTAAGACAGCCGCAGCTACCGCAGGCTTTGTCGCCGGAACATACTGGCTTCTCATGCTCGTCGGCCGGTTCGTCTCGAGCTTCATCAGCGGGATGGTTTCCAGCCGTGCCCAGCTGGGCTTTGCAGCGGCAGTGGCCGCCGTGCTCATATTGGCTGCAATGTTTATTCCGTCAACTGTCGTGACAGCAATGCCTGTATTCAAGGGACCCGGCTTCGGAATAGAACAGGTTCCGCTTTCAGCCCTTCTTCTGGTGCTCTGCGGTCTCTGCACGTCTGTCATGTGGGGTACAATCTTCAATCTTGCAGTTGAGGGCCTCGGCAATGCCACGGCTCTTGCCTCGGGAGCATTCATGATGATGGTTGTCGGCGGCGGCATTCTTCCGCTTCTGCAGAATGCCATTGCAGATGCTGCCGGCTATATGGTAAGTTATTGGGTCGTGGTAGTGGCTGTCCTGTATATCCTCTGGTATGCGCTGCTCGGCTCGAAAGTAAAGAAGGCATAGCAAAATCAAGTCAGAATCTATATAATTGTTTGATATCATGAATACAGATATTATGGAGAAACCTTATGTCGTGGGAATTGACATCGGAGGACAGACAACCAAGATGGGAATAGTGGATACGAGAGGTCAGGTCCTTTCCCAGACAGTTATACGTACAGATACATACGATGATGTGAATCTGTATATCGATGAAGTAGCCGCTGCCCTTGAAAAGATTATCACAGAGTCTTCTTCAGAGGGAAAGATAAGAGGGATTGGCGTTGGTGCCCCGAACGGGAACTATTATACAGGGAACATCGAGAATGCCGTCAACATAGTTTGGGGCGGCGCGAAGACAATCCCGTTCGCGGACTTGCTTTCAAAAAGGACAGGCGGGCTCAAGGTTGCCCTTACCAATGATGCCAATGCGGCTGCTGTCGGAGAGATGACATACGGAGCGGCAAGGGGAATGAAGAATTTCATTATGATTACCCTCGGCACCGGTGTGGGAAGCGGCATAGTCATCAACGGAGAGGTTGTCTACGGACATGACGGCTTTGCCGGAGAGCTCGGACACACTTGTGCAGTACGCCATAACGGCAGAGTCTGCAATTGCGGGAAGACCGGATGCCTTGAGACATATTGTTCTGCAACCGGAGTCTCCCGTACCGCAAGAGAGTGGCTTGACATGACTGACGAGCCGTCGGTCCTCAGAAGCCTTGACAGCATTTCCTCCAAGGATGTCTATGAAGCCGCCAAGGATGGGGACAAGCTGGCTTTGAGAATATTTGAGTTTACGGGCAAGATTCTCGGCGAGTCATTTGCGGATTTCGTCGCATTCAGCGCTCCGGAGGCAATTGTTCTCTTCGGCGGCCTTGCAAGGGCCAAGGAATATCTGTATCAGCCGATAATGGATGCGATGAATGCCAACCTCCTTCACCTGTGGAGAAACAAGATAAAGATAGTCTTTTCCCAGCTGAAGGAATCGGATGCCGCCATTCTCGGCGCTTCCGCTCTGGCCTGGGAGCTGTAGTGCGGGCACAGCGACATTATATTTGAATAGAACGGGGGTGAATTCAAAAGTGAAAGTCATCCCCTTCTTTCTTGTTTTTCCGTGAGGTCCGGATTGTGCTTTTATCCGGAGAGTCATTCTTTCGGACGGGCATTTATATTTCCATGAATTTTAAAATTTAATTTAACCGGATTATAAAAATTTTATAACTTTAAATGTTTTTCCGGAAATAGTCCGAATGTAAATGCTAAAACCAGAAAAAATGACGAAAAAGAATTATTTGCCGGCAATTGCCATAATGTTTGCACTTTTTTTCATGATTGCATTCATCACCGGCCTTCATAATCCATTGGGAATTATCGTAAAATTTCAGTTTGGATTTTCAAATGCGGCTTCCCAGCTCGGCAATCTCATAAATTTCCTTGCATACGCCTGTATGGGGCTTCCTGCAGGATATATTCTGAAAAAACACGGGTATAAGGTGTCTTCGCTTGTGGCAGTGTCCGTGGGTATTCTGGGGGTGGGCACATTCTGGCTGTCCGGACTTCTTTCGAATTTTTGGGTGTATCTTCTGGGCGCATTCATTTCAGGCTTCGCCGCCTGTATGCTCAATGCTGTCGTGAATCCTATGCTGAATTCAATCGGGCAGGGCGGAAAGAAAGGTAACCAGCTCATCCAGTACGGAAACTCACTCAATTCGCTGGCAGCGACATTCGTGCCGTTCTTCATCGGATGGCTGACCGGACAGCATGCAAGCCACTCTATTTCCGATGCCAATCCGGCTTTTTTCATTGCTCTCGGAGTCTTTGTGCTGGCTTTCGTGATAATCATCTTCACGAAGATTCCGGAGCCTGAACTGGATGAAGAGATGTTGTCAGTGCCACAGCAGAAGGACGGCATCTACAGCTGTTTCTCATTCCGGCATTTTGTTCTGGGCTCGATTGCGGTGTTCGTATATATGGGAGTTGAAATCGGGATTGCCAATACGACAAATCTTTATCTTACCCATGAGATCGGGCTCATGCCGGGAAAAGCCGGTGTCATTGTCAGTCTCTTCTGGTTCTTCATGTTCATCGGGCGCCTGGTCGGAGGATATTTCGGCTCCAGATTTGCCAGCCATGATATGCTTTCCTTTGCCACTTTCGGGACGATGATACTTCTCATAATGGCCATCTTCACTCCTTCTGACCTGCTTGTATCGTTCGGGCAGCGGATATTTACGGACATTCCTGTCAACGCCGTTTTTCTGATTCTGACCGGCTTCTTCACTTCGGTGATGTGGGGCAATATCTTCAACATGGCAGTCGAGGGCCTCGGGAAATATACTTCTTCCGCCACCGGCTTCTTCATGTTCATGGTCTGCGGAGGAGGCATTCTGCCGGCCATCCAGGGAGCCATAGCAGACCTCATCGGATACATTCCGTCGTTCTGGTTCGTGCTCCTGTGCCTGGCATACCTGCTGTTCTACGCATCGTCAGGCTATAAGAATGTAAACCGTAAGATTCCTGTATAAAATTTCGTGCAAAGCGCAGTGGAGGTCTGCACAGAGGGTCAGATTCTTGCCCCTTTCCAGCGGTTGCTCCAGAGGTACAGACCGCAGATGACAAGCATTGACAGCCCGTAGGCTGTTTCTGCGAACCAGCAGACGGCGACATCGGCCTTTATCCATGCAATCACTATGGAGCAGAACGCTATATAGATTACCAGCGCGGACAATTCAAGCACGAATGCCGTGCGGGTGTTTCCTGTGCCGGAGACTGCGTTGAAGCATATCAGTGCCGGGCATGTGAACAGATATGAGAAGCAGAGAACAAGCAATGACTGCACCGAGTCGGATATGAGTCCGGGCATATCGGTGTATATCCGCAGCACATGTTCCGGGAATATGGCGAAGAGTACTGCCAGTATTGTCACTGGGATGTATGCCAGCTTGATGATTCTTCTGATGAGGCGGGGAACAGAGTCCGTATGTCCTTCCCCGATGAGGTTGCTGACCAGAGAACTGCATGTTGATGCGAATGCGGCGACAAATACCCACAGGAAGCCGGATGCGCTTCTGATGAGATTCGAGATGGCCAGAGCCCTCTCTCCGATGTGCTCGACGAACATGAAGAAGATGAACCATGTCGATACTGAAAAGAAATTCTGTATCATTGTCCATATCGACACGGTGAGGATGTACCTGAGTTTCTCCCAGCTGAATTTTATCCTTTTGTTCAGTCCGTATTTCGTGCAGTCTGTCTTTGTCGCCGTGTAGAGGATGAAGAAGATCAGGGAGACGAGTTCTGCGAGTGTCGAGCCGATTGCCGCCCCGGCAATGCCGAGGGCGGGGAATCCGAGCTTTCCGAAGACGAGAATCCAGTTGAACACCACATTGGACAGGACCATTACGATGGAGTTGAGGGTAAGGGTCGCTGTCTGTGTCGTGCCGATGTAGAATGCCCTGAACATCACTGTGACAAAAGCGAATATGAGTCCGACGAGCCTCCATCGCACATAATCCATTGCCGCCGCCGATATTTCCGGAGACTCTATCAGGAATCCGAGCAGCCATGGGGAAAACATTTCGGACAGGAAGATGACAAGGACTGCAAGGCATATCAGGAAATAGACCCCGTGCCAGAAAATGTTGCCGGTCTCGGCATAGTTTCCTTCCCCGTTGCGCCGCGCTATGATGATCTGGGAGCCGACGCCGAAGCCGAATCCGGTGATGAAGATGGCCATGCAGTAGACCCCGGCAATGGCGGATGCGGCAAGCTCAACTTCTCCTACACGGCCAAGGAATGCGGTGTCCGTCATCCCGAGCAGCTGTTCCATGATGAGGCTGATCAGGATGGGCCATGCCACTTTCCAGATGTGGCTGTATGAGTAGTTCAATGTTTTTGTCATGGCCGGGGCTCAATTGTTTATGTCCGTCTTTATACCGGAGAACAGAGACATGGCTTCATTGATGTCAAGGGAGTCTTCTACTCTGAATCCCCCGCTGCGGCTGCGTATCAGGGAACTGAGGTGGGCTCCGGTGCCGAGGAATTCTCCGAGGTCCCTGGCAAATGCTCTTATGTAGGTGCCTTTGCTGCATGTGATTCTGATGAGAGCTTCCGGAAGATGCAGGCGGGAATTGTCTGTGACATTTATTCTCAGGTTCCTCCTGTCTTCTCCAGTGTGTCCCCCGGTATGCTCTTCTGATGTGCTCAGTCCTGCTCCGGCTTGTCTTGCATTGGCATCCGCCGCCTCTGGGGCAGGAGTTTTTCCTTCCGGATGAAATTCCAGCAGGGAGATGTCCGATATGTTTATCCGGGAGGCCCGTATGAGGCCCTCTGCGGCTGTATCCATTGCCACAGCAGTGCCGGCGGCAGGATTGATGCCGGGCATGCCGGGTGTGGACTGTCTCTCTCGGTACAGTTTCCTCGCCATCTCGTATGCACGGACCCCGTCCACGGATTTTGCCGAGAAAAGGGGGGCAATCTGCTCCTGTTCTCCAATGAAATCCGGAAGAGCCTTCCTGACGGCTTCTTCCGTGACGTGGCCGTATGGGTACATGCGGTCAATCTCCTTTTCAAGGTCGTATGAAGGGGTGGTGGCGCCGAAAGTGATGCCGGCTATATATTCCTTGTCATGGCTCTGCATCTCTTCTGCCTTCTTTGTCGCGTTCCCTATGCAGACCAGAAGGACTCCGGTTGCCAGCGGGTCCAGGGTGCCGGCATGGCCGACTTTAAGATTCTTTTTCCTGAAATGACGGGCGGCGGTGAATTTGATTTTTCTGATTACATCCGCCGAAGTCCACCGGTAAGGCTTGTTCACGGGAACGATTATTCCGTCCGGATAATTGCCGATGTCATCAGACAAGAGGGGACAGAGACCTGTAGGCTCTGTCCTCTCCGATTCTGTATCCGGCGGCAGTCTCTTCAGTGATTCTGCCTCCAGAAATTTTCTGTCTGCGATGAACATATGTGTCTGTTTCTTCCGGCCGCCGCTTATTTGCGCACCGGAATCTTGTCTATCCTTTTCTGGTGGCGGCCGCCTTCAAATGGAGTGTCCAGCCATGCGGAGGTAATCACAAGGACTTCTTCAAAGGCAATGAACCTTGCCGGCATCACAAGTACATTGGCGTTGTTGTGCTGCCTGACGAGCTCTCCGATTTCCCTGTTCCATGCGAGGCCTGCACGGATGCCCTGATGCTTGTTGAGGGTCATTGCCATGCCGTTGCCTGTGCCGCACATTGCTATGCCGCAGTCTACGGTGCCTCTCTCTACGGCTTCGGCAAGAGGATGGGCTACGTCCGGGTAGTCCATGCTTGCCGAGGAGTCTGTGCCGAAGTCCGCTGTTTCGTATCCTTTCTGCTGCAGGGCTTCAATGAGTCTTGTCTTGTAGTCAAAGCCCGCATGGTCGCTGCAAAAGCCGATTTTCATGATATGCATCAGTTTTTAGTCAAATTGTCTGTCAATGTGCTCAGTTGCGCCCGGAATCTCTTTTCCTTGCCTGGAAGAACTGGACCATGTTGCTGACGGCAATGATGACGAGGACAATCGCCATGAACCAGTCGAAGTGGTCAGCACCACCGTCGATGATGCGGGATGTGTAAATGGTAGCCACCCCGATTGCGAGCATCGCTATAATCAGCAGTGCCGCCTGCATCCAGGAGAATCTTGTCCTGCCGGTCTTGTCCGTGCTCCGGATCTTTTTTCCCTTGCTCATGCCCCGAGGGTATTCTTGATGTATTCCATTCTCGATGCAAGCTCTTTCTTGCCTATGATGGACACGATATCCGCTATGCCGAGTCCGCTGGATGCCCCGACAAGGGCGAGCCTGAGACAGTTCATTACTTTGCCCATCGGCCATTCGTGGCTTCTGATGAAGTCCTCGAGCGGTCCTTCAAGCTGCTCTTTGGTGAATTCTGCTCCGGTCTTGTCGCCTGCATTGAAATTCTCTATGTATTCAGCCACCTTGAAGGCGAGGCTGTAGTTTTCTTCTTTCCAGAACTTCGCCGCATCTTTCTCTGCAAATGCAGCCGGGGCGACGAACAGATATGAGGCTATGTCCCAGAAGTCTGCGACAAATGTGGCCCTTTCCTTGATGAGGGATACAATCTTCTCCACATATTCTGCGGTGAAGATGCGGTTCCTGAAGTCTGCTCCCTGAGGTGTGAGTTCAGCCCCGGCGGTCAGTGCGCATTTCGGACATTCCACCACCTGTATCCCGTGGCTTTCAAGCACTGGGATGAAGAGGCCGGTGAGTTCCTTGTCGCTTTTCATCCGGAGATATTCCTTGTTGTACCATTTGGCTTTGTCCGGGTTGAAGCGGGCACCGGACTTGATGACTCTTTCAAGGGAGAAAGCCTTGGTCAGCTCATCCATCGAGAAGAGCTCCCTGTCGTCTCCCGGATTCCATCCGAGCATGGCGAGCATGTTCACAAATGCCTCGGGGAAATATCCGTCCTCACGGTATCCCCGGGACACTTCACCTTCCGCATTGGTCCACTTGAGCGGGAACACGGGGAAGCCGAGCCTGTCCCCGTCCCTCTTGCTGAGCTTTCCCTTGCCGTCCGGCTTGAGAAGCAGGGAGAGGTGGGCGAATCGCGGCATGCTGTCGCTCCATCCGAAAGCCTCGTAGAGCAGGTAGTGCAGAGGAAGCGACGGGAGCCATTCTTCTCCTCGGATGACTTCGGTGATTTCCATCAGATGGTCATCCACGATGTTTGCGAGATGGTATGTCGGGAGCTCGTCTGCCCTCTTCCACAGGACCTTGTCGTCGAGGGTGTCTGTGTTCACCTCGATGTGTCCGCGGATGAGGTCGTCCATCTTCACCGTGCGGTTCTCCGGCATCCTGAATCTGATGGTCCAGTCGGTATGGGTCTCCAACAGCGGCCTCCATTCGCTTTCCGGCATGGAGAGGGAGTTGCGCAGTGATTTCCTTGTGATATGGTTGTATATGAAAGTCTGCTTTTCCGCTTCCATCTCCGCCCTTTTGGCCGCAAGTTCCTCTGCGGTGTCAAAGGCATAGTAGGCGTATCCCTTTTCCACGAGCTCCTCGGCATATTTCCTGTATATGCCTCTTCTCTGGGACTGCCTGTACGGGGCGTGCGGATGCTTTTCGGAAGGGGTCTCCACTACATTCCCGTCTGCATCAATGCCCTCGTCGGGGATGATGCCGCACCAGTTGAGCGCCTCGATGATGTATTTCTCCGCACCTGGCACGAACCTGTGGGAGTCAGTGTCTTCTATCCTTATGATGAAATCTCCTCCATGCTGCTTGGCATAGAGATAATTGTAGAGGGCCGTCCTTACCCCTCCCATGTGGAGCGGACCGGTCGGTGACGGCGCAAATCTTACTCTTGTTCTCTTTTCCATGTCTGAATGCAAGTCAGGCTGCAAAGATACTCAGTTATCCGGAAATCAGAAACTTCTCACAGAGATTTTCTCTGTTCCGGACGATGTTCTCATGCCTGTCCCGCATCGCTGCTTTCAGACATGCGCCTGATGGCCCGCGCCCTTGCTGTTTCACCTTCAAGTTCACTGAAATTCTGTCCCGGCTCCACAATCAGGACCGGCTTTTCTTTTCCGCTGTAATTGAACCTGCGTACATTGGAAGCATTGGTCGGGCCTATTTTCCTTGCAGAGATTTCAGAAAGTTCTATCTGCTCGCCAGGCAGCCTCTTTCCGTCGTAGTCGCTTCTGACGACGATGATATTGCCCTGGCTGACATCGGTGATGTCGTTGAGCTGGCTCATCTTGAATCCTGTGGCGATAGCAGTGATGTTTATCCGGTCTCCGATTTCCGGGTCCTCGTCAAATATGATTCCTCTCTTGAAATTGTTTGCGTTGCCGGTGTATTCTTTGATCTTATTGTTGATGTCATCAAGCCCTTTCATTGAAAGGCCCTTCTCGTTCTTGCCTATCGTGATGTTGATGAGGACATTCTTGGCGGTCTTGAGGTCAAAGTCGTTGAGAAGAGGGGATTCAAGGGCCTGGCTGATGGCATCTTCTATCCTGTGCTCTCCTGTCCCTGTGCCGCAGCCCATGAGGGCCATGCCGCTGTTCCTCATCATTGTCTTGACATCGGCGAAGTCGACATTGATGTATCCCGGCTTCCGGATAATCTCAATAATGCCCTTTACGGCAGTTGCAAGTATTTCGTCTGCCTTCGGGAAGGCATCGTGGACAAGGAGATCCCCATAGTACTCATACAATTTCTCATTGTTGATTATAAGCAGGCTGTCCACGCATTTTTCAAGTTCATGTATCCCGTCGATTGCCTTGGAAAGTGATTCATTTCCTTCGTTCTTGAACGGAAGGGTCACAATTGCGACAGTCAGGATATTGCGTTTCTTGGCCATGTCGGCGATGACCGGCGCCGCGCCTGTTCCGGTTCCTCCTCCCATGCCGGCAGTGATGAAAAGCATCTGCGTATTGTTTTCAAGCACTTTCTTTGCAATTTCATCCTGTGCCTCAATGGCTGCATTCCGTCCTTTGATGGGGTCGCATCCGGCACCGAGACCTTCCCCGAGCTGGATTTTGAACGGGACAGGACTTTTTTTCAGGGCCTGGGCATCTGTATTGCATACAATGAAGCTGCATCCCTTGATGCCCTGGCTGAACATATAGGACACGGCATTGCATCCGCCCCCGCCTACGCCTATCACTTTGATTATCGATCTGTCTTCTTCCCAGTCCCTGGGTGTGATATTTATATTTTCAAGAAAGTCATTTGAGTCCATGGCTGCAATATTTGTGTTTTACATTAATTTCAGACACTTTCTTTTCCAAAGTCATCGAACATGTCGTTGAACAGATTCCCGACTTTTGTCCAGATAGGTTCTCTTTTCTTCTTCTCGGGAGCGGCTTTGCCGCTTTGAGCCTGCTGCTTTTTCTTCTGCCCGGCCTGTCTGGCTTCTTCCGGCGCCTGGTCGAATACCGTGCCCGTCACATCGTCACTGCCTTCATTCCCGGAATCTTCAGGGGCTTCTGTGTTTGTCTCATGATTCTCAAAGGCATTTTCCTCCGGCTGGTCATGAACTCCGCGGGCGTCGGTGCTGTCTGCTGAGGCGGAGCTGCTCTCACCGGTGCAGTCTTCAAGACAGTCTTGGACATGAGCATTTTTGGCGGCAAGTATCAGCCCTGCCGAGACGGTGGCGTCAGGGTCATAGAAGTCTTCATATCCGGAGGCTGAAAACAGGTTGCGCAGCTTTCCTACCCTCGTGTCATAACCTGACAGCTCCTTGAACCAGTTTGCGCAGTTGAGCAGCTTTGCTCCGCCTCCGGTAAGTACGACCCCGCTCCTGAGATGGTCGGCAAATCCGCTTGCCTGAATCTCATAAAGCACAGCCTCAATGATTTCCTTCATTCTTGCAGTGATGATTTCCGACAGATATTTAACCGGAATCTGAATGCTCGGAATCTCGGACTCGCTGCATATGTGAAGGACCTTCTCGCTCAGATTCTGCAGTTTGTCAGGCATGCACCCTCCGAATCCGGTCTTGATTTTTTCTGCAATGTCTTCCGGAATCATACATTCAGTCTTGATGTCGCCGGTCACTGATTTTCCGCCGAAAGGAATCGATGCATAGTGCCTGAGGATGCCTCTGTAATATACTGACACCGAAGTGGAGCCTCCGCCTATGTCCACAAGGGCGACACCGTTGTCCATTTCCCCCTTTGTCAGTATTGCCTTTCCCTCGGGTTCCGGCATGAAGAATTTTTTCTGTATTTTCAGCCCTATTCTTTTGAAGGCGACATCAATGTTGTCAAGATATTTCTTTTTGCCGATGAAAAGATTGAAGTTCCCTGAAAAATAATCACTTGAGACTCCGACAATGTCCTCTTCGGTCAGTCCTATTTCATCTCCGTTGGAAAATGACTGGGCGATTGCCCCGTACAGTTTCTCGTTTTGGGTGTCATCAAGCGGGTATGACGCCTTGGCGATGTCCTTGAGTTCGGAAACATCTTCCTCGGTGATGCATTCTTCCGGGTCCATCTTGACCTTTGCGTTCCCGGATTCTTTCCTTATGCTGTATTTCGGCATGCCGACAACGGCACTGTGGATTTTTATCCGCAGTTCTTTTTCAGCATCTTCCACAAGTTCCCTGACAATGTCACCTGCCTGTTTCGAGTTGAATACATAGCTGTATCTTATCCCTTCTGAAGGAATCTTTTTGTAATAGATGATCTCGACCCTCTCCCCGCTGATTTCGGTGACGGTGAGCGCTGTCTTTGAGGTGCCGAGGTCAATGGTTGCTATATGTCTTGTATCCATGACGTTATTGTTTTATTTTCTGCAGATTATACGCCCGTCATATTTCAGGTTGACGGTTGAATACATGTCTTTGCCCTTGTCCGGGACGATGGCGGTATAATAGAGTTCGATTTTTCTGAATTTGTCTTCTGTTCCGACAGGCTGGCCGAAAATAAATTTTTCCCTGCCCTCATAAGGAATCAGAACCAGGTCTCCGGCCTCGTTGACATGTATCTGGGCAATGTTCTTGAGCCAGATGTCATTTGATTTCATGAATTTGATCATTGATACAATCCTGTCTGTCCATTGCCGTTCCCATTCGCTGGCCGGTCTGCCGTGGTATCCGTCTCCTGCATTCAGCGGGATATTTCCGTCTATGACAGGAACATGGGCTGTGTGTCCCGGCTGGAGCGGAAACAGTACGCCGTCTGCATCGGCATAGAAGCCCGTGCTGTCCTTCTGGAACCTCAGCAGCGGAGTCCTCTGCTCGAGGGTCACATGCAGTATCCCGTCCTTGGTCATGTACACTTCGCTTTTCCTGACGGGACTCCAGTTGTCTATTGTCTTTTCGATTGCTGCAATGTTAAGGCTGTCAAGCAGTTTCCCGACAGGGTCTCCATGTGCTCCGGAAATATGTCTGATGATGTCCTCTCTGCAGACAAATCTGTTTATGCTGCTGTCCCTGATGCATACTTCTATCCCGGAGCATGATGTCCTGCTCCTTTTCAACGATCCGGATGTATATGCCGCGCACAGCAGAACTGTCGTGAGTCCTCCGAATATGGCCGCAAGTATGTATCTGCTTACCTTGTTCATCTTTTTTCAAGCATTTCTGTCAGGGGGCCTGTCAGCCTGTCTATATCCCCGGCTCCGAATGTGACAAGGACATCCGGATGTTCATTTTTCATATAGTCAAGGACTTCTTCTTTTTTCATGAGTATCTTTTCTGGAGCCTGTACTTTGTCATAGATGATCTGTGAAGTGACGCCCGGTATCGGTTCTTCGCGTGCCGGGTAGATATCCAGGAGAATCAGTTTGTCGACATGGCTCAGTGCTTGTGCGAACTCACCGGCAAAGTCCCTTGTCCGGGTATACAGGTGCGGCTGGAATATTGCCGTCAGTTTCCTCCCCGGAAAGATGCCGCGGATGGAGCTTATCGCTGCGGCAATCTCCTTCGGATGATGTGCATAGTCATCGATATATGTGCATCCCGGTCTGTTGACATGAAAGTCAAATCTTCTCTTTACACCCATGTATGTGCCGATGGCATGCCGTACTTTCTCCGGGTCCAGTCCGTAGGTGAGGGCAATGGCGGCTGCGGCAATGCTGTTCTCGACATTGACCCATCCCGGGATTCCGCAGCGGCATGACCTGATAGTCCCGCCGGGCCAGTTGAGGTCAAATGTAAAATGTCCGGACTCGTCCTTGCTCAGGTTGCTTGCATAGAAGTCACATTCTTCCCTGAATGAATACCTGAGAATCTCTGCCCTTGTGTCTCTTCCGGTAATGTCAAGCCCTGGCTTCGTGATGACGGTGCCGCTGACCTGAGAGGCGAAGTCTCTGAATGCCTGCCGTACATGCCCCAGGTCGGAATATATGTCAAGGTGGTCGGCATCCATGGCCGTAATCACGGCTGTCTCAGGGTGCAGCTGGAGGAATGACCTGTCGAACTCGTCTGCTTCTGCGACAATCACATTGTTGTCACTGACCAGAAGATTGGTGCCGTAGTTTTTGGATATCCCGCCGAGAAATGCGGAGCATCCTTCCCCGCTTTCTTTGAATATGTGTGCAAGCAATGTGCTTGTCGTTGTCTTTCCGTGTGTCCCTGCAACAGCCAGACATCTCTGCCCCTCGGCTATTTCACCGAGAGCTCTGGATCTCTTGATGACTTTGTACCCGTTTTCCGTCACGAATCTCATCTCGCCGAGCTCATGCGGAATCGCCGGTGTATAGATGACAAGTGTGTCGTCCTTGTCCGGTGGTATCAGGTCAGGGCGGTCATCATAGTGGATTTCCATCCCCTCGGACTCCAGTTCATGTGTGAGTTCTGACGGGGTGCGGTCATAGCCGGAGACGACATGTCCCTTGTATCTGCAATATCTGGCAATGGCGCTCATCCCTATCCCGCCGATGCCAAGAAAATATATGTTCCTGTATTTCATTTGCTTTCTCCGTATTTCATTTGTCAAGCAAAGCATAGACCTCATCTACGATTGCCTGAGCCGCGTCTGTTCTGCCCAGGGCGGCGATGTTTTTCTCCATTTCCCGGATTTCGTCCTCGTTCCTTATAAGTGCGCAGGCTTCCGCCAGCAGTTTTTCCGGAGCTTCGGCATCGCTTACAATGTGCGCCGCATTTTTCTTGACCAGGGCCATCGCATTGTGCCTCTGGTGGTCTTCTGCTACATTCGGAGACGGGACAAATATCACAGCCTTGTGCGCTGCGCAGAGCTCCGATACCGAACTTGCCCCGGACCTTGAGATGACAATGTCGGCTGCCGCGTATGCCAGGTCCATCCTGCTGATGAAGTCATAATGCCTTACTTCCTTTTCCAATGTCTTGTCGGCGGACGCTGCTCCGGAGATGAACCGGTCGATGTCGTTCTTATAATATTTGCCGCATTGCCAGATGACTTCCAGGCCTTTCCCTGAGGGTCTTCCTTCTGAAATCCATTTCATCATGGATTTGTTCAATGTCCCGCTTCCGAGACTGCCGCCCATGATGAACAGATGCTTTTTTTTCGGGTCAAGCCCGTAGTATTCCAGGGCTTCGCGCTTCATCCTGTCATCCGCCGGCACTATTTCTTTCCTTATCGGATTGCCGGTGATGATGATGCGCTCTTTCGGGAAGAATCTTTCCATGCCCTCGTATGCTACGCAGATGCGTCCTGCCTTTTTGCCGAGAATCCTGTTGGTGAGACCGGCATATCCGTTCTGTTCCTGGATCAGAGTCGGAATCCTTTCCTTTTCAGCACTCCACAGCAGCGGGGCACTGGCGTAGCCGCCGACCCCTATTGCTATGTCCGGCCGGAATCCCCTGATGATTTTCTTTGCCATCGAGAGACTTTTCATCACCTTGAAGGGGAGTGCCAGATTGGACAGCGACAGTTTTCTCTGAAGTCCGGCCACAGGCAGTCCCTTGATGTCGTAGCCTGCCTCGGGCACTTTCTCCATTTCCATCTTGCCTTCCGCACCGACAAACAGTATTTCTGTCTGCGGGCATACTTCCCTGAGCTTGTCCGCAATCGAGAGGGCCGGGAAGATGTGTCCTCCTGTGCCGCCTCCGCTTATGATTGCCCTTATCGGCCTGTAGCTTTTCATTTCTCTCCAATATTTCCTGATTCAAAATCGTCCAGATCATTGAGGCTTGCCTGAAGTTCCTCCGCCTCGATTCCTATCGGCGCCGCCTCATCTGTTTCTTTCTGTATCTTTGCCTTTGCCATCTTGCTTATGGAAAGGATTACTCCGAACGCCACGCAGAAACACAGGAATGAACTTTTCCCGTGGCTTATCAGCGGCAGAGTCTGTCCTGTGAGCAGTCCCATGTCAAGATTTATGTAAATGTGCATCAGAGCCTGTCCGGTGATGAGGACGGTAAGCCCCGAGACGGCCGTTTTGGCGAAGTCATTGTCGCAGTTCTTCACTATAATCGTTCCTCTTGCAAGAAGGCTGATGTAAAGGACGATTATGAGGATTCCGCCCCACAGGCCGTATTCTTCGACGATGAAGCTGTACATGTAGTCGCTGAAAATCAGGGCTACGGTATATTTCTGGGTGCTGCCTCCCGGTCCCTTGCCGAGAATGCCGCCTTCGTGGATGGCAATCTTGGCGCTTTCAGGCTGGCGTATTGCATCCAGCGCATCCTGAAACTCTCTTGTGCCGGGCTGCAGGTCTTTGATATTTTTCTTTTCTTCATGCAGGAAGACTCTCTGTACGGCTGTCCCCACACGCGGGAATATTTTCCCTCCGGACATGAAGTAAAGTCCTATGCAGAGCCCTCCGGCGGCAATGCATATCATGGCCGGCATCATGATGTCCCTGAATCTGATGCCTCCGATCATGACGGTAAGGAACATTATCCCTCCTATGAAAAGGGTGCTGGACACACTGCCGAACATGATTCCGAGGCAGACAAGCATCATGGGAATGAATATGTATATCATTCTCTTCCAGAAAGGGGCGCTCAGGAATGCAAGTTTGGGATGCTTTTCGGCCAGGCGGTTGACTGTCCCGAACGAATCCGTATTGTATGCGTGTATAGCCCAGGCAAGATACATCACCATGGCAACCTTTACCACCTCATAGACGTGCAGCTGGAAAAAGCCGAGGTCAATGGCGCGCCTGGCCCCATTGACTTCTATTGCCCGTATGTTCAGCAGAAGGCAGAGAAGCAGGGCTGCCGAGACAACAAACCCGAACTGGGACAGGACTCTGAAAAGCTTTATGTACGGGATCTTGTAGCAGATGAAAATGACTATGATGCCCGCGACTACAATCCACAGCTGGTCAACGAATATGTCCAGCCGGCTTGTCCCGGGCTGCCCGTTTGCCAGAAGAGATGTCGAGGAGAATATCGATACTATTGAGAACAGGATGAGCATGATGACAACCATCCACACTATCTTGTCCCCCTGGATTCTGTCGATCAGTCCCCAGATTCCTTCGTCGGCCTGCGGCGCATCTTTCTTATTTGTCTTGTCTTTCATCTGAGTTCAGGTTTCTACAGATTCCTCACCGCTTCCTTGAATTTTCTGCCTCTGTCTTCATAGTTCTTGAACAGGTCAAAGCTTGCGCAGCACGGAGACAGGAGCACGACATCTCCCGCCTTGGCTATGTCATGGGCAAGCTTTACGGCGTCCTCTGCCGAGGTTGCATCATGGATTTCCGGCACGATTCCGCCGAAAGACTCATGGAATTTCCTGTTGTCCAGGCCCATGCATATCATTGCCTTTACCTTTTCGCGTGCGAGGTCAAGAAGGACTGAGTAGTCATTCCCCTTGTCCGTCCCGCCGACTATCCATACCACAGGCCTGGTCTGGCATTCAAGCGCATACCATGCCGCGTCCACATTGGTTGCCTTGGAATCGTTTATGTAGAGCACATCGCCGATGCTCAAGACCTTTTCCAACCTGTGTTCCACCGGCTGGAATGTGGACAGGCTTTCGCGGATGACATCATTGTCAATGTCCATTATTTTCCCGGCAATGGCGGCTGCCATTGAATTGTACACATTGTGTCTCCCTCCCAGAGCCAGTTCCTGTATGAACATGTCGCATTCGGAGTCTTCATATCTGACCACCATCTTGTCTCCCTTGAGGAATGCTCCCTGGCTAACTTCCCTCTTCTGCGAGAACGGAAGCATCTTGGCCTTGACTACAATCTTGTTGAGGTGGCTGACGGTAATCTCGTCATCGGAACAGAATATGAAGCAGTCGTCGCTGCTCATGTTCCGGGTGATGCGGAACTTGGCCCTGACATAGTTCTCCAGCTTGTGGTCATAACGGTCGAGATGGTCAGGGGTGATGTTGGTGATGACTGCTATGTCGGCCTTGAAGTCATACATGTTGTCCAACTGGAAACTGCTGATTTCAAGGACATAGATGTCGTGATGCTCTGTCGCCACCTGATAGGCGTAGCTTTTGCCGATGTTGCCTCCGAGTCCGGCGTCCAGTCCGGCCTGCTGAAGCAGGTAGTATATCAGAGAAGTGGTGGTAGTCTTGCCGTTGCTGCCGGTTATGCATATTTTCTTGGCTGTGTCATATCTCCCGGCAAATTCGATTTCAGAGATGACCTTAATGCCGGCATCGCACACTTTCTGCACCATTGGCGCAGCCGACGGGATGCCCGGGCTCTTGATGACCTCGTCCGCATTGAGAATGAGGTCTTCGGTATGCCCGCCCTGCTCGAACGGAATGTCCCATTCCTCGAGCATCCTGACATATTTTTCATCAATTGTCCCCTTGTCGGAAACAAATACGTCGAATCCCTTGACTTTTGCGAGGATTGCGGCCCCTGTACCGCTTTCTCCTCCTCCCAGTACTGCTATCCTTGGCATTTTCCTGTCTCCTTGTTGTCTTTTGTTGTATCCTTTTCTTTTTTATCTGATTTTCAGCAGAGCTATGGTGAATACTGCGAGCAGAATCCCGATAATCCAGAATCTCACCACAATCTTCGCCTCAGGGATTGCCCTCGCCGGCCATTTTATCGCTGCAGGTATGTTCTCTTTCTGGAAATGATGGTGCAGCGGTGCCATCCTGAATATTCTTCGGCCGGCGCCGTATTTCTTCTTGGTGTATTTGAACCAGAATCTTTGCATGAGGACCGAAAGGCTCTCGACGAGGAATATTCCGCACAGAATCGGGAGCAGGAGCTCTTTCCTGATTAATATTGCGCACACTCCGATGATTCCTCCGATGGCAAGGCTTCCTGTGTCGCCCATGAACACCTGTGCCGGATAAGAATTGTACCACAGGAATCCGATGAGGGCTCCGACAAATGCCGCCATGAACACCGCAATCTCTCCTGTCCCCGGGATGTACATGATATTGAGATAGTCGGCATTGATTATGTTGCCTGAAAGATAGGCGAAAATGCCCAGCACTACACCTACAATTGCCGATGTGCCTGTGGCAAGACCATCCATCCCGTCAGTGAGATTGGTGCCGTTGGAGCATGCGGTGATGACAAGGACAATCATAGCCACATATATTGCCCATTTGCAGTACCAGCCCATGGCGCCGCTGAAAGGGGAGAGCCACTTGTAGTCGAACTCATGATTCTTGACAAAGGGAATCGTCGTCTTTGTGCTCTTTACCACATCATGTTCTTCTGCTGCGGCAGCTGCCTGGCTTTCCGGGGATTCGGTCACGGCCGCCGTCTCTGTCTGCACTTTTTCCCTTACCACAATCTCATTGCTGAAACATACTGTCAGTCCGATTGAAAGGCCGAGCAGAATCTGTGCAATGAGTTTCCCTTTTTCGCTGAGCCCCTCCTTGTTATGGCGGAATACCTTTATATAGTCATCTGCAAATCCGAGCAGGCCGAGCCATACTGTGGTAATGAGCAGAAGTATGACATAGATGTTCGTCAGGTCGGCGAACAGCAGCACCGATATGAGTACGGACAGAATTATGATTATCCCTCCCATGGTAGGGGTGCCCTTCTTCTGGAGCTGACCTTCAAGTCCCAGGTCGCGGATTTCTTCCCCGATCTGCCGTTTCTGCAGCCACAGGATGATTTTCTTGCCGAGAATCAGTGATATGAGTATGGCTGTGGCGCTGGCAAACATGGCCCGGAAAGACAGGTAGGTGAAAAGCCTCTGTCCCGGGATGTCCGCATCCTTGAGAAATTCAAACAAATGGTATATCATTGCACAATGTTTTTCAATGCGTCAGACACAATTTCCTTTTCGTCAAAATGACGCTTTTCTGTTCCGATTATCTGGTAGGTTTCGTGGCCTTTGCCCGCAAGAAGTATTGTACTTCCGGGTGCCGCCGTCATAATGGCAGTCCTTATGGCCTGCTCCCTGTCTTCGATGAAGAGGGACTTTGCCATGGCGGCGGCATCAAGCCCTTTCCTTATGTCGCTGATGATGTCGGATGTCTTTTCCGTGCGGCTGTTGTCGGAAGTGACGATTATTCTGTCTGACAGTCTGCCTGCAACCTCCGCCATTTCGGGCCTTTTGGTTCTGTCCCTGTCTCCTCCGCATCCGAATACGCATATCAGCGGACGGCGCGGGGCAATGTCCCGGAGTGTCTTGAGGACATTCTCAAGGGCATCCGGAGTGTGGGCGTAGTCAATGACCACGGACAGGTCTCCCGGACCTCTGACTGTTTCAAGCCTCCCGGGAGCTGAAGCAAGATTGCTGATGCCGACGAGCACTTCCTGAGGATCGGCGCCGAGAGTGACGGCTGTTGTATATATCGCAAGTATGTTGTATGCATTGTGCTGGCCGATGAGTCTGCACCAAGTCTCCTTCCCGTCAATCTTGAGGAGCATTCCGTCAAAACTTTCCTCGATGATGCGGCAGGTGTGGTCAGCCATGCTTCTGCATGAATAGGTCACGACCTTTGCCTTTGTGTTCTGCACCATCACCATTCCGTTCCTGTCGTCTGTGTTCGTTATGGCGACGGCATCTGCAGGAAGAGAGTCAAAGAACAGTTTCTTGCACCTCAGATATTCTGCGAAAGTCTTGTGGTAGTCCAGGTGGTCATGGGTGAGATTGGAGAAAATCCCTGCCTTGAACTTCAGTCCTGTCACCCTCTCCTGCTCCATCCCGATTGAACTTACTTCCATGAAGCAGTATTCGCATCCCTGGTCGGCCATACTGGCAAGAAGAGAATTGATTGTTATCGGATCTGCAGTTGTATTTGCTGTTTCCGACTTCTTTTCTCCGATATAATTTGCAATCGTCGAAAGAAGTCCGCAATGGTATCCGAGTCCGGTGAACAGTCTGTGCAGCAGAGTCACTGTGGTTGTCTTGCCATTGGTACCCGTGATGCCGACAAGCGTGAGTTTCTGTGACGGATGTCCGTAGAATGCATCGGCAATCATTGCCAGCGCATGCCTGGACGAGCTGACCTGAATATAGATGATGCCTTCCTTACGGCTTTCCGCAGCCGCAGAATCCTCGTAGACAACGGCTGCAGCCCCTTTCTCCACAGCCGTTCCGATGTATTTGTGCCCGTCATTGGCGAAGCCTTTCACTGCAATGAACAGCGCCCCGGGGACAACCTTTCTTGAATCGCTGCATATCGCAGTGATTTCAGGGTTCCCTTCTCCGTATCTGGCGCAAATCCCGCAGTCTTCCGTTATCTTGTCAAGTCTCATTTCCAAAAATATTGTTATTCCGGATTATTCCAGTGTCAGCCGGACTGTCCCGCCTTTTGCCTGACGGGTCCCTGCCTCAGGACTCTGGCGGACGACATGCCCGCTGCCCGTGTATATGCACCTGTATCCGCAGTTTTCTATCGACCATATTGCATCTGTCAGTCCAAGTCCTCTGACATCAGGGATTTCATCAAGTCTGTCTGCGCCTGAGACGACCTTGTGCCCTTCCATTTCCGGCATTTCTCCCATGGCCGTGATCTCATTCCCCCATATCGGTGACAGAGTATATATGTTGTCCACAATTTCTCTGAATGTGGCGGCAGGCAGCGTGCCTCCATAGAAATTTTCTCCTGAAAGCCTGGAGTAAACGGTCACAATAGCGCTGTATTGCGGGTTGTCGGCAGGAAAGAAGCCCACAAAAGTCCCCTGATGCTGCTTGTGCCCGTTCCTGTCTTTGTATACCGTCTTTTGTCTTCCGTCTATTTCTGTCATAAAAGGAATCTGTGCAGTTCCGGTCTTGCCCGCAACCTCACATTTTGCTCCCTTCAGCCGTTTTCCGGTCCCTTCTTCCACCACCAGCCTGAGAGCCTTTGTGAGTGTGTCCGCAGTCTCTTCCGAACAGATGGACCCATTGAGTATTTCCGGCCCGTAGCGTCTGATGACATGCCCGTCTTTCTCTGTGTCTTCGACAATGTATGGCTTCATGAGCTTCCCCTTGTTGGCTATCCCGTTGTAGAACATGAGAATGTGCAGCGGGGTCTCAAGTACGCTGTATCCTATGGCGATGGACGGCAGGGCAGTGCCGCTCCACCTTATTGAGCCAGGGACTGGGATTACAGGACGGGCGAGACCTGCAAGGTCAAAGTCAAATTGTTCGTTAAGCTTGTATTCATAGAGTTTCTCCACGAATCTTTTCTGTGACTCGGGACTTTCTCCGTAATTCTCGCAGGCAAGATACCTGAATACATGGTTTGAAGAGATTTTCAATCCGTCGGCGACTGTGATGTATTCTCCCTTGTCCCTGAGATACGGGTCTGCAGGCAGCCGTTCTCCCTTCCATTCCCATCTGCCGCGGAATGTCGGAACTTCTGTATCCAGAGTGACTTTGCCGTCTTCAAGCAGGGTCATCAGTGTCGTGAGCTTGAATACCGAACCCGGGTCTCCGGCCCGTCCAATCGCGTAATTGTATGTCTCGCCGAGATTGCCGTCACTGTCCCTCCTGAGATTGACCATGGCTCTGACTGCACCTGTCCTGACATCCATTACAACAGCGCAGCCGCCTTCAATGTTCTCCTGGTCCATGATGTTTTTTCTCAGGGCGCGGTCAGCGATGTCCTGTATGTCGATGTCTATCGTCGTCCTTATGTCAAGTCCGTTTACCGCCTTGACGGAAGTGCTGTCAAAGTCAGGTATTCTTTTCCTGCCGTCCGTGAGCCGGAGCCATTCCAGCCCTTCCTGACCATGAAGAGTATTGTTGAACTTGCCTTCGATTCCGATTCTGCTGTGTCCTTCGGTCCTGTTGTCCTCCACATATCCGATGACTCTTCTGGCAAGGGATTCGTACGGATACTGGCGGGTGTCGTGCCTCTCGACAATGATTCCTCCCCTGTAGGGGCCTTCATTGAACAACGGGAAATCTTCTATTTCCTGAAGCTGTCCATGGTCAATCTCTCCTCCGATTTTCACATATTTCCGGCCGTTTCTCCGTCCGCTGACAATCGTGCTGTAATATTCTTGGGCGGTCTTGTCTCCGTATGCTTCGGCAAGTCTGACGGAAAGCTGCCCGGCCTTTTCAAGCCACTTTTCTTCGTTTTCGCGTCCCCGTTCCCTGTTCCTGTCATTCTCATGCGCCTCTTTCAAGACCGTGCAGTCCATGTATATCTGGTACATCGGCGCTGATGACGCGAGCAGTCTGCCGTCGAATGAAAGGATGGCGCCTCTTGCCGGCTCCGTCACTTCTTTGCGGCTTACGGGAGTGAGATATTTCTCAAGGTCCGGGTCGGGACGGAAAAAGAACTGGAGGTAAAAGAGCCTTCCAATGAGGACAAAAGAGAAAATGAGGCATACGAAATATATCACGAACAGAAATCTTGCTGCCCGGTCTCTCGTCTTTCCTCCAGTATTTTCTTGCCTGTCGTTCATTGTCTGTCCCGTATTCCTTGTGTACTTGTGTAAAAGTCCGTCCTGCTACCTTTTTATCCTGTCCGCCGGCTTGTCAGGTATCGTCAGCGCGGAGCCTGACTTCTCGAGCATGTCCTGAACGGTGCTCAGCCTGTCAAGCTTCACCAGTTCGCATGTCTTCTGGGCGTGGTATATCCTGTAGTCTTCAAGCATCTGCTTCGTGTCCTCGAGCCTGACCATTGTCTGTTCGATTTTCAGTTTCATCCATATACAGACTACAGCGAGGAAAAACAGATAGATGATGTTGATGAAATACCTGTCGAATTTCAGTCTCATCAGGAACTCTCCCTGAAAGATGGCGCTGATGCTGTCCTTTATGAAGCTGAATGCCGTTCTTATGACTGTCGGCCTCCGTTCTTTCTCCTCCTCTCTGGCCGTATCTTCCGTAAAGTCCTGGCCGGGGTCCAGTTCAAAGCCTTCATCAGGCACCGGCATTCCCTGTATGTCTTTCTGGGCGTCCATGTCATTCCTCCTGTCCTCTGCCGGAAATGTCTCCGGCATCTGTTTTTTCAGCTATCCTGAGTTTTGCACTCCTTGCTCTCGTGTTGATGCTTATCTCCTCCTCTTCTGGAACAATAGGCTTGCGGTTTACCGCAGTCAGCGGAGCCAGAGAGTGTCCGTACAGGTCCTTGGTCTCTTTCCCTTCCACATTGCCGCTGCGTATGAAATTCTTTACCATCCTGTCCTCAAGGGAATGGTAAGTGATTACCACCAGCCGTCCTCCTTTCCTGAGCGAAGCCGCAGCTCCCTGCAGGAACTTTTCAAGAGCCCTCATCTCTCCGTTGACTTCAATCCTCAGGGCCTGGTAGATTTTTGCCAGAGCCTTGTGCCTGGCTGCCTGCGGAAGAGCATCGCCGATGGCTTTTTCCAGCTCTCCGGTTGTGGTGACAGGGGAAGACTCCCTGGCTTTGCATATCAGCCGGGATATTCTTCCGCTGTTTTCGACCTCGCCGTAGACTCTGAAGATTTTTTCAAGTTCTTCCGTTGTCCTGCCGTTGATGATGTCGGCGGCCGTGGTCCCGGCCCCTGTGTCCATTCTCATGTCGAGCCTGGCGTCATATCTGAATGAAAAGCCTCTCTCCGGAGTGTCAAACTGATGGGAAGACACTCCGAGGTCGGCTATGATGCCGTCGATGCCGCCGGTATATCCCAGTTCAAGCAGGAAATTGTGGATGAAACGGAAATTGTTGTGAATCAATGTGAATCTGCTGTCGTCAGGCTTGTTGGCGAGTGCGTCCCTGTCTCTGTCGAATGCTATCAGGCGACCTTCGGGACTCAGTCTTGAAAGTATTTCGCGGGAATGTCCGCCTCCCCCGAATGTTGCGTCCGCGTATATGCCGGACGGATCGGTGACAAGGGCTGTCACGCTCTTTTCAAGCAATACTGGAATATGATATTCAGACATTTCACACCTCCGGCATTATAGATTGGATACTGTTTCTGCGAGAGAAACGAATTCTTCATCCGGAATGGAGGCTGCCTCGTACTTTTCTTTTGCCCACAGTTCGATTTTATGGTCGCTCCCTGCGAAAATAACTTCCTTTTCTGCTCCGATGGCATCAAGAAGCTTCTTGGGAATAGAAATGCGGCCGAGCTTGCTGTCAGGCGTCACTACTGTATTGCCGCGCATGAACTGTCTCCAGAATGCCGCGTGCTCTTTCTTGAGGAAATTCAACCTGGACTTTATCTGCTCCGAGCGTTTTTCCCATTCGGAGAATGTGAGCATCTCCAGACAATCGGCGAAAATGTCTTTCCTTACCACAAAGCGCATGTCATCGGCAGGCAGCAGGCACTTGAAGGCAGAGGGCAGGATTATCCTCCCTTTGTCATCAATTTTTGCCGTGTATTCTCCGATGAAATTTACCATTGTCCCAGTCACTTGTCATTCGTGGCAAAAGTAAGAATTATTTTCCACTTTCTTCCAATATTTTCCACTTTTTTCCACAAAAACTTTCCCCGTGCTTGCCGGGCGATATTTTTCATGTTAACTTTGTCTCTCAAATCAAGATGCCGGCATCAGGCCCGGCACAATTTGCAAAATGGCAGTTATGTTAAGACATATTGGTGCAGGCCGTGTACTGCTCGGCATTATGCTGATTCTCTGCGGATGCGGAGGGAAGAATGAATCATCGGACATCTGTATTCAGGACAGAGTGGAGACAGATGCTGAATCATCTTTTCTCGGGTTTGATGCTTCCGGGTATGTGTGCCGGGACAATGTTGTCCGTCAGGGAGATTTTTTTTCAACAATTCTTGTCAAGGCCGGGATGTCGGCCGCCGATGCATATTCCTTGTCTGAGGCATGTGACAGTGTGTTTGATGTCAGGACTTTGAGGAAAGGCAATCCTTATCAGGTGTATTATGCCTGCGGGATTGATTCCCTGCCTGCGTCCTCGCCGGCATATCTGGTATATTGGCAGGACAGAATCAACGGCTATGTATTCGGCTGCACCGCTCCGTTCGAGGTCAGGAAAGTCTCGAAGCCGGTGACGACGGCACACCGCTACGCCGATGTCACCATTTCGTCATCCCTATGGAATGATATGCTGGATGCGGGGGTGTCTCCGCTCCTGATTCTGACATTGTCGGACATCTATGCGTGGACAGTTGATTTCTTCGGACTTCAGAAAGGGGACCGTTTCAGGGTATATTATGACGAGAAAGTCTGTGACGGTCAGACAGTCTCGGTTGATACGGTCAGGTATGCTGTGTTTACGCACATGGGTGAAGACTTTCCTGCCGTCATGTTCAATCAGGGCGACGGCGGAAACATATACTGGAATGATAAAGGGGAGAGCATGAGGAAGGCTTTCCTCAAGGCTCCCCTGCATTATTCAAGAATCAGTTCCGGCTTTTCGTATGCCCGCAGGCATCCGATAACAAGGCGTGTCCAGCCTCATACGGGGGTGGATTATGCCGCACCCAGGGGGACACCGGTGGTGTCGATTGGAGACGGCACTGTCACAAGCTGCCGATATGAAGGTGCCGGAGGCAATGTGGTGCGCATAAGGCACAATTCCGTGTATTCCACCGCCTATCTGCATCTTTCCAAATATGGTCCCGGCATTAAGGCCGGCAAAAGGGTGCGTCAGGGCGAAGTAATAGGTTATGTGGGATCTACGGGACGCAGTACCGGCCCTCATCTTGATTTCCGTGTCTGGAAAAACGGCAGTCCTGTCAATCCTCTGAAGATGGAGTCCCCTCCTGCCGAGCCTCTGTCGGAGGGCAGCAGACAGGCATTTGACTCTGTGTGCATGGCATACCGCAGCCGTCTGGCGGCTCTCGAGGCCGTCCCGGTCGCAGAATCCATTCTGGAAAAACTTTAGTCAGGCTGCGGAGAGACTACAGGAGAGGGGCGAACAGCTGCATGACATGCTGGCCCATCTTGCTGTACCACGGGCGCTGATTCCATTGGCGCAGTGTCACTTCCCTGCATTTCTCCATGTCTTTGAAGAAAATGGCCTTGTTTGCGAGGGCTATGTCCTTGCTGTATATGAAGGAATTTACTTCGTAGTTGATTTCAAGGCTTCTGAAGTCCATGTTGGCGGAGCCGATTACGGAAAGATAATCATCTGACACTATGGTCTTTGAATGGATGAATGTGCCTGTCCACTCGTAGATTCTGATTCCGGCTTCAAGGCATTCCTTGTAATAGGCCCTGTTCGCAGGCCCCATGTATATGGAGTCCGGCTTCTGCGGGAGCATCAGCCTGACATCGGTGCCTTTCAGCGCTGCGGCTTTCAGAGCCATCAGGAGCGGCTCCGGAGGCACGAAATACGGAGTCTGTATATAAATGTAGTCCCTGCTGTGTTCCACTGTCCATATTGTCCCCATCTGAAGTATCGGCCATCTGTCGTCGGGCTGGTCGGGGACAATCTGCATCAGTATGTCGTTTCCGGCACGCTTCTTCTGTTCAGGGAAATAAGGCTTGAGCCCCTCTTCAATTTTCCCTCCGGCATTGATGAAAGTATTTATAAAGCTGTACTGGAGGCTGGCGACGGCGTTGCCGGTAATCCTCATGTGCGTGTCTCTCCATCTGATGAAGTAGTCGTCGCTGATATTCATCCCTCCGGTGTAGCCGACAGTCCCGTCTATGACCACGATTTTCCTGTGATTGCGGTAGTTGAGCAGGGCGCTGAGTCTGAATATGGAGAATTTGGGGTCAGTAAACGACACGACCTCGACTCCTGCCTTGCGCATTTCCTTGTAGTATTTCGGCCTGATGTTGATGTTGGCTATATTCTCATAGATGAAGCGGACCTTGACTCCTTCCTTGGCCTTCTGCATCAGCAGCTGTTTGATCATTTTGCTCCCCCTGTCCTTCTTGAACAGGAAATATTCCACATGGATGTGATGCTTTGCATTCAGGATATCCTGCGTCAGGGCCTCGAATTTTCTTTTGCCGGAAGTGATGATTTCAATGCTGTTGTTGTCGGTGACACTCGTCCCGTTGCTCTTTGACAGCAGGGTAATCAGTTCCTGATATTCCGGCCTTACTTTTTGGGCAGCATAATTGCCGAACAGCACATGTCTTGTGCCTGCATCGGAGCGGCTGTGGAAGAATTTCAGAAAATCCCTTTTCCTCGTATTGTATTCCCTGCTTCTCCTGATGTCGAATCCGAACATGATGTACAGGATGATGCCGGCGACGGGGATGAACACTATGACGAGTATCCATGAAATCTTTTTCCCCGAATCCCTCTCATCCGTGATTATGACCAGCAATGAGCCGATGATAATCAGCAGTAACAGGAATGAAACAATATGGTTCAGGAAGGGGGGCATATATTCAGACCAATTCCGATATCAGTGTGGCGGATGTGCAGGAAAGGACCTTTACATTGACATATTCTCCGATTTTGTGGCCTCCTGCCGGGAATACGCATACTTTGTTGTTGCCGGCACGTCCGAAAAGCTCGCCTTCGTTTTTCTTTGACACGCCTTCAATCAGAATGCGGCGGGTCTTTCCGATTTCTCTCCGGTTGCTCTCGAGGCTGAGCCTGTTCTGGAGGGCTATGATTTCATTGAGCCTTCTTGTCTTTACCTCTTCCGGCACATCGTCAGGATATTTCCTGGCGGCAAGGGTCCCGGGACGTTCGGAGTACTGGAACATGAAGGCGGAATCAAATCCTACCTTCTCCATAAGGGACAAGGTGTCCTGATGGTCCTGCTCTGTCTCTCCGCAGAAGCCGGCGATGACATCAGTAGTGATGCCGCATTCCGGGATGGCGCTCCGGATTTTCGCCACTCTTTCAAGATACCACTCTCTGGTATACTTCCGGCGCATTTTCTCAAGCATCGCATTGCTGCCTGACTGGACCGGAAGATGTATGTGGTTGCAGATGTTGTCATACATTGCCATCGTATATATGACTTCATCGCTGATGTCTTTCGGATGTGATGTGGAGAAGCGGACCCTAAGCTCCGGAGATATCTTTGCCACCGCCTCAAGCAGCTGGGCAAAATCGACATTGTCATCTGCTGAATCAGGGGATTCCCAGAAATATGAGTCAACATTCTGTCCCAGCAGGCATACTTCCCTGTATCCGTGGCTGAACACATCTTCAGCTTCCCGTATTATTGTCCTGGGGTCTCTGCTCCGTTCTGCCCCTCTGGTATATGGGACGACACAATATGAACATACATTGTTGCAGCCCCTCATGATGGAAATGTATGCCGATACCCCGTTTTTGTCCATCCTCAGCGGAGTAATGTCCGAGTATGTCTCTTCATGCGAGAGCAGGACATTGACCTGGGGATTGTCCGGAGTGACTGCCTCCAGCATGTCCGGCAGACTCCTGTATGAGTCCGGTCCTGCCACAATGTCCACGGCATGGCAGTCCAGAAGCTTTTCCTTGAGCCTTTCCGCCATGCATCCGGTGATGCCGACAATCACATCCCTCTTCTTTTTCTGTATTCTGAACTGTTCTATGCGGCCCCAGATGCGCTGTTCCGCATTGTCCCGGATTGAACAGGTGTTCGCAAGAATCACATCCGCGTCCGTAATGTCTTCCGTGCGTACATATCCGGCGTCTTTCAGTATCGACAGCATCACCTCGCTGTCATTCACATTCATCTGGCAGCCGTAAGTCTCGATATATACTTTTTTGTCATGCATATGATTGAGTGCTGAGTTTCATGCCCGCTCGCGGCCATACAGCGGCAAATATAAGATTTTTAATCTGATTTCTTTTATTTATCTTTGCAAAGATGTATTGAAGATATGCTGTACAGGATAATGAAAAAATCGGCTCTGGCCCTGCTCCTTTCGGCTCTTTTTGTGATACAGGGCTGCTCGGGGATGAAAGACATCAGGGTCGTTTCCTGCAGACCCGAGTCTGTGTCAATGCATGGGCTGCGTGGAATGCAGGCGGTATTGTCGGTTGAAGTAGACAACCCTGCAAGGACAATATTCATGTCGGACATAGAGGGCGCATTGTATGCCGAAGATCAACTTCTCGGGCACTTTACATCGGAAAATGTGACTCTTGAGGGCCGTGTCTGCGCTTCCGTGCCCGTGTCCGTGGACTTTACCCTTGACAAGTCCGTTTCTATAATAGGACTGCTGTCCATGGCAAGGGGACTGGATCCGGATGACATCACAATGGACATCAGCCTGAAGGCAAAGATCAAAGGCGGGGTGTCAAAGAAAGTCCGGCTTGAGAAAGTGCCGGTTGTTTATTTTATGGGAGATGCCGGCTTCCTGAACAGTCTTGACGGCATCAGAAATAATATGTTTTTGTAAATAAATAGGCTCGAAAATATGTTTAGGAAATTGATATATGCCGCAGCTGCTGTCTTTCTGCTCCTGTCTCTTTCAGGCCGGCAGTCTTCTGCCGGGCAGTTTGCCGGAAGCCGCCTCTTCCCGGGCGTTTCCGCAGAGACAGCGGCGCCGGACAGTGCCGTTGCCGTGATACCGGACGGATATGCCGTCAGGGATTCTGTAATATATGTTCCTGCCCCTGCTGCTGATTCTGCACTTGTCGGCAAGAATATATTCATGGTACTTCCTTCGAAGGTCAAGGGCAATCCTGCGGATGTTCGTGTGCACCAGTCTCCGGAGATTCTATCTGCCATGAATTCTCATTTCGAAGCCAACCGTGGAAAGTCCGTCAGCGGCTATCGTGTGCGGATTTTCTTTGACAACAAGCAGACGGCGAGAAATGAATCTCTGGCGGTCATGAACAAGTTCTCCGCTGAATACCACGATATTCCCGTTTACAGAAGTTATGTCAATCCTTACTTCAAGGTCACTGTAGGCGACTTCAGGTCCAAGTCGGAGGCCATGCAGCTTCTCCGGAGGATTCGCAATGAATTCCCTGCAGCATTCATTGTCAAGGAAAAATCCATCAGCTATCCGGCCATAGACAGAAACCGTGCGATGATAGCGGATACGGTCAGAATAATGTACAGACTTCCGGAAGAGATTGTTCTCTGATTCAGGATGACTTGAATCGTTGTTTCCGGAAATTTAAATTATGATGCCATGTTGAAACAAGGACTGGAACTCAAGCAGACACAGAAGCTTTCCCCGCTGCAGATACAGACTATCAAACTGATAGAGTTGCCGACGCAGGAGCTGGAGCAGCGTATCCGCAAGGAACTGGAGGAGAATCCTGTCCTGGATGAAAATGTGTCATCCGAGACAGAGGACCCTGATGAGGCTCCCCGTGAAGTCTCTCTTTCAGACTATAAGGAAGACGATTCCATCCCGAGCTACAGACTGAGGGTAAACAATTACGGCAAGGACGAGCGTCCGCAGTACAATACATTCTCCGTCAAGGAAAGCTTCACCCAAAGTCTCATGGACCAGCTGGGATTCAGGAATCTCACGGAACACCAGCATGCCGTCGCATCTTTCATCATAGGCAGCCTTGATGCGGACGGATACCTCCGCAGGGACATTTCAAGCCTCGTGGACGACCTTGCTTTCCGGGCAGGAATTGATACTGACGAGAAGGAAGTGCTTGACATGCTGAAGGTCATCCAGGAGTTTGACCCACCAGGAGTAGGTGCAAGGGATTTGAGGGAATGTCTGCTTCTGCAGATAAGGAACATAAGACATACTCCGGATGTGGAGAATGCTGAAAGAATACTCAGGGATCACTTCACTGAGTTCACCAACAAGCATTTCCAGAAAATAATGACCAGAATGGGCATCGATGAGGCCCAGATGAAGGCTGCGATGGCGAGAATCCTGAAACTCAATCCTTCGCCCGGGGGACAGATTGATGATTCATATAGCGATCAGGCCCAGCAGATAGTGCCTGACTTTGTCCTTTCTTACGAAAACGGAGAGCCCCGCCTGACCATGCCCCGGTTTTCCATACCGGAGCTCCGCGTCAACAGGAAATATGCCAACATACTCCTTGAGGCGGCCAATTCTTCCGAAAGAGAAAAGAAGGAGGCCGCAACATTCGTCAAGAAGAAGCTTGACTCCGCCAAATGGTTCGTGGAGGCTATCAAACAGCGCCACAATACCCTTGAAAGCACGATGAAGGCAATTCTGGAATATCAGAGGGAATATTTCAGGGACGGGGATGAGTCACATCTGAAGCCGATGGTGCTCAAGGATATAGCGGAAAAGACAGGATTTGACATATCTACTATTTCCAGAGTTGTCAACAGCAAATACATCGAGACTCCTTTCGGTATCTATTCGCTCAAATATTTCTTCTCGGAAGGACTTGAAAATCAGGATGGGGAAGAGGTCTCGACCAGAGAAATCAAGAAGGCTCTCCAGGAATGTGTCGACTCAGAGGACAAGCGCAGGCCGCTGACAGACGACCAGCTCGTTGAGGAGATGAACAGGCGCGGCTATAAAGTGGCCCGTCGCACCATCGCCAAATACCGTGACCAGCTGAATATCCCGAAAGCCCGTCTGCGCAAGGAACTGTAGTACGGGCTCTCATCGGGATTATTCATTCTGTCTTGATTATATCTTGTCCCCGTATGCGAGGTCTCCGGCGTCTCCGAGTCCCGGGACAATATAGGAGTGTGTCGTAAGCTCTTCGTCGATGGCCGCTACCCACAGGGTGACTTTGTCTCCCGGAAGATGCTTGCGGATATAGTCGACTGCAAATATGCTTGACACCGGGCATACCAGATGTGTGTGGGCCGGCTCCCCGTCCTCGAGCAGCCTGTTGTAGGTCACCTCAAGGGAAGCCCCAGTCGCAAGCATGGTGTCCGCAAGAACCAGGGTCTTGCCTGTCAGGTCCGGACTGCTCGCATATTCGATGTTGATGTGGAAGTCTTTGCCTCTGTCATATTTCCTGTAGGCGGCGACAAATGCACTCTGGGCGTTGTCAAAGACATTCAGAATCCCCTGATGCAGGGGGAGTCCGGCCCGCAGGATTGTTGCGGCCACTATCTGATTGTCAAATGTCGCGATGTCCGCGATTCCCAGCGGTGTCTGTACTTTCTTCACGGAATAGTCCAGGACTTTGCTGATTTCATAGGCGAATATTTCACCGACCCGTTCAAGATTCCTGCGGAATCTCAGCATGTCTTTCTGAATGTTCTTGTCCCTGAGCTGTGCCATGAAATGGTTCAGCACGCTGTTGCTTTCTCCAAGATTGATGACTTTCATGATTGGCAATATTAAGTTTTCCGTCGGCGGAAAAAGCAAATATACAAAAATTAATCCAGATGTATCAGTTCATATTTCTGGCTTCCCAAGCTTGATAGCCTGCATTTCTCCTATACAATTGTCATGCTTTCGTCCGAGAAGCTGTAGAACCGGTCGTCGCACAGAATTATGTGGTCGACCAGCGATATCCCGAAAGTAGACAGGGCCTTCTTCAGCTGTCCTGTGGTATTGATGTCCGTGGTGCCGGGCATCGGATTCCCTGAGGGGTGGTTATGCGTAAGGATGACTCCGCTTGCCAGCTTGTCGAGTGCATTCCTGACAATCATTTTGATGTCCACGACAGTAGCGTCAAGCCCACCCTTGCTCATCCTCTCCCTGCCGATGACATAATTCGCCCGGTTGAGGTACAGTACCCAGCATTCCTCATGCGACAGGCCCCTGATTTCCTTCAGCATCATCCGGTATATCATTTCGGGACTTGTGATGGAGGTTTTCTCCGTACTCCAGTCCTCGCAGCAGAATCTTTTTCCCAGCTCCAGTGCGGCGGCTATGGTGATGGCCTTGCTCTGTCCTATGCCGCCGATGCTCCGCATCCTGTCCGTCGACATCTGCGCCAGTGAGGACAGCCTGCCCCCGGACAACCTGAGGAGCATCTGCGCTGTCTCCACCGCATTATGGCCCCCGCTTCCCGTCCTCAGCAATATCGCCAGCAGTTCCGCATTGCTCAGGGCCTCCGCACCTTTGGCCGCCATCTTTTCCCTCGGCCTGTCTTCCGGGCATAATTCCAGCATCTTCATATCAACAGCACATTATTATTATTGTCTCCGACAAATATTATTGTTTTCGGCAAATTTATTCTGAAATCAGGCACCGTCTCCCTCCGTACATGGCAATTTTCTGTTTTTGAATGAAAGTTTTTCTGAATTTTGAAGTTTTATGGATTTGGATTGAAATCGCGGCCGGTGGACAGCATTTTGGGGCTCCACCGGCCGCGATTTTCCGGGATTTTCGCGCCCGTCGGTATTTTCAAAATGCCGTCGGCCACACTTTTTCGGCAAAATCGCGCCCGGTGGGAGGTATAAATGGCCTCCACCGGGCGCGATTGTAAATGTTCCGCTTCCGTAAGAAAAGAGTTTCCCGCCTCCGCGGCAGGTATTACTCTACAAATGCGATGATTTCGCCTTTGGCTACCATATCGCCCTGCTTTGAGCAGATGGCAACGATGCGGCCGTCGACGGCAGGAATGACCTCTTCCATTCCGTAGTAGGTCTGGATGTAGCTCATTGCCTGGCCGGCTTTTACTTCAGTGCCGACAACCGGGGCCGTGGAGGCGTCGTCCACATCCACCTGCCAGATGAGCTGGCCTTTGACAGGAGCCTGGACAGGAGTCGCCTCAGGATACTTTTCTGCGATTTTCTCCACATCGTATTTCGGCATTTCCACCACAGGGCGGGTGATGACAATCGGTGCGCCAGCCTTTTCCTTGGCGGCTTCAAGGTCCTTTTTGAAGCGCTCCTTGGCCACGCCGCTCTTGTAGTCGCGGTACTGCCTCTCGTGCATTGCGAATTCAAAGAGCTCCTCGTCGTCCTCACCGAAGTCCCAGCCCTCGTCCTTCATCATCTGGCGGTATTTGTCGAGCTCGTCCGGGAATGCGTCCTGAGGGTTGCCGGAGTAGAACTCAAGTCCTTTTTTCTTGGCAATCTCCACGATTTCAGGGGCAAGTTCCCCGGGGAGTCTGCCCATCTTGCCGAGAATCATGTTCCATGTATCCTTGTCGATGGTGGTCCATCTCGGCTGGCCCTTGAGGATGTTCATGAGGTTCATGAGCGCAGTGTTTTTCACATACTGGCTGAACGGTGTGACAAGCGGCGGATATCCGAGGCGAGGCCATACATACTCTACTTCCTGGAACAGCATCACCATGAGATTGTCAAGGGTGAGCTCCTGCTTGCCCTGGGCACGGAGTGATGCGTTGATTGCCCCGTGGAAGCCCTTGAGGTCCGCCATCATAGATCCCATCATTCCGCCCGGAAGGCCGCAGCCCACAAGGAGGGAGCTCATGTGCGAGTTGTTCGGGTCAATCCAGTAGCCGAGGAATTCGTCTATGAATTTCTGTGTGAGGCGGCGCACTTCCATGTATGCGTCCATGTTGAGGTCCTTGACAAGGAAGCCGTCTGCCTTCATCATCTCGCGGATGGTGATTACATCAGGATGGACCTTTCCCCAGGAGAGGGGCTCTACGGCCACGTCAAGATAGTCTGCTCCGGCCCTCGCCACCTCAAGCATCGAGGCAGGGGAGAATCCCGGGCCGCAGTGGCCGTGGTACTGTATCTTTATGTGAGGGTATTTCTTCTTGATTGAGCGGGTGAGCTCGCCGAGCATTGTCGGGCGGCCGATTCCAGCCATGTCCTTGAGGCAGATTTCATCGCAGCCGTATTCAACCACCTTGTCAACGATGCCCATATAATACTCCACGGTGTGGATAGGGGAGTTGGTGATGGAGAGGGCAACCTGTGAAATCATGCCGCCTTTCTTGGCGTATTCGACTGACAGCCTGAGGTTCCTGTGGTCATTCAGTCCGCAGAAGGACCTTGATATGTTGGTGCCCTGCCTGCATTTCACCTTGTACATCAGCTCCCTGACATCTGCCGGCACAGGATTCATCCTGAGTGCGTTCAGTCCTCTTTCGAGCATGTGGGTCTGGATGCCTGCCTTATTGAATGGTGCCGTCCATTCGCGGACAGCCCTGTTCGGATTTTCCCCGAACAGGAGGTTGACCTGCTCGAAAGCACCGCCGTTTGTCTCAACTCTGTCGAAGCAGCCCATCCCGATGATGGCAGGAGCGACTTCCTTGAGCTGGCTGACAGTCGGGACATATTTGCCCGAAGACTGCCACATGTCTCTGTATACGAGAGAAAATTTTATTTCACGCGCCATAGTCGTTGGTTTTAATTTCTGTTCAGCCTGCAAATATATGAAAAATCCTCAATATCTTTGCACCCGTATAAAGAAACCAATCTCGCATTATAAAGAAACCGATTCAATATCATAAAGGAGCCGAGTCATGCTGCAGCCAGGAGACAGAATGCCGGATTTCGAGGTCGTGGACCAGGACGGCAACACGGTCAGGTCGTCGGACCTGCTCGGGAAAAAGACCATAATATATTTCTACCCGAAGGACAATACCCCGGGGTGTACCGCCGAGGCGTGCAGCCTCAGGGACAATTATTCCGCCCTGACTGAGGCCGGGTACAATGTCGTGGGAGTGAGCAAGGACAGTGCGGCTTCCCACAGGAGGTTCCGCGACAAATACAGTCTCCCCTTCGTCCTGCTCTCGGATACGTCCGTACAGATGCTTCAGGCGTTCGGCGCATGGGGCGAAAAGAAAATGTACGGGAAGACGACTTCCGGCACATTGCGCAGGACATTCATCTTTGACGAGAACGGCAGGCTTGAGCGCGTGATAGAAAAGGTCGACACGAAGAATCACGCCCGGCAGATTCTCGGATAATCATTTCCCGGACGGGTGTCGGCATTAAAAATTGCACGGAAACACCAAAATAATTTTTGCAAAAAAGAAAATCTTTTCTACATTTGCAATCCTCAAAGAATATGGTGCCAATAGTTCAGTTGGTTAGAATGTCGGATTGTGGTTCCGAAGGTCGTGGGTTCGAGCCCCACCTGGCACCCTCAGATTCAAGCACTAAGACCTGCCGATTAAGACAGGTCTTTTTTATGCTCCGGCAATTGCAGAGATTTACGCTGCAGGCTATTGCAAATTACGAGTCTGATGTATATTTTTACCGGAAAATTGACTATATAACGGAAAACCGTGACGGTCATCCATAGTTTATGTTTAATTATTTTGTCTATGAGGAAATTCCATTTCTTTTGGCTGGTTTCCGGCATCGCATTTCTTATGGTGTCATGCCAGCGCGAAGCTTCACCGGCTCCGCAGCAGCTGAAGAACGCCTTCTCCTACGGGGGGAGCATCAGTCCCATTGAGTCAATTGTCTATACTGCGGAGGAGAAAGAGGGCTGCCATGTCTTCTATATCTCTCCTACTGCCGGTCTTCTTGACACGGAGACTGCTCAGCTTGCCGATGACTATATAAAGATTACGGTCCAGGATCCGTCCGGAGCCGTCGACCTGTATTCCGGAGAAAATGAAGTGGAGTACAAGGATGTCCATGTATCTTCTTCATCATCATCGGAAGTCTCGTCGGCATCACTGTCCGTCAATCTGACTTCATCCAGGACCCTGCGCCTGAGTCTTGATGTCAGAATGACTTCCGGACAGACTCTCAAGGCTGAATATGACGGCTTCTGCGTCAAATATCCCGCAGACCCGTCCGGCTATGATGTGGTGATGGACAAGGCGATATATGCCTATTATTTCGGCCAGGCTTCTGCCGGGACGACGACCCACAACTATTACTTCACTCTCACGGACGCGGAATATACTGCCGACATGAGCTCCGGTTCTCCTGACTATGAGCTCAAGGAGGAGGGATATGTGCTGATTCTGGACATGTTCTCGGACCTTGAGGACGGAAACTGGAAGACTCTTCCGGACGGCGTATATTCGGCGAGCAACGGATATGGCGACCATACCTATACTGTCAATTACAGCGTCGCATTCCACTTTGACAGCGATGGCAACAGGACTCAGCTCCTTCTTGCCGGTCCTCTTTCAGTCGAGACCGATGAGACTGGTGTCACGACAATATCAGGAACATTCTATGAGAACGGGGCGGAACGGACATTCGCATTCCGCAGCACACTGCAGCTGACCAACGGCCTGTTCAACCCGTCCCTCCCTCAGATAGGCGAGGATGTGCATGTCAAGGGTGTGTATGCCGAAGGCCTCTACAACGGAAACCTCATGGGCTCCGGCACCGGCATGATGCAGATAAACATCTACGATGAGAATGCCGCCAATGACAGGAACGGCTATACGGCCACTGTTGTCGTGTTCAACAAGCTGTTCGGCGACTCCGCCAGTGCTGACATCATTCCTGGTGAATATGTTGCAGGCTCAGACTTCAGCATCGGCACATGGATGCCGGCTCAGGAACTGAACTACATGGGAATGATTTTCCCTTACGGTACATTCGTCCTGTACAATGACGGGTCCGAAGACGGAAAATACATGTACGGCTCTGCGGGAAATGTCAGCATAGAGTCCATCTCCACTCCGGAGGGTCCTGGATTCAGGATTGAATTCGAGATTCAGTCATTCGACGGCTATACCATGTCCTGCGAATTCGAGGGACCGGTGGAGGTCTATGACGAATCCGACGACCCGTCTACCGATGACGGCACATCCTCTCTTGAGCAGGATATAGAGGTAGAGCTTGACGACATCGCATGTGCATATCTTTCGCCGCAGACACAGATTTATGTGCCGGCTCTCGGATATATAGATGTTGCCCAGTTCAACAGCGGCCTGCAGTTCATTGACATAGGAAATGCCACCAGACGGCCTGTTTCTGTCGATGAGGATGGCAATATCACATATTCTTACAGCGGTGATGCCATATGCCTTGAACTGCTTGTGACGGACGGCATGTCGGACCGCATCGTGCCTGGAATCTATACTGTCTGCCCGCAGCGTTACAACGGGTATTTCGAGCCGTTTGTCAGTGTCACCGGATATTCGTCCGCCACCGGGATGATGGGAACCCGCTATCTTGGATTAAGGGAAATCTACGGCAGCAAATGGGTCGACAAAAACGGAGACGGTATCCAGCAGCCTGGTGAGGTGCTTCCGGATCAGCCGCTTGGAGTCGCTACTCTGGATCAATTCGCCGCAGTCAAGAGCGGCAGTGTGACTGTGTCCGAATCAGACAAGGGCGAGGGCTGGTACAAGTTTGACTTCAACTTCTTCTGTACCAGGGAACACAATATCACCGGAACATGGGAAGGTCCCGTATATTACTCCGGCTCGACCAATCCTGTACCTTGCGCCGAAGAGACAGCCTCGGCACAGTCTTCAGGAAAAGTCAGGCCGTCCCTCAGGGAACTTGCCCCATACTATCTCATGACGGAGAAGGCTCCTGTAAAACAGAAATTCAACTAAAAACTAATATCCGATATTTATGAAAAGATTTTGCCATTCAGGAATGAGATTCCTCGCCGCTATGGCTGTAGCAGCCTGCGGCCTCTGGGCATGCGACAAGCCTGCCACTGAACCGACACCCGGCCCTGATCCCGGTCCGGGCCCTGATCCGGTGACTCTTGTGGACCAGCTCATGTATGACGGCGAAGATGCAGTTGACATCAAGTCCGTCATCTGGCAGCAGGGCGAAGACAATACATATACTTTCTGGTTCTCTCCGGAAGAGAACATCACCACGGTGGAGGCCATGGAAGCCGCTGAAGGCGTTCTCCGCATAGCGGTCTCCAAAGCTGAAGGAACTGTAGCCGTCGAATCGGAACTTGTTGACCTTCTGTATGAGGATATCCATATCATGCCTCAGACCATGGTAGATGTCCGGAGGTGCGAGCTTTCCGTAAATCTGGCTTCGGATGACCATGTGACCCTCTCTCTTGATGCGGAGATGTCTTCGGGAAAGACCCTTGCCGCAGAGTATGACAATACCTGTGTCAAGGTCGGGACGGAGGAAGAGCCTCTTGACAATCAGTTTGACCTCAACGGCACGATATCCGATCTCCAGAGTGCGGTGGCACAGTA
This sequence comes from uncultured Bacteroidales bacterium, assembly GCA_944322565.1. Taxonomy (GTDB): domain Bacteria; phylum Bacteroidota; class Bacteroidia; order Bacteroidales; family UBA932; genus Cryptobacteroides. The sequence goes on along the minus strand of CALUPG010000005.1, from coordinate 68,115 downwards.
TTCTGTGGGTACCAATGTCACAGTATGGAAATTCTATACACAGGCCGGCGGCCCTTCCTCTGAAGAGGGCGCAGCCATCGAGTTCACGGTGAAGGGCGCTCCTGCAAGCCTGAAGGCAGACATGAGCGACACCGAGGCTCTGTCACTCACTTGCGGTGACTTCGCCAACACTGCGACTACAGTCGGCACGCTCTCCCTCACTGTAGAAGGAACAAATGTTACCCTGTCCATTGATGCCACAGACGGAGCCGACAGACTCCGCGCGGAATATGCCGGCGCCTTCACTTCTGCGGATGATGCCCCTGAGAGCCATCTCAAGGTGACAGGCGCAGACGGCACGACTGTAATTGACGCAGCTCTGACTGCAGTATTCCGTCATATTGACGGCTCCAATGTACGCCTCGTTCTCGGCGATGCCTCCAATCCTTCCTCACCAGAGGACCTGATGGGCGGCAAATATGTCCTTGACCTCAGGATTCCGTCGATGTTCGTCACGGAAGAGGGAAGGGAGCTTGACTACAATGGCATCACGGGATTTGCCTATGATTATTATCTTGACTACGCTTCCCGGGTAGTGGAGGATGAAGCTGAATCATGCTCCGTCTATGTCAGAAAGACAGCGGAAAATGCGCTTTACATGACATTCTCCATCAAGTTGGCTGACGGACCTTTCTTTGAAGGGACCTGGTACGGGGATGTCACTGATGTGACTGAATTCCCTGACCTTACCCCTGTAGAGCCTGTCGGATACAAGATAGAGATTACTGACGCTTCCGGAGCAGTGCTTCTGAGCAAGATTCTGGAAAGAGTGGAGCTCCGCAGGGAAAATGACTATAGGGTGCGCGGCGGCGACCCTGCATACGGCGGTGCTACCTTTGATGCGTATGTGTTCTATTTCTGTTCTGCGGATTCGGACAACGCCGTCGACAATATGCTGTTCACTCCGAAGCTCATGATTCCGGTGGAGGCTGTTACCGGTGAGGAGATAGAACTGGCTACGGCAGGTATCTGTTTTGAATTCAGGTATCAGAATTCAAACTTGTACACTACAACATATTCTGATAACTATACCATGTTCGGCTCGACGACATGGTCATGTCCGGATGATGCCAAGGTGACGGTTTCCCATGATGAGGGCACCAAGGTATGGAAAGTATCGTTCTCGATGACTGACTACATATCCAACAAATCGTACGGACAAGGCTATGGCAATTATCTGACAATCAACTGGGAAGGTCCTGCCACCAAGTACAGCGGCACATCCAGGAACGACATGCCGGACTCTGAATATTGATGGTGCAGCATACATAGTTTGACTCACGGGCGATCCGGCCCGAACCGGACCGCCCTTATATATGCCCTGATGCATGATGCGGGATTTTGAAGTCGCGGTGCGAGGGGGAAATTCTTTTCGGAAATATAATATTGGATTATGATAAAAAGATTTTTTGTACTGATGATTTTCATCTTCGGACTTGCTCCGGTCGCCTTTGCCCAGCAGCATACGGTGACCGGTACGATCAAGGACGATGCGGGAGAGCCGATATGGGGGGCAACCGTGATGGTGGAAGGCTCCACTGTCGGCGCGATGACCGATGAGAACGGAAAATACAGCATTGAGGCTCCTGCTGACGCCGTGCTGTCCTATTCATTCATCGGATTTGCCGGGCAGCAGATTCCGGTAGGCGGACGCGCTGTCATTGATGTGGTCCTGAAGATGGATTCCGAGACTCTCGACGATGTGATTGTCGTCGCGTTCGGTACCACCAAGAAAGAGGCCTTCACCGGCTCGGCAACTACGGTCAAGTCCGAGGACATCACGAAGAGCCAGCAGTCAAACATAGCGCAGTCACTGGCCGGAAAGGTGGCCGGTGTGCAGCTGTCCAACACTTCCGGACAGCCGGGTACGAATCCTGAAATCCGTATCAGGGGCTTCAGCTCCCTCAATGCGGGGAACAGCCCTCTGTGGATTGTGGACGGAATGCCTTATTCCGGAGACCTCAACAACCTCAACCCGAGCGATGTCGAGTCCATGACAGTCCTCAAGGACGCGGCTTCCAATGCTCTCTACGGAGCCCGAGGTGCCAATGGAGTCGTGATGATTACCACCAAGAGAGCCCGTGACCGCAAGCCTGTGTTCAATGTGGACGCCAAGTGGGGTGTGAACTCCCGGGCAGTGCAGGACTATGACTACATCGATGATCCGGCAGTTTTCTATGAGACGCATTACAATGCCCTGAGGAACTATTATCTCGACAGCGGCATGAATGCCAGCGAAGCGCATGCACAGGCCAATGCCAACCTCATCGGCTCCGCAAACAACGGCGGTCTCGGCTACATGGTATATACCGTGCCTGCAGGTCAGGAATTCATCGGCATCAATGGAAAAATCAATCCTGCCGCTACACTCGGAAGGAAGATGGTATACCAGGGCCAGGAATATTATCTTATTCCGGACAACTGGACCGACGCCGCTTTCCGCACATCACTGCGTCAGGAGTACAATGCGAGTGTGGCAACTTCCGGGGAGAAGACATCCCTGTATGCCTCATTCGGTTACCTTAACAACGAAGGTATCGCGTATAATTCAGACATGGAGCGCTACACCGCCCGACTCAGGGTCGACTCCGAGCTGACGGACTGGTTCAAGATGGGTGCCAATGTCAATTATTCGCACTTCACATACAACCAGATCGATGACTCGGGTGCGAGCGGAAGCTCAGGCAATGTCTTCGCCTATACCACCACCATGGGGCCTATCTACCCTCTGTATATCCGCGACGGGAACGGAAACATCATGTACACCGAGGACGGCATCATGAGGTATGACTACGGAAACGGAGAGAATGCCGGCATGGAGCGTTCCCTTTTCCCTAATGGAAACGCCCTTTCCGACACCCGTCTCAACAAGAATTATTCTGAAGGCAATGCCCTCAACGGAACGGCATATTTTGACATTTCCTTCCTCAAGGACTTCAAGTTCACATTCAATGCCGGCGTTGCCCTCGACGAGTCAAGGGCAACTTCGGTCACAAACCCGTATTTCGGACAGTTCGCCTCGGAAAAGGGTATCGTGACCAAGAGCCACGGCCGTCTGTTCGAGTTCAACATGCAGCAGATTCTCAACTGGACGAAGCTCATCGGCCAGCACAACATCAATGTGATGATAGGCCATGAGAACTACAACCAGACTTCCTACACTCTCGGGGCTGCCCGCAGCAATATGCTGACACAGTCAAACGACGAGCTTGCAGGAGCCATCACCGACCGCCAGTCGGCCAATTCCTACAAGATAGGATACAACAACGAAGGATATTTCGGCCGTGTGATGTATGACTTCGCAAGCAAATACTATCTGTCGGCGTCATATCGCCGCGATGCTTCGTCAAGGTTCCACCCTGACCACAGATGGGGTGACTTCTGGTCTGTCGGAGCAGCATGGAGCGTCTCAAGGGAACCTTTCATGCTCAAGACCCGTGACTGGCTCGACAACCTCAGGATCAAGGCATCAATCGGATCCCAGGGTAACGACAACATCGGCGACTTCCGCTATGTCGACACCTATACCATCACCAATGCCAACGGAGAGGTGTCCACTGTATTCGCCAACAAGGGAAATGAGAACATCACTTGGGAGACCAACACCAACTTCAATGCAGGAGTCGAGTTCAGCTTCCTGTCCGGCACCATCTCCGGAGGCTTCGAATACTTCCTCCGTACGACCACGGACATGCTCTTCTCGTTCCCTGTGGCTCCTTCAATGGGATACTCTTCGTACTATGCCAATGTGGGTGACATGCGCAACAGCGGTATAGAACTGGAACTGAACTTCACTCCGGTCAAGAGCCGCAATGTTCAGTGGGACATCAACGTGAATCTCACTCACCTCAAGAACAAGATTACCATGCTGCCGCAGGAGCGCCGCAACAGGGTGGTTGAAGGCTATGAGGGATATGTGAGCGGAACAACCTTCTTCGGTGAAGGCCTTCCGATCTATACCTTCTATATGAAGAAATTCGCAGGAGTATCCGACAAGGGTGAAGCTCTTTGGTATATGGATGAGGTTGACGATGCCGGCAATCCGACCGGACGGCGCGTCACCACCACAGAGTATACGAGTGCGACTGACTATCTCTGCGGAGACCCTATTCCGGATGTCTACGGAGGATTCGGCACTACACTCACTTTCTACGGCTTTGACTTCGGCATCAACTTCACCTATCAGATAGGCGGACTTGCATACGATTCCGGATACGCTGCCGCGATGTATTCTCCTGCCAACCGTTCTACGGGCATGAACTGGCACAAGGACATTCTCAAGGCATGGACTCCTGAGAATCCGGACAGCAACATCCCTCGTCTGCAGTATGAGGACAAGGACTATAACAATACCTCAGACAGATTCCTGACTGATGCCAGCTACCTCAATCTCCAGAACATCAACTTCGGATATACTCTTCCGACGAGAATTTCCCAGAAATTCAAGGTGGACAGGCTCAGAATCTACATATCATGCGAGAATGTATGGTACTGGTCAAGGAGAAAGGGCTTCGACCCGCGTTATTCATACAGCGGCGCCACGAGCCAGGCTACATATTCTCCGGTGCGTACGATTTCCGGAGGCCTCAATATTCAATTTTAACTAAAGGGGATTATCTGATATGAGAAAAACAATAATAAAAGCATTGGTCATATTTGCAGCTGTGCCGTCTGTTCTGGCCGGCTGCATCAAAGAGGCAGTTCCGACTGATGTCGCAACTCAGCCCCAGGTGTCCCTCGAGACTCTGGTACGCGGTATTCCTGCCGCACTTGTGCAGGTGGGCTCCGCCGGATATGCTTCCCAAGGTCAGGCATGGGATTTCGGTCTTCCTGCCATACACATTGCCACCGAGTCCATGACCGGAGACCTCGTGGTTACCGGCAACACCGGCTATGACTGGTTCGCCCAGTTCGGTACCAATACGGCCCTCGGGTCCGAATATGCTGTGGCCGCATTGACATGGAACACATATTATTCATGGATAAAGATGGCAAATGATGTCATCCGCCAGATAAGCGGGCGTGACATCGATGAACTTACGTCCACCGAGAAGTCATACCTCGGCTTTGCCTACACCTACAGGGCCATGTTCTACTTTGACCTTGTGCGTCTCTATGAGGCCAAGCCCGTGACAGACCCGAATACAACCTACAGGGTTCCTGAGAGCATACTCGGACTCGGAGTGCCTGTCGTCCTTCCGGAGACTACAGAGGAGCAGGCCAAGAACAATCCGAGGGCCAGCGTTGATGACATATACAACAATATCATAATTCCTGACCTCAACCAGGCAGAGGAACTGCTGACAGGCTTTTCCGCGACTGACAAGTACACTATTTCACTGGCATTCGTCTATGGCATGAAAGCCCGGGTATATCTTGAGCGCGGTACTGCAGGTGATGACGCCGGTGATGAATCTGCGGCATCAGAGGCATATGCAAAGGCGGCTGAATATGCGCGCATGGCCATCACTGCCAGCGGCTGTACTCCTCTGACGCAGACCCAGTGGGAAGACCCGTCAAACGGATTCAACAGCGCCGTTTCCAACAATGCATGGATCTGGGGTCTGGCCATTCCTGCGGAAAGCGTGTCCAACCTCCTTGGCTTCACTGCCCACATGAGTACGGAGAATGCCTGGAGTGCATACGGAAATGATGTGGGACGCGCCATCAACCGCAACCTCTACAACAGCATCAACCGCTATGATTTCCGCAAGCACTCATGGCTTGACCCTGACAGAGGATTCTATGAATACAAGAGCTGCCGTCCTGACGGCACGACATATTTCAGGCAGACCCTGAAAGACTACGCCAACATCAAGTTCCGTCCTGCAGGAGGAAACTATCAGGACCCTATAGCCGGCGGAGCTGCGGACCACTGCATGATGAGGGTCGAGGAAATGTATTTCATTGAGGCCGAGGCTGCTGCCCACAGCAATCTCTCGGAGGGCGCCCGCCTTCTGAATGACTTCATGAACAACTGGCGTATGACTGGGGACATGCAGTATGACTGCTCATCAAGGGCCACTACGGTTGAGAGCTTCACCAATGAGCTCATGCTCCAGAAGAGAATTGAATTCTGGGGAGAGGGCATCGTGATGTTCGACATGAAGCGCCTGAACATGTCCACCAGAAGAGGATATGTCGGAACGAACGCCCCGGCATCCTACAGACTCAACACTGAAGGCCGTGCCCCTTGGTGGAACTTCGTGATTTCACGCGGCGAGACACAGAACAATCCGGCTGTCGCAAACCAGAACAATCCGGATCCGTCAGACTGCATCAAGCCGACCAACTGATGCAGATGGGGTGAACCAATTTATATGAACATTAAATGCAAGATATTGTGAAAATATTTAAGTATTTGACACTTGTCCTTCCTGCATGCCTGCTTTTTGCCGGGTGTGCCGAGGAAGAGATATATGAAAAGGGACAGCCAGAGAATCCGGACTGCTATGGCGTCTGGTTCCCGACTCAGACTGCATCGACCAACCTTTTCCTTGAGTCTGACGATCCGACTGAAGTGACTTATAAGGTAAGGCGTACCAAAGTAATAGACGAAATCACCGTCCCTGTTGTTGTCTCGGCAAGCGAAGACGGTATCTTTGAAGTTGAGCCGCTTGTGTTTGCCGCCGGTGAAGAGGAAGCGGACCTCAAGGTGACTTTCCCAAATGCGCAGATGGGTGTGACCTATACGTGTGACATAAAGGTAGAGGATCCTGACTATGTGCAGATCTACGGCTCAAACAGCACAGGCCTTTCTTTTACAGTCCTGCGTGCCGACTGGAAGAGCCTCGGTACCGGAAAATGGAGGGATGACATCTTCTCCTCACTCTATAATGTCACCAATTCCTACGCTGAAATCGATGTGGAGATTTTCGAAAGGGAGGATTCTCCGGGATATTACAGGATGCAGGTCTTTACCCAGCAGCTCATTGAGGCTCTCTTCGGTGTGGGAGTCCAGACACAGGGCCTGATGACAATCGTGGATGCGACTGACCCTGAGGCTGTTTATATTCCTGTCCAGGAGACTGGCGTGGAACTTTCTTCGACAGACGGCTCCATCAAGATAGGCTCCTATGTGTCCGAGAACTTCTCTCTGGATGCATCGGACAGCCAGTACGGGACAATGACAGAAGGAGTCATCACTTTCCCTCAGCAGAGCATTGCAGTCAATTTCTCCACAATGGGGGATCTTTGGTACAGTGCCAATACCAGCGGCATGCTCCGTATCATGCTCCCCGGGGCAAAGGTATATGACTATAATGTGAAATTCACCAAGAACGAGCCGGCCAACGGGTCCGTCACCATCGGCGTTGACCTGAGCGATGATGTTGCCTTCATGGGATACAAGGTGTTCGAAGGGGCCCTCGATGATGCCCAGGCCAGCCTCAATGCTCAGGACTTGAATGACCAATATGTGGCAGACGGCACTTCGGCATTCCAAGGTGTTGTTTCCGCCGACAGAAACCTCCGCATTACCTGTCCGGCGACAGGAGAATATACCCTTGTGGCATGTCTGTACGGCGGAGAGGAAAACTCCGGAATGACCGGCTACGGTTACATTACCTTCGGCTATGTCGCAAGCGGCGATGAAATGCCTGTCATCCTGACCGCAGGACTCGAGCAGACCAATGAATATGGAGGACAGGGTTACACTACGGACAATTCCATCAAGTTCTATGCATACGGCGAGGATATCCGCAGTCTTGACTGGGGGATGTTCCGCAACAAGGACATCGCCGGCCTCGGCGAGGATGACTGGGGAATGGTGCTTGACGATGCAGGCGAGAGCTTCTCGGAGACTGAACTCGAGCAGCTCAATGCCGGACATTACAGCAGGCTTCTCACTGGCCTGAACGGTGACAGCGACTATACCCTTATCCTCAGGGCGTACAACGGTTATTATACCGCATACAAGACTTTCACCTGCCATACAACAGGCAAATTCAACCCTGCCATGGAGGACTATGAATACAGCGACTTCCTCTCTGACCAGCCGTCAAAGGGCGACCTTACTTCCGTGAAGTGGAACTACTATGCTACCAATTATATGGAGGAGAACCCTGTGCGCAAGCTCATAGGGCAGGTGACCATAGAGGAAAGTGCGGCTGACCAGCCAGGCCTCGACTTCATGACCATCTACGGTATATCCGGAGTGGAGTTTGACAGCGGCGGTGGAATACCTGTAGTGTATATGCCTAACTCTGCGGCCACAGATGGATACAACGGAGTACTTGCCCTCTATTCTGACGGCAATTCTCTCGGAACAATCGACGGACAGCCTGTCTATTGCGCATTCTTTGCCGAGGAGGACGGCAATGCCTACAACGGAGTCGGAATGTATGCCGGCGCGGTTGCTGACGGATACCTTTACTTTGTTCCGAGCCCGGCAATCGTCGAGCAGGGATATACCCTCAGCTACTTCTATACGGGCGGCACGACGACTGCATACTCCCTCATGGGCGAGATGATGCTCGTTGATCCGGCCAAGGACATGGGCGGTCTTCCTGACGGAGCTTCCGAGCGCATCAGCGCACTCCGCTCAAGGGCCCTCGGATTCCACAGCCCGGACAACTTCGTCGAACTCCCTGTTGACTGGACTGCTCCGGCGGCAATGACTTCCGGCAGGAAGACCCCGGCCAACAAGGCACAGGCTTCCATCCCGGCAAGTGCGCCGAAGGCAAAGGCTGCCGATGTGCAGGTGGAATATTCGGATTATCAGGCTCCGGTACAGACAGAAATGGATTTCTCCATGACCGGGACTGCTCCGAGAAAAATGACTTTGGCAGAATAGATTCAGAAATCACTATAAGACTATAAGAAAGAATTATGCAATACAGAAAACTGTTGATACCGGTTTTTTCAGTGTGTCTGGCGGCGTGTACGGCAGAGCTTCAGGAGGTGACTCCCGCTCTGCCGGATGGCGCGGGCCTTGTGTCTGAAAAGATATGCAATACATCTTCTGATGCCAAGGAAGGCATGCTGATCGTAGAATTCAATGACAAGGCAGTGGCTGCCCTTGAATCGTCTGCGCAGGACATGGCCAGGTCTGCCTCTCCGCTGACCCGTTCGGGCATTTCCGCAGTCGATGTGGCCCTCGGTGAAATCGGAGTGGTTTCACTTGAGAGAGTTTACCCGTATGCGGGGAAAAACGAGGAGCGCACCCGCGCCGCAGGACTTCACAGGTGGTATCTTCTGAAGTTCGCCCCTGAGAAGAATCTTGACGAGGCTGCGGCACAGCTTGCACAGGTGCCGGAGGTTCTGCGCATCCAGTTCAATGCAAGGGTGTACAGGTCCTATACGGGCCAGTCCGTACCATTCTCTGGTGCATCCCACGGCATGACCAAAGGGGTGGTGACATCTGATTTCAATGACCCGCAGCTGTTCTGGCAGTGGCATTATATAAACAATGCCGACCAGGCCGTCGGTACGGAGACTGTGGCAGGAGCGGACATCAATGTCGCTGAAGCCTGGAAACTGACAGGAGGAGACCCGAGGGTGATTGTTGCCATCGTCGACGGCGGTGTGAAATACAACCATCCGGACCTTGCGGCAAACATGCTGATAAATGAGGCGGAGCTCTACGGACAGCCGGGCGTCGATGATGACGGAAACGGCTATGTGGATGACATCTACGGCTATAACTTCGCCGTAGATACGGGTGAAATTTCCTACGATTCCACAGATGACGGAGGCCACGGGACACATGTGGCAGGTACTGTTGCAGCTGTGAACAACAACGGCATCGGAGTCTGCGGCGTGGCCGGCGGTACCGGCAACAATGACGGTGTGAGACTCCTTTCATGCCAGATTTTCGCCCAGGGCGCCACGGCAGATGATGTCATGACCGGCCGGGCCATCAAATATGCGGCGGACAGGGGTGCGTCCGTTCTCCAGTGCTCATACGGATATAATGCAGGGACAGTGCGCAATGACACCCATTTCAATGAATATTCTCCGATGACAAAGGCGGGAATCGACTATTTCCTTGCATCGGACAATACCTGCGGAGTGGTTGACGGCGGTATCGCAGTATATGCCGCAGGTAATGAAGGCGAGCCGATTTCAGCATATCCGGGAGCATACGGGCCTTGCATTTCCGTGACAGCGTTCGCCCCTGACTATCTTCCTGCTTATTATACCAATTTCGGCCCGGGCTGCAACATTGCCGCGCCGGGAGGCGAATTGTCCGGATTCACAGGAGCCGAGAGGGCAGGAGTTCTTTCGACTCTGTGCTCTGAGACGAACAACGGTGAAGACTACGGCTATATGCAGGGAACATCCATGGCATGCCCTCATGTCTCCGGAGTCATAGCACTCGGACTTTCATATGCCCTTAAGCTCGGCAAGCATTACACTTGGGATGAGTTCATGTCGATGGTTCTGACTTCAGTCAATGAATTCGACTCCAGATTTGTCGGAGAAAAGCAAGGGTCCGGGACAGTCATGGACCTGAGGAACTATGTCGGCCAGATGGGAACAGGAGCCGTCGATGCATATCAGCTTCTCATGCAGATTGAAGGTACTCCATGCCTGCGTGTGAGCACCGGCGACTTCAATCTCATTGCCCTCACGGATTATTTCGGAGGCGATGCAGCCGACCTGACATATCTCGGAGTGGAGATTTCCGACGAAGATGCCCGGAAACTCGGGATGGAATTTGATCCGGAAATGCATAACGGAAGACTGAGAATCAAGTGTACGCTGCCTGGTGTGGCCCGCATCAAGGTGCACGCCATTGCTGGCGGGGACAACCTTTCCTCAGACATACAGATGGGCGGAATTGAAATCACAAAGGAATTTGCAGTGGTGTCCCGGGATACCGGAGCCGCCAACGGAGGCTGGCTGTAGCAGACCGTGCATGTTTAATCCAAGCTGTTAAATTGACGACAACAGATGAAAAAGATAATTTATACGATATTTGCCGTATGTGCGGCTGCAATTGTGTCGGGATGCCAGAAGGACACTGTCCGGATAAACAGCCCGATGGTCGGTGAGTGGCATCTCGATTCCTGGCTTTCTGAACAGCAGGAGGACTTCGATGTATATCTTTCCTTTGCCCAGGACGGTACATTTGAGATGTACACGGACGAAAGGTCATCGAATTTTGTGAAATTCACCGGAACATATACAGTTTCCGGGGATGTTGTGTCCGGAGTCTACAGCGACGGGCTGCAATGGGGCGCATCGTACACATTCTCATTCTCCGACGGGAACAATGTCATGACATTTGTCTCCAATACCCCGAATGAGGAAACTGCAGTATACAGGAGAGAAGCGATTCCGGAAGATGTCCGTGCGACGCCTTCAGTCAAGTCTTCAGAGTACAGCGCTCCGAGATTCCTGTAGAATGAGCTGATATACCGACAGGAGTGAAGATACAATCTTTTCCCTGTCATGTCTTGAGGCTGCGGCTGATGCCGCGGCCTCTGCTGTTTCTGCGGCCTTGGTGCGGTCTTCTGCCAGGGCGGCTATGGCCTCTGCCGTTGCTTCTGCGTCTCCAGGAGGGACAAGAATGCCTGTCCGCCGGTCTTCTACAATCGACGGGATGCCTCCGGTGTCAGCTGCGATGACAGGCATACCTAAAATTTGGGCCTCGCATACGCTGTTGGGAGAGTTTTCAATGTATGAAGGATGTACATAGATGTCTGACTCCAGAAGAAGTTTCACGAGGGATTCCTCGTCCATCACCCCGAGGAGCCTGACTCCGCATTCTTCTGCCGTGACGCCTGTTTTTTTCTCAAAGATTTTTTCCATGTCTGATCCCGGGCCTATCCCGGCCACATTCCATCTGACATCAAAGCCTTTCCCCTCAAGTGCAGAGGCCGTCTTCAGCACAAGATCAAGTCCTTTGTATGGAACGGGGGAGAGTGTGGATGCTATCCTGATTCTTTTGCCCTGATGGACAGGTGACCCCGGTGTGAGGGAGCCTGCGTGCGCGCTTCTGCACAGCGGATGTGAGGCTGCATGCCTGTAGAATATTGGCCTGAGCACTTCGTCTACATGGAAGTACTCTGCTTCTGAATATTTGTTGACGGCTGCCCTGTCCCATGCAGTCCTTCCCATGGCGTATTTCATTCTGCGGAGGCATTCCATCTCCGAGGCGGAGCGCCGCCTGTAGTCTTCGTAGAGATGGATGTATCCGTTCCGCAGGATGATTTCATTGAAGAATGTGCCTGCAGTAACCATGTCTGATGCGGCCGTGCCTGGCGGGAAGAAGTGGCGGATGCATTCGGAAAGTATGCCCTGGATATGTACGGTCACAGGAATGTTTCTCACTGAGAGCGCTGCGGGGGCAAGCTTAGTCTCGCATCCGAATACCTGGATTATGTCCGGCCTGAACTCAGAAGCGATTTTCAGGACTTCGGCGCTGTAGTCTTCTTCTTTGCCGCCGGTCCAGTTATGAAGGAGTTTGGAGAATCCCTTCGGGTTCTTCTTTTTGATTCTGAAATAAGTGACTCCGTCCTGGACGACTGCGGGTGCACAGTCTTCGCTCAGGAAGGCTGTTCCAAGCTCGATGTCAGGCGCGTATGTCCTGACTGCGGACTGCAGGGACGCCACCCATCCCTTGCCGTTGTATGCCCTGTCTCCTCTTTCGTTGAACAGGGTATTTGCCGGTGATAGCCAGAGAACTCTCATGTTCTTGCTGTTTGTCCAGTCTGTCAGGTATTATACGGTCTGGTATTTTTTCTTTGAGGACACGCCTACAAGCTGAATGTCGATGTGCTCGACCTTGAATCCCCTGAATCTCTTGTGCCTGAGCCTGTCCTGAATCATGGTGAGAAGCTCTTCGTCCATGAGATCGCGGTACTGGTGTGCTTCCCTGTCATAGATGTGGATGTGTGGGAAGGTGTTGATGTCGAAGTACATCTTGTTGTTGGCACTCATCCTGTAGTCATAGATGCCGAGCAGGGCAAGCTGTGAAAGTATATTGTAGACGGTGGCGACAGTCACCTTTGTCTCTCCCTTCTTGCGTATGGCATCAGTGACCATGTCTGCCGAAGCATGCCCGAGCTGCATCATGGCCTCATGCACGGCAAGCCGCTGTGCCGTGGCCTTGAGGGAATGCTTTTTCAGAAGAGACTTGAACTGCTCGATGTTAGTATGGTTTTTGATGTTCTGGCCTGTCATTTTTTCGTCAATTGTTCATTTTGTGTGCAATCGGCGATGCGAAAATAAGCATCTTGCCTGCAAAAATATGAATAATTGGCAACCGGAGCAAAAATAAAATAGAAAAATTCAAAATTATGGGCTAATTTTGCCTGTTCTGACAAACAGAAAATGAAAAGAGACAGAAAAAGATTCGCTTACTGGCGCTCTTTTGCCCTGGTGACAGGGGCTGCGTCAGGTATGGGCCGGGTCTACGCCGGAAGGCTCTCGGCCCTGGGCTATAATCTGCTGCTTGTGGACATCAATGCGGCGGGACTTGAGGAAACGGCATCTGAGGTGAAGTCTGATGTCCTTGCGATTGATGACTGGCGGAAAGAATATTCGCCGGCGTTCCGGGTCGTGACCTGTGTCCGGGATCTCTCCCTGACTGATGCGGCGGCGACTGTCGCCGAGGTGGCTGACAGGGAGGAATGCGATGTGGAGGTGCTTGTGAACAATGCGGGCATGTTCTTTTTCAGGGAGATTTCAGAAGTGCCTCAGAAATATCTTTCAAGGATGGTGATGCTGCACAACCACACCCCGCTGATGCTTTGCCGGGAGTTCGTCCCGAAGATGAAAGCCAGGGGCAAGGGCTATGTCCTGAACATTTCTTCTCTGGCGGCATGGATGCCGTGGCCCGGAGTCGGCATGTACGGCAATACCAAGAGATTCATCAGAGGGTTTTCCCGGTCTCTCAGGATAGAATGCAGAGGAACTGGCGTAAGTGTCACTGCGGCATATTTCGGGGCTGTCGACACAGAGCTGTTCGGCCTGCCGCCCTTCTACCGGAGACTGGCCCGGAGACTCGGTGTGATGGTGTCTGTGGACAGGGCTGTGGATTCTGCTCTGAATGCCATGTTCCGCAGACGCCGGGGAACAATGCCCGGTGTAGTGAACCATATTTTCAGGCCTGTGATGGTTCTGCTCCCTGACAGTTTTCTGCACTGGCTGTACAGACGCCTGAAATTCGCCTGGACAAGGTTCTGAAAAAATGTGTATCTTTGCAGGTTATGGAAAAAGAACATGTAAAGTGCCTCATCATAGGAGGCGGTCCGGCCGGCTATACGGCGGCCATCTATGCATCAAGGTCGGGACTGTCTCCCGTGCTTTATGAGGGGCTGCAGCCCGGCGGTCAGCTTACCACGACAACTGATGTGGAGAATTATCCCGGATTTGAAAACGGTATAGACGGGCAGACTCTGATGAGTACGATGAAGGCCCAGGCAGTTCGCCTCGGTGCCGATATAAGGACAGGAATGGTTTCGGAGGCTGACCTGTCGGTGCGTCCGTTCATTGTGACAGTTGACGGGGAAAGGCAGATTGAGGCTGATGCCCTGATTATTGCTACCGGAGCCAATGCAAAATATCTCGGCCTTCCTTCGGAAGAGAAATTCAAGGGCATGGGGGTGTCTGCGTGCGCGACCTGTGACGGCTTCTTCTATCGCAAAAAGACTGTCGCCGTGGTCGGAGGCGGGGATACCGCATGTGAGGAAGCCACATATCTTGCCTCAATCTGCAGCAAGGTGTACATGATAGTGCGCCGCGATGTGCTCAGGGCATCCGAGGCCATGCAGGACAGGGTCAGGAATACCCCGAACATAGAAATATTGTGGAACTGCAACACTCAGGAGGTACTTGGTGACGTGTCCGGTGTCACAGGTGTCAGGCTTGTCAGGAAAGACGGCAGCGTCTTTGACATTCCTGTCGACGGATTTTTCCTTGCAATCGGACATCATCCCAATTCGGAACTCTTCAGCAGATGGGTCAATGTCAATCCGGAAGGCTACATTATGACAGACGGTGTCTCGTCAAGGACAAATGTTGACGGGGTATTTGCCGCCGGAGATGTGCAGGACCCGCATTACAGGCAGGCCATTACGGCAGCGGCATCGGGATGCCGGGCTGCTCTGGACGCAGAAAAATTCCTAATTTCACAGAATAAGATATGAAAGTCAAGATAATGGCGGCAGCAGTTGCCGCGATTGCGGCTGTCGCCCTTTCTTCGTGCAAGTCACAGTATGAAATGCTTCTTAACAGCAATGATGTCGACCTTAAGTATGAGGCGGCGTTCCGTTATTTCAATGAAGCCAAATTCACCAAGGCGGCCGCCTTGTTCGAGTCAATCTCTGTCGTGACCGGAGGTACCGAGCGGGATGATACAGTGCAGTATTATTGGGGGCTCAGCAACTACAGGGCCAAAGACTATTATACCGCAGAGACCAATTTCGGAAAATTTCTTGAGAGCTATCCCCGCAGTCCTTTCTCCTCTGAGGCAAGATTCCTGAGGCTGGACTGCATGTACAGGTCCACATTGAGGTATGAGCTTGACCAGAGCCCGACTTACAGGGCGATAGACGCGATATCACAGTTCATGAAGGAGTATCCGGACGCATCCCACGCCGATGTATGCCGGGAAATGCTCAATGACCTGAATGCGAGGCTTGACACCAAGGCGTTCGAGGCGGCGCGCCTATACTACAAGATGGAGGACTATATCGCATCAAGGGTGGCTTTCCGCAATGTCCTGAAGGATGATTCCGAGAATATATTCAGGGAGGACATCCTTTATTATATTGCCATGTCATCTTATAAGTATGCGCAGCTGAGTGTGCTGCAGAAGCAGAAGGAGAGATATATGACTTTTGTCGATGACTATCTGAATTTCATAGGCGAATATCCTGATTCCGAGTACAGAAGGGAATTGGATACCATATACAGGAGGGTGCAGCGTATCCTCGGCAGATATCCGGGGCAGCAGGCGGTGGGAGCCGATATGGAGGAGCATGATGACAGAGTGTTCGAGAAAGAGCGCCGCAGGCTCAACAGGGAGCAGAAAGCCATTATGAGGAAAGGTGCCCGTCTCAATGAAAAGCTTGTTGACGATACTGAAGACATGGTCATCCTCAGGGGAATGGAGAATGAGTCCGAGGCCAAATCAGAAAATTTTTGAAACCCTGTACTGAAACCGGGGTATAATAAAATGGACAACAAATATAATTTGATATGACAACAAAAAAAATTCCTGCAAATACCGTTACTCGCGATCTCTGTGATCTTGCCGCTCCGACAGGCAATATCTATGAGACAGTCGTGATCCTTTCAAAGAGGGCCAACCAGATTTCCATGGCCGAGAAGAAGGAACTTACCAAGAAGCTTGAAGATTTCAAGAACGACCGTGACACCATGGAGGAGGTATTTGAAAACAGGGAGCAGATAGAGATTTCCAAATATTACGAAAAACAGCCTAAGCCGGGTCTTGTCGCCATCTCTGAATTCGAGAACAACGAGATTTACTGGCGAATGGCCAAGAAAGAGGACAACGACTGATGCTGAGGCGGCTTCTTGTCAAGAATTATGTACTTATAGACTCTCTGGACATTGAGTTCCCGGAGGGTCTTGTCATAATTACAGGGCAGACAGGAGCCGGAAAGTCCATTCTGCTCGGCGCGCTGAATCTTGCACTTGGCGCAAGGGCGGATGTCTCCGTCATCGGAGAGAATGGAGGCAACTGTATCGTGGAGGCGGAATTTTCGGCAGACCTCGGCCGCAGCGGCTTGAGGGAACTGTTGGAAGAGAACGAAATAGACTGCCCCGACGGTATTCTGACTGTCCGCAGGGTGGTGAATCCGACAGGGCGTTCCCGTTCATTTGCCAATGATTCGCCTGTCCCTGTCCCGGTGCTGCAGGCACTTGCCTCCCATCTGATAGACATACATTCCCAGCACCAGACTATGATGTTGTCAGACAAGCAGTTCAGACTTGCTGCCCTTGATATGTACGCCGGCAATTCAGGCCTGCTTGAGGAATATCGCGATGCCTATTCTGCATTTGTCAGTCTGCGGGATGAAGTCAGTGCTCTGGAGAAGTCTCTTTCCGTGGCAAGGGAGCAGAAAGAATATGTCGGGGCGCGTCTCATGCAGCTTGAATCCGCTGCTCTCCGCGAAGGGGAGCTGGAGGCTCTCGAGGCCGAACAGAAGCAGCTTGCAAATGCGGAAGAAATCAAGGACAATCTGTGTCAGGCAGAGAGCCTTTTCTCCGGTGTCCGGGATGGGGACGGTCCGGGCATGGACTCTATGCTAAGGGATGCCGAAAGGCTTTTGTCCCGCGTCTCAAGATTTGTCCCGAGGGTATCTGCCCTTCAGGAGCGTCTCGCTTCATGCAGGGTGGAGCTTGATGACATTTTCTCCGAAGTGTCTTCCATCAATTCCATGACAGATGTGTCTCAGGACAGGCTCATGCAGGTGGATGAGCGGCTTTCCCTGCTATATGGCCTGATGCAGAAATTCAGCTGTTCCGACGAGAAGTCGCTGATAGAGGAGAGGGACAGGCTTGCAGCCATTGCCGGGGATACTTCGTCTCTGGAGGAAAAGCTTGCCGCAAAGGCTTCTGAACTTGACACGGCGGAAAAGAAGGTCCGCGGACTCGCATCGGCCCTTCATGAGTCAAGGACAAGGGCGGCCTCTCCGTTTGCTGCGGCGATAATGTCGTCAATGCGTTTCCTCGAACTTCCTTCGGCTGTATTTGAGGCAGAAGTCCGTGGTTCCGGGCTTTCCGATACCGGCAGTGATTCTGTCGCTTTCCTTTTCTCATCTACGGGGAAAACGCCTTCGGATCTCTCAAAGTGTGCCTCCGGCGGTGAAATGTCCCGGATAATGCTGTCCCTGAAGGCGATGATGGCCAAATTCATGTCGATGCCTGCCATGATATTCGATGAAATTGATACCGGCGTATCCGGAAGCGCCGCCGACAAGATGGGTTCGATGATATGTGAAATGGGAAAGGATATGCAGGTCTTTGCTATCACACATCTGCCTCAGGTGGCAGCCAAAGGCTCTGCACATTATCTCGTTTCAAAGGAGACTGACCCTGATTCTTCCAGGACAGTCTCATCTATTCGCCGGCTGTCTGACGAAGAGCGCGTTCTGGAGGTTGCCAGAATGCTAAGCGGCTCGGTGCTCACGGATGCGGCAATTGCCAATGCCCGGGTCCTCCTGTCCTGACAAGTCTCCTACAGCAGTCTGACACTGTAGTCAGGTCCGTAGACGAGTCTCCTGATGCCGATGTTTTCAAGTCCTCCTTCTCTGTATCTTCTGAATTTGAAGTCAGACTGGAGCAGTCTTGCGGTATCCTCATTTTCTATGAATTCCCCCCAGTCTGTCCCGTATTTTGCGCAGACCTTGGCAAAATAGTGCATCAGGTCGTAGCCATGGAAGGCGAACGGTCCCGGTTCAGTATTGTACAGAGCCCTGTATTTGAGCAGAAAATCCTGCACTTCCGGGGAATCATAGTCCACATAATAGGACATGGCAAGATGCAGATTCACATTGTGGTAGTCTTCGACATCGATTGTCTCGAAGCTGCGGAGCTTCGAAGGTCCGTACAGGACTATACGGTAGTTTTCGTGAATCAGAAGATTAAGATTCCTGACAAGGTCATTTACAAACGCCTCGCTCTCGGATATGACAAGTACCCGGTTGGTCTTCTCCCGGTTCATCAGGGCCTTTATCGGTTCGAGCACATTCCTTCCCTCGAGTATGCTGTATGAGAATGATGAATAAGTCTGTCCTGATGCCTGGAGATATGTCTCTGCTGCGTTGCTTTCCGAGTCTTCCATCATGCCTTTCTCAAAAACGACAATCAGCGGCTCGTCTGCCCTCCGGCTTTCATTTATCCAGTCTGTGAGATTTTCGTATTGGGCGGATACGGATGCCGGGGCCTGGACAAAATTCTTGTTGGTCGCCACAAGTGCTTCTGCTCTCTGGTCAAAAGGCGAGACTATGTAGCGGTCTTCCGGTGCAATTTCCAGCAATGCCGCGAGTGCCGGCTTTGACACCGGACCTATCGCCACATCCGACATCCTGAGCCTGTCTGCAGTCACCGGGGATGTTCCATCTGCCACATCGTATACACTCAGGTCTACTCCTGTACCGCTGAATCCGAGGTCTCTCGCCGCAAGAAGAGCTCCGCTGTAGAAGTCCATGTTGCTCTCGCTTCCGCTGCCATCAGCGGCATTGAACGGGAGCATCAGGATGGCATTTATGTCTGTCTTCGGCATTGACATATGTCCCTTCTGGACCGTGGCTTCTCCTGTACTGTCTTCAGATTGCTGCTGTTCCTGTTTCTGAGATGCGGAGCGTTCTTCAAGATATGCCTTCAGGTCTGCCGGAATCTTCAGTTTCTGCCTGTTGGTGAGTTTTCTCCCGGTCAGACCGTTCACCTCCATTATGATATCCACAGGGACTCCGTATTTCTCTGCTATCATGTCAAGGTCTTCAAACCATCTGACAGTGTGTACGATGTAGACATCCTGTACTTTTTCCCGGTTCCTGCGGGTCTTTTTCCCGGTCTTGGAGCCGTTGTCATCCTGTACCGGGGCATCGGAAATTTCCTTGTCGGGATTTGTTTCCTGTGCGGACGGGGCTGTCGCTGCCGGCAGTGCCGAAGGAATCAATATGATGGCATTCTTTTTCAGCCCTTCTGTCAGAAGAGCCGGATTGGCCTCGTAGATGTCCTGTACGGTGACCCCATAGGCTTTGCTGATTGAATACAGAGTCTGCTTTTCCTGCACGATGTGGGAATAGTAGATTTTGCCGTCAATCTTCACTTTTTCGGTTGAGATGGACACCGGTACCTGCGGATATTGTCCGTAGGCTACTGCGTCGGATGCCATGAGGCAGAATGCAGCCAGAAACATGACAAGTATTCTTCTGTTCATTTCATTCTGTGTTATATGGTGTTGTCTCCGGTGTGCTTATCCGGAGGCATCCGGGTGCTGTCAGAGTTCCGATGCGAATTCAAGCAGTTTCCTGCAGAAATTCCCCCATGACAGCCTCTCCTTTTCTTTTCTGATATGCCCGATGCAGTCCTCTGCAATCCCCGGATCTGCAAAATATCGTATTATTTCCTCCCTGACAGCTTCCGGTGTGCAGTCTTTTGCCACGAGCCCTGTCTTTCTGTCCCCAATTGTTTCTTTCAGCCCTCCTGTCTCGGTCACAATCATGGGGATTTCAAAATGGTAGGATACGGAGCTTATGCCGCTCTGTGTCGCGCTTCTGTAGGGAAGCACCGTGACATCCGCTGCGGAGAAGAAGTCTGTCACTTCTGAGTCCTTTATGTATCTGAGGTATGTATGAATATTGTCTTTGAGAGGGGAGCAGGCGATGGCGTCCGCGTATTTCTCAAATGAACCGTATGGCTCGCCTGCAATAATCAGCTGATAGCTGTCGTCAAGTCCGCTGAATGCGTCTATGAGGATGTCAAGCCCCTTGTATTCACGGATGAGCCCGAAAAAAAGAATGTTTTTCTTTCCGCCCTTGAGCCCAAGCGTCTTTTCCGCATCTGCCCGGGGTTTCTTCACCCCGAAATGGGAGTACAGCGGATGGGGAATGACCGTATATCTGGCATCTGGCTTGATCTTCAGAAGATCCCTGGACACGGCTTCGCATAGGGTGACGCATCCGTCGCTGCCTTTAAGAAAGTATTTCGTGAGCGGCGTGTCAAAGAACCTCGGTTCATGCGGGATGACATTGTCCAGAATGGAAATCACTTTGCATCTGCCTCGGAGATGTCTTGTTATGTATCCGAGCGACGGCGCAAAGTATGACATCCAGTATCGCACTATGAGAAGGTCCGGATTCCAGTTGCTGATGGCCTTCATGGTAGTGACATACGAGAACGGGTTGGCGGTGTCAAGCAGAAAAGTGCTTTCAACGGGCATGGCCTCGTCATCTGCAGTCACATATTGTGTCTTTCCAGGGAAGAGGAATGCGGGATATTGTCTCTTGAAGTTGAAGGCCCTTACTTCACAGGTTTTTCCCAGTTCACCGTATAGGCATGCGTTGAACTGGGAAATACCGCCCCTGTAGGGGTAAAAGCATGACAATATCGCTATTTTCAAAATCAGTCTGCGGTTTTCAGAACCTGTTGGCCCAGACTACTACTTCTTGTTCTTGTTCCTGACATATTCCTCATTCAGGCCGGCGAGCACATCATCCGTGATGTCAAGTTCAGGCTGTGCGAGAAATACTGGCTGTCCTCCCTGATTGATGAGAATCATTGCGTACTGCTTCTCCTGATTGTATTTTTCAAGATATGTGTTCAGGGCATCGACTATCTGGTTCATCATGACGGTCTGCTCCTCCGCAATCTCATTCTGTTTCTGTCCGGCGAAGAGGTTGAAGTCATTCTGCTGCTGCTGAAGCTCCTGACTTCTGACTTCAGCGACGGATCTTGTAATGAGACCCCTGTTCAGCTTGTCCTGGAATTCGTTGACATCGTTTTCAAGTTTCTTGCCCCTGCGGTCAACTTCAGCCTGGATATTCTGGACTTTTGTCTCAACAGATGTCCTCAGGTCATTGGCCATGTCGTACTCGGTCATTATTCTGTCAAATACGATATATACAATGTCTCCTTTGGCTGCCGATACGGCTGTGCTGTCGCTGCTTGCAGTCACCTGAGCTTTCCCGCTCTCTGATTTGCCTGTCAATGACAATGTTCCGAATACTGCAACTGCAGCTACAGCTATGATGCTGAGGATTAGTGGTGCGTTTTTCATTATTGTTTTTTCTTTGTGTTATTATTACAATTTGCAAAGATATACAAAAATCTTGGCAATGTTTCAGATGATGCACACTCTTTTTGTCAGATGTGCACTCTTTTCAGGTATTCCGCAATGGTCTTTTCAAGCCCCATGTACAGGGCGTCGCAGATAATCGCATGTCCGATTGATACTTCTGCTGTCCACGGGATGTTCCGTATGAAGAATTCCAGGTTCCCGAGGTTCAGGTCATGCCCTGCATTTACTCCGAGCCCGCAGTCGCGGGCCGCCGCCGCTGTGGCAATGAACGGGGCTATGGCTGATTCTCTGTCTGTCCTGTAGCCGGCTGCGTATGGCTCCGTATACAGTTCTATCCGGTCGCAGCCGCATTTTGCCGCGCCTTCTGCCATCGCCGGGTCTGCCCCGATGAATATGGATGTGCGTATGCCCTTGGACTTGAATGTCCCGCATATGTCGGACAGGAAGTCTGCGTTCCTGACTGTGTCCCATCCTGCATCGGAAGTGACTGCGTCAGCCGCATCCGGGACAAGTGTGACCTGGTCTGGGACAACTTCACAGACAAGGTCGACGAATTTCTGTATCGGGTTGCCCTCTATGTTGAATTCTGTCTTGACAAGCGGTCTGATTTCGCGCACATCCGAATATCTGATGTGCCTTTCGTCAGGTCTCGGATGAACCGTGATGCCCTCGGCCCCGAATCTCTCGCAGTCAAGGGCTGCTTTGGTGACATCCGGCATATTGCCGCCCCTTGCATTTCTTAATGTCGCTATCTTGTTGATGTTTACACTTAATCTTGTCATTTTGAGCGATTGTATTGCCGCTTCCGGGGAATGTGCCAGGAAACCGCCGGCAAAAATATATATTATTTTTTATATGTTCGCCGAATCTTGTAACTTTACAGTTGTTTTGTGTACCGTCGTGTCCGGCCGGGCGCGTCGGCCAATGATTATGTGAGATGAATATAGCTGTATATCTGAGGAACAGGAGCTTGACTGGAGACAGCCGCATCGTCAGACTCAAGGGCAGGCTTGCTTCCGGCGGATGCAGAGTGACGGACATCTGCGGAAGACAGGATATGGACGGACATGATTTTGACATGCTTGTGAGCATCGGGGGTGACGGGACTTTCCTTTCGGCTGCAGCACTTGTCGGAGCAGGCGGCATTCCTGTGCTGGGAATGAATCTCGGCAGACTCGGATTCCTTTCCGAGAACGGCCCCGATCAGGTGGCAGATGCAATCCTTTCCGGTTCATATACGGTTGAGGACAGGTCACTGCTTTCGGCACTGCCGTCATTCCCGACTGGAAATCCGGCAGTGGACGGATGGCCGTTTGCACTGAATGAAGTGACTGTACACAGAATCGGGGCCGCAATGCTCGGTGTGGATGTGGACATTGACGGGGCTCCTCTTCCCACATATTGGGCAGACGGGCTGATTGTTGCGACAAGTTCCGGCTCGACGGCCTATTCCCTGAGCGTGGGCGGCCCGATAGTGTTGCCGGAATCCCGGGTTCTGATTATTTCTCCGATTTCGCCGCACAATCTCAATGTCCGTCCGCTGATAGTGCCGGATACGGCAAAAATCAGCATCGGCCTGCGTTCAAGGGACAGTTCGGTGATGTTCACCGTTGACAACAGGATGGTTGAGGCTGATGCTTCCCTGAAACTTGAGGTCTCGGTGGCACAATTTTCGCTTAAGCGGGTCCGGCTCAACGGCTCCAGCTTCATCAACGCCCTTACAAGTAAATTGTTTTGGGGCGAGGACATCAGGAACGGAAGAGAAAAGTAATTTATGATGGAAGAAAATGAAAGAATTCCGGTGCATGTGTCAATCATCATGGACGGAAACGGCCGTTGGGCTGAAGAAAGAGGCCAGGAACGGGTATACGGGCATGCCGCAGGTGTTGAAAGCGTCAGGGCATGTACGGAGGCAGCAGTCGAGACGGGGGTGAAATATCTTTCTCTGTTTGCTTTTTCCGAAGAGAACTGGAACCGCCCGGAGCATGAGGTGCATACACTTATGGAGCTGATGGTCAAGGCTATGAGGGACGAACTTCCTACCATGATGAAGAATGGGGTGAGGTTCCTTGTCCTGGGCAACAGGGCGCGTCTGTCGCCGGAGCTGAATGCTATGATTGATGACTGCGAGGACCGGACTGCCGCAAATGGCAGGCTTACGCTTGTGATTTTCTTGAGCTACAGCGGTAAGTGGGACATCCTGCAGGCCGCAAAAAAACTTTCTGACGATATTGCGTCCCATCCTGAGAGAGCGGAAGAATTTGCCGCCATGGGCGTGGACGGGTTCGGAAAATATCTCGTCACATCAGGCATTCCGGATCCGGATCTTATTGTCCGTACTTCCGGAGAGTGCCGCCTGAGCAATTATCTTCTGTGGCAGGCAGCATATTCTGAGTTTCTTTTCACCGATGTGCTGTGGCCTGATTTCCGTAAAGCCGAATTCCGCTCTGCCCTCAAGGAGTATGCAGGCCGGGACAGAAGATACGGCAGAGTGAAGTGACTTTGGTTATAAAATTCAAACACTTTTCATATATTTGCATTTTTTATTTGGAATCATATCACTTGACAGAATAGAACAGAAGAGATGAATTTGCGCCGAATAGTCTTTCTTGCCCTCGTTGCTGCCCTGTCTATCCCCGCTGCGGCACAGCTCAGGCAGGATGAAATAACGGTAGATTATAACAGCCCGAAGAAATATGTGGTCGGAGGTGTGACGGTTGAGGGAAACCATTATTTCAGCCAGGACCAGATAATCCAGGTGTCCGGACTTCAGAAGGGCCTGACTGTGACTGTGCCGGGAGAAGATGTGTCTTCTATCGTGGAACGCCTGTGGCTCCAGCGTTATTTTGAGGATGTTGCTGTGGTCATAGACTCTATCGCGCCTTCACGGGACACTGCATTTTTCAAGATATGCATCACCGAGCGTCCCAGGGTGTCAAGATGGACTTTCACCGGTGTGAAACAGGGAGAACAGAAAGAGCTTCTTGAAAGGCTCAACCTCCGCAGAGGCGGGGAATTTTCCGATTATGTATCCAAGACGGCCACTGATATCATCAAGAGATACTATAAGGAGAAGGGCTTTCTTCTGACTCAGGTGGATGTCCAGACCCGAAAGGATACTCTTGTGAAAAGCGCCATCAGGGTCAATTTTGCCGTAGACAGGGGCAAAAAAATCAAGATCAAGAAAATAACATTCACGGGGAATGAGAATGTAAAGGAATCCAAGCTGGTGCGCTCCATGAAGAAGACCAAGGACGCCAGGCTGATCAATTTCTTCAGTTCCAAGAAATTCAACGAGAAAGAATACGCCAATGACAAGCGGGGTCTCATAAGTGCCTTCAATGAGGCCGGATTCCGCGATGCCCGCATTGTCAAGGACACTATCTATTATGTCACTCCTGACAGGCTCGCGATAGACTTTACCATTGATGAAGGAAAAAGGTATTATTTCCGCAACATCACATGGACAGGCAATTCGGTGTACTCTTCGGACATGTTGAATAACATACTCATGATCAACAAGGGTGATGTATATGATGTCGTCACCATGGAGAAGCGTCTGTTCGGCGGAGGGAAACAGAATGAGTATGATGTGTCCAAGCTGTACCGTGACAACGGATACCTGTTCTTTAATGTGCAGCCTGTGGAAGTCAATATCGTGGGAGACTCCGTCGATGTGGAGATGAGGATTGTCGAGGGAAAGCCTGCGACCTTGAACAATATTGTCATCAACGGAAATGACCTTACCAACGAGAGGGTGGTCAGACGGCAGATTTTCACCCGTCCGGGATATCTCTTCAGCCAGACCGACTTCGAGCGCTCGATAAGGGAAATCGCCTCCATGGGACAGTTTGACCCTGAGGCGATCGCTGATCCGTCAAAGGGATATTCCATCATCCCTAATCAGCTGGACAATACCGTGGATATCATCTACAATGTCACAGAAAAGCCTTCGAGTACGCTTGAATTGTCCGGAGGATGGGGCGGAAACACTTTCGTGGCCACTGTCGGCGTCAGCTTCAACAACTTCTCCACGAGAAGAATCTTCGACAAGTCCGCATGGAGGCCCGTGCCTCTGGGAGATGCCCAGAACCTGTCGTTGAGATTCCAGACCAACGGTACATATTATACCAGTCTCTCGGCAAGTTTCATGGAGCCGTGGCTCTTCGGCAAGAAGCCGACCTCGCTCAGCATCTCCGCATACTATACGCGGCAGACCAATTCCTATATAGCATTCAATATCCTGAACAACGACGAGTTCATGGAGGTCTACGGCTTTGCTGCCGGTATCGGTACGAGACTCAAGTGGCCGGACAACTACTTCGTGCTCTACAACCAGCTGAGCTGGCAGACATACAAGCTGCAGAACTGGTCGTACAACTTCCTGTTCAACACGGGTATCTCGCACAACCTCAGCTATACGGTGAGCCTCTCCAGGACTTCCACCGACCAGCAGATATATCCGCGCCAGGGCTCGGAGTTCAGTCTCTCGCTGCAGCTGACGCCTCCATACTCTCTCCTGAGGAAAAAGGACAAGGGCGTGCGTGATGCAAACGGCAATCCTACCCGCGTGTCAAGCTGGAGAGACATCAACTATGACCTGCAGACATCAGAGGACCGCTACAGATGGATCGAGTACCACAAGTGGTCGTTCAAGGGTGCCGTCTATACCAAGCTTGTCGGAGACCTCGTGCTCATGGCCAGGGCGCAGTTCGGATATCTCGGTTATTACAACAGGAACTGGGGCTATTCTCCGTTCGAGGGCTTCCTTGTCGGAGGAGACGGAATGTCTGGCTACAACACATACGGTACAGAAGTGATTTCACTCAGAGGATACGAGAACTACTCCCTTACCCCGATGGCATATACGCCGTACAGCAGCGAGGGACGGGCATATACGGGTAATGTCTATGACAAGTTTACCGTCGAGCTCAGGTATCCGGTGGTCCTGCAGCCGCAGTCCACGATATTTGCCCTGATATTCCTCGAGGGCGGTAACTGCTGGTCGGACATCCGGGATTTCAATCCGTTCCAGATCAAGCGTTCCGCAGGTGTGGGCGTGAGGGTCTTCCTCCCGATGATCGGACTGCTCGGAGTTGACTGGGGATATGGATTCGATGACCCTGTCAACGGCGGAAGCCAGTTCCACTTCGTGATAGGACAACAGTTCTGACGCGGCTGATGCAGGCCGGATTTGATGGTTCGGGCCGGATTTGATTGGAATTAAATAGAAATTATACGATATTATGAAGAAAACAATTATCATTCTTGCAGCTGCAGTACTCGCATGTACGGCTGCAACAGCACAGGAACTTAAGTTCGCTCATGTCAATTTCCAGGAGCTCGTGCAGCTCATGCCGGAGATGGACTCTGCAAGGGTACAGATTGACGCTGCGTCAAGAGAGACCCAGGAGACATACGAGAGCATGATCATGGAATATAATTCCAAAGGTCAGGAATATCAGCAGAAGGAGGCCTCATGGACTCCGGCCGTGCGCGAAAGCAAGGCCCGCGAGCTTTCTGACATAGAGTCCCGCATCCGTACATTTGAGCAGTCAAGCCAGCAGGACCTGACACAGCTCCAGAATACCCTCATGGCCCCTATCTATCAGAAGGCTCAGGAGAAAATCCAGGAACTTGCAAAGGCCAAGGGCGTGATTTATGTCTTTGACGAGTCGTCTCTCCACTATGTGGATGCAGCAAAGAGTATAGACCTTACTCCGGAGGCAAGGACTGCCCTCAATATTCCGGAAGGGAGGACTCTTGAATCTCTGCAGGCTGAGCTTCAGGCACAGTATCAGCAGCAGGCCGGCGCAATGCAGCAGTAGTCATGATTTTTTCGGCAGTCCGGCCGATGTCGGGACTGTCGGTATCTATGGTGAGGTCTGAGCATTCTTCATAAATGCCTTTCCTCTCATTCAGAAGATAATTTATTCTCTCGTAAAGGGCTTCCGGATTGCCGGAGGCCCTTTTCAGCATCGGTCTTCCGGCGCAAGCCGACTGAAGTCTCTTGTGCAGGACTTCGGCGGATGTATTCAGGTATATGCAGAATGTATTTTCCCTGATTGCGAGTCTGTTTTTCTTGTCAACGGGAGTGCCTCCGCCCAGGGCAAGGACAGTTGTACTGCTCTCGTCCCGGTATGTATTCAGGAGCCTGATGAGGCATGATGACTCTCTGGAGCGGAATCCCGCCTCTCCCTCAGTCTTGAAGATTTCAGGGATTGTCATTCCGGAGTCTTCTTCTATGGCACTGTCGAGGTCAATGAAACGGCATCCGAGCCTGCGTGCGAGTTCTGCTCCCACAGTGCTTTTCCCGCTGCTCATGAAACCGCAAAGAGAAATTATCATCGCTGTCAGAATAGTGTAGGGTCTCCGGCTCCGCTGTTTTCACCGGCAGTATTTTCCTGAATGTCATCTTCCGGCATCCCGTCCCCGGTCATGTATGAGGAATTCTCTTGACGCTCATCGTCTTCCGGCTTATGCAGCGGCTCTGTGAATTCAGCTTTTTTCACTTCATACTGACTTACTTTCTTGCCTTTTGCCTGCAGGCCTTTCTTGCCGATGTATTCTTCAACATCTATTGTCTCGGCTTCCCTGTGCTCGTGCTTTCCTCCGAAGGTCACAAGCATCTGGGGATGTCTGTCGTCTGAAAGGTCCGCAAGGAAGGAGCCTTTTGCCCCGGAAATGTAGGATACTGGGGTATTGTCGCTGATTTCAAAAGAGAATCGTTTGATGTACATGCACTTGGCTGCTCCATCCCAATATATTGCCGAGAATGTCTTTCCGCTGTCCAGTTTCTCGATTCTCAGCAAGTCGCCCTGGTATCTGTTGCTCAGGTCAAAGGAAGTAGTATAATATGTGCCGTCTTTGAATACGGCAAGTATATGGTCGCCGGTGTTAAACTGTCCGAGGTAGAGACCCCGTCCGTCTTCATTCAGCCTGTTGATGTCTTCATCGAACCAGATGTCTTTCCCTCCGATTGTCGATGCCCCCTTTGCCTTGAGGGTGATTTTTCTTATCGGGTTTCGGGATACGAGGTTTCCTCTCGATGCCCTGCCTTTTATCAGGAGAGAGGAGAAATCATATTCTTCACTGCTTTTTTTCAGTTTCGGCTTAGGGGCAAAATTGATTTTGACCGTTTCCGCCTCTCCGTTTGGATTGGAACTGAACCAAAGCAGCATGGAGCCTGGAGTTCCCATGGTGACATCATATTCTTTGTCCCGGGTGACACTTGTGACGGAGAATCTCTTGGCATAGCTTGTGGCGCTTTTCCCGTCACGGTATATGACATTATATATTGTCCTTGTGTCTTTTCTGTCAAATACGGCGACATGAATGATGTCTTTCCCGAGGAAAGCCTTGTCACTGACTTTTGTCACCATGTATTTCCCGTCCTTGTGGAAGACTATTATCTCCGACATGTCGGAGCAGTCGCAGATGTACTCGGCATTGTCCTCTTTCTTGAGGTTTATTCCGACAAATCCGTCTGCAAAGTTGGCGTACAGCTTGGCGTTGTTGTTGACGACCCTTGTCACTTTTATTGACTCGAAATTGACGATTTCGGTCAGGCGGGGGAATGCCTTGCCGTATCTTTTCTTGAGGTTCCTGAAATATTTGACGGTGTATTCTGTCAGGTGTTCAAGGTGATTTCTGATTTCGTCCATTTCGTCCTCCAGGGACTTAAGCTTCTCGTCCATGGCCTTGGCGTCGAATTTGGAGATTTTCCGCACAGGCTTTTCTACAAGCCGCGTGATGTCTTCCATCACTATTTCACGCAGGACAAGGCTCTGGTATTTCTTCATTTCCCTGAAGACTTCCTTCAGCTGTGCATCCCAAGAGGAAAAGCTCTTGTCTTCAAGAATCCTGTATACCTGATTCTCAAAAAAGATTTTTTCCAGTGACCCGTAGTGCCATTCGCCTGCAAGTTCGTCAAGCTGGAGCCGGAGCTCCTGCCCGAGCAGTTCCCTTGTGTGCCCGGTGTTGTGCCTGAGAATTGATTTCACATCCAGAAACTGCGGCTTGTTGTCCACTATGACACAAGCGTTCGGAGATATTGACACTTCACAGTCTGTGAATGCGTACAGGGCATCTATTGTCTTGTCCGGAGACACATCGTTCGGGAGATGTATCACTATGTTGACTTTCCCGGCAGTGAGATCATCTATTTTCTTTATCTTGATCTTGCCCTTTTCCTTTGCCTTGAGGATGGACTCAATCACAAGATGCGTCGTCTTTCCGAACGGGAGCTCTGTAATTGCAATAGTGTTCTTGTCTATTTTCTCTATCCTTGCCCTTGCCTTGACATAGCCGCCGCGTCTTCCGCCGCTGTATTTCGAGCAGTCTGCGAATCCTCCTGTCGGGAAGTCGGGATAGAGCTCAAAATCACGTCCTTCAAGGATGTCAATGGAGGCATCGAGAAGTTCGTTGAAATTGTGGGGAAGTATCTTGGATGAGAGTCCGACGGCAATTCCTTCCGCTCCCTGGGCAAGAAGGAGGGGGAATTTGACCGGCAGTACGACAGGCTCCTGGTTCCTGCCGTCGTAGGAATTCATCCATTCGGTGATTTTGGGGTTGAATACGACTTCTTTGGCAAATTTGCTCAGCCGTGCCTCTATGTACCTTGGAGCGGCATTAGCATCTCCCGTGAAGATGTTGCCCCAGTTTCCCTGACAGTCTATCAGAAGATTTTTCTGACCGAGCTGGACCAGGGCGCCTTCAATGGATGCATCTCCGTGGGGATGGAATTTCATCGCTTCACCCACCAATGTGGCCACTTTGGTCAGTGCCCCGTCGTCAATTCTGTACATGGCGTGCAGTATACGGCGCTGCACAGGCTTGAGCCCGTCGGCAATGTCCGGTACGGCCCTCTGGAGGATGACATATGAAGAATAGTCCAGGAACCATTCTCTGAACATCCCCGACAGCTTGTATTTTCTGCTGTTGTCGTCTGTATTCATTTTTTCAATATTCGTAGCCGAATCTCCGTAATTCTTTCTTGTTCTCCCTCCAGTCGGGGTCTACCTTCACGAAAAGCTTCAGGAACACTTTCTTCTGGAAGAAGTCCTCCATGTCGAGCCTTGCCTGGGTCCCTGTCTTTTTCAGAGCCTGTCCTCCCTTGCCGATGATGATGCCCTTCTGCGAGTCCCGCATCACATATATCACTGCGCTTATGTCATACCTCTCGCTTCCTTCCTTGAATTCCTCGATTTCCACTTCGCAGCTGTATGGGATTTCCTGACTGTAGTTGAGCAGAATCTTTTCTCTTATTATCTCCGATGCGAAGAATCTCAGGTTCTTGTCCGTAAACACATCCTTGTCATACCACGCAGGGGCTTCGGGAAGCTTTTCCAGAATGGCGTCGAAGATATTTTCCAGATTGAACTTCTCCTGTGCCGACGCGGGAATTATTTCTGCCTTGGGGAGCTGTTCTGACCACCAGTCCATAAGTGACTGGACATGTTCCTGATTGCTGATGTCGATTTTGTTGATTACAAGCACGACAGGGCATTCTATCTTCTGCAGTTTGGCGATGTATTCCTCGTTCTTGTCCTGCTTTTCGATGACATCGGTGACATAGAGTATGACATCTGCGTCCCCGATTGCGGTGTCCACGAAGTTCATCATGTTCTGCTGCAGCCTGTAGTTCGGCCGGAGGATTCCCGGGGTGTCGGAATAGACTATCTGCCAGTTTTCTCCGTTCACTATCCCCATTATCCTGTGCCTTGTGGTCTGTGCCTTTGCCGTCACTATTGAGAGTTTTTCTCCCACAAGCGCATTCATCAGGGTGGATTTGCCGACATTCGGGTTCCCGATGATGTTGACAAATCCTGCCCTGTGCTTCATATTGTGTCCTTCTGTCATATCCGCTTGCTCCGGGACTAATTGTATGCACCCATCTTGAGGATATTTTCCTCTCCCTGGGTCAGGAAACGCCACTGTCCTCTCTTCAGTCCTTTCTTGGTGAGTCCGGCGAAGTAGACCCGGTCAAGTCCGCGTACCTCATAGCCGAGGGACTCGAATATCCTGCGCACAATGCGGTTCTTGCCGGAGTGGATTTCAATGCCGATTTTCCTGTGGTCGTCTTCCTCCACATATTCAAGCTCGTCGGCCGCGATTTCTCCGTCTGTGAGCATGATTCCGGCCTTTATCCTGCCATAGTCATCCTCAGTAAGTTCCTTGTCAAGGGTGACCTGATAGATTTTCTTCTTGTCGTATGACGGGTGCGTGAGTTTCTCGGCCATTTCCCCGTCATTGGTGAACATCAGGACTCCTGTGGTGTATTTGTCCAGTCTTCCGACAGGGAACACGCGAGCCTTGCAGCCTTTGAGAAGGTCCATGACTGTCTTGTCCGCATGCGGGTCGCTTGAAGTTGTCACGAAGCCTTTCGGCTTGTTCATGACAATGTAGACTTTTTCTTCTCCCCTGAGCCTTTCCCCGTTGAATCTCACATCGTCATTGTATATGTTGACCTTGGAGCCGAGTTCAGTCACGACTTCACCGTTGACTGTCACTACACCGGCCTGGATGTAATTGTCCGCCTCTCTTCTTGAACATATGCCGGAATTGGCTATGAACTTGTTCAGCCTTACTTCTTCCTTGACAGGTATGTTCACCATATCGTTGTCGGAGAACATGTCGTTCTGCTCGAGCTGCTTGCGGCTGATCATCCTGTTTATTCCGCTCTCGGCTGCAGGAGCCTTCGGCTTTCTCTGCTGGGCGAATCCTCTGTCCGGTCTGCCTGCAACCGGTCTGCCTGCGGACGGCCTACCTGCAACTGGTCTGCCTGCGGACGGTCTTCCTGCAGCCGGTCTTCCGAATCCCGGACCTCTGTGTCCTTCATGCTGTGACCCTCTTTCGGAGAACCTTCCATGTCCGGCCGGTCTTCTCCTTTCATAGGATGAGCCTCCTCTTCTCTCATAAGATGAGTCACCTCTTCTCTCGTAGGATGAGCTTCCTCTCCTTTCATAGCCTGAACTGAAGCTCCTTCTGTCTCCGTCAGACGAATGGTCCCTGCTGAACCTGCTTTCGTATGCCGGGGCTGCCGGTGCGCTTCTCAGCTCTCCGTCCTTGCCCCTGATTACTCTTGGCCTGCGTTTTGGCGTTTCAGCTGAATATCTGCTGTTCCTGTCATCCGAATAATTTCTTTCGGAATTTCTTCTGCCGTAGTCGCTACGGTCTCCTGTCCTGCGGTCTCCGCCGCCTCTTCTGTAGTTTTCCATTTTCTTTCTGATACCCTGTCTGCTGGTATCGCATTTTAATGAATTATAAATAATAATATGTTATGGCTCACGCCATTATGTTTTTTAAAATATTTTGGTTTTCCCGTCTTATTCGGACTCTAGTCTGAAAATATATGTTATTGTACCTTTCTGTTTTTCCGGAGCATCCTTCTTTATATTGAAATGGGCCTTCAGTGCGGCTTTGCGGGCTGCTTCCCAAAGTGTCTTTTCTGTTACGGTCGTTCCTGCGGCTCCTGGAACGGCATCTGTCACATTTCCGTCTCTGTCCACCCAAATTTCCACTACCACTTTCCCCGAAGCCTGTATTGAATATTCCGGCTTGTCCAGAGTCCCGAGTACGGACCGGCCCGGAAGCTTGGCATTGGGTTCGCCCTTTGTTTCTCCTGTTTCCGTGTTGCCTGAGGCATGCCCTGCCTTCAGGGCCTCGCTTATCCTGTCCGCAACCTGCGGGGCCAAAGTGTCTTTTTCAGTCTTGTTGTCTGCCGCGGGAAACAGTGCCCTTCTGTCTATTTCCGGCTTTCTTTCGGGCTGCTCCGTCTCCACATCCCCGAAGTCATCCGCTACGGCTTCCTGCGCCTCATTGAGACTTTCCCCTTCAAGCTGTGCCTGTGACAGCTGTATCAGTTCAGTCTCTCTTTCCGGCTCCGCTTCTTCCGAACGGGGCTCGCGCCCAATCCGTATTTCATCCGGCACCTCCGCTTCGTAGTCGGAAAAGTCAAGCAGAAGCGATTCTTCCGCAGGAGGCGGGTAGAGATATTTCATTCCGCTTGATACGCCGATGCATACAAGGCACAGATGCAATGCAACAGTGACTGAAATCCCGATTGTATTCGAGATTTTTTCCTGTCTTGCCCTGTCTTTTTTGTATTGCTCGTCCATTATTCAGGCCTTGTGGCCATTATTACTTTGTAATGGTTGCGTTTCGCTATATTCATTACTGCCACTACTTCCTTTACCGGAACGGTTTCATCCGCATATATTGAGAATGTAGGGTCCGGTTCATTCTGGAGGAGTTCCACAAGGTCGTCCTCGATGTCCCGGAACGGTACCGGCTCCTGATTCCCGTTTATGTGGTATGTGAAAGTGTCGGGTTCGGCGCCGTCGTTGTGCCAATGCTTGATTGACACGCTGACCGTGGCTTTTGCCGACACCTGTCCGGTGCTTTTGGGAAGCAGCAGCTTCAGTGCATTCGGATTCACGAGGGTCGATGTCACCAGAAAGAATATGAGCAGAAGAAACACTATGTCCGTCATTGACGACATGGAGAAATTCGGCTCTGCCTTTGTTGTTCTCTTTAAGGCCATTTCAGTTGAGGATTGATTCTAAAATTCCATGGATTCTTCCGTGTCTTCCTTTTCGTCGGCCGGCTCGTGCAGAAGGTCCATGAAGTCTATGATTGTGCTTTCCATCTTGAACACCAGGTCGGAAATCTGTGAAGTGAGCCAGTTGTAGCCGAAATATGCGATGATACCGACGATGAGGCCGCCCACTGTCGTGACCATGGCGACATAGATTCCTCCGGAAAGCAGGGTGATGTCGATGTTGTTGCCTGCCTGCGCCATGTTGAAGAATGCCTGCACCATGCCCATCACTGTGCCGAGGAATCCTATCATCGGGGCTCCTCCAGCCACGGTGGCAAGAATCGGAAGCCCTTTTTCAAGTCTGGCGACCTCTACATTTCCCATGTTTTCCACGGCAGTCTGGATGTCAGACAGAGGCCGGCCGATTCTCTCGATGCCTTTCTCCACGAGCCTGGCCACGGGGGAGTCGTATTTCTGGCAGAGAGTCACTGCCGACTTTATCTTCCCTTCATGGAGGTAGTCATGTATGTCATTCATGAAATTCCTGTCGATTTTCCCTGCCTGGCGGATCATCCACCATTTCTTGCCGAAAATGTAGATGGCTACGAACGAAAGGGCAAGCAGTACCCACATGAGGGCACCCCCCTTGAGGAAAAGGTCAAAGAATGACAGGGTCATCTCCTGCTGTGGTACGGCTTCGACGCTCATTGCGTCCAGTCCGGATTGCAATAGATTGAAAAGCATATTGTGTCTCTTGTTTTTCGAACCGACAAAAATAGGCAAAATTTTTTATATACCGGCATTTTTGCCCGGATATTCTATCCGGCTCAGGAAAAGGGCATTGCCTGGCACCGATTCTCCTGCTTCGGACCTGTCTCCGCTCTGTATGAGCTCCGCTGTCCAGTCCGGGGCGTGCCGCCCACGGCCCACATCAACAAGCGTGCCGACAATGGCTCTGACCATGTTGCGCAGAAACCTGTCGGCCCTGATGCGGAACATGATGAAGTCTCCGTCTTTGTGGGGATATCCGAGCACAGACACATGAGGCGGTGTCCATGTCTCCCATACGGCCTCGCTGACGGTACATACCGAGGTCAGGTTGTTGCCGCCTTTTTTTTCAAAGCAGCTGAAGTCGTGCTCCCCGAGGATGTGCTTTGCCGCCTCGTTCATTTTTTCCATGTCCAGGGGGTACCGGCAATACCAGGAGAAACTCTCCATGAACGGATCTTTTTTTCTGTGGATGAAATAATGGTATTCTCTTGAAAGTGCGGAAAATCGCGCATGGAATCCGGTGTCTGCCGGCATGATCTCATGGACTGTGATTCCTTTGGGCAGGATGGCATTTATTTTGTAGAGAAAATCTTTCGCGTTATCCGGCGGGCAGTCGTCCGGCAAGTCAAAATGTGCAAGATAGTTTATTGCATTGACTCCTGTGTCCGTACGTCCGGCTCCGGTGACAGCGGTTCCGGTTCCGAGAAATGTTGAAAGGGCTCTTTCTATTTCTCCCTGTACGGTGCGTGCCGCGGTCTGCCGCTGCCAGCCGCAGAAGTCCGAGCCGTTGTATGA
This sequence comes from uncultured Bacteroidales bacterium, assembly GCA_944322565.1. Taxonomy (GTDB): domain Bacteria; phylum Bacteroidota; class Bacteroidia; order Bacteroidales; family UBA932; genus Cryptobacteroides. The sequence goes on along the minus strand of CALUPG010000005.1, from coordinate 32,245 downwards.
AAGCCTGAGTGTGTAGCGCATTGTCATTGTCTGTAGCAGATGCAAAATTATCAAAAAATATATTTATGGAGAGCGTAAACATTAAAGAATTGAATGACCGCATCCAGCGTGAGAGTGCCTTTGTGGATATCCTGACGATGGAGATGGGAAAGGTGATTGTAGGGCAGAAGCATCTTGTTGAGAATCTGCTCATAGGTCTCCTGGCCAATGGACATATCCTTCTCGAAGGAGTGCCGGGGCTGGCCAAGACATTGGCCATAAATACCCTTGCATCATGCGTGGATGCCAAGTTCAGCAGAATCCAGTTCACTCCTGACCTGCTGCCTGCCGATGTGACGGGAACTCTGATCTATTCTCAGAAGAGCGAGCAGTTCCAGATACGGAAAGGGCCGGTTTTCGCCAATTTCGTGCTTGCTGATGAAATCAACCGTTCCCCGGCCAAGGTGCAGTCAGCCTTGCTTGAGGCCATGCAGGAGCGTCAGGTGACTATCGGAGACGAGACTTTCCCGCTTCCGGAGCCGTTCCTTGTGATGGCGACACAGAATCCGATTGAGCAGGAGGGTACATATCCGCTTCCGGAGGCTCAGGTGGACAGGTTCATGCTCAAAGTGGTTGTCTCCTATCCGAAGAAGGAGGAGGAGAAGCTGATTGTGAGAATGAACAATACCGGGGAGTTCCCGAAGGCACATGCTGTCATGAAGCCCGAGGATATAGTCCGTGCCCGTGAAGTGGTCAGGGATGTGTATATGGATGAGAAAATTGAGCGTTACATAGTGGATATCGTTTATGCTACCAGGACTCCGCAGGACTACGGACTGGACAAACTCGCAAACCTCGTGTCGTATGGTGCGTCTCCCCGTGCAAGCATATCCCTCTCAATGGCGTCCAAGGCATATGCCTTCATCAAGAGGAGGGGCTATGTCATACCTGAGGATGTCCGGGCAGTGTGCAACGAGGTGCTCAGGCACAGAATCGGGCTCACATACGAGGCCGAGGCCGAGAATGTGACAACGGAGAATATCATAGCAGAGATAATAAATGCAGTAGAGGTTCCATAATGGACAGGTCGTCAGGTGTGGAAGACCTTCTGAAGAAGGTCAGGAAAATAGAAATCAGGACGAGGGCTCTTTCCCATCAGATTTTTGCAGGAGAGTATCATTCTGCGTTCAAGGGACGCGGAATGGCTTTCAGTGAGGTCAGGGAGTACCAGTATGGGGATGATGTGCGCAACATGGACTGGAATGTCACGGCGCGCCTGAAGTCTCCGTATATCAAGGTCTTTGAAGAGGAGAGGGAACTGACCGTGGTGCTGATGATTGACATCAGCCGTTCCGGCCTGTTCGGCACCTCGGGAATGAACAAAAGGGATCTTATCGCGGAGATTGCCGCAGTGCTTTCGTTTTCCGCCATCATCAACAACGACAAAGTCGGTGCCCTTTTCTTCAGTGACAGAGTTGAGAAATTCATTCCTCCCAAGAAAGGACGCAGCCATCTTCTGCATATAATAAGGGAAATACTTGAGTTCCGTCCGCAGCATGACGGGACTGACATAAGCGAGGCTCTCCGGTATCTGACAAATGCGCTTAAGAAACGCTGCACGGCATTTCTTCTGTCAGATATGCTTGATGTCAATCAAGACGGCAGTCCGAGGTATGAGGATGCCCTCAAGGTGGCGGTAAACAGACATGACCTGTCAGTCATCGAGGTCTATGACCGGAGGGAACGCAGTATCCCCGATGTGGGGCTCGTCCATGTCAAGGATTCGGAGACTCTGAAGGATGCGTGGATTGATACTTCCAGCAAAAGGGTGCGCCAGGCATACATGAGATGGTTCTCAGACATGTCGGAGTCGGCCTCCAGACTTTTTTTGAAATACAAGGTGGACAATGTCAGCATAGCCACTGACGAAGATTATGTCAAGGGGCTGATGACATTTTTCCATAAGAGATGAATTTTTCAGTAAAGATTTATGAAGGTTTTTCTGAAATATGTTCCTTTGCTTCTGGCTGCGGCGGTCTTTTCCGGTTTCAGCTCGCCGTCTGCAGGAGACATTTCCCGGCAGGCAGGCAAAATTGATATGGACGGCCTGTTTCTGGAGCCTCTTCAGCAGAGGGATTCGGTGCTGATTGCAGACCAGCTTGAATACGGTTTTGTCCTGGACGGAATAACTGAAGGTACTTCCCTGGCTTTCCCGGACTACTCGAACGGGCTCTGCGAGGGCGTGGAACTGGTGTCCGGATGGAAAGTGGATACGCTGGACTTGCGCAAGGGGCGGAAAGGCAGCCCTTCCCAAATGGACATAAGGGCCAGAGTAACCGTGACTTCCTTTGACGAGGGAGAGTACAGTCTGCCTCCTGTATCGGTGCTGAGATATTTGCCGGACGGCACGGCAGATACATTGTTTTTCGGAGGCAAGACTCTGGAGGTGAAGACCGTCCCTGTCGATACGGCGACTTTTGTCATCCATGACATAAAGGGACAGATGAAGTATCCGGTGACATTTTCAGAGATACTGCCGTATCTGGGCGGAGGCATCGTCCTTGCCGCTCTTGTCATACTTGCCGCAGCGCTGATAAGGAGGTACAGACGAAAATCCTCCGGAGCTGATGCCCGCAGGGATCCGCCGCATATCATCGCATTGAGGAAGCTTGACGGCTTGCGTGGCAACAAGCTGTGGGCGCCGGACAGGCAGAAAGCCTTTTATTCCGGCGTGACAGATGCCTTGAGGGAATATATTGTGTCAAGATACGGGATTTCGGCAATGGAGATGACGACGGCGGAAATATTCCGCTACTTGTCGGAAAAGGATGTGCCGGAGGACCTCTACGCCGAGGTGAAGGAATTGTTCGAGAGGTCCGACTATGTGAAGTTTGCCAAATATGTTGCTTCCGACGAGGAAAATGCCTCTGCAGTGCCTTCTGCCGTGAAATTCGTTACGATGACTTACAGGCAGGAGGTGGATGCGGATGCCGTGTCCGGGACACATTCAGACAAGGCGGAAGCAGATACAAATTCAGAGGAGGAGTAGAAGATGTTTTTTGAGTATCCGGAGCTGCTGTGGCTTGAAATAGTGCCTTTCCTGCTTGTCCTGCACTATCTGTATCTGGAGCTGATGTCAAGGCGGCCTCATCTGAGGGTGTCTGTCATGCTTCCATGGACCAGGGGCGGGTTTTCTGCCGCTGCTCTCTGGCGGCATGTCCCGTTTGCCCTTAAGATTCTGGCACTTGTGATGATTGTCATAGCCATGGCACGGCCAAGGTCATCGGACAAGATAGATAAGGTGGACAGTGAAGGAATTGACATCATGCTTACGATGGATGTCTCCACGAGTATGCTTGCCCGGGATTTTGTCCCTGACCGCATCAGTGCCGCAAAGGATATTGCCATTGAATTCATTTCCCAGCGTCCATACGACAGGATGGGAATAGTGGTATTTGCAGGAGAAAGCTATACGCAGTGTCCGTTGACGACAGACCGCTCCACCCTGATTAACCTTATGAAGGAAGTCCAGACAGATCTGATTGAGGACGGAACTGCCATCGGCAATGGTCTGGCGACTGCCGTGGCGAGGCTGAAGGACTCCAATGCCAAGAGCCGGGTGGTGATTCTCCTGACTGACGGTGTCAACAACAGGGGGGAGATTACGCCTCAGATGGCCGCAGAGATTGCCAAGACATATGGAGTCAGGGTCTACACAATCGGTGTCGGAGCCGAAGGGATGGCCCCGTATCCTGTCATGACCCCATGGGGTGTTGAGGTCCAGAATGTCCGGGTGGAGATAGATGAAGACCTGCTTGCAGAAATCGCCGAATCAACTGGAGGCCGTTATTTCAGAGCCACTGACAATACCAAACTGATGGAAATCTACGGAGAAATCAACAAGATGGAGAAAGACAAGGTCACCATAGACAGTTTCCCTATATACAAGGAGCTGTTCACCGGATATGCGCTTGTCGCCCTTGTTGCCCTCCTTGTCAGTCTGATACTGGATATGTTTGTGCTCAGAAGGCTTCCGTAATGAAGGTTTTCCGGGGATGCCCGGAGATATGATTTGAATTTGAGATATGATTAATTTTGCACAACCGCAATATTTGCTTCTGATATTTCTTATTCCGCTTTTCTTTGTCTGCTACGCTATAGTATGCCGTCTCAGAAAACGGAGAATAAGGAAATTTGGAGATGAAGCACTGGTCTCCGGACTCATGCCTTCTGCATCCCGCGCAAAGGGCTGGGTCAGGCTGGTACTTTTTTCCATTGCATTCTTTTTCTTTTCAATAGGCCTGTCCAGACCTCAGATCGGTGCCAAGCTGAAGGAACACAAGACAAAGGGGGCTGAAATCATGATTGTCCTCGATGTCTCCAACTCGATGCTGGCGGAAGACTATTCGCCGAACCGTCTGGAACGGGCCAAATTGGCAATATCAAAACTTGTGGACAGGCTCAGGGATGACCGTATCGGATTGATTGTCTTTGCCGGAAATTCGTTTGTCCAGCTGCCGATAACGGCAGATTATGTCTCGGCGAAGATGTTCCTCAATTCCATATCGACAGAATCCGTGCCGGTGCAGGGTACGGCAATAGGTGATGCCATCAACACGGCAGTCCGCAGTTTCAGCATACAGAGTCAGAAAAGCCGGGCGGTCATAGTGATTACCGACGGTGAAAATCATGAGGATGATCCGGTTTCTGCTGCAAGTCAGGCTGCAGAGATGGGCATCAGGGTCTTTACCATCGGCGTAGGCTCCGCAGAGGGGAAGCCGATACCGGTATCCGGCGGACTGCTGAAAGACAAGGACGGCAATATCGTGGTTTCCCGGCTTGATGAAAAAACTCTTATGGAAGTTGCCAAGGCCGGCAACGGAATGTATGTCAAGGCCGGCAACAGTGAGTTCGGACTCAATCCCATCGTTGACGAAATCGACAAGATGGACGATGAGCAGTACAGTTCTGTGGTATTTGAGGAATTCGATGAACAGTACATGTACTTTTTCGCTTTGGCACTTGTTTTCCTGGTCGTGGAGATGCTCATCGGTGAACGGAAAATCCGCAGGAGGTTGTTCTAATATGCAGGCAGGAGGAAATATGATGATATACAGGATTTTGGGATATTTGATTGTCTTTTTGGCATCGGCTGGTGCGGTGTATGCCCAGCCTGACAGGAGGGATGTCCGCAAGGGCAACAGGGATTTCAGAAAAGAGGAATGGAAATCCGCAGAAATAGATTACCGCAAGGCCCTTGTGAAGGATTCGTCATCCCTTGCCGCAAATTACAATCTCGCCAACACCTTATATAAGATGGGCGATGCGGAACAGTCAGCCAGAATCTATGACAGTCTGAAGGATTCGGCCCTGGACTCAGAAATAGCTGCAGACTGGCATTATAACCGGGGCAATGCAGCGTCTGCGATGAAAGACTGGCAGGCCGCTGTCGATGCATACAGGCAGGCTCTTCTGCTCAATCCGTCGGATATGGATGCAAAGGAGAACTATATCTATGCCAGGGAAATGCTGAAAGACCAGCAGAACCGTCAGAACCAGGACAATCAGCAGGACAGCAAAGACCAGGACAACCGGCAGAATAATAACGGGCAGCAGAATCAGGACAATCAGGATGACCAGCAGAACCGGAACGACTCGAATCAGCAGGATGAAAATGACCGGCAGAATCCTCAGAATCAGGACAAGCCTCAGCCGCAGCAGGATGGCAATGGCGGTTCTGAGCCCAGGATAACACCGCAGGCTGCGCAGCAGATGCTTCAGGCTATCCAGGCAAAAGAGAAGGAGACTCAGGAAAAGGTAAAGAAAGAAAAGGCTGAAATCCTGAAGTCACGGCAGAAAGAAAAGAATTGGTAATGAGCATAATAATGGATATTATGAGAAAAGTGTTCCTGACGGCAGCCATGTCGCTGGCCGCAATATACGCCTCCGCCCAGACTTCGGTCAGGGTCGAGGCTCCCGATGTGGTGGCAGCGGATGAGCAGTTCAATGTCACATTCATCATTGAGGGGGAGAACGAGCCGTCAGATTTCCGTTGGAGCGAAGGGGATGATTTTCAATTGGTCTGGGGACCTCAGCAGGGGCGTTCCACAAGCTTGAGAATCATCAACGGGAAAAAGACGAAGTCCTCACAGTTCACCTATACCTATATTCTTCTTCCGAAAAAGACAGGAAAATTCATGTTGCCGGAGGCGGTTGCCAAAATCAAGGGCAAGGAAATAGTATCTCCCGCAACAGCCGTTGAAGTCGTTTCCAATGGTGCATCTTCATCTCCGGGAGCGGGTGCATCCTCAGGTGCTTCCTCCGGCAGGAGTGCGGCATCACAGTCTGGAATCTCGGATGACGACATTTTCATGCGTTTTACCTTCAGCAGGACAAAAGTCGTCGTCGGAGAACCCGTGACTGCGACATTGAAACTCTATCAGCGCACTAACATAGCAGGTTTCGAGAATGTGCGTTTCCCGGCTTTTGACGGCTTCTGGAGTCAGGAAGTCGAGGCGCCGACAAATATTGAATTCAAGAGGGAAAGCTACAATGACATGATATACAATACGGCTCTGCTCCGGAAATTTGTACTGATACCGCAGCAGTCCGGAATCATGACAATTGATCCTGCTGAACTCGTGTGCCTTGTTAATGTCAGGGTTTCATCCGGAGGCCCGGCAAGCATATTCGACGGTTTTTTTGATGAATACAGGACCATAAGGAAGCGTGTCTCTACCCCGTCATTCAAAATTGAGGTGTCGCCACTGCCTGCAGGTGCCCCGGCATCATTCGGCGGGGGAGTGGGGTCATTTTCGCTCAGCGCACGGCTCAGCAAGGATTCAATAGCAACACATGAAGCCGCATCCCTTCTTGTGACAGTCAAGGGGAAAGGAAACATATCTCTGACAGAAGCTCCAAAGGTTACGTTCCCTCCGGATTTTGAAGTCTATGACACCAAGGTTACAGAAAATCTTGACAAATCAGGCACTTCCGGCAGCAAGACATACGAATATCCGTTTATCCCGCGCAGCCATGGAGATTTCGCCATTGCTCCGATCCAATACAGCTATTATGATGTGGGCCAGGACAGATATGTGACACTGAAGACTGAGCCGCTGCTTTTCTCAGTGGCCAAAAGCGCTGACGGCGGCGCTTCAGGAGTGCAGTCTGTGGTGCCGGCAGTCGTCGGCCAGGGTGTGAAGAATCTTAATGAAGACATCCGGTATATTCGGACGAAGCGTCATGACTTGTCTTCAAAAGGTGAATTTCTCGTTGACTCAGGACGGTTTTGGGGGCTGGCAGCACTCATGGTTGCCTTATGTGCCGGAATATATTTCCTGATGCAGGCTCTCTTCGCCCGCAGGGCGGATGTTGTCGGCATGAAGACGCGCAAAGCCTCGAAGACGGCCTTGAAAAGGCTCCGTCAGGCCAAAGAATATCTCGGGCAGAATCTTTACTCTGCATTTTATGAGGAACTGCACAAGGCCCTGCTCGGCTTTGTCTCGGACAAACTCAATATAACGGCCTCAGAACTTTCCAGGGACAGGGTTTGCGCAATGCTTGCATCTTCAGGTGTGGACGATGAGATGATATCCCGCTTCACAACTCTTGTCGATGCGTGCGAGTATGCCAGATATGCCCCTGATTCGGGCCATGATGCCATGAACACTCATTATCAGGATGCTGTAGACATAATATCAGCAATGGATTCCAGGATGAAAGGAAAATCAAACCAGAATAACTCCCGCGGAGGCAATTCCACCAGGTCTTCGGCCTTGGCTCTGCTTCTGCTCCTTGCTCTCCCGCTCACATCCGAAGCCGCAGGAGATGCATTCATAGATTCATTATGGACAAAGGCTTCTGCCGCATATTCGGATGGCCGGTGGGATGATGCAATCAAAGGCTATGGGACAATAGAGTCTTCAGGACTCGAATCAGCTGCCCTGTACTGCAATATAGGAAGCGCATATTTCAAATCCGGCGATTATCCCCATGCAGTCCTGTACTATGAACGGGCATTGAAGCTTGATCCGTCATATTCGGATGCCAGGTATAATCTTGAAGTTGTATCCGGATTTCTGCAGGACCGGATAGACCCTGTGCCGGAATTCGTTCTCAAGACCTGGACGAGGGCAGTATGCTATATGCTTGATTCTGATGCATGGGCCATCATGTTCATCGTTTTTCTCGGTCTGACAGGAGCCCTGGCCATTGTCCTGTTCCTTTCTGTCCGCCCGGGCTGGAAACGGACGGGGTTCTTCGGGGGAATTCTCGCGCTTCTTCTCGCCCTCTGCTGCCTGAGTTTTTCCCTGTGGCAGCGCAGCGACTATATGAAGGCTGACAGTGCTGTGATAATGCGGCCTGTGACATCCGTGAAGAGTTCCCCTGATGATGAAGCATCTACAGATCTCTTTATCCTGCACGAAGGCACTGTCGTAAGAATATTGGATGAAGTAGGTGACTGGAACAATATTGAGCTCGCAGACGGCCGTCAGGGCTGGATCCAGTCAAGGAACATGGAGGTCATATAACTGGCCGGCCGGTATAACTTCAAAAGCCTCGCAAAACTGATATCAGCTTTGCGAGGCTTTTGGTCGGGATGAGGCGACTCGAACGCCCGACCCCTACGTCCCGAACGTAGTGCGCTACCAACTGCGCTACATCCCGTTTCTATGAAAAAGAAGCTGCCGCCTTGACAGCTTCTCCCTCTGCTATAAGAAAACCTTTAAGGTTACTCCCTTACGAAAGTTTGTTGATGTAAACGGCAAGACCGCTTTTGAGGTTTGCCGCCTTGTTCTTGTGAATGACACCGATTTTTGCGAGCTTGTCAATCATTGCATAGACTTTCGGTGCATTGGCCTCTGCCATACCCTTGTCTGTCGTATTTCTCAGGGCGCGGATCGCGTTCCTGGTCGTCTTCGCATAATATTTATTATGCAATCTGCGTCTCTCGCTCTGGCGATAACGCTTGTCAGCTGATGCGTGATTTGCCATTACTTTATTTTTTTATATTTCGTAGTGGGTAGGGGAATCGAACCCCTATTGCAAGAATGAAAATCTTGAGTACTAACCGTTATACGAACCCACCGTTCACCCCATTCTGTCGAATTGGGAGTGCAAAGGTAGACAATTATTTCAATTTGCCAAAATATTTTTATTATTTTTCCTGCTCATCCTCCCACTGGAATGAATATATGATTGACTCGACCTGTCTGAAATAGATTCGCTTGTCATATCTCGGGGCATAAACAAAGGCTTCGAGCACGATTATGTCCTTCCCGTCACGGCTATAGAATGAATGTGACACAAACGGTCCGCCCATATAGTCATTGTGTACTTCCCAGAAGCCTCTTGTCTGGGCAAACTGGCGGTCCTTGTACTTTATGTATTCAAGTCCCGGCTGAACGGCCTCGGCTGTTGTCATCCAGGTGTTGTCAAACATTCCCGGCACATTTGCCTTCAGCATGGAATTTCTGTTGGCGATGATTTCCTCGAGGGAAAAATCTTTTTTCTCATCTCCGGTGGCAGGGTATTTATAGACAAATATTCCCTGTATAGTGTACTGGGTGTCATATGAAATCCATACAAAATCCGAAGTTTCTTTCTTGCATGAATATCCTTTCGGAAAATATGGGGACCCCCCGAAAATCTTGTTTACTGTGGCCCTGAGCTGCCCGGCTTCATATTGTTTCGTGTTAATGATGACCCTGTCACGCTCTGCCTGCTCGTATGCGTTGAGTATCAGCTCGCTGTTTTCTGCAATGAGAGATGCGGCCGTTTCATTGTCCGGAGCATTGACAAGCATTATGCATTGCGGCTGGGCCCACTGGTCGTATTTGAGCCTTACTCCCGGTTCCGTGACCTTTGAGTCAATATTGACCATGAGGATATTGCGGTGCAGCTGAAAAATATTCGTGAATGCCGTTGCCGGAACATTTATGAGGGTGTAGAGAGGTTCCTTCTGCGGAAGGTACGGGCAGTCGCTCGCAAGGAGGGTGCGGATTTCGTTGCCTGGTGTCCCTTCCCAGGCCTCTTTGCCTATGACTACAACAATTTCTCCTGCCTTGCCGCTCACATTAGGCAGAAGTCGTTTTGTCGAATTGCCGCATGACACAATTGCGAGGAATGCTATTGTGGCTGCAATTGCCGGCTTGAGGAACAAGAATCTTTTCATTGTGCGTTCTTTATTTAAGTGTGTGATATTTTTTGTATATACATTTATCGGTTGAAATATAGGAATTAAATCCGAATTATCTCATAAGTCTTCCTATGTCATTGCCGAAAGCAAGTATTATCAGGCCGAAAAGCAGTATGAATCCCACAATCTGGGCGCCAATGAGAAATCTGTCGCTTGGCTTCTTCCGGGTGACGATTTCATACAAAGTGAATACAATGTGGCCTCCGTCCAGTGCCGGTATGGGCAGCAGGTTCATTACGCCGAGCATTATCGAGAAGAGTGCCATGATGCTCAGGAAGGCATACCAGTCCCAATATGACGGGAATATCTGTCCCATGGCGATGAAGCTGCCGACGGACTTGTAGGCTTCCGTGCTCGGGGTGAAGACAAGCTTCAGATCCCTTATATAGCCTCCTATGGTGTTGTATGCCATTTTGCATCCTGCGGGAATGGCAGACAGGACAGAATATCTGTGTGTCTTTATTCCGGGGATATGTGTCAGGACTCCGAACCGTCCGGCGGTATCCACCTGCATTGACATCATGATTGTATCGGCTCCTCTGACTACGGAGACGGGAACTTCCGAATCCGTGTGTCCCTTGAGCAGCTGCCATGAATCCTGTACATACTCCACCGGAGTTCCGGCAATCTCTATTATCCTGTCGCCTCCTGTCAGACCGCAGCCGTAGTTTGCAGAGGTCGGAGGCACAGTGTCTATGACAAATGGTGTAGCCAGTGAAAACATCCCCGGGGTGTTGAGGACATCGCCTATCATGTTCCTGTCAATGTAGATGTCAAGCGTATCCCCGTCCCTGAGCACCGTGGCTTTTTCAGCCGTTCTTCTTGCAAGGTCAGCCTGAAGCATGCCGAAATTCTCCGGAACATAGTCGTCGAATGCAAGAATCCTGTCTCCGGTGCGGAATCCCATCTCGTATGCCAGGTCGTTGACATAAATCCTGTTGTTTTCATTGCTTATGTAGCTTTCTCCCCATCCTGCAAGGATTCCGGCATAGAGGATAATGGCAAATATGAAGTTGAACAGGACTCCGCCTGCCATCACCAGCAGTCTCTGCCATGCGGGCTTGCTCCTGAATTCCCATTCCTTCGCCTCCTGACCCAGATGCTCCGTGTCCATGGATTCGTCAATCATTCCGGCAATCTTGCAGTAGCCTCCCAGCGGCAGCCAGCCTATCCCGTATTCCGTATCGGAATTTTTCGGCTTGAACTTAAACAGGGAGAACCCGCCTGCATCAAAGAAAAGATAGAATTTGTCTACCCTTATCTTGAACAGTTTGGCGAACATGAAATGTCCGAGTTCATGGACTAAGACCAGTATTGATATGACAATCAGTATCTGAAGTGCCTTGAAAAGTGCAATCATCTTTCTTGTGACTTTAGTTTGTGCTTATTGAGTTATGAATCCGGCTGTTTTCAAGCCATGTCCGAAAGAATTTCTCTGGCTTTCGCCGCTGCTTCCCTGTCTGTGAGGAAAATGCAGTCAAGGTCGGGATGGCTGACAAAATCCACGCCTGCCATGCAGCGGCTGACAAGTTCAGACATGCCGTAGAAACTTATCCTGCCATGCAGGAAGGCATCGACGGCAACTTCATTGGCTGCATTCATGATGCATGGCATGTTCCCTCCTTTTTCCAGTGCTTCTTTGGCTAAGGCCAGGGCCGGGAATCTTGTTTCGTCGGGGGACTCGAATGTCATTGAGCCGAGTTCCGCAAAATCAAGCTTGCGGTTGTCCAGCGCAAGTCTCTCCGGATATCCCAGGGCATACTGTATGGGCTCTCTCATGTCGGGATGCCCCATCTGGGCTATGACGGCCCCGTCTGCAAATTCCACCATGGAATGTATGACAGACTGCGGATGCACTACTACATTTATCCTGTCCGGGCTGACATCGAACAGCCATCTGGCCTCTATGATTTCAAGCCCTTTGTTCATCATTGTCGCTGAGTCTATGGTGATTTTGCTGCCCATGGACCATTTCGGATGTCTGAGGGCCTGCTCTGCTGTGGCTGAAGCTATCCGGTCTTTTGTCCATGTCCTGAACGGACCGCCGGAAGCCGTAAGATGGATTTTTTCTATCTGTGCCTGCGGGGAGCAGTGGAGGCACTGGAAGATGGCCGAGTGTTCGGAGTCCACGGGAAGTATTGCCGCATGGTGCTTTGCCGCCAGCTCCATTACGGTCTCTCCGGCTGCGACCAGTGTCTCCTTGTTCGCGAGGGCTATGGTCTTTCCTGCCCTGATTGCCGCCACAGTGGACTCCAGGCCGCTGAATCCTACCATAGATGTCAGTACAATGTCTGTTTCGTCACCCGCCACGAGGTCGCAGACAGACTGCATCCCCGCAAATACCTTGGTGTAATACGGCCGGAGGGCTTCTGACACTTCCTTGTATTTGTCGCTGTTGCAGATGACTGCATTGTTGGCGTCAAACTCGATTGCCTGCTCGGCCAGAAGTCTGCTGTTGTTGTTGGCTGTCAGAAGCTCCACTTCAAACAGATCTCTGTGCTGCCGGATGACATCAAGTGCCTGTCGTCCTATGGAACCTGTCGAGCCAAGTATGGCTATGCGTCTCTTTCTCATCGGGAATTGATGTGTTTTTTCATCAGAAGTTGATGTATTTGGTCGGATCGATGGCTTCTCCCTTGTGCCACAGTTCAAAATGCAGGTGGTCCCCGGTGCTCAGCGAGCCGGTGTTGCCTACCATGGCTATCGGGGAGCCGGCAGTAACTTTGTCTCCTGTTTTCTTCAGGAGCTTCTGGTTGTGCTTGTATGTCGATACGATGTCATTGCTGTGCTGAATCTGTATTGTGTATCCTGCCTCGTCATTCCAGCCTGCAAATATGACTGTGCCGTCAAGTACTGCGGCAACAACGGAATTGGCCGGGGCGGTGATGTCTATGTAAGGGTGGATAACAGGGTCGTATCCCTGTGAAATGATTCCTTTCAGCGGAGTGAAGAAGTGCAGCCCTTCAATCGGAAGGTTTCTTTTTCCCGTTTCGGTAAGCCCGAACTGCTCTTCCTCCATGACGGCCTGCCTGAGAATAGAGTCCTGTCTGTCTGCCTCCCCTGCGTCCGTGAGTTTGGCTTCTGCGTTTTTCCTGCTGTCAATGAGGCTGTCTATGCGCAGCGGCTGTTGCCCGTCGATCACCCTCCGGAGGTTTTCGGAGTAGAGATGCCATGTGGTGATGACGGCCTCGAGCGAGTCGATGCGCATCGCATTCAGAATTGCGGCGCGTTTGCTGTGGGCGTCGGGATATCCCGGTATGAATGTGCGTACGGGGGTAAAGGCTGTGATGCAGAATATTGTGAGGGCAAAAAGCACGACTGCCGACACTGCCGTTACAAGAAAGCCGGTCTTTGTGAATCTCATTTCCCAGAGTTTCTCGTGTGTCTGGGCATCCAGAAGCGACAGCCTGTATTTGACCGTCTTTTTTTCTTTTTTTTGCTGAGCCATACTTTAATATTACCTTTGCACCCTGAATTATGGACAGAATCATCGGAATAGACTACGGAAGGAAAAGGACGGGAGTCGCCGCAAGCGATCCCCTCGGCATCTTCGCATCTGCGCTGGATACAGTCCAATCTGCAAAGATAATAGAATATCTTAAAACATACTGCGAAAATGAGACTGTAAGGACATTTGTGGTGGGATGGCCGGTCAATATGGACGGAGCCCCGTCTGAAGCCGCTGCGGATGTCCGGGCATTCGTGTCCAGGCTCAGGCGGGAATTTCCGAGTATCCCTGTTGAGATGGAGGATGAGCGCTTTACTTCGGTTCTTGCCCACAGGGCTATGATTGACGGCGGGATGAAGGCAAGCGAAAGGAGAGACAAGTCGTCCGTGGACAAAATCAGTGCGGCCATCATTCTTCAGGGGTGGCTCGACCGCAGAAATGGCGGTACAAATTTTGTAGTTCCCAATCAGTTTGTGCCTGACTCATTGTCTGATAAGACGACTGGAAAGCACGGGCGCAGTGGCCGGGGAGGCTCTCATCGAAAGAAAAGGTAGACCCCGGGAAATAATAAAAATATAACAGAAATTATGGTATTGCCGATTTATTTGTATGGGGCGGAAGTGCTTCGGGAAAATGCCGCAGATGCTGATCTCGCCCAGAAGGACTATCTGACAACCCTTGTCGCAGATATGCGGGAGACTCTCCGGTCTGCCGACGGATGCGGCCTTGCCGCCCCGCAGGTGGGTGTGTCTCTCAGAGTGCTGATTGTGGACGGGGATGTGGTTTCCGAGACATACGATTACCTCAAGGGCTTCCGCAGGACTATGATTAATCCCGTGTTGCTTGAGGCCAGTGAGGAGACCAGGGAGTATTCCGAAGGCTGCCTCAGTGTGCCGGGCATATATGCTGATGTGCGCCGTCCGGCCAAAATCAAGGTCGAATATTATGATGAGAATTTCCAGAGGCAGGTCGAGGAATTCGACAGATTTGCATGCAGGATGATTCAGCATGAGATGGACCATCTTGACGGGAACCTGTTTGTCGACAGGGTCGCTCCCGTAAGGAAAAAGCTTATCGGCAGGAAGCTCAGCGGCATTGCCCGCGGGAAGGTTTGCCCGAGATACAAGACCAAAAGCAAATAGGTATGGGAGCATTTCACGCATACGACATCAGGGGTGTCTATAATGTTGACTTTGACAAGGTAACAGTTTATAAGACTGGTTTTTTCATCCCCGGGCTGCTTCAGGCAGACAAGGTTCTTGTGGGAAGGGACTGCAGGGAGTCATCTCCTGAAATTCATGACTGGCTTGTGCGCGGACTGACTGATGCCGGTGCCGATGTCTATGATCTCGGCCTGAGCACAACCCCGATGGTGTATTTCGGCACTGCCGAATACGGATTCAAGGCATCTGTCCAGATTACGGCATCGCACAATCCGCCGCAGTACAACGGGATGAAAGTTTCGCGGGAGAATGCACTTCCGGTCGGTCTTGACAATGGACTCGGGCAGATACGGGACTGGATTGACTCGGGCAGGGAATGTGTCCCGGCTGCGAAGAAGGGTGCTGTCATTCCTATGGACATACATGATGCCTATCTGAAATTCCTCCTCAGCTTCAGGGGGGACTATTCTGGTCTGAGGATAGCGATGGATCTGTCCAACGGCATGTCCGCGCTCTTCGCTAAGGAAATTTTCGGGGACGCCCCGGAATATATTTATGATGAAATGGACGGACGCTTCCCGAACCATGAGCCAAACCCTCTCGTTCAGGAGAATGTCAGGGCTCTTCAGTCGCTGGTGCTTTCATCCCGCGCAGATGTTGGGGTCATTTATGACGGGGATGCCGACAGAGTGATGTTCGTGGACGAGAACGGCAGTTTCATTTCTCCCGACCTTATGATTGCCGTGCTCGGCCACTGGTTCTTCGGAGACTGCAGGAACAATGCGGAAGGGAAGTGCAGATGTGAAGGCGCCGGCGGCAGAGTGCTTCAGGATATAAGAAGTTCAAAGGCGGTCGGCGAATATCTTGTGCCTATGGGCGCGGAAATGCATACATGGAAAGTCGGCAGGGCATTTGCAGCCCGCAAACTCAGGGAACTTGACGGAATCTACGGCGGAGAACTGGCCGGGCATTATTATTTCCGGGATTTCTTCTATTCAGACAGCGGACTTCTTGCGTCTGTGCTTATTCTGAATGTGGTTGCGGAAATGAAGAAAAGGGGCATCTCCCTGAGCCGTCTTGTCGGCGGCATCGCAAAATACCGGAATTCCGGGGAGATCAATTTCAGAATTGAAGACAAGCAGGGAGCAATGGATGCCGTCAGGGATTATTTCATGAAAGCAGAGAAACCGACGGCATATATGGATTTTGACGGCTACAGGGTGGAATTCCCGCAGTGGTGGTTCAATATCCGTCCGTCAAATACGGAGCCATACCTCAGGTTCATCTGTGAGGCCTCGTCGGAGGAACTCCTGAATGAAAAGGTGGCGAAGGTGCGTGAAATCTTAAGCGGCAGATTATGACGAAAACAGAAATCGTTGCAAGGATAACGGGAATCATAACCATACTGGTGTTGTCGGCTGCAGCCGCAACGGCATCTCCGGCTGATGAAAAAGGCCGGGACGATGTCATCGGAAGCGGTTTTCCCACTGTAAGACGCTCAGTCCCGTTGACAAGACAGGAGGCCGAACTGATTGTGCCCCGGCCTGCCCTCAAACCTGTCAAATCGATGATTGACACGGATGCCATGGTCATTGATACTCTTGATACTGTCAATGAGCATGTGAAGGTGGTGCTTTACAGCGACAACACATGGCAGTATGTCAAGGACGGAGACTTCATGATGCAGGCGGAAGTATTCAACGAATATTGGGACGAATACTCCATGGATCCGTATAAAATTGATTTGGACAGTCTTGACAATGTGTGGTCTCTGTGGGTGGTGGACAGTCTCAGCCAGTACCATTGTCCATATCTCGGCGCTGTGCATCCCCGTGGGAAATTCGGCATACGCAGGGGAAGAAGGCATCAGGGAATAGATATTCCCCTGACGACAGGAACCCCTGTCCATGCCGCCTTTGACGGTGAAGTCCGTGTCTCAAGATATGCGTCAGGATACGGCAATCTTGTGGTCGTCAGACACCAGAACGGCCTTGAGACATTCTACGGACATCTGTCCAGCCGTAAGGTCAAGTCCGGAGACTGGGTGCATGCCGGAGATGTCATAGGTCTGGGCGGCTCCACCGGACGCTCCACCGGCCCTCATCTTCATTTCGAGACCAGATACAAGGGATATGCCTTTGATCCCCAGTGGCTCATAGACTTTGAGACAGGAGATCTCAGATATCGTCTGTTTGTCCTCAAGAAAAAGTATTTCAGCCCGTACAGCAATTATGAGCAGGATTTTGAAGACGAAATCCTGAATGCCGAAGATGATGCCAGGGAGGATGCGGAAAGAGCGGCCATGAGATACTATACGATAAAGTCCGGGGATACTCTCGGACGGATAGCATTGGCCAACGGCACATCGGTTGCCGCTCTGTGCAGAATGAACGGCATCACGCCGCAGACAATACTTAAAATCGGACGTACGATACGTGTGCAATGATTGACTGCCCGGAGCCGCCTATGAAGATAACCTTTCGCATAATATCCGTGGCGTCGGCCATAATTATTCCGGTTGCCGTCCTGCCGGCTTTTGACATGACTCCGGAGGGCAAGGGGAAGATTCAGCATTCCGACAGTCAGAAGGATTCCCTGGCTTCTGTCTGGCTTGAGAGAAGTGTGTATTATTCAGATAAAAATGCAGACAGTGTCCTGTTCTGCTGTAATGAAGGACTGAAGTATGCCGGCCCGGACAATCCCGAACTTTATGTAGGCCTCCTTACCAATATTGCGGAGGCAAGATTTTCTCTCGGACAGATGGATGAAAGCATCCGTGCTCATCTGCATGCATATTCGGAGGCTGCCAGACTCGGCTGCAGTGCAGGAATACGGAGTTCTCTCCTTGCCTCAATCGGACTTTCATGGAAGAGAAAGGCGGAACTGGATTCGGCTCTCCATTATTATAACAGGGCGGTGGATCTTCTTGACGGAGAAGACGGAGTGTCGTCCGAGCTGTGTCATGTCCTGACAAACATAGCCGTATTGTATGTGTCATATTCAAGACTTGACGAAGCGGAGGCATATGCAAGGGAAGCCGTGGAAGTGTCAGATGAAGATACAGACCCGGACGATGTCATATATGCCTATTCGACGGTAGGGGCGATACTGGCGAAAAAGGGGAATTATGAAGAGAGCGTGAAGATTCTTCGCGAGGCCTTGGCGAAAGCCAGAAAATTGGGGCAGCCGAAATATGAGCTCAAGGTCCTGACCTATATTCTTGCGATGTTCAACTATACGGGAGAAAGGGATTCAGTTGAGTTCTATGACCGGGAAGCCGTTATACTCATGAGGAATCTGCCGGAGAATCTTCCGGAAGTGCTCGGGTACAAGGAGACTGAGGCAAAGGTGTTTGCATCTGTAGGAAAATACAGCGAGAGCAACAGGATACTTTCTGAACTGCTTGCTTCTTCAGGTAAGAACGAGCAGTCGGCACCGGATATCCTGTGGCTCTGCATGGCACGGAATTATATGGCGATGAACATGTTTGCCGAGGCTTCATCATGCTATGAGAATGCAATTTCTGCTTCTGACAGTCTCCGCGACGATGCGATTCAGAGCCAGCTTTCCGAATGGTCGGTGAAATATGACACAAGGGTAAAGGACCTGGAGATATCCAGGCTTGAGACGGACCGGATAAGAGAGAGGTCTGCCCGTATCCAGTGGCTGATGACGGCCGTCATTCTGATGCTGGCATCTGTGGCCGGCTTGATATACTATGTGTTCTGGAGCCGGGGCAGGAAACGGTATGAAGAGCTGATGCTGGCCCAGAAATATATTGAAGGCCTTGAGAAAGAACGGCTCAGAATTGCCGAGGACCTTCATGACGGAGTCTGCAATGATCTGCTCGGAATCGGTCTGCAGATGAAGGCCATCAGCAGAAAAGGCGAATGTGAAGCCGGGAATGACATAATTGAAATGATTGAGAAACTGCGTGCCGATGTCAGATACATTTCTCATGAACTCATGCCTCCGGAATTCCGTTTTGCATCGCTTGATGAGATAATGGATTCGTATGTCGGGAAATTCTCCGCCCATTCGGAAATCTCTTTCAGATTTGAGAAGTCTGCGGACGGAAATGAATGGAGGAATATTCCGGATAACATATCATATGAGACATACAGAATATTCCAGGAATTGCTTTCGAATATCGTGCGGCATTCCGGTGCAAGAAATGTGGACATCATCCTGCGCCTGAACCGCAGGATGCTGAGCCTGGACTTTGATTCCGACGGCACGGCAAAACTGCCTGAAACAGTGCGCGGCGGAAGGAATACCAAAGGAATAGGGATGTCGGTAATCAGGGAAAGAGTAAAGTCCATAGGAGCAACTCTTTCATTTGGGGAAGGAGACTTCGGGCAGCATTTCTCTCTTTCGGTACCTCTTTACAGGCGTCGCCAGTGTTTGAAATGACAATGAAAATCATGTATTTGCGTGATGCGTTTTTGGCATGATTGCAGTTTCTTTGCAAAATATTCTGAAACCGCGACTTGTCAGATGGAAGAAATTGATGCACATATTCTTGTGGTCGATGACCATTTTCTTGTACTGAAAGCACTTAAAGACATCCTGAAGGCTGATTTTCCTAACGCAGTCATAGCGGATGCAAATTCAGGCACCGCTGCCCTTGAATTGTTGGCAAAAACTCACTTTGATGTTGTGATTCTCGATATAGGTCTTCCGGATGTCTCCGGACTAGACATGATATCGCAGCTAAAATCTCTTTGTCCCGGGCTGCGGATTATAGTCAATACCATGCACGAGGAGCTGTGGTTTGTAAAGCAGCTTCTCAATTCCGATGTCGATGCCATTCTGTTCAAGTCCCTCGACTCATCAGCAATTGTCGATGCTGTGGCCAATGTCCTGGCCGGAAATAAATATTTTTGTGATGAGGTTGCCGGGATGTGCGATTCCGGGATTCTCAGCGAAGACAATGTTACCCCGCGTGAGCTCGATGTACTTAAGCTGATTTCTGAAGGATTGTCAAACAATGAGATATCCACGGCCTTGTGCATATCGGTCAATACTGTTGACACGCATCGCCGCCATCTGATGGAGAAACTCAATGCGAAGAATGCCGCGGACCTTGTGATGACAGGGGTCTCCATGGGGCTTATTCCTATCAACCGGTGACTTCATTTTTGTGGCTTCCTTTTGCAAATTAGGTTTGGCAGATTGAAATATAATGCCTTATTTTGCCGGATATTTTTAAGAAACGAGCCATGAAGATAGTCATAGCCGGGGCCGGTGAAGTCGGCACGCATCTGGCAAAAATGCTCAGCAGGCAGGATCACAGCATCATGCTGATTGACAGTGATCATGAGAAGCTTGAACAACTTGAGTCACAGCTGGACATACTTGCAGAGGAGGCTTCCTGCACATCGATAGGTGCACTTGAGGATGCCGGAGTCCGCGACTGTGACCTTTTTATAGCCGTCAACCATCAGGAGGACCTGAACATCAATTCCTCCATACTTGCCAAGCATCTTGGCGCCAAGTATACAATCACGAGGGTCAACAACAGCGAATATCTTGAGGATGCCAACCGTGAGTACATGAGGACGGTGGGCATTGATTCAATGATTTATCCGGAGCGTCTGGCTGCGGAGGAAATCGTTTCCGCACTCAAGCTTGCAGGAACCAGGCAGCAGCATGAATTTTCTGACGGGCGGCTTCAGCTTCTGGCCATAAAAATCTGGGAAAATGCACCGGTCCTCAATCTGACGCTGGCTAAGACAGCCCAGGCTTACGGGACCGACAATTTCCGCGTAGTGGCAATCAAGAGGGGAGACCAGACTGTCATCCCGAGGGGAAATGACTATTTCCGCTACGGGGATCTTGCGTTTTTCGTCACAAAGCCGATGTATATTCCGGAGATATATTCTATCTGCGGAAAATCAAGGTTTGAAATCAAGAACATAATCATAGTCGGCGGCTCTCGCATCGGTTTCAAGGCCGCATCTCTTCTGGAGCAGCACTACAATGTCAAGCTGATAGAGAAGGACAGAGAACGCTGCTTTGAACTGGCGGACAAGCTCAAGTCGACGCTTGTGATAAACGGAGACGGCCGCGACCTGGCCCTGCTGAGGGAAGAAGGCATCCGCAACACCGAGGCTTTCGTATGTCTGACAGGCTCTTCCGAGACCAATATACTGACCTGTCTTCTTGCCAAGAAGCTCGGTGTGAAGAAGACTGTGGCTGAAGTCGAGAACCTTGACTATACTGACCTTGCGGAAAATCTCGGCATAGGTACGCTCATCAACACCAAGCTGATTGCGGCTGCCAACATCTACCGTTATACAATCAATGTCAATGTCAAGCATCTGAAATTCGTGACATTTTCAGAGGCTGAAGTATTTGAGGTGACTGTGGAGGAAGGGGCAAGAATCACTCAGGGCACGCTTGCCGAACTGGATTTTCCCGACAATGCCAATGTGGGAGGTATTATCCGTAACGGGGAAGCTGTCATAGCAAAGGGTGATGTCCGGATACAGGCCGGTGATGATGTAGTGATATTCGCCTTGCCGTCGGCAGTCAAGAAAGTTCTTCGGATGTTCCGGAAATGACCCCGGCAGTTTAGAGATATGATAAATTTCCGCTTTATAGTGAATATTCTGGGAAGGCTTCTCTTCGTGGAGAGCATTGCCTTCCTTCTGTGCATGGGCGTTGCGCTGATTTATAAGGAGCATGATGCCGATGCCTTCCTGATTTCTGCGGCGGTGACAATGGCCGTCTCCCTGGTGCTCATTTTTTCCACGCGAGTCAAGGACAGGACCCTGACAAAGCGGGACGGATATCTGATAGTGTCGCTGATATGGATTCTGTTCACTGTATTCGGGAGTCTCCCGCTGATGATAAGCGGCAGTATACCGTCATTTCCTGATGCATTCTTTGAAGTCATGTCCGGTTTCACCACTACAGGCTCGTCCATCCTCAATGAAGTGGAGGTGCTGCCGCATGCTTCACTTTTCTGGAGGTCCCTTACCCAGTGGATGGGAGGACTCGGAATAGTGGTGATATTGCTGGCGATACTTCCGAGTCTCGGAATCGAAGGCAGGGACCTTTATGTGGCCGAAGTGCCCGGGCCGATGCATGACAAATTCTCATTCACATTCCATTCTACCGCCCGCCGGATGTATATAATGTACATTGGCCTGACAGCAGCGGAAACGGTGATGCTGATGTTCGGAGGGATGAACCTTTTTGACGCCGTATGCCATTCATTTGCCTGTATGGCGACGGGAGGCTATTCAACCAAGACCGCCAGTCTCGCTTTCTGGGATTCGGCCTATATCCAGTATGTGATTACGGCCTTCATGTTCATCGGAGGGACCAATTATGCGCTTCTCTACGCCCTTTTCAAGGGAAAACCTTCGCACCTTTTCAAGGATGAGGAGTTCCGCCTCTATACAGGCATCACGGTGACTGTTTCCCTTGTCATTGCCGCCATGCTGTTTTTCAGCGGGCATCAGGAAGAATATTCAAGTATTGAGAGGTGTATCAGGGATGCCTTTTTCCAGGTCGTGACAATATTGACGACTACTGGATTCGCTTCTGCCGACTATCTGTATTGGCCTTATGCCGCCCAGATGCTGCTGTTCATAATCCTCTTCATCGGAGGCTCCGCAGGCTCGACTGTCGGAGGCATCAAATGCGTGCGTATCCTTCTCCTTTTCAAAAACGCAATGAATGAGCTCAAGCGCATCATCCATCCAAATGGCGTCATAAATGTCAAGTACAACGGCAAAAGCGTCCGCCCGGAACTGCTGAGCAGCATAATGAGCTTCTTCTGCATGTACATGTTTACCTTCGTGATAGGCAGTATCGTGATGTCCTGCTTCACGGACATTGTCACCGCCACCAGTGCCGTGATTACCTGCCTGAGCAATGTCGGGCCAGGCTTCGGTGATGTCGGCCCTATGTCCAACTTCTCATCGCTCAACGGCTTCTGCAAGATATTCCTTTCGTTCATCATGCTCGTGGGCCGTCTCGAGCTCTTCACATTCTTCGTGATTTTCACGACCTCTTTCTGGAAGCGGTAGCGTCTCCTGCTGCTTTTGGCTGAGGCGTGTCATTCATATATTGCGCCCGGTGGATATACTTTTCCTTGTCCACCGGGCGCACTTTTTCAATGAAATCGCGCCCGACGGCTATTTCAAAATGCCACCGGGCGCGATAATCCGTATATTCACGCCCGGTGGAAAGCTTTTTCGGCTCCGTCGGGCGCAGTTGTAAACTTATTTCCTGTAGCAGGCGATGTCTTCCCTGTTGAAGCCTGTGATGAAGGCATTGTGCTTCCCGACTTCTGCCTCGGCGTAGTTCACATAGACCTTGGCGGACTCGGTGAACATCTCCGGCGCACGGGTGGCATCCTGGATGATGAGGTGCGACATCACGCAGACGGCAGCCATCTCGTAGAGCCTGCGGGCCATGAAGTCGTGGAACTCCTGGTCGCCGGCTTCCTTGACGAGGTTGGTGCAGGCCTCGAACTTGTCGGTCATGGCCTTTACCCTCTCGAGCAGAGGCTTCATCTCCTCTGAGCACTCAATCTGCTCGTAGTCGCGCAGGGTGGCGAGGTATGAGCCGTTGGTGACATAGCGGATTGCAGCTACTGTCTGGAGCTGGGTGGTACCTTCGTAGATGCTTGTGATGCGGGCGTCGCGGTAGATGCGCTGGCAGGTATATTCAAGCATGAAGCCGCTGCCGCCGTGAACCTGGATACAGTCGTATGTGTTCTGGTTGGCATATTCGGAGTTCATTCCCTTTGCCAGAGGAGTGAAGGCGTCTGCCAGCTTGGCATATTTCTTCTGCTCCTGACGCTCCTCAGGGGTGAGCTTGCGTTCGCGGGCGATGTCGTCCAGTGCCTTGTAGATGTCCACATAGCGTGATGTCTGGTACAGAAGCGCGCGTCCTGCGTCAAGCTTTGCCTTGATGGTGGAAAGCATGTCGTATACGGCAGGGAATTCAATGATAGCCTTGCCGAACTGCTTGCGGTCCTTTGCGTATGCGAGAGCCTCATTGTAGGCTGCCTGGCTCAGGCCGACACTCTGTGCGGCGATACCGAGACGGGCCCCGTTCATGAGAGCCATTACATATTTGATGAGGCCGAGCCTGCGCTCGCCGCAGAGTTCTGCTCTTGCGTTCTTGTATACGAGTTCGCATGTAGGTGAGCCATGGATACCGAGCTTGTTCTCGATGCGGCGTACATTGACTCCGCCGTCCCTCTTGTCATAGATGAACATTGAGAGGCCTCGTCCGTCCTTTGTGCCTTCTTCCGAGCGGGCAAGCACGAGATGAAGGTCGGCGTCTCCGTTGGTGATGAAACGCTTCACGCCGTTCAGTCTCCAGCAGTTGTTCTCCTCATCGAAAGTGGCCTTGAGCATCACGCTCTGGAGGTCGGAACCGGCATCCGGCTCCGTGAGGTCCATGGACATTGTCTCCCCTGCACAGATGCGCGGGATGAAACGGCTGTGCTGGTCCTCGTTGCCGAACTCATAGAGCGTCTCGATGCAGTCCTGGAGTGACCAGATGTTGCTGAAGCCGGCATCTGCCGCAGCGACGATTTCTGCGCACATCGTGTAAGGAGTGATAGGGAAGTTGAGTCCTCCGAATCTGCGCGGCATGGTCATGCCGTTCAGTCCGGCCTTGACCATCGCGTCCATGTTCACTTTTGTGCCGCTGGCATATTCCACACGCCCGTCAGCACAGTGAGGCCCCTCAAGGTCAACACTCTCTGCATTGGCGGCAATGACTTCCCCGGTGATTTCCCCGGTGATTTCCAGTACTTTGTCATACGAATCCATGGCATCCGCATAGTCCTGCGGAGCATAGTCGTATTCATCCTTGTCCCTGTAGTTGCGCTCCTTGAGCTCGCAGATGCGCTCCATCATCGGATTGTTGAGGTGGTAGCGCAGTTCCGGGTGTTCTGTATAGAAATTCGCCATATTCTATTTGCTGTGAGATTTGTAATACTTGATCATCTTTGGAATTACTTCCTCGACGGTTCCGTTGATGACATAATCGGCTATTGCGTTTATCGGGGCGTTCTCATCATTGTTGATGGAAATGATGATGCTGCTCTCCTGCATTCCGGCGATGTGCTGAATCTGTCCGCTGATACCGCATGCGATATAGAGCTTCGGGCGGACTGTCACGCCGGTCTGGCCTATCTGCCTGTCATGGTCTGCAAAGCCTGCGTCCACTGCTGCACGGCTTGCACCCACTTCTGCATGGAGCTCCCGGGCAAGCTCGAAGAGCATGTCGAATCCTTCCTTTGACCCCATGCCGTAGCCTCCGGCAACGACGATGGATGCACCCTTGAGATTGTGCTTTGCCTTTTCTACATGACGGTCTATGACCTTTACGACATAGTCGGTGTCATGGACATATTTGGCCACGTCATGGCTGATGACTTCTCCCTTGTAGTTCTCGTCGAGAATCTCTTTCTTCATCACACCCTCGCGGACTGTCGCCATCTGCGGACGGTGCTCGGGATTGACGATTGTGGCCACAATGTTTCCTCCGAATGCCGGACGGATCTGGTAGAGCAGGTTTTCATAGACCTTGCCTGCCTTCTTGTCCTCGTGGTCTCCGATTTCAAGGGATGTGCAGTCTGCGGTAAGTCCGCTTGTGAGGGCGGAGGATACGCGCGGGCCGAGGTCACGGCCGATGACGGTTGCTCCCATGAGGCAGATCTGAGGTTTCTCTTCCTTGAAGAGGTTAATGAGAATGGAGGAATGCGGCAGGGATGTATATGGGAAGAGTCCCGGTGCATCGAACACATGCAGCTTGTCCACGCCGAAAGGCATCACCTGCTTCTCAATGCCGGCAAGTCCGTGTCCAGCGGCAATGGCTTCAAGCTGACATCCGAGCCTGTCGGCGAGCTTGCGGCCCTTTGTCAGCAGTTCAAGGCTGACATCGGCAACTGTAGTGCCTTCTATTTCAAGATATACGAATACGTTGTTCATGACTTGTCTATCCTATCGTATGGTTTGCTAAAAGTTCTGTAATCAGACCCTCGACATCCTTGTCGCTTCCGGTCATAGTCTTGCTCTCCTTGGCCTGGAACGAAATGTTCTGGATTGCCTTTACTTTTGTCGGAGATCCGCTCAGACCGCATTGTTCAAGGTCTGCACCGACATCTGCAGTGCTCCATTCAGTGATATTGAGATAAGGCTTTCTGTCATAGAGGTCTGCGTATGGAAGTGCTTCCCCTTCTTTGGTTATGGCTGCTTTTTCCTGGGCCCCGAGTGCCCTTTTGTATTTCTGCACAAGCTTTGCGTTGCGCGGCCGGCACGGAGCTGCGCTCCCGTTTACAGTGATGACTAGAGGAAGAGGAGCGACTACGGTCTCCACGCCTCCGTCGATGTGGCGTTTGATAGTGATTTTCTTGCCGGCTTCATCCACATCAAGAATTTCCTCGGCGTAGGTGACCTGGGCAAGTCCGAGCTTTTCTGCAACCTGCGGGCCTACCTGTGCGGTGTCGCCGTCGATTGCCTGCCTTCCTCCGATGATGAGGTCATATTCGCCGATTTTGCGGATGGCTGTGGCCAGGGCGTATGAGGTGGCCAGAGTGTCGGCTCCTGCAAATGCCCGGTCTGTCAGCAGGTATCCTCCGTCAGCCCCGCGGTACAGTCCTTCGCGAATGATTTCTGCCGCACGTCCCGGTCCCATTGTCAGCATGGTCACTGTGGACCCCGGATGCGATTCCTTCAGCCTGAGTGCCTGCTCAAGAGCATTGAGGTCTTCAGGGTTGAAGATGGCAGGGAGTGCCGCACGGTTGATGGTGCCGTCGGCTGTCATGGCATCTTTCCCGACATTGCGCGTGTCAGGAACCTGTTTTGCCAATACTACGATTTTCAAACTCATGTTGTTTATTTTATGTTAAACTAATTTATCCCCTGATATGGGAGATGGCCGCAACCATTGTTGCGTCGGGTAATGTTATGCCATCAATCTACAAAGGTACGAAAATTCTGCATTTATTTTTAAATTTGTCTCTAATAAATATATGAATTATGGGATTGGATGAGATTATCAGCAGAAGGGTAAGTGTGAGACATTTTGATGCTTCGCGCAAAATTCCGCGTGAAACCTTGACGGAAATTCTTGGGGCTGCATCCCTGGCTCCGTCATGGAAAAACAGCCAGACGGCCAGATATTACATTGCGGAATCAGCCGGGGCTTTTGAAAAGATCAGACAATGTCTCGGTGCAAGGAATGCCCGGAATGTCGCAGGAGCGTCAGTGCTCGCAGTGACTTCATTTGAGAAGAATATTGCCGGCTTTGACCGGGATGGCCGTCCTGACAATGAACTCGGCAACGGCTGGGGCATATATGATTCCGGCATCGGGAATGCCTTCCTCCTGCTCAAGGCAGCCGAACTCGGCGTGGATTCTCTTGTGATGGGGATCCGTGATTCGGAGGCAATCAGGGCCGTACTTGATATCCCTGAAAGTCAGGAAATTCTTGCTGTGATAGCATTGGGATACAGGGCCGCTGATCCGTCCAGGCCACCCAGAAAGCCTCTTGACGAAATCATCCGGATGTATTAGACCGATTGTTTTCGCACAATTGCCGCAGATGGCAGAAACTGTAATGTGGTGCGCAGCAGGCATGGTGCAATTGATAAAAATGATTTGTTAAGCAGAGATTATCAACTACTTTCAATCTCAATAATCAGGTTGGGAGTCGACCCCAAGACCCACAGCTTAGAAGGCTGTTGCTCTATCCAACTGAGCGTGGTGTAATTTTATTGAAAATCAGATAATTACAAATGTTGCTCTGCGAATCATTGCTGTTATGCTTACACGGTTGCTTACACACTTTGCATAAGTGGATGTTTGGTTAAACTTAAAGTAGTATAATTGTAAATCAATTAGTTGAGTTGTCTTAATCTCTCATTCTCCTACCTGCGCCATAACATCCCGATTTTTCTGTTTATATACCCCTCACGAAATTACAGCGTCGATAATAGGATGATATATAATAAGATAGAAAATCCCCTCGGATGGAGGGGATATAGATCGAAAATGATAAGTAATAAATTATTGGATGATTTCAAGATTATCAAAATCAGCTGTTTGATTACCGACAATATAAAACCCGATACCATTTGAAACAAGAGGCTTAAATCTTAATTCAATTGCCGTCATGTTATTTACTTCAAATTGCACTCTATTGTATGTGCTTTTTATGGCAAAGTCCAATTCTACCTTTCTTTTCCCTTTAAGTTTCAGTGCATTTCTTCTCCATCCGACAAGTTGACCGTCTCTGATTTCTTTGAAATACGCCATTTCTTCATCAATACCAAACAGACAGTAGTTATAATCGTCAAGATAATTGAAGATTATTCCAATAGGATTACCGTCATCAATTTTTTTGACATTCACCTTGCATTTGATTTCAAAGTTTTTTTTGACATCAAGATTAGTATAACAACTTGACATCATTTCTGTCCCTTTTGATACTAAATGAAGAACTCCATCTTTCACAACAGCCTCTCCCCGTGAACTTGCTTCTTCTGTCCACCCCATTGTGTTGGAGTCAAAAGTCTCACTGAATGTTTGAGCATTACCTGCAAATGTAATAGCGGATAACGCAATAATTATTAATGTTTTTCTCATAATAAAATTATTAAGTAAGATTATAATTTTCCTAAACGGGATTGGAATTCACTGATAATAGGCTCAAAATCTTTCGCAATTCTATCTATTTCTTGAAAAGATTCATCGTTTTGGGATGCCATTAAAGGTGCAACTTCCGATGAAACTTTTATTTGAAATGTCAAGTCTCCACCAAGATTACTTTCTTTGACAGAAACACGAGTACGCATCTGTTTGTCTGCTGCAGGAAATGTTTCGTATTGCCATGGAGTTTGAATAAATCCAGAAGCAAAATCAGTCGTTTGAATTTCATCAAAATAATTAAGCAGGATTTGATGAATCAATTTCCACGCAAGTTCAGAGTTCTTTTTTCCATTTTCATCTACAGTATACAAATCTTTAGATACTGTTACTGAAAAGTATTTATTTACAAGTCCTGACGGAGCAGAGACATTAAAGAATTCATCTTTTCTCATTGTGTAAGAAAAGGCTGTCCGTTTATCTGATGCAAAAACTCTCACTTCAGTTGTTACATATCCATCTCGCTCGAATTTAACAACAAGAAAACCATCTTTCTTTTTCAATGAAGCTGTCGTAACTCCATCACCGACATAGTTCCCATCAATGTATATTTTTGCATCGGATGGGGTAACTGAAATTTTAATGTCTTTTGCTTCTGACAATACGAAGCCAAGGCATAGCGAAATAATAAGTAATAAAATTTTCTTCATGGCTTAAACCACACTCCATTCAACTCCAGAATGGAATCTATGCAAAACAAAGAAAGTGTGGAGTTTGCGTTTATCTGATAAGAGGTTCTGGAATAACCTTGAGCCAAATAAACAATACCCCACACCTGCTGCTATATACTTTGGAACAGTATATGACAAAACAAGTGATGAATGGCGTTGCATATTCTCTTGGCTCAAACGAATTTTCCAGATTCCTTATCAAGAGATAAAAGCGAACACTTTCATCCAATATGTCTGTTACCTTTCGATAACAGCACAAAGATATAAAAGTTTTCCATTCAATGGGGTATTGTAGCAGCAAATTTCCGCCAAAATCAGTTGAAAATCAAGATTGACTTGCAATTTTGTTTTCAGTATTTTGCGAATGTCTTATTCTTGGCTGTTTAGATACTCTTTCTCTGCCTTGATATACTCACTCTCCACCTTATACAGCCAGTATTCAGCACAGGTATTGAAGTATTTTATCCCTGTTGAGAGCATCGCATATTCCACATCCCAGAATATGTCCCTCTTGCGTTTCTCCAGTTCAGCCAGTTCTACTTTCAAATGTTCTCTTTGTCTGATACTTTCTCTGAATTTCATGTCGTTCTCTCTGATTTCTCTTGTAGGAACGAAGTTGTCCCAGTCCATTTCCTTGCTCATATTGTTTGCATTTAATTGGTTATCCATTTTGATTTTTCGTTGATTCCCTGTGTTTTGGATTCTACATAGGCAATTCTGTCTTATTTTCTGTTTGTCTGTCCAGTTCAGCCATGAAGTCCAGCATAATGTCGTCCATATCTTGAGCTCCCTTTCGTATGCGCTCTCTGCCAGATAATAACAGTATTCTGCCCTTGCTTCATAGTATTCTATGCCTGCCTTGAATATCCTTTGCTTCATCTGGTGTTTCAAGTTCTGTTGCTGTTCCTTTTCAAGGTTGTCCAGTCTCCTTTGCAGCCTTTGTTTCCTTTGGGAATTTACCTTTGCATCCCTGTAAAGTTCTTCCGCATAGTCTGACGGTGTAAATCCGTTGTAACCTGTCGTTGCTTCCACTGTTCCTTTGATTTTTAATTGGTTATTCATAAAGAGACATCCAAATCAACTCCGGTTAATCCCGAATTGAAAAGGAAGTCCCTTGAATACTCTGTAACATTTGATTCTGTTGTTTCAGCCTTTGCGGTGTTGTTGTTATCCCTCCGTCTGTCTGGCTATTTCCTGTATGACCCAATCCATATAAAGAGCCTGTCCGGTAGTAGTTCTTCCCCACCAGTAGCAGTCATAGTCAGCGAAGATTACCTCACCGTTTTCCTTTAATAGTTTTGCCATGTAAGGTGTAACCAACCACCATTCAAACACCTCATCAAGTTCATTGGTGTTTTCGATTTTGTCCCAAAGACTGTCGTTTACTCTGATTAGTTCATTAAGGACATAACTCTGTTCATACAGGATTTCCCTGTCTACAATCTGTTGTGCTGTCATGTCATATAAACGAAAAATGCCGTCCCTTGTGAGAACGGCTGGTTAAACATAAGTGTCGACCAATATCCGGAGTATCAGTCGTTTATCGAACGGTCTGCAGACTGTCGATCCTTATCTGAATATGTCTTAATCTGATTATTTCTAAAGTAGTACCTTATCAATGTACTCTACACAGGCAGTCACTTGAATTGGATTTTGATTTCCCCAGATAACAGGGCAGGGTATTTTGGATAGATACTCTGCTTGTATCCTTTACCTGTACTGTATGTTGGCAGGTATATATGAGGTATGAATCCAACTTGATTTGGCTGTTTACAGGTGTAGTTAAAGGATGTTGTCTCAAACTTGACTTCCAGTTTTATTTGGAATAGATAAAGTATGATTTCACTGCTGCTTAAATGGAATGAGAATCGGTATATCTAATGGAGTGCGGCATATCTAATAGGCTGTGTAGATTCCAATTTTGTTTCCATTTCATTCGGAATCTCCTATATACAGGAAACCCTCTCACATTGCTGCGAGAGGGCTGGTATTAAATTAATCCATCTAAAATCGTTTATTGTTCCAGTAGTATCTGTGCTTCCTCTTTCAGTTGCGGCAGATGATTTAGCACTATACTCCAGAGAATATCAGCTGAAAGACTGTCATAACCGTGTATGATATAGTTCCTTGCATCGACTATCTTTCGGGAATTGGTAATGGCTATGTTCTTGTCCTCTTTCAGAATCCTGTTCATCGCTTCCCCGATTATCTCAATATCCCTTTCAACTGCCCGCCTTAAACACAGGTCATTGCAAAACTCATTGAAATACTTGGGTTTGTCTCCAAAGAATGATTCTATCTCATTGATTGCATCCAGAATGTCGTGCAGATGCTTGTTTATATTCTCATCCATATATCAACTGCTTTGTAGAATCAACACTTTTTCGGAAATACGGATTTTTTATGGATTGTTCCTCCACCAAATCAACATTTCTTCCGAACAAATCCTGTAATGAATATTTGAAATCGAAGTAATTGTTAAAATAATCCTCCACCTCGTCTTTCTTGAAATCAACGACCAAATCTATGTCGCTTTCGTCATTGAATCTGTCAGTCAGCACAGACCCGAACACGAACAGCCTGTTTACCTTGTATCGCTTGCACAAGGAAACTATGTTCTTGATATGATTGTCTATCAGTTTCATCTTTCGCAAATATAGTCTTTTTATCTGTAAACTGATAGAACGACTGCCAAATCCATTCCAAATTTTTCTGGAATCAGAACAGGTATAGGTTGGGATTAACCCGCGTTGCGGCTTTTTCCCAGACCCTGCGCCACGGGCGATCTTACATGGCGACACATGATGTGCCGGGCTCCGTCCGACTTTTTTGTGCCGTAACTTCCAGTCCGTGAGCAAGCTCCCGTCCAGTCCGTCACGGCACAAAAACGCCTGACCATCCGGTCAGGCGCATCATGTTTCATGTGATCCGGTTGTGATTCGACCCCAAGACCCACAGCTTAGAAGGCTGTTGCTCTATCCAACTGAGCTACCGGACCGATCCGTATGTTGCTTTACTCTGTTGCCATGGGAGTCAAAAGCGGATGCAAAGATAAGAGTTATTCTTGGAAAGACCCAAAATTTTTTGGCGGAGCAATC
>CALUPG010000004.1 GCA_944322565.1 uncultured Bacteroidales bacterium | reverse complement strand
TTTCATCTAATCTCTATATTTTACAGAATTTTAACAACTTACAGTGACTTTACCAACCGTTTTTGTCAATTATACCCACATTACCCGAAACAGGGGACAAAACGGCACAAAAAAAGAGAGTCACATTTCTGTAACTCTCTGATTCTGAAGTGGTGTCACCGGGAATCGAACCAGGGACACAAGGATTTTCAGTCCTTTGCTCTACCAACTGAGCTATGACACCATTTTGCTGTTCTTTTTATGAACTTGTCCCTCTCTTGCGATTGGGATTGCAAAGATAGGCAAAATTTCTCATACTCCAAATTTTTATTCATTTCTTCTGATTATT
This sequence comes from uncultured Bacteroidales bacterium, assembly GCA_944322565.1. Lineage (GTDB taxonomy): Bacteria > Bacteroidota > Bacteroidia > Bacteroidales > UBA932 > Cryptobacteroides. The sequence continues at coordinate 182,665 of CALUPG010000004.1, read as the reverse complement.
TTCATTTCATGCAGAATTTGTCGGATATACGGAGGAATAGCATACGGATTTGGTGCGATGTTAGGATGAAAACCTGGATGAAAATGCGGGAAGCGGCTTGGGGATTTCTTGAACTTTTAGTAGATTCGCAGTTGCAGGTGATGACTTGGTGATGCCACAAATGCACGAAAATTCATTTGCCATGAAAGAAAACAGATTCAGAAAAATAGTTGCAATAGAAGATGTGCTGATCAATGATGCGGCAAAAGAGAGGCTTCAAGGGCTTGCAGAAGAAGTGGAGATGCATTATGACATGCCGGATTCGGACGAGGAAATCATACGGAGAATCGGTGATGCAGACGGGGTGCTGGTATCGTTCAAGACGAAAATCAGCAGGAATGTGATTGAGTCGTGCCCGAATATCAGATATATCGGGATGTGCTGCACACTGTACGATGAAAACAGCTGCAATGTCGACATCGCTGCGGCTCGGGAACACGGAATCACGGTCCTTGGTGTGCGGGACTACGGAGACGAAGGAGTCGTCGAATATGCGATAAGCGAAACGGTGCGTTTCCTGCACGGATTCGGAGAAAGGCAGTGGAAGCAGCGCAAATACGAATTGGGCGGGATGAATGTGGGCATCATAGGTCTTGGTACGACGGGAAGGATGTGTGCGGACGCATTCAGATTCTTCGGAAGCAATGTGCACTACTTCAGCAGGACGAGGAAACCGGAGGCTGAGAAGGACGGCATTTCATATCTTCCGCTGCACAATCTGCTGAAGACCTGCGACATAGTGCTGACAACACTGCCTCGGAACACATATCTGCTCCAGAAGAAGGAATTTGAAATCCTCGGAAACGGAAAGATACTGATGAACACTTCCATAGGGGCGACTTTCGACATAGAGGCAATCAAGGAATGGCTCAGGGACAATCCTGACAGCTTCTATTTCTGCGACGGCACAGGGATGGGGACACTGGAAGATGAATTTGCCACATTCGGGAATGTAATCTATACGCCTTCGGTGGCAGGCATGTCAGCCCAGAGCACGGAAAGACTTTCACAAAAAGTGATTGCAAACATTGAAAAGTTCCTTATACATAAACCATAAATCAAAATCGACATGAAAGGTGCATACATTTTTTTCGCCAACGGCTTTGAAGAGACTGAAGCCATTGCCCCGATTGATGTCCTCCGCAGAGGTGGGGTGAATCTCAAGATAGTTTCCATCTATGACGACAAGACCGTCATGGGGTCGCACAACATCCCGATGGGTGCGGACATGACTTTCGGAGAATTCCTTGAAAATGCCATACTTGAAGGGACTTCCGCCGAAGATCTCATGCTGTTCCCCGGCGGACTTCCGGGCTCAAACAACCTTGCGGAATGCGGCAGGCTCATGGACCTCATGCAGAAACATTATGCAGAAGGAGGGACAGTGGCAGCCATCTGCGCAGCACCGAGCCTCGTCCTCAGCCAGCTGCCTGTGGAAGGAAAGACAATGACATGCTACGACGGATTTGAACAGGCACTGATTGAAAAGGGGGCAAAATATACAAAGGACGGAGTGGCAAAAGACGGCAACATCATCACTGGCCGCGGAGCCGGACACGCAATCACTTTCGGGCTCACAATACTGGCCCACCTGAAAGGGCAGGAAACGGCAGACAAAGTGGCATCGAGCATAATGCTCTGACACTTTTCGGCTACTTCCCGGCAGCCAGCGAATCATAGAGATTGCCGCAGGCATTTTCCAGAAGGTCAAGGACAAGTTCAAAACCCTCATGTCCCATATAATACGGGTCAGGGACATAAGTCATGGATTGGCCGGTAAAATAATCGGCCATTCTTTTTATCTTCCGGGATGACTCCACCGACGGGGCCAGATGCATCAGATCTGTAAAATTGCTGTCATCCATCGCTATTATGAGGTCAAACTCCAGAAAATCCGTAACAGACACCGGCCGCGCCCTGTGAGTCAGGTCATAGCCCCGGCGCGAAGCCGCAGCACGCATCCTATTGTCAGGAAGCTGGCCTCTATGACCGGAATATGTGCCCGCAGAATCCACCAGGAACTCATCCGCCCTGCCTCTGCTGTCCACAATCGACTGAAACACACCCTGCGCTGCAGGAGAACGGCAGATGTTTCCGAGGCAGACAAATAATATTTTATGTATTTTATTGGCACTCATATTATTACATATTTATATTTTTAGGCGGGTTGTACTATGGTGTGCATTCAGTGACACATAATTTCCTCAAACCGGTAAGGTGTCCGGAAGCAGAAACCAGGACTTCTCACAGGATTCTACAAAACACTCCCTTAAAACTCAGCGGGTTACAATCCTTTCGATACGCCTCGGAATGGAAGTGAATATCTCGTAAGGTATCGTGCCGAGGATGGAGGCAAGCTCCGATGCGGTCGGCTCCTCACCGAAGACGGTCACGGTATCGCCCACTTCTGCCGGAACTCCCGTAATGTCGAGCATGCACATGTCCATGCAGATGTTTCCTATGGTAGGGACGCGATGGCCGTTGAGCATGAATGAACAATGGCCGTTGCCGAGATGGCGGTCGATGCCGTCGGCATAGCCCACAGGGATGATGGCTATGTCTGTCCCTGAAGGTGCCACCTGGCCGCAGCGTCCGTAGCCTATGGTCCCGTCCTCTGGCTTGAGATGCTTGATCTGCAATATTTTGCACTTAAAGGAGGCCACGGGGGCCAGCTTTACATTGTCGAGGGCGCTTATCCCATAGATGCCTATGCCAAGACGGACCATATCAAACTGATACTGGGGGAAACGCTCTATACCGGCAGAATTGAGGATATGATACAGCGGTCTGTAGCCGAGTGATGCGGATATCGTGTCCGCATTCTGCCTGAACATGGACACCTGCCCTTCCGTAAAGGCGTCATTGGCAGGGTCTTCAGCTGCCGCAAGATGTGAATATATTGATTTCACTTGCACGGCATCCGTTCCGGCAAGGAAATCGACCAGTTCCTGAATTTCCGATGTCATGAAGCCAAGACGGTGCATTCCTGTATCCAGCTTGATATGTACGGGAAATCTTTTTATGCCCCTGCTGTCCAAGACACCGCACAAGGCCTTGAGAGTGTACATGTTGGGGATGCCGGGTTCCAGACCGTTGTCTATGATTTCCCTGAAGAAATCCGTCCCGGCAGTAAGCACCATGACAGGCGTCCTTATGTCGGCCTTCCGAAGCTCTATACCCTCCACCGGGTACGCCACGGCAAGATAATCCGCCCCGGCCTCCTCCATCATCGAGGCAAACTCCACTGCCCCATGCCCGTAGGCATTGGCCTTGACCAGAATGAGCATCTTTGTGGACGGCTTCAGCCTGGACCGGAAATAACGGTAATTATGTATGCAGTTCGGGAGATTTATCTCCAGTCTTGAAAAATCATCTTTCTTGCCGGTTACGGCAAACCTTTTATCCTCTTCCATCATCAGTTCAAAAATGCAAGGCTGCAAAAATACGAAAATAATCAGGACCATATAATGGAAATGTCATGAAAAACATGACAAAATTTCAGCGGCTTGCTTTTTGCAGATGATTCCGACCGTGTTTTAAAAAAATAATCATTAAAAAGAGAAAAAATGACAACAACGAGTATCTGGATCATTTTCATAGCGGTGATGATATTGAGCATGATCATACAAGGCACCCTTCAGAGCAGATTCAAGAAATATTCGAAAGAAGCGTTGCCCAACGGAATGTCAGGTGCCGAAGTGGCGATGAAAATGCTGCATGACAACGGCATCTACGATGTCAAGGTCATTCCGACCAACGGGATGCTCACTGACCATTACAATCCGGTGACAAAGACCGTCGCCCTGAGCGAGGGGGTCTATTCCAGCCGGTCAGTTGCAGCAGCAGCCGTTGCAGCACACGAATGCGGACACGCAGTGCAGCATGCCGTAGGATATGCTCCCCTGAAAATGCGCTCGGCTCTCGTGCCGGTCGTAAGTTTCGCTTCCAACATCGTACAGTGGATTCTGCTGCTCGGCATCATAATGGTAAACACATTCCCGACACTTCTGTGGATAGGCATCGGCCTCTTTGCAATGACTACACTTTTCAGCATCATCACCCTGCCGGTGGAGGTGAATGCAAGCATGAGGGCAGTGTCATGGCTCGGCAATGCCGGCATAACCGACAGCCGCACCCAGCCGATGGCAATTGATGCATTGAAATGGGCCGCCTACACATATGTGATTGCAGCCATCGGCTCATTGGCGACTCTGCTTTATTACATTGCCATTGCGATGGGCGGCCGCAGAGACTGAGAAATCTCAGAGCAGAAGCATAACGGCAAAAGAATACAGGAGAAATCCCTGGAAAGTCAGACTTCCGGCGGTGTCCGAGACAAGAAAAGTCTCAGTGACATCGCCGGAAGCCAGTTCTGCGAGGTCGGCATTGCCCGGCATGCTGTTGTAGGACCATTTCTTGACCAGATATCCGCGGTTGAAATATGTCACTCCGCCGTTTGACCTGTTGAGAGATATGAGGGTCTTGTAGTCAGCATAATACAAGACCGGAAAAAGGGTTGAGGAAATATTAGCGTCCAGGCCGTATTCGGAAAAATCCGCCAGGACAGATTCCGGAGTCCCGGACACAATCACAAGCGGAAAGAAGCCATTGTCCAGGGCATCATTGACAAATGCGGCAGTCCTGCACCACTTGGCGGCATCGGCGTCGGAGGGACGGAACATGGAAACAATCATGACATCCTTATGCGCTGCAAGTTCATCATGATATTCTCCCGATGCATCCGAAAATGACAAGGCCGGCATCAGCTCGTCTGCTGACGCATTGCGGCTCCTTGTCTCAGTGCTGACATAAGTCCAGGTAGAGTCCGGCAGATTGTCAAGAGTAAAAGCCTCTCTCTCCCCGTCCTTTTCGTAGATAAATACCGCTTCATAGGCATCTTCTCCCTCTGCATGACTGCGGACATCAGCCGCAGCAAGCCTTACGCCGGGCTTGAAGTCCGTAAAATCAATCAGCGGAATATACAGAAGAGAATAGAGCATGAGAGCCACTACAGCCACCGACACAAGGGAAAATGCGACATATTTCCGTCTCTTGTTTCTGCCGAATGACTTGAACGGCCAGAATGCGGCGAAAATCAGGACATCGATGACGACATTCTTCAGAAATGACTGGGCATGGGTCAGATGCACGGCCTCTCCGAAGCAGCCGCAGTCCATGGCAGGATTGAATATGAGAAGCAGCAATGTCAGCAGAGTGAATATTGCCATAAAGACAGATACGACACAAGCAGTGAATCGGCGCCAGACACCTGTAATCAGGGCCACTCCTGACATTGTCTCTATGAAAGCCAGAAGCGTTCCTGATGACTTTGCGGCAAAAGACAGGAATCCGACATGAAAGAATTTGAAGTATTCCTCCATTATGAGCCCCGACCCGACAGGATCCATAAGCTTCAGAGTCCCTGACATAAAAAAAACGACACCTACGAGAAAGGCGCAGAAGCGCCGCGCCCTAGGCGGGAGCTGAGGCAATTTCTTTCTTCCGGCTGATTCTGTCCCCGCATCAGCCCGAGTTTCCGTCTCTTTTCCAGAATCAGTCTCTTCCCGGACTACCGCATCTTCTGATGCGGCCGTATCCCTGAGATCATTACTGTCATTGCTGTTCTTCTCTGACATCCCGATAATATTTTCAAAGTAATTTGTCTACAACCTCCTTGATTCGGATAAAAATGTCATCCGGGGGCAACATCCCTCCGTCAGTGCCGGCACAGTCAATCCTCAGGAACTTCTGATCATCGTGACACTGCCGGAGATATATGCCGCGGACCTTTTTCTGAAACTCAATGTCCGCCTCATGTATATCACTGGCTCCTGCGAGATATTCCCTGCCGCTGCCATTACGGGACGATGACAATTTCTGCTCCACAAACCCGACCGGGACATCAAGAAATATGTTCAGATCAGGGACAGGAAGTCCGAAAGCCCCGTATTCAGTATCAATGATCCAATCCTTGAGACGCCCCTGCTCCACTTCAGAATCCAATTTCGCGCATTGGTATGCAATATTGGAATAGACATACCTGTCCAGAAGGACTATTCCGCCTGCATCCAGAATACTTCTCATCTGAGCAGCAGCTCCATGCCTGTCTTCAGCAAACAGAAGCGCCACCAGCTGCGGATGAACCTGTTCATTGGAGCCGAATTCGCCCCTGAGGAAGCGGCTGATCAAATCCCCGTAGACCGGAGCATCATATCTCGGGAAATGTATATATTCCATCCTCCCTGTTTTCTCCCCGAGGTACCTCCTCAATTTTTTTACCTGGGTCGATTTGCCCGACCCGTCCAGTCCTTCCAATACTACCAGCATACTCTTTCCAGTAATTTTATACACCGAAAAATTGTCCACCTGTGCCTTTATCGTGAAAAATCGGCTAAAAATACGGAAAATTCAGAGATCTTCAAATCCTATCATCCCCTTTCGGCGCCCGATTGACAATGTCACGCCCGCCACGACCATCCGCTCGCCCAAACATCTCTTTCTGAATACCCTGTCATCAGACAAGACCGCAGAATATTCAAGGTCAGAAAGCATAAAAGTGTCGGAACTTCCGTTTTCAACCTTTGCCGGTACAATCTCCCCGACATCCTCGGCTGTAAGATATATGCCCATCTCCCGATCATCGGCATCAAGACCAGACACCACAAAGATATAATTCTGTCCGTTTTCCATATTTCAAGGCACATTTGCGGGTGCTACGACAGGCATTTTACAAATCATAAGTTGCGTTTGAAATAAACCATATCTTTCAGGGCTCTGCCCTCCTCGATTATTGGGTAGTCATAATTCTTTACGAAAAAATCCTCTACGGTATGCGACCAGGTGAATCCGCAGTTCCTGTAGAATGACATAGTCTTCATGCTGTCTCCCGTCCCGGCTGTCAGGACCCGGAACCGTCCCCTGTAATTCCGGCACAGATATTCGATCATTTCCCGTCCGTATCCTTTTCCCTGGAAACGCGGGTCTACGGCTATGTTTTTCAGCTCCAGCACCCCGTCACCTTCATCCGTGACTACGGCAACGGCTACCGGCGTCTCCGACATATCCTGCATCACATACATTTCGCCCCGCTCCAGATACCTGTCAATCATGGATTCCTGTTCGTCACCGACAAGCAGGAGAGGCAATAACCGTTTGACTATCAGGTATAGCTTCGCGCACCCCAGACCGGGATTATTCTTGCGGTACTCACTTACCTTTTCCACGATAAGCGGCTCGACGGCATTTTCTGCAAACTCACGGCTGTCCCATTTATAGTAAGATGGTCTGCTGTAACCAAACAGCCCGCAGAGAGTGCCCAGGCCATACCCCGGGCATTCCTCGCGTAGCAGACTTACCGTTTGGTGCCAGATTTTTTTCTTATGGGAATGTTGAACGTCTCCTCGGCCAAATTAATCATCGTGTCATAGGCCTTTGCCCGCAACTTCTCAAGCTCCGCATCCTTTCGTGCCTGCTTGAGTTGTGCCCGGAGTTCCCGGATCTGGTCATCTTTACTTTTCCCGGCCATATCTTCTTCGGATTGTTCTTCCAAAGATAATGCTTTCTCCTGAGTTACATATTTGCCGATCCACATATATACGCTGTTGACTGTTGCGATGTCAAATCTTTTTCTGACTTCCTCCGCCGTCGTTACGCCTTTAAGAATATCCAGAACTGCATTTGCCCGGTCGCCTTCGTCCGGTTTGTATACTGTGACTACCTCGTTGGACCAATACTTCTCCCTGGTCACTGGGTCGGTCTTCAAGACAATGTCTCGCTTGTGTCTTTCTATCATTGACTCGTTTGATTTATGCTCTCAAATCTGTCAACTTTTTTCAGTTCAAGTCACTTCTATACACGAAAAATCCCCGTAACCCATGAAGTTACAGGGACTTTATATATTCTATCCGCAAATCAGATAAAAGGTGGAATTTCAAGGCTTGCGAAGTCCCAGAAAACCGCAGTTTACTGCTGTAAATGAGGATTTGAGGGACAAGCGTAACGCAGAAATTACCCTTTTTGCTGATTTTGGACTACTTGTTCAGAGCCTGGGCTACATCCACAGCACAAGCAACAGTGCATCCCACCATAGGGTTGTTGCCTATTCCCAGGAATCCCATCATCTCAACGTGGGCTGGAACTGAGGATGAACCTGCAAACTGCGCGTCGCTGTGCATACGGCCCATGGTGTCGGTCATGCCGTATGAGGCAGGACCTGCGGCCATGTTGTCCGGATGAAGGGTACGGCCTGTGCCGCCGCCGGATGCAACTGAGAAGTACGGCTTGCCTGCGAGGACACGCTCCTTCTTGTAAGTTCCGGCAACAGGGTGCTGGAAACGGGTAGGGTTGGTGGAGTTTCCTGTGATGGAAACGTCTACGCCCTCATGCCACATGATGGCAACGCCTTCGCGTACATCGTCGGCACCGTAGCATTTGACCTTTGCGCGAGGACCGTTGCTGTAGGCCACTTCACGAACGACCTTGAGCTCGCCGGTGAAATAGTCGAACTCAGTCTGCACATATGTGAAGCCGTTGATGCGGGAAATGATCTGGGCAGCGTCCTTTCCGAGACCGTTGAGGATGACGCGGAGAGGCTCCTTGCGCACCTTGTCGGCCTTTGCGGCAATCTTGATGGCGCCTTCTGCTGCTGCGAATGACTCGTGGCCGGCGAGGAAGGCGAAACATTTGGTCTCTTCACGGAGAAGACGGGCGGCGAGGTTGCCGTGGCCGAGTCCGACCTTGCGGTCATCGGCTACTGAACCCGGGATGCAGAATGACTGGAGACCGATTCCGATGGCTTCAGCGGCATCAGCGGCGGTCTTGCAGCCTTTCTTGAGGGCGATGGCGCAACCTACGACATAAGCCCATTTTGCATTCTCGAAGCAGATAGGCTGGGTGTCTTCACAAGCCTTGTAAGGATCAAGACCATACTGGTCGCAGATGGCGTTTGCCTCTTCGATGTCCTTGATACCGTTTTCGTTGAGAGCGGCAAGAATCTGTTTGATGCGACGGTCCTGGCTCTCGAATTTGACTTCTCTTATCATAATCGTCTTCCTCCTTATTCTTTACGTGGGTCAATGTATTTAACTGCACCGGCCTCTTTGGTGAAGCGGCCGTATGTGCCGGTCACCTGCTTGAGAGCCTCATTGGCATCCGTGCCTTTCTTCACGAGGTCCATGAATTTGCCGAGGTGTACGAATTCGTATCCGCAGATCTCGTCGTTCTCGTCAAGGGCAACTGTCTTGATATATCCCTCTGCCATCTCAAGATAGCGAGGTCCCTTTGCGAGTGTACCGTAGAGAGTTCCCACCTGGCTGCGGAGACCCTTGCCGAGGTCCTCGAGGCCTGCGCCTATCATAAGGCCGCCCTCAGAGAATGCAGACTGTGTACGTCCATAGACAATCTGGAGGAAAAGCTCGCGCATTGCAGTATTGATAGCATCGCACACGAGGTCGGTATTGAGTGCCTCAAGGATTGTCTTTCCCGGAAGAATTTCAGAAGCCATAGCGGCAGAATGAGTCATGCCCGAGCATCCGATAGTCTCGACAAGAGCTTCCTGGATGACTCCGTTCTTGACATTAAGGGTCAGCTTGCAGGCACCCTGCTGAGGAGCACACCAGCCGATGCCATGTGTAAGTCCCGAGATGTCAGTGATTTCCTTTGCCTTTACCCATTTTCCCTCCTCTGGAATAGGAGCCGGACCATGGTTAGGTCCTTTTTTGACGCAACACATCTGTTGCACTTCGTGAGAATAAACCATAACCTGTTAAATAAATTTTGTTCCAATTAAATATCCGCTCAGATAAAATAAAAATGAACCCGACCGGATATCCGGTGCAAATATAAGTATTTTTAAGAACCCGATTAAATTTTTATCGGGAGAAATTTTGACTTGCACTGATTTTTTTCGGACAATCACTCCGGGAGTTAACAATATTCGCTCTCCTGCCTGTCACGATATTTATTTTGAACCATGTCGGCAATTGTACTTACAAATCGTTACAATCTATCAAAAACAATTATAAAAAATCAATTGTCCACATGTCTGCCGCCATATATCGGAAATTACATCCAGAGAAAGACACTTTCATCTAACCTCCTCATTTGCAGCGAATAGAAAAGACCAGCACACTACTTTATACTATCAGGCAAACAATAAGAATATAATTACCACGAATCTCACAATCATTGTAATAAAAATTTAACAATTTATAAATCATTGATTATATGCACTATAGAACACATTGACATATTACACCACCGCTTTTCAGTAAAAAATGTTATCAAAAAATTTGGAGATACAGAAAAAAGCAGTACCTTTGCATTCGGTTATTAGTTTTAGTGTTATTAATTATGTGGTTAGTATGAGGGGTCCCCACGTGAGTGGCGACAACCTCTTTTTTTTATTTATACTCATCCCTGATTGCCCGAAAACGGCAAGGGAATGCGATGTGAACATGAATTGACCGGGCAATCGCATTCTGAAGAATTTTGCGTATATTGCACCGATGAAATTCAAGATTGTATCGGACTACAGGCCCTCCGGCGACCAGCCTGAGGCAATAAAGGGACTCTGCTCCGCACTCAGCAGCGGGACGGATGCTGTTACTTTGCTCGGAGTCACAGGCTCGGGAAAGACATTCACCATGGCCAATGTCATTGAGAAACTGCAGCGGCCTGCGCTGATACTGAGCCACAACAAGACTCTTGCCGCGCAGCTGTACGGCGAATTCAAGTCATTCTTCCCGAACAATGCGGTGGAATACTTTGTTTCATACTACGACTACTACCAGCCTGAGGCCTATATTCCCACGACTGACACATATATTGAAAAAGACCTCAGCATCAACGACGAAATCGAGAAGCTCCGGCTCAGCGCGGCCTCTTCACTTCTGTCAGGGCGGAGGGATGTCATAGTGATTTCCAGCGTATCATGCCTGTACGGCATAGGCAATCCCGAGGATTTCCACGCACAGACCGTAACTATACGCAAAGGAGAGGAGAGGAGCATGACGAGACTGCTCTACCAGCTTGTGGATGCGCTTTATTCCCGCACGGAAACAGATTTCAAGAGAGGAACATTCAGAGTCCGCGGGGACACCGTGGACATCTGCATCGGATATGGGGAAAATGCGGTCAGGATTGAATTCTTCGGAGACGAGGTAGACAGCATATCCATCATAGACCCGGTGACAGGAGCATTCATCGACAGTCTTGAGGAGGTATCCATATACCCGGCAAACAATTTTGTGACAACCCGCGAGCGCTCGGCCAAGGCAGTCAGCCAGATCCAGGACGACCTCACAAGGCAATGCGGATATTTCCTGGAAATCGGAAAGCCGCTGGAGGCAAAGCGACTGAAGCAGAGGGTGGAATACGACCTGGAAATGATAAAGGAGATGGGATATTGCCCGGGCATTGAGAATTATTCCAGATATTTTGACGGAAGAAGCGAAGGGATGCGCCCGTTCTGCCTCATAGACTATTTTCCGAAGGATTTCATAACATTCATCGACGAAAGCCATGTGACCCTGCCCCAGATAAGGGCGATGTACGGAGGAGACCATTCTCGGAAATCCGTGCTCATCGAATATGGGTTCCGGCTCCCTGCCGCTGCGGACAACCGGCCGCTCAAATTCGATGAATTTGAAGCCGTCACCGGACAGAAAGTATATGTCAGCGCCACTCCGGGAGACTACGAGCTTGAGAAGTCCGAAGGACTTGTCGTGGAGCAGGTAGTCAGGCCGACCGGACTCCTTGACCCGCCGATAGAAGTGCGGCCGACAAAGAACCAGGTGGATGACCTGCTGGAGGAAATCCGGTGCCGCGCCGAAAAGGACGAGAGGGTCCTTGTTACGACTCTCACAAAAAGGATGGCGGAAGAGCTGGAAAAATATTTCACAAGGATGGGTGTGCGCTGCCGTTACATCCATTCGGATGTAGATACACTTGAAAGGGTCGAAATCATCGAAGACTTCAAGAACGGGCTCTTCGATGTGCTAGTCGGAGTCAATCTGCTCAGGGAGGGGCTTGACATCCCGACAGTGTCGCTTGTAGCAATTCTTGACGCCGACAAGGAGGGATTCCTCAGATCAGGGAGATCGCTCACTCAGACGGCCGGCCGCGCGGCGAGGAATGTCAACGGACTTGTCATAATGTATGCCGACACCATCACGCAGTCGATGCAGGAAACCATCTACGAGACAGACCGCCGCAGGGCAAAGCAGATGGAATACAACAGGAAACACAACATTACGCCGACTCAGATCGGAATAAAAAAGAATCCACGCCTCTCCAACACTGTTTCAGGAAAAATCTCTGCCGCGAATTCATACGATGACCCTCATTACATCCCCGACCCGAGCGACCTCGGCAGAGGCACCGTATCAGTGGGACTTGGGCATGATTCCGTGCGCGACACCAACTCTGCATACAAGAACGGATACATAGAGGCGGATCTCGCCGCCGTGCTTCAGGACCCCGTCATACGCGCCATGTCGAGGGAACAGGTGGAAAAGGCTGCCGGGCAGGCCAAAAAGAACATGCAGAAAGCCGCTGCTGCCCTGGATTTCCTCTCAGCCGCCAAGTACAGGGACGAGATGTGGGCACTTAAAGAATATCTTAAAGTCTGGAAAGAATAATTGTTTTTCATTAACTTTGAAAAACTGTCATGAATTCACAGATACAATCGCTGCGAATCAGGCGGTATATAATCGGACTTGAGTGATAGAGACATGGAGACTACAGACACATTGTTCCCGAATTTCAGTGACAGCGGCAAAGAGCTTGTCAGAAATGCATATATTATTGCATTTCACTCCCTTGAAGGACAGACAAGAGGCAACGGGAAGCCATTCATAGAGCATCCGGCCAATGTGGCAAAGATTGCGGCATGCGAGATAGGACTGCCTGCCGAATGCATCGCAGCAGTGTTCATCCATGAGGCGATGAGATTCCAGGAAATGCATAATCCCGCAGAGTTTCTTGCCGTTATGATGAAAAAGGCAGGACTCAGGGATGTAGTTCCCTCACAAAAAGAAATCATATCAATATTCGGCAACGATGTCCTGACGATTGTTGACGGGCTCAACAAGATTTCCACCATCAAGCCCAAGGACACGAAGCTTGAGGCAGACAACTACAAGAAGCTGATTGTCTCGTACTCCAGAGACCCGAGGGTCACCGTCCTGAAGCTTGCCGACAGGCTGGAGGTGATGCGCACGCTTGACATCTTTCCGAAACTTTCCAGGGAAAGGAAGATTCTCGAGACACTTATGCTGTACATTCCCCTCGCCCACCAGCTCGGCCTTTACAACATGAAGAGCGAGATGGAAGACATCTATTTCCGCTATGCCGAGCCGGAGCAGTACAGAGCCATCACCAACAAGCTGAAAGCCACCGAGAAAGACAGGCATAAACTGATGACAGAGTTCATCAGGCCGCTTGAGAAGAAACTTTCCGATGCCGGCATCGCATACAAGCTGAAAATCAGGACGAAGACCGCTTTCTCAATATGGAAGAAAATGCAGAAGCAGAAAGTTCCGTTCGAGGGAGTGTATGATGTATTTGCAATAAGATTCATCATTGACTGCGACACTGACAGGGAGACAGAGCATGCCTTGTGCTGGAAAGTATTCTCTTATGTGACTGAAGAATACGAATCAGATACCAACAGGCTCCGGGACTGGATTTCAAATCCGAAGCCCAACGGCTACGAATCCCTGCACATCACGGTCAAAAACAGTGACAATGTCTTCCTTGAGGTCCAGATCCGGACAAAGAGAATGGACGACATGGCAGAGAACGGACTTGCGTCCCACTGGTCATACAAGGGCATCAAGCATGAGGCCACTCTGGACAAATGGCTTGTGTCAGTCCGCAACATTCTTGAACATCCCGGCAGCGGCAAGGACAATCCCTACTACCATGATGAGCTTCCGGAGCCTCCGTCCGGAGAAATCTTCGTGTTCACCCCCACCGGAGAACTGAGGAAACTTCCGGCCGGGTCCACAGTCCTTGACTTCGCGTTTGACATCCATTCCAACCTCGGGATCAAATGCACCGGAGGTAAAGTCAACGGAAAGGCAGTACCCATCAAGGAAAAGCTCACGACAGGCGACATAGTGGAAATAATGAGCGGCAAGAACCAGAAGCCCTCACAGGACTGGCTCAATTTTGTCGTGACTTCAAAAGCGCGTACAAAAATACGCCAGAAGCTCAGCGAGACGGAGTTCCAGAAAGCTGCGGAAGGCAAGGAACTCCTCGGCAGAAGGCTCAAGAACTGGAAAATGGAGCTGACAGACGACATTCTTGCCGCCATAATGAAAAAACTGCAGTTCAAGACTGTAAATGCCTTCTATGCAGCTGTCGGAGAAGGGACCGTCGACATAGCCGACATGAAGGACATAATATCTGAAGCCACCGGTGCCGGCCTCTCGGGACAGAGCTCTGCCGGACAGGCCCAGACTGCTTCGCTCCAGGGAGACAGGCAGCAGGAAGGCGGCAGCCCGCAGGATAATGCCCAGGGAGCAAAAAGAAAAGATGCTCAGAAAGTTTCTTCCGATGACATACTCGTAATCGACGCCAGGAATCTGAAGAATCTTGACTACAAGATGGCCAAGTGCTGCAACCCGGTCTACGGAGATGATGTGTTCGGATTCGTTTCAATCAAGGACGGCATCAAGATACACCGCATCTCCTGCCCGAACGCCGCAAGGCTCATTGAAATGTACCCGTACAGAATCCAGAAAGTGCGCTGGAGCGATACTCCGAGCACATCAAGTTTTCAGGCGACACTGAAGGTGACCGCTGCGCGCGAGCCGTCGGTCATCAACGAAATAATTGACAACATCAACATTTTCAAGGCTTCCATCAGGGCTTTCAATGTCAACGAAGACAACCGTCACGGCACATACGAGATTTCAGTCAAGCTCTCCGTCACAAGCAACCTTGAGCTGGACAAGGTCATCTCCAAGGTACGCATGACCCGCAATGTCATCAAGGTCAGCAGGGCATAACAGGGAATCTGCCTGCAGATGACGCAAAGAGGATGACCAGAAAGGAATTTTTCCTCTTTGAGAATTGAATATTTGAAACCGGACTCCATCAGGAATCAGGAGTACGAATAAAAAGAGGGCGGGTCAGACCCGCCCTCTTTCATTTGGCAATCAATGCCTGTGAGCTCTTCATAGTGTATCAGGTATATATTCCAGCCAGTAGACATTCACGCTGTTGGTCGGCGCATATATGTTCACGACTACAGTCTGAGAAGTCCCTGCAAGATGCTCCCTGGTGATTGCGGTGGAGATTTCCGATCCGTCCTTGTATCCGGGAGCCGGAGCGAATTCATCATAGATGTTCAGTATCTCTGAACCGTTTTTCACAAGGTCTATCTTTACCTGTCTCTCAAGATCGCTGCTTGAGCCGGAACGGATGTAATGCTTTATTGTGCCCGGACGGGTAATCTTGAAGGAGATGACATTGCCGGTCGGCATTCCCGCGTCGTCGACTTCAGAGGCACCCTGAAGCTTGATTCTCTCGCCGTCCCAGAGTATATCCTTGTCGCTCTTGGCCGTATATGTGACCTTGTTGATGGTATTGCTCTGGCCGGCAGCGGCTATTGTCATGGAGACATCCGGAGTAAAGGATGCTGCTATTATATCAGTAGCTGCCTCAATGGCATCAGGGTCTGACGGGATTGTCGCATCCGGGTCATATCCGTCAGGAGTCCAGGTGATTTCGAATACCCTGAGCGATGCATCCGCCCAAAGGATAATCTCATCGCCGGCATTTGCAGTGACCGTTTCGGTGAATGTGCCTCTTTCAACACCTTCTTCACCGGTGTTAGGTGCTTCATGGGCAGGGCCGGAGACTCCCGCCGTCTGGACATACAGGTTGCGTCCTGAAGCTGTGGCATCAAATGTCACTGTAACGGAACCGCTGCCGCCGGCAAGGAAGCGCAGATAGCGTCTGTTTGGCGGATTGTTGCTGCCGCCAGGATACTGGAAGCAGACAAGACCGTCCGAATTGGCGAACCTGATTGTATTTCCAGCATAATACTCAAGGTTATTGTAGATGAACGAATCTCCCCAGATAGTCTCAGGGTCGGTATTCTGGTCTGAACCGATGAGTTCCTGCATGAAAGTGAAGTCCTCAAGCCCCCATGTCGTAGGTGATGTCGCGGAGACATTCGAGAGAGTTTCCCGCCTGATGAATTTCACAGCCTCGGACAATTCTGAAGACTCATGAGAGAGGTCAGTCTCGGAAATGTCGGCGCGCACGGAGAAATTGTATATGCCAGTGGCAAGGTCGGCCACAGAGAACTCATGACTGTTTTCTGTCACTGAAAGTGAATCCTCCAGAGACGGCACTGGTCCGGTCCATTTGATCATATAGGATGCTGCATTGTCCACGGCGTCCCATGAAAGCGTCACAATGCCGTCTGAGGCCTCAGGTACAGAAAGCGCCACATTCGAAGGAGTGTCAAGAGGAGATGTTCCGCCGGTCTCGGTATCGGCCGTCCATGAAAGTTCGCTCAGGATTACAGGGCCGCAGGCGTAGATGTACACAAGATGCTGCTCGCCTTCCGCAAAATCCGGGAACACTACCTTTGTGCGTACCGCGCCTGCATACACTGCTCCGGCTACTTCCTCAACGGAAGACCCGTCCGCAGGTCCGTATGCCACGGTAATGTGGTCATTGGAAGAGCCGTCCTCCACAGAAGAAAGCACCACTGAACCCGGCCCGTCCACAAGGAATGCCATTGCGCAGTCGGTCGGCACTCCGGAATATTCAAATGAGGCCGGTTCAGCCGTAAATTCAAAGCCGTCCCCAGTAACATTGATAGGATTGGAGGAGATGATGAACCTCGTGTTTCCTCTCACGCAAGACTCGTCGATGACATCATAATATGTGTCAGTGTCTGTAAGATCCCATGTATAGCCGTATTCTACAGGCACAAGGTCCGGATCAGGCTGCTCAACATAGTCGGTGAGCCACCTCGGGTCTCCGGCCTCGGCAGCAAGGACTGCCGCACTGGTAACATTGAAGATGCCTCTTTCGCTGTTGTAGCAAGGATCCTGGGTGAGGACTGCCCCGCCGCCGGCAATGGCTGCAGACTGAGGGAACTCATCCGATGACGGACAGCTCTGGGCTTCCGGGTCATAGAAGAATGTATCCGCAAGATTGTAATAATAGTTGCCGGACACAAGTGTCGGATATGCCGTGGCCTGCGTCGGGAACATCACTGTCCTGGACGGGCATCCGTTCAGATTGAGGAAAAGATTGTCGCTGATTTCGAATGTTGCGACAGTTCCCCTGATATTGAACAGGCCCTTGTTGTTGCCGTTGTCGATTCCGACGAGATTGTTAACGGTATTGTTCTCGAACACCAATGAATTGACAGTCGCCTTGTCGATGCGGATGAATGTCCTCATTCCGTCGGTAAATGTGCTGTTGCGCATTGTGATGCTTCCGATTGTATTCTCGGCTCGGATGTCGAAGTTGTCACCGCCGTCACCGCTGATGTCGGACACATATACAGACTCGTAGCTGATCTTGCCGAAATTGACGGTCTTGCTGTTGTCATAGAACATTCCGTTGGAATATCCGGACATCTCGCAGTTGATGATTTCAACACTGACCGATGATTCTGCAGGGAAGTTCTCGGCGAATGTCACATTCCTTCCGAGCTCGTATGCATTGCCGCTGAATGAAAGCGCCTCGGCCCTGAGCGATGTTGCTCCGAGAATATTATCGACCGTGTTTTCAACAGGGGCATCAGGGTTGGTATAGTCTGTATATGTGTAGCTGATGCCCGGTGAGCGCATATTGAAATATCCGATGATGACAGGACTTGCCCCGTCGACCGTCTGCTCGCCGTAGATTTCCACAGGTCCGAGAATATGCATCGGGCCCATCTCATATGGTATGCCGTCATTGTAGGCGACCTGAATCTTGAGAGGAGGGGTAGCCCAGTCGGCAGCCTCGACGAGAGCCTGCTTGAAGGCCGCAGTGTCAGAAACCTGTACTGCGCCTTCTGCAGAAGGCCTTGTCCATGCGAAGATTGTACCTCTTGTCGCCGAATTGAAATGTGCGGCAACAGTATAGCGGGTAGAGGCCTTGAGGCCGTCTATTACAAGAGAAGTCGTTCCTCCTGTCACAGGGTATGCCTTGAATGCAGATGTCTCGTCATCGGGATTCGGTGACACACGGATCTGGTTGATTCCGTCCTCATCGTCCTGGGCAAGAGTCCATTCAACCGATACGGAGCTGGAGGTCCTGTCGGCAAGAGTAAAACTTGCGAGAGGGTCCATTATCGTATATGTATCGATAGGATACGGGAATACTGCCCACTTGGAATCTCCCTGGGAAGAACCTTCAGCCCTGTTCTGTCCGCAAACGCGCGCATAATAGCTGTATTCCCTGTCAAGGACAACATCGGTGCTTGTGCGGCTGCCGCTCTCTGCCGGCATCACGACCTCTTCCTGAGGAGTCATCGACGAGAGCATCTCTTCTGTGACAGCATCTGCCGATGCCGGAGCAGATTCAGTCTCAAACTGATAGATTTCAATCAGATACTGGGTGGCAGTATTGGAGTTGGTCCATGAGAATGTGACCGTATGCCCGTCGGCCGTACTGACAGTCGCTGTCGGGCTGTTAGGCATGAGGACATTGGAGAGGTTGAGATCCTCAATGACTTCCGGCACTTCTTCCACGCAGCCGGCCGCAAGGACTGAGACTGCAAGCGCCGAAAGGCCGAGGGATAATATGGAGAATATCTTTTTCATATAATTAACTTTTTATTCTGTCTGCTAATAACCGTAGTCATTGTAGAGTGAGCCCTGGGCATTGGTGATGGTAGTCTGCGGTATCGGCCACCACTGCTTTGCGTCAGGATTGGTCTCTTCATCATAGAATCCGTTCACGGCCTTGTCGAATCCGGTGTCGGAACTTATGAACGCTCCCTTGCCGTTCTCATAGTAGAAATATCTTGAAGGCTCACCGTCCGAATTGGTATAAGGAACCCAGCCGGAACCTTCCGGAGCGATGACATCAGTAGCTGCCGTCTCCCCATTGTGAATCCCGTACATCTCGATTGAAGGGATTCCGTCCACGGTGCCGTGGCGGTACCAGAGATATGTGCCGAGGCCGGCATAGTTGAATCCTGTCACAGGACCTGTACCCTTGTCTCTCATGGTCACCAGTTCTTCCGACGCCCCGTCCAGGCTTGATTTCAGGCAGTTCCATCTGATGAGGTCAGCCTTGC
Source organism: uncultured Bacteroidales bacterium (assembly GCA_944322565.1). Classification (GTDB taxonomy): domain Bacteria; phylum Bacteroidota; class Bacteroidia; order Bacteroidales; family UBA932; genus Cryptobacteroides. Next base: position 163,362 of record CALUPG010000004.1, on the reverse strand, counting down.
GGAGAAATTCTCCGACAAACTCAAGGGCCCGCTGCTTCTTGATTTCTTCAAATATATTCTCTTCTCCCGAGAGGGCGTCGACTATGGCGTCGGCATCTGCCTCATGATCCAGGTAGGCTCTTCTGAGCACAGTCCTCAGGCATTCCTTGGCATAGCTTTCATCTCTGGTTACGGAACCGTTCTCATCGCCGGAACAGTTGGCCAGCTCGGCTGCCATGAGAAGAATGTCTGCGTAACGCATATAGACAGGCTTGACTCCGTCATCATTTCCTCCGCCATAAGGGTGGGTCGTCATCCATTCGAAGCGGTATTTGCCGAAATACCAGTTGGCTATGCCGGCAGGATAAGGCAATGTGCCGTTGCCGCGGTCTTCCCATTCGTAATTGACGCAGCTGATGTCCCGGCGTGAATCATTCTCACCATACCAGTAATATACATATGGCACAGGACCTGCCTGCCCCCCCCGGTTGGATGTTGTAGGAGAATAATCAGTGTAGCCGTTGTTGCGTATGGCAAAGGTATAGTTCCATCGTCCGCGGGAGTTACTGAACGGAATCACCCATATAATCTCATGACCGGCTGTCAAGTCCATTTCGTTCACGCTCTTCCACAGGGCCTCATAGTCCGGCTCAAGTTCCAGGCCTGAGGCATTGATGACATCCTTCAGATATTCAAGAGCCTTCGGATAAAGGGCTGCCTTGGAAAGTTCAGGGTCGTCAGAAAGCCTCACAGTGCCTGGATTTCCGGTTCCTACAGACCCCTTGTCAGGTCTGAGGGCATATCCGGAAGCCATCAGAGCCAGGCGGGCATACATTCCTGCGGCAAAAGCGCGGCTTACCCTGTCGGTAGTGGCGACATTGTATGAAAGATAAGGGATAGCCTCTTCGAGGTCAGCAAGAAGCTGCTTGTATATGTCATCCCTGTCGGACTTGTTGAGATATATTGTCTCAGGGGTGACAGGACCGAAACGGGCAGGGACTTCACCGTATGCCTTCAGCAGCTCAGCATAGAGTACAGCCCTCATCGTAAGCGCCTCTCCGAGGAGGGCCGCCATCTCGGGACGGGACAGGGGGTCTCCGTACTCCCTGATTCCGTCTATTGTCAGATTGGCACGCTCAATGCCGGCAAACAGTTCATTGTATGGCCCGTCAGGCACATTCAGCTGGGAATTGGTGCTAATCATGTTGTAGCGCACGATGTCAGCCTTGTCGTCCATCGTGTTGGAGATATACCATTCTATGTCGGTGTTGTAGCCGTACCACGGAAGGTAACGGCCTCTGTGCGAGTTGGTGTGACCGAACACCTCATATATCGAGTATATCTGATATTCAGTGAGAGTCGGGTCTGAAAACACAGAAGGCTCAGCAAAAGTTGACTGCGATTCTGTTGTAAGATCACAGGATGCGAGCGACAGTCCGGCAAGGATTCCGGCTCCGGCCAATATTCTTTTTATAATGTTCATAGCTCTGTCTTTTAGAAAGTAAGATTAAGTCCCACAACGAATCCTATGCTCTTGGGATAGGCTGAATAGTCTACGCCCGGGGTAAGAGGAGTCGCACGGCGTGTATCGACCTCAGGGTCATATCCCGAATACCTTGTGAGGCAGAAAAGATTTGTTCCTGTCACATAGAAGCGCAGTCTGGAAATCTTTGCCTTCATTGTAAGCTGCGACGGCAGCGTATATCCTACGGTAGCGGAAGAAAGCCTGAGGAACGACCCGTCTTCGACCGCCCAGTCCGAAAGGACGGCATTGCCCACAGCCGGAGACCAGAGCGTCGCTCCGGCATTGACATCGCGGAGAACTTCAGGGTCTGTAATCATCTGCCCCGTAGACCAGTCAATGTTGGTCCACCTCTGCTCGTCAGTCTTCATGAGGTTCCTGTTGCGGTATTTTCTCGTGGAAGTGAACTCTATCTTGTTGGCATTATAGATGTCGTTGCCGAAGACATAGTTGAAGTTGGCGGAGAAGTCGAATCCGTAGAGATAACCTGTGAGGGAAATGCCTCCGAATCCCTTAGGGGTGGCGTTGCCGATGATTTTCTTGTCATCAACAGTAACTTCACCGTCCCCGTCCTGATCTTTGAGTTTCATGGCGCCCGGCCTCAGATACTGGTCACCGATGACAGCCGAGCAGTCCACGACATCATCATTGAGCACCCACTCTTTCCCGTTGTATGTGAAATCATCTACCGTATACATTCCGTCAGACTCATAGCCGTAGATATTGCCGAGAGGCTGGCCGACAGTCACGAGATAGTCCGTGCCTATTTCAGTGGAAGCCCACTGCGTCTCTGACTCGATTCTGTCAAGACCTCCGAGGCTTGTGACCATATTCTCATTCATGCTGAGATTGGCTCCGAGAGTCAGTCCGAAGTTTTCTTTCTCGACAAGGACAGCATTGAGAGAAATCTCAAATCCCTTGTTCTGGACAGACCCCATGTTCCGGTACTGGAACTCATATCCTGAGCCGGCAGTCGGAAACTGGATGAGAAGATCCTTGGTAGTATTGTGATAGAGTTCGAAGGAGCCGCTGAGCCGGCTTTTGAAGAATGAGAAGTCGAGCCCGATATTATGTGATATCGTAGTCTCCCATGTCAGGTCCTCATTGGGCATGATGGTATCTCCGCCGTCTGTCACCGTAGACCAGTATGTGTCACTTTGTGAAATCCAGGAAGTGGAGAATGATGCGAAATTCAGCATTGTCATTCCGGACGGGATGTTATTGTTGCCGGCGGTACCATAGCTGTAGCGAAGCTTGAGGTTGTTCAGCCAGTCGGATGCACTTTTCATCCACGGCTCGTTGGAAATAGTCCAGGACACTGCCGCAGAAGGGAAATATCCCCACTGGTTCCCTTTGGTGAACTTGGATGAGCCGTCGGCCCTCATTGTCGCCGATACGGAATACCTGTCGTCAAATACATAGTTGGCCCGGCCGAAGAATGAAAGAAGCTTGTCGTTCTGGTCATAATAGTTGTTGGTGGATATCGCAGTACCCGTGGACATGAAGTTCCATGCCATTTCCGCATCAAAGAAAACCGGGAAATTCTCCACCATAGAGGTAAGTTCATTGGATTTCTTCACGATATACTCCTGGCCGAGGAGGATGTCCAGATGATGACGGTCATCCTTGAACACTTCTTCAAAATTGTAGCTGAGCGTGTTGGTGTTGCGGATGGTCTGCCTGTATTGGTCGGTGTACCGTGTTGCCGGATGGTCCTGATACTGTGCATTATTGCCCACATAATATGTGGTGAGACCGTAGAATCTGTTATTCTCCTGTGTATAGTCGTCAAGACCGCCTTCCACCCTGAGGTTGAGATTCTTGATTATGTGCCATGTGACAGCCCCGTTCACCGTCCAGTTGCGGCGCACGCGCTTGTTGTCATTGTCGGCCACTGACTGGAGAGGAGGTGCGTTGTCTCCATAGTCCTCCTCAAGGTCGGAACCGGAAGCTGCGCCCTCGGCAATTGGAATCGGAGTATACTGCACGGAGTGCTTGAGACGGCCGTTTCCTGATGTGGAGCCTGCGTCATTCATCGAGTTGGAGCCCGAGCCCATTATCCTTGTATTGGAATATCTGGCATTCACATCAAACTCAAGCTGTCTGATAGGCTTGAAATTGGCCTTGAAGTTGAGGTTGTCCCTCTTGTAGGTGGAACCTGTCATGATGGCATTGTCCCCGATATGTGAATAGCTGGCAGTCCAGCGCACCTTGTCAGTGCTTCCGGATACGGAGACATTGTGGCTGTAGTTAGTCCCTGTATTTCCGAAGACCTGGCGTATCCAGTCATTCCCCTCGACATTCCGGTACAGGTCGATATCCTGGTATGAACCGAAATAGTCCACATAATCATCATCGTATGTACCTCTTATCATAGAGAGTTCATACTGGTTGCGGACAAAGTCATACGGACTGTTTACCTGAATGGCATCGGCATTTGCCATCTTCTTCATCCCCCAATATGCGTTGTAGCTGACGGAAAATTTTCCGCTCGTGCCGCCCTTTGTCGTCACGAGTACAACTCCGTTTGCTCCTCTGGAACCGTATATTGCAGTAGAGAATGCATCCTTGAGCACATCGATTGACTGTATGTCAGAAGCCGGGATATCAGAGATGCTTTCCACAGGAAATCCGTCCACAATATAAAGAGGTGAACTGTCCTGTGTGATGGAACCGGCACCGCGTACACGGATTTTGATTTCAGCATCAGGATCACCTTCTGTCGTCGTTACCTGTACTCCAGCCATCCTTCCGGAAAGGGCCTCACTGACGGAAGTGACCGGCATCGCATTCAGAGCCTTGCTGTCTACGGAAGACACAGAGCCCATGAGGTCTTTTCTCTTCACCGTGGCATAACCGATGACAACCGTCTCCTCAAGGAAATTGGCATCTTCATCAAGAATGACATCTATCCGTAATGAGTTTCCGATTGTAACACTATGTGTTCTCATACCGATACAAGAGAACACCAGGGTCTTTCCTTTTGCTTCCGGAACATTGATTGCATATCTTCCGTCTGCGTCAGTCGAGACTCCCATAGTTGTGCCGTCCACAAAGACCGACACGCCGACCAGAGGAAGGCCGCCGGTATCTTTTACGACGCCGCTGATCTCCTGGGCCGACAATGATAATGTCGCAAGCAGCCCTGCAACCAGCAGAGAAATCTTGTATTTCAGATTTTTCATAAAAGAACTATTTGGTTAGTATTTGTTATTTGGTTATTGTTTTTGCCTTTTGACATCAACTGTTATGCGAAATTACCTATTAATGACAATGCAATATGCGAAAAATTGTCGCAAAGCTTGTATTTTTTAACATTGCGACAATTTTTCCGTGTACGGTAACGACACATATCGGCAAGAGAGCCGCAGATGTGGCCCGCCCGTGTCAGGAGAATCAATCGAGAGCAGTGTATATGCCGTTCCCAGCCTGTGACGCCACTATGTCGCGCACAAGATAATGAAGGTACATTTCAATGTTGGTATATCTACCCTTGGTATCAATCGTCATAGCCTTGGAATCATCCGACTCCGTGTCAAGGCCGAACTTTTCTTCGAACCAGTCCGGGATTCCGTCCCCGTCGGTGTCGGTCTTGTCATTGGCCTCATTTTCCGTGGCTGCCGAATATTCAGGCCAGCCGCCGACTGCCGTAGGAGTGTCGATTATTCCGTCCTCACTGCCGTTGCCTCCGTCGGAACATGATGCCGTGCCTGTCTGTGCATCAAGACAGGCCCTCTCATCAACCTCATCCCGGACAAGAGAAGCCCCGCCTGTTTCGCATATCAGGGCAAAGGCATCCTGTGCAGAATGTGTCGTGGTATAGACTGTCTGTCCGTCAGGGCCTGATATCGGAAGAAGGGAGGAAAGAAGCCTTGATGCATCGGGAGGCGTGTTTGTCCCGTGGTCATGCCAGTATACCCCGTCCTCTGCAGTCATGCCGGTATACTGGACATAATAGTTGCCGTCCATGTAGAGATACGGATAGCCGTAATCTGTGCCGCTTGAGGTATAGATTCCGTTGGCATCTATGAAATATGCGCGGTCGCGCGAAGCCGGACCCTGCCTGTAATAGTTCCCGACCATGTTGAAATGTCCGCCCTCGCCGCCGTATGTACTGTTGCTTCCCCAGTTGTAGACTGCATTGTTGCGATAGTCCACATTGCCGCGCCGGTCAGGGTCGGAAGGATTCTCATAGATTTCAGGATGGTCGAAGCGAGGGTTGCGGCTGTCGTGGTTGGCAAGCAGATTATGGTGGAAAGAAGCATTCTCCCCGCCCCAGATGCCGCCATAGCCATGGCTGCCCTTGTCGTGCACGGAGTGCCTGAGGCTCTCGGTCAATATACACCACTGCATCGTGAAATTGGAATTGCCGTAGAATGAGGCACACTCGTCTATCGACCAAGACATCGAGCAATGGTCAATGATTATGTCCCTCTGGCGGCGGCCCCATATTGCATCTTCGCCGTCATCTGCATTCGCTCCCTGGTCTCCGAGGCGGAATCTGACGAAACGGATGATGACATTGTCTGCCTCCACCACTGTCGCATAATTCTTTATGCAGATGCCGTCGCCCGGAGCCGTCTGCCCGGCAATGGTCAGGTCGCCGTTTCTGATCCTGAGCTTCGAGGACAATTCTATGATGCCGGCCACATCAAACACGACAATCCTCGGCCCGCTTGCCTCGACGGCAGCACGCAGGGAACCGGTGCCGCTGTCATTGAGGTTGGTAACATGGATTATCCTGCCTCCCCGGCCGCCGGTGGTGTACATTCCGCCGCCTTCTGCCCCCGGGAAAGCAAGGGCAGCCCCATGCTCATCCTCAGCCGCAGGAATCTTCATCTCCGCATACAGCCCTTCATCTTCAGGGTCATCGGGATCAGGACTGAGCCCGCCTCCTGTCGTCACAGGCTCGGACGATGCGAACGGAGAATAGTCCATCCCGGCAATGGCCCTTACCATGCAGGTATAGGACACCCCGGGCTCCAGTCCGCTGAAAATCACAGACTCGGAAGTCTCGTACTTGAGTTCTACTGATTCTCCGTCTTCTGTCGTGACAAGTCTTGCCGCATACTGCTCCGCGCCCTCGACTTTATCCCATGAGAATGCAAGGGAATTCTCCGTATTGCCCGTGCACCTGATGTTCTGGGGCGCAGGCATCACCATTCCGGTCTCGGGCTCATGTTCCTGGCATGCGGTCATCGCAAGGATGCAGGCAGCCGGAATTACAAAAAATCTCTTCATATCAAATTTCAGTTGCAATATCATTTTCAGAGTCTATTATGCCAGGTATTCCTGTCACGGAGCCGGAGAATGTCGCTGTTCCGGTCCTGATTTCATGCACGATACGGATGTCGGCAGAGTCCCGGCAGAGAGAAGCTCCGGCGGATTCCAGTATTTTTCCGTATTCCTCCATTATCGGAGCGGCATATACGGGCTCGCGGCAAGGGAACGGGGAACAAGCCGACACGGTCTCATATTCTGCGGCATTCCCGGCTATCTTGTCAGCATCAGGCTTCTTTCCCAAATAATTTCCGTCTCTGACAGCCGACACATCATATACATTGTCCCTTATATAGAAAGACCCGGGGACCGTGGATGTACTTTCCGAGGTATATATCTGCAGATATCTCCCGTCAAGGGTTTTCGTGCCCGGGCCCGGACGGAAGAGATTGCCGCAGACATTGAACCATCCCTCTTCCCCTCCGTAAATGGCCTTCATTCCCCAGTTGTAGACTATATTGTTGACGAACTCGACTGTCCCGCGCCTGAACAGCAGGTCGCTGCCTTCATAGACTTCGGGATGGTCAAACCTCGGGTTCCGGCTGTTGTTGTGAGCAATGACATTGTGGTGGAATGTGACATTGCGGCCGCCCCAGATGCCTCCGTATCCATGCTGTCCCTTGTGGTGCACGGAAGAATTGAGGGCTTCGGAGATTATGCACCACTGGATGGTGGCGTTGCTGTTGGCATAAAACGAGGCATTCTCGTCCGTTGCCCAGCTGATGGAGCAGTGGTCGATGATTATGTTTTTGTTGTGCCTTGCACCGAGCGCATCATTCTCATCTTTTGCAGCGGAGCCCATACGGAATCTCAGATATCTGATTATGACTTCGTCAGTCCCGATGTAGACTCCGTGGTCCCGGATGGTGATACCCTCACCGGGAGCCGTCTGGCCGAGAATGGTTATGTACGGGTCCTCTATCTTGAGCGTAGACTTCAGATGAATGTCACCGCTCACGGCAAATGTCACGATTCTCGGTCCCTCAGCCCTGACGGCATGCCGGAGAGTCCCCTCCCGGTCTGTATCCTCAAGGGATGTGACGACATATTCCCTGCCTCCGCGGCCTCCCGCGGTATATATTCCTCCGCCCTCGGCCCCGTCGAAGGCCGGAATGAGCTCAAAGTCCACATCCACAGGCTCTCCGTCGGCCACATAGCGGCCGTCTTCAAGAAAATGACAGTCGATATTGCAGGCTGCCTCATATTCAAGCGACGCCCAGATGAAAGGCCCGACGCCCTTGCAGTCATTGTCTGTGACAGGTTCGCTCAGATAGTACTCGTATGAGCCGCTGCGCATCTGCTTGCCGCCAAGACCGGCCACCGAGCAGCAGGATGTCAGCGAGATGGTACCGTCACTGTTTTCCCGGACAAATGTGCTGATGAACTTACGGTAAGTGTCCAGTGAATAGTCACGCCACGCATCTCTTTCGAGATATCCCATCCGGACTCCTTTCAATGCCGCGTATGTGAACATGGCGGAAGCCGTGGCCTCCAGATAATTGCCTTCACGGCCCGGGGAGTCGAGCACCTGATACCACATTCCGGTCTGAGAGTCGGCATATTTCCGCACAGTCTCCATAAGATAGCGGAACTGTTCTACAAGGGCATCACGGTCGGGATGCTTTTCAGGGAACCAGTCCAGAGTCTCTGTCAGGGCAAGCGCATACCATCCGCAGGCCCTGCCCCACGCATGAGCGGACTGTCCGGTCAGAGTATCAGCCCAGAACATGGAGCGGGACTCGTCCCACGCATGGCGGAACAGCCCGGTGGCCGGGTCGTATGTATGCTTCGCTGCCCGCTCGAAATGCCCGGCGATGTCATGGCAAAGGGAATCCCTTTCGGCCTTAGGTGAGAATTTCTTCGTGTATTCAGCATAGAAGGGCTGTGCCATGTAGAGGCCGTCGAGCCATACCTGATGAGGATATATCTGCTTGTGCCAGAATATGCCGTCCTCTGTCCTCGGCTGGGTGTCAAGCTGCGCGCGTATATTGCGCAGCACCCTCCTGTACTTTTTGTCACCGGTGTCCTCGTAAAGGCGGTAATATATGCGTGCCGGACAGATATGGTCCAAATTATAGGCCTCTTTCCTGTATTTGTACACCTCTCCGTCCTCCGTCGCCATGGTATCTGCCCACTCGCGGACATAATCCCCGGCATAGCTGAGATCGTAGCGCTCCTCCACATCCAGAAAAGAAAGCAGTTCCAGACCGGTGGTGTAGTTCCATTTCAGCTGTCCCCGGCGCCCGTCAAGCCATGTAGCCTGCGGATTCCGGGCCATTTCCGAAAGCATCATCTTCACCGAATACGGCTCAATGTCCCTTATGAAACCGAAATCATTTTCTGCGGCCCCCCTGCATGCGGAAGCCGAAGGCAGGGTAACGGCAATGAAGGCCGCGGCTGACAATACTGCAACCGGGAATTTTTTCATATACCTGTTGAATCTTTCTTTCTTCATAACATTCATGTTGAATCCGTCTTTTTCCATAACACACATGCCAAATGTATTTTCATGACGGGTTGCCTTCGGCTGATGCGGCTGAGTGCCTGTGCGCCTTGATATAATCAGCCGGGGAAATCCCGTATTTTTTCTTGAATGTCCTGCTGAAATATCCCGGGTCCGAGAAACCGACCTTATACGAAGTCTCGGATACGGAATACTGACCGCTCCTGAGATAATATGTGGCCTTTTCCAGACGGAATTCCTGGATGAGCTCCACCGGAGACTTGCCGGTGAGTCCTTTGAGCTTGTTGTACATGGAAGTCCTGCCCATACCGACATAGCCGGCAAGATTGTCGACGGTGACCTCCGAATCCGACACATTCTCCTCAAGCCATTTCATGACTTTCTTTATCAGCTCCTCGTCCCTGTCGGTGATGACAATCTCATCAGGAGAGAACTCCACCTTGCGCGACTTGACTCCTTCCGGGGAATGACAGCCCTCTTCCTGCGCGGCGGACATGGCGGACATCCTTGAGACAAGGGCGCGGCGCCGCTCCAGAAGATTCTCCATCCTGGCCGTCAGAAGTTCCATTGTGAACGGCTTGGCTATGTAGCCGTCGGCCCCGTACTTCATTGCCTTCAGATGTGTGTCATTCTCATGTCTGGCGGTAATCATTATTATTGGTATATGGCTGGTATTGAAGTCTCCCCTGATTCGGTTTATCAGTTCAATCCCGTCCATTTCCGGCATCATCAGGTCTGTGACAATCATGTCCGGCACCCAGCCGTCTGCGATAATATGAAGAGCTTCTTTTCCGTTTGCCGCATCCCGGACCTCATACCGGTTTATGAGGCAATTGTATATATACACCCTGAGTTCGGCATTATCCTCAACGACAAGGACCTTGAGAGAGCCGGCAGGATATGTCGGCCTGAGCCTGAACTTGCTGAGTCCGTATGACTCCTCGGAGACTCCGGCTCCCTTGTCTTCCTCTATGATTTCGGCGGTCTCCTCTGTGAAATGGTCCCTGTCAGCCGGCAATGTCACGAAAAACTCCGACCCCTTGCCTTCAACGCTCTCTACCCAAATCCTTCCGCCGTGCATCTCAACAATTTCCTTGCAGAACGACAGGCCTATCCCGCTGCTTGCCATACCGCGGAAAGTGGAACCGGAAGCCTGGACAAACTGTTCGAATATAGCTGCACGCTTGTCTTTCGGCACCCCTATGCCGTTGTCTTTCACCATTATCGTGAATTCATTCTCACCGTCCCTGTAATACAGGGCAAGTTCAATCCGGCCCTCGTCCGAAGTATATTTGAAGGCATTGGACATCAGATTGTAGACAAGTGCCTCAAGACGGCCGGCATCACCCCAGACCAAGAGTGAATCCACTGAATGCGTAAGCAGCATTTCCATGTTTCTCTCCGCCGCCATGTCCTTGAAGTCGTCATAGACGGAACGGCAGATTTTCACGATGTCAAACTCTGTCACCCTCAGCCTCATCTTGCCGTTCACTATCCGCCTTATATCCAGGAGCTGGTCCACAAGTGTCATCATCCTCCGGGCATTCTTCCAGACAAGGTTGACACCGTATTCCGACTTGTCCCCGGCCGGGATATTCTTCCGCACGTCATCAATTCCTCCGAGAATCAGGGTCAGCGGGGTGCGCAGTTCATGGGATATATTGGTGAAGAAGCGGGCCTTGAGCTCATTGAGGTTCTGTTCCAGCTTCATGTCATTCCTGAGCCTCATGGAGGTCACAAGCATTCTCACAAGCAGCCATGACACGAGCAGAAAGACGGCTGCATATATGACCTTCGCTACCGTACATGTCCACACGGAAGGCCTGACCCTGACATTTACGGAGACTACCTCGGCATCATCCCATTCTCCATGTGACGGAGATGCCGACACCTTGAACACATATCTCCCCTGCGGAATCCTGGAATATACGGCGCTGCTGGACTGGCCTGATATCCATTTCTTGTCATACCCCTCAAGCTTGTACGAATAGCCCAGCCTTTCCTGGACCCTGTAGTTCAGAGCAGAGAAATCTATTCTGAAGAACGAATAGTCATGCGGGATTTCTATTTCACCGGCAACCGGGACCCTCTTGCCGTCGATGCTTACGCCGGATATTGTCAGGTCGGCCGGTTCCTTCTTGTACACGAAGTCAGCAGGATTCACCTTATAGACATTATTGTAGGTGCCGAAGAGCAGGGAGCCGTCTTCTGTGACAGCACATGCCGCCTCACTGAAAGTCGTCGGCACCACTCCGTCATACTGGGAGAAATTGGTGATTCTCCCGTCTGCCTGCGAAATCCTTGAGATGCCTGTCTCCGATGCGAGCCAGATGTCCCCGTTCTCCGCACATACTCCGGAGAGGACAATATTGCTGGAAAGCCCCTCGGAAACTCCGGTGACATCGAAGCTGACAGCATCCGAGTCAAATCTGATTCTGTCCGCCCCTCCTCCGAAAGTACACAGCCAGGTGCCTCCCGAATTATCGTCAAAGATATATATGATGTCATTGTTCCCGAGCGAGCGGCTGTCACCCGGGACTTTGCGCACGGTGTGGAATTCAATGAGCTCCGGATTGTCCTGCGGCCAGAACCATATCAGTCCTCCGACCGTGGCCACAAGCATCCTGCCGTCATCCATGCAGTGGACATATCTGACCCTGTCCCCTGATTCGAGCGGATAGTCCGGAAAATCCTCATAGGCAGTGCAGAACCGTTCGGCATCCGGAGAAGGAAGCATACACAGTCCGTCTCCGTATGTGCCGACCCAGATGCGGCCGTCCCTATCCTGTGTGACTGAATAGATGCTGTTGGAACTTATCGAGGCAGGGTCAGCCGCGTCATGACGGAAACGGGACACACCGAAACCTCCGCTGCCGTCCGGAGAGAGCCTCAGCAGGCCGTCTCCTTTGGTCCCGAGCCATACATTCGATGAAGAATCCTGGAATATCGAGTATATGTTCCCGAACATCTCCGAGCCCGGAAAGCGCCGGCACACCGACATGTCAGGAGAATAGATGAAAAGTTCGCTGCTCTTGTTGGCCACCCACACATTCCCGTCCCTGTCTCTCATGATGGCCCTTATTTCCGAGGAGGAAAGAGGATCATCGGAACGGCTCGGCGGCACAATGACATCGAGCCTCGGGGTAATCACCGTGACCCTCTCAAGGCCTCTGTCCGCAGTAGACAGCCACACAACGCCTGTCCTGTCGACTTCAAAGCAGGCTACGCCGTTCATGAAGCGGCTGTCCTTCTGTTCCTTGACATTGTTCAGAGGTACTATGGAGTCATTGTCCCTGTCATAATATCCGAAGCCGTAATTGTTCATTTTAATCCACAGCTGTCCGTCATGCTCCTGCACCATGGCAAGTGTGTCCGCATAATAGGACCTGACATTGCGGGAATGCTCATAATGCCTGAACTTTTCCCCGGACGGATTCCATGACCAGATGCCCGTGCGGTCGGTCGCAATCCAGAGAAGCCCGCATGAATCAGGGAAAAGATACCTGACCCGTCCCATCCGAGTGCGGTGTACTTCCATTGAGAAATCCGCAGTGTCGACTTCAGCTACCGCATTGTCGGAGAATCCGACAAAGAGAGACTTGTCCTGCCCGCCTGTCAGTGACAATGATGTCGCCCGCCCGGCATCATACGGAGTCAGGTCGACCTTATGCTGCTTTCCTGTCTTCTTCTCCAATACAAGAAGGCTTTCGTCCGAAAGGAAATAAAGGTTTTCTCCGAATTCAGTGAATCCAGCAATTCCGCCGATCCTCGATATCAGGACAGGAATGTCATTTTCTATTGCGAATATCCCGTTCTCCGACACGGCATAAATCACACCTTCCGAATCCTCATATATCGACTTGACATTCTTTCCTATTTCATTGGCACCGACCTGGAAAAAGACAGTGGCGCTGAGGTCCGGAGAAATCCTGCACAGGCCCGCATCATGGAAAGACACCCATACATTGCCTGCAGCATCGCAATGGAACATATTCACATGCAGATTCTTCAACCCGGCGCCGGGAATGTCGTCCGGCACTGCGGCGAATCTCTCTTGCCAGGGGTCGAAGCGGAACAGCCTGTAGTCATAAGTCGTTATCCAGAGATATCCCAGACTGTCCTCACCGATGGAGAGGAGCCTGTTGTGTGACAGTTTGGTATAGTCTCCCGGAAGAATGGAGTAATTGACGAAGGCATTGCCGTCAAAGCGGCTGAGTCCGTACCAGGTGCACAGCCAGATATAGCCTGTCCGGTCCTGGTGAATGTCGGCAATGGAATTGTGCGAGAGTCCGTCTTCGGAGGAATAATGCTCGAATATGCAATTCAGGGGAGCAGATGACACAGGGAAGGCCGGTACAGCCAGAAGCAGCACCGGAAGCAGAATCACTGATATCATTGTACTCTTCTTCATCATATTCCAGTCATTTCATTGCAAACATTCTATAAATTTACACATTCCTGCGCTTATCTCAAAAAATTCCGGGCATGATGGATTTCAGAACACTTTGAAATACCATGCGGAGGTTTCCTCAGATGTGGTAGCCTCCGGGGCATCCGCAGGGCCGAGAACAGCCTCCGGCGTATAGTCGGCAAGGTCCTTTTCTTTCAGAAAATGCGCCCACGGCACTCTGGTGTCCTTGCCTGCGGCACCAGGGCCACGACTGCCGTATTCAGCATAGAATGATGTCTTCTCCGCATGTGGCTTGTTCCAGTTGTGCCATCCTTCCGGCAGAATGTGGTCCCCGAGCCGGCAGTCTATGAACACAGTCCTTGAATATGGCCTCCACGGGCGGCCGAGGTATACTTCCGACACGCCGTCCGCATGCACGAGGGTACAGTTCCTGAAGACCAGTCCGTATTTCTCTCCTTCGGGAGTCGCGGCAGCGGTAACATAGCTGTTTTTTTTGCTCATTATCGTACAGCCGTCAAAATATGCCGTCGCAAACCCGAAGATGAAATCTGTCGTCCCCTCTATGTAACAGTCCCTGAAATACTGGCGCTGCCCCGGACCGAAATTGTACATTGTATCCTGGTTCCCGAGGAAGCGGCAGTTCAGGAATGCAGCCCTGTCTCCGTCAACTGTTATCGCACATGCCTGCCCGACTGACTTCCCTTCTCCGGCGGTGTTCTCAAAAGTCAGATTTTCTGCAAGGAAATCATCGGCATGCATGAATACCGTCGAAGTGGCCGAAGTCCCCATCGGATAGCCGGTCGAGCCTGTCTTCAGGGCATAGTCGTCCCACGAGATGACAGTCTTCCACACATTTTCTCCTGTCAGGCGAAGCTTCTGCTTGTTGGCCGGGACCGTGAGCTTCTCCCTGTAGACTCCTTCTCTTATTAAAATCCGGGTCCCGGACTGCTTGCAGTAGTCAGGTGCAGCATCCACCGCCTCCTGCACTGTGAAGAAATCACCGCTTCCGTCCTTTGCAACCACAAAGTCATAGCATGTGACATGTGGGGCGAGCTCCGGTATGACATCGGAAAGAGCGGGAAGCAGAAGCTCGACAAGCTTTCTGGCTCCTGCGACATTAGTATGCGTATTGTCCGTCAGTCCGTCAGGGTGCCGGGGGCATACTCCCGCAGGTATCCACATATAATATTCCCGTGAAGCCTCTTCCCCTATTGAAGAAAGCCACTCCTGAGTGATGGAATTGGCGTCTATGAAAGGGATTCCGAATTCCTCCGCCACCTGCCGTGCAGCCTCCGGATAATCCCCGTGGCAATCTGTCTTCAACTTTCCCCTGTCATCGAACCACCTCCTGGAAACAGGAGTGAAAAGTATCGGCTTTGCCCCGACAGAAAGGGCGTGGCTCACGAACAGGCGCAAATTCTTCTGATAAAGTCCGAACGCCGGGGCATATCTTGTGGTGTCGGATGTCTTGGAGTCATTGTGTCCGAACTGGATTAAGAGATATTCGCCGGACTTCAGGTCTTTCTTCACCTTGTCCCAGAGTCCGAGTGCGATGAAGCTCTTCGTGCTTCTTCCGTTTTGTGCATAATTGGCTACTGCCACACAGCTGTCCAGATGCGAAGGCAGGCGCTGGCCCCAGCCCCGCTCCGGATTCTCCCCGGAAAGGTCTTTGTCAGCCATGGTGGAGTCTCCCATGAGACGCAGCACTATCTTTTCCCCTCCGGGATTTCCGGCCGGGGCATTGTCTTCCGGCGACAGGACATTGTCTGCAGAAACTGTCCCCGGCATGGCCGCCGTTGCCATGAACAGGGCTGACGCCATGAATACAGAAAAAATTTTTATCATAATATGTCCACTCCTTCGCTCTTATGGATGAAGACCTTCTCCCTGTCGACTTTGCCGGAAGAGTCTCTGCAATTCTCCGCCTTGACATTGCGGCAATTGGCAAATGAATAACCTTTCCCGGAAGACTGACGGATATCTACATCTCTCAGGGTCACCCCGTCCGAATATCTGATGTCCGCTCCCCTGTCTGATACAATCAGGCAGTTCTCTATCTCTATGCCTGAAATGTTCTTTTCGGGTATGCCGTTGAAATACATGGCCCTTGCTGCCCCGCTGCAGACTATGTTCCGGACATGGATGTCCCTGAATTCCGGAGTAGTCTCGTCCGCAGGGACAGGCTCTATGTCAAAGGATGAGCCATGCTCTGCGGCGGAAGCCTCGACCGCCGACTTGCCCCCATAGTGAAGGTCGAACAGAAGCGGTTCGGTAGGGATATCCATCATTATGATGTCTTCAATGAATATGTTGCTCACGACTCCTCCGCGGCCGCGGCAGCTCTTGAACCTGAGTCCGACATCAGTGCCGAGAAACCGGCAGTCGGACACATGGATGTTGCTGACCCCTCCTGACATCTCGCTGCCAACCACGAAGCCTCCGTGTCCATGGAAGACAGTGCAGTTGTTGACGATGAGATTCCGGCATGGCCTGGCTCTCCGGCGTCCGTCCTCATCCTTGCCGGACTTGATGCATATCGCGTCATCACCGACATCAAAAGTGGAATTTATCACAATCACATCCTCACAGGAGTCTATGTCAAGCCCGTCTCCGTTCTGGGAATACCAGGGATTCCTTACAGTTATATTATTGATTATTACATTTCTGCACATGAGCGGATGTATGTTCCAGCAAGGAGAATTCTGGAAAAGGACATCTTCCAGCAGGACATTCTCGCACTCCTTCAGGCCTATCATCACCGGACGCAGATATGTCTTGACTGACTCCCAGTCTTCGTCCGACACCATTCCCTGCGGGACATTGAAGGCATCGCTCACGAGCGAGCCCCGGAATGAACTGGAGTCCGGATACCAGACATTCCCCTTGTCATCAGTGAATCCGCCTGACGCCAGAAGGTCCTTCCACTGTGCCGGAGCCATCTTGGAGCGCTTGACCTGTCTCCAGTCGTCCCCGGAGCCGTCGATTGTCCCGCCTCCTGTGATGGAGATGTTCTTTGCCCCGGACGCATTGACCGGGGAGATGCATCTTCTGGTGTCAAGTCCCTCAAATACAGTCTCAACTATCGTATAGAGACTTCGGTCCGACGAGAATCTTATGACTGCGTCCGGAGTCACATGAAGGTCTATGTTGTCCTTGAGCGTAACCGGGCCGGTGAGCCATATTCCCTCGGGTACGACAAGATGGCCTCCGCCTTCAGACGAGAGTGAATCCACTGCCCGCCTGAAGGCATCAGTATTGAGCGTCACCCCGTCTCCCTTTGCCCCGAAGTCGGTGAGCAGCACCTGACGGTCCGGAATCCTCGGTCTATGCACCTTCTTCATGTCAAATGGCAGTTCCTGATACAGATAGTCGAACTCATAAGTTTCCCGGCAACCCAAAACAGCCGCCGCGCCTGCAAGGCACAGGGCAATTGCCGACAATGTTCCGTTGTTTTTCAGATGCATGGTCATCAGGTTTAGTGTCCGATAAAATCAGAATTGTATCCAAACACAATTTTTCGTATGCAAATGTAAAAATTAGATAGTGCCGGATATTGTAATTTTTATCGCAATACAGGCACTATTCGTCACTTGCGGATTTATTCCGAAAGATTCTTATATTTGCCGCCGGACTCGCCGGACCGGGCGTGAACGATGAAAGTTGTCAGCCAGGAGGGAACAATGGAAGAAGAAATTCGGAAGACAGGAGAATCTGAAATGTCATTCTGGGGACATCTTGATGTACTCAGATGGGCAATCATGCGCATCGGGGCCGTGACTGCCGTACTCCTGGCAGGATACTTCATCGCCATTCCGCATATTTTCGACAGCTTTGTCCTCGGCCCCTCAAGACCGGACTTCTTCCTGTACAGATGGCTCGGAGGATTCATGGGCGGGGATTTCTCCGTGGACATAATCAACATCAGCGTGACATCGCAGTTCACGACACACATCAGCACATCATTCTGGATGGCGGCAGTGACGGTTTTCCCCTATATCATTTATGAAATCTGGAAATTCATCAGCCCCGCCCTGTACCCACATGAAAAGAAAAGCGTCCGTCCTGCATTCATGCTCAGCACAGTGATGTTCTATCTCGGATGCGCCGTCGGCTACTGCATAGTCTTTCCGTTCACATTCAGATTCCTTGCCGAATATCAGGTCGGGAGCAGTATTGTCAACCAGATATCTCTGGACTCCTACATGAGCAATTTTCTCCTGATGATCTTCGTCATGGGAATTGTCTTCGAACTTCCCGTTCTGGCAAAGGCATTGTCCGCCCTCGGCATCGTCGACAGGCAGTTTCTGAAGAAATACCGAAGACATGCCGTCGTCGTGCTGCTCGTCCTTGCCGCTGTCATAACGCCGACAGGGGACCCGTTCACCCTTCTGGTGGTGTCCGTACCCCTGTATCTGCTTTATGAAATGGCAATCCTGATGGCAAAGCAGTCAGTGAAGCCCCAAGAGTAAGAATTTCAAGACCCGCCGGAAAGCACCTTTCATCTCATTTTCCCTTCTGTCCTGCTCTTCTTCTGTCATGATTCCTTTGAAAAGAGGCACATGACTGTCGTGGCAAAGGCGGCCTGCATGTTATACAAAAGCCGGTCCGGAAACTGGTGGCTTCCGGACCGGCGGCTTAGCTGTATGTCAATCCCTGTTATTCAGCCTTTCCGTCTGAACCGAGGACATTGATGATCTTGTGTGTGTAGAGCTTCTTCATCTCGTCGCGTGCAGGGCCGAGATATTTGCGAGGGTCGAACTCGGCCGGCTTCTCGGCAAATACCTTGCGGATTGCTGCTGTCATTGCAAGACGGGAGTCTGAGTCGATGTTAATCTTGCATACTGCAGACTTGGCTGCCTTGCGGAGCTCTTCCTCAGGAATACCGATGGCTGCCTCAAGGTTTCCGCCGTATTTGTTGATCATGTCAACATATTCCTGCGGAACTGATGATGAGCCGTGGAGGACGATAGGGAATCCAGGGAGTTCTTTCATCACGCCGTCAAGCACGTCGAATGCGAGTGGCGGAGGTACGAGACGGCCTGTCTTCGGGTCGAGAGTACACTGCTCCGGCTTGAATTTGTAGGCACCGTGAGAAGTTCCGATTGAGATTGCGAGAGAGTCGCATCCTGTCTTGGAAGTGAAGTCAACCACTTCCTCAGGCCTTGTATAGGTATGATGCTCAGCCTGTACTTCGTCCTCGACGCCGGCAAGGACACCGAGCTCGCCTTCTACAGTCACATCATACTGATGAGCGTATTCTACGACTTTCTTTGTAAGGGCGACATTCTCGTCATACGGAAGATGAGAACCGTCGATCATGACTGAAGAGAAGCCCATGTCCACACAGCTCTTGCAGAGCTCGAATGAATCGCCGTGGTCAAGATGGAGGACAATCTGAGGATTGGCCCATCCGAGTTCCTTTGCATACTCCACTGCTCCCTCTGCCATATAGCGGAGAAGAGTCTGGTTGGCATAGTTGCGCGCACCCTTTGAAACCTGGAGGATAACCGGAGACTTGGTCTCGGCAGCAGCCTGTACTATAGCCTGGAGCTGCTCCATGTTGTTGAAGTTGAATGCCGGGATGGCGTAACCGCCGTTGATGGCCTTCTTGAACATCTCTCTGGTGTTCACAAGACCGAGTGTTTTATAAGATACCATAATCTGTATAAGAATTAAAGTTATTGTTCTGAACTTTTCCGGACACAGGTCTGCACTTTTCATATCATCGCCTGCACTTTTCCGGAAAACTGCACAAAAATAGTTATTTTTGCGCAAAATTAAAACAATAGACATGAATAGGAAAGTAATAATATTCTCGGCACCGTCAGGAGCCGGCAAAAGCACGATTGTCAACCATATTCTCAGCCTGCATTCAGAGCTTGAATTCTCCATATCCGCCACATCAAGGGCACCGAGAGGTTCGGAACAGAACGGAAAAGAGTATTATTTTTTCTCTGCCGATGAATTCAGGCAGATGATAGCCGGGGACAAATTCATAGAGCATGAGGAAGTATATCCCGGCTCATTCTACGGCACCCTCAAGTCAGAGCTGGAGCGCATCTGGGCCAAAGGCCATGTAATCGTATTCGACATCGATGTCCGCGGCGGTGTCAATCTGAAAAGGATATTCGGGGACAGCGCATTCTCCATCTTCATAAAGGCCCCTTCCGTGGAAGTTCTGCGGCAGAGGCTCGTCGGCCGCGGCACAGACTCCCCCGAAGCCATCGAAAAGCGTGTCGCGAAGGCTGCCGAAGAGACAGCCTTCGCCGAAGGCAAGTTCGACTATGTCCTCGTAAATGACGACCTGGACAAGGCCTTGAAGGAAGCGGAAACGGCAGTGGACAAATTCCTTGCTGCCGGGAACTGACCGTAAACGAAGTGAATTACCCAAAATGAAGATTGCCGTCTATACGGGGACTTTCAACCCCCTGCACATAGGACATCTGTCCATAATCCGGTACATGACCATGTCCGGCCTGTCCGACATGGTGTATCTGATCGTGTCCCCGCAGAGTCCGTTCAAGGAATTCATGAAAGCCGAGACCGGGGCAGAGAGATACCGGGCAGCCCTCAAGGCTCTGGCAAGACATCCGGACCTGAAGGCAAAAGCCGATGACATAGAACTGCACATGCCGTCGCCCCAATACACAATCCGCACCCTTGATGCCCTAAGGAGCCGGGAACCGGAGAATGACTTCACCCTTGTCATCGGGGGAGACAACCTGCCTGACATAGACAAATGGAAAGACTGGAAAAGAATCCTCACCGAATACGGAGTCGCCGTCTATCCCCGCAAAGGCCACGACATGTCTGCCGCAAAGGCCAGGCTGGAAAATGAATGCCCCGGGAGCAGAATACTCCTTATGACAGGAGCTCCCGTCGTCGACATCTCCTCAACCGAAATCAGGGAAGGCCTCGCCGCCGGACACGACATGAGCGGGTATCTGATGTAACCCGCCCCGCATTTTTCGGGATTATCATACCTCCGGGCAAGAAAATTCGACAATACATTCACCGCCTCCCGAATTTCGGAGTTATCCCCACAAAGGCTTCAAAATTGATTCCGGGCATAGGACGGGAGAGGACTGTGACATAGTCCTCGTCGAAGAGATTCTTGACGACAAGGGAAACGGTGATGCAGGCCAGGGTGAAGGAAAAATTTTTCGAGAGGGTCACATCGCTCATGAAATAGTCGGGAATAAAGCCGGAAATCGTGTAGTCGTTGCTGCTCATGGTGAAGCGGTCACTGTACCAGCACCATTTGTACAGCAGTTTCCAGCTGCGCCACGACAGGGATGCCGTGACCGAGGAAGAATATTCGGGGATATAGACAAGCTGCTTTCCGACGGATTCATCCCACTTGTTCATCGGTTCCCCGCAGTTAATTGAGGGTGACCAGGTGAAATTGCCGTCAGCGGCAAGTGTCCAGGCATCTGCAAATGACCATCCGAATGAAAGGGACTGCTCCACTCCGTATGCATGCACCTTTTTGAGATTGACCGGAGTATAGAAATTTTTCGCCGAGCCTGCCGGAAGCCACAATATCCAGTCGTCTATATAGGAGTCGAACCATGAACCTTTTCCCGACAACGATATCCGGTCTTCAAGAAATGTCAGGGCAAACGAATATCCGGCATCATAGCTGAAGCCTCGCTCCGGTTTCAGATCAGGATTTCCTCCCGGCCGGAAATACCAGTCATTGAGAGTCGGATACCTGTAGTTGCGTGACACCGAGGCCATAAGACGAAGATTGCCTTTTTCCGACACGAGATATTCCGCGGACAGGGATGGAATGACAGGACTGAATGTCCTGCCGTACAATTCTTCCCTCAACGACAGGGAAATCCCTGCCCCGGGGAACGGATGCCAGTCTGCGGCAAGATACAATGACAGTTCTGTACGGGAAGCATTGTAGCCCGGATACCGGTCTGCGGGGCCGGACGTCAGTTTTGCTTCATCACGGGAGTCCACATAATGCCTGTCCAGTGTCAGGCAGGTCCTAAGATGCCACTGTTCTCCCAGACGGACAGCATACTTTCCTCTGAAAAAGACCGTATTTGTCCTGCTCCGTGACTTGTTCATCCATGTCATCTCGCCGCTGCCGCCGTCCCTGGCATAATCGTAGTCCAGGGCCGAGCGGGCATATCCGGCGGAAACCGAGGCAGATGAATTCTCCGGAAGGGGCGCCGTCCATGTCAAGACAGAGCGGATTGTATTCTCCCTCTGCTCGTTGACAAAATCCGCCGGCATTCCGTAATCCACTGTCAGCGGAGGCTGTTCCCTCCTGGAGCGGAGATACCATGCGGACAGGACGAACGAACCTGCCCTCCCTGCATCATATCTGAAATCCTGGAGCAGATGCATGTCCAGCCATGCTCCGTTGCGGTTTCTCTCGACAGGATGATATGTGCCGATTATATTCATCTGACTGTCATATACATTCTCATTTTTGTCCTTGTTCACATACCTGAAATCATTTCGGGACGACGAGACTGCAGCCCTCGTCGAAGAGGAAAAGCGCCTGCCGCCGTATGAGACTTTCAGATATTCGTCTAAGGTCATGAAAGAGCC
The DNA here is from genome assembly GCA_944322565.1 of uncultured Bacteroidales bacterium. Classification (GTDB taxonomy): domain Bacteria; phylum Bacteroidota; class Bacteroidia; order Bacteroidales; family UBA932; genus Cryptobacteroides. The sequence continues at coordinate 141,135 of CALUPG010000004.1, read as the reverse complement.
GAAACCCTGGATATATTCCAGCCCCCAGCCGTTGTCAGGCCTTGACCCCGTCTTCAGACTTACGGCTCCGCCGAGGCCTCCGGATGTCTCCGCAAGGGATGCCGGGCCATGCAGCAGAGAGGCATTGTCAGTCAGAAATGACGGAATCATGGAAAAATCCGCCATCCCGAGCATCGGGGAATTGATTTTCATTCCGTTCCATAGCACCTGCGTATGGGAAGAAGAGGTTCCCCTGAATGAGACTGTCGACAATGATGCCCGTCCCGACTGCTTCACAAAGACAGAAGAGCCGTAAGCGAGAAGATCCGAAAGTGACACTGAAATGTTCTCCCTCAATGCCGGTGTTGCGAATACCGTAACCGCAGAACCGATCCCGCGGGTGTCACGCGGTGCCGTCACCCTTGCCTCTTCAATCCGTTCATGTTCCGCCGGGTCCTGCCCGGCATAAACGGCAGATGTGTCCTGCAGTGCATAACGGGCCGCTTGTCCGGCATATAGGAATGAGCCGGACGCATACAAAGGCTCTGTTGCCGCCATGGGCACGAGCATGGCACATAACAGAAGCAGGCGGCTGAATATTTCGTTGCGCAGACACATGCGGAGCCTCCTTCCCTCAGAACCAGCAGAAGGAGCCCGGGCAGACACCGGTACGGAATTCGTCAACGGCCTTTCCGTCTGCGGAATATCTTGTCACCGCGCCGTTCTGGACATAATCTATGGCATCCGCCACATAGACATCGGAATTCCACGGACAGACAGTCATCGCATACGGCCATGTGCCATCTCCCGGGTCTATGAAAGGGCTGTCAGGCAAGGAATCCGAGGAAACCGGCATCTTCCAGATTTTTCCGTTGTTCAGAAAATACAGTTCATTGCCGCCCGGACCTGTCTGAAGTCCCGAAGGAGAGTCTCCGAGTGCAAAGCAGAATGTCTTTTCGACAGTGAAGGCATCAGGATCCACGCATACAAGGCGAGGAGCTTCGTATCCTGCCGGATTCTCCGGCCATGCACCTCCGTCGGTCAGCACCCACAGCCTGTCTTCTGAATCCATGCAGATGGACTGCGGCTGCACGCCTACCTCAAGCTTCTGCACGATTTCATCAGTGCGCGAGTCTATCTTGATGATATCCTTCTGATAGGACCAGCAGTTGGCAAGCACATAATCTCCGTACTGCACCATCTGCTCCACAGAAGCCGTTCCCTGTTCCATTCCCGTGTCAATGCTCCCCGTCACCCGGAATGTCACCGGATCCGCAATCAGAATCCTGCTGTCGTACAGCTGGCTGATATATGCCTTGCTGTCAGAGACAAAATGAATGAATCGCGGAGAAGTCATATCTGATGATACTATTCTCCCCTTCTCCCTGAAAGTCTGGGGATCTATCGCAAAGACCACATGGGAGGCATTGACTACCGTCCACAGGATGCCTCCGTGCATTGTCATAGACTGACCCGTGTCCCCGAGCTTCTGTCCGTCGTTCGCGCCGGAAAACACATTGTCATATGCCTTCATTTCTCCGGTGTCATAAAATGTCAGAGAGGAATTCCCTGCATTGTAATTCCCTTCACACAGGATGAACAGGCCGCTGCCGGCTTCAGGGAACACATCGGGAGAGTGCTGTCCGGAAAAACCGTCCTTCATGCATCCGGAAAGAAAAGTCATGGCCACCAGAGCCGTGAGCGTGCGGAAAATAAATTGTAATGCTGTCATTTTAATGTCTTCAGGCGGAAAGTACAGGCTTCATCGCACCAAAGACATCCCGGGCACAATGTCCTGGAAACATCTCATCAAGACGAATCTGCAAGCCGTAATCCCGCGGTGCAACTTATAGTCATGGCTGCGGCAGGTCTTCTGACTCGTCCTGACTGTACGCCTTCCCGCCAGAGGCAGTGGCATATTGTACAGTCCCTTTTTGAGGACACACAGCAACGGGTATTGTTCCGGATTCTGACCGGATTCCCTATCAAGTCCATGCGGACACCGCAGCCGGGGCGGATTTCCTGCAATAATTCTGCCAGTGCTGATAAAATTATTAATTTAGCCCCCGGAATACTCCAACAGCAACTTACAGATGGAACACATTGAGATTGAACGGAAGTTCCTCGTCAGGGACAATTCATACAAAGAGACAGCCACATCACACACTCACATGGCCCAGGGATATATCTGCAGAGAAAGCGGCAGGACTGTAAGGGTCAGAAAAGCAGGAGACAGGGGCTGGCTCACAATCAAGGGGCCTTCGGATGACAGCGGGCTAAGCCGGTTCGAATGGGAGACGGAAATTTCCGGCGCTGAAGCTGAAGGACTCATGAAACTGTGTCAGGCAGGAATCATAGAGAAAATCCGTCATATTGTCCCGTACGGAGACCATGTATTTGAGGTTGATGAATTTCTCGGAGATAATCTCGGACTGACGGTGGCAGAACTGGAACTGAAAAACGAATCCGAGCCGTTCAGCAGACCTGAATGGCTCGGAGAAGAAGTCACCGGAGACCGGCGGTATTACAATTCGATGCTGGCCGCAGCTCCGTTCTCCTCTTGGAAATGATTGGCGGCACGGAGCTGTCGCAAGGGTGCCAATGCTATTGCGCAAAGGCATGACGGTATCCGTCCGTCTTGTTCCACCCTCCCCTCGTGAAGTCGGGGACTTCAACCGGGGCATTGCCGTTCTCTATCGAGATGGCGGTGAGTTCTGTAAGACAGCACCACTCGGCGAGGTCGTATACATCCATGTCAAGGGGAAGCCCGTTGCGCAGACAATATATCAGACGGTAATCCATGATATAGTCCATGCCGCCGTGGCCGCCGACTTTCTTTGCTGTCTCTTCAAGTTCTTTCTGGATAGGGTGCTTGTATTTTTCCATCAGAGCGGCCTTCACATCCTCAGGCACAAAACTGTGGGATGACAGATTCTCTATGTCGACTTTTCCCGGCCTGCCGTCCATGTCTGCCGCAATGAGTTCCCCTGCAGCTGACGGATCCACAACGAATCCCTCAACAGGATATTTGTTGGCAAAGCCTTTGGTCCCTGTCAGCTGGTAAAGGCGGTTATATGGCCTCGGATTGACCACATCGTGCTGTATCATGATTGTCTTGCCTTTCTCTGTGCGAATCATGGTCATCGTATGGTCTCCGTTCTGAAAGTCCGGGGCAGCCTCGCCACGGTGCTTCTCATAATATTCCTTGCCATTGACGGCCTTGGTGTCCATTGACACAAGTACATTCATCTTGTCCCCGCGATGGATATCCATTACCTGACATATCGGTCCCAGCCCATGGGTAGGATACACATCTCCGCGGTGATCCCTGTTGTAGAGCAGCCTCCAGTCATGCCAGTATTCATCCCAGAATTCGTCGAGGTTGTGGATATATGCGCCCTCTCCATGAAGGACCTCACCGAACAGCCCGTGCTGCGCCATATTCAGGGCCGTAAGTTCGAATGAATCATACACGCAGTTTTCAAGCTGCATGCAATGCCTCCTTGTCCTCTCGGAGGTGTTTATCAGGTCCCAGATTTCGGCAAGGCTCATCGCAGCAGGCACCTCTATCGCCACATGCTTGCCGTGCTCCATAGCATACTTTGCTATTTCGGCATGCTTGGTCCAATGCGTTGCTATATATACGAGGTCTATGTCATCCCTGTCGCACAACTGTTTCCAGGCATCATCGGAGCCATAATACAGCGCAGCTTCAGGACGGCCGTGGCCGGTCACTATTTTCGCGGCGGCTTCCGCCCTGTCTTTTTCGACATCGCACAGAGCAACGACTCTGGTCCCGTCTATGAGACACATCCTGGAAACTGCTCCCGGACCCCTCATGCCGAGGCCGACGAATCCGATTCTTACAGTATCAAGCGGCTCAGCCGCAAAATTCAGCATATCCTCCTGGCCGGCAGGACGCTCCGGCACTTCTGTGCGGATAATGTTCTGCATGTCGCCGCAGCAGGCGGGAATCAGAACGGCAGCCGCAACTGCAGCGGCTATCAAGAAAAATTTTCTCATGGCTTGTTGTTATTGCGTTGTTTCCTGTTATTATTGTTCACTGCTGTTATAGTTCCGGCGTCTGTTGCTGTCGCAATTGTATGACGGATTATGTCGACGGCTGTCAGACGGACCGGCCGACATCCAGTGCGGAAGCGGCGATTGCTGCCCATGACGCAGGGAGCGGGGCCTCTATCGTCATCTCCGTCTTCCTCACAGGATGCACAAAAGTTATCCTCCTGGCATGAAGGCAGATGCCTCCGTCCGGATTGGAGCGCGGCGCACCATATTTCAGGTCCCCCCTTATGACACAGCCATGCCCGGCCAGCTGGCATCTTATCTGGTGATGCCGTCCTGTCAGAAGGCCAACTTCCACCAGCCAATATCTGTCAGTATGTCCCAAAGTCCTGTACCTGAGCCGTGCAAGCTTGGCGTCTTTGCGCACCTCGGGATTACCTTCATAAATATAGGACTTGTTCTGCTTCTCATTCCGGACGAGCCAGTCAGACAGTTCCGCACTGTCGGGAAGCGGCCGTGAACATACGAGAGCCCAATAGAACTTATGCATGTCGCCGTTCCGGAACATGGCATTAAGCCGCTCAAGCGCCTTGGAAGTGCGCGCAAACACAGTCACTCCGCTCACAGGCCTGTCCAGTCTGTGTGGAATGCCGAGAAAGACACCGCCATCCTTACCGTTCCGCTTTGCGATGAATGCCCTGTAGAAATCCGCCAGAGTCTCGTCCTGTGTCATGTCAGCCTGCACTATCTCCCCGGCCTGCTTGTTGACGACAAGAAGATGATTGTCCTCATACAGGATACGGCTTTCCGCATCAGCATACTCTTTTTCTGTCAATTCCCTGTAAATCATGACATATCAATATTATTCGTCTCCCATGTCCGGACGAATGCCGTTTCAGGGGACAAATATATGCAAATATTTGCCGAAAAAGCCAATTTTCCTCTTGTCATGGACACCGGCTCTGAAGCATCAGAAGCATGAATCCTGTCAGTATTCTGCCAGAAATCATGACATTTTGGCACATTTTGCCATCAGAGCGGCAATGGCATAACATTGGATAATACCCCGGCGTCGCCCGGCAGTCCGGGCAGACAGGCAATCCAAATTGAAAACAAAAGAAAATAAAAAGGAAAAGATATTATGGGAAAAATTATCGGTATCGACTTGGGAACCACGAACTCATGCGTGGCAGTGATGGAAGGCAACGAGCCTACCGTCATAATTAATAATGAGGGACAGAGAACTACGCCTTCAGTGGTAGCGTTCACGGACGGGGGCGAGAGGAAAATCGGAAATCCTGCAAAGAGGCAGGCCATAACCAATCCTCACAAGACAGTATTCTCCATCAAGAGATTCATGGGAGAGACATACGACCAGGTCTCCAGAGAGATTGAGAGAGTACCGTACAAGGTCGTCAGAGGCGACAACAACACGCCGAGAGTCGACATTGACGGAAGGCTCTACACTCCGCAGGAGATTTCTGCAATGATTCTCCAGAAGATGAAAAAGACTGCCGAAGACTATCTGAGACAGGAAGTCACCGAGGCTGTCATCACAGTTCCTGCATACTTCTCTGACTCACAGAGGCAGGCCACCAAGGAGGCCGGCAAGATTGCAGGCCTTGATGTCAAGCGTATCATCAACGAGCCTACGGCTGCGGCACTTGCTTACGGCCTTGACAAGAAGAACAAGGACATGAAGATTGCCGTATACGATCTGGGAGGCGGTACATTCGATATCTCCATCATGGAACTCGGTGACGGTGTGTTTGAAGTCAAGTCAACCAACGGAGACACGCACCTCGGAGGAGATGACTTCGACCAGGTAATCATTGACTGGCTTGCATCGGAATTTGCTTCCGAAAATGGCGGAATCGACCTCAAGAAAGACCCGATGGCGCTTCAGAGACTTAAGGAGGCTGCCGAGAAAGCCAAGATTGAGCTTTCAAGCCAGACTTCAACTGAAATCAATCTGCCTTACATCATGCCGGTTGACGGTATTCCTAAGCATCTTGTAAAGACACTGACAAGGGCCAAATTCGAGCAGCTCGCCGATGACCTCTTCCAGAGAACTATCGAGCCATGCCGCAAAGCCCTTCAGGATGCCAATCTCCAGCCGTCAGACATAGACGAAGTCCTGCTTGTGGGCGGTTCAACCCGTATCCCTGCTGTCCAGGAGATTGTGAAGAAATTCTTCGGGAAAGAGCCTAACAAGAGCGTCAACCCTGACGAGGTAGTTGCAATCGGAGCCTCAATCCAGGGCGGTGTGCTTGCCGGCGATGTAAAGGATGTGCTTCTTCTTGATGTCACTCCTCTTTCACTCGGCATCGAGACCCTCGGCGGGGTAATGACCAAGCTCATCGAGTCCAACACTACAATTCCTACAAGGAAATCCGAAGTGTTCTCGACTGCAGCCGACAACCAGCCGTCAGTTGAAATCCATGTCCTTCAGGGCGAAAGGCCTATGGCAAAGGACAACAAGGAAATCGGAAGGTTCCATCTTGACGGAATCGCTCCGGCTCCAAGGGGAATTCCTCAGATTGAGGTGACATTTGACATCGACGCAAACGGTATCCTCAATGTCTCCGCAAAGGACAAGGCCACCGGCAAAGAGCAGAAGATCCGCATCGAGGCGTCATCCGGACTCAGCGATGAAGAAATCAAGAGGATGCGTGACGAGGCGAAGGCCAACGAGGCAGCCGACAAAGCCGAGAAGGAAAGAGTCGACAAGATCAACAGTGCCGACGCCCTCTGCTTCCAGACAGAGAAGAACCTCAAGGAATACGGAGACAAGATTCCTGCTGACAAGAAGTCTGCAATCGAGTCTGCACTCAACAACCTCAAGGAAGCTGTCAAGAGCCAGAACATTTCTGACATCGACAGATACAACAGCGAACTTGAGTCTGCATGGCATGCCGCATCCGAGGATATGGCAAAAGCCGCAGGCGCACAGCAGGGAGGGCCTCAGAATCCTTATCAGGGAGGGCCTCAGGGGCCGCAGAACGGACCTGACGACCAGGGACCTGACGAGCAGTAATCATTGCACGAGATAACCGGAGACTCTCCGGGAGCCATAGCGGACGATCCGACACAAGGACCGTCCGCTATTTTTTCAACCGGTATCAAAGTCATGATCAATAAGTATCAAAGTCATGATAATAGGCTTCAATGATATAATTTTCCAGACATCGGCCGAAATCATACTGGCGGACAAAATGCCAGTAACCCCAGGAATTGTACATGTCAGCCGTATACCTGTCAATCTTCAGTTCTTCCACGCTATACTGACCGCCCAACAGGCAAAATTCAAAGTCTCCCGGCCCTTTTCCGAAAACTCCGTCAAGAGCCATATATACAGTGTCATAAGACTGCTGCGGACTGCTTATGGCTCCCGGGATTTCAAATGAATCCACCACATAGCTGCCGACAAGCGAATTTAGCCTGTACCTGTATCCCGTGTCATAGTCATGGATTTCCACAGGATACAGATTGTTCCAGAAATCCTCGTACCCGGGCATCGACCACCTGCTTAACGGCACATAAGTCCGTTCCACCCTGCTTGCAGCGAGTCCTGAAATACTGATGTCCACAGAAGAGATGACACTCACATACAATATTATGTCCAAAGTGTAGTAGCCGCATATTTCCTGGCCGGACTGAGGATTGACGACACTGCCCCTGAATATGTATGAGCCGTTTGCGAAGAACTCGTCGGCGGAGAGTTCCTCAGGAGGAAGAAGTGACAGATAACTCCGGCCCGTCTCCGCATCCCGGAACGGTCCTTCAAGAAGCCCGGTAAATTTATCGTCTGCATTTGCCCATGTCTCCGCCATAGTTTCCCCTTCATCTTCCGCCAAAAATCTTCTGACCTCCCATTGCGCGTCCTTAAGGAGAGACCGGTCAAGCAATATTCTGTCCGATTGCATGTCATCAGGAGCAATCTGAAAATTGTAATATTCCCCCATATACCCCTGTCTGAGGAAAGTCTTGCCGACACAGACACGGACTTCAGTATCGGCCATACCAGAGAATCCGCCGGCACCATTGTGCAGAGTCAGGGTGAAATTCTCAGGCACGGTTTCATCCGACTTCAGCACCCACATCTCACCTGCGCTGAGATAATCTTCATCACCGTCATCCCATCCGGAAGTCGTAAACCTGAAATCAAGCCAGGATTCATACCCTTCGGGCCCTGATATCTCGATGCAGTCCATATAATCCCAGAAAAAATTATCGTAAACAGTTTCTTCCCAATGGCGGCATACCTCCTCGGGAGCGAAAAACGGCTCTGAATCAAGATAATCCCAAGTCTCATCGGCCAGATACAGCTTGAAATCAGTCTTTCCCCCGCTATCCGACAACAAGACTTCATTTATCCCGTCCGCAAACAGCATATACCTTGGATATGCCCTGTTCTCAAGCACTATCTCCCCTTCCTTCCTGCCCTGAATGACTTTGAGAACAGTCTTGCCCAATGCTTTTCCGTTCCATACATATACGGTGGAAGCAGTCTCGTCCGGAACATAATAAAGCTCATGTGAAGCAGTATGGAGCGTCATCATATTGTCATCCGAAGGAACTCCGACATACAATGTGTCATTTCCGCATACAAGCGATACCGGGCTGTCCTCATCCGCTGTCATGAAATCGATTCTCCCCCAGGCCCTCGCATATTCAGACAGGTCTGCCGTGTATTCAACGAATGCATCCGGAGAATACACTTCAACTTCGCAAGACGCAGAAGCATCCACTGCCGGACAATACGCCCTTATGACCGTCAATCCGGGGGAGCAGGCAGTGATATTGCCAAAGCTGTCCGAAGCCGCAATTTCAGGATTGTCAGAAGAAAAAATCACTTCAGAATATTCCATTGCAGGTACTTTCAATACTGCAGTTGCACTGACCGGAAGCTCAATCCTATGATCGGAGATCTGAAGTTCTCCATCGGAAACTTCCACCCGCCACGAATCTTCATGAATACCTGATGCCGTAGCGACAAAAGGGATTTCATATCTGTGGTTCCGGCGCAGTTTCCAGTCAAGTGCCAGCCAATAGTCAACTGAAGCAGCAACAAGGCCGGAAGAATTTATAACTTTACCCTTGATTCTGACGGCAGGACAATTTTCTGGCAGACTTCCGGAGAGGCTGTCATCATCAGTAACAGGCATTTCATTGGGACTTGACATATCTTCAAACAGATACAGACTCACCCGCCCGTCATTCATCAGTTCAGACAAATCATCGTCCGAAGCATAATCACCGCTGCCCCGCAGCAACGGTTCTGAAGATACCCGGAACGGAGCCATATCCATAGGTGAGTTTTCCATTTCCACAGAGCAGAGATCCACCCGCAGGTCATCATCGCTTCTGAAACTGAGAACTATTTCAGACACCATCCGTTTCAAGACAATGCTGACCTCCTCCTGTACCGATGTCATGTCAATGACTGCCTTTCCGCACATAGGCACGGAACCTGATGATGCCATCTCTCCGACATCAGATATCCGCATACGGAATCCGGCCAAATCATCCATACATACGGGAGCATCAGCCTTGCCGGCATTGGCATAGGCGTAAATGAAATATTGTCTCCCGGCAGGTATTTCCACATCTGTTTCATACTGTCCGTGCATATATTCAGAATGTACGAGACTGCCGGTATCGTCATAAATGAAAATGTTGGCATCCGAAATATAGCTGTCATCGTACACGGCATCGCCCACTGCACTTCTGGTTTTATCGGACGGCCTGCCATATCCGTCAGGCACAAGGCCTACACGGACAAACCTCATGGCATCCGTCCCGTTCTCCACGCACAATTCAGGAATGACTTCATCGCAGCATCCGGACAACAATGCCGCAGCAGCATATCCGGCCAGGCAAAATACTCCGCGTTTCATTTCAATATAAATTCATCTGTTGACTTGATGCCGGGAATCCCGAAATATGATTCGGCTATATCTCCCCGGAGCCATATCTGACGACCGACCAATTCCGGATGAGAAACGAGATTCAGAGCATCCCGGACATCTCCGGACGGAAGTTCCACCGACATGCAAGCATCCTTGTCCCTGACTGAAGACCTTGCCGCTATCGCAAGATTGGTTGAAGTCTCGAACGGAGCCTCGAATGACATCGAGGAACGTGTAAGATCTCCTCCGACCACAAATCCCGTGACCCACACATCCCTTTCTCCGGCCATAGTCCTGGCCTGGCTGACAGAAACGGCATTTTCAGGCTCTTCTCCGGTGTTCTCCTGCTCTTCGCCTATCATATAGTCCTCATCTGTCCACACCCTGGACGTATCTACGGATATGCTGATATACCCTCCGTCTGGGGCAGAAGCATCAGGGACATCTATGTTCAGCGTCAATATTTCCCGGCCTTCAAGCCATCTTGTAAGAAGAGTCCTGCTTTCATTCCCCTCATTCAGAACAAGAGAGACATTCCCTGGATTGAAATACGCGATTCTTTTTTCCGAATAGCCGTACATGAGCCGTCCGTCTTCGGATGACAGGAAGAGAACGCCCTGGGGGAATCTTGTCAGAAAATCCGGATCTATCCTGAGCCTGATTCCGGAATTGATCTGAACACACTCAAGTTCAACACATACGGCCCCTCCTTCCGGAACGACGACACACCTGTCGTCACCGAATACCGGAGAAGAAAAGGCCGGAGATAAGAATTCCGAAGACCTGACAGATATGTCATAGCTTCCGGGCGGCACCTCAAAAACTTCAGGAGAAGCCCCATAAAGTCCCGAATAGACAACATCTCCGTCTTCATCTGAAACATTCAGGATAAAATCATTCGTGTCAGGCATACCTTCAACTGCCCGCGTGGAACTGTACCAACTGTCGGAAAAAGTCAGCCGGATGAAAGCCGGACTGCCTGCAGAAGCGGCATTGCGCTCACATGACATCGTCATGACCAGAAACAAGGTGATTGCCGCCGGGCACAATATCCCGGACATTGTCTTGAAAATCTTTCTTCTCATATCTGTCTCCACATTTTATCAGACACCCACCACGGATGCCCCGGTACAAATGTAGGCTCATGGAATTTATGCAGCGCCGCCGGAGAAATGATTTTTCTGATTTTTTAATTAATAATTTCTGAATTTTTAATTTTATGATTTTTTTTATGTTTATCCTCAAAAAAATAACGGGGCAACCACTGGAATGGCTCCCCCGCTACTAAACCTAAACTCTGAAAAACTTCAGGACGAAGACAGTGAATCTTTCCTGCCGTCCAAGTCAAATCCTACGAATCTTTGCATAATTCAGCATGAGTATCTTCTCCCCATAGTCATCAAAAGATATCTTCGCCTTCAGGCTCGACCTGTCACCAGATATAGACACAATGGTTCCGTACCCGAAGCGGTTATGCTCGACCCGCTGTCCTTCACGAAGCTCAAGCACTGGAGTTGGAATAAAATCAACATCCGGAACCCGTTTGGGCACTGGAGCGGATACCGGAGGCGTTCTGCGGGCAGAGACCTCCGGCTTACGGAAAGGAGACGAGCCTGGCAGTCTCTTTTCCGCAAGCGCATGCCTCCTCCAGGGTTCATCTGAAGCCTGATCCGCATATCTTTCGGACATGGATGACTTCTGCGGCAGAGGATTCTTTATATACCTGCTGTCAATCTCTCTTATAAAACGGCTCGGAGAGTTGGACTCATGCTTGCCATTGCGCATTCTTGTAGCCGCGAATGACAGCCAGACGGCTTTTTCTGCCCTGGTGACAGCGACATAGAACAGACGCCTCTCCTCTTCAATGTCCGCTTCTGTCGCCAGAAGGCCCCCGGAAGGGAAAAGATTCTCCTCCATGCCCGCCACAAACACATAAGGGAACTCAAGGCCCTTTGAAGAGTGTACTGTCATCAGAGCTATCTTGTTGGCGCTGTCCTCGTCGCCAGCCATGTCCACCGCACTGAGAAGAGACACATTCTCCAGATAGTCATTGAGCGTCACTGCCGGCAAGTCACAGTCCTCAGGGCCTTTGCCGTCCTCAAGAGTGCCGTCGGCCTGCATCTCCTCGAAATATTCATTCTTCTTTTCTTCCTCAAATGTGCTCACGCTGTCAAGGAGTTCCTCCACATTCGACAGGCGCGACTGACCTTCTATGCTTGTGTCTTCTTTCAGAGCAGGCAGAAGTCCGGATTCCATGGCTATCGCAGATGCCGCCGAATATGCATCCCCGGACACAGCCTTGGAGTTGAATGCCGATATCATATTGCAGAAGGCGGCAATCCTGGATATAGCAGCCGGTTTCAGTCCGTATGTCTCCAGGCCCGGGGCAAGACCGGCCGCATGGAGAGAACATCCCTTGTCCGAAGCAGCCGCCGCCAGGGCGGCAAGAGAAGTGTCTCCGATTCCACGCAGAGGCTTGTTCACAATGCGCTTGAACGACTCATCGTCATTCGGATTGACGGAAAGCTTGAAATAAGCCATCATGTCCTTGACCTCAGCCCTCTCGTAAAACGAATGTCCGGAAAAAATGACATACGGAAGATTGCGTCTCCTCAGGGCTTCTTCCAGGGCCCGGGACTGGGAATTAGTGCGATACAAAATCGCGAAATCCTGATACTGCGCATGTTCCGCCTGAATTTCAGAGACAATTGAAGAAGATATCAGATATGCTTCCTCCTGTTCCGTGTATGCATTGAGCAACTGAATCTTACGACCTTCCTCGCCTTCAGAATAACATGTCTTCGGGATTCTGGAAGTATTCTTTGCTATAAGGGAATTCGCGGCATCGACAATTGTCCGCGTCGACCTGTAGTTCTGCTCAAGGCGGAAAAGGCTGCTGTCCGGATAGTCTTTCTTGAAATTCAGTATATTTTCAATTTTAGCTCCCCTGAATGCATATATTGACTGCGAGTCATCCCCCACGACACAGATGTTGCGATGCCGGGAGCTCAGCTTCCTGAGAATGTTGTACTGGGCAAAATTGGTATCCTGGTACTCGTCCACCATGATATATGAGAATCTGCCTGAAATATCTTCGAGAGCTTCCTTGTTGTCTCGAAGCAATATATTCATATTCAACAGGATATCATCAAAGTCCATAACACCCGACTGTCTGCACTTTTTCGCATACAGCAGATATATGTCACCTGTCCTCGGCTTCTTGCGCGCAGCGTCATTCTGCATTATCTCCGGTTTCGACACATATGCCTCTGCCGTATAAAGATTGTTCTTGGCAATGGATATTCGCGAAAGCACCTCCTTCGGCTTGTAGACCTTCTCGTCCAGCTGGAGTTCCTTCACGCATGCCTTCACTGCACTGACAGAATCACTTGTGTCATAAATCGTAAAACCGGAAGGATATCCGAGGCTTTCGGCATATTCCCTCAGAAACCTGATGAAAACGGAATGGAATGTTCCCATGAACAGTTTCCGGGCCTTCCTCTCCCCCACCATCACGGCAATCCTCTCCTTCATCTCGGAGGCAGCTTTCTTCGTGAATGTCAATGCCATGATGCGCTCCGGCGCACATCCCTGCCCAAGAATATAGGCAATGCGGCTGGTCAATACCCGTGTCTTGCCGGAACCCGCCCCCGCTACTATCAGGACCGGACCTTCAGTGCAGACAACAGCCTGTCTCTGTCCTCCGTTCAGCCCCTCTAAAATCACACTTCCAATGTTTTCCATAATGGGCGCGAAAATACAAAAAAAATGACTATATTCGCGGCGGTTTCCAGAAAATACACAAAACTGTTTTTATAATGTCAAACAACATCGATTTGAAAAAGGGCCTGAACATTCCTATTTCAGGAAGTGCCGGCCTCAAGACCAGAAAGGCGATTGTGCCTGACGTTGTCGCTGTCAAACCGACTGATTTCCGCGGCCTTAAGCCTAAGCTTCTGGTCAAGGAAGGCGACAAGGTCCTCGCAGGATCTCCCGTACTGGCTGACAAGGAGTCGCCTGACATTCTCTTCACTTCTCCGGTAAGCGGAACAGTGGCTGCTGTTGTCAGAGGCGACAAGAGAAAGTTGCTTGAAGTCCGCATAAAGGCGGATGCATCCCAGGAATATCTGAACTTCGCTGTCGGGAATGTCTCTTCCCTTGACGCAGCCCAGATCAAATCCCTTCTGATGAAAAGCGGGCTCTGGCCTGCAATCATCCAGAGGCCTTACGGCATCATTGCCAATCCTGCAATACAGCCGAAGGCCATTTTTGTTTCCGCATTCTCGACAGCGCCTCTTGCTGCAGACACGGAATATATTCTGAAGGATGAGTTCGCAAATCTACAGACAGCAGTAAACGCGCTCGCCAAACTTACGGACGGGAAAGTGCATGTTTCGCTCAACTCGGCAAATGCCAGCGGTTCAGTTTTCCATAAACTTGAGAATGTCGTCTTCCATTCATTCAGCGGCAAACATCCGGCAGGAAATGTCGGAGTACAGATTCATCATATCTCACCGATAATGAAGGGAGACACAGTATGGACAGTTTCCCCGGTAATGCTCGCCGCCATCGGAAGATTCCTCAACACAGGAAAATACGACATGACCAGACTGATTGCGGTGACCGGGCCGAAGGCAATTGAACCGGCCTATGTCAAGGGACTTCCGGGCATATCGATGAAAGACATCAGCGAATTCTACGGCAACTCCGCCTCCGGCATCCGTTTCATCAGCGGTGATGTCCTCACTGGCGAAAATGTCGGGGAGGACGGATTCCTCGGGTTCTTTGACACTCAGGTTACCCTGATCAAGGAAGGCAATGAACATGAACTTCTCGGATGGGCAAAACCGTTCAGGACAAAACTGTTCAGTACTTCACGCACCTATTTCTCATGGCTTACGCCCAAAAAGACATACGACATGGATACCAACCTCCACGGAGGCCCGCGCGCATTCGTGATGTCGGATGTATATTCAAAGGTGCTGCCTATGGACATATACCCGGTCTACCTCACGAAGGCATGCCTGGCCAACGACATCGACAAGATGGAGGAATTCGGAATATATGAAGTGCTTGAGGAAGACCTCGCGCTCTGTGAATATGTATGTCCTTCCAAGATTGAGATTCAGTCAATCATTACGGACGGCATAGCCCTTATGATGAAAGAAATGGCTTAAAAGAAGAAAGTTATGAGAAAATTTATCGACAAAATAAAGCCGTCCTTTGAAAAAGGAGGAAAATTCGGATTCCTTCATTCGACTTTCGATGCCTTCGAGTCATTCCTTTATGTGCCTGACACAGTGACCAGAAGAGGCTCCCATGTCAGGGACTGCGTCGATTTGAAAAGAATCATGATCATAATGGTGCTGGCCCTCGTGCCTGCCATGCTCTTCGGAATATGGAACACCGGCTACCAGCACAGCGTCGCCTTCGGTCTGAACGACTGGGGCTTCTGGAACATGGTGGGCTACGGGCTTGTGAAAGTCATTCCGCTCTACCTTGTCTCTTATATTGTAGGTCTCGCCATTGAATTCATATCCGCACAGATACGCGGTCATGAAGTGAACGAGGGCTATCTTGTCTCAGGTATGATCATACCTCTGATTGTTCCTGCGGATGTTCCGCTCTGGATGCTTGCGTTAGCCGTCGCTTTCGCCGTAATCCTCGGCAAGGAAGTGTTCGGAGGCACAGGAATGAACATCTGGAATCCGGCTCTGCTCGCCAGGGCATTCCTCTTCTTCTCGTATCCGAGCATGATGTCCGGAGACACCATCTGGACAGCCGGTGCCACCAGATATCTTGCAGAAGGAAAGGCCTATGCATGCGGGAACGGACTCGTGGACGGATTCTCGGGAGCCACACCTCTTGCCCATCCTTCAGTTGAAGGTCTTCAGGCAGCAGGTACAAATGTATGGGATCTCATTTCCGGCGTCATCCCGGGATGCGTCGGTGAGACATCCGTAATAGCCATCCTCATCGGTGCGGTCATACTCATCTGGACCGGTGTCGCCAGCTGGAAAATCATGCTGTCTTCAGTGGTCGGAGGTCTTGCGATAGGTTACCTCGGACAGGCAGTCGGCGTTACAGACCTTCCGGGCTACTATCAGCTGCTGATGGGAGGTTTCGCATTCGGAACGGTATTCATGGCCACTGACCCTGTGACTTCAGCCCAGACCGAGACCGGAAAATGGATCTACGGATTCCTGGTGGGAGCACTTGCCGTGACAGTCAGAATGTTCAATCCGGGTTATCCTGAGGGCATGATGCTGGCAATCCTTCTGATGAATACATTTGCTCCGCTGATTGACCACTATGTCATACAGGCATCAATGGGCAGAAGGGCAAAGAAAATCAAAACAGCTTAATATAATAGGTATGAACACAAACGGCAATACATATACGGTGATCTATTCTACCGTTCTCGTCATCCTTGTCGCCGCCATCCTTGCCTTCGTGGCAATGAGCCTGCAGGACAAGCAGAACGAGAACATCAAGATTGAGACCATAACTAAAGTGCTCAGTGCCGCCGCACAGTCAGATGAGGCACTCACTATCGACGAGACTACCGATGTCCTGGCCATGTATGCGGAGAAAATCACTGACGCATTCAATGTAGACGGACTAGGCAATGTAAAAGAGCATCTCAACACGGGCAAGGGAAATGTCCGTGACATCAAAGTCCCGTCGACTGCAGACCTGAAGAAGCAGAACGACATCCTGAAGAAAATCGCAGATACCAAGGATGAGGCTTCCAAAGCCGCGCTGCTTGAATCTCTTGACCTCCCTGTATTCGTATTCGACATAAACGGCAGGACTGTCACTGTCATTCCTTGCTACGGAGCAGGACTCTGGGGACCGATATGGGGCTATATTGCACTCGCAGAAGACGGAAAGACCATTGTCGGAGCCATCTTCGACCACAAGGGAGAAACTCCGGGACTGGGTGCCAAGATAGCTGAAGCCCCGTTCTACACATCATTCCAGGGAAAGGCTTTCGGAAGCGGAGAAAAAGTCTTTGCAGTTGAAAAGGGGAAACATGAAGATGACCCGACCTGCGTAGATGCAATCAGCGGAGCCACCATCACCTCACAGGCCCTCGGAAGAGGAATCAATCTCTGGGCGACATACTACCAGCCGTACCTGATGACAATGCAGGCTGACGAAGAAGTCCCTGCCGATTCCCAGGATGAGACCAATCCAGAAACAACTCAAACAGTGGAGGAGTAAACAATGAAAGACATCAACTTTAAAGAAGTACTTCTGAAGCCTATATTCAAGGGCAATCCGGTGACTGTCCTTGTGCTCGGCATCTGCTCTTCCCTGGCAGTCACTGTACAGCTCAAGGGAGCATTTGTCATGGCACTGTCCGTAATCGTCGTGACAGGACTTTCAAGCTTCGTCGTATCAATCATAAGGAATTCCATTCCAAACAGAATACGAATCATCGTGCAGCTTGTGGTAGTTGCCCTGATGGTAATCCTTGTCGACCAGTTCCTCAAGGCATACTCATACAGCATAAGCAAGACTCTGTCCGTCTATGTCGGACTCATCATCACCAACTGTATCGTGATGGGACGCATCGAGGCATACGCGCTCGGCAACAAGCCGATACCGTCACTCCTTGACGGCCTGGCAAACGGTGCCGGCTACGGACTCATACTTATTGTCCTCGCATTCTTCCGCGAGCTCCTCGGATCAGGCACATTGTTCGGATACCGCATCATTCCGCAGTCATTCTATGATGCGGGATATATGGACAACGGACTTGTGATCCTTCCTCCGATGGCACTCATACTCCTCGGACTGATTGTATGGATTCAGAGAAGCATCCAGAAAGACCTGCAGGAAAAATAACTCTAAACTCAAATCGAAATGGAATATTTAAGCTTGTTCGTAAAGTCAATTTTCATTGACAACATGATATTCGCCTACTTCCTGGGCATGTGCTCATATCTGGCGGTATCCAAAAGTGTGAAGACAGCTACCGGTTTGGGTATTGCAGTGATCTTCGTGCTTCTCGTGACCCTTCCAATAAACTACCTGCTCAATGAGCATGTGCTGAAGGCGGGAGCCCTCGCGTGGGCAGGACTTCCGGATGTGGACCTCAGCTTCCTGAGCTTCATAATCTTCATCGCAGTGGTTGCGGCCATCACACAGATAGTGGAAATGGTGGTGGAGAAATTCACCCCGACACTGTATTCTCAGCTGGGAATCTTCCTTCCGCTCATCGCCGTGAACTGCGCCATCCTCGGAGGCTCGCTCTTCATGCAGGAAAGGGATTTCGTCAATGTCGGTGAGGCAACCGTATATGCACTCGGTTCTGGAATCGGCTGGTTCCTTGCAATCGTAACCCTCGCTGCAATAAGGGAAAAGATGGCATACTCGAATGTACCTGATGCCCTCAAGGGTCTTGGAATCACATTCATCACAGTAGGGCTCATGGCTATTTCATTCATGACATTCATGGGCATTCAACTTTAAAACAGGAGGGAAAAATGTTAACGACAATAATATCAGGCGTAATAACCATTGTGGTCATTACCATATTGCTTGTGGCAGTGCTCCTGGCCGTGAAAATCTGGCTCACTCCTGCAGGTAAAGTAAAAATCAGCATCAACGACGGCAAGAAGGAAATCGAAGTCACTCCGGGCTCGTCATTGCTCAGCACACTTGCAGAGCAGAAGATATTCCTGTCTTCCGCCTGCGGAGGAAAAGGAAGCTGCGGCCAGTGCAAATGTCAGGTGATTGAAGGCGGCGGAACAATCCTGCCGACAGAAGTGGGCTTCTTCAACAGGAAGCAGATCAACAACCACTGGAGACTCGGATGCCAGGTGAAAGTCAAGGAAGACATGAAAATCGTTGTCTCCGAATCTGCCCTGAGCGTAAAGAAATGGGAATGTGAAGTCGTCTCCAACCACAATGTGGCGACCTTCATCAAGGAATTTGTTGTCAAACTCCCTGAAGGCGAGCACCTTCACTTCAGGTCAGGAGGATATATCCAGGTCGATGTACCTGCCTGCACAGTGGACTACAAAAATATTGACGTTGACCCTGAGTACAGGGAAGACTGGGAAAAGATGGGCGTGTTCGACCTGAAGATGGTCAATCCTGAACCGACCCTCAGGGCATACTCCATGGCCTGCTATCCGGCTGAAGGTGACATCATCAAGCTGAATGTCCGCATAGCAACCCCGCCTGTTGACCGTGCGACAAGGAAGTTCCTGCCGGTAAATCCGGGAGTATGTTCATCCTACATCTACTCTCTCAAGCCGGGAGACAAGGTGACTATTTCCGGTCCTTACGGAGAATTCTTCCTTCCGGACAATCTTCCTGAAGACCAGGAACTCATATTCGTCGGAGGCGGTGCCGGCATGGCCCCTATGAGAAGCCACATCATGCATCTCTTCAAGACAGAGAAGACCACAAGGAAAGTGAACTTCTTCTATGGAGCCCGCAGCCTCAAGGAAGCCTTCTATCTTGAAGACTACCATGAACTTGAAAAGGAATTCCCGAACTTCAAGTTCCACCTTGCCCTTGACAGGCCGGACCCGGAGGCAGATGCAAAGCATGTCGCATATACTGCTGGATTCGTACACACAGTGCTCTATGAGACTTATCTGAAGAACCATGAGGCTCCAGAGGACTGCCTCTACCTGATGTGCGGACCTCCTATGATGTCGGCATCGGTAGTCAATCTCCTTGACAGCCTCGGAGTACAGCCGGAGAATATACTCTACGACAACTTCGGAGCATAATCCGGAAGACTTTTTCAGGATTGTTTCACCGGTTCTGAAATATAAAGAAGCCGACCCAAAAGATGATTTTTGAGGTCGGCTTCATTTTTATATTATTAAATCAATCGTCTGAGGCAACCGGAACTCATTTCTGACATAAATCAGAAAAAACCGTCATGATGTCAATCAGCATAACTGAGAAGAATAGTGCGGACATGATCAGACACCTTCTTTGCCGCATCTGAAGTTGTCTCAAGATTCTCTGCGATATTCTTGTATTTCATAAGTTCTATCGGATTCTTTTCATTCTGGAAAATATCCCCGATAAATTCTTCATACGAGTCGTCGGCCGCATGCTCAAGCTCTGAAATTCTTTCGCACTGGAGGGTCAGAGCAGAAAAATTTGCCTTGATGTCACCGAACATGGATATTATTTCCTTAAGCGCATCAGCCTCTGATTCAATATACTGCGCCAGTTCAAGAAGCTGCGGGGCGATTTTTTCGGGCAGATACAACAGTACTGATTTGGCAGAACCATTGATATTGTCCAGAAAATCATCAATATACATTGCTATTATCTGTAGATGGTCACGGCCGATGGGAGTAATGATATTTTCATACAATTCGCTATAGAATTCCGTGAGAATTGCATCTCCCTGCACTTCGCACATCTTGATTTCCTTCTCCAGCCTGCGCCATTCAGCCTTGTCAACAGTCTTCATCATTGCAGCCAGTGCCGACGAAGCCTGCCTTATATAACCAGCCTGACGGGAAAATATCGGGACAAAATGAGTTTTTGAAGATGAGAATCTTCTGAAATATCTGAGAAATTTCATGTCTGCCTATGAATTATTTGAATGAAAATCACACTATATCGCGGAATCTGTCCGGAATCTTCACGACAATGTCCATATTAAGCATTGCCGGCTTGTTCAACGCATACGGAGGCCGGATAAATGTCTGCATTGTCCGCGCCGCCGCAGTCCACCGGTCCCAGTCCCTTGCCTTTTTTCGGCTGACAAGACTGATAGTACGGGCCCGCTTGGCAAGATGACGGCTCCATCCGCCGGCAATCCTGTCCTTGTCCTGGAATCTGTCTTCTATCCTCTTGAGATCCAGATAGCCGAAATGGAAAAGATACAATCCTTCGGCAATATGGAAATTATGTCCCTTGATTCTATGAAATCCTGATCCCCAGCGGAGAGGACATGCCATCACCGACGGCTTCGTATATCTCGTTCCAAGCAAAGCATAGCTGCGCTGGCTCAGGAACGGCCTTGAGGGATCAATCACACCTTCACAGGAAATGTTCTGCCCCACATCGACTCCAAGTCCTGAGACAGATGACCGGCAATCCAGAGCACTCAGGTATTCAGCAAGTTTCATCCCGAGCCTCGGATCAACAATAAGGAACTCATCGGCATCAGTGCCTATCACCATGTCATACCGGGAGAACAGCTTTGCGGCCTGGTCGGAAAGAAACTCAAGTCTGCGCCTGTCAAGCTCCACTACTTTCCCCTGAATCTTATCGCAGACTGTGACCTGCACTCCAGGACACCAGTCCGGCAAAGGCTGGTCCTTGCCGTCAAGAAATACATAAAGATTCTCCATGCCAAGCTCCTTCCCATAGTATGAGACCCACTTGCGAAGGAAGAATTCATCGTTCCTTGCCATGGTCAAAGCACATATTTTCTTATTAGCCATATAATTACAATATCACATCATGAATTGCGCACAATTGTCAGGCATCTTTTTCAAATTTAGGACAAATTTTCTTCAAAAAAGAGAAAAGATGATAAAAAAGAAAAAATGATTTTCAAAAAGAGAAAAACTTTGTGTTTTTATTTTGAAATATGACAATACATAAAATATTCTGCCATAGATTTGCCGACACAAACGAGGAGAGAGACATTGACAGGGAGACACAACTATGACAGACACCGAAAGACATACTGCAAAAGACCGGAAGTTCTTTTTACAATTCTTCTTAAATCGCAACATTCTGTTTGCATACGCCTTGCTTATTCTCCTTCCGGTCTTTTTTTCATGCGACTATGGTTCACGGCTCTCATCAGAAGGGAGCTTCCGGAAAGACTCCGGCAGCGAGTGCCGGACAGCCGTCAACGTCCGGCTGACGAATGTATCAGGCAGCATCTGCGGGACATCAATCATTGATATTTTTGTCTTCAATGACGACGGACTTGGCCGGCTGGACTCCTACCAGAGGATTGAAGCCTGTCTGAATGACAAGATTCCGGCGGCTTCCCGCATGGGAAACAAAATACTGGCTGTAATAGCAAATTCAGGGAAAGACGCCTCAAACTGGGCGGGAATCAATTCCATTGCAGGCCTTTATGACACAATGTCCGACATAGCCGACGAGAATCCGGCATCGCCGCTCATGTGCGGAATCGCGCGCGTAAGCATGGGCTCGGAACAGGAATGTACCATAGAGATGACTCCGCTTCTTGCATCAGTCCGCCTGAAGTCAATCAGATGCGACTTCAGCGGCCGGCCATATGCCGGAGCCCTGCTTACGGATGTCAGTGCATATCTCATAAATGTCAGCGCACAAGTCCCTCTGTTCCGTCAGGATGATTTCATGCCTGCTGAAATCATCAATGCCGCAGGACTGTCCGATTATGACATGAGCAGAATGCTTCACCCGGAAATGTTGTTCAGCCGGATAGAAAATCCAATAGGAGCAGATGCAGTCAACCCCGATATAAATCTGTACTGCTACCCGAATACAAGCAGAGAGGAAAGCATCGGCTCTCCGTATACAAGACTGGTAATCGAGGGAAAAATTTTCGGGAAAACATTCTATTATCCTATAAACATAAACAGAAAGTCCGGGAATCAGAGCCGTACCGGGGACGGGATATTCAGAAGCTGCAGATATGTGTTTGATGTGACAATCACCAGATGCGGGACAAATGACCCGGATATTCCGGCAGATCCGTCAATGATAAAGATAGAGATGATGCCTGAGCCGTGG
Organism: uncultured Bacteroidales bacterium; assembly: GCA_944322565.1. Classification (GTDB taxonomy): domain Bacteria; phylum Bacteroidota; class Bacteroidia; order Bacteroidales; family UBA932; genus Cryptobacteroides. Next base: position 118,492 of record CALUPG010000004.1, on the reverse strand, counting down.
GAAGAAATTGATGAAGACAGGATTGACTTCTGAAAATTATATCTATGCCATTGTATAAAGAAATTGCATAATATGGGTAAAATTATTGTACGCATTATGTCTGTCTTGGCTGCGGCTGCCGTCATGCCGATATCCGGATGTGAAAAACATCTGGACGAAGCAATCATGTCAAAGGATACTGGGACAGCAAGAATAATTGCCATACCTGGAGATGACATGCCGTGGACCAGATCGGCGGATCCGGACGAGAATATTATAACAGACATCAATATATTCATTTTCAACTCCGAGGGCATACTTGAAGAAAACATTTATGCAGACATATCGGATTTCAGCAGGACTGAAGAAGGATATGCACATGAGACATGCCTGCTGAGAGATACCGGATATTCAATATATGTCTGTGCAAATACCGGTTATAAGATTGATGCCGGAAATCTTGATGAACTGAAATCATTCAGGTATTACCTTGTCTATCCTGACGACTACCGGACAGGTATACCGATGAGCGGATGGGCTGAAAACATCGCAGTTCCGGATGACGGCATCATAAAAATACCGCTTGAGAGGCTTATGAGCAAGATTTCATTAAGCATTGACAGGAGCGAGTTGTCTGACAATGTTGAATTTCATGTCAGAAAAGTTGAAATAGGCGGATGTCCAAAATCTGTGACGCCATTCCGGGAGAGCCGGGCGGAAACTGAAGATGATGTTTTTCTGCAGGGTTTCAGCAAAGAAGATGACGCCGTAGCTCCGCTAAATGATGATGCAGGATATGGAAAGAGCGGACAAATCAGTGTATATATGCTTGAAAATATGCACGGGGACCTGCTTGCGGATAACATCGGAGATGACGAAAAAGTCTTTGAAGACGGCAATCCGCACTCTGATGTCTGCTCATATATTGAAATTGAAGCCGACTATCTGTCGGACGAGGCATATACATTGCCTGGAGAAAGTCTGATATACAGATTTTATCTCGGAGAAAGCAACGGTAATTTTGATGTCCGAAGGAACAGGCACTACAATTTCTGCATCACACCGCATGACGACGGACTTGGAGATGAGAGCTGGAGAATCGACAAAAGTGCCATAAGAAAATTAATTTCTGAAATCAGGCTTTCATACAGTGAGTTGGAAATGACTTATATGAACGAGACCATTCGCCTTGAGGCATTCACATATCCTGAAGATGCCGCCGACAATAATGTCATTTGGGAATCGGATGACGCAACAATAGCGAGGATCTCTCAAGACGGCACTGTAACAGCTTCCGGCGAAGGGGAATGCACAATCCGCTGCTCTGCGGCAGACGGAAGCGGAATATATGCAGAATGCAGAATTTCAGTCCGGTTTTCACCATGTTATATGAAAATTTATCCGGGGAATTTCATACGGGGGAAAATAGGAGAAACAATTCATGTCAGATGTGAATACTTCCCGCCTTCGGCGTCATTTGACATCGGAGAAGACTATCTTGAGACAGACAGGGAAAGAGGGATATACGACTACAGGATTGATGATGACGGCAAAGGTGTTGTCCTTAACCTCAAAGACAATGGGTCGGGGCTCATCTATATGGAAACCGGCTATCCTTTGAGTCAGGGGGAAATGATTGTAATTGTTGTAGACTAGCATCAAAACCATTATATTTACGGACTGTTTCCGAATTTCCTGCTGTTGCGGGGCAACTGGCTATACTTGCATACATGAATAATTTTCCTATAGACGCAGTAATAACCTGGGTGGACGGGAATGACCCTGTGCACAAGGCAAAGAGAAGGTCATATATTTCCTGCGCAGAAGAAGACAAATCCGATGACATAGGAGGAGAAACAAGATTCATGTCCTCCGGTGAGATTGTCTGCTGCGTAGGTTCAATCCTCAGGTACGCGCCGTTCGTGAGAAAAATATTCATCGTGACGGACTCGCAGCGGCCACGGCTCGAAAATTTCATTGCCGCCAATTTTCCGTTGACGCAGACAAAGGTAGAAATCGTTGACCACAGAGAGATATTCCGGGGATATGAAGATTTTCTTCCTACATTCAACAGCCTGTCCATTGAGACAATGCTGTACAGGATTCCCGGACTGGGCGAACATTATGTATATTTCAATGACGACGTATTCATAATGTCCGATGTCTGCCCCGAAGACTGGTTCGAAGGAGACAAGGCAATATGTTTCGGCAGAAGATATCCGGCGGCTTTCGCAAGATTGCTTAAGGCAATCAAGCCGAAAAAAAACGGACATAAGCCGTTCGGACACAAAGACGCCATGCTAAATGCAGCTGAAATACTCGGCAGCAGATGGTTCTGGAAGACGCCACACTCTCCCCTTCCGTTGAAAAAAAGCTGGTTTGAGAAATTCTATGCAATCAGGCCGGAACTTGTCGGAATGAATGCCCGCTTCCGCTTCCGCGAACCGACTCAGTTCAATCCGCAGTCGCTCTTCTATATAGGAGCCGTCTCCGGGGGAGAATGTCTTGTGAAGCCTGAAAAAGGAAAGACTCTTTTCATTAAATCAGGGAAAGAAGGATATATGGAAAGAAAACTTCATGAAGCAGAAACAGGACATTACAGATATGGATGCATCAATTCTCTTGACAAGGCAACTGAAGCCGACAGAGAACTGTTCTTCCGATGGTTCAGAGAAAAACTTAAAATAACAGCACAATGATTCCTATTGATGCAGTCATAACATGGGTAGACGGGAACGATCCTGTCCTAAAGAAGAAACGGGATGCCTGGCTTACGGAAAAACATGAAGACAAGTCAGAGGACATCGCCGGTCCGTCAAGATACTCTTCGTCAGGAGAACTGTTTTTCTGCGTGGCATCAATCCTGAAATTCGCCACATTCATCAGGAGGATATTCATTGTCACCGACGGCCAGGACCCTCATCTTGACAACTTTTTACGGATGAACTTTCCTGATACGAAAACAGAAATCCGGATTATAGACCACACTGACATATTCAAGGGGTATGAGCAATATCTTCCGACATTCAACAGCCTGGCCATTGAGACCATGCTGTACAGGATACCGGATTTGAGCGAATATTTCATCTACTTCAATGATGATCTGTTTCTGACATCTCCGGTGACTGAGGATGATTTTGTCCATGAAGGCAAGACTGTTGCATACGGTTATATGCATCTGACATCAACAGCATGGGCCTGCAGACTGCTCGGAAGACTGAAAAGACACAGTCCCTTCAAGTTCAGGGACAGCATGCTGAATGCCGCACTCATTGCAGGAGGCCGTGCAGCATGGAAATTCATAAGGATATCCCATACTCCACATGTATTGAGAAAAAGCATCTGCCGGAAATTCTATGCCGAGCATCCTGAAATGATGCTGAGGAATATACGGCACAAATTCCGGGACAAGGAACAGTTCAATCCACAGACTCTTTTTCACACCATGTCATATTACGGAGGGCAATGTATCCTGCGCAGTGAGAAGGATGTGCTTATTTACCTGCATTCTTCAGCAAAAAGAGAGGAGCAGACCAGAAAAGACATAGACAATCTCAGAAGTAGCAGAGAAGCCCGTTTCTGCTGCATCAATTCTTTCGGAGAAGCCACACAAGAGCAGAAGAAAGAGCTGGTCTCATGTATTGGAGAAAGACTCGGGATTGACTTCAGCAATGAATTTGGAACAGAATTTGAGGGATAAGGGCCCCGGTAATGAAAAACAGCACCAAATATTCCATTGCACTCAATCTGCTTTCGGCAACTGCGCGCCTGCCGCTGTGCATTCTGTATGTACTAAGCGACATGGCATATTTTATCGTATATTATATTGTCAGGTACAGGCGCGAGACAGTGAGGCAGAATCTTGAACTCATCTTCGGGAAAACCGACAGAAAAAAAATCATCAGGATTGAAAAGAGGTTCTACAGACATCTGTGCGACTGTATTGTTGAGACTGTCAAGCTCCTGCATATCTCAGACAAAGAAATAGACAGACGGGTTGAAGTCACCAACGGTGAATACATTGACGAAATCATCAGGTCCGGCCATTCCGTCGTGCTGTTCCTCGGACATTACGGCAACTGGGAATGGGTACAGGCCATCATACACCACTTCAAGGAGCCGCTTGTCGGAGGCCAGGTATACAAGACTCTGCATGACGGGGTGATGGACAAGATAATGCTGAAAATCCGCTCAAGATTCGGTCTGGAATGCATACCTCAGGAAAAAGCCGTACGCAGGCTTCTTGAAATAGTCCGGAACAAACAGGAATTTGTCATCGGCTTCATCTCAGACCAGAGGCCGTCAGGAAAAATCCTCAGGCACTGGACAGATTTTCTGGGACAGGCCACCCCGTATGTAGTCGGAGGAGAGACAATCGGCAATCATGTAGACGCCAGATTCGTCTATCTGGAGATGGAAAAGACAGGAAGAGGGCATTACCGCCTGACATTCCTCCCGATTGAACCGGACCCGGAAGACACGGAGCCGGACCCGTACACACGGGAATTCATGAAAATGCTTGAAAAGACCATAATGAGGGCTCCGGAATACTGGCTTTGGTCACACAAGCGCTGGAAAAGGAAACGCATACCAATGCAATAAGCGCAGCGCGCAATCACTTCAGATATCTGGCAGTATAGGTATCCGCCTTGCCGATGAGGTCTTCCGGTGTGCCTTCAAACACGACACGCCCGCCGTCATCACCCGCATCAGGGCCAAGATCAATGACCCAGTCAGCGGCACGGATCACATCCGGATTGTGTTCCACGACAACTATCGAATGCCCTTTGTCAATAAGCCGGTCAAACGACTTGAGCAATTTCTCCACGTCATAAAAATGCAATCCAGTCGTAGGCTCGTCAAAAATGAACATAATGCGGTGTACCTTCGCTTTGGAAGAAGCCTCATTCATCGAAAGGAAATATGCCAGTTTTATCCTCTGGCTTTCGCCGCCGCTCAATGTACTGCTGCTCTGGCCAAGCTTTATATAAGACAGCCCCACATCAACAAGAGGCTGAAGCCGTTCTGCTATTCTTTTTGCCGCCGGGTCATTCTGGGAAGAAAAGAATGCTATCGCCTCATCGACACTCATGTTCAGGATATCGTCAATATTCTTGCCTTTGTAGCGGACTTCCAGAATGTCCGGCTTGAATCTCTTGCCGCCGCAGGCCTCGCATACCATTGTCACATCCGCCATGAACTGCATCCCTATCTTGACAAAGCCTTCTCCCTGGCATTCAGGACAGCGTCCGCCGTCCATATTGAACGAGAAGTGCGACGGGGTATAGCCGTTCAGTTTGGCATACGGCTGGTCAGAAAGGAGTTTTCTGATGTCATCATAGACTTTCAGATATGTCACGGCATTGGAACGCGAACTCTTGCCTATCGGATTCTGGTCCACATATTCCACCTGTGCTATCCTGTCCAGGTTGCCGGACAAACCTCTGAATGTACCCGGGGCAGAACCGGTATGATTGAGGTGCCGGAACATGGCCGGATAGAGGATGTCCCCCACAAGCGAAGACTTTCCGCTGCCGCTTACTCCTGTCACTACCGTCAGGACACCGAGCGGGAATCGCACATCCACATCCTTCAGATTATGCTCCATCGCCCCTTCAACGGTAATTGCATATGTCCAGGGACGTGTCTTTCTGACATACCGCGGTCTCTTCCCCGTAAGATACTGGAGAGTAAGGGAATGTGACACATCATCTTCATCAGGCGTTCCCATAAGCCTGCCGCAGAATACGATCTCTCCCCCGTTGATGCCGGCATACGGCCCCATGTCAATCAGCATGTCGGCAGCCCGCATTATCTCCTCGTCATGCTCCACGACCACCACAGTGTTGCCTATGTCCCGGAGTTTCTTCAGCACGGAGATAAGTCTGTCCGTATCACGCGGATGCAGTCCGATGCTCGGCTCGTCAAGTATATACAGGGACCCGACAAGAGAACTTCCCAGGGCAGTGACCAGATTGATTCTCTGACTCTCTCCGCCGGACAAAGTGTTGGAAGTCCTGTCCAGTGTCAGATATGAAAGGCCGACATCCTTTATATACTGCAGGCGAGAGACTATCTCAGAGACAGCCTTTGACACGATTGTCCTCTCATAGTCGGTCAGCTGAAGTTTCATGAAAAAATCCAGCAGTGCATCCACATTCATACAGAGCAACTCGTGGATATTCTTGCCGCCGACCTTCACATACAGGGCATCCTTACGCAATCTGCTTCCGCCGCATTCCCGGCACACCGTCTTTCCGGAATAACGGCTCAGCATATATTTGTACTGTATCTTGTACTTGTTGGCATCCACCCATCTGAAAAATTCATTGATTCCTATTATCGAATCATCTTCGGTCTCCCCCTTGCGGCCGTTCCATATCGCATCCCTCTGCTCCTGAGAAAGATTGCAGTAAGGCTCGAAGACCGGGATGCCATAGCGCGGTGCGTTCATGACAAGATGATCCTTGAACCAGCCCATTTTCTCCCCTCTCCAGCAGGCAATGGCTCCGTCATAGATGCTCTTGCTCTTGTCCGGCACCACAAGATCCTCACTTATTCCTATTATCTGTCCAAGGCCGCCACAGACCGGACATGCCCCGAGAGGACTGTTGAAGCTGAACATATATTCGTCAGGCTCATGGAAAGTCACCCCGTCGGCTTCAAATCTGTTTACAAAACGCCGGATCTCGGCCCCCTTTATGACCAGCATCGTCCCGCCTCCCTTGTCAAAGGCCGTCTGGACAGAAGAATGCAGCCTGGTGTTCAGGTCATCCCACTCTGTCTGCGACAATGTCCTGCCTTCAGATGAAACAGCCCTCACATCGCCGGAGCCCGGCACGAAGGTCACGGCAGGCATCTTGAGACGGTCAATGAGAAGATACAGTTCATCCGGATAATCTCCGGTCTCAGCCCGCTTCATCACCTCCTCTATCCGCACAGGGCCGTCAGTATAAAACCTTGAATATCCCTCCTCCTTGAGCCTCAGCATCAGCTCGACCTTGTCTTCCCTCCGGGCCCAGTCTATGTCCGACAGCAGGTACACTGAAGACGGCCCCTCCTCCAGCACATACTCCAGCACATCATTGACAGTATGACATTTCACCTCCTGTCCGCTCACAGGAGAATAGGTACGGCCTATCCTTGCAAAGATAATTCTCAGATAATCATAGATTTCGGTACTGGTGGCAACCGTTGAGCGAGGATTGCGGGTATTGACCTTCTGCTCTATGGCAATGGCGGGAGGTATCCCCTCTATCATCTCCACATCAGGCTTTGCCATCCTGCCGAGGAACTGCCTGGCATACGACGAAAGGCTCTCCGCAAAGCGCCTCTGGCCTTCGGCAAAAAGAGTATCAAAGGCCAGAGAAGACTTTCCGGACCCCGATATACCTGTTATCACCACAAATTTCCCTCTCGGAATCTCAAGGGAAATATCCTTGAGATTGTTGACCTTCGCCCCTTTGATTACAATACTGCCGTCGGACATAACCACCTCCTGAAAATAGCAACCCCAAATTTACGGATAAACTCCGATTTCCGCACATGTCCGATAAAAAATATTCAGATCATTTGATGAACAGCTCTATCTGCCGCTGCGGTACAGTTCCTCCACTTTCAACGGGCATATATCCGACGGCATCGGGAAGGACACCGGCAGGCATACGGTGAGAAATACGGTCCGGCATAGCTGCCAGAGACGGTTTCAATGAAGCATTGGTGACATTCTGTCATTCTGACGGACATTTTGACATCAATTTATGACAAAAATTCATGTTTTTGCACGAAATTTCAATTTTCAGCCGATGGCACAACGCTTGATAATACCATAGTCGTCCGACAGACGGAACACCGGAGACACTGAGAGCGCAAGGCTCACGGCAGAGGCGGGATCCGGAAGACGGACAGGAAAAAGAAAATAGAAATTTAAAAATAGGAGATTAAAATTATGGTACCTTCAAGAAGAAACAACAGGACTTGGTTACCTGACATTTTCAACGACTTTTTTGATACTGAATGGATGGACAGGATGAACGCTACGGCTCCGGCCATCAATGTATTAGAAGATGAGAACAACTACGACCTCGAGCTTGCCGCCCCTGGCATGACGAAAGAGGATTTCAAAGTCCACATCAATGACGAGGGCAATCTCGTGATAGAAATGGAAAAGAAGCAGGACGAGAAAAGCGAGAAAAAGCACGGACATTACCTCCGCCGCGAGTTCTCTTATTCAAAATTCCAGCAGACAATGGTTCTTCCGGACGATGCGGACAAAGAGAAAATCAGCGCCCATGTCGAGCACGGCGTCCTGAATGTCAACATCCCTAAGATTCAGAAACAGGTCATCGACGACTCCAAGAAAGTCATTGAGGTCAAATAATCAGGCATAAGCAAACAAGTCTGATTGAGAATGAGCCCCGGCTCCCGATACGCAAAGCATCATGGAGCCGGGGCTTTTTTTGTGCGGCAGCATCCGGAGCCGTGACTTTCTTTGTACAGCATCATTACCACGCCGGCACCGCGCCCGGTGGAGGCACTTTTACCCCTCCAACGGCCGCGATTTTCCCGCAAAAGTGTGGCCGTTGGCATTTTGAAAATGCCGTCGGGCGTGAAAACCCGGCAAAACCGCGCCCGGTGGACAGCATTTTGGGTATCCGTCGGGCGCGCTGGCAGGAGGAAGTCAATACTCTGTCCTGTCAGTCTTCGAAATCCAGGCCTGAAACGCCTTTACGGCATCCTCCCGCAACATTTCCGACGAATGGAGCCGCCGCAGTCCGGGCTCAAGTACAAGTTCTCTGTATATAAACGCATCGTCGAAGCCTGCCTCTGCCGCATCCTGCTTGGTACATCCATAGAACATTCTGTCCAGGCGGGCCCAATATATGGCACCGAGACACATGGGGCACGGTTCACATGATGTATAGATTTCACATCCGCGCAGATCAAATGTACCGAGAACTGAGGCAGCCTTGCGTATGGCATTGACCTCGGCATGGGCTGTAGGGTCATTGTCGGCCGTCACCCTGTTCACTCCTGTGGCTATAACATTTCCGTCACGCGCGACTACAGCACCGAAAGGGCCGCCGCCGGCAGCAACATTCTCCACGGCCATGTCTATGGCCATTTTCATCAACTCTTCCTTTGTCATAAATCGTCTTGTGATTGATTGTACCTTTATGCTAATTCATTTCTTCCATAAGCGCAATTACAAATATTCGCGCAAACTTATAAATGATAAAGCCACAAATATAGGAAGTATCAGGAAAAATCCGCCGGAATTGGCTATATTTGCGCCCTCGGGACGCCCCGCAAGACACCACTGCCATCATATTATGAAAAGTTTTATCTTCACAATCGCATTGTGCTGCCTCCTTGCCGCCGACCTTTCCGCAGCCGGACAACATGCATCCGGAACATCCGGTACAGACACGGCCGTCAGCCGCACGGGCAAAGACACCTGCCGCAGGTCCTGGAGCATGAGATACAGGGGATTCATCGGAGGGATGATGCTCCATACAGGCTATGTATGCAGCCGGGAGGTATCGATAGCAGGACCTGCCGGAGACACCCATAACATATCTGCGGAAGGCGCTCCGCTTGGAATCGGAGGAGCCATCAAATTCATGTTCGGCAAACATCTTCGCATAGGAACTGAAGGCTATGTATCGACACTCACATTCGGCAGGCACAGCAGCCATGCCAAGACAGGATGGGGCGGAATCCTTGCGGACTGCACATGGCAGCTCGGCAGGTTCAGGATATTTGCCGGAGGAACGGTCGGAGGCGGAAGCCAGACCAACACATTCATCCTCTCGCCAGTCAGAGATGACTACCTCGCAGAAGAATGCATATCATACAGAAAATACGCTTTTTTCGCAGTCGCCCCGTTCGCCGGAGCAGAATACGCACTCACAAATAAAGTCAACCTGGTAGCCAAGATTGACTGGCTGCTGAATGTCACCAATCCGCAGGATGACTTCACCACAGGACCGAGACTTTATATTGGATTCATGTTCGGTCATGCGGACTGACAGCGCCATGCAATGGGACATGTTATAATATAGACTGAATCTCCTGCCGTCTCAGACCAAACCTCCTGATTTCAGTACACTTAATCTCCTGTCATCATGAAATTGAAGTCTTTTCTGCCCCTTGCCGTGGTTTCGGCCGGCACAGTTTCATGCGGCCCCCATTCCGCATCCGGTCCAGCCACACGGCAGCATGACCATGTGAACTTTATACTCATAAACCTCGATGATGCCGGCAACGGGGACTTTTCATTCTCAGGTGCCTTGGGATATCAGACTCCCAATATCGACAGGCTGTCCTCCTGGTGGAGAGGAACGGTTCCTGCCGGAACAATTTGCGAGCGGCTTGCCTCGAACATCGACATCCTGCCCACCTTCGCCGAAATCGCAGAAGCAGAATTCCTTCACGCTGCCGGGCCGACCTCGGCAAATTTTACGAATATCAGCAGAAGCCACCCCCAAGCACGGGATTCAAATTGATATTTGTTAAGATTTTAAAGTAGGGAGCAATCAAATGCATTTTTTGATTGCTATATTTGCTCTATGTTAATGTATCATTGGGAGAAGTATGAAAACTGCAAATAGACTTTTGTGTCTCCTTTCTGCCTTTTTGTTAGGATATAATTCTGCCTATTCACAAACACAGGCAGATGTGAAAATGGGTGAGATTCTGAATAGTGGCGATTTGTTTCTATTGAGAACAGAATATCCTAAATTGAAAGATTCTGTAAGTGTGAAGATGCTTAATCTGATAGCAGATGTACAGTTAGGCATTGGCTTTAACAAGCTGGAAAATGCTGCTGTTGCACTTGACAGTTTGTTGTTGCATCACCAAGATGAGCTCGGCGCAGAAAATTCAATAGGTATGGCTGCTTTGCAAGGCTTGAACTTTTTGAATCTGGGGATGTATGAACAAGCAGGAAAAGCGGGAGAAAATTTAGTCAATGTCCTTCAGGGTTCCGTACCGTTTGAAGACCTTTATAGTTTTGTGTTTATAGAAAAAGTCGGCAGAGCACTTGCCAATGTACCCAAACCTTATCTTGAGCGTCCCGATGAGGATATTGCAGTACCGTTACGTGCGGAAACTGCGGGGAGAGGCAAGCATATTTATATACCTTTGGAAGTAAATGGCATAACGAAAGATTATATTTTCGATACAGGCTGTTCTTTCGGCAATTTCGTATCAGAGAAATATGCGGAAGAAACAGGTTTGAAGATTGTGGCTGATTCAATTCCCGTATCAGGAATGAAGATAGGCTTTGTCAAACTTGCTACGGCTGATTCGCTGAAAATAGGAGAACTGGTATATCATAATCCTGTCTTTATGGTTGCACCTCCGGACCGTGAAATGGATTCTTTATTTACATTTGACGGAGTGCTCGGTTATCAATTTATCAGGGATGCAGGGGAAATAATCATAGACAATGAAGCCGGAAAGTTCGTTTTTCCCAAAAAAGCGTCTGATGGAGAACCTAATATATACTTGTCATCCAACACACCCCAAGTGCGGATTAATTACAACGGACATCCATTTGACTTGATTTTCGATACCGGGAATGTGAAGACTGATTTGGGGAATAAATTTGCCCAAACATTTCCCGATGCCCTTGACGGACTCGCCGAACGGACAACTTCCCGTGGAGGTTTTGGCGGAATATCACAAACCCAGGCCGTAGTATTGCCTGAATTCCGTTTCGAGGTAGCTGGTTCCACTGTTACATTATATGATACGGAAATCATTAAAAATCCCGAATCGGGCAGCCAGTTGTTTTCCGGTTCGCTGGGAGCGGATTTCGTGTTGTCATTCAAAAGACTTGTGATTAACTATCAGAACATGTTTGTACGTGGAGAATAACAGCAACAATGAGATTGAGGGGCAAACTTCAAGATGGAAAAATCATTCAGACTGTAAAGGACTCTATCAGGCATAATTTACCGTTGATTGATCCGGAATCATATCCGGAGTAAGTGCCGTCTTTTTCGTAGTAGCCCATCCATGTTTTCCTGATTGTCACCGGCTCTTCTTCAGGTTCCGTATTGTCCTTTTCTTCGCAGGATGTCGCCAGTCCTGTCGTCACTGTCGCCGTCATCAGTATTACGGCCCATTTCCAGAATTTTTTCATGCTATAATGGTTTTAAATTTTTCCGGCCAAATATAGCAGTGCCTGGCACATGTGCGCAAGAGGCGGATTTGCTCTAATCGCAATTTCTTTTGCTCTAACGATAAAATCGCGAGCCATGTGAGGAGATATCGGAATTTTTTTGAACTTTGCGGAAAATCATTTGTATATGAGACATGGATTCGTATTGGCGGCACTAATGGCAATGGTGTGCAGCTGCATTGCGGACAATGCACCCCGCCTGAGCCGGGCCGAAAAAGATATTATCGATGCCGAAGGTATCATGAGGGTATTGACTGTCAGCGATAAGGAAGATTCGCTTGTCCTACGCTCGAAGTGCAGTGATTTTCCTGTGAAAATATTGCGCTCCGAACGGTTCGTCAGGCTTGCGGACAGGATGATAGCGACAGTCACAGACTCCACCCAGGACGGCGTGGGGATAGCCGGCCCTCAGGTAGGCCTGAAAAGACGGGTGGTCGCTGTCCAGAGATTTGACAAGGCCGGTGAACCGTTCGAGGTTTATCCAAATATCCGTGTGGAGTACCTGTCCGACGAGAAACAGACCGGACCTGAAGGATGCCTGTCCATTCCGGAAATACACGGTGAAGTGGAACGTTCACAGACCGTCGTCATCAGTTATGTGGACATCCGCACTTTAGAGGCCGTGCGAGATACCGTCAGAGGCTTCACCGCCGTAATCTTCCAGCATGAGACCGACCACCTCGACGGAATCCTTTTCACCGACAGGATGTGAAACCATAGATTCGGGACGAAGTCCGGTGTCGTGATTGCAGCGGGGAGAATCAGAGTATCTGCGTGATGAGAGGGATGCTGAGTATCGAGAGGAGGGTGGAGATGAGGATACCCTGGACCATTACTGTCTCGTCCTTGCCGTACTGGAGGCAGAACATCGCCCCGTATGTGCCTACAGGCATTGCTGCGAGGACGGTGTTGATACCGAGAATGTCTCCGCTGAATCCGATGAGCCTCGTAAAATAGAATATGACTATCGGCAGGATCAGCAGGCGGAGAACCGAGATTCCCCACACCAGTTTTCCCGAGAAAATCCGCCGCAGGTCCATTTGTGCCATTGACGTACCTATTATAAGCAGGGCTGCGGGGACAGTGATGTTCCCGAGCAGGGTTATCGGAGTCGTCACTATATTCGGCAGGCCCTTGATGTTGAACACCACTATCATCGTGGACAGATAGCAGGCTATCATGGCCGGACTTACGAGTATTTTCCAGTCCAGTTTCAGTCCTCCAGGGCCGCCCTGTATCATCTTTTTCCCGAGCGAAAAGGCCAGAAGTGTGAACGGAATGTTCAGCAGGCTCGCATAGAAGATTGCGTATTTGCCGAAAATGGAGGCGACTATCGGATAGCCGATGAAGCCGACGTTGCCGAAAGTCAGCATGAATCCGTAGATACCCTGCATGTCCTTGTTCCTGGTGATGATGCGGGAAAGGAGCATTGCCACGGCCACGAAGAATGCGTATGTCACGCAGCCTATAGCCAGCACCGGCAGAATCAGGTCTTTGTCCGGGGAGATGTCGCCCAGGACAGAAGAGACTATCAGGCACGGGCTGCTGATATTGATAACGAATACCGAAAGCTGCTGGGAGAACCGCCCGTCTATTATCCTGAGTTTCGCCGCACCGTATCCTACAAGAATCAGGATGAACAGCGCCGCCATCTGTGAAATTATCGTCAACATAAATTCTTCGTATTATTCAGGCACACAGCCGTTGTCAATGCGGCTTCGCCTGTCGCCCGTAAACGCAATTTTCAAAATTCGGGGCGCAAAAATAGCGGTTTCCTCGGAATCCTGAAAATTTTCCTGACATTTGTCCTGATTATAATTAAAATTCCGACCTTTATGGGTCAATATCCTTTGAGTGTTGTCCGTTTGTGAAAATAAATTCATACCTTTGTATCCGTTGAGAAATCAACATACATACTGAAAGTGTTTTCGCATAGTCCTTATTAGAAAATGTGGCAGTTTTCAAGGCGCAAGGACGACGGACAGCACTCATTCTTGTTTAGATCATGGTTCGGGAATATCATGTTCTCCCGATGCTCCATATCTGATCAAGTGTGGGGTATTGGGTATCGTTTATTCGCGCTTGGGTTTGCCACAACCTTCTAATGGATGAACGGAATCGCCTCCACACTTTCTTTGTTTTTATGCCGACAGGAGCCCAAGGCAAAAAGTGGGTGGATTTTTGGGTGGATAAAAATGAAAAATTGCAGCAACTTTATGATATACATAGAGTTACTGCAATCTATTGGCGGTGCGGACGGGACTCGAACCCGCGACCCCGGGCGTGACAGGCCCGTATTCTAACCAGCTGAACTACCGCACCAATATTTTCAAGAACTTTGTGGGAGCTGAGGGAGTCGAACCCCCGACCCTCTGCTTGTAAGGCAGACGCTCTGAACCAACTGAGCTAAGCTCCCTTTTTGCTTTTAAAGACCTTTGCAACCCCTCTCTTTTCGTTTGGGATTGCAAAGGTAGAAAACATTTTTTATCATGCAAATATTTTTTTGCATTTTTTTTGATGTCGGCATACATTATTTTATTCACACAGGCCCTCTGCAGTCTTTGCTTCTCCGACATCCATTCGGCCGCCATAACCGCCATTTGCCCTATAATGAGGAGCATAGAGACATTCTATCTCTTCCGCAGGGGAAACGAAGGAGCCTTCATGGACAACAATGAATTTTTCTTCTGCAAATGATTCCTCCTCCGGAAAATTGTCAAACCAGAAGACTGTGCGGTCAGAACGGACCTCCCTGTATGCATAAGGATACAAGGCACGCACTGTTCCGCCGGAAGCGGAGGCCGCCTGATGCAGGACGCCGAACCGCAGGCCCGAAAGCTGGTCAAGAGGACGCAGAGCGGCACTATGAGGCACATCGATACGGACAAAGCTGCGGTTTTCATCGCTACTGACAGAATATACGGCAGTCACTATATCTCCTGCATGCAGGATGTCCCCGGTCTTCAGTTCTTTCAGGACAATGTCTTCATCGGATGCTGATTGACGACTCTCATCGCTCATGGTTCCGTGGCGTTCAACATAATATTTCCGTTCTATGCCCATGCCGTTCCCAGCAGGGCTTATTTCAGAAAAAGGCCTGACATATCTCTGTTTCATGATCAGGACCGCAACATCCCCCACCGACGAAATGCCGTCCGCCACAGAAGCGGCAGCACGGACAAAAGCCGGGTCATCATCCCAGTCCTGGGTTTCTTTCTGCACCATTATCCAGATGCGGATTCCGTCGGCAATCCCGGATTCCGGAGAATAGTCAGAAAGCAGGTCACAGAGCAAAGAATGGGCATAGAGTTCACTTTCCATCAGCCCGCGGAATGGCATGACAGCATTCGGATAATACATTCCGCCGGAAGCGTGCGGCACGGCATATTCGACAAGCGAAGCCAAGTCGCGGACGGCATTGCGCATCAGGCGCCTCAGACGGATTCCGGAAAGGCCGAAGTCCTCTGCAAGAGTCTTCGCTTCGCCACCGGCAAGATTCATCACAGCAGAAATCCGTTCCGCTTTGGCAAGAATGCGCCCGTACAGGATATTTTCGCCTCTGACATCAAGACATTCGCGGATATTCCGGCGGAATGTCCTCAGAGCCCTGCTGTCAGCGTAAGCCGGACTGAAATCAAATTCCGGATACATGCTCCGGACATGCAGATACAGAGGAAGAGAAATGCCTCCGCCAGGCACACTCGCATTCTTGTCCGGCATTACAATGGAATCAAGATAAGCCGCTGCCTTTTCCAGCAGACTTGTACTGATGCCTGCATCTGCAAGGGACACCCTGTCTTTGAGTCCGCCAAGCATATCCAGCACACACGCCGTGACGACAGGGGATGACTCCATTCCGGCAAACCATCCGAAGCCGCCGTCCGGACAGGCATAGTCTTCAAGACGGGACGCGAGAGAATTAACCGACTCCTGCCGGGTGTCCGCTCCGAATATTACAGGAGCCTTCCCAGTGATGGACTCTGACAAACAGGCGGTATACAAGGACTTCACAAGAGTCAGCACATCGGCTCCGTCGACAGACAGTTCCGAAGGCATGGCATCCAGAAGCATGGAATACAAATCCCTGCGGTCAAATTCCGCCCCATGTCCCGAGACATTCACGAATCTGTCCCTGAGTTCAGAATAAAGCGAATCCTCCGACATTCCGGAAAGCAGGACAGCAGAATGGGCTTCCGTCAGAGTCTGTTCGGCAGGAAATACCGGGATTGTGACAAATATGCCGTCGCCATCCCCGCCATTGAATGATGCGAGCAGGCCAAGAGTATCCGTCCCGGAAGGAACATTCACAGTGAATATTTCCGAATGCTGCCCGCCCGTCGCAACATTGACAGGCCTCCCGGAAGCAAGAAGCAGCGATGAAGAATCCCTGTCGGCCCCGTCATAGACGCAGAATGCCAGAATTCCTTCTGCACCTGTGTCCGAAGCATTGCTTACGGCCGCACTGACCTCCAGCCTGTCTCCTTCATACAGGAACTGCGGCACGGACATGGACACCATGATATCCTTGGAGACAAGCATTTCCCGACGCAGGACATTATTTCTCATGGCAGTGTCATGTACAAAGACAGATACGACATAAGCGGACAGCTTGTCGGAAGCCCTGAATGAAAATCTCACCGTGCTGTCAGCCCCTGTCTTCAGGAACGGAATGAAGGCGAGAGTACTGGAAAATTCTTCACGCGGGTTCAGATTGTTCCCGCCTCCAGGTACAGGGACAATGGCGGTCACCGGAGTCGAATCGGATTCCAGATTGACAAATTCCATGTCCATAACAGAGTCTTCCGCAGCGGCGGCAGCCTTTCGGCGCGGAACACCGGAATTGGACGCTTTGCTTTGTACAGCATACGCGACTGCCGCAGTCGGCTCGTTCCATCCGAGAGCAAGACCTCCGCCATATCCGGAAATCGTGCGGCCGCCGGGATATGAACAAGTGCTGATATACAAATCCCTGCCACTTGGCTTTCCGATTGCCGACCACACATTTTCAGCAATATCTTCTGAACTGCTGTCAAAGACAGCTACCAGAACCTCAGCATCCGGGATTGCCTTCAGTTCATAGGATGTTTCCGTGTCCGGGGCAGTCTTGTCCGTGAAAGCGGTGAATTCTACCGGAACCGGGGAGTCAGGTGTCCTGTCCCTGCGGAAAGTATATGAGTAACTGTACGATTTCCCCTCCCTGAAATAAAACGCCACAAGCAGGACATCGTCAGGATAACTGTCTTCATATTCCCAGACAAGGGTTTTAAGAGAGCCGGATTTTCCGGGAATGCCGTCCAGATGCACAAGTTCAGAGCGGAGACTGCGGAGATTGCCGTCAAAGAGTTCGACCACGGCCCATACAGGTCCTCGTCCGGCACCTGTCTGCAGTGAAATGTCCTGTCCAGGACAAACCCGGAACACACTTTCCACATCTGCGTCCATATTGTCCTCTCCGTCACAAAGCCGTATAAAAGAATGCAAGTATCTTACGACAATGACAGAATCCCTGCCGCCCGGCATGGCGAATCTCACAGGAGCCTCGGCCTCAAGCACATATTCTCCTGAATGAAGCCCCGAGAAATCAAGGCTGACGGCTTTTCCCGAAACGGCAGTGCCGGAAATGAACTGCTTCCCCTGCCCCGAACTTACCTTATATGATATTTCCATGCCCGGGACCGGCCTGCCATTTGACTCAAACCGGAAAATGCATTCCTCAATGTCTTCTGCAATGATTGAAGAGCCGTACCAGTCATGTCCATAATATCGGGAATCCGCGTCCGTGCCGTTTATCTTGCCTTCGGCCGAATTTTCTGCCGTCATGCCCAGCATCAGGTCATATGAGACAGAAAGCCATGTATCAAATGAATTTGTTTCTCCGTCAGTCCCCGTTATCGTAAGAGTAATCTGATAAAAATCATAATCGCTGTCCCGGGTACCGGCCTGGAATGAAAACCGGAAAGTTCCGTCTTCTGAGAATGTCAGGTCGCCAGAGGCCACCAGTGCGTCAAAATTCTTCACAGTATACCTGGCGGCATAGCCGGAGACAGGATGCCCCGTATAACTTGTCGCCTTTCCAGTCACGGACACTGTGTCACCCGGAAGAATGATTCCGTCAAATGTATCAAAATCAACGGAATATGTCGGAAGTACAATATCCTCAACCCTGAAGGCACCTCCGGAAGTGAGGAATTTCCTGCCGCCGCACATGACCGACAATGAAGTCCATCCGCGCCTTACATCCGAAGGGAGCACAAAAGAACCCGCGACAGCCCCGAATCCGTCAGTGCTGAACATACCTCTTCCGATAGCCGTGCCTGAAGCATCCTCAAGAATGACTTCCACATCCCGGCCATCCTTCCATGCCGATATCCCGGACTCCGACGAAGAATACAGCACAGCCTTGAAATGCACAGTATCCCCCGGAATGAAAACAGACCTGTCCCTGAATATCCTGCAATGAGAATCCGCAATGTCGTCATCTGAAACAGCCTCCGCCTCAAAAGTCCTGTCATAATGCCGGCTGACCCGGATATTCCCGGATTTGCGCATATATCCGAGACTGTCCCTGTATGAGAATACGAGACGGGTTATCTCCCTGTGGCCGGCAAAGCCGTCCCCGATACAGACAAAGCCCGAAAAATCGACACTGTCGCGCACAAGCGCGAGACTGTCACCGGCAAAAGCCTCCAACCGGACTCCGGAAAGAGGCTGTCCCGTCATGAAATCACCGGCAAATACTGTCAGCCCCTCATCAGTGAAACGATATGCCCCTGACACCGAATATTGTTTCAGGCTGCCGGTAACAATGGTTTTCCCTGACTTTACATAAAGAACATAATTCCCGTCATCCATATCAGGCAGAGCTATCCGGAAAGTATCAGGCACAAAATAATGGCCGGAATCGTCCTTCACATCAGCACTGAATATCAGCTTTCCCCTTTTCCCTGGCTCATACACCAGGAATTCAGCTTTTTTGAGATTTTTCAAAATGACACACACCGTATCCCTTCCGGCCTGGCTCATGACCGCTTTTTCTTCGTCAAGATGTCTGATCAGGCCATCGATTCCGCCGCATTCTGCAGCTATACCGGCTTCAGGACCAGAATATCCCGTCCTGTCACGCTCAAAAGCGATGCAGTCTTTTCTAAAACGGGAGAACACTTCCGACAGGGAATCCGCCTGCTTTTCGGGGCTACCCGCATACCGTTTTCCTGATGTCAGGGCTTTCAGGTTCTGGTTGAACCTTGCTTTCAGCAGAGCCCTCCGGGCATATAGGGATATGGCCCTGCCCGCGTACTTTGCGCTGAATTTTTCAAGGGAATCGATCCGCTTTGATTCATCATCAATGCCGTCAGCCATGAAAAATTCCAGATAGGTGCGGTTGATGCTGTCTTCAGGCAGATGCCGGTACAACAGCCTGCATGATTCGGCATATACATCCTCCGCCCCGGACATGCTCAGGCACGCAATCGTCCACATCACATATTCGTAATCGTCTGAAATATTTTCACGCACGAATTCCGGCAGGTCAGCATACGAATATAAGAAAAATGATGAAATGTTCTCCTCAGTATAAAACTCTCTGTTGCAGTCGGCTTTCAGGCTTTCCTCATTCCGGGATGCAAATGAGAGCAAAGTATCCGCCGGGGCACCGAAGCCGGACATTGAAACCATCAGGCAATATTCCGCCACAGGACACCCGAACTCTTCTGCTTCTTTCATGATTTCGGCCCTGATGCTGTCATTCCTCTTCCAGTCCAGTCTGACAGACACCGACCTGTATAGATCCAGTCCGCGGCAGAAGTACACCGGATTACACTCATTTTTTGCCGCAGATATCACATCTTCAAGCAAGTCCAGGGTCTTCTGCGGCCTGTCCACGGCCATCGAGTTCTCCACCTTTTTCCAGAGTTTGTCCAAAGTCTTTCCTGAATTGCCGGCTGCGGTCTGTCCGGCGCAGGCCAGAATGAACAGCAGGACACTAAGGCAAAATCTTTTCATAAACATCTCAAATTATCAATTGCCATCAACAAGAGGCGGCTCCGGCATCATTCATCAGGGCATTACGCTCCAGAAAGGCCACCGCCTCAGATACCACATAAGTGCTGCCGCCTATATAGAGCAGTCCGCCTTTCTGCAATTTCATTGCCAGAGCCACGGCATCCCTGACTGCAGGCACAGAATACGCCTCCGCTTCAGGTTTCCCTGCGGAAGCCCTGCAGGCCTGGAATCCGCGCATGACTTCATCGGAAGGACACGCCCTCTTTCCTGAGGCATTTGTAAAAACATAGACAGCATTGTCAGGCATCAACGGGAACACGGAGGCGAAATCCTTGTCCGCGACAGTTCCGTACACAATCACGAGCCTTCCGCACTCCCCTGCCGCAAGCATCCTTTTCAGCTGGCGGAAATTGTATTTCAGTCCATGTGCATTATGACCTATGTCACAGATAATGCGGGGATTCTCCGACAATGTCTCCCACCGTCCCCGGAGCCCCGTCCTGACAGCTGTATTTTCCAAGGCCCCGATTATGTCATCTCTACCGGCAAGGGAGACTGCCGGCACGGCCTTGTCAAGGACATCCAGGGCAGCAAGCGCAGTACGCAGGTTCCTGACCTGATACTCTCCCCTGAGGTCCATTCCTGCAAGAATTTCTTCATGCCTGTCCCAAAGCCCGGGGTCATACTTGTCGGCAAAAGTCAGAAGAGACATGATTCGTCCCCTGTCTCCGCCGAATTCAGCAAAAGAAAGATTGGAATACAAGACCTTGCGTTCAAATACCGGATCTGTTTCCGGATTGCTTTCACCTATGACGACGGGGACCCCGCGCTTAATGATGCCCGCCTTTTCAAAGGCAATCTCAGCAAGAGTGGAGCCGAGCATGTCACAATGGTCAAAGCCTATGTTGGTTATCACGCTCAGCACAGGAGAGATTATGTTAGTGCTGTCCAGTCTTCCGCCCAGACCGGTCTCTATAACTGCGATGTCGACCTCCCGTGAGGCAAACCACGAAAAAGCCATGGAAGTGGTGATTTCAAAGAACGAAAGGTCGAGATGGTCAAATGTCTCCCCCCAACTTTTCATGAAATCCCAGACTTCCCTTTTCCCTATATGATATAAATCCGGGGCCGAAGGATTGTCCCGTCCGTCGACAATTCTCATCCTTTCCCTGAAATCAAGGATATGGGGAGATGTATACAGTCCGACCCTGAGCCCTGCCGCAGCCAGGACAGACGCCAGCATGCTGCACACGGACCCTTTGCCGTTGGTGCCGGCCACATGCACCGAAGGATATTTCCTGTGCGGATGCCCGTCGAGCTGGTCAAAGAACTCCATATTTGCAATTCCGGGCTTGTATGCCTCCGCCCCCGACTTCTGATATGAGGGGAACCTCACAAAGAGGTCTTTAATCATCCCGTCATAGCTTCCTTCCGAAAACTCCGTACCGTTCTGCTCCATCATAAATTTTTCATATTGTTTGAACTGACGCCAAATTTAATTAATTTTACGGGGTATAATTGAATTTTATGAAGGAGAATTCATCTGCCCTGTATTCAGAATACATCATAGACGGGATAAGAATGGACGACACTCCCGCAGGGATGCTCATGGAATGCATGACTTCCGGTTCGGATGAACCTTCTGCAGGGCATACTGCTGCAGGCACAGTCATAGACGAGACCAAGGACCCGGTCCCGGGTGCGGCCGGACATGACGGCTCAGAGGCAGAGACATATCTCCGGCAAGTCATGGAGCTGAGACGGCAGACTGACGCGGGCGGCGGACGGGGCTTCAGACTCAGCTGCCCCGATTTCCATACGAGATTCCGTATAGCGTCCTCCCTGATTGACACATTGTGGAGAAAAGGCCACTTCCGGCTGGAGAATATAATGCTTTCCGCCGAATGGGACTGGGACCAGACTGGAATCGGCAACATGGCGGCGTTCTATTTCTCGGCGAGGGCAGCATCCGAATACATCTACGACCTTGGAGTCAGACTCTCATCCTTCGGTTTCAGGGGGGATTGCCGCCAATGCAGGGTAAAATTCCTGCCTGCCGGCACAGGCGCTTCCGAAATGCAGATGCAACTGCAGTCCGCAGAAACCGACATCTGCGATGATGATATGGCCCATACCGGACAGAACAGTGCTGGAGCCGCGCAGTCCATCTATATGGACACGGAGAGGAAATGTCCCGACAAGGCGTTCAACGACAGCAGAAGCCTCCTCATATACATACCTTTCGACACATGCGGACACAGGCTCGGAGGCTCCCTTTTCGAGGAAGCTACAGGAGCACAGGCCGACGCATGCCCGGAAATCAGGGACCCGGACTATTTCATCGACTGCTACGAAGTTGTCAGAGAATTCGTTGAAGACGGGATAGTACTGGCTGCAGCCACGGTTTCCGACGGAGGTCTTCTGCCAGCCGCAGCCGGAATGTGCAGCGGAACCGGAGCCGTCATCGATGTGAGCGGCATCGCCGCCTCATATATGGAAAAGGACACCGTCAGAATATTGTTCTCGGAAATTCCCGGGGCACTGATTCAGATAAAGGAAAGCGATGCGGATTATGTGGACTCGCAGCTGCTGCTCCAGGACATCGCATATTACCCTGTAGGGCATCCGGGCAGAGATGACGGGCATACCGTCGTGAAGCATTCGTCACGCACGGATGTAGCAGGCATACTCGCGTCCCTGATGTCCGGACTGACTTCTTCTGAAGGAGAGGACTGACTCTCCTGAAGGCGGCAGGCGAGGGCAAAGGCCGGAGTTATCGGACCGGCAACTGTTTATATATGGAACGACAACTGTAATGTTATGGAACGGAATGCAGACATGCCCGGCAGGGGGCGGGGAAAGAAACTACCAAAGATATTCGTTCTGGACACGAACATCATCCTGCATGACTACAAGGCCATACATCACTTTCAGGAAAATGACATAGTCATACCGATAACTGTCCTGGAAGAGCTGGACAAATTCAAGAAAGGCCATGACACCCTGAGCTTCAACGCAAGGGAATTCATGAGGGAGACGGACCGTCTCACGGACAGAAATAAACTCGGCAGGAACGGAGTGCCTATAGCAAAACATCTGGGCAACCTGATGATAGAGCTGAACCACCCTTTCCCGGATGAGCTGAAGGGATGTTTTCAGGATGACATCCCCGACCACCGTATTCTTGCCACTGCAATGTGGGTTAAGGCTGAGCATCCGGACAGATTTGTTGCTCTTGTGACCAAAGATGTCAACCTCAGGATGAAGGCGAAGGCCGTGGGAATGGAAGCCCAGGACTATCTCACCGACAGGATTGAGGAGTCCCGTCTCGAATTCACAAGGAATGAGGTCGAAGTCAGGGCGGATGTGCCTGCCGAAAAGCTCCAGTCCCTCGCATACGGAGCACAGGGAAGCATTCCTTTCGGCGAAATCCTGGACAAAGAGCCGTTGCCGAACCAGCTGTTCCAGTTCAAGTGGGACAAGGACGGAAGCGAGACGGTATGCGCACGATATGATGCCAGAGGCAAGAAGATTGTTCTGATAAAGAAAAAATATGCATACGGCATCTCCCCGCGCAACGACGAACAGAAATTCGCGCTGGACGCCTGCCTTAACCCTGACATCAAGCTTGTCTCCCTTACAGGAGGAGCAGGGACAGGAAAGACTCTCCTCGCCCTGGCCGCAGCCCTCGAGCAGGAACATGACTTCGACCAGATCATATTGTCCAGACCGGCAGTCATTCTCGGCAACCAGGACATCGGCTTTCTCCCCGGGGACCAGAAAAGCAAGATGGGGCCTTTCGTACAGCCGCTTCTGGACAATCTGAATGTCATCCGCAACTGCTTCAGACCGGGGAGCCGGCAGGCGACGAAGATTGACGCCCTGATAAAGGAAGAAAAATTGCTAATCTCCCCTCTCGCATACATCAGAGGCAGGAGTCTCGGTAAAGTTTTCTTCATAATAGACGAAGCCCAGAACCTCACCCCGCATGAAATCAAGACCATAATCACCAGAGCCGGAGAAGGCACGAAAATGGTGTTTACCGGAGACATATTCCAGATAGACCAGCCATATCTGGACATGTATTCCAACGGACTTACGCATCTCGGGGAAAAGATGTCCGGACAACCGGTGTTCGAGCACATAAACCTCAGGAAGGGAGAACGGAGCGAACTTTCCGACCTCGCAAGCAGGCTTCTGTAAATTTTTAGAAAAATTTTAAGCAAATTAGGGATATTTTTATTATTTTAGCGCGCGATTTCTTCATTTTTGAAACAAATAGCAATTATCACATAAACTATGACAGAAAGAAAGAAAAGGGTCTACCGCTTCGGCGGTAAAAATGCCGAAGGCGACGGCACCATGAGAGAACTGCTCGGAGGAAAGGGAGCCAATCTTGCTGAAATGTGCAAGCTCGGAATCCCTGTTCCTGCCGGATTTACAATTACCACAGAATGCTGCGCAGAATATTACGAACTGTGCGGCGGTTATCCTGAAGAACTGAAAGAAGATGTGGCCGAGGCCATGAAGGCGACCGAAGCCATCATGGGCAAGAAGTTCGGAGACAAGGAGGATCCGCTTCTTGTAAGCTGCCGTTCAGGCGCAAGAAGCTCAATGCCGGGAATGATGGACACAATCCTCAACATCGGTCTCTGCTCCGAAACTATCCCCGGCATGATCAAGAAGACTGGCAATCCGCGCTTCGTATACGATGCCTACAGAAGGCTCATCATGATGTATTCCGATGTCGTGATGGAGAAGGCCGAAGGCATCGAGCCTGCAGACGGACAGGGAATCCGCCAGCAGCTCGACAGGATGATGGAGGAGCTCAAGAAAGCCAAGGGGTATGCTTCAGACACCGACATCACTGCGGAAGAACTCCAGGACCTCTGCGAGAAATTCAAAGTGAGAGTAAAGGAAGTGCTCGGGGTTGAGTTCCCTGATTCAGCCGAAGCCCAGCTCTGGGGCAGCATCGGCGGCGTGTTCAAGTCATGGAACGGCAAGAGAGCAATTGCATACAGGAAAATCGAAGGCATTCCTGACGACTGGGGCACAGCCGTAAACGTGCAGTCCATGGTATTCGGAAACATGGGCAACACATCAGCCACAGGAGTGGCATTCTCCCGCAACCCTGCCACAGGCGACAACAAGTTCTACGGCGAATGGCTCATCAATGCCCAGGGAGAGGATGTCGTTGCCGGTATCCGCACCCCGAACCCGCTCAACGAAGCCACCAAGAACCCTCACAATGCCAGCCTTGAATCTCTCGAAAAGGCTATGCCTGAGGTCTACAAGGAGCTCGACGGCATCAGAGTCCTGCTCGAAGACCATTTCAAGGACATGCAGGACATCGAGTTCACTATCCAGGACGGCAAGCTCTGGATGCTGCAGTGCCGCATCGGCAAGAGAACTGGCGTAGCGGCCCTCAACATGGCGATGGACATGGTGGACGAAGGCATGATCGATGAAAAGACAGCCGTCATGAGAGTATCTCCCGCCCAGCTTGACGAGATTCTTCACCCTATCCTTGACCCTGCATCTGAAAAGAAAGCCAAAGTCATCGCACGCGGTCTTCCTGCAAGTCCGGGCGGAGCAGTGGGCAAGGTTGTCTTCACTTCTGAAGATGCCATGGAGCTCAACAAGAGCGGAGAAAAAGCCATCCTCGTCAGGGAAGAGACCTCCCCTGAAGATGTGGAAGGCATGAGAGCAGCATCAGGTATCCTCACCGCTCGCGGAGGAATGACCTCTCACGCAGCCCTCGTTGCCCGCGGATGGGGCAAGTGCTGCATCGTAGGATGCGAGTCAATGGTGATTGATCTCGAAAACAAGGTGCTCAAGTTCAAGGGTGCCGAGTACCACGAGGGGGATGTCATAAGCCTCAACGGCTCAAAGGGTCTCGTATATGGAACGGCCATCGAGACGATGGATGCCACCGAGAACCCGAGCTTCATCAGGTTCATGAAGATAGTTGACAAGTTCCGCACACTCGGGGTAAGGACCAACGCCGACACTCCTGAGGATGCAGAACGCGCCCTCAGTTTCGGGGCGGAAGGAATCGGACTCTTCCGTATCGAGCACATGTTCTACGGCAAGAACTCTGAAGTTCCTCTCGCAAAGCTCCGCAAGATGATTCTTTCCAAGACCGATGATGAAAGACGCGCAGCCCTCGCTGAGCTCGAGCCGTTCATCAAGGCATCGGTAAAGAGCACAATGAAGGTAATGGACGGCAAGCCTGTCACATTCCGCCTCCTCGACCCGCCTCTCCACGAATTCGTGCCTCAGACTCCGGAGAAACGCGAGGAACTTGCCAAGGAACTCGGCATCTCTGAAATAGATATCGAGAAGAGAGGAGAATCCCTCCATGAGGTCAACCCTATGATGGGACACCGCGGAGTCCGGCTCCACATCACCTATCCTATGATTTCAGAGACACAGTTCAGGGCCATATTCACTGCAGCCGCAGAGCTGAAGAAGGAAGGATATCATCCGATGCCTGAAATCATGATTCCGGTGACCATCTCCGACCGCGAGCTCATTTTCCAGAAGGCCATCTGCGACCGGGTGAAGGCAGAAGTCGAGGGAAGCACCATCAGGGAGCCGATAGACTACAAGTACGGCACCATGATCGAGATTCCTCGCGCCGCCCTCATCGCTGACAGAATGGCCCGCACGGCTCAGTTCTTCTCATTCGGGACCAATGACCTCACCCAGATGACATTCGGCTTCTCGCGCGATGACGTGGGCACCTTCATGGGCGACTACCTCGGCAACAAGATCCTTGACGCCGACCCGTTCCAGACCATCGACAAGAGGGCTGTAGGCAAACTCATTGAAATCGGAGTGACCGGAGGACGCAGCACCCGTCCGGACCTCAAGGTCGGCATCTGCGGAGAGCACGGCGGAGACCCGGCATCAGTCGAGTTCTGCTACAAGATCGGCCTCAACTATGTGTCATGCTCGCCGTTCCGCGTGCCTATCGCCCGCCTCGCCGCGGCCCAGGCTGCAATAAAGGCAGGAAAGTAGCCTGGACACCACAGACAGGCCGAATGGGCCGAATGGACCAGATGGCTCACATGGCAAAGAAAAGCCTGTGACTAAGCGCAACAAAAGGGATTTGCTCATCGGAGTGAATCCCTTTTGGCTTTCCATGCGGGAACAGATGTATAATTGTCAGAAATGGTTGGCGAACTCTCTAAAAGCCGGTTCTGCCGCGCCCGTTGGAAGGTACAGAGTGGCTCCAACAGGCGCGATTTTCATGCAAAAGTGTGGCCGTTGGCATTTTGAAAATGCCGTCGGGCGTGAAAATCCGGCAAAATCGCGCCCGATGGAGCCTCAAAATGCTGTCCATCGGGCGCGCTGGCGATTTACCATGGAGACAAGACTCTTCCGGCGTTACATTGCCATCTGCCATTGACCCTCAGTCTCGGGGGGGGGAATGGGCATCATATACATGTTCTATGCACGTTGCTGTTCTTGAAAATATTTCAAGGTTATATTTTTGAATTTATTCAAGGAGAGGTGAATACATCTTTTTTCTTATGCATCATTAAGATATTTTGACTTGCCGGATAAATGTTGCTATATTTGTCAGAAAGGAGTTAAGTCATGACACAACTTGTTATAAATGTAGAGAATCCGGACATTATTCCAAGCCTCAAAAAGGTACTTGGACAGATAAAAGGTGTCTCCATAGAAAAGTCAACAAGAAAGCCGTCGGCAAAGGATGAGAAACAGGCTATACTGAATAGCATTGAGACAGGATATAGGGAGGTTATGGAAGCGCAGAGAAAAGGCAAGAAACTTCCAGACCTTGACAACCTTATTGAAGAACTCAAATCAGCGGAATAAGTATGGTACAGATTTCCTATTCTCCTGAATTTCTGAAACAGTTGAAACATCTGGCAAAGAAGTACAAGTCCATTGCAGATGATTTGGAAGTGCTGAGGGATGAGCTCAAACAAAATCCTTATGCTGGAACAGACCTCGGAGGTGGTGCAAGGAAAGTAAGGATGAGCATCAAAAGCAAAGGGAAAGGTAAAAGTGGAGGAGCAAGAGTTATAACATACCTGTTATCAGTAATTGAAGAGAATATTGACATAACATTGCTTACTATCTACGACAAGTCAGAAAGAGAAAGTATCACTGACAAGGAAATAAAAGCATTGATACAGTCTTTAGAACATGAGTGATTTTTTCGGCATCTTACTCCCGATTGCTTCGCAATCACCCCTGTGGGGTACTTCGGAGCTTCCGGTCCCTTTTGGGACTTGAGAAGTTGAAGAAACTGCTTAAATCAATGAATCAAAGGGATTTGCTCAGCGGAGTGAATCCCTTTTGTCTTTCCATGCGGGAACAGATGTATAATTGTCTGAAATGGTTGGCGAACTCTCTAAAAGCCGGTTCTGCCGCGCCCGTTGGAAGGTACAAAGTGGCTCCAACGGGCGTGATTTCCCCGCAAAAGTATGGCCGTTGGCATTTTGAAAATGCCGTCGGGCGTGAAAATCCGGCAAAATCGCGCCCGATGGACAGCATTTTGAGGCTCCACCGGGCGCGCTGCCGATTTACCATGTGCTGCTGTGGTGAAAGAAGGCCGGCGATATATCCGTAAAACAGTCACAATCCTCCGTGGAATTGGTACGCCCTTTTGGTTCATATACCGCTACTTTTGCACGAAAAGAAGAAAACAGCATGACAATCAAAGAATTCAAAGCCTATGTGAAGACAGGCAGTGCTCTTGATACCGAGGATATACATATCTTTATGGACGAGATGAGCGATGCCGCACGCCGCATCACATTCCGGCTGAATGCGGCTTATCATACCCCGGCAGAAGTGCGGGCGCTTCTGTCGGAATTGTTCGGTTACAATGTGCCTTCATCGCTGCGTGTCTTTCCTCCGTTCTATACGGATTTCGGCAAGAACATCACCGTCGGAGAGAATGTCTTCATCAATGCCTGCTGTCATTTTCAGGACCATGGCGGAGTTGTCATCGGCGACGGATGCCAGATAGGGCACAATGTGGTGTTCGCCACGCTGAACCATGGCCTGTCTCCGGAAGACCGCATGAATACTTATCCGGCTCCGATAGTATTGGGCAAGAATGTGTGGGTCGGGTCGAACTCGACTATCCTGCAAGGCGTGACCATCGGCGACAATGCGGTTGTAGGTGCCGGAGCCGTGGTGGCGAAAGATGTGCCAGCCAATGTGGTGGTTGGAGGAGTCCCTGCCAAAATCATCAAGAAAATTGAAGTGACGAATATTGAATAATATACCCGACACATGAAAAAGATACTGTTTTTATTATTGGCAGCAACAATGACTAACATTCAAGGAATAATTCCTGCCAATGCCGCGGCACCGGTCAGGGCGGCCATACCTCTGGAGCCGAACGAAATAGAAATACTTAAAGGACTGTCAGAAAAAGTCAATGATTAAAATGTACGGAAACATAAAAACAAGATGACAATGAAAAGGATAATAGGTATAATCGCCCTCGTGCTGGCTGTAGGCCTGTCCGCGATGGCACAAACGACAGACAATATGAGTAGAATCGAAGTATGCAAGCAGAATTACCGCACCCTGTTCGGCGGTGAAGCCCTGACCGGACAGGGCACGGACCCGGAAATGATGGACATCCTTCAGAAGTTCATCTTCGGCGAGGTATTCCAGACGGGCGGACTGACGCTGAAACAGCGTGAGATGATTACCTGCATCACTCTCGCCACGATGCAGACCCTGCCGCAACTGAAAGCCCATGCCGGAGCAGCTCTCAATGTGGGTGTTACTCCCGAGGAACTGCGCGAGGTGATGTACCTCACCGCCCCGTTCATCGGCTTTCCAAAGATGCTGAATGCAGTCTCTACGGTGAATGAGGTGTTCAAGGAGCATGGCATCTCACTGCCGTTGGAAAAGCAAGGCACGGTGACAGAGGAAACACGCCATGAGACGGGCAAAGCCATTCAGGACAAGCAATATCCAGGCGGCATCGCTTCGGTAATGGAAGGTCTGCCCGGCGACTTGGGAGCAGATGTGGAACAGTTCCTTACGGACTACCTCTTCGGCGAAATATACAGCCGTGGCGCAATAGATTTACAGACACGCGAACTGCTCGGCTATTGCGTACTGGCCACCTTGGAAGCCGAAAGCCAGCTTCACTCGCATTATCACGGCAACATCAACGCCGGCAACTCGCCAGAAACATTGACAGCAGCCGTCATCCAGTGCCTGCCCTACATAGGCTTCCCTGCCGCCATCAAGGCGTTGCGCATCATCAAGGAGGAATATGCCAAGTAACATTAAAAAAGTTTATTTTTGCATTATCATCAGATGACAGGCAGGAACATGGAAATCATAAAAGCAGACACAATAGAACAGTACAACAGGTTTTTCGGATTCCGGACACAGCATCCGCTGGTCAGCGTCGCGCATTTCAACGGCTTGGAGAACCAGCCGGATGCACACAGGATGACTTTCGGATTCTATGCCCTCTTTCTGAAAAAGACAGTGGGATGCACCATCAATTACGGTAAGACGAAATATGACTACGACGACGAGACGGTGGTATGCTTTGCGCCAGGACAGACAGTCGAGATTCACCGCATAGAGGAGGGGCCTGCGCCGGAGGCCGATGCGCTGCTGTTCCATCCGGACTTCCTGCACCGTACTCCCCTGGCACAGAAGATAAGACAATATACCTTCTTCTCGTATGCTTCCAATGAGGCCCTGCATCTGTCAGAGGATGAGCGCATGGTCATACAGGACTATATGTCCAAGATAGCCAATGAACTGAAGCATCCGATTGACAAGTTCTCCAAGCCCCTGATTATCTCGAACATCGAAGTGCTGCTCAATTATTGCATGCGTTTCTATGAACGGCAGTTCATTACCCGCGAAGAATTGAACAGCAATGTCCTTGTCCGTTTTGAACAGCTGCTGGACGAATATTGGGAGTCAGGCATGCCCGAGCAGCACGGATTGCCTACGGTGAAATATTTTGCAGACAAGATATGCCTGTCCCCCAACTATTTCGGAGACTTGGTAAAGGCAGAGACCGGAAAGACGGCACGGGAACTCATACATCTGAAAATCATTGAAATGGCCAAGAACGCCCTGTTCGAGCCGGACGCAAGCATTAAGCAGATTGCCGACATGCTCGGCTTCCAGTACCCGCAGCATTTCCAGCGCTTCTTCAAAAAGGAAGTCGGTTGCACGCCGAAAGAATATCGGACAAAGAATTGATACGCCGAGACATGACTCTACCGCTTCCGCTTCGGGTTGCGCGGAAACCAGCCTCTGGCGACCCGCTTCTCCTGTTCATACAGTTCCAGGATGGACCAGAAACAGGAGAAAGCGACCACCCCGACAAGAGTGGAGACGATGATGTTGCAGATAAAGAGCGAACCTGCCGCCGCAGCTGCGCCGACCAGCAGAAAAGCCCACCAGCAACGCTTCCCGAAATAATATTCAGCCTTGATGACTATGGGATGGAAGATTCCGATGATCAAAAAAGTGCCTAAGCCGATGATAATGCCCGTGTAATTCATATTATGACTGACCTTGGAGCACAAAGGTAGACATTTTCGCCGGTATTTCTTTCTGCCGCGGCCGGTGGAGATATGAAATGTTGTCCACCGGCCGTGATTTTCCCGACAAAGTGCGCCCGACGGCATTTTGAAAATGCCACCGGGCGTGAAAATGCCGTAAAATCGTGCCCGATGGAGCCACAAAATACATTCCAACGGGCGCGGCTCTGAACCGACTGGTACAACTCACATTAGCATCATCAGACAGAAATATGGGAGACAGGCCTGTGGAAGGCCCACAGAATGATGCCGACGGATACGGACACATTGAGGGAATGCTTCGTTCCGTACTGGGGAATTTCAATCGAGAAGTCTGAGGCGTCGACGGCCTGCTGTGAGACTCCGGAGACTTCGTTGCCGAATATAAGGGCATATCTTACGGAGGAATCGGGAATGAACTCGTCAAGTTTCACGGAATCCGAGGTCTGCTCCACGCTCACAATGACATAGCCTTCGGCCCGAAGGCGACTGATGGCGTCAAGGGTATCGTCATAATGTTCCCACGGGACGCTGAATTCCGCGCCGAGGGCGGATTTATGGATTTCAGCGGAAGGCGGGACAGCGCAGATGCCGCACAGGCAGACCTTGTCAATCTTGAATGAATCGCTGGTGCGGAAAGCAGAACCGACATTGTGTGCGCTGCGGATGTTGTCAAGCACTACTGCTATTCCGGATTGAATAGACGATTTATATTCTTCAGGGCTGATGCGGCCCAGTTCGATGTTCAAAAGTTTCCTGTTCATCTGAAAAAGTTATCAACACAAAGGTAAGAAAAATAAAATTTTGAGTACATTTGTGCGCTAAATTCATTTGCGATGAAACAGGATCTGCAGATTTTCAATCTGATTAAGAAAGAGGAAGAAAGACAGACGATGGGCATTGAACTCATCGCCTCCGAAAACTATGTCAGCGACCAGGTGCTGGAGGCATTAGGCTCCATCTGCACCAACAAATATGCGGAAGGATACCCCGGTGCAAGGTACTACGGGGGATGTGAGGTGATTGACCAGATAGAACAGCTCGCCATTGAGCGCATATGCCGTCTCTTCGACGCCGAATACGCCAATGTGCAGCCTCATTCCGGGGCGCAGGCCAATATGGCCGTCATGATGGCATGCCTGAAGCCGGGAGACACATTCATGGGACTTGACCTCGCACACGGCGGACATCTCACACACGGTTCTCCGGTCAACATGTCAGGCATTCTCTATCATGCAGTCTCATACGGACTTGATGAAGTGACCGGTCTCGTTGACTACAATCAGATGGAAAAACTTGCCCTTGAGCACAGACCGAAGCTCATCATCGGCGGTGCATCCGCATACTCAAGGGAATGGAACTGGGCCAGAATGAGAGAAATAGCCGACAAGGTAGGAGCAATCCTCATGGTGGACATGGCCCACACTGCCGGCATAATAGCCGCAGGCCTGCTAAGCAACCCTGTGAAATATGCACACATCGTGACTTCGACGACCCACAAGACACTAAGGGGGCCGAGAGGAGGCATCATCCTGATGGGCAAGGATTTCGACAATCCGTGGGGGCTCACCACCCCGAAAGGTGTCATCAAGAAAATGTCTCAGATACTGAATTCCAGCGTTTTCCCGGGAGTACAGGGAGGGCCGCTCGAGCATTGCATCGCGGCAAAGGCCGTATCATTCTATGAGGCGCTCCAGCCGGAATTCATAGAATATCAGAAACAGGTGCTTGCAAACGCCTCCGCCATGGCAGAATCATTTGCAGAAAAAGGATACAAGATAGTTTCGGGAGGCACGGACAACCATCTGATGCTCATTGACCTGAGGACAAAATTCCCGGAACTGACCGGGAAAATGGCAGAAAAAGAACTCGGAAAGGCCGACATCACCATCAACAAGAATATGGTGCCTTTCGACAGCCGCTCACCTTTCCAGACTTCCGGAATCAGAATCGGCACACCTGCCATAACTTCCCGCGGCTTCGTGGAGAAAGACATGGAGACTATAGTTAACCTTATAGATACCGTATTAAGCAACGCTTCCTCTCATCTTGACCTGATTGCTGGAAAGACAGAGGAAGGAAAGGAAGAATATGAGGAGGTATTGGCTTCAGTACGCCGTCAGGTGAGGATGAAGGTCACAGGAATGCCTCTGAACAGATATTGAAGGATGTAAGTCATAGCAGGCGGACAAACTGCTGAGACAAAATGCAAGGACCGGTTCCTCACTTGAGGGCCGGTCCTTTCTATCATCCAAGGCAGACTGCAACGGTGCTTTGAAAAGTCAGAAATACTGCGTCTGCATCAGAAATTGAATCGGGTCATCAGCTGCACACGGTGGTTGGTGACCCAGTGGCGTGCAGCCACGGTACCGTCGGGCATGGCAGCTCCGTTCTCTGCCACTTTGCCGTTGGCCAGGACATGGTCGCCGTACTGGGCGGATGTCATTTCATATTCAAGGCCGAGGGTGAATTTGCCGATGTTCCAGACAACAGCAGGGACAATCCTGTATGCCTGGGAGAGATTCTTGAAATTGCCGCCGTCCTTGCTGAAGAACCAGTATTGTGTCATGTCTTCAGTGGCTCCGAGATTGTTGATGTAGCCGGCCATGAGCATCCCCTGGAGTTTCTTGCCTACCGACAACGAAATCCAGGAAGAACTTGTATGGGTAGCCGCATAACTGTAATGATGGCTTCCGTCAATGCCTGTCACCCCGTATCCGCTGACCTGATTGAGGAAGTCCGCAGCACTGCCATAGACAGTCTTTGCCTTGAGAACAAATGACTTGTAGTTATACTGAAGATAGACATACGGGGAAACGGCTGTCATCCTGCCTGATGCCCTGTATATGTTTTGCGAGACTCCGGCAATCTCAGAATATTCTCTGTAAGGCTTGATGCTGAGCAGACTTGCACCTGCTCTGGCAAGAAGTCCTCCGGTCTTGTAAGTAAGTCCGAGATATGCCTCGGGAAGAATTCCGTATTTCATATAATTGGCCGAAGCCCCTTCCGGTCCGACGGAAGCATACTGCATCTGATAAATGAAGGCGGCTGTCAAGGTGAAATGCTTCCCGAGTCCTGCATCCATGGTAACCTGAGGGCTGCGGTTGAACGGATTGAACGGGGCTCCGGTGGCCAGGCTTATGACATCCGGCTGGTCTGCCGCCATGGGATGCCATGCCTGTCCCATGAGCAGGGACACGGACGCCTTATGGTCTCCGCACATCGGAAGGTCTTTCCATCCGAGTTTCATATATGCCTGCCTGAGTCTGAGTGTAGCCGTACCGGTGGAGCCGTTGAGGCCGGCATAAAAATCCGTCTCAACTTTGGCGGAAATGTCCATGTCCCCTACCCGGTATCCCTTGACATCAAGTCCCACGCGAGAAGTGATGGACAGAAACCTGAACGAAGGCGTGGCATTCAGGTCTTCCCCGTTACTGTCAAGTTCCCTGTCAAACGGAAGATAATAGAACAGGTTTCCCGTGCCGGATGCACTCTCGCGCGAATCAAATGCGAAATAGTTCCTTATGAAGCCGTAGAGGCTGAAATGGTTTTTAAGTTCCTCCTTTACACGGGTCCCCATGCCAGGAGTTTTTTCAGGAACCGCGGTCTCTTCTGCGCCTGCGGCAAATGCAGGGCAGGCAATTGCCGCTGCGGCAATGACAGACAATATTCTTTTCATGACATTTTACAAATTAATCAGAATCCGATGAAGAAGAGCAGCAGGTAGCCGAGGACATATCCGATGACACCCACCAGAATACCGACTTTCGTCATATCCTTCGTCGTCACAAGCCCCGTCGAGTGCGCAAGTGCGTTCGGAGGCGTACTTATAGGGAAGAGCATTGCAAGCGAAGTACAGAGCACTGCTCCGATCACAAGGGTCTTCGCCCCGCCGACAGGATCAAGCGTATCGCCCATTCCGACTGCCACGGCGCAGAGAATAGGAACAATCAGGCTCGCAGCGGCTGTATTGGAGATGAAGTTTGATATGAAGTAGCCGATGAATCCGGCAACGAGTATCACCACCATAGGGAGCCACTCCCCGAACGGAATAGATGTCACAAGATGCTCGGCGAGGCCTGTGTTGGTCATCGCAAGTCCCAGTGCGAAGCCTCCGGCAACCATCCATAGCACACTCCAGTTGATGTCCTTCAGGTCATCCTTGGTTATTATTCCCGTTATACAGAAGACACCCACAGGAATCATGGCCACGACATTGGAGTTCAGCTTGGTGAGACTCTCGGTCATCCAGAGCAAAATCGTAAGTGCGAATGTTATCCACACTACATAAGTGCGCCATGTCTTTTCGTGATGGCTCTCGATTTTCAATTCTATCGTCTTCTGCTTGAACGGATACATTTTCAGGAGTATCACCCAGGCAATAAGAAGCATTATGTACACATAAGGTATCATCCTGAACATCCAGTCGTCGAATCCGACATCAAGATGCAGGGAATCGTTGATGTACTGGAATGCGATGGCATTCGGAGGAGTGCCGATAGGCGTGCCTATTCCTCCGAGGTTTGCTGCAATAGGTATGGAAAGCGCAAGCGCGATGCGGCCCTTGCCGTCCGGAGGCAGAGTCTTCAGGATAGGGGCAAGGAATGTCAGCATCATCGCAGCCGTGGCGGTATTGCTCATGAACATGGAAAAAGTTCCTATCACGAGAAGAAAGCCCAGGAGCACGAACTCCGACTTCTTTCCGAAAGGCTTCATAAGTACTTTCGCCAGCTGCACGTCAAGACCTACTTTCGTCGAAGCAATCGCAAGAATGAAACCTCCGAGGAAAAGCATGATCACAGGATCGGCGAATGTGGCGAGTATCGACTTGTAGCTCACGAATGTCCCCATCTCCGACGGTATTCCGGACCCCTTCATGAAAGGCAGGCTGCTGTCGGATATGGTCAGCAACATTATCACTATTATCAGCACTGATGTAGTCCAGGTCGGGATAATCTCGAACATCCACATCAGGGCAGCAAACACAAAGATTGCGATTGTACGCTGCTCGACGACAGTGAGCCCGTCGATTCCGAAGAATGAAGTCGGCACAAGCCAGAGAAACAAGGTAACGGCAATGACAAGAGGAAGCAGAATCGTCAGTTTCCTTGAGATTTTCCGTTCCCCGGGAAGTTGTGTAGTCATGTTATCTGTGTTAAAATTAGCAGTTTATTATATCTGAAATTCTCCATTTTGAATTTCGGCCGATAAATTTAGTGATAATTTGTAAAAATAAAATTGATTTTACGCAAAAATTGAATACAACACGGCCGGCGGAGACAAAAATGTTCTCCACCGGCCGCATTATAAATTATATGGTACAGGCGATATTTTCAGAATACGAGCCAAGGACGGACTTTGTATTCTTTGTTTTTCCTTTGTCCGCTGATATATCCGGGAGTTATATTGGATGAATCGAGATTTACCATATAAGCCCAGTATCTTGTACCGTTTTCCGTCTGCTGTTCTGAACTTGACCAATATATGGCATCTTTTCTGTATACCGGAGTTGCGGCATCCCCCAGGGAATTCAGGGCGGCATTGATTTCTTCATTTTTCAGGAAGAGATAATGCAGCTGCCGGGCTGACGGCAGGAACCATCCGGAAGAGGATTCAGGTGCGGAAACTTCATTCTCATACAAGACAACAGCCGCATATGCAGCCGGATAATTGTTGACTGCGTCATCGCTGAGTCCGCCGGCCTTCTCTTCGGCCTTGGCCTTTATCATGGATGTGTTGTAATATCCTTCAAAGTCGCTGTCAGAATGTGTTGTCCCGACTCCGCTGTCTCCGTCCACATCCCATGAGCCCCATGCATATTCAGTCCCTGAAGCCACATCATTGAGAGAAACCACATAACCGTTGATGTTCTCAAACCGGGAATGCCCGTCCTTGGTGTAATAGACCCCAGTATCAGTACCGCCGTTGGTCACCGTCCCTCTTCCCGAGAGCACTACAATTCCGACACATTCCTTTCCGGAGACAGGGTCTTCCGCCCCGCTGCTCCATGTCCCGTCACTGTAATAATAGTCGCCGATTGCCGCCGGCTGCGCATCAAGCGTAGAAAAAGTCTCCGAAGCCACTTTCGAGTATGTGCCGTCAGCACTTACTGCAGCAGCAACAAGAGTATATTCTGTCTCCGGAAGCAGTCCAGGCACAGAATACAAGTCAGTCTTCGACGGGTCAGCCTCATGTCCTGATTCAAGGATTTCCTCTGCGGAAGGGACCGCCTCGGAAGAGAGCACGCAAAGATACGCAGCTTTCTCTGCCTTGTCCGGAACAAGGGTGAAGTTTACCGAGATTGAAGCAGGCGTGACATCCCTGAGCACAAGCGTCGGGACAACAGCATCGCTCTCCGTAGTTTCCACCCTAACTTCAGCAACATTCGAATACGAGCCGTCCGGATACATGGCAGCAGCGGCAATGCGATACACTGTCTCAGGAGAGAGGCCTCCAATAGTATAGACCTTATATAAGGACGGGTCAGCCTGGACTCCGCTCCTGAGCACCTCATCTGCGGACGGTGAGGCGTCAAATTCAGCCAACTGCTTGTATGTAAGCAATGCGGCATCGGGAGCAGACAATGAGAACGACACGAAGTCATCCCCGATTTCCTCAATTTCAATTTCTACGGGCGAAGCCGCAGTCCCGGATGTCTTGTTCTCACAGGATGTCATTGCCAGA
Organism: uncultured Bacteroidales bacterium; assembly: GCA_944322565.1. Classification (GTDB taxonomy): domain Bacteria; phylum Bacteroidota; class Bacteroidia; order Bacteroidales; family UBA932; genus Cryptobacteroides. Next base: position 80,077 of record CALUPG010000004.1, on the reverse strand, counting down.
AGCATGAGGAGGGAAGCGGCAAATGCCGGGAATGAATATATTCTGTTTTTCATAATCAATTATAAAATTTACTGCCGATTAAATCTGGAAAAACTGAATCCGGGAAGAACTGAATCCGGGAAGAACTGAATCCGGAGAAAAACTGATCCGGGAAGAACCTAATCTGAGAAGAGCCGGCTCCGACCCTCTGCCTTTCTGCAGAGAAGCGGACGGGAATACTCCTGCCGAGGCATCCGGTGCGGACAGGCCTGAGGTGCTGAATTCGGAGACCGGGGAAGCCCCTTCCCTTGTAATCTCCGCAGACATTCTGTAGATGTCCCCGTACACTCCGTCGATATCCACTGCGAACCCCAGAACTGTCAGTGTGCCGTACTGGACAACGAACCGCAGCTGCTCCCTGTTCATGACCCCGCCCATCATCACGGCATCATAGACCGTCTCGTCCGGATAAGACTCAGAATCCGTATAATCTCCCGGGAGAAGAGCAAGATACCATTGGTACGCATCCGCAGAAGTGACGACATCGGCGACAAAATAGGCTCCGTCCCTGATGCCCTCATACTGCGAATCCATATCCGCGAGGTCATCCCCGTTGAACCAGCGCACATTTTCCACGCTTACGGAAACATCCGAAGCATATTCCGGAACCGTAAATTTTTCCATGAATACAGGTCCTGCCGCCCGACCGTCGTCAGACAGCGCATACGCGAAGGCATAATGGTCTTCTGCTGCAAGTTCAGTCCATTCATAAATGTCCTGACCTGTAAAGGCGACCATGGAAACAATCTGCGACACAGACACGCCGTATTCCGAAGCCATCGAGACAAGTCCCTGATATACCCTTTCGACCAGAGCATCATCTGTCGAAAATTCCGATACAGGAATCACGGAAGTATAGTAGCCGACTCCGTCATCGCTCGGTGTAACAGTGACAGTCACTCCTGACATGGCATAACTGAAGTCAAACGAAAACTCGCAGTCCTCAGGATTTCCCGGGGCAAGAGTACGGAAAGACTTCACCTCAGGCTCGCCGTAGCAGGTTCCGTCGTCTGCCAGTCCTATGGCATAGACAATCATCTCGGTATCTGAAGGCAAGCCAGATATGTTGTCCGAATCAGGACCGGTAACCTGCAGGGACTTCACGAACTTCTCCTTGTCAACACCATATTCCTCGGAAGCATTCTCTATCAGGGTTGTCAGATATGAGGCCACATCACCGTCACAGCTGTCATAGACATCCTTTGTCATAAGGTCATAATAATATGGCAATGTGTTGTCCGAAGGCAGCACTGACACACTCACCGACGATGCAGTAACCTCCGGGATGTCTATTTCAAAAGAAATGTCTCCGGTCTGCGCTTCGCCTGCAGGTGTTTCAAAAGTTTCAGCAAAGGCATCAGTAGTATAATAGCCGTCGGCATTGACGCCCACCGCATAGCATACATAGCCGGTCTCCGGAGAAAGGGAAGAAAGAGTCTGAGTATGATTGCCTGTGACCTGCATTTCGGCCACGGCCCCCGCCCTGTCCAGGTCTTTCTGCTCCATCAGCAGGGATATTTCATTATCAATAAAATACTTGATATCTGACGGCCCGAGGTCGGAAGAAGAAACATATCCGGCAATATACGGCAAAGTCTGCGATGAGGGAGAAAATGAAATCACCGCCGAAGATGCCGTCACATCAGACACTTCAAAAGCCACAGAAAAGTTCTCTGCCTCTCCGGAACCACCTTCGGACGGCTCCTTGCTGCATGACATCATTGCCAGCGACAGCAATGATGCGAAAAACAAAAATTTCTTCATCTGTCTCATTTCTGTCAGAAAGCAAGTATCGGACGGACTTTCCACACCCTTGTCTGGTTCAGTCCCTCAACTGATATTGAACCGGATTGTATATGAATACAATATGCCTGCACAGGAGTACTGCCGGCAACGGTAGTACTTGACCAGAAATCACCTGTGACTTCAGTTCCTCCGGCCGTCTCCAGCGAGGCGGTAATTTCAGATGCTGCGGCGTAAATGGCTTTCATCTGTCCGGCGGACGGGAAAAACCATCCTGTAGTATTTTCCGGCACAGACACAGGCTCGACATCGGCCCCGGCATAATTGACAGCGACATAAGCCGCCCTGAGATTGCTGTAGGCAAGACCTCCGTATGATTCCTGCGCAAATTCCTGAATTGCAAGAGTGTTGGCATATCCGGCAAAATCATTTTCATCCTGAGATGTCCCTGCCTCAACACTGGTTATCACAGTCCATTCAAAATCTGTCTTTTTCTGTTCTCCCCACCATTCGTCAACAAGATAAGAGGCATTGTCCAGACCGACGACAAATCCTTTTACCTGCCCAATCCCTGCGCCTGAATAATCAGACGGGTCTGACTCCGCAGGGCCGGTCTTGAAGATGACTCCTATCACGGTCTTGCCGGCAACAGGAGCGTCAGAAGAGGAACTCCATGTGCCGTCGCTATAATAGAAGTCCCCGACTTCAGGGTCAAAGACAGGGGCATCTCCTGTAACGAAGTCGGCAGAAGCGACTTCCGAGTATCCGTCAGCATTTTCAACTGCTGCATATATTGTATAGGAAGTGCTGTATGAAAGACCTTCGACTGTCTCCTGTGCGGCATCGGAAGAAAGTGCGGTACCGTCAGAAAGTATCGTCTCTGCATCAGGGGCCGAGTCTCCGGAAGCAAGGCAGAGATAAGATGCGGACACGGCCGCTTCAAGAGTATAGGAGAATGTGGCGGAAGTTCCGTCTACCGACACATTTCCGAGAGTGATTTCCGGGAGGACAGCCACATGCTCCCCTGTGGTCATTTCAGCCGAAGCAAGAAGAGAAGTCAGCCCCTCGGAATTTCTTGCAGCGGCAAGCACGAGATAATCCGTGGACGGAGCAAGGCCTGACGAGGTGTATTCCCCGCGTACTGAAGCATCCGCTTCTTCTCCGTTCTCCATTACGCCGACGGCATCATACTGCTGTTCCGAAGCCGGGACCACGAGATAACGGAGCTCCGCCGCATTCTCGGGAGCAAGAGTAAATGTCAGATAATCTTCACCTGATTCTCCGGGAATGATTTTTACTGAAGGGACGGCTATGTCTCCTCCATTACCTCCTCCGAGATTATCGTCTGGGGCACATGAGGAAACAAGGCCAAGCGCCGCAAGAGCAAAGAAAACCGGCTTTGCGGCAAATGTCAATGAAGTTCGTCTCATATGTTATGTTTGATTATAAACTTTCAAAAATAATAATATTGTTGAGAAAACACAACACAGAAATACCATCGGCCACACTTTTTTTGGAAAATCGCGGCCGGTGGATGGCTTTTCACCTGTCCACCGGCCGCGATATATAGATTTCATCTTCAGACCGATTCCGTCTTCAGATTCAAACTGATTCAATCAGATTCCGTCAGATGATTCCCTGCTCAAGCATTGCAGTAGCTACCTTCATGAATCCGGCGACATTCGCGCCTTTCACATAATTGATGTAGCCGTCAGGCTGTGTGCCGTGCTCGACGCATGCATGATGGATGTTGGCCATGATTTCATGCAGCTTTTTGTCCACTTCCTCGGCGCTCCAGCTGATATGCATGGCGTTCTGGGTCATTTCAAGGCCTGAAGTAGCCACACCTCCGGCATTGACGGCCTTGCCCGGGGCAAACATTATCTTCGCTTTCTGGAAAGCGGCGATGGCTTCCGGAGTACATCCCATATTGGAGACTTCCGCGCAGCACCATGTGCCGTTCTTGATGAGCTCCTCAGCGTCGGCTCCGGTCAGTTCATTCTGGAATGCGCACGGCATGGCGATGTCGCATTTGATGCTCCATGCCTTCTTGCCGGGATAGAATGTGGCTGAAGGGAATTTCTCCGCAAAAGGAGCCACCACATCATTGTTGGAGGCTCGGAGTTCAAGCATATAGGCGATTTTCTCGTCATTCATTCCTTCAGGGTCGTATATGGCACCGTCAGGTCCGGAGATGGCGATGACATGGGCGCCGAGCTGCGTGGCTTTCTTTGCCGCTCCCCATGCCACATTGCCGAAGCCGGAGATGGCCACTTTCTTGTCCCTGATGTCCTTGCCCTGGAGATGGAGCATGTGCTGCACGAAATATACGGCGCCGTATCCTGTTGCCTCGGGACGCACGAGAGAGCCGCCGTATGTCAGGCCCTTGCCTGTAAGCACTCCCGTATGTTCACGGGCGAGTTTCTTGTACATTCCGAAGAGATAGCCGATCTCGCGGCCGCCTACTCCGATGTCGCCGGCAGGGACATCCGTATCAGGACCGATGTTGCGCCAGAGTTCCAGCATGAAGGCCTGGCAGAATCTCATGATTTCGGCATCTGACTTGCCTTTCGGGTTGAAGTCCGAGCCACCCTTTCCTCCGCCCATAGGCAGAGTAGTGAGGGCATTCTTGAATATCTGTTCGAATCCCAGGAACTTCAGGATGGACAGGTTGACCGATGGATGGAAGCGAAGACCTCCCTTGTATGGTCCGATTGCAGCATTGAACTGCACCCTGTAGCCGGTATTTACCTGGATGTCACCGTTGTCATCAACCCAAGTCACCTTGAAGGTGAAGATTCTGTCCGGTTCGACTATCCTCTCCACGATTTTGGCGGCCTCAAATTCAGGATGCCTGTTGTAGACATCCTCTACTGTCTCGAGAACTTCACGGACTGCCTGAAGGTATTCCTTCTCATTTCCGTACTTGGCCTGAAGCCTTGACATTATTTCATTTGTGTTCATGGTATGATTGTTTGTGTTATGTATATGTAATTTTAATTAATGTAGTGTCATGAATTCTGATGTGCCGTGAATCCGGCATTCATTTGACTTCCCAGATCGAACCGCTGTGAAGAAGGTCGTCGACACAGTGTATCTTCGATTTTTCTGTCACCTGCTCGACCTGCATTCTCACAGCCGCGTCATACGTGATGTCGTTCACATCCCTGATGACTCCGAGTGCAACCGGGTATTCAGGATATTTCATGTCGGCAAGCATCATGTGTATGCCGATGTTGTCGCTGTGGGCGTCATGTGTCAGGATATCGTCTTCCGTGATGCCCTTCTCCCCTATCGTCACCACCTTGAGCTTCAGGCCGTCAAGAACGAGGCCCTTGTCCCGGTTCCGGCCGAAAATCATTTTTTCACCGTGGCGGAGAACTATCGTGCGGTCCTCCCTGTATGCGCGGTCCGCAATCTCGGCATGCGCCCCGTCGTTGAAAATCACGCAGTTGGTAAGCATCTCCATCACTGAAGTGCCGTTGTGGACGGCTGCCGCCACCATAATCTCCTCATTGAGCTTGAGCTCTGTATCCAGTCCGCGGGCGAAGAATGTGCCTTTGGCTCCAAGGACAAGACTTCCGGGATTGAAGGGATGCTCCACAGTACCGTACGGGGATGTCTTGGTGATTGCCCCGAACTTTGATGTCGGCGAATACTGCCCCTTTGTAAGACCGTAGATGCGGTTGTTGAAAAGGATTATATTTATGTCTATGTTTCTCCTTACGGCATGTATGAAGTGGTTTCCCCCTATGGCAAGGGCATCTCCGTCTCCGCAAGCCTGCCATACGGACAATTCGGGATTGGCCACTTTTATCCCTGTGGAAACGGCCGTTGCGCGCCCGTGGATGCTGTGGAATCCGTATGTGTCCATATAATACGGGAGTCTGGAGGAGCAGCCTATCCCCGACACGACCACATAGCGTTCTTTCTTATAGCCGAGGATTTCGCTGACACGGGGCATGGCCCTCTGCAGGGCCGCAAGCACGGCATGGTCTCCGCATCCGGGACACCACCTCACTTCCTGGTCACTCTTGAAATCTTTGAATGTATATTTCTCCATTTTGAAAAGTCTTTTGAATCATTCCATGTTTTCAGCCGGACATCCGTCTGCAGGACATCACAATACATTGTCTATGGCAGACACGATTTCCTGGACGAGGAACGGCTGCCCCTGAACCTTGTTGCACTGAAGATATGTGAACTGCGGGAGCAGGCCTCTCAGATATGAGGCGAACTGCCCGCTGTTGAGTTCGCATACCAGAATGCGGTCAAATGCGCCGAAGACTTCAGCCGTATTCTTCGGCAGCGGGTTGATGTAGTCGAAATGAACATAACCGACATCCTTTCCGCCGGCAAGCGACTGCATTACTGCCGTATAGATGTGCCCGTAGGTACCTCCCCAGCCGACCACAAGCAGTCTGCCGGATTTGTTTCCGATGACTTCAAGAGGCGGAATGACATCGGCAAGCCGGGCTACCTTCTCCGCCCTTTCCCGTACCATCATCTCATGGTTCAGGGGGTCAGAAGAAAGTACTCCGTCGTGATTCTTCTCCAGCCCGCCGACCCTGTGCTCGAAATCCTTCTGTCCGGGAAGCCCCCATTTTCTGACCATAGTGTCGGGATTCCGCATGAACGGCTTGAACGGGATGTCCTCCTGAGTTGCGAACGGAGGCCTGATTTCAGGATAATCTTTCATTGAAGGTATCTTCCATGGTTCCGAACCGTTGCCGAGAAAGCCTTCGGAAAGCATGATGACGGGCATCATATGCTCAAGAGCAAGCTTGGATGCATTGAATGCGGTGTCAAAGCAGTTGGCCGGAGAATGTGCGGCGATGACAGCAATCGGGCATTCCCCGTTGCGCCCGTACAGGACCTGATTCAGGTCAGTCTGTTCTGTCTTGGTCGGGATACCTGTGGACGGGCCGGCCCTCTGTACATCGACTATGACAAGAGGGAGTTCGGTCATCACGGCAAGTCCCAGCGCCTCCGACTTGAGGGACAGTCCCGGGCCGGAAGTAGTCGTCACGGCCAGGTCTCCGGCGTAAGCCGCACCGATGGCAGTGCAGATTCCGGCTATCTCGTCCTCCGCCTGAAGAGTCTTTGCGCCGAGACTCTTGTGGATTGCAAGCTCCTCAAGGATGGCCGTTGCAGGGGTAATCGGGTATGAGCCGCAGAAAAGAGGTCTCCCCGACTTCTCTGATGCAGCGAGAAATCCCCAGGCCGTCGCCTGATTGCCTGTAATATTGCGGTAAAAGCCCTTTGCCATGTGCGCAGGCTCCACGGTATAGGTATTTGGAATCGCCTGGATATTGGCAGCATAATTGTACCCGTCCTTCAGGACCTTCTCATTTGGGGCTATCATCTCGGGATGCTTCCGGTGGAATTTCTTTTCCAGATACCGGCAGGCATATTCCAGCGGGCGGCTGTATATGAAGCAGGCCATACCGAGGGTGAACATGTTCTTGCACTTGTGTATGGTCTTGATGTCCATGCCGCTGTCCTTCAGGCTCTCCTCCGTGAGCCTGGTGATAGGAGCCACAATTACCGTACGGTCCTCGATATGAAGTTCCCGTATCGGGTCCTCGCTGAAGCCGGCCTTTGCAAGACCTTCCTCATCGAATGCATCCCCGTCGATGAGGACCATCGCCGTGCGCTTCAGCCACCTGGCATTGGTCTTGAGTGCCGCCGGATTCATCGCCACCAGAAGGTCACAGAGATCCCCGGGAGTTGTGATATGTCCGCTTCCGATATGCACCTGAAATCCGGAAACGCCCGAAAGAGTCCCGTGCGGAGCCCTTATTTCAGCAGGAAAATCGGGGAAAGTGGAAAGTTCGTTGCCGTAGATTGCCGACATGTCAGCAAAAAGAGATCCGGTGAGCTGCATTCCGTCACCCGAATCTCCGGCAAATCTTATCACAACATCTTTAGTATCTATTACTTTGTGTTGCATGAGTGATTAGATTCTTTAATCATTTGTTTAAAAAGCATACAAATGTATAATAAAAATCACTCAAATACCACAAAAATCTTAAAAGATATTCAAAATTTTGTCCGCTCCGGAAACCGGCCCGCACACCTCCCGTTTTCCGGTCAAAGACAACCATATTTCCGGCGGCTCACCGGCTGCAGTCCAGACAACGGGAACGGGCAATGCCGCCTGCGGAAAGACCTTTACAGATTAAAAATTATTTTTTGCGCATCTTATCATGTTTTTATTGCTAAATTGCAGAGATTTTGTTCTGTCCGGAGGCAAAAATGCCGACAGGACAGGCATCAGAAAAAATGTCCATTTAATAAATTAAAATTTCACTCACAAACTCATGGTACTGAAAAGAATCAGTCTGACATTGTCCGCAGCATTCCTTATGGCATCCGGCCTGTCAGCCGGACAGCCGGAATGGCAGGACCCGCTCGTAAACTCAGTGAACAGGGCACCGATGCACACAAGTTATTTTGCATACGCAGATGAAGAGGAGGCTGCGTCTCTCTGCCCGGAAAATTCATCCAACTACATGTCCATCAACGGGACATGGAAATTCTTCTGGACAGAGAATGCGGACGAAAGGCCGACTGATTTCTGGCACACTGATTTCAATGACAGAGGATGGGACGACATGCAGGTGCCCGGCATCTGGGAACTCAACGGCTACGGAGACCCCCTTTACAACAACATCGGCTATGCTTGGCAATACCAGTTCAGGAACAATCCTCCCGAGGTGCCTGTCGAGAACAACCATGTAGGTTCATACAGAAGGAGTGTGACTGTGCCGGAAGACTGGGAGGGGAAACAGATTTTCGCCCATTTCGGCAGCGTTTCCTCCAACATGTACCTGTGGGTGAACGGAAAATTTGTCGGATACAGCGAAGACACCAAGCTGGAGGCGGAATTTGACCTGACCAAATATCTCAGGCCGGGAGAGAATCTCATCGCCTTCCAGGTATTCCGCTGGTGCGACGGCTCATACTTCGAGGACCAGGACTTCATGAGATATTCAGGAGTCGGACGGGACTGCTGGCTCTATGCAAGGGAGAAAAACAGGATTCAGGACATCAGGATTACCCCTGACCTTGACAGCAGCTATGACAACGGCTCCCTTGACATAGAAATTGAGACCACAGGCAGCTGCAATGTTTCGCTCGTCCTGACCGACATGGACGGGAATGTCGCCGCACAGCAGCAGGTCAGGGCCGGCAAAGGCACCATGAACATAAGGCTGGAAGTGGATTCCCCGCACAAGTGGACGGCGGAAACACCTTATCTCTATACATTGACCGCCACGACAGAAAACCGGGGAAGAGAGGAAGTCATCCCTGTCGGGGTAGGTTTCAGGAAAATCGAACTTAAAGATGCCCGGGTGCTCATAAACGGACAGCCTGTGCTTTTCAAGGGAGTGAACAGACATGAGATGGACCCGGACGGAGGCTACATGGTATCCAGGGAAAGGATGCGTCAGGATATCCTGCGGATGAAAGAGATGAACATCAATGCCGTACGCACATGCCACTATCCGGATGACCCGTACTGGTACGAACTGTGTGACAGATACGGCCTGTATGTTGTCGCCGAAGCCAACTTGGAGTCGCACGGAATGGGATATGAAGAGCAGAGCCTCGCCAAATTCCCTCTTTACGAAAAGACCCATCTCGAAAGGAATGAGAGGAATGTTGCCAGAAACTTCAATCATCCGTCAGTGATATTCTGGTCTCTCGGGAATGAGGCCGGGTTCGGAGTCAATTTCGAGAAATGCTACGAATGGGTCAAGAACGAGGACCCGTCAAGGCCTGTCCAATATGAAAGAGCCGGATACAACGAATACACCGACATATATTGTCCGATGTACTACAGCTACGGCTCTTGCGAGGAATACAGCAGCAACAATCCCGGCAAGCCGCTGATTCTGTGTGAATACGCCCACGCGATGGGCAACTCCGAGGGCGGCTTCAAGGAATACTGGGACCTCGTGCGCAAATATCCGGCCTTCCAGGGGGGATTCATCTGGGACTTCGTTGACCAGTCCCCGAGACAGTTCAATGCCGGGGGCAGAATGTTCTACGGCTATGCCGGTGACTTCAACAGATATGACGTGGACAAGGACCAGAATTTCTGCAACAACGGGCTCATCAGCCCCGACCGGAAACCGAACCCTCACGCATACGAAGTGCGCCACATCTACCAGTCCGTATGGGCTTCTCCGGCCGACCTTTCCAAGGCCACCGTATCCGTATACAATGAGAATTTCTTCCGTGACCTTTCGGCATACCGCCTTGACTGGGAACTGCTCGCCGACGGAGAGCCGATGCAGCAGGGCACGGTGGACAGGCTTGAAATAGCCCCGCAGAGTTCTGCGGAAGTCACCCTCGGATATGACCCGGCTTCGCTCTGTCCGGGAAAAGAGTGGATGCTGAACATTTATTTCAGGCTGAAGAAAGCGGAAGACCCGCTCCCTGCCGGCCACCTCGCCGCATACAACCAGATTCCGCTGAGCGGATATGAATACGGACTGACGCTTGCCAATGTCCCCAGGTCCAACGAAGCCGTCGTTCTCCCCGTCTTTGCAGACAATGACGAAAGATACCTCATCCTGAAAGGAGAAGACTTCAGGCTTGAATTCAACAAGTCGGACGGCTTCATATCGCTTTACGAAAGCCACGGCCGCAGTCTGCTTGAAAACGGTTCGGTGCTCAGGCCTAATTTCTGGAGAGCCGGCACGGACAACGACTACGGCGCAGGCCTCCAGCTGAAATACAAGGTATGGAGAAATCCTTCTTTCATCCTCAAGTCACTGGAACACGGCATCACTGACGGCATCGCATGCGTCACTGCAGAATACTCTGTCCCTGAGGTAGGAGCGGCCCTCACGATGAAATATGAAGTCAACAATGCAGGAGCCGTGAAGGTGACCCAGACAATGAAGGCCGGAGTCTCCTCCCCGACCGGCACTGACGGAGGAGAAGTCCCTGACATGTTCAGATTCGGAGTCAGGATGGACATGCCCGCAAGCTATGACATCGTTGAATTCTATGGAAAGGGACCTTTCGAGAACTATCAGGACCGCCAGCATGCCGCGCTTGTGGGCAGGTACAGGCAGACTGTCAAAGAGCAGTTCTACCCGTACATCAGGCCACAGGAAACAGGCACAAAAGCAGGACTGAGATGGTGGCAGGTCGTCAATGCAGCAGGAGACGGACTCCGCTTCACCAGTATCGCCCCATTCTCCGCCTCGGCTCTTGAATACAGCATTGAAATGCTTGATGACGGCGACGGAAAGAACAACAGGCACCCGTCCGACCTCGTGAAGTCAGGAAGCACGAACCTCTGCATAGACAAGGTCCAGATGGGACTCGGCTGCATCGACAGCTGGGGCGCCCTGCCGATGGAAAAATACAGGCTTCACTACGGCGACTGTGAATTCATCTTCATGATGGAACCCGTAATGCACCAGTACGGGAAGTAGGGATTTGCCAGGAATAACTGACAGCGCCCGGAAGACAGCATTTTGTCTTTCCGGGCGCAATTTTGCAATATCTCCTCCAGGCCGCTCCAATCAGATAATTTCCTCCCGGTCGTGAATATCCTTGATGCGGAGCTGGAGATTTGCGATGCCCCGGTAATAGTTCTCGACAATCGAGTAACAGATATCCACCGGATTTCCTGCCTGGATATGGTCAAAATGCGAAGATTTGTTGAAGGCAATGGCGGAAATATGACGGTACGGCTGGTCCTCCTGTATGAGTTCCAGCTTGAGATGGCTGCCCTCGGCTCCGACCTTGCGTCCGTTGCCGTTGTCATAGACATTCTCTGTCATGAACACGGGGGTACTGTTGCCCGGGCCGAAAGGCTGGAACTGCTTGAGAATCCGGAAGAATTTCGGAGTAATCCGGGAAAAGTCCAGCTTTGCATCGATATTGATGGCAGGCGCGGTCATTTCCTGAATCATGGCATTGCCGATATATTCATCAATTCTCCTGCAGAATTCCTTCAGATTTTCTTCCTTCAGGGTAAGTCCTGCAGCATAGATGTGCCCGCCGAAATTCTCCAGGATATCAGCACAGCTCTCAATTGCCCCGTAGAGGTCAAAACCCTGCACACTTCTCGCAGAGCCTGTCACCATGCCGTTGGACATCGTCAGCACAATTGTCGGCTTGTAGAACGCCTCAACGAGGCGGGAAGCCACTATTCCCACGACACCCTTGTGCCAGGAAGGGTCATAGACTATTGTCGCATGGCCGTCCGAGAGATTGCCGCCTGACTGCATCATCTCAAGTGCAGATCTGGTAATCTCCCGGTCTATGCTCTTGCGTTCATTGTTGTATTCGTTTATTTCCCCCGCTATCTTTGCAGCCGTTTCCCCGTCAGTGGCAGTCAGCAATTCCACAGACATGCGCCCGGATTCCATTCTTCCGGCGGCATTGATTCTCGGTCCTATCTTGAAGACTATGTCATCTATGGTCAGATGTGCAGGTTCAAGCCCGGCAAGCCGAGTCATCGCAAGCAGCCCAAGACGCGGCGATTCATTGAATCTCCTCAGACCGAAATGGGCAAGAATGCGGTTTTCTCCGGTAACGGAAACGAGGTCCGATGCTATGCTCACCACTGTCAGATCAAGCAGAGGAAGCAGAGAGTCAAAGGGAATCCCGTACCTTGCGGCATAACCCTGGACAAGCTTGAATCCTACGCCGCACCCCGAAAGGTCATCGAAGGGATAATTGCAGTCCTCCCGCTTCGGGTCAAGCACGGCCACTGCCGCAGGGAGGTCATTTTCCGGCAAATGATGATCGCAGATTATGACATCTATGCCTTTTGATGCTGCAAGACTGACCATACCGTTGGCCTTTATGCCGCAGTCAAGAGTAATTATGAGGGTGAAACCGTTCTCTTCAGCCCATGAAATTCCCTTGACAGATACGCCATAGCCCTCATCATATCTGTCCGGGATGTAGAAATCAACTGAATCCGTATAGTCTTTCAGGAAAGAATATACAAGGGATACCGCAGTGGTGCCGTCCACATCATAGTCGCCGTACACGAGGATTTTCTCTCCTGATACCACTGCCCGGTGCACCCGCTCAACTGCCTCTTCCATATCTTTCATAAGAAAAGGGTCATGCAGGCCGGAAAGTGACGGACGGAAAAAGGCGCGGGCCTCATCGAATGTATTCACGCCGCGCAGCACGAGAAGTTCTGCAAGTACAGGGTCAATGCCGAGCTCCGATGACAGACGGCTCACCGTCGCACTGTCCGCCGAATCCTTAATTATCCATTCCCTGTCCATAACATACAAAGGTAACCATTTTCTTTTTAATATTAGAATTTATTGTCGTACTTTTGCAAAAAATCAGAAATATGGAAAATATGGACCTCAACGAGCAGGAAAGGAACAGGCGTGAGGCGCTCACCAGACTCAGGGAACTCGGAATTGACCCGTACCCGGCTGCGCTTTATCCTGTGAACGCCTCTGCACAGAAGATAAAGGATGAGTACGACGCCGCGAAAGGCAACCTGACCGATGTCGTGATTGCGGGGCGAATCATGTCCCGCCGCATCATGGGTGCAGCCTCTTTCATAGAGCTTCAGGACGAGACAGGAAGGATTCAGGTTTACATAAAGAGAGACGAGATTTGTCCCGGAGAAGACAAGACCATGTACAACACTGTCTTCAAGAAACTCCTCGACATCGGGGACATCATCGGCATCAAGGGCTTTGCCTTCATCACGCAGACCGGACAGCTGTCGGTGCATGCCAAGGAACTCACCCTGCTGAGCAAGTCGCTCAGGGTGCTCCCGATTGTAAAGGAAAAGGACGGAGAAGTCTATGACGCATTCTCCGACCCTGAGCTCAAATACAGGCAGAGATATGTGGACCTGATAGTCAATCCTCAGGTACGCCAGACTTTCGTGATGAGAAGCAAGATCATCGCAACGATGAGGGAATATTTCAACGAAGCCGGCTGCCTCGAGGTCGAGACGCCTATCCTTCAGCCGATTCCTGGCGGAGCCACGGCAAGGCCTTTCATCACCCATCACAACGCCCTTGACATAGACCTGTATCTCCGAATTGCCAACGAACTTTACCTCAAGAGGCTGATTGTCGGAGGATATTCCGGAGTCTACGAATTTGCAAAGGACTTCCGGAACGAAGGCATGGACAAGACACACAATCCGGAATTCACCTGCATGGAGATCTATGTGGCCTACAAGGACTACAACTGGATGATGGACTTCACGGAAAAGATGCTTGAAAGGATTGCCCTGAAGCTCCATGGGACCACAGTCGTCACCATAGGGGACAACAAGGTGGACTTCAGGCCTCCTTACCGCAGGCTTCCGATGCTTGAAGCCATCAAGGAATATGCGGGAGTTGATGTCTCAGGCATGGATGAAGCCGCATTGAGGGCTACATGCGAAAGACTCAATGTCCCTGTAACCAAGGAAATGGGAGAAGGGAAACTAATTGATGCCATTTTCGGCGAATACTGCGAAAAGAATCTCGTACAGCCGGTGTTCATCACTGATTATCCGGTATCGATGTCACCATTGACGAAAAGACACCGCAGCAACCCGAATCTCACCGAAAGATTCGAACTTTTCGTATGCGGAAAGGAACTTGCAAACGCATACAGCGAGCTCAACGACCCTATCGACCAGTTCAGCCGTTTCCAGGACCAGCTCAGGCAGAGGGAGCACGGAGACGACGAGGCCATGTACATCGACATGGACTTCATGCGTGCCCTCGAATACGGAATGCCTCCTACATCAGGAATGGGAATGGGCATCGACCGCCTGACCATGTTCATGACCAACTCCCCTACCATCCAGGATGTACTTTTCTTCCCGCAGATGCGGCCTAAGAAAGCCCAGGGACAGGACGCGGGGAATAAAGAGGAATAATTCCGTACCGGACCTTCAGGAACCAGGATTCCGTCATGAAAACCGAAGCCATAACTTCCGCACAGAACACCAAAGTAAAGGAACTCCTTGCACTTCAGGAGAAATCCAGAGCAAGAAGGGAGAAAGGTGTCTTTGTCGTGGAAGGACGCAGGGAGCTCGGACACTGCATCCGCGCCGGATTCAGAATCAGGACATTCTTTGTATGCCGGGACATAATTTCCGGCAGGGACTTGAATGAACTTCTTGAAGAGTACGGCAGACACCGTTCTGCAGAAGACAGGCAGGATCCCTCCGGCTGTCCGGCACATGAGCCAAATGTAATCGAACTCCCGGAATGGCTTTACGACAAGGTTGCCTACCGCGGAGGGACGGAAGGTGTGATTGCGGAAGTAGAATGGAGAGAAAGGTCTTTGGAAATGCTCCTGGTGCCTGACAATCCGCTGATCATGGTCCTTGAAAGCGTCGAAAAGCCCGGAAATCTCGGAGCGGTGCTCCGCAGCGCCGATGCGGCAGGGGCGGACGCCGTGATAATCTGCGACCCGCTCACTGACCTGTACAATCCGAACCTCATCAGGGCAAGCATCGGGGCAGTCTTCTCGAGACAGGTGGCTGCCGCATCGTCTGAAGACACAATCAGATGGCTGAAGAGCAAGAACATACAAATCCTTACTGCTCAGCTTCAGGACTCAAGGTACTATTATGACACGCCCATGACCCGCGGCACGGCCATCGTCATGGGCACTGAAGCCACGGGGCTGACGGACATCTGGAGAGAAAACGCAGATGCCCGGATAAAAATCCCGATGCTCGGGCAGCTTGATTCCCTGAATGTCTCGGTGTCGGCTGCTATTCTCCTTTACGAGGCTGTGCGCCAGAGGTCTGCCGGCGCCACAGCTGCCAGCTGTTGAAGATATTCTGCCAGAGGATATAGCAGCTCGGGGCAACAGAGACAACCGGAGAAAGATAGGCTACCGACACCCAGATGGCGAAGACCGTATTCTTCTGTCCCATGGCCTGCCCTGCGCTTGTCCTGTCGCCATACCGGCCGCCGATAATTTTTCCGCAGAAGAACAGAATCATACAGAGCACAAGACTTGCTCCGGCCTGCACCCACAGCAGCCATGGCTCAAAATGTCCGTTGACCACAGAGCGCAGGGCCTGCGCTATAATCATTATGAGAGAGAATGCCCAGAGATAGAATGCAAGGCTGCCGCAATATCTCAGGATTGCCGCCAGCAGCTTCGGAAAGAACCTCCGTACAATCCACGCTGCAAACAGAGGACAGATCAGCACAGGGAAGACCATCTTCAGAATCACTGCAAACTGCATGAAGAACGGCATTTCCCCATGCTTCTCCACAAGAGGAAATGCCAGAGGTATCACAACCGCCGCAACAATGTTGCTTATTATGGTATATGTCGTCAGAGAAGACTCATTTCCCCCGAGCCTGCCGGTTATGACAGCAGCAGCCACGGCAGTCGGGCACACGATACAGACCATAATCCCCTCCGCTGCGGCAGCATATCTGAAATCCGGAAAAAAGTGAAGGGGAAGAGCAATGGACAGACAGGCAAGTACCTGGATGGCAGCCACCTGCAGATGCCATTTCCTGATTTTCATGTCGCGCGGACGCACCTTGCAGAAGGTAAAGAAAAGCATCACGAACTGAAGCAGCGGGATAAGATGCTCTGCCGTCACCTCTGCCGCAGGCTTCAACGGATTCAGGAAAGAAAGAAAATGGAAAGCCGCATAGACGGCAATCCCGGTACAGATACCCAGAGGCATTGACCAGGACTTTGCCAATTTCACCAGCTTCCCTGCGATAATTCTGAAACTCACCATAGACTCATAATACAGCCGTATCCCAGGCTCCCGTAAATCACGACGGGCAAAATTACATATAATATTCAGATGCCGTTTTGAATTTTTAAAAAACAACTTCTTACTTTTGCAATTCAAACCACACATAACTCATGAAACGGTTCGGACTCATAGGCTTTCCCATCTCCCACTCCCTCAGCCCTGCCATGTTCAGGGCAGGATACGGAGAGAAATGGGGAAGAGATTATTATTATGACCTCATCAGTGGCGATGATTTCGGGACATCCTACAGGAAGTTCACCGAATGCTACGACGGAATCAATGTAACGGCTCCATTCAAGGAAAAAGCATTCTGCCATGCCGATGCCGCAGAACCCGGATGTGCCGGCATAGGTGCAGCAAACCTCCTGCTAAAAGCCGGAAATGAAGTATATGCCTATAACACGGACTATTACGGAGTCAGAATGTGCATTGAAAAGGCCATGCGTGCGAACGGAAAGACAGGCAAAGAGTCTTCTGTACTCGTAGTCGGATGCGGAGGGGCCGGGAAAGCGGCGGCAGCGGCTGCAAGCGGACTATGCCGCAAAACCATAATTGTAAACAGATCCCGGGAAAAGGCGGAAGACTTCGCGCAAAGGCTGACGGACAAGAACATAACCATACTGGGCACAGAAGATTTCAGAGATTGTTTCCGGGAAGCGGACATAGTCATCCATACCCTGCCTGCGGTGCCAGGCATACTTGACTGCCTTGCCGCCGAAGATTTTGCTGCCGGAAAAGATCGGCCGTACGGGAAAATAATACTTGAAGCCAACTACAGGAATCCGCAGTTTCCGGGCCTGCTGAAGAGAATTGCTCAAGAAGAAAACGGGCTCACATGCCTTTCCGGATATATTCCCGGCACAGAATGGCTTCTTCAGCAGGCCATTGCCGGCTTTGAAATTTTCACGGGAGAACATCCCGATGAAGACAGGATGGCAGAAGTTGCACAACAAGCCCAAGTCCTGCCTGTGTAAAACTATTGCAACATTTATTTCCTTTATTTTGAATTATTGAGTATCTTGCCGGGTATTTAAAATTCAAAGGAATGTCACTAAACAAAGCCATGCTGATAGGCAATGCAGGCAAAGACCCTGAAATAAGATATATTGAAGGCAATGCCGCAAATGGAGGCAGTACAGGACAAGGCGACATGAACAGCTCCGGAAGCCAGGCATGGGGCGGAGCGACAAAAGTCGCAAGTTTCACGCTGGCAACCACGGAAAGGTTCAGGGACCGCAGCGGCAATCTGAGGGAAAGCACCGAATGGCACAACATCGTAGCCTGGAGAGGAAATGCCGACATCGCCGAGAAATATGTCAGAAAAGGCACACAGCTTTATGTTGAAGGACGCATCAGAAGCAGATCATGGGAAGACCAGTCGGGGAACAAAAGATATATTACTGAAATCATTGCCGACAATCTTCAGCTTCTCGGCAAAAAGTCCGACAATCCGGCGTCAGCCGGCAACGGGAACAATACCGCATCACAGGCAAGGCAGTCTGCCGCACCGTCTCCAAGACCGGAGAACCAGACTTCAGCCCCATCTTCTCTTGCGGCTGCAGAAGACGATGACGACCTTCCGTTCTGAAGGCAATTCCGCCAAGGGACAAACCTGTTCCGACAGATTATAACCAACACACAAATCATACAATACACAGCAGAATATGAAAACAGACGTAGTGCTCGGTCTCCAGTGGGGAGATGAAGGGAAAGGCAAGATTGTGGATGTTCTTGCGAGAAAATATCCCGTCGTGGCAAGATTCCAGGGAGGCCCGAATGCGGGGCATTCACTTCATTTCGAAGGACACAGCTTTGTACTGAGGTCCGTACCCTCCGGTATATTCAGGGAAGATGCAATCAATATCGTCGGGAACGGCGTAGTCCTGGACCCGATAACATTCCGCAGCGAATGCGAAAATATCGCAAAGACCGGCGTCCCTGTTAAAGACAGGATTCTGGTGGCCAAGAAAGCCCATCTCATACTTCCTACACACCGGCTTCTGGACGCAGCCAATGAGGCAGCCATGGGCAAGGGGAAAATCGGCTCCACACTCAAGGGAATCGGCCCTACATATACTGACAAAGTCAGCCGCAACGGACTCCGTGTCGGGGACATCCTCGCAGACAATTTCCGCGAAAGATACGCCAGACTCAAGGAAAGGCATGTCAGGACACTCAGCCAGATGGGCTTCGAATGCAACCCGGATGCAGAAGAGGCAGCATTCATGGAGGCTGTGGAATACCTGAAGGAGTTCAGGCTGATTGACTGCGAATACTATGTCAACGAGACGCTCAAGACCAAACCCATCCTCGCTGAAGGGGCCCAGGGGTCTATGCTGGACATTGACTACGGCTCATATCCTTTCGTGACATCATCATCCACCGCATGCGCCGGAGCCTGCATAGGTCTCGGCATTTCACCTTCTCAAATCGGGCATGTCTACGGCATTTTCAAGGCCTATTGCACGAGAGTGGGAAGCGGACCTTTCCCTACGGAGCTCTTCGACCAGACCGGAGAAAGGCTCAGGAAAATCGGCAACGAGTTCGGAGCAGTGACAGGCAGGCCGAGAAGGACCGGATGGCTTGACCTTGTGGCCCTCAGATATGCCGTCATGATAAGCGGAGTCACGGACCTCATCATGATGAAGTCCGACTGCCTCGATTCCTTTGAAACCATAATGGTCTGCACTTCTTACAAAGTGGACGGGCAAGAGACGTTTCAGGTCCCTTTCGACACCTATGCCGACATTGAGCCTGTCTACACAGAATTCAAGGGATGGAACACTGACCTCTCGGGATGCAGAAAAGAAGAAGAACTTCCGGAAGCATTCAGAAACTATATCGGCTTCATGGAAAATTATCTCGGAGTCCCTATCAAAATCATTTCTCTCGGCCCTGACCGTGAGGCCACTATCATGAGATAGCGACACCGGGAAATCAGAATGACATTCCAGAAAATCAGAATAACATAACTATACCACCGGAAAGCCAAAGAAAAAATGACAGCAACAATAAGAAAATTCCTCAACGACTATGCTGCGGCAAGATGGGCCGCACTCATTCTCATCGCACTGATGATGTTCTTCGCATACATGTTCGTGGACGTAATGTCCCCGCTCAAATCCCTCATCGAGGGAGAACGGGGATGGGACAGCGGAGTATTCGGGACATATGCGGCTTCTGAATATATTCTGAATGTATGCGGTTTCCTCATCATCGCCGGCATCATCCTTGACAAGATGGGTATCCGCTTCACGGGAATACTTTCGGCATCCCTCATGGTCTTCGGGGCCGGAATCAAATTCATCGGAATAAGCGACTGGTTCCAGACTACGGAAACATGCGCATGGCTCGACAGCTGGTGGACCGCAATGCCGGGCAGTGCCAAGATGGCGGCCCTCGGCTTCATGATATTCGGCTGCGGCTGCGAGATGGCCGGCACCACTGTATCCAAAGCCATAGCCAAATGGTTCAAAGGCAAGGAAATGGCTCTTGCAATGGGCATGGAGATGGCCATTGCCCGTCTCGGAGTGTTCGCCGTGATGTGGCTTTCTCCGGCAATTTCCGGCAAGTTCGGCGGATCCGTGGTCGCTCCGCTGGCATTCTGCTCCTGCCTCCTTCTCGTCGGCCTGATCAACTACATCGTATTCTCCATAATGGACACAAGGCTTGACAAAGAGCTCGTTGCGGCAGGAGAAGCCACTGAAGAAAAGAGTCCTGAAGACGAGTTCCATGTCAGAGACCTCAAACAGATATTCTCAAGCAAGATGTTCTGGCTCGTGGCACTGCTCTGCGTGCTTTACTATTCCGCAATCTTCCCGTTCCAGCGGTATGCCCCGAACTTCCTTGAAGTGACTCTCAATGTGGATGCCGCCACCGCTTCACAGCTTTTCAGCTGCTTCCCTATCCTCGCCATGTGCCTGACCCCGCTTCTGGGTCTCCTTCTTGACTACAAGGGCAAGGGCGCCTCAATGCTCATGATAGGCGCGGTCATAATGATTGTCTGCCATCTCAGTTTCGCATTCCTGCTGCCGGTGTTCCCGCAGAAATGGTTTGCACTGCTGCTGATAGTGGTTCTCGGAGTAAGCTTCTCCCTCGTGCCTGCAGCCCTGTGGCCAAGCGTCCCGAAAGTCATCGACGAAAAAGTGCTGGGAAGTGCATACTGCCTGATTTTCTGGGTACAGAACATCGGACTCTGCCTCGTGCCTCTGCTCATCGGAGCAGTCCTCAATTCGACAGGAGGCTATCTGATGCCTATGATAATATTCTCATCATTCGGCATACTGGCCTTTATCTTCAGCCTGCTGCTCAAGATTGAGGACCGCAGGAAAGGATTCGGTCTAGAGCTTCCGAACATCAGGAAGGAAGAAAACAAATGACGGCCGGACAGTGGACAAGGCAGGTAAAAATATAGCTGCAAGCAGCACGGCATGCTGGATTGCCCTTGCATGTCTCGTGGTACCGATGTTCGCATCGTACTTCTTCGACGACATGTTCTCCACATTGTCGCATATTTTCCAGAACCCCGACATGCTGGCACTCGGATGGGACAGCGCCGACTACGGGTTCTATGCCGGCGGCTACTCATTTCTCTGCGTGTGCGGAGGCCTTGTGGTCTGCGGCGTATTGCTTGACATGTTCGGAGTGCGCATCGTCGGCTCCGTATTCGTCGGGATGATGATTGCGGGGGCAGCGACAGTATTGTTTGCCATAACATCAGGATTTGCCCCCGAGACATCACTCACAATTGCATACTTCGGGTGCATGCTGTTCGGACTCGGCAGTGAAATCGCCGGAGTCGCTGTCACAAGATCCATTGCCAAATGGTTCAAGGGAAGGAATGTCGCACTGGCCATGGGGCTTCAGCTGGCTATAGCAAGGCTCGGCACTGCCACGGCATTCATTCTTTCTCCGATACTCGTGTCAGAAAAGTCTGCGGGAGAAATATATGCGCTTGCCGAAACTGCACGTCCCGCGATAGCCGGGCTATGCATGATGCTTGCGGGAGGCATTCTCTGGGCAATTTTCGTCGCCATGGACGCAAGATTCGACAGAGACAGGGGAATAATTTCCGCAAAAGGGGAAGTCAGGGATGAAGACAAATTCAGATTCAGTGACATCCTGAAGGTTCTTACCAATCCGAGATTCATCATGATTGCCCTTCTGTGCGTATTTTTCTACTGCTGCATCATCTCCTTCAAGAAGTTCGGCACAGCCATAGTCATACCTCGCTTTGACATGGATGTAGATGCGGCCAAATGGGTGATAACGATGATTCCGTTCTTCACTGTCATATTCACGCCGCTGTTCGGGGCTCTTGTCGACAAGGTGGGAAAAGCGACAATATGGATGATAACGGGGGCCGTCCTCGTGCTCTGCGCCCATCTCATAATGGCATTTGCCCCACAGGGAGAATCTTTCTACGGCTACCTTGCCATATCATTGCTCGGGACAGGATATTCCCTCGTGCCGTCAGCCATGTGGCCGACCGTACCGAAGATAATTCCGGAAAAGAATCTCGGCACAGCATATTCGCTCATATATTGGATACAGAACATGGGCATGCTCCTCGTGCCGGTTTTTGTCGGGAGAATCTTCAGGGACACCGTCACAGAGCCGGGCAACAGAATCCAGGAAATCAGTGCGGCCGTAAATGCAGAATACATTTTCATAGGGCTCGGCACGATGGCGATAGCTGTAGCCATAATGCTCATCGCCTCCTCAAGGAAACACCCGGAACTTGAAATCGACCTTCCGAACAGAAAAAATTGAGATCATGTACAGACTCCTTGAAAAAATCAATTCCCCTTCGGACATAAAGGGGCTCAGCATTGAAGATCTCAAGGCCCTGTGCGCGGAAATCAGGGACTACATGATTGACTGCTGCGCGACCAACCCGGGACATCTCGGCTCCAGTCTGGGCGCAGTCGAACTCATCGTGGCCATGCATTATGTCTATGATACGCCCAATGACAATATCGTCTTCGACGTAGGACATCAGTCATACGCACACAAAATCCTGACAGGAAGGCGCGAACTTTTCAGAAAAAACCGCAAGAAAGACGGAATCAGCGGATTCACAAGAAGGGCAGAAAGCATCTATGACGTATTCGGGGCCGGACACTCGTCCACATCCATCTCGGCAGCACTCGGACTCGCCAAGGCGGCGGAGATGGAAGGAAACAACAGGAAAACCGTTGCGCTCATAGGCGACGGAGCTCTTTCGGGCGGCCTTGCCTTTGAAGGACTCAACAACGCGGGAATCAGCAAAACGGATATTCTTGTCATAATCAATGACAACAACATATCCATTGACAAGAACATCGGAGGCATACACGAACATCTTCTCAAACTCACCACCCATCCAGGCTACAACAGATTGAAAAAGAGTGTATGGGACATGATCGGGGAAGGAAAGTTCCGTGAACTGATTCAGAATTTCGTCGTCACGACCAAATCACATCTGGTCCATGACTCCGGCGGAGCGCTGTTCGAGGCTCTCGGCTTCCGCTACTTCGGCCCGATAGACGGGAATGACATCAGACAGACAATTGATGCTCTCACAAGGCTCAAGGACATGAAGGGACCGAGAATCCTCCACACCATCACGACCAAGGGAAAAGGATATGCCCCTGCAGAGGAGGACCAGACAATCTGGCATGCCCCTGGCATGTTCGACCCGGTCACAGGGAAACGCATCATGCCTTCCAAACCCGGAGTCAGCAGATATCAGGATGTTTTCGGAGAAGTTCTGCTGGAACTGGCCCGCAGGGACAAGAGAATAGTGGGAGTGACACCGGCAATGGCTTCCGGATGCGGCATGAATATCCTTGCCAAAGAAATGCCGGACAGATTTTTCGATGTTGGCATCGCAGAGGAACATGCCGTCACATTCTCGGCAGGTCTGGCTGCCGGAGGCATGAAACCTTTCTGCAACATATACTCATCATTTTCCCAGAGAGCATACGACCAGATTATCCATGATGTGGCACTTCAGAAGCTGGGAGTAGTACTGTGCCTTGACCGCAGCGGACTGGTAGGGGAAGACGGGGCCACACACCACGGCAACTTTGACATAAATGCCTACCGCTGCATTCCGGACACAATAATGGCAGCGCCAAAGGATGAGATTGAACTCAAGAACCTGATGTATACAGCCTCTCTGTCAGAAGAGGGCCCGTTCATAATCCGCTATCCGAGAGGATACGGTGAAGGACTGGACTGGAGAAATGCCGAATTCCGACTGCTGGAAAAGGGAAAAAGCGAGATGATTGCAGACGGAGAAAAAGTCGCAATAATCGGAGTCGGTCCTGTAGTGAACAGAGCTGCAGAGGCAGCCGCAGAATACAAGAAAAAAAACGGAACCGGACCGGCAGTATATAATATAAGGTATATAAAGCCGCTTGACACAAAGATGATGGAGAGGATTCTGTCTGAATTCAGGAGCATAATCACAATCGAGGACGGAAGCCTTGCAGGCGGAGTGTACGGAGCGGTATGCGAATACGCAGCCGAAAAAGGAAAAATGACAAGAATCCGCGGAATAGGAATCCCTGACAGATTCATAAGCCAGGGCACCCAACAGGAACTCCGGGAAGAATGCGGACTCAGCAAAGAGAACATCCGGAGAAGCATTGAAGAAGAAATGACGGACGATTTCAAAAAATAAATACAAAAGATTAAAAAGTTTTGGAAAGTCCGAATTAATCTCTATCTTTGCAATCCCTTTCGGAAAACATACGGCCAGGAAAGGAAATGCCGATGTAGCTCAGTTGGCCAGAGCACGTGATTTGTAATCTCGGGGTCGTGGGTTCGATTCCCTCCATCGGCTCAGTTTTTTGACTTTTGAAGTTGACTTTTCACGACGGCTTCGTCCTCGCGGATAAGCAACGGAAACGGGAGAATACCAGAGTGGCCAAATGGGGCAGACTGTAAATCTGCTGGTTTATACCTTCGGTGGTTCGAATCCATCTTCTCCCACAAAAAATGACCGGAGTATATGAAAGGTCAGATTCAAGGCGGACGAGGTCCGAAGGAGAGAGTTTACTTCCGTAAATGACCGACTGAGGAACGAAATCCAACGAAGAAGATGGCTTTCAGATACGAGGAATTGCGGAAGTAGCTCAGTTGGTAGAGCATTAGCCTTCCAAGCTAAGGGTCGCGGGTTCGAACCTCGTCTTCCGCTCAAAACATAAACACTACGCCAGTGTAGCTCAGGGGTAGAGCGCTTCCTTGGTAAGGAAGAGGTCATGAGTTCAAATCTCATCACCGGCTCTGCTTTTTTTGTGTATATAATACTCAATTAAAATACTAGATTATGGCTAAAGAAACCTTTAAAAGAGACAAACCGCACGTTAACATCGGTACTATCGGCCATGTTGACCACGGTAAGACTACTCTGACTGCAGCAATCACTACAGTACTTGCAAAGCAGGGTCTTTCAGAGCTTCGTTCATTTGACTCAATCGACAATGCTCCTGAAGAGAAAGAGCGTGGTATTACTATCAATACTGCACACGTAGAGTATCAGACAGCAAAACGTCACTATGCACACGTTGACTGCCCGGGTCACGCCGACTATGTGAAGAACATGGTAACAGGTGCCGCACAGATGGACGGTGCAATCCTCGTTGTTGCAGCAACTGACGGTCCTATGCCTCAGACCCGCGAGCACATCCTTCTCGCCCGTCAGGTAAACGTTCCGAGAATCGTCGTTTTCCTCAACAAGGTTGACCTTGTTGACGACCCTGAGATGCTTGACCTCGTTGAGATGGAAGTACGTGACCTCCTTACTTTCTACAACTTCGACGGTGACAACGCTCCGGTAATCCGTGGATCTGCCCTCGGTGCACTTAACGGTGACCCGCAGTATGAGGCAAAGGTCATGGAGCTCATGGATGCAGTTGACGAATATATTCCAATTCCTCCAAGGGACAACGAGAAGCCGTTCCTTATGCCAATCGAGGATATCTTCTCAATCACAGGACGTGGTACAGTTGCCACAGGCCGTGTTGAGACTGGTGTCATCCACACTGGCGACGAGGTTGAAATCGTAGGTCTCGGCGAAGAGCCTAAGAAGACTACCGTTACAGGTGTCGAGATGTTCCGCAAGATTCTTGACGAAGGTGAGGCAGGTGACAATGTAGGTCTTCTCCTCCGCGGTATCGACAAGAAGGAAATCAAGAGAGGACAGGTACTTGCCAAGCCAGGCACTATCCATCCGCACCAGAAATTCCAGGCTGAGATTTACGTGCTGAAGAAAGACGAAGGTGGCCGTCATACTCCATTCCACAACCACTACCGTCCGCAGTTCTTCATCCGTACTCTTGACATCACTGGAGAGATTGCTCTTCCAGAGGGAGTTGAGATGGTTATGCCGGGCGACAACGTGACTATCACAGTTGACCTCATCTACCCGGTAGCACTTAATGAAGGTCTCCGTTTCGCAATCCGCGAAGGTGGACGTACAGTAGGTGCAGGACAGGTAACCAAGATTCTTGAATAATCAGTTTCAGGATATAATTCCAGGGGGATGAGCATACATCCCCCATTTTTAGGGGAATAGAACAAGGGTAGTTCAGCGGTCTCCAAAACCGTCGATGTGGGTTCGAATCCTGCTTCCCCTGCAAATATCAAAGGTTACGATTTGGTAATTGTTTAACAGATGCCATAGCAAGCTTCCAACGATTGGCATCCATTAAAAGTAAAGATGAGAAGATTCATAAACTATCTTAAGGAGTCCTATTCTGAGATGACCAATAAGGTTTCATGGCCGACATGGGACAAATTGCAGAGTTCTGCCATTCTCGTAATGGTGGCTTCTGTGATTTTCGCTGTTGTCATCTTCATCATGGATTACGCTTTCGAGAATCTGATGACTGCCATCTATACATTATAATCCGAGTGCATCTATGGGCGAAAGCAACAAAAAATGGTATGTACTCAGAGCGGCAGGAGGAAAGGAAAAGAAAGCCAAAGAGTACCTCGAAAAGGAAATTGAGAGATATGGTCTTCAGGATCTTGTGTCTCAGGTTCTGGTTCCTACCGAGAAAGTCTACAAAATCCGTGACGGGAAAAGATACTGCTCGGAAAGGTTGTTCTATCCTGGATATGTGCTGATTGAAGCGGAGCTTACGGGCGAGCTTCAATATATCATCAGAAATGAAGTTCCGCACATGTCCGGCTTCCTTACAGAAAAGCGCGAAGTCAGCCGAAGCAATGGAAAAGTTCAGGAAGAGAAGATTCCTATTCCACTCAGGGATTCTGAGGTGAAGAGAATTCTCGGAGAGCACGACGAAGTTGCGGACAGCGAAGGAGAAACAATCGTGGACTACACTGTCGGGGAGGCTGTAAAGATTACAGACGGTCCGTTCAGCGGTTTCGACGGTACGGTTGAAGAGATAGTCGAGGACAGAAGCAAACTCAAAGTGATGGTTGTGATATTCGGCAGAAAGACTCTGCTTGAACTCAACTTTACGCAAGTAACTAAAGAATAATCAAAATTATGGCAAAAGAAGTTACCGGATTCATCAAACTCCAGATCAAAGGTGGCGCAGCCAATCCATCACCTCCTGTAGGACCGGCCCTCGGTTCAAAGGGACTTAACATAATGGATTTCTGCAAGCAGTTCAATGCCCGCACCCAGGACAGCGCCGGAAAAGTCTTGCCTGTAGTAATTACCGTCTACAGCGACAAGTCATTCTCATTCGAGATCAAACAACCGCCTGTTGCCGTGCAGCTGAAGGAAGCCGCCAAGATTTCCAAGGGTTCTGATGAACCGAACAGAAAGAAAGTAGCCACTGTCACTTGGGATCAGGTGAAGGCAATCGCCGAAACCAAAATGCCTGACATGAATGCTTTCACTCTCAAGTCAGCAATGACAATGGTTGCAGGGACTGCAAGAAGCATGGGTATCAAAGTTGAGGGAGAATTTCCCGCTGACATCTAAAAATCACACGCGAAATGAGTAAACTTACAAAAAACCAGAAAATGGTGCTGGCCAAATACGATGCGGCCAAAGAATACAAGCTTGCCGAGGCATGTGAAGTTGTCAAGGATATTACTTTCACAAAATTTGATGCTTCAGTAGAACTTTCTGTGAACCTCGGAGTGGATCCGAGAAAAGCCAACCAGATGGTACGCGGCGTGGTCACTCTTCCGAACGGAACAGGTAAGCAGACCAGAGTGCTCGTGCTCTGTACTCCTGACAAGGAGACTGAAGCCAAGGAAGCCGGAGCGGATTTCGTCGGACTTGAAGAGTTCATCGACAAGATCAAAGGCGGATGGACAGATGTTGACGTCATCATCTGTACCCCATCAGTAATGGCAAAAGTCGGTGCTATCGGACGAATCCTCGGACCGAGAGGTCTCATGCCAAACCCTAAGACCGGAACAGTCACAATGGAAATCGGCAAAGCCGTGAAAGAGGTTAAGGCCGGTAAGATTGACTTCAAGGTTGACAAGACAGGAATTGTCCATGCAGCGATAGGCAAAGCATCATTCACTGCCCAGCAGATATTTGAGAACGCACAGGAACTGCTTTCAGCCATCATGAAGCTGAAGCCGCAGACTCTTAAGGGAACATACCTTAAAGGCGTTTCAATCTGTACGACAATGAGTCCGGGCGTAAGAGTCGACATCAAATCATTCGGTAGTGCTGAATAATTAAATTCAATGTTATGAGAAAAGAAGACAAAGCCCAGATAATTGAATCTATAGCAGCACAAATCCAGGAAACTCCCAATTTCTATATTACGGATATTTCCGGACTGAATGCTGAACAGACGACAAAACTTCGTCGTGACTGCTTTGAAAAGGGTATCAAGCTCGTTGTAGTAAAGAATACTCTCCTCCACAAAGTGCTCAAGGACATGAACAATGAGGAGGTTACAGCCCTCTTCCCTGTTCTTGAAGGCCCGACAGCTGTAATGTATACAACGACTCCCAATGCCCCGGCAAAACTCATCAGGAAGTATGCTGATGAGGGGGCAGAGAAGCCGGCTCTGAAAGGAGCATACGTACAGGAATGCGCATTTGTCGGCGCTGACAAACTCGGAGAACTCTGCGACATCAAGTCCCGTGAGGAACTCATCGGAGACATCATCGGACTTCTCCAGTCACCGGCACGCAATGTCATATCCGCACTCCAGTCTGCAGGCGGCAAACTCGCAGGCATCGTCAAGACTCTTTCAGAGAGAGAATAAGCAAACAAATAATAACAAACTAAATAAATACAATTATGGCAGATATTAAAGCACTTGCAGAAGAGTTGGTAAACCTTTCTGTAAAAGACGTTCAGGAACTGGCTCAGATCCTCAAGGATGAGTATGGAATCGAACCTGCAGCCGCTGCTGTTGCAGTAGCAGGCCCAGCAGCAGGAGCCGGCGAGGCTGCAGCTGCAGAGCAGACAGAATTCAATGTACTCCTCAAGTCAGCAGGTCAGGCAAAACTTCAGGTTGTAAAGGCTGTGAAAGAAATCACAGGACTCGGCCTCAAAGAGGCTAAAGACCTCGTTGACAAGGCTCCGGACGCTGTAGTTAAGGAGAAAGTATCCAAAGCTGAGGCTGAGCAGATCAAAGCTGCCCTCGAAGAAGCCGGAGCAGAAGTTGAGGTTAAATAACTTCAACCGCCCCCGGAAGGGAAACTAATTCAGGTTTAGGGCCTATGAAAGACCCTAAACCTTTTTGTCGTATTTAAGTTTTTCTCTATACTAAAGGTAGACAGATGTCACAAAATACCAAAACACAGCGAATTTCTTTCGCATCATCAAAAATTCTCCTTGAGTATCCGGACCTGCTTGAAGTACAGCTGAAATCTTTCCGCGACTTCTTCCAGCTTGACAC
The DNA here is from genome assembly GCA_944322565.1 of uncultured Bacteroidales bacterium. Lineage (GTDB taxonomy): Bacteria > Bacteroidota > Bacteroidia > Bacteroidales > UBA932 > Cryptobacteroides. Next base: position 50,698 of record CALUPG010000004.1, on the reverse strand, counting down.
GACTCCTGAAAACAGGAAAAATGAAGGTCTGTACAAGGTATTCCAGGAGATATTTCCGATTGAGGACACAAGGAACAATTACAAGCTCGAGTTCATCGACTACTTCATCGACCCGCCTCAGTATTCAATAGATGAATGCCTTGAGAGAGGTCTGACATACAATGTGCCGCTGAAAGCCAAGCTGCGTCTTTCCTGCAGCGATCCTGAACACGAGGATTTTGACATCAGCGTACAGGATGTTTATCTCGGCAATATTCCTTACATGACCCCGGGAGGGACCTTCGTCATCAACGGATCTGAAAGAATAATCGTATCGCAGCTCCACAGATCTCCGGGAGTGTTTTTCGGACAGAGTCTGCACGCCAACGGAACGAAGCTCTATTCTGCCAGAATAATCCCGTTCAAAGGCTCTTGGATTGAATTTGCAACTGACATCAACAATGTCATGTATGCGTACATTGACCGTAAGAAGAAGCTGCCGGTCACTACCCTGCTCAGAGCCATCGGATACAACGGGGACAAGGACATCATTGACATTTTCGGTCTTGCCGACGAAATTGAGGCAACACAGGAAAACCTTCAGAAAAACGAAGGGAGAAAACTCGCGGCAAAAGTGCTCAAGACCTGGATTGAGGACTTTGTGGATGAAGACACCGGAGAGGTAATCCCTGTCGAAAGGACAACGCCGATAGTAGAGAGAGGTGAAATCCTCAACGAGGACACCATCGCAAGACTTGCGGAAACAGACGTAAAGACCATTCTCCTTCAGAAGGAAGAGGCCAATGTAAATGAATACGCAATCATCTACAATACTCTCCAGAAGGACCCGACAAATACGGAAACCGAAGCCATCAACTATATCTACAAACAGTTGAGAAATTCGGAACCGCCTGATGAGGCTACGGCAAGAGATGTCATTGACAAGCTCTTCTTCTCTGAGAAGAGATATGACCTCGGTGATGTCGGAAGATACCGCCTCAACAAGAAGCTCAATCTTTCGATTCCTGATGATACCCGTGTGCTCACGAACACAGATATCATAGAAATCATAAAATATCTCATCCTGCTGATCAACTCAAAGGCAATTGTGGATGACATCGACCACCTGAGCAACAGGCGCATCAGGACGGTCGGAGAACAGCTTGCCAACCAGTTCAGCGTGGGACTTTCAAGAATGGCAAGGACCATCAGGGAGAGAATGAACGTACGCGACAGCGAGCAGTTCTCGCCGATTGACCTGATCAACGCGAAGACACTCTCGTCAGTAATCAACTCATTCTTCGGGACGAGCCAGCTGTCACAGTTCATGGACCAGACCAACCCGCTGGCCGAAATGACCCACAAGCGCCGTCTTTCTGCACTCGGCCCGGGAGGACTTTCCCGCGACAGGGCCGGATTCGAGGTCAGGGACGTGCACTATACGCATTACGGCCGCCTCTGCCCTATCGAGACTCCGGAAGGACCTAACATCGGTCTTATTTCTTCACTCTGCGTATATGCAAGAATCAGCGACCTCGGCTTCATAGAGACGCCATACCGCAAAGTGGAGAACGGCAAAGTGGATCTCAGCGACAAGGGATGGCTGTACATGAGCGCCGAAGAGGAAGAAAACAAGATGATTTCTCTGGCCAATGTGAAACTTGGCGATGACGGCAGCATTCTTGAGGACAGGATACAGTGCCGTCTCGGCGCTGACTTCCCGGTAGTGACCAAAGACGAGGTAAATCTCATGGATGTCGCCCCGAATCAGATTGCATCGGTTGCAGCCTCCCTCATTCCGTTCCTTGAGCATGATGACGCACACCGGGCACTCATGGGCGCGAACATGATGAGACAGGCCGTTCCGCTCCTCAATCCTGAGTCCCCTATCGTGGGAACAGGCCTTGAAGAAAGAGTCTGCCTCGACTCACGGACACAGATAACAGCTGAAAGAAGCGGAGAAGTCGTATATGTGGATGCAAATGAAATCCATGTCAAATATGACCGCACAGAGGACGAGAAGTTCGTAAGTTTCTCGCCTGAAGTCACAGTATACAAGCTTCCGATATACAGGAGGACCAACCAGAGCACAACTATCCTTCTCAAGCCTATAGTCAGAAAGGGAGACAAAGTTGTCAAGGGCCAGGTGCTGACCGAAGGATATGCCACACAGAACGGAGAACTCGCACTCGGCCGCAACCTCAAGGTAGCATTCATGCCATGGAAAGGATACAACTATGAGGATGCCATTGTACTCTCGGAAAGGATGATCCGCTGGGATGTCCTCACTTCAGTACATGTCGATGAATATATAACCGAAGTCCGTGACACCAAGCGCGGAATGGAGGAACTTACCTCCGACATTCCGAATGTCAGCGAAGATGCGACTAAGGATCTCGACGAGAACGGCATCATCCGCATCGGCGCCCACATTGAGCCGGGAGACATCATGATCGGAAAAATCACCCCTAAGGGAGAGAGCGATCCGTCACCTGAAGAGAAACTTCTGAGGGCAATCTTCGGAGACAAAGCCGGAGATGTGAAGGATGCCTCACTCAAGGCAACTCCGTCGCTCAGCGGCACAGTCATCGGCACCGCCCTGTATTCAAAAGTTGCAAAAGAAAGCAACAGAAAGGAAGCCAAGGCCGACCAGAAAGCCAAGATAGACATGGCCGACGATGACTTCAACAAGAAAGCCGCAGCCCTGAGGGCAAAATTCATAGAAAAGCTCTCTGTCCTCGCGGAAGGAAAGCAGAGCGCTGGCATCAGCGATCTCTATGGAGTTGAAATCATTGCAAAAGGCAAGAATATCACCGCCGCAGACATAAAAGGCATCGACTACGAAAATATCAATTCGGCGAAGTGGACATCGGACAAGAACACCAACGAAATGATCCGCGAACTTATCAACAACTACTGCATAGCCTACAAGGAACTTGCAGCCAAGCACAAGAGAGTTCTCGACAAGATCAAAGTAGGTGATGAACTTCCGAACGGAGTCATGCAGCTTGCCAAAGTCTACATAGCCAAGAAGAGAAAAATCCGCGTAGGAGACAAGATGGCAGGACGCCACGGGAACAAGGGTATCGTAGCCAAAGTGGTAAGAGACGAGGACATGCCGTTCCTTGAGGACGGAACTCCTGTCGACATAGTGCTCAACCCTCTCGGCGTGCCGTCACGAATGAATCTCGGACAGATTTATGAGACCGTCCTCGGATGGGCCGGAGAAGAACTCGGACTGAAGTTCAGCACCCCGATCTTCGACGGAGCAAGCATGGAGGACATCTGTGCATACACCGACAAGGCCGGTCTGCCGCGCTTCGGAAAGACATATCTGCGTGACGGAGGTACCGGCGACTGGTTCGACCAGCCTGCCACTGTAGGTGTCATCTATATGATCAAGCTCGGCCATATGGTTGACGACAAGATGCACGCAAGATCCATCGGACCTTACTCTCTCATCACTCAGCAGCCTCTCGGAGGAAAGGCCCAGTTCGGAGGACAGAGGTTCGGAGAAATGGAGGTATGGGCACTTGAAGCATTCGGTGCATCCAATGTACTTCAGGAAATCCTCACTGTCAAGTCTGACGATGTGACAGGAAGGTCAAAGGCATACGAGGCAATCGTCAAGGGTGACCTCATGCCGACTCCTGGAATACCTGAATCTCTCAATGTATTGCTGCACGAGCTCAGGGGACTCGGACTCAAAGTGACATTGGACTAATTACAGACAACTTGAAATTTAAGAAATATGCCGACTTTTAATAAAGAAAACAAGGTTAAAAGCAATTTCGAAAGAATCAGCATTTCACTTGCTTCTCCGGAGGACATCAAAGAAAGGTCTTCGGGAGAAGTATTGAAGCCTGAGACAGTCAACTACAGGACATACAAGCCTGAAAGGGACGGTCTTTTCTGTGAAAAGATCTTCGGTCCTACCAAGGACTACGAATGTCACTGCGGGAAATACAAGAGAATCAGATACCGCGGCATCGTCTGCGACAGATGCGGCGTTGAAGTGACCGAGAAGAAAGTCCGCAGGGAAAGGATGGGACACATTGAGCTCACCGTACCTGTAGCCCACATCTGGTACTTCAAGTCCGCACCGAACAAGATTGCCGCCCTTCTCGGCATCGCAGCCAAGAAGCTTGAGGCAGTCATCTACTACGAGAAATACATAGTGATCAATCCGGGGACAACAGGCATCGAGAAAAAGGAACTTCTTTCCGAGGAAGAGTATCTCGACCTGATTGACAGCATGCCGGACAACCAGAATCTCCCTAACGACGACCCTGACAAGTTCAGGGCAGGAATGGGAGCTGAAGCCATATACGAGCTCCTCAAGGAAATCGATGTGGACGCGCTCGCCAAAGAACTCAGGGAAAAGATGAACACCGAGACTTCTCAGCAGAGAAGAGCTGAAGCCCTCAAACGCCTCAGCATCGTGAAATGGTTCCAGGAGTCCAAGGGCGTAAACAAGCCGGAATGGATGATCATGAAAGTCATCCCGGTCATTCCGCCTGATCTGCGGCCTCTGGTTCCGCTTGACGGAGGACGTTTCGCAACATCTGACCTCAACGATCTCTACAGACGCGTGATCATCAGGAACAATCGTCTGAAGAGGCTCATCGAGATCAAGGCGCCTGAAGTCATCCTCAGAAACGAGAAGCGTATGCTTCAGGAGGCTGTCGACTCACTCTTCGACAACTCCAAGAAGTCAAACGCAGTGAAGAGCGAAGCCAACAGGACACTCAAGTCCCTTTCTGACAGTCTGAAAGGAAAGCAGGGCCGCTTCCGCCAGAACCTCCTCGGAAAGCGTGTGGACTACTCCGCCCGTTCTGTGATTGTCGTCGGACCGGAACTCAAGATGCATGAGTGCGGGCTGCCTAAATTCATGGCGGCAGAACTCTACAAGCCGTTCATCATCAGGAAACTGATTGAAAGAGGCATCGTCAAGACCGTAAAGTCCGCCAAGAAAATAGTAGACAGAAAAGACCCTGTCATCTGGGATATCCTTGAGAATGTGATGAAAGGGCATCCTGTACTTCTGAACCGCGCCCCTACACTCCACAGGCTCGGAATCCAGGCATTCCAGCCGAAGATGATAGAAGGAAAGGCCATCCAGCTCCACCCTCTCGCATGTACGGCATTCAACGCTGACTTCGACGGTGACCAGATGGCGGTGCACCTTCCGCTGGGCAACGCAGCCATCATGGAAGCCCAGCTCCTCATGCTCGGGTCACACAATATCCTCAACCCGGCCAACGGAACTCCTATCACCGTGCCATCACAGGACATGGTGCTCGGACTGTACTATATCACGAAAATCAGACCAGCAGCCAAGGGCGAGGGCATGAAATTCTACGGACCTGAAGAAGTCATCATAGCCCTCAACGAAAAGGCCATCGACATCCATGCCAGGATTCAGGTGCGCCTGCCTAAGGACAAGCAGCACCCGGAGGAAGGCACGCAGATGATAGAGACCACCCCGGGTCGTATCATCGTAAACCAGTTCGTTCCGATAGAAGTTCCGTATGTCAATGAGATTCTCGGAAAGAAATCTCTCAGGAAAATCATTTCCGTTGTCATCAAGAACACAGGCGTCGCACGCACGGCCCAGTTCCTCGACGACATCAAGAACCTCGGATACACCATGGCATTCAAGGGAGGACTTTCCTTCAACCTCGGGGATGTAATCATCCCTGCAGAGAAAGAGGGACTCATCGAGAACGGCTACAAGACCGTGGAGAGCATCAAGAACAACTTCTCCATGGGATTCATTACCAACAACGAGCGCTACAACAAGGTCATTGACCTGTGGACTTCCATCGACAACCAGATTACAGGCATTGTAGAGAAGCAGATTTCGGCAGACCAGCAGGGATTCAACCCTGTATATATGATGCTTGACTCCGGAGCCCGAGGCTCGACACAGCAGATCAAGCAGCTCTGCGGTATGCGAGGCCTCATGGCAAAACCTCAGAAATCCGGAGCACAGGGTGCAGAAATCATTGAGAACCCGATTATCTCCAACCTGAAGGAGGGTATGACAGTGCTCGAGTACTTCATCTCCACCCACGGAGCCAGAAAAGGTCTTGCGGATACGGCCCTGAAGACTGCCGATGCAGGTTACCTCACCCGCCGTCTGGTCGATGTTTCCCATGATGTCATCATCAATGAGGAGGACTGCGGCACGCTCAGAGGTCTCATCGCCACTGCCATCAAGAGCAAGGACGAGATCGTCGAGTCCCTCGGAGAAAGGATTCTCGGAAGGACATCAGTCCACGATATCTTCAACCCTCTCACCGGAGAACTCATTCTGCCTGCAGGAGAAGAGATTACGGAGAACATAGCAGCTCTCATAGAATCACTTCCCATCGAACAGGTTGAAATCCGTTCAGTGCTCACATGCGAATCCCGCAAGGGTGTCTGCGCAAAATGCTACGGGCGTAACCTCGCCTCAGGCCGCATGGTCGAGAAAGGAGAAGTCGTCGGAGTCATCGCCGCACAGTCCATCGGAGAGCCGGGTACTCAGCTTACACTCCGTACATTCCATGTCGGAGGTACAGCATCCAGCACGGCTGCCGAAAGTTCAATTGAGTCCAAGTACAACGGAAAGCTTGAATACGAAGAGCTCAGGACTATCGAAAGAGTCGGAGACGACGGTTCTGTACAGGATGTCGTTGTCAGCCGTACGACAGAACTCCGCATTGTCGACGAAAATACAGGCATCACATTCTCACAGTACGATGTTCCATACGGCTCCGTTCTCTACAAGAAAGACGGAGAGAAGGTTACCAAAGGGGACCTCATCTGCGAGTGGGATGCATACAACGCCATCACAATCATCGAGACTGCAGGTACGGTACGCTTTGACAGCATGATTGACGGTGTGACATTCCGTGAGGAAGTCGCTGACGAATATTCACTCAACAGAGACAAGGTCATCATCGAGTCCCGCGACAAATCAAAGAACCCTACCATCAATATCATCGATGAGAACGGCGAAAGCAAGAAGCAGTACAACCTGCCGGTAGGCGCCCATGTCATGGTGGGAGACGGAGACAAGGTAAGAATCGGCGACATCATAATCAAGATACCTCGTGCAATCGGTAAGTCAAGCGACATCACCGGAGGTCTTCCTCGTGTCACCGAGCTCTTCGAGGCCCGCAATCCGTCAAACCCTGCCATCGTATCCGAGATCAACGGAGAGGTCGCCATGGGCAAGATCAAGAGAGGAAACAGGGAAATCATCATCAAAAACAAATCCGGTCAGGAGAAACGCTATCTCGTTCCTCTCACCAAGCAGATTCTTGTCCAGGAGAACGATTATGTGAAGGCCGGAATGAGACTTTCCGACGGAGCAGTCTCCCCTACAGACATCCTCAACATCCTCGGGCCTATCAAGGTGCAGGAATACATCGTCAATGAGATTCAGGAAGTCTACAGGCTTCAGGGAGTGAAGATCAACGACAAGCACTTCGAAATCATCGTAAGGCAGATGATGAGGAAAGTCCAGATCAACGACCCGGGAGACACAGAATTCCTGCCTGAGGAACTTGTGGACAAGTGGCAGTTCATGGACACGAACGACCGCATCTACGGCATGTTCTATGTGACTGACCCGGGAGATTCTCAGAAATACACCGAAGGACAGATTATCTCCGTGCGTGAAATGAGAAGTGAAAATGCCTCTCTTGAACGGCAGGGACTCAAGATGATGGTTCTGCGTGAGGCAAGGCCTGCCACAGCAAGCCAGGTACTCCAGGGTATCACAAGAGCAGCCCTCAAGACAAGCAGCTTCATTTCAGCGGCATCATTCCAGGAGACCACAAAGGTGCTCAGCGAGGCGGCCATCAGAGGCCGCGTAGACAACCTCGAGGGTCTGAAGGAGAATGTCATCTGCGGCCATGCAATCCCTGCCGGTACCGGCCAGAAGGAATTCCAGGAAATTCTGGTTGCACCTATGGAAGAGTACCAGAAGGCAATGAGCGAGCTGTAGACCATAAGGACGCCATACAAAAGAAGAAGCCGATCCATGACGGGTCGGCTTTCTTCAGTTACATTTTGTCATTTCTCGATTTGGTGATTCTTTTTCTTTAGTTAACTTTGTATAATGCTTGAAACAAAAGAATGCCTACGACAAGACAATCGTCAGGAAAAATGACTCTTCATATACCGGACAGACCGTTTTTGTCCGAATGTGCAGAAATGCTTGAAAACGGACAGGAGGTGGTGCTTACGGCCCGCGGAGAAAGCATGTACCCGTTCGTCAGGGATGGGGACAAGGTACTGCTGAAGTCCATGGAAGTCCATACGGGAGACATTGTCCTCGGCATTGATGAAGAAGACCGATTCGTCATGCACAGGGTCATGAGGACTGATGGCAAGGGATATGTTCTGATGGGTGATGCCAATCTGCGGAAGAAAGAATACTGTACATCCTCCGGCATCAAAGGCATCGTCATATCCATAATGCACAACGGGAAAACACGGCTGTGCAGCTCCCGCAGGGAACGGATGCTGTCCGGAATCTGGAGGGCATTGCTGCCTGTACGAAGATTTCTCCTGCTTGTTCTCAGGGGGATGGGCGTCTGAGTCCATGACATTCATTACCGATGTTTTTATACAGAAAAAAAGTGATGCGGAACTATATTAAATGGATGTCCATGGCATCAGAGGGGAACAGACTCAGACTGACAGTCTGCTGTTTCCAGAACATCTTGCGGGCCATGCTTTCCCTTTTCTTTATCTGGTGCACGAAAATACTGACAGATATTGCCACCGGACACTCGGAAAGACAGCTGACAGTCTATCTGACACTCTGCATTGCGTCTATGCTTGTTCAGGTACTGCTTTCGTCTGCTACGGCACGCATCAGCGCCAGGACAGAAATACGGATGAGAAACAGACTCCGCCATTTGCTGTTTTCGCATATCATGGAAAGCCGGTGGCAAGGACGCGGGGCAATGCATACAGGAGACATAATGAACAGAATAGAGTCCGACGTAAGGACTCTGACTTCCGTGGTATGCAAGTCTCTTCCCGCAGGACTGACCGTAACGGTCCAGTTTGCCGCAGCGGCATACATGATGGCGGCGATGGACTGGCGCATTCTGCTCTGCATTGTGTTCCTCATGCCGATTGCAGTAGTTGCAGGAAAGATACATTTCAGAAAAATCAGAAGCCTCAGCAGAAATATCCTGGACACCGGGAGCAAGGTACAGTCCCACATCCAGGAAAATATCCAGCACAGGACGCTGATGTCGACAATGGAGATGGTACCGGAAATGTCCGGAGAACTTTCTTCAATACAGAGTTCACTTGAAAAACAGGTGATGGAGAGGACTGACTATTCCCTCTTCTCCAAGACAATAGTACAACTGGGGTTTTCCGCAGGATATCTCACCGTATTTATATGGTGTATCACCGGACTGATGAACGGGAGCATGACATTCGGAATGATGACAGCCTTCATCCAGCTTGTATCCCAGGTCCAGAGGCCTGTGGTGGATATGGGCAGAATACTCCCGTCGGCAATAAATGCCGCAGTATCGGCAGAACGGCTGTCTGAACTGCTTGAACTCCCTGCCGAAGATTCAGTCCCCGCAGTCAGGTTCGGGAATACGGCAGGAATCAGATTTGACAATGTCTCATTCTCATATAAAGACGGGGACACAGGAAAAGAAATCATCTCCGGATTCAGCCATGATTTCAGACCGGGAAGCATCACTGCAGTCACAGGAGAGACAGGAGCAGGGAAAAGCACACTTGTCAGACTGATTCTGGCTCTGATCAAGCCGGACAAGGGCAAAGTCATTTTCTATGACGGTGCGAAATCCGCTGAAGCATCTTCAGGGACAAGATGCAACATAATATATGTGCCCCAGGGTAACAGCCTGATAAGCGGCACAATCAGGACAAACCTCCTTCTGGGGAAACCTGATGCCACGGATGAAGAGATGCTGGAGGCTCTCCACAATGCCGTTGCGGACTTTGTCCTCGGACTGCCGGAAGGACTTGACACCGCCTGCAGCGAATCCGGACGAGGTCTAAGCGAGGGACAGGCCCAGAGAATAGCCATAGCCCGCGGTATGCTCAGGGAAGGAGGCATAATAATACTGGATGAACCGACATCGGCGCTTGACGGAGATACCGAGCAGGCCCTGCTTTCAAGACTGTCGGAAAACAGCTTCGGAAAGACAGTAATAATCGTCAGCCACAGTGATACAGTGGCCCGGTTCTGCCATGACAGAATCCGGCTGGAACGAAGCAGCGATTGACCCGGTCAGCGCTCTGTCACATAAGTCCGCCTGCCGGGCCCGACTCCCTTTATTGTAAGACGGGACCAGGACTGCGGCAGGACCGGTTTCTTCCTTACAATTCCCCTGTCAGCAATTTCAAGGCCTCCGAAACCGTTAAGCACGGCCTGAAGCAGTCCGCCTGCACCTGTCATGAAATACGGATTGTCTGAGGCAGCCGTCTCTGAAAATACGCCGAACGGGAAGCGCAGGAAAGGCCTGTAGCATCTGCGGAACATTTCTTCGGCTTTCGCGACATTGCCCAGACGGGCATACTGGACACAGAAAACACTGAACGACATGGCGGGCCCATTGACAGGATCAATCTTGTCCTCATAATATTCCAAATCCCTGAGCAACTGTTCCCTGTCTGTAATGATCCCGAGCGGGTAGCCGAGCAGATTCACATCAGCCTGCTTAATCTGCTCCCCGTCATACCCATCATATTCCAGAGTAATTCCGTCAGCACCCTCAAGTATGCGCAGTCCCTCCGACATATCTTTCCAGACATCAGGAACCTTTGCCTTGCATAGCCTGCCGGCCTTAATTGCACACTGAAGTGCCCTGATTACCGCACCATTAGTGAATGCATTGTCAGTCACATTGTTGGCATATTCATCCGCCCCTGTCACCCCGGCAATTGACCATGACCCGTCATCATTCCTGACAGCACGGCTCTCCCAGAACTCCGCTATGTCACGAAGCATCGGCCAGCCGGTATTTTCCAGCCACAGTCTGTCGCCGGTGACACAATAGTAGTTCCACGCAGCAACGGCAACATCGGCCGAGATATGATGCTCCATCGGCCCAGTTACAGCCCATACCGGTGTGGACTCTTCCCCATAGCCGTCGGACTCCCACGGAAACATGGCGCCGTCATAGCCGTATGCAAAGGCTTTCTTGCGGGCACTTTGCAGCCGGGTGGCGCGAAAATCAATCATTGAAGAGGCAATATCCCGGTTCATAAGCAGAAGCGGAGGAAATACCCAGAGTTCCCCATCCCAGAATATATGCCCGGAATATCCGTCGGAGGAGAGTCCCATCGGCGGAATACTGAGCCCTGAACCTTTTCTGCCGGAACTGTACAGGCTATATAGCGCCAGACGCACGACCCTCCAGGCTTCATCATCCCCTTCTATCTCTATGTCTCCGCGCCACAGATCCTCCCACTCAGCCCTATGTCCTGCGATAATTTTCTCGGGACCCATTCTGTCCATATAGACTATCTGCCGCACGCATTCATTTAATGGATCCTTGAAATCAACAGAGGAACAGACTGATGCAGCCAGACAGAAAGAGGCGGTCTCCCCTTCCGCAAGAACGGCATGAAGCGACGCACTGTCACGGATGAAGCTGTCATCAGGGAAAAACATTGAAGCCGCATGTACACTGCAGGAGCCTGACCTTGTCCGGGCACAGGCATGAAGCAAATCTATCTTGCGGCTCTCGGCGAAAAAGGATTTCATGCAGGAATCTGCATCAGCATAAGTTTCCGGGACTGCCATCCTGTTCATGACAGTCACATCGACATCATCCAGAGCCGTAATGCTGCACGTCATCATCAGACAGAACGGAAGATTCCGCAATGCCATGAAAGAATACTCTACCCGGATTTTGCCGGGAAGGTCAAAAGAAGTGGTATGCTCTGCCCTTTTCATGTCCAGAGTCTGGCTCCACCCGGCTATATTATCAGAGGTGACAGTCTCGCCTCCGGCTGTCATGGTGATGCCGAACGGACAGATGCCTTTCTGAATGGCATATACCATATTTTCGTCCTGCCTGTCAAAGACGCCGTTCAGCATCAGATGCCGGATAGAAAAGGGTTCTTTCCACGGGAGCAGGCCGAGAGTCCCGTTTGCAACCGACACCCCGGAATAAGAATCCCGACAATCTTCCTCACAGACAGTTATGCGCCATCCGTCATCAGACAGAACTCCGGGAAGTGACGCTCCGGCTGACACGACCGGGATAGAAAACAGCAGAAGGGCAGTCAATATCAGATGCATGTCTCCAATTCCCTTATGATTATTTCTTCGGCAGACCTCGCCCATTCAGGGAATGATTCGTCAGGCACAAATCCTCCGGCAAATTCAAGCAGGGCGGACAAGTCGAACTCATCGGCCGAGATACCTACACCACAACGGGTCGCATCCAGAGCATTGCATTTCTGCTCAATGTGCGAGGGCACCATCAGAATCGGCTTGCCGAGATAGACAGCCTCACAGATAGACTCGAAGCCGGCCGTACTCGCATATGCCATGCATCCTGCCATCTGACGGAGAAACTCCTTGTCATCAAGCGTATAGAATGTCAGCGTATCATCATATTTCTTTACCGGACCTTCAGACCATTTGTCCCAGAAAAACCGCAGTTCAACTTCAGGATGCTCCTTGTGCCATTTCATCACATCATCGGAAAATCCTGCATTGAGCATGTAGCCGTGTATGTAATTCCCTTTCGACGGGGTCATCTCGAGGACTTCTTTTCTCAGCAGAGGCGGAACGACACGGATATTATGGCCCGCATCATCGGGCATCTTCCTGAAAGACAATGCAAGATGACGGCTGGCACCGATAGAGGTCATCCTTGAATAGAAGTTCAGCACCGAAGCATCTGAGAACCCTCCGTGTCTGGGAAGTTCAAAATCCTTGTGAAGGAACAGATACTGATGTCCTATGCATATCTGGGGTGTCTTTATGTTGTACAGGAGATATGTCAGCCCTGTAAGCAGTTCATAAAAATTGACTACGACATCCGCACCGGAAGCCTTTATTGCATCCTTAAGAAAAGCAAGGCTTTTCCTGTATTTCGGCATCGTCACAAGATTGTACAGAATGCTTTTTCCCATGTCCGCTGTCCTGTTCTGGGCGGAGGGCATGAAATTGACACTAGTGAACTGGCTGACCGGGGCATGCACGCCTTTCAGGAAAAATTCCGGCAATATTCTTGCCTTGCTTTTGCCGACCAGCATGCCGACAACTTCGTGTCCATGGGAGACGAGCATTCTCTCCATTGTCATCGCCTGGGTAAGATGTCCGCGGCCTTCACCTTGAACAATAAACAGATATTTCATCACATCGGAATTTGAGGGTATCTGACTATAGACCATTCTCCGTCGAAAGTCTCGACGAGGGCAGAAAGAGATTCGACCCAATCTCCTGAATTGAGATAATGTATTCCGTCAATCATCCGGTTCTCCGGATAATGTATATGCCCGCAGATGACTCCGTCACATTTTTTTGAGCGGGCAAGGTCTGCAAGCATTCCCTCGAATCCGGATATGACCGACACAGCCTGCTTCACCTTATGTTTCAGAAATTGTGAAAGAGAGAAGTACGGCTTGCCCTGCTTCATCCTGTACCTGTTGTAGATTGTATTGATTCTCAGGAGAGCGTTATAACTTATATCCCCGAGTTTTGCGAGCCATTTCATATTCGATGTCACACTGTCGAATACATCCCCATGTGTGATGAAATATCTCTTGTCCCCGCTTTCAAGAATATAGTCTCTGACAATGTTGACATTCCCCAATTTGAGCGGAGCTATATTTTCAAGAAAATCGTCATGATTGCCCCGGATATATATTACCTCGGTATTCCAGTTCTCCATCATTTTCATGACAGTCTTGAAAAACAGTGTGTACTCAGGACGCCATCTCTTCTCCCCTGACTTTTTCTGGAGCTGCCAGCCGTCGATGATATCACCATTCATTATGAGCCTGTCACAGTCGACTCCCCCGAGGAATTTTGCGACCTCGGCCACTTTCGCATGTTTCGACCCCATATGAATGTCTGAAATTATGACCGTCCTGTAATGAGGTCTTTTTTCCATAGCCTCTGTTTCCATGTCACCTGTATTTTTCAACTGATGACGGCCTGCGCCCGATACAACTGTACAGGAAACCGCAAGCTGCCAGTTCATCCGAATCATATATGTTCCTGCCGTCTATCACCACAGGGATATGCATCAGGCTGCGGATGGACTTCCAGTCCGGCATCCGGAACTGTTTCCATTCCGTCATAAGGAGGATGGCGTCAGCACCTTTTGCAGCCGCATACATATCTCCGGCATATTCGACTCTGCTCCCGAGCCTCCGCCGGCACTCATCCATCGCCACCGGATCATAGACCGATACGGAACATCCTGAATCCAGCAGGGCTGATATTGTCACAAGTGACGGGGCCTCCCTCATGTCATCCGTCTCAGGTTTGAACGCAAGCCCCCAGACGCAGACATGGCGATGTTCCAGCTGTCCGCCGAATACCTCAGACAGTTTCGTGAAGACGATGTTTTTCTGCCGCTCGTTGACAGCCTCCACAGCCTTGAGCACTTTCATCTCATACCCGGCCTTTTCAGCTGTCCTCACAAGCGCCCTGACATCTTTCGGGAAACAGCTTCCCCCGTATCCGCATCCGGGATAAAGGAATTTTCCTCCGATGCGGCTGTCAGTACCGATACCCCGGCGGACCATATTGACATCGGCACCGACCAGTTCGCAGAGATTGGCTATGTCGTTCATGAAACTTATACGTGTCGCAAGCATGGCATTGGCGGCATACTTGATCATCTCGGCAGACGGAATATCTGTGAATATGACTCTGAAGTTGTTAAGAAGGAACGGACGGTACAGTCTTGACATCAGTTCCTTTGCCCTGTCCGAATCTACCCCGACAACGACTCTGTCCGGGCTCATGAAGTCCTTGACGGCCGCTCCCTCCTTCAGGAATTCAGGGTTGGAGGCGACATCAAACGGTATCTCGGCCCCTCTTCTGCGAAGTTCTTCCGACACAGCCGCCTTTACTTTCAGGGATGTACCCACGGGCACAGTCGATTTTGTCACAAGCAAAAGATATCCTTTCATACTGCGGCCCACCGTTGCGGCCACCTCAAGGACATGCGAGAGATCCGCGCTTCCGTCTTCGTCAGGAGGAGTCCCGACAGCTATGAAAACAATCTCCACCCTGTCAAGGCACGACTCAAGGCTTTCTGAAAACTCAAGTCTTCCGGCCTGATGATTCCGTCTGACCAAATCCTCAAGACCCGGCTCATAAATCGGGACATCCCCGGCTTTCAGCCCGGATATTTTTTCCTTGTCAACATCAATGCAAGTGACGACAGCTCCCATCTCTGCGAAACATGCTCCGCTGACAAGCCCGACATACCCGGTTCCTACTACTGCAATATTCATTTCAGTCTTTCAGTATAATCTTTTATTTTCTGTTCATCGTCAAGCCGGCAGACAAGAATCTTCCCTCCGCTTTCAGCCACCACATACCCGTCAAGTCCGCTGACTGCAGCATCCCCTGACACATGCACAATGCAGTTCCGGCATCCTTCTGCGACAGCCCTTTTCCCGATGAAGACATTCCCGTCAGGGTCCTGCATGGAATGCTCCCTGACAGAACTCCAGCTGCCGAGATCACTCCATCCGAAATCCCCTGAAATGACATGGATGACATCCGACTTCTCCATCACGGCATAATCTATGGAGATTTTCTCACATTCATGGAAATGTTCCCTGAGGGCGGATTGTTCTTCCGGAGTATAGAAAGTCCCGGAAATTCCGGAAATGACATCTGCAATTCCCGGGGCATACTTTCTGAGCTGCGCTCCGATAGTCCGGACATTCCACACGAAAATGCCTGCATTCCAGAAATAATTTCCTTCCGTCAGATAGAATTCAGCTGTCTTCCTGTCCGGCTTTTCCTTGAATTCAATCACCTTGTTCACTTTTCCGTCTGTCTTCTCCGAAGCCCGTATGTATCCATATCCGGTCTCCGGGCGGTCAGGCAAGATGCCTATGGTCACAATGGAGTCTGAACCCGCAGTATATTCAAGGGCAAGACCTACTGCAGAGATGAAGGCAGCTGTCTTTGAGACAAAGGCGTCTGCGGGAGTGACTATGACATTCGCATCCGGATGCCTCAATGCAATTTTGCTGCACGCATAGGCAATACACGGGGCGGTATTCCGGGGTTCCGGTTCGGCAAGAATATGTTCTTTCGGAATATCAGGGAGCTGTGAAGATACCATGGAGACATAATTCTCGGATGTAACGACCCAGAAATTCCTGATGTCGCAGATCGGCAGAAATCTGTCGGCAGTCATCTGCAAGAGAGATTTTCCTGTGCCGAGCAGGTCAATGAACTGTTTCGGCGTTTCTCGTGTACTTACCGGCCACAGACGGCTGCCTATGCCTCCGGCCATGATTACGACATGTGTCTCCATAAGTTGAACCGTTATGACTTGTAAAGATACCAACTTAAATGTAAAGTTGCCAATTTTTCATAAACAAAAAGGAGGCAGACCGTGGATTTGGTTCCTTCAGGCCTGCCTCCGAGGCAATGAATCACATCATGTCAGTATGTTCAGAATGCCAGTCCGAGCTTGAATCCGCAGTTGTTGATGCCGTTCATGCCGAAGGCATCGCTCCTGTTGGTGGCATAGCTGTAATACAGGGCGAACTGAAATCCGAGATTGGTCCTGTTGAACGGATGCCATGTGAATCCCACCTCAGGCGACGCATAAAATCCCCAGTTCTTGTCATAGACAGCATACTGGCTGAAATATGAATACTGGTCGGCATAGTTGGCTCCTACCTTGGCCTCAATATATGGTTCGAACTTCGACCATGTGAACCGATACCGCAGCGCAGCGCCGAACGGAACCTGATAGAGAGACCTGTACATATCCGTATTCAGGGCCTCGCCGTCAGCATTATAATATGTTGTCCTTCCGACATACTCGTTGTCAGTATTGTAACTTGCGAACACACCCACTGCAAGGCGAGGAAGCACATAATACCCTCCTTCAAGATATCCGCCCCATCCCTGGGCAGCCTCCGCATACTCATTCCCCGGAGTCGCATTGAACTGCCATCCGGCATTGACATACCATCTCTTGCCCACCTGGGCATCAGATCGGAGTGTTGCCGCCATCGACATGGCAGCGGCAAGAAGCATACATATCATTATCCTTTTCATAACCTGTCCCCCTTATTTATCAAATGACTGTGAAAAAGACTGTCTGACAGCATCCTGAAGCCGCTGCATCATTCCGGAAGAAGATACAAGGCTGCCGTCAAGATAACTGTTCCAGAGGATTTCCAGACGGATGTCCTTGTCTGTCTCCTCATCCCCGGTCAATGGAGTGAGATCCACCATTTCCGTAAGAAACGAATGCGTGGTATATGAATAGGACACCGGATAGGAATATGGAGCCCAGCTTCCGTAATATCCTCCCCACCATGACGGTGACCAATAGCCAGGATAACCCCACCACCAGTACGGGTCAGACGGTACAAAATCCACAAAATGCTGTGTATCCTCCAGATAACTTACCTGAATGCCGAGGTCAGCATCCTCTTTGGCCTTGACTTCAGAATACCCGAGGGAAGTCATCTGTTCCCTGTACATATCCAGAATGTCACGCACTTGCCTTGAATCCGCTTCCTTGACATAAGAATATTTTCCGGAATCCATCACAAGCATGCTGTCAGCCACTACAAATGTACTGTAGGCGCCGAAATCCGCCGACTGGTCATACGCAGTATACACCATATACCCTCTGTCCGTGGTGCCCATATCCGGTTCCTTGCGGCATGCCGCAAGGGAAAGAGCCAGCATAAGCATTAAAATGAATTTTTTCATGATCTTTTCATTTATTGGTTTTATATATTATTATATTAACTGCAGGTATTTGACAGTTACAGAGACATTCCCTCTACCGTCCCGGAAAGCGAATATGGTACAATCCGCCCGTCAAGTCTGACTGTATCGGAACTGAAATTCGGTGTCACAGTGGCGTAAGCCTTGCTGCTGTCTGCAATTATGACAATATCCACTCTTGCACTTATCATTATGCCTGTCACATTCATTGAATAATGAATACTTCCTTTCTTGTCTTCGGACACACGGACATCCGAAACTTTCCCGTCAACGGTTATTCCACCGACGCCGTTCGGGCCTGAATATGAATAAGAAGGAGATACCTGCACAACGGCACGGCCGTCCTTCACGGAGATGAAATTGGTCGTGGAATTGACAAAAACCCTGGTCCCTCGCCTGAATGTGACTGCATCTGCCTCAAGCACAAAACTTGCATTCTTAATGGCATCGCCCGCCTGCAGACCTGCGATTGAATCTGTGACATCATAGACCTTCGTATCTTTTGTCTGTCGTGCCTTGAAAGCTGCCATGTCACTCTTCCAACGCTCAATTCTTTCCTGTCGGGTCTCTTTATTCTGGGCTGACCCGATGAACCCGGCTGACAAAAGTGCCAGCATCAAAATCAGTCGTTTCATAATTCAAAAAATTGATACCGGCAGCATCACTTGTCAAAATATGCGCCAAAGTATCTGTTCCTTTGCATTTTTTAAAGCCAACCGGCAAAAATCCGATATCTGCCGTCAAACATACCCAGGGGCACGGTACCTGCGGAAAGGAGTGCCGCAAGAGCAAATGTGGATTTTTTCGGACAAGCATAATATTCTCCGGGATTTTCATGAATTTTTCGGATTTTAGTGTCTATCTTTACATGATGAATGCAATGACCGGAATGCAGGAATTTTAATCATGAAAATACCCGACAGAATCATTGTGCACGGGGCAAAAGTGCACAACCTCAAGAATATAGACGCAGAAATCCCCCTTAACAGGATTGTGGGCATAGCAGGGGTGTCCGGCTCCGGGAAGTCTTCTCTGGCTCTCGGGGTGCTTTATGCTGAAGGCTCGAGGAGATATCTTGAGTCACTTTCCACATATACCAGGCGGAGAATGACCCAGGCCGCGAGGGCCGATGTGGATGAAGTGCTGTATGTGCCGGCTTCACTGGCAATGCACCAACGTCCCGGCATCCCAGGCATACGCAGTACCTTCGGAACAGGGACGGAACTGCTCAACAGCCTCAGGCTCATCTATTCAAGGCTTGCCAGCCACAGATGTCCCAACGGACATTACCTGGAGCCGTCCATGCTTGTGGCCGCAGGACAGGAACTTGTGTGTCCGGAATGCGGGACGCATTTCTATGCGCCTTCTGCCGAAGAGCTGTCATTCAACAGCCAGGGAGCCTGCCACACATGCGACGGGACAGGGACAGTACGCACAGTGGACGAATCAACGCTTGTCCCGGACGAAAGCCTTAGCATTGACCAGGGGGCTGTCGCTCCGTGGAATACGCTGATGTGGTCGCTGATGACCGATGTCTGCAGGGCAATGGGGGTAAGGACGGATGTACCCTTCAACAGGCTTACGGCAAGGGAAAGGGAGATAGTGTTCCACGGGCCGGCGGAGAAAAAGCACATATTCTACAAGTCTAAGAACACCAATCAGGCCGGAGAGCTGGACTTCACATATTACAACGCCGTATACACCGTACAGAACGCCCTTGCTAAAGTCAAGGACGAGAAAGGCATGAAAAGGGTCGAGAAATTCCTCAGGACCGAAATCTGTCCGGACTGCGGAGGGTCCAGGCTTTCCGATGCCGCACGGGCTCCACTGGTACGCGGGATATCACTCGCGGATGCGTGCAGGATGACACTGGACGAACTGGTCGGATGGGTCGGCGGGATTCCGGACACACTGCCTGAAGAGATGCAGCCGATGGCAAGGAACATCTGCGAGTCGTTCCTTGATGCATCCCGGCGTCTGCTGGACCTTGGAGTCGGCTATCTGAGCCTTGACAGGGCCGCTTCAACACTGTCTACGGGAGAAAGGCAGAGAATGCAGCTCGCCAGGGCCGTAAGGAACCGCACCACAGGAGTGCTCTATGTCCTGGACGAACCTTCAATCGGCCTCCATCCGGCCAACATCACCGGACTGGCAGGCGTCATGAAAGACCTTATTGCCGACGGGAATTCAGTCGTGCTCGTCGACCACGACATACAGATACTCTCCGAATCCGACAGGATAATCGAAATGGGACCGGGCGCAGGCTCGGAAGGAGGCAGAATCATCGCCGAAGGCTCTCCGGAAGAACTGGGACAGAACCCGGCATCACGCATAGGTCCGTTCCTTTCAGGCAAGGCCGGCATTCATGTCAGGAAACAGGAGCCTGCCGGGACAATGTTCGACATAGGCAGGATACACCTGTCCACAGACAAGATACATACGGTCAAGCCTCTTGAGGTCGACATTCCGAAAGGCAGGCTGACCGTGGTCACCGGCGTCTCCGGGTCAGGGAAGACAACATTGATTCTGGAAAGTCTCATTCCGGGACTGCAGGCTGCCATATCGGGAAAGAAGCTCCCGGAGCATGTAAAAACGGCAGAGGCGGAAGGCATAAGGCAGGTCAAGCTGATTGACGCCTCCCCCATCGGCATCAACATCAGGTCCACGGTCGCCACATATGCCAATGTGCATGACGAGCTCCGCAAAGTGTTTGCCAAGACGCCGGCCGCCAGGGCAAGGGGGTTCAAGGACGGGGACTTCTCGTATAACACCGGCAAGCTCAGATGTCCCACCTGCGACGGCACAGGTGTCATCAGTCTGGATGTGCAGTTTCTCCCGGATGTAGACATACCATGCCCGGACTGCCACGGCTCAAGATATTCCCGTGCAGCCAATCTCATCAGGAGAGAAAATGCCGCAGGTGAATTCTATTCACTGCCTGAGCTCATGGACATGGACATAAACGATGCACTGACCGCATGCAATGACCTGAAGACTGTCAGGCAGCGGCTTTCAGTGCTGCAGGAACTCGGCCTCGGCTATCTGACCCTCGGGGAAGAGACTCCGGGACTTTCCGGAGGAGAGGCGCAGAGGCTCAAACTGGCCAGCGAGATGGGACGAGGACAGGAAGATTCGGTATTTGTGTTCGATGAGCCGACAATCGGGCTTCACCCGTCTGATGTGCAGACTCTTCTGCTTGTATTCCAGAAACTTGTAGACCACGGAGCCACGGTGATTGTCATAGAACATGACCTTGATGTAATCCGCAACGCCGACTACATCATCGACATGGGACCCGGAGGCGGGGATGAGGGAGGACGCATAGTGGCGGCAGGGACTCCCGGACAGATAAAGGAATGTCCGGACAGTGTGACAGGAAGATTCATCTGAAGCGGGCGTTCAGAAATCAGACGAAAGCGATGTCCGGAACATTGACAGGCCCTGTTCTTCCCGGTATTCTAGGACCATCTTCAAGATAATGTCGCCGTACTTTTCAATTCCGGCCTTGCCGAAATAAGGGACCGCGGCAAGCGATGCCATGTCGTCCGGGAGAGAATCAGATATGCCGAGAATTGCTTTCTGCTGAATGACCATATAGACCGGCAGGCCAAGCTCCGCCGCGGTGGAGTTGCGCCATTTGACCAGACGGCGATAAAGGTCCGGATGCCGGACATCCGCAGGGACTTCCGATTTCTTTTTACTGACGGATGACTTCCTGTCCGCCTTCTGCCCGGACTTCCCGGCAGCTTTCTGCCCGGAGTTCCCGTCAGCGGTCTTCCGGCCGGATTTCCGTTTCCCGGACTTGCCGGAAGCATCGTCAGAAATCGTCAGGACCGCCTTTTTCCTGAGATAGGACGACACTTCAAATCCGTCCGTGACGACGAAGCCGAGCAGGGCGGCCTTCAGGTCAATGGCGGCCTGCAGTTCAGAGACAGCGTCCCTGAGCCTTCGGGAGACTTCAGTATTGTCGGCTTCCGTAAGGGCATCGCTGAAGACATCTCCTGCAGCCTCAAGTTTTTCCTTGAAATATGACGCGCCGGAGACTATTCTGCGGTGCAGGACGGCATCGGCAGCATAATCAGCGGAATCTTTGACCAGCCTCACATACTGGCGGCTGAATTTTTCCGCAACCGATTCCACCTTTTCGTGGAAATCGCGTTCGGCTTCGCGATACTGGCCGAGCTGCACGGGATAAAGCCTGCTGAAATATTCTCCGGCAATATGCAGATACCTTCTCATCAGAGAAGCGATCTGCCTGAACCCGAACAGCCCGGACAACAGGTCAAGGAAATAAGCCTTCTTCATGGACTGCAGGGCAGCCGCATCAGGAGCAGTCCCTGCGGCCTCCCGGGTGAAATCCTCCACAGACCTGTCGGTGATGACAGACGAGGCAGAGACCGGGGCACTCAAGACCAGTCCTTCAAGAGTCCGGCACCGGCTCAGGGCCACATAGACCTGCCCATGGGCGAAGGACCCGCTCACATCGACAATGACACGGTCAAACGTCAGGCCCTGGCTCTTGTGGACAGTGATGGCCCAGGCGAGCTTCACCGGATACTGGCGGAATACACCGTCTATCTCTTCCCTGATTTCCTTTGTCTGCTCGTCAAGCACATATCTGGCGTTGGTCCACTCTTCCTTGCCAAGGGCTATTGTCTCCCCCTTATCCCGGCTCCGGACTTCTATGCCGCCGCCGGAGACAGACTCCACCACCCCGAGCATCCCGTTGTAATAGCGGTGCTCACCTGATGAATCATTCTTCACGAACATGACCTGTGCGCCTTCCTTAAGGACAAGCGAACCGTCTGCCGGCCATGCGTATTCCGGAAACTGCCCCTGGGTCTCCGCCTGAAAGACATAAGGGGCGCCCGGCAGTTTCTGCAGTTCCTGCATGTTTATGTCCCTCGCCTGACGGTTATGGGTAACAAGCCTGACATAGCCCTCATCAGCAGACGGACTGAAGCCCGGAATATATCTGCGGTTGAGAGCCGAGAGGATGTCACTGCCGCATCTGTTCTCCCTGATTCTGTTAAGTATCGAAAGAAATTCCAGGTCACTCTGCCGGTAGACTTTCTCAAGTTCTACGGTACAATAGTCTGTCTTGCGGAGAGCCTGGCTTGAAAAGAAATAAGGAGTATCATAATATTTACCGAGCAGCTGCCATTCATCGTCTTTCACCACGGGCGCAAGCTGCTGCAGGTCACCTATCAACAGCAGCTGGACTCCCCCGAACGGCCTGTTCCTGTCACGGTAGCGTCTCAGGACATTGTCCACGGCATCAAGAAGGTCTGCCCTTACCATACTGATTTCATCGATTACAAGAAGGTCGATGCTCCTGATAATCCGGATCTTGTTTTTCCCGAACCTGAAACTGTATTTTGCCCCGCCGGAGCTGAATGCCGTCTCCGGCAGATATGGGGCGAGAGGAAGCTGAAAGAACGAATGGATAGTCATTCCTCCGGCATTGACGGCGGCAATCCCGGTCGGAGCCAGGACTATCATCCTCTTCGGGGCCGACTCCTTCAGTTTTTTCAGGAAAGTGGTCTTTCCCGTCCCCGCCTTCCCGGTCAGGAACAGATTCTTCCCTGTATTCACTATGATATCCCGCGCCAGTGCCAGACTTTCATTTCCATTCTTTTCCATCATATCGTCCTCATGCCAATGCCATCCCGATGAGCCTCATGCAAATATAACTCTAATTTCAGTAATTCCGGCGGATGCTGAGCGAGGAACCTCTTCATCGTTCCTGGAGCCGTGCACACGGAGCTGTATGACCGCACTGATGCGATTCCGTCCGACAAAACCGAGGCCTTCTACAGGGAGTATCTGAAATAAAGTGTAGGAAGAAGGACTTTGATTTCGTCTTTCATCCTGTCATTTTTCCACCAGACGACCATATTGACTTCTGCCGCTTCCGGGCGATAACCCGCACTGACGAGTTTTTCATATTTCTCCATAAAACCTTTGGAGGACTGAAGAACTGTCAGCCCGCGGCTGTCAGCCAGAAGCAGTTTCTGAGGGACAATATTCCCGCCGCAGTCATGTGGAGAGTCCTGTCCATGAGGCATTATTTGAAAATTTGAAAGATAATATTACATAGAGCCAGATAGAGAGTGAAAGGAGCAGAGGAAAGATACAATCTACCTATAATAACAAAAAGGGAGGCTACAGTCTATTGACCTTTAACCTCCCTCTTTGTTATTATAGACAACTTCAGAAAGTCAACCCCACCGCCAATGCAACCGACTGATTGTCCGGCATTGAAGGATAGACTTTCCATGAAAGGGTCCTGCGGTACATACCGTTTTTCGGATTCACGATTACACGGCGTGCCCCCGGAGCAGCCACTGCGTCAATAAGATTGTAAAGATACAATGCTCCCAAGGCTCCGATAAGGACATTCCTTGCAGTTGAAAACTGATCCGCCCGTTTTGCGTAGAGTCTCTTGTAGTCGACATCATGGGTTTCTCCAATTTTCCTGACATAATCGGCTCTCACTGATTCGACTCCGACAATACCTCCGACAAAGGCAGCGCAACCGCCGAGAATGAGGCCTCCTTTCATATAAGTACCCTTGTAAAACTGTCCCCATCCGGGAATAATCGCAGACCTCCAAAGCCCGGACAAACCGTACGAGGTAGTCAGTGCCGTCTCGTCAAACTCCGGTGACGGGCCCGGTTTGGCAACCTGATACAAATAATATGACTGATAATTCCCATCAGGCATACGCTTCCAGTATGTATCCACTGTTTTGCATTCCACGTCGACGGGAGCACCTTCCGCTTTCAGCTGCAACCTGATAACCTCGTCCTTTGTCCGTTCGATTCCGGAATTGTCCCTTCTGATTTTCGACACACTGCCGAACTCCTCGATGCCGGAGATGTTCCAGTCCCTTGGCAGATACTTCACCAACTCATTCAAAGACAGAGTAGAAGCGCCTGTAAGATTCGTGGAAATTACAGGGACGACAACGTAGGAAATCGTGCGATTGGCAGAAACCGGAGGCCGGTTTATCCAACGCGGGACTATCCTGTCCGAAGCCGTGGTGAATCCTTGTGCATAACATTCGAACATAGCGGATACTGCGAAGGTCACTGCCAGAAACGATTTTACCGGATTCATTCACCCTGCGCTTTACGTTCATTCAGGAGTTCTATCTGGCTTCCCATACTGGCCTTGAAATCCTCCCTGTCCTTGTCAATCTGCAGTTTTTCATTCTGCGAAATCGCTTCCTTGAGCTTGGCGTTGTTAACCATGTTGTTCAGAAGAAGCTCAGGGTCCAATTCCACACATACGTATGCTGTTTCAGTTCCGTCATTCAACATGTACCTGTCCGATACGGCGATCTTGCTACCCCTGATAAGTTCCTGAGTGACAGTAGATACAGTTTCTTCCGTAGACTGCGACAATACCATCCTCTTATCGGTGCCGTCAGCACCCTGAGACTGTATCCTGTGCCTTTCCGCATAATCTTCAATCGCTCCCGTGACAAGAGCGGCTATCGTATTCGAAAGTTCCTGTCTTGCAAGGTTTGCGGCAACTCCTTCAAGATCATCTTCGGCGAATCCGTTATATTGCGCCCATGCTCTGATAGTCGTGGCATTAGGATCCTCTGCATACAATTGGGCTTCGCTCTTTGCCTTTTTCACACCTATGCCTCCCGGATTCGCCGCCGGAGCCGTTGCCGAGGCAGTGTTAACATAGGAAGCTCTGCGTGAAATTCCGCAGGATGTAATGAAAACCGACATGACTGCAATTAATGCAATAGACCAAATTTTCTGTTTCATGATAAATTAATTTAGTTGTTGAACATTGTATGTACTGATAATCAGAATGTCGAGAATTGTATGCTTTCGCCGTAGACATAACCTGATTCCGCCTTGACCCATGCCCTCACATAATATGTGCGATTGGCGGTCAGGTTCGAGACGACGGCCGAATATTTCCCTTCTCCCCTTCCGGAAACTGTCACGGAATTGTCCGCCGTCGCTGACGGGTCACGCGTCGTGCCGTATGCAAATCCCTTGGATGTATATGATGGATCTCCGGAGGATGTCACATTGCCGTTGAACCTTGCCGAATAGTATAAATACAGTCCTCCGCCCATGTCCACCGGCTCTATTTCAGTCGGGGACAAGGTCACTACGGACGGCAGCTCGGATGTAGTAAATACTACAGTCTCACCATAGACAGGTTGTCCTTCCTGTATGGCATAGGCCCTTACATAATACGTCGTACCTGACTCAAGATTGTCTACATCTATTGAAATACGTCCTTTTATTCCTCCGTATTTTGTAACTCTTTTATCATTGATTGTAGGACGGTCCGTCGTTGCGCTGTAACAGAATCCGTACTGCGAACATCTCGGATCTCCCACTTCGGAGATTTCCCCGTTGAAAACAGCCTCATTCGTTCCGATTTCCGAAACCTGTCCGGTGCTTATTTCGGTCGGGACCAGAGAAGTGGTGAATGATACCACATTGCCGTAAAACGCCCTTTCATTCTGAATTACATAGGCTCTTACATAATATGAACTGTTGTAGTCCAAATCGTCGACTTCCGTGGAATAATTCCCTTCGCCACTGCCTTGCACCCTTATTTTATTGTCTTCCAATGAAGGTACCGACCTGGTTCCCGACCAGCAGAATCCTCTTTCAGTATATTCAGGTGTACCTGAATTTGAAATATATGCATTGAAAACGGCCGATGTAGCCGTCAGATCCGTAACCGACGAAGTCGTCAGCGACGGAGCATCGGAAACAGTATTGAACGACATGACATCACCGTATATTACATTGCCGTTCTGGATAAGATAGGGTCTGACATAATAGTCCCTTTGCAGGTCAAGATTCGACACTCTCGTAGAAAAATGGCCGGCGGACGTTCCCGAGACGCGGACCTTTTCATCATCAACCGTCGGGGAGGACGAAGTTGACCAGCAGAATCCCTTCTCAGTAAACGCAGGGATTCCGGGATCGACAACGGTAGCATTGAAAGTTGCCTCCCCAGTCAGGTAATCAATATCGGAAACATTTTCCGACATAATTTCGGAATATTTCCCTACGGTGTGGAATGTCAGCTCGTTCGAACTGTAAAAAACTCCATTTGAATTCTTTGCATAAGCCCGTACATGGTATGTCGTGCCTGAAGCCAATGATTCAACCGGGCTTCCGAACGTATCTCCGGAAGCGAATGTTGTCCCGACAGTGACAGAAGCATAAGAATTTTCAAGGACCGGTTCCGGTTCATCGGAAAATACGAATCCCAACTCATTGTACCGTGGAATTCCCTCATTGACGAGCAATCCATAAACTTCGGCGCTGTTCATCATTACAGAGCCTGTTTCAGTCATATTCACAATAACATCATCCCTATCCGCACCGATAGCCGTAACTCTCAAATCCGAACTTCCGTTTGACGTACGCACAACGACTACGGTCTCATTATGTCCCGGAAGAAGAAGATTCCTATCAATGAAAACCACTATTGTCTGCGTCTTGCCGTACTGCAAGGTTCCCTCAGTATCCTTTATCCGGCTTATCCATTCACATTCATACTCTATCGTCCATTCCAAATCTTCATATCCACTATTTACTATATTGAATGATAGAGAATTAACTTCTGTACCATCTCCGAAATCCAATGAATTCCTGTCCACAGTGACTGTCGCAGGAATACGTTCAATTAGAATGTATCCGTTAGCGTAGTCTCCTGCTACGACTTCAATGGTCTTCTCCGCCGGCTTATAACCTTCCTTTACGAGAGATATAGAATATGTCCCTGCGTTCAGGTCCTCGAACATATAGTTCCCGTCGTTGCCTGTCAAGGTCGATATTCCTCCGGGATCAAGATTCACACTGACGGTAGGGACAGGCTCTCCGGTAGTCATGTCTGCGACTGTCCCTACAATGCTTCCTGTCGGAGACTCCGCTATATCATCTTTACAGGAAATTAAAAATCCGCTGATTAGCGTAATGGCAAATACTGTCAAATTTTTCATAGCAAACAATTATCAATCAGATTTTTCTCAACAGAATATCCGTAGTGACAGTTTCTCCGCTGATGGCGGTAACCGTTTTCCGATCAACACGGTAGCCCTCTTTCTGGACCGACAAAGTGTATTGTCCGGCATCAAGGGAATCAAAAATGAACGAGCCATCCGCTTCGGTCTGCAAAGTCATATTGGTGGGATTCAGAACAACGGACGCATTTTCCAATGGTTCTCCTGTAGAAGAATCATACACGGTTCCGGCAATTGCAGAATAAAAATCATATCCGGTTTCCTGACAGGAAGCGAATGCAAAGAGGGACATTAACAGGACAATGCGTAAAGCCCTTCCGAAAATTACTCTCATAGACATCAAAATGTCCCAGGCTCCATGAGAACATTTTACGGAATTATAAATAAAGAAAGTGTGGAGCCGATTCCGTATATCCGTAAGAAGGTTGTGGTAAAACCCAAGTGAGAATAAACGATATCCAATACCCCACACCTGAATAGCTATGAGGTATCAGTGCCGTAAACGGCATGACCGCATATACTAAACAAGAAAGAGTGTTGTCATGTTGTCCCCTCACTTTTGAAAACTACCACATTTTCTTACAAGGACATGTAGAAAACACTTTCAGTAATATGTAACTGCTGGATTCCAGCGCTACAAATATAATGAAATATTTTCTGAATTGACAACACTCAAGGGTATTGAATTCAATTTATTTAGAAAATCCTGCCCCTCATACAAAATAAATTTCTGTAACAATTATTCTTCCGTGGATATGTGAAATAGGGAAAAATGCAGTGTCGGAAGAAGGACTTTGATTTCGTCTTTCATCCTGTCATTTTTCCACCAGACGACCATATTGACTTCTGCCGCTTCCGGGCGATAACCCGCACTGACGAGTTTTTCATATTTCTCCATAAAACCTTTGGAGGACTGAAGAACTGTCAGCCCGCGGCTGTCAGCCAGAAGCAGTTTCTGAGGGACAATATTCCCGCCGCAGTCATGTGGAGAGTCCTGTCCAGGGTCAGACGGTCTGAAATAAAGTGCATCTCCACTCATAAAATCAGCTATGATATCCTGGCGGCGAACAAAGTCATCCAGCCAGACATCTTTCAGACCAAGCTGGAGAACCGTTTCCGGAGGCATTCCATACTGCCGGGAATCATCCTGAAGAACCGTATTCCGGACAGAAATTCTCCGGAAAATGCCGGTGTTGTCGTGAATATACAGATTGTTTCTGGCACGGGTAAGGGCGACATACAGCTGGCGGCGTTTCTCGTCATCGGTGCAGATGAAATTGTCCAGCATCAGAAACACATTGTCAAACTCCATCCCCTTCACCTTATGCATAGTCGAGACAGTCACGGCGCCTGTGCTGCAGCGGACAAAATCCTCAAAGGAAGATTCTTTGAGAAACATGTCAAAATCCGTCTTGTAAATGACTTTTTCTCCGGGGGTATCCGATGAATCCGGACATACGGCCTCAAAGTCGGCCAATATGTCCAAACATGTGCCCAGCAATCTGCTGCGGGAGAATCCAGCCTTGAGGAGGGCCTTCGCCTCCTGCCATTTCTCCCATGGGACGACTGCCCCTTCTTCCCTGAAGCCGATGCGCTCCTGAAAAAATCTGATTTCAGACAATTTTGACAGCCAGAAACCGGAATCAGAACGGATAAGCTGCGCAGGATACCCCTGTCTCCGGAGAATGCCGGCTATCACAAGCGCCTCTTCGTTGTCCTTTGTCAGAACCGCCGTGGTGCCGGACAGCCCTTTGCCCGTTATGTCAGAGACCAGCGGTTCCACAAGATTACTGCAGGAATATGAAGTTATCTCTATTCTTCCGTCCTCTTTTTTCACAGGCACTACGGGGAAGGTCTTGATTCTATGGGTGATACTTTCCGCAAAGGCGTTTGCGAACGAGACGAGATTGTTCCTGCTTCGGAAATTTTCCACAAGCTCATATTTTCTGGCCCCGTCTGTACGGAGAAGTTCCTCCATATACTCCGGACTTGAGCCTCGGAAAGCATAGATGTTCTGGTCATCATCCCCTACAGCAATCACACGCATGTCCTCATTCTTTTCCATCAGGACTCTGACAAGACGATATTCATCCGCATCCATGTCCTGGGCCTCGTCTATGACCAGCACAGTCTTCGTAATCCGGCTCGCATCCACCTCTCCTGCAAGAATCTTTTCAACAGCGGTCCGCACAATCGACTTTGATTCCTCAATGCTGCCTATCTTTCCCAACAAGTCAAAGCAATATGAATGGAAAGTCCTTATTTCGACAAATGACACAGCATTTCCTATCAGGTCATGCAGGCGCTGCCGGAATTCCGTCGCCGCTGCCCGTGAAAATGTGAGCATCAGAAGCTGCTCATGCTTGACATCCTCCATCAGAAGCAGAGACGCAAGCTTGTGTACAAGCACCCTCGTCTTGCCGCTGCCCGGGCCGGCGGCAACAACTATACAGCGCGAATCCCTGTCCTTGACGACACTCAGCTGCGAGAGGGACAATTCTCCGAAAATCCGGCGGAATTTGGCAGGAGTCATATTCACCGAAATCTCATCTTTCCTGCCGTTGAAATATCTGTTGAGGAAGTCCGGATAATTCAGACTGAAATAATCTTCCACAAACTTCAGCGCAGCATCATAGTCTTCAAGCATCTTTTTGGCATATTCACCTACAATATGAATCTGCTGCATCTTGTTTTTATAGAATTCACTCAGTTTCTGGTAATCCTCGACTTTGTACCTGATGTGATTGTCCTTTTCCAGCCTTTCTATTGAAAGTGCATTGTAGATGACCATGAAACCGCCTTCAATGCTGATTGCCCCTATCCTTGACAGATAGAACAGCGCGTCTTCGACCTCATCGGCGGTAACCTGTGATGAAAATATCGAATTTTCATATGACTCCTTGAGCTCAAGGACCGAAAACTCCACATATCTCCGCGCTCCCGTCTCCGAGTGTTCATACAGATAATCTGTGATATATGCAGCAAGAGCCTGCCTAGTCCTGATTCTTTTCACAAAAAGATCCTTTGGGACAAGACTGCTGACATCCAGGTGGTTCTTGTCCCTGTAATGCTTTTTTATCCAGTTCTTGACTGCCCAGAAATTAAGAATCGTCTTCATCCTCTCAAGGTCCACAGAAGAATGTCCGGAAGTCTCCGCAAGCGCGTTGAGTTCCTTCAGGTCAACCGATGAATGGCCGTCAGGAATATGTTCAGCCAGGAAAAGTTCAGTCTCATTGAATTTTCTGACGATATTCCGGGACTTGTTCTGAGTGTCATCCTTGCCGATGTATGCAGTCAGGTCTTTTGAGTCCGCAAGGATTTTCTCTTCCCTGAGCAGATTGATTATGTGGATTACATTTTCTTTGCTGATGCCGAGATGGTCACTGATGTAATCAACGCGGGACTCGGCTTCTTCTCCCTGGGCCTTTTTTATGCTCCGGCTGGATATGAGGCTCTTGATTATCCTGACGGCCCGGGTTCTCTCCTTGTCGTCAAATCTGCCGGACCGTTCTATCCTGTCAATCGCCTCCTGGGCAGTGCGGGCAAGGATACCTGTAGCGAAAACCCTCGGGATATTCTGTCCGCGCCTCAGATATCCGGCCTGTTCCAGAGATGCGATTGCCGTCTTGACACGGGTCTCGATGTCGGCGACGCCATCATCCCAGCCTGCCTTCCTGGCGATTTCAAGAGCGGAATTCGAGACTTTGGCGCGGGTCCTCGTGATATCCTTCACAGCCTTCCATACCTGCTGTATCTCCTTTATGGTGAGTTTCGTCTGGTTCAACAGTATGAAATGGCGGGAAAGGTCTTCCTCGTTGTAAAGGACATAGCAGTCTGCATCAATATGCTCATCACGGCCTGCCCGGCCCGCTTCCTGGACATAGTTCTCAAGGGAATCCGAAATCTGATAATGCACGACGAGACCGACATCACTCTTGTCCACCCCCATCCCGAAAGCAGATGTGGCGACCATTATCCTGGTTTCTCCGGTCATGAAAGAATTCTGGTTGGCCGTCTTCTTGTCCGGATCCATTTTTCCATGGAAGGCCCTGGCCATAAAGCCGTCATCGGCAAGTCTCTTTGCCAGTTCCTCTGCTTTCCTTGTCCTGGTGACATATACGATTGTCGGACAATCCCTTTCTTCTACAAGTCTCCGGAGAGTCCTGTATTTCTCCTCTTCGTTTTCTTCCGGCAGGACAGTATAGTGAAGGTTGCGGCGAGAGGCACTGGCCGTAAAATGCATGAGTTCAAGGGAAAGTTTCTCTCTGAAATAAGCACTGATATCCTCAATGACCTTGACTTTCGCCGTGGCCGTAAAGCAGGATACGGGTATGCTTTCCGAAAGATGCTTCTTATGCTGCAGGTTCCGGATGAACTCAGCGATATAAAGATAATCGACCCGGAAGTCCTGTCCCCACGAAGAAAAGCAATGTGCCTCGTCTATCACGAACCTGACTATTTTCCTGCCGAGCAGCAGCCTTTCGATGCTTTTTGAGCGCAGGGATTCGGGAGAAATGTAAAGCAGGGAAGCAGAGCCGTCTTCAACCCGTTCCACCGCCTTAGAGCGTTCTATCGGATCAAGGAGGCCGTTGATTGTCACGGCATCGGTTATGCCTTTTTTCTCAAGGTTGTCGACCTGGTCTTTCATCAGGGACTGCAGCGGAGAAATGACGACTGTAAGACCACCCGTATGCCGTCCAGCCATCAGAGCGGGAAGCTGGAACGTCAGGGATTTTCCTCCTCCGGTCGGAAAAACGGCGAGCAGGGACTTGTTCTCCACGGCGGCTCTGACGGCCTGTTCCTGAAGAGGGACTCCGCCGTATTCCCGGAAAGACCCGAAGCCGAACCACTCCTCAAGACCTGCATGTATGTCGAAGGCCTTGTCACAGAACGGACAGCCTTCAATGCACGGATTGTTCCTGAGCCTGAACATAAGCTGCTCGACTTCAGGATAATTGTGCAGGACCCACGGCGGGGTCACGGATTTGACGGAGGGGCTCTTTGCCAATGCGTCAATCAGTGCCAGACAATAGGCCAGGGCTATCGGATATTTCCTGGCCATGCCGGCAATGTCGGCATTGGTGCATATCTCATCCCGGAACCGCCTCTTTATTTTGTCGGCCGTTTCCGCAGAATTGCCCTGGCGGAACATGTTCTGCAGACTTCTCATGAACAGAGTCACTGAACCTGATTCACGGACACTGCGGCCGCGATAACCGGCATACCTGAAAAATGCTCCGAATTCCGCCGTATTTTCCAAAAGAGAACAATAGATATCCTTCAGGTCTTCATCAATGGCATTGAATGCCGTGCACTCGGAGTCAAATAGTTCCCTGGCCTTTTCCGAGTCATTCAGAGGACTGCTCAGCTCATCCGTCTGCAGTTTGTCATCTTTCAGAAGTTTATGATAAGGCTTCCGCGGGAACATCAGAGGAGACAGATACAATGTGTCAATGACATTTGTGACGGATATCCCTGCTGATTTCATTGCATCACCGACATATTTCATGTCATGGGCCAGGACATTATGCCCGCAGGCATATTCAGTTCCCTGCAGGAAACCGGAAAAATCCCGGATCGAATTCTTGTGGAACAATTTTCCGTCATCGCTCACTGCTCCGATATCCAGAATTTTCCCTGTCTTCGGGTCTGTTTCAGTATCAAAAAATATAATTGAAGCCATCGTATTCAACTGTCACCGTGCCTTTCCTGCGGCAGAGACTCACAATTGCCTCAAATTTAATGATTTTTTCCAAAATGTCATGTCTCATGAGGACTTCCTGTAGCTTGCGATTGCCCAGCAGACCATGGCCGCACCGATGGAGGCCAGTCCGGCGGCATCATACCAGATGTCAAGGGGGCTGCTTCCCTTGAGGAAGACGGAGCGCATGGCATCGGCATAATACCGCATCGGATTGAGATATGTGATTGCCTGAGCCCAGCCGGGCATGGAGGCTATCGGGGTGAAGATGCCGCTCATGAGCATGAAGATCACGGCGAAGAACCAGATGACGAACATGGCCTGCTGGGCATTGCTGCTGTAGTTGGAGATGAGAAGTCCGAGCCCGGCCATCACGATTATGTCAAGGGTAGTGTAAAGGTAGAGCCACAGCACATTTCCCCGGCACACATAGCCGAAGACGGCCCAGGCAATCAGAAGACAGGCAGTCAGCACGAAAAAGGCTATCGCCCAATAAGGTATCATCTTGCAGATGATGAAGGCCGATTTGCCCACAGGCGTGACGTTTATCTGCTCGATGGTGCCGGTCTCCTTCTCCGAGACTATGTTGAGGGATGGTAGAAAGGCTGTGATCATGGTGATTCCTATGACTATCAGAGCAGGTATCATGAACAGCTTGTAGTCAAGGTGGGTATTGAAATAGTATTTCTCGGAGACATTTATTGCAGGTCCGGCGGATACGGATTGGGCGGCAGGAGCAGAGGCTGCGGACTGTACGGAGGAGCCGGCTTCGCGTGAATTCCTGTCCTGGAGATACATCATTATGCAGTTCTGAAGATATTGGGAGGCTATGCTTCCACGTGTCCCGTTGACAGTATTGACCTTTATCCCGACCGGGAATCCGCTTCCGTTGCCGATTTCCCTGCTGAAGTCAGAGGCTATAGTGATTATGGCATCCGCCTTGTTTTCATTCATCAGCCGCATCGCTTCCTCCGGACTGCCGCAGAATGCCACAAGGCGGAAATAGCCGGAAGAAGTGCATCTTTCAAGAAGACGGGATGACTCTTCGCTTCTGTCGCTGTCTACTACTGCCAGATTGATGTTTCTTATCTCCATGCTCACGGCAAACGGGAACACCAGCATCATGAGCACAGGAAACATCAGGGCCATCCGGGGAAGCCCGGGGTCCCTGAAAAATTGTTTGAATTCCTTTTCAAGCAGATATTTCCACATAGTCCGTCCTCCCTTACTGAAGTCTTGTCCTGAAACTCTTTATGCTCACGGCCAGAAGAAAGGCCGCCATTACGGCCAATATTGTCATCTCCTTTGCCGCGGAAACGAGGCCCGTTCCCTGGATCATTATTTTCTTCACAATGATTATGAACCATTTGGCCGGTATTATGTCGGAAAACCACTGCAGCACCTCCGGCATGCTCTCGCACGGGAAGATGATGCCGGAAAATATCATCGTCGGCATTGTGAGTCCCATGCCGCAGATAAGGAGAGCCGTCCTCTGGTTCGGAGATATCACCGAAATGAGCAGGCCGAGTGCAAGTGATGTCACCACAAAGACCAGCGCCGCAAAGCACAGGAGCAGCAGGCTGCCGTTTATCGGGACTTCCATCACATAGTGCGAAAGCAGCAGGATTGTCGCGAAGTTCACTGCCGAGAGCACCAGATATGGAATCATCTTGCTCAGTATTATCCATAGCGGCTTGACCGGAGAGACAAGCAGAAGCTCCAGAGTACCTGTCTCCTTTTCCCTGACTATGGACACTGATGTCATCATCGTACATATCAGCATGAGGATGAGCCCCATGACCCCCGGGACGAAATTATAGGAAGACTTCATGGCCGGATTGTACATCAGCTGCACGACGGGAGCCATCGAAGCTTTCCTCTCCCCCTCCCCGGCGAAGGCCACTTCCGCCTCAGTCTGCTCCGACTGTATGACTCCCTTGAGATAGCCGGTTATCATCTGGGCAGTATTCGGGTCGGATCCGTCGCCGATGATTCTGACCTGCGCACGGCCTGAAGGGGCGAGATTTTCCCCGAAATTCCGTCCGAAGCATACCGCAGCATCCGCCACATTCCTTCTGAAGACACCGGTGATTTCAGAAGGAGAGGACAGGCTGCCGGATACACTGAGATATCTGTTGTTGTCTATCCGGTCCACGAGATTCCTCACCGCCGGGTCGGCCAGGTCGCCGCAGACTGCCACGCGGACATCATTGACTTCCGTGCTGACGGCAAATCCAAACAGGATAATCTGGACCACGGGCATCACCATGGCAATGAGTATGGTCCGCCTGTCCCGGAAGATATGCCGGAACTCCTTTACAACCGATGCCGTGAACTCTTTCATCTGACTATGATTCTGAAAACCTCATCCATGTTATCCGCCCCATACTCCGACTTCAGTCTCTCAGGAGAATCAAGGGCCGCGATTCTCCCGTCGACCATGACAGAGACCCGGTCGCAGTATTCGGCCTCGTCCATATAGTGTGTCGTCACAAAGACCGTCGTTCCCTTTTCGGAGGCATCATATATCATCTCCCAGAACCGCCGTCTCGTCTCGGGGTCGACGCCTCCGGTAGGCTCGTCAAGGAAAATGATTTCAGGGTCATGAATCATGGCTATGCTGAACGCCAGCTTCTGCTTCCATCCCAGGGGAAGAGAGCCCGCGAACCTGTCTTTCTCAGACTGCATCTCCAGCATTCCCAGCAGGGCATCGGTCTTCTCCCGGATCTGTCTGTCGCGGAGCCCGTAGATTCCTCCGAAAAGACGGATATTCTCCCTCACCGTCAGGTCAGGATACAGGGAGAATTTCTGGCTCATGTAACCTATGTGCCTCTTGATTTTCTCCTGCTGCGTGTTGATGTCATATCCGGCCACCGTACCCTCACCTGC
The DNA here is from genome assembly GCA_944322565.1 of uncultured Bacteroidales bacterium. Lineage (GTDB taxonomy): Bacteria > Bacteroidota > Bacteroidia > Bacteroidales > UBA932 > Cryptobacteroides. The sequence continues at coordinate 14,143 of CALUPG010000004.1, read as the reverse complement.
CGTCGGAAGGCTCAGGCCGCACAGAATCCTCATGGCCGTGGTCTTGCCTGCCCCGTTTGCCCCGAGAAAGCCGAAAATCTCTCCCTTCCGCACATTGAAGCTGATATTGTCCACTGCCGTGAAATCCCCGAATTTCTTTGTGAGATTTCTTATTTCCACTGCATTACGGTCCATTTTCCTGTCACAATTAACAATCCTGCCTGCCGTTGCCATTCCCGTGGGAGAGCCACATGAAGCAGTCCTCTATCCCGGGGCTGATTTCCCTTGCCGTACAGTCTCCGAAGCCTGCTTGTGCAAGTCCGGCAAGAATCTGCTCTTTCCCGGTCACTTCAGGACTATATGTCACATGATGGGAATCCCCGAAAGAAAAGCAGCTTATGACACCGTCAGTTTTCCGGAGCTGCTTCAGGAGCGGATACATCCGTCTCCCTCTTACTGAAAGCAGCCGGAACGGAAATCCGGAAATGATTTCTTCCGGAGTGCCCGTACCTATTATAACGCCGTCCCTTATGAGGGCAAGCCTGTCACACATCGCCGCCTCATCCATATATGGGGTGGAGACGAACACCGTCACCCCCGATGCCTTGATTCTGGCGAGCATTGTCCAGAAATCCTTGCGGCTGACGGCATCCACGCCAGTGGTCGGCTCGTCCAGGAACAGGACCGAAGGCTTGTGCACGAGGGCACAGCAGAGTGCCAGCTTCTGCTTCATGCCGCCGGAGAGTTTCCCGGCCCTGCGGTCTGCGAACGGTTCTATCTGAGAATATATTTCCCTGATATTTTCATAATTTTCCCTGACGGTGGTTCCGAAGAGAGTGGCAAAATAGTCCAGGTTCTCCCTGACGCTCAGGTCCTGATAGAGGGAAAAGCGGCCGGGCATATATCCTATGATGCGCCGCAGACGGGCAAAGTCCTTCACTATGTCCAGTCCGCAGACTTTTCCGGAACCGGAATCAGCCAGCATCAGGGTGGTCATGATGCGGAACAGGGTGGTCTTCCCCGCCCCGTCAGGACCTATCAGGCCGAAGATTTCGCCCTGATTCACTGTCAGGGAGACATCCTGCAGAGCCCTGGCTTGCCCATAGCTCTTGGATATGCTGTCTATTTCTATGGCGTTCATTTCCCTTAATCTGCAATTATTTCCCTTAATCTGCAATTACTTCCCTTAATTTGCAATTACTTCCCTTACCTCGCAATAACTTCCGACAGCGGCAATTATTTCCAATAGCGGCAATTATTTCCGACTGCGGCAACGACTAAATGATGACATAGGCGTACATCCCGAGCCTGAGGCCGCCGTCATTCCTGACCGCCACCTTTACCGCATAGACGAGGTCAGCCCGCTCATCCCGGGTCTGGATGTTTTTCGGGGTGAATTCTGCCTCATCGGAAATCCATGTCACCGTGCCTTCGTATTCCGCAGGCTTTGCAGTCCCGTCGTCCGGGATGACTTTCACAGTGTCCCCGACATGAAGGTCCGCAAGCCGGGCCGAAGGGAAGTATGCCTTGACATAGAGATTGTCCATGTCGGCGATTTTGAATAACTGCCGTCCGGAAGTGACGCTTTCCCCTTCCTCTGCATATTTCTCAAGGACGGTCCCTGAAACGGGAGCAATTATCCGGCATTTCCTGAGCTTGTCACCCGTCTGGGCAATCTGGACATCAAGAGTGGCCATCTCGGCCCTGACGCTCTCGTTGTTCTGCCTGTAATTCTGTTCCGCAGCGGCTATCTGCCCTTCCAGGACACTGATTTCCGACTCGAGGTCATCGACCTGTTTCTGTGTCCCGGCATCTTTTTCAAGCAGGTCACGGGAACGCTTCAGCTCGTTTTTCAGATTCTCTAACCGGGCATACTGGGCGCGGGTCTGGCATTCCATGTCCACAAGCTTCACTTCCGCGCTTTTCTTCCTGCTGAGCAATTCCTCTTTCTGGAGCCATGTCTGCACGGAATCTATCTGCCCGGCACATTCGCCGGCTTTCAGCCTGTCTCCTTCCGTGACGGAAAAGCTGATGATTCTTCCGCTGCTTTCCGCAGAGACAATCACCTCCGTCGCATTTATCTGTCCGCAGGCATCGTAATCAGGTTCCCTCATGCCGCAGCCGGCGGCGGAAAGAAGAGCAGCGGCGGCCAGCGCCGCATTGACTGCATGTGATTTCATAAAATATAATTTTAACAATTTATCCTTTGGCGCACCGGACATAAAAAGGTCCGTGCGGTAAATCCCTCCCACGCGGGCGCGGGTCCCTCCCGTTCACGAGGCCACGGGCGGCCACGCCGGCACGGACCTTTTCATGTCCGGCCAATGCAAATGATTATAACAGTACAAATTCCTATCAGTATCCCATGCAGTTCCTGAGGTCATAGATGGCCATGAGGAGCTGGATTCTGTGGATTGACTCGGCCACCCTGGCATTGTATTCGTCGTCTATCCTGGACATCAGGTCAGTCATGGTGATGACACCGTTGCGGTACTGCTCCTCGCCGGCGGAACGGATTGATTCCCTCAGTGCAATTATTTTCTTGTCACGCTCCAGCAGGGCCCTTGCCTTGTCGACGGAACTCCTCATCTGTACGGCATCAAGCCCGGCATTGAACAGGAATGTCTCCCTGTCCGACTCGATTTTCCGGATCTGGGCGTCAAGCTTGCGCTTCTCATCCTTTCTCGTGTACAGGGCGCCTATGTCCCAGGACATCCTGACTCCGGCCGTCCAGTACGGCTGGAAAGTATTTTCCAATATGTTCAGGCCCGGCCGGCCGACCCCTCCCTGCAGGGAAAGTGAGAATTTCGGGGAGATTTTCGAATTGAGCTGGCGGACCATCGCCTCCTGCTGCTGCAGCTGGGCGTCATACAGGCCGAGCTCAGGCCTCAGGATGTCATCCCGCATAAGCCAGTCTGCGTTTTCATCCGGGACAACGAATTCCTGCCCTGCCAGACTGGTCCCAGTGAGCTTTTCAAGCATTGCCACATATGTGCTCCGGTCTTTTTCCAGTTCGTCCCTCTGCTGTTCGCAGTTGAGGATGTTCACCTCTATCATCTCAAGGTCGGAACGGCAGGCAGTGCCGCTCTCGATGCATGCCTGTGCCTGCCGGGCATTTCTCTGCAGGCTTTGCATCAATATGCCGTTCTGTTTCAGCTGTCCGTCATAGAGCAGAATCCCGAGGAATATTTTCTCCACCCTCTCATTTATCGCATAGAGGGAAACCTCCACCTGCTCTTTCTGCACCCTGGCACCGGACGCAGCCACATCCTTCTGGCTTCCGGTCGTGCCGCCGTCCCAGATGGTCTGGCTGATTTCCCCGACAAGGGAATACTGGTCATGAGGCAGGTCAAATGTGAACCCCTGGATGTCGAACGGCATCTCCACCACATCGGACTGATATGTGGCCTTGCCGGAGATGTTCAGGTGCGGAAGCCATGACTTCGCTATGGATGCAATCTCATAACGGGAAGCCTCTTCTATGAGATTAAGCTGCCGGATCTGCGGATAATTCTCCCGCGCCATCCTCATGCAACTGTCGATTGTCACCTGCGCCACGGCCTGCCGCTGGAATACCAGAGAGGCAAGCAGCAGAGCAGCAATGCATTCAAGTTTTTTCACAATACCCTTAACTGTCATATTACATACCTATAACTGTCATATTACAAGATCACATCAATTGTCATATTACAAGATTACATCAGCTGCCGCCCGGTCTTCAGAGCTTTCCGTACAGCCTGTATTTGACAAGGGCTATTATTTCAGCTTTCCTGGCCTCAAGAAACGGATTTTTCTCTGACTGACCGGGCTGCGTATGGGTACAGGCCGATGCCGAAGCTGCACCAGAGCCGTCAAGTGTTTTCGATGCTGCTCCGGTCAGTCTACAGGCCACAGGCATCAGCAGGAAAGCGGACATATTCAGGGTCACAATGTCAGCCATCAGCTGCACCGGGTCTATCCGGCTGATTCTGCCGCTGTCCATCTCATCCCGTATCCTCCCGACATGAAACTTGAAGACTCTCTCGATGACCGGCAGGAAATTCTCCTTCATGCGTCCAATTAGTTCCGGATTATGAATCAAAGTGTCATAAAGGAACGGGACAAAGCGAGGGTGCTTCGAGAGAAAGTCAAAATGAGTTGAAATACCTTTTTCCAGGGTCTCCCAGAAAGGTTCGTCCCTGGACATCACGGGGCGGAACGACTGCATCAGCTCCCCGAGAATCTTCTCCAGAACTTTCATGAAGACATGTTCCTTGGTCCTGAAATAATAATGGAGCATGGCATGGGTGACCCCGGCCCTTTTCGCAATCATCGTAGTCGTGGCCTGATTATAACCCATGTCCAGAAACAGCTCCTCCGCCGCTTCCATTATTTCCTGCTCCTTGTTCTTCGGCTCCCGGTTCTCCATATTCACAGATGTCTTCATATTTACAGATGTCTTCATATTTACAGATGTTTCCATATTCACAGATGTTTCCATATTTACAGATGTTTCCATATTCACAGATGTTTCCATATTCACAGATGTTTCCATATTCACAGATGTCTCCGCATTCACAGATATGTTTAACAATATTATTTAACAGCATTGTTAATACATGTGCAAATATAGATTTTTTATTGATATGTTGTCAAAGGAAATGAAAAAATGATGGAAATGATATAATGGCATCAGCAGGAAATCCGTGCTGATTTCAATCCGTGTTGATTTCGTAAACGTGCTGATTTCGTAAACGTGGCCGGTGGATATGCGTATTGGCACCCACCGGCCGCGATTTTCCCGCAAAAGTGTGGCCGTTGGCATTTTGAAAATGCCGTCGGGCGCGAAAACCCGGCAAAAGCGCGCCTGGTGGACAGCATTTTGGGGCTCCACCGGCCGCGCCGCCGAATGACCGTACAGACAATAATCTCCAGGGGCTTGCCGAAAGAGTAAAATTCACCTCGCTGGGGCTATGTGCCGGACACTTTTATTCGGATGACTAGCAGGGGCCATGTGCCGGACACTTTTGTTCGGATGATTCGCAGGGGCTATGCGCCGGACACTTTTGTTCGGATGACTAGCAGGGGCCATGTGCCGGACACTTTTGTTCTCTCCGGCAGATACAAAATTGGGCGTTATGATATATATTTGCATCTCGTTTGATACAGTATGCTGACAATGGGAATGACACCGGACATGAAGAATGCCTGCAGGCTGCAGTTCATCACGCATTTTACGGAGAAATATTCGTATTTTGATGCGGCGATGCTGGCTCTTGAAGGCGGATGCAGGTGGATTCAGCTGAGGATGAAGGATGCCACGGAGGAAGAGGTGGAACGGACAGCAGGGATGATATCGCCTGAATGCAGGCGGCGCGGTGCAGTATTCATAATAGACGACCATGTGCAAGCCGCGATGAAGGCCGGTGCGGACGGAGTCCATCTGGGCAAGAATGACATGCCCGTGGACAAGGCCAGGGAGATGGCGGGAAACGGATTCATCATCGGAGGGACAGCCAATACTTTCGAGGACATCAGCAGGCTTGCCGCACAGGGGGCTGACTATATAGGTTGCGGGCCGTTCCGTTTTACCACCACCAAGAAAAACCTCGCCCCGGTGCTCGGGTCTGAAGGATACAGAAGGCTTGTCGCCGGGATGAAAGCCGGGGGCATTGCACTGCCAATAGTGGCGATAGGAGGAATATGTCTTGCCGACATCCCGGAGATACTCTCGACAGGGGTCAGCGGCATAGCACTGAGCGGAAGCATACTGAGAGCGGCAGACCCGGTTGCGGAAATGAGAAAGATTGCCGCTCTGGTATACGGCAAGTGAATCCGACAAATACACAAGTGAATCCGGCAAATACACAAGTGAATCCGGCAAATACAATTGAACAGGTTATAAATTATTAAACAAACGATAACAATGATTGAGAAGAATGTTTCACGTGGTATCATAAGTACCTACTTTGAAAAACTTGAAAGGAATCTTGACATCGATGTCGCCATAGTGGGAGGAGGCCCGTCAGGCATAGTGGCAGCATATTATCTGGCCAAGGCAGGCCTGAAGGTGGCACAGTTTGACCGCAAGCTGTCTCCGGGTGGAGGAATGTGGGGAGGTGCCATGATGTTCAACCAGATTGTAGTGCAGGAAGAGGCACTTGGCATTGTGAAAGATTTTGGAATCAACTATAAGCCGTATGGCGACGGGCTGTATGTGATGGATTCCGTTGAGAGCACCTCTGCCCTGCTCTACAAGGCAGTGCATGAGGGTGCCACCATCTTCAACTGCTACTCCGTGGAGGATGTGGTGTTCAAGAACAATGTCGTGAGCGGCGTGGTCGTGAACTGGACTCCGGTGCTCCGCGAAGGGCTGCATGTGGACCCGCTCAACATCATGGCAAAATGCGTAATCGACGGCACCGGGCATGACAGCGAGATATGCAGGACAGTCGCCCGCAAGAACGGCATCCGCCTCTCCACTGACACAGGAGATGTAATCGGCGAGCGTTCCCTTGATGTGGTGGCCGGCGAACATGAAGTCGTAAACGGCACGAAGGAAATCTACCCGGGGCTCTATGTCTGCGGGATGGCGGCATCAGCAGTGAGCGGCACCCCGCGCATGGGGCCTATCTTCGGAGGTATGCTCATGTCCGGGAAAAAGGTCGCAGACCTTATCATCGGCAAGCTCAAATGACAGACCGTCCAATGCTATGGATAACCGTGACTTCCCCATCATTCTTTGACGGGGAAGCCTCATTTATAGGCAGGCTGCTTTCCTGCGGGGTGGACATAGTGCATCTGAGAAAGCCGGGGGCGGCGGAATCGGACTGCGCCAGACTGCTTGACGAGCTGACAGCCGAAGAGAGGAAGCGCATTGTCATCCATGACTTCTTCGAACTTGCCGGGCCATATGGACTGCGGGGAATACATCTGAATGCCAGACGCAGTGAAATACCGGCCGGATATACCGGATATGTCAGCCGTTCATGCCATTCGCTTGAAGAAGTCAAGCGATGGAAACCTGTCTGCAACTACGTCTTTCTGAGCCCAATCTTTGACAGTATCTCCAAGCAGGGCTACAGGGCGGGGGTCACGCCGGAAATTCTCCGCAGAGCTTCCGGGGAAGGCATCATCGACGAAAAAGTCATTGCCCTCGGAGGTGTCACTCCGGACAAGCTGCAACTTCTGCACTCACTCGGATTCGGAGGGGCGGCGATGCTGGGATATGTCAACGGACTGGCCAGACTGCCGGAGGGAGAGCAGGCTGAAGCCCTGGGCAGGATACGGATGATATTACAAAAATTCAATTGACACGAAAATGGAAAAACAATCATGTCAACTGATTACGGAACGGCTCGTCCTGCGTGCCTGGCTGGAGTCGGATGCCGGGGTACTGTATGAATATGCGCGGAATCCGTCAGGATTACATCATTATACTGTTTGACATCGGATTCAGTTCAGGATTCAAATCAATTGATCTAAAATACTGCACTTGTTCATCACAGGCGGCTGATGTTGAAAACTCCATATAGACATTTTTCAGTGCAGAATATGCAAAATCACATCGTCCAAGATCGCAAATAATAAATTTAGTATCGGATATATGCGAGTTTTCGAATATTGTATCTCTCAGGTTACTTCTGGAAAATGTCGTATTGTCTGTAATGTGAGACCCCTTTAATGAACAGTTCTTAAAATTTATATTCCGGAATAATGTCTCTGAAATTGTGGCTTCATTCAATAGACAGCCGTTAAAATCAACGTTATTCTTAAATGTGCATTTTGCAATTTTGACTTTACTCATCTTGCATGTTTTCAGCGCGGTATTCTGAAAGTGACAGCTAATGAATCTACAGTCTGTGAAGTTTACATTACATATAGAATTTTTGCCGAATTTAATTCCAAGGAAAACAGTACCACTGAGATCTTTATTAATATTCTGAAATATCCCGTCTTTTTCAAAAAGCCATTTTACGATTTTTGTGAACTCCCTGGACCTGATAATGTCACCGTTTGCATTGAAATAGATATTTGAGTTCTTTCTGATATGCGTACAAAAGATTTCACAGATTTCCTCTGCCTTTTCCTCGGACATCCGAGCATATTTATACAATTGATTCGCAGCATATTCTCTTCTTTCATCGGCATCATCATTCAACATTCCTATCAATGTCAGAACAGGATCGGCTGCATCAATATCGGCTATTTTAGCCGATGTCTTTTTTCTGTACTCGATAATGCTGATGACAAGTCCAATGATGCCGATTAAAATAGTAGCAATTGAATAAATATCATTGGCCATACGGCTCAGGATTAAAATGTGATATTGATTGCCAGTCCTGCAGAATTCATATCGGCGTATGGCGCCATTGTCAATGCTGCATTCCCGACAACCACATGTTTCTTTCCCTTGGCAACGATTCCGTCAACGACATTCCAGATATAGACGGCTGCAGCACCTGCTATTGAAATGTTCCGCATTATCAGATAAGAGTTTGCCTTATCCACATATGCTTTCCTGACATCTGCATTATATTTCTCAGTCAGGCTTTTGTTGTAACAGTCGTCGGCAAGAAGTTGTCCGCTGACGATTCCTGCAATGAACAGGCATTCCCCAGCGATAAACAGCGAACCTTTTGTTACAGACCCTTTATGTATCTGTGCCATACCTGGCACGAAAGCGCGTGCAGAAAATCCGTATTCGCGGGAGACATTTACAGGTTCATATTGAAAAGTCGGATTCTTTGCCGTCTGGACAAGTAGATAGACCGTATATCCATTTGATGTGTGATGGATATATTCGTCCACAATTCTCGCTTTGACTATCACATCATGGTTGGAACTGACATTGACATCATTTCCTGAAATATTGACGGTCGCTTCAGTGCCTGTTGCCAGACTTCTGCGATGGATGGCTTCTTTGGCGGCCTTGTCTCTTGCCTCTTTCAGATCATATCCGAATGCCGAGACAACTTCAATATATGAATTCGGCATCTCCTTAAAGTATCCGCCTGCCCACGCCGGCCTTTCCTGAGAGGAAATGCTTTGTCCCATTGTGACCAATGGGAACAAAGCAAATAGTGTAAAAAGCAGACAATATCTCATGACTATTCGGCTTTTTCTTCTTTGTATTCATTGAACCGCTGTTCCATGAGTTTCCTATACTGATATTCCTCAAAGTTGATTTCTTCCTTTTCCTCCGGACTCAGAACATCGGACACTGTTTTTGCTACCTCGGCGGCCAAAGCCTGCTTCGGCACTTTTATCGCCACATAGCATTCGATCATTCCGTCATCCTGGACGCCGGAGAATTTCACGCAACAGGCCTGGATATCATTGAGCATGGCTTCAATGACAGCATCTCCAGCCCTTTGAAGTTTTGTCCTGATGTCATTGCCTCTGTTGGAGCCGAAAGATGAACTGTAATTGCTTATCATCCCGTTATAGGAGTGATGATATTTTGCGTAGACAAGCTGCTTGGCATTTTCCAGTGCATTCAACTGGCATTCGCCCTTCTGATAAGACGAGCCCCTGTAAATGCCGGTAGCGGCAAACTCCTCGGGAGTGTCATAAACTTCGCACGGCATGGAGTAGACTTCCCCGAAAGGAGCCGCACTTTTAGTTTGTGCCTGGACTGCAGCCTGTTTTACTGTTCCGCATGAGATCATGGTCATGGCGATTGCCGTTAAAATCAAAACTTTTTTCATGATGAGTGTTGTTTAATTATTAATTAATGGTAATTGATATGCTCGGAAAATTGAACTCCGCCATCCGTTTTATGATGATAAATTTATTCTGCCGGGGTTAATGTGCGGACACAACGGCCATTAAGTGTTTCATAATGCCGATGACTACCTAAGACACCACTATTATAAAAGTCTACATAATAATAATATCTACCATAATCTTCCTTTGCAAACACACTAGTCCAGTACTTCCTTAAATTATTAAAATTTCCTATTTCTTTACGCTTATTATATATAGCGGACAATTCTTCAATATCCGGTAACCTCCAGTCATCGTATCCGCCTAAAGTACTGTTCTCACATAAACGATTAAAGGTATCCCATGACGCATCTTCTTCAATATCTGTAGCCTGGACTGCTATATTTAAGTCAGGCAATTCTATAACATCTTTGCTGAACAGGATAATAGTATTGCCATATCCTACACCTTTGTCATTGATGGCGTATGCTCTGACATAGTATTCCTTTTCTGCCGACAAATCCGTACAACGATATTCATATCCGCCGGTACCGGTCCCGTCTACAACAATCTTAGAATCATAAACAGTCGGATTTTCGTAGATTTCACTATATACAAATCCTCTTTCCGTATATCCTGGAACTCCCTCATCTGAGACTTTTCCGTACAATACCGCTATATTATTGTCTCTGTCTACACTACTGATACTCGTAGAGACAACAGGCAGTCTGGTCTCAATCAGAATTTTCTGCATATCGCTGTATGCAGTCCCTGCCACATTGGTGGCATACGCCCTGACATAGTATTCGGTATCATATTCAATTGACGGCAAGGATGCTTCGAAATTGCCGTGATTGTCTCCGTCGACCTGGATTTTTGTATCGTAAATAGTAGGATAGGTATTGCTGGTGCTGTAGACAAATCCTTTTGCATAGTATTCAGGGTCGCCGACATTTGTTATCGAGCCGTAAAGTGTGGCTGATTTTTCAGATACATTGGTGTTGATGCCGTCCAATGAAACTTCCGGCAAAGAAGCCACAGTAGTAAAGGAAATCTGATTTGAACTGAATGCATCACCGATTTCATTTACGGCATATGCACGTACATAATATGTTCTGGAGAGTTCAAGACCGTCAATTTTCACTGAGAAAGTCTTGTCGTCAGTAACTGATGCCGACATTTTCGCTATTGTATTGTCAAAATCGGGCATGGGGCTCTCACTGTATACAAACCCTCTTTCAGTATAAGAAGGTGCTCCTGCATCCGTAATTTCAGCATTGAGTCTGGCAGACGAAGCCATAACCTCTGTCGCGTCAAGCACATTCAGGGTTGCCTTCCTTTTCTCGATACCCGTGGCTCTTACAGTAAGTTCCGAACTGCCGTCAGAAGTCTTTACGACGATGACGGTTTCATTCACACCTGGCTGAAGCCCTGCCTCCCTGTCAATTTTCACGACTACAGTTCCTGTCTTGCCGAACGGCAATACGCCTGTCTCCGGATCTACATCCACAATCCATCCGCAGTTCTCTATTATAGTGTATTCCAAGTCGATGTAATTATTATTTACCATATTGAAGGACAATGTGTTCATGCTGGCATTCTCTCCGAAGTCCAGTACATCTCTGTCCAGTGTCAATATAGCCGGAATCCTTTCGATAAGCAGATGCGCCTGTGCTTCAAGACCGGCTTCAACAGATATGTCACTGCTTCCGCCTTTATATCCGTCTTTTGTGTAAGAAATGGTATATGTCCCGGCTTTAAGGTTCTTGAAACTGAAACTGCCGTCAGAACCGGTTACGGTTGAATTGCCCCCAGGGGTCAAAATCACATTGACTACTGATACCGGCTCTCCTGTTGTCTTGTCCGCTACTATTCCCGTCAGAGTCCCGGTCGAATTTTCTTCCACATTTGCCTGTGTACATGAAAAAAATAGTCCGGCACAGGCCATAAAGGCGATGACAATGTTTCTCATGAGTTGTATGGTTTAAGTTATTCTGGAATTTGTTTCAGATAAATTGATGTCGTGACAGTTTCACCGCTTATCACTTCTACTGTCTTTCTTTCGGACTGATAGCCGCTGCGTTGAACAGACAATGTATATTGTCCTTCTTCAAGACCGTCATAAATGAAATTTCCGTCCGGCCCGGACTGGACAGTCTGCGAGCCTGGCATCATCAGGATTGTTGCGTTTTCTATCGGAGAGTTGTCCGTATAATCCAGGACCGTACCCGAGATTGTCCCGTAATAGTCATAATCATAAGTCTTGCATCCGGATATGACAAATAGAAGGATGCATAACAGCAATGTAGACAATAGCCTTTTCATTTCTTATCCAAAATGTCTGGCGCTGCCCCTTCCAGAATAGGATAAAACAAAGAAGACGTGGGAGTCTGTACTCTGCTCATCCTGCGTTCAGGCCTTCGCTGCCTACTTGGAGGATAAGCAACACAGCTAGCCCACGTCTAGGATGATATTCAAGACTCCACGTCAAGCGCATGGATGTTGGATATACATCAAAAGTGGACGTCCCAGTTGCCGTATCTTCTCCAAGTGTCAAGTTTGCGAAGTTTGAACGCAGAAGATAAACGTCAAGTAACGTCTTCAGTATGTAATAATGCCCGCCCTACCCAATCGGGCTAGCTTGGCATTCGCAAATATAAGAATAATTTTAATTCTTATGCAATTATTACTGACATTTGTCTATACCATTTGCCGCTGCAACCCACACCAGCAACTCGGGCCTAAGCAATTGAAATACGGCCGAATGCTTCGCATGCTCATCTTTTGCCCCGTCTTGCTTGGTGTAGCCATAAATGCTGTCCGCCGGGCGCGGCAGAACCCGGCATTTTAACCTTATTCAATACACACAACAAAAAAACGAGTCAGGCACGATATAGCGCCTAACTCGCTTTGCGGATTCTATGCTCCGCGGCATTCAGTCTTGTGATTGTGTTACAATCCTAAATGTTAGTATTCTTCCTCGTTAAATTTGTTCAAAGGTTCATATAAATCATTTATTATCAATATAAATTTTTGAAAGAATCACATCAAAGGTAAAAAATAAGGTAAACTCTAAAGCCTATAAAAAAGATAAAATTTTATATTACAGAGAGTTGCGCATGGCAATCTTACACGGAGTTTATCGGACGCACTGCTATTCTGCGGAGGATTTCTTCTTTCGGGAGATTAACCGTTTAGCCTGCTTATACGCTCACGGAGCATTTCATTGTATCTGTTATTCGACTCTTCATCCAAGAATGACTGTCCGATAAATTCAGACATCCGAGGATACAGTCTGACATATTTCCCGATAAGTCTATCCACTGTTTTCGGGTCTATACCCATTGTCACTCCGGCAGATACGAAGTCAGCCCTCTTGAGACGCTTCTTGCGTCCGTTCAATGTCAGGGCGAGTTCCTCATCGTCTTTCGGATTGAGAATAGCGGCATTGAGTAGGTCGTATGCCGGTGTCAGGCGAATCGTCCCGTCCTGCGGCTCATACAGAGAGAAATTCTTCAGATGCATATCATTGTTCCCCGTAATCCAGGAGAACAAGACAGTTTCAAAAAAGTTGGTGACATCCATTTTCGGCATTGACGAATATTGAGCTATTGCTTTGGCAATACGTTCATAGCTGCTTTTGTATTTGAACTCTGTCTGCCGTTCAGTGAGTTGGCACATATCTTCCATCGCCATCTTTTCTCCTTTGGCATCCCGGTCTACCCTTTTAGTCAGATAACACAATGTACCGTCAGCCATACGCATCAAAGTATGCGGGACAACATTGATTTTTGCCAGTTCAGCCAAGTGCATTGTCAGATCTTCTGTTTCCGGCATAGCCTTGAACTGAGTTGTCTGCGGCTTGCAGATGAAGTTGCCCCACAGACCTACTATCGTCAGCCGCTGACTCCCTTCGTGCTCGTTCAGATGTAACGACAGTTTAGGCTGGACACCGGTAAGGGAGGTCTGATCCTTTATAATCTGCAATGCCAGCTGTTCCAGATCTTTGGAGGTATAATCCAACATCGGGACTTTTTCCGTACCGAAAAACTTCCTTGCACATCCCGGATGGAAGTCCTTTTCTCCTTTTTCAAGAGGACGATAACAATACAGACACCTACACATTGCTGCTTTCCTCCGAATTTACAGGTTTGACACTTACTGCGCCTATACAGTCACTGCAGCACAGCAGGAGCAGGGACATCCTGTCAAGTACACTTATGTCCGTATTGCGCAATGCCACATCTAAAAGCCAGCCTTCAGGAATGAGTCCGTCAAAGAAAGGGAACAGGACATTGCTCCGGTATGGCTGGTTTTGCAAAGGAAGCGTCAGGCTGACAGGCTTCGCGTTTTCCGAAGCAAGATACTCCGGAAGATAGCGGAACTCATATCCGTCATCACTTTCCGTAAGGACTCCGGCAAGGATGTCCTTGTAGTATATTTCCGCCTGTTTCATCGCTGCTTGGGCTGTGGAGCC
>CALUPG010000003.1 GCA_944322565.1 uncultured Bacteroidales bacterium | reverse complement strand
GTGGCGCCGACGATTGCCACCGGAACGCCGTTCTTGATGACATTCCCGAGACGGAACGATTCAAGCAGGGTGGAGATATGGCGGATGGTGGACTTGAGCAGAGAGTCAAGTTCATCGCGGTCTGCAAACTGCACATCTTCGTCGCTGAAGTCAAGTTCAAGTTCCATCAGGGAAACTATATGCAGCATCTTGTCCCTCATCTTCTTGAGTTCACGTGAGAATCCCCCTTTAAGCTGGTTGACGGCCACGCGGTGGGCGGCTGCGTTCTGGGATGCAATCAGATCGGCGACGGCCTCCGCCTGGGCAAGGTCCATCTTTCCGTTCACAAATGCGCGTCGGGTGAATTCTCCAGGCTCGGCAGTCCTGGCTCCGGCTGAAATCAGCATCTGCATGATTGTGTCGGCGATGTATTTTGAAGCATGGCAGGAAATTTCCACCGAATCCTCTCCCGTATATGAGTGCGGGGCGTGGAAAATGCTTACAAGCACATCATCCAGCGGCTTTTTCTTTTCGTCATATATTGTCCCGAACCTTATGGTGTAGCCTGGGGCGGAAGCAATTGTCCCGGATGAGCATGTCCGATTGCCGGCAGTATCGCCTGCAATATCACCGGCAGGACCGGAGGCCGGAGCCACTTGGCGGCAACTGACGACATTGTCTGCAATTTCAAGAGCTTTCGGCCCGCTGACCCTGATAATTGTAATGGCACCCGTCCCCGGAATGGTTGCGGGGGCACATATGGTATCATCGTATCCCGAATACATTGTTATGATATTTTTCAGAAAATACAATATAATATTTCTGCGAAATTACAATTTTTGCCGCAGTCCGTCAAATTTGCGATATTTGTACCGGCAAGGGACAAACAATTACGACCGGGAGCAGACAATCATGGCAGACAGGTTGACAAGGCAGCAGCGGCATCTGTGCATGTCACACATACGCAGCAAAGACACGAAGCCGGAGATGGCCGTGAGGAAAGGCCTTTTTGCGGCAGGGTTCCGGTACCGGCTGAATGTCAGAGCACTGCCAGGGACACCGGACATAGTGCTTAAAAAATACAACACGGTGATTTTTGTGAACGGATGCTTTTGGCACGGACACAGCGGGTGTCGGCATTTTGTCCTGCCTCAGACCAACATGCAGTTCTGGCAAGACAAGATTGAGCGCAACATCAGGCGGGATGCAGCTGTCAAGACGAGGCTTGAGGCGCTCGGCTGGAAAGTGATTGTCCTTTGGGAGTGTGAATTGAATACATCTGCCAGAAGAGCCGGGACAATTGGCCGGCTTCTGGAGGCTTTGAAGGACAATGAGGCTGAATATCGCGCAGAGCAGGGGAGGAGAATTGCCATGAAAGCCTTGCGCAGGAGAGAAAATGAAGAAAAAAAGAAACGGCAGGGTTCGCTTGAGGCTGAAATTCTCAGCCGATATGACATTCCCCGGAAAATTGTCCTTGACTCGGAAAATTCCTCACTCACGGATTTATGTGATTTTTGAGAAATTCCAATTTGCGTCCGAGAAATTATCTTACAAAATGAAAGCGGCCTTGGAGATGTCTGTGTGGAGGGATTTTTACCTAAAATATGTTTTTTCGTGATTGGAAACTTCTCGTTTATAACAAAATAGATAACAAAAATTTCGCCCAAAATTTTTTCTTTTTTGCCCCGGATGTATTAAATTCGCGCCGATTTGCCGTGTAAATCCGGCAGAGCAAGGCGAAATATTTTTTGATGAAAAGCAAGACAGTCATATTTCTTTTTGCGTCACTGGCCTCACTTTTCCTATGGAGTGCTTTCCCTGTGTCTGCACAATATAATAATGCAGATGCGAAGGCAAGGGAGAAGGCCGGCAGGACTGTTCCGTTCAAGGACATGTGGTCCATCCGTACCAATGCCTTGGAGTGGCTTCTCACCATACCTAATATCGGAGTTGAATTTGACCTTTCCAATTCCATATACAACCGCAATACAATCGGAGTGAATCTCCGCTATAACTGGAATACCACCCACAATTACACGACACCGATGGTGTTCAATGTCTTCGAAGTCCGTCCGGAATACAGGAGATATTGGAGGATAAATGACAAACTGTCTTTCGGCAACTGGTTCAACGAGACATTCTCACCCAGTGACAAGTCATCTTCAGACGGGTCCTCACGCAAGAAAAACAATTTCTGGAACAAGACATGGCGGGCATATTATATAGGAGGATATGCAAATGCCGGGACCTATTCATTCAAATTGGGGAAAGAAGGTCATCAGGGCCAGATGTACGGCGCCGGTCTCATCGCCGGTTATGTGCTGCCTCTCTATCAGTACGACAAGAGTGCAATAGACATTGAGTTCGGTGTTGCCCTCGGGTTTGCGGCCACATCATATAAGGCCTTCGGACACAATGCCAACGGTGACTATTATTATGAAATTCCATCAAAGAGCAGAGAATTTCATGTCGTCCCTTATCCGGTGGTGTCTGAACTGAAGGTGGCGTTTGTCTACCGTATGAAGTCGATAGATGACAAGTACAAGAGGGAGGACCAGCAGAAGATATTCGATGCCCAGCGCCGTGAACAGGACAGGACGGCAAGAATGGATTCGGTCAAGACTGCAAGGGATGCTCAGAAGAAACTGAAGGAAGAGCAGAAGACAGCCAGGCAGGATTCCCTCGCAAAAGTCCGTGAACTCAAGAAGTCAGGGGAGTGGGAGCCGAAGGCTGCCCGGGACAATAAAGTCAATGCCCGGGACAATAAAGTCAATGCCCGGGACAGGAAAAAGGCCCGGAAAGCCGCAGAGGAGGCTGTGGCTGAAACAGAAGAGTCCGAAGGCGAAGAGCCCTTGACTGCTCCGGCTCAGACGGAACTGGATGAAGACCAAGACGCCCGGCCGGTCGTAAAAGACTCGGAGGTGAAGGAAAAGACGATAAAGAAGACCAGGAAGCCCCGTCCGGCATCCGGCAAATCCGATGCAAAGAAGGAGAGCAGAAAATGAGAATGAATAATTTTATAACAGGAGTGGGCATCTTTCTCTCTCTGCTCGCTGCGGTATCTTTCCCGTCATGCACAGTGGTGGCTCTTGACGGAAGCGAAGACATGCCGGACAGCGTCGCGGTGAACATCACTCTCAACTGGCCGTCAGATGTCACCCCGGCAGATAAGCCGGATACCATGTGTCTTGCATTCAGCCGGATTATCAATACTGTGCATTATGTATGGCAGTCGGATCCGTCCGGAACCATATTTCCGGAAGACTCGCAGTCTGCCGGGGACGATGTCTCCGGCGGAAATTCTGAGACCGGCGGTGAAGGAGGGGAGGGAAATGGAGATACCCCGGAAAATACCTCAAGGGACAATGTTCTCCCTAACGGGGAATATTATATGATGGTATTCAATGATATCTCAGATACATACATGATAGAGTCGGTCGATGAGTTCAGGGACAATCCGGCAGTCAGCATGAGAGAGATCTACGCAGTAGTGAATGAACTTTCGGAGGATGAGATTCCGTCGGGTGTTGCGGATTTCAATCCGGCGTTCGGGTATCTCGAGGCTTCGGACCCTCTTTTTATCGATGTAAAGAAACAGAGGATATATCCGACCGTCTCTCCTGATATTGCATTTGACATCAAGAGACTGACACAGAAGCTTACGTTCCGCCTGTCAATACGGCTCCAGGGAAATGTAACCATTGAAAATGATCTTGTGACTGCCGAGATATCCGGAGTCCCGAGAAGAGTGCAGCTTATGTCTGCCCAGGTAAGCGACTCGACATACAGGGCTCTGTTCGACATGCATAAAATCTCCCAGAGCGGCAATGTCCATGTCTATCAGGGAGAAGTCAATGTGCTCGGACTCTTCCCGAGCGGAGCCAATTCCGATATAGTCGGGGCAGGGATTCTGCAGATTACAATTCCTGCGCTCAGTCCGGCAGCCGATGGCACCGGGACAAACAAGCGGCTTTTCCATGCCGGCATAAATCTTCGTGAGACAATTCTCGGTGCCGCCCTGATGCACCGGCTGACTGACGGCACCGGATACAGAATCGCCCGGTCGTCAGCTCTGCTGCAAGTCAATTCTGTTCTTGAAATCAATGAGGACCAGATACTTCCAAGCGGTGATAGCCAAGGCGTAGAGATTTGGTTTGACAGCGAGGACAATGATATAGACATAGAGGTGTAAATTGGGATGAAGATGCTGAAGAAATTATTCTATACATTCCTGGCCGGCTGTATGCTGCTGTCCTGCACTGACGATTCCTACCGGGGTGCCGAAGTAGGAGGTGTCTCGGATGAACCGATTCCCGTACAGGTTGTCGTGGGAAATCCTGACAATATGTTCGTGACCAGGGGGCATGGAGCTGTGGATGAAAATTCCGAGTTCTGGAAAGGCTCACCGATTTATGTATATGCATTCAAGAAAGATTTGCTGACATCATTCATGTCAACAAGCCGCAATGACAACTGGAACTGTCTTGTGGACGGTTCGATTGACAACAGGGGCAGCCTTGCCGGCAAGGCTGCACAAATCGGAGAACTTGACAGTTATGCCACCTGGGCCGGAGAGCAGGTATATTATCCTGTAAGCACGCAGCCGTATGATTTCTATGCATATTTTATTGATGACATCTCTGTTCCGGACAACAGCATAACCCGCACGGACGACAGGATCAGCTTCCCTGTTGACATTGACGGAAGTCAGGATCTCATGTCCGCCAAGGCCGCGTTCGACGAAGGATACTATAACCTCGACGGCTACTCTGAAGAAGAAAAGGCCAACCTGATGAACTATTCATTCGGAGCCTACACCGCTGCCCTCAGGATTGACCCGGTCATATATTTCAAGCATCACCTCACCAGACTTTGCTTTGACCTTTATTCGGGATATTCTGAAAGCACCGGCAAAGAAATATATGTCGACTCCATCAAGGTCCGCTCGAGGACAAGAGGCGAGTTTACTGTCGTCTCAAAGCATTCGGAAGAAATGGGGCTGGATTTCTCCAGGGACACGAGGCCGGCGCTTCTTTACGATGAGGCAAAGAACCTGACA
Organism: uncultured Bacteroidales bacterium; assembly: GCA_944322565.1. Taxonomy (GTDB): domain Bacteria; phylum Bacteroidota; class Bacteroidia; order Bacteroidales; family UBA932; genus Cryptobacteroides. Next base: position 246,193 of record CALUPG010000003.1, on the reverse strand, counting down.
TCGGAGCAAAGACTCCCTTATCTTAAACTCAAAGACAAGAACGGAGAAAAATTCCAACCTCTCTACCTGCCGCCATCACCGGAAGAAATTGATCCTTATAATATTTATAGCGTCGTTGAACCAGTCAGGGCCGGGGAGAGCCTTCTTCTTGCGCCGGATACGGAGTATGAGCTTCTGCTTTATCTTCGGGAGCATCATAAATCCGGTTCCATAAGTGTCGGAGAGCCGGAAACATTTATTTTTACTGCTCCTGGAGGCGGACAGTTCAAGCCTGGATATCAATACCGGATAAGGCTGGCAATTTATGGAGAGATGGAGATATACATGTCGGTGACATTGACGGAATGGAACAATGGCGGGGAGATTGAAATTGGAGAAGATATTCCTCCGTCAGTATCAGGCAGATAAGATGACTGTTCGATGCAGAAAATGCAATCAGTATATGAATATTTGTGTGAAAATTTATTAACCCAATATAAACTAATTATTTAAGCAATGAAAAATTATGCATTGTTGGCAATCGCTGCCGTCGGAATGTTGGCAGCTTGCTCAAAGAATGAGGTTACACCTCAGACGCAGCCGGATGTGATCGATTCAAACGATCCGGTTGCCGTAGAGTTCGGCTTGGGGAATCCGGCTGCTCTTCTTACAAAAGGTTCCGGTACCGTAGGTGGAGTTGCTGGAGAAAACAACTGGACTGGCGAAGAAGAACTGTATATTCTCGGATTCAGGAGACTGACAACTCCAGATTATACCAACGCCGCAACAGACGCATTCATGTGGCAGAGACTGGCTGAATGGGATGTCGACTTTGCCGGTGGTTCTGCTGATACTCCTACTGCGATTAAAGTGACGAATCCGGACACTAATGAGCCATACTATTATGGCGGTGGCGAACATGATGTCTATGATTTCTATGGTTATCATGTTGATGATGCCTATTATGATGCCGATACGGATACCAATGGCGGAGAGCCGGTTCCTGTATGTGAGGCTGACAGGATTTATGTCCCTGTGAAAATCGACGGAAGCCAGGACCTGCTCGTTGCAAAGGCTGATCCTGCAACTGACATTCAGACTGCAATTGACGCCGGTCATACTCAGGCAGCCATGGTGGCAGTGGGCAATGCATACAGTGCATACGCTGCCCGCAGAGGCGTTCAGCCAAATCTTAACTTCAGACACAAGCTTGCACGCTTTACATTCCAGATTATCCCTGGGTCAGCTTCTGCTGATGAGGTCCAGGTGTCAGGAATCAGACTTGAATCAAAGACTGATGCAAATCTTGTAGTTGTCGGTGCCGCTACTGAGGATGCCGAACTCGCAGATATTGCTGATGCAAAGTCTTGGCTTGATCTTCGTCTTGTTGGCGGCGGCAGTCTTGCAGATACTCCGGCAGTTACTATGGACTATGCAGACTATGAGGCTGATGCAGAAAATAAAGACAATAACAGGACTGATGTCGGCGAAAGCATACTTGCCATCCCGGGCGAAGCTGAATATCAGGTGGAGGTTACTCTTACTCACAGAGATCCTGACATACAGACTGATGTGGATCCTGTCGTAAAGACAATCAATATTGCCAATATGCAGAATGCCGCTGAAGGTGCTCCGACAGATGCATTCACAGCAGGCTATTCTTACAATGTTGTCATCAAAATATATGGTCTTGAGGAAGTTGAAATCACTGTAACTCTTGACGAATGGAAAGACGGCGGTGAGACAATCATTGACCCGGATGATGAGGACAACGCTCCGACTGTAGAGTAATTTAGGACAATCTGAATTTTCAAGACATTATGAAAAAAATCTATTTTATCGGTGCAGCTGCTCTTGTTGCAATGACAATGAGCTGCTCCAAGACAGAAAACAATCCGTACGGTGGTGTCATCCTTGATCCCAATGCTCCGGTTGAGGTGACATTCAACACCCCTACAATCAGTGTAGAGACAAAGGCCATTGATCCAGAGACTTTCCTTGTCGAGGGTTCTTCTGCAGCAGGACTTGAGGTCGGCGTTTATGGCCTTGAGACAGACCAGGCAGGTAACCTTATATGGGATTCCGCTGACGAGACTACATCAATCACAGACCTCGTGAACAGGAATGTGACTGTATCCGAAGACGGCAAAATCAATTTTGACGACCCGGATGTATTCTATCCGGTAAGCAGTGACAAGACATTCTCATTCTACGGCTACTATCCTTATAATCCTGCTGCTACAGCTGAGACAGATGCTTGTACTGTCACATATGACCTTACTATGGGTAATGTGGATATTCTCTATGCGTCAGCTTATGCAACGGCTCTGACATCTGCCGGTACCGGCCAGTATGGCTTCAACGCAGCTTATATCCGCCGCCTCCTCAGGGTTCAGGGAGACCATCCGTATCTTCCTTCTTTCAGATTCCAGCACAAGCTGACTGCCCTTGAGTTTGTCGCTTCACCTAAGGCGGGTGAGGATGTCGGTGCTGCCATGCAGGTAGTAGGATTTGAACTCGTGAATGTTTACACTCAGGCAAGACTCACCATTGCTTCAACAGTCAAGGATGACTGCGGAAAGATAGAGGGACTTGAGCCGGGCAGCCTTTCTGCTGGTGAGGACCTCGCAATTACTCCTGTAGAGGAAGGTGCGCCAATCCACACATTCACTCTTGTCCCTGGTGACCGCTATGAGGCTGTTATTACCATCAGCAGAGACGGCATCCCGCAGGAGCCGGTGACCGTAGATGTAACTACAGCAGCAACAGACGGAACTTTCAAGCCTGGAACAAAGTATACAATGAACATTGTAATCAGAAGTCCGCTTGAGGTAGAAATCTTCACTACAGAAGTAGAAGACTGGGTAGAGGTTGATGGCGGCTCGATTGAAATCTAACCTATCCATTTATAAACCATTTAACACCAATTATCATGAAAAGGACTATAGTGCTTGGCCTTGCGGCTCTTGCAGTTATTGCAGGATGCTCCAAGACAGTTGTCGAGCAGCCGGCTGCTCCGGCCGACAACGATGCCTGGGTCTATGATGAGACTCTGCCGGTTCCTGTGGCTTTTGTGGCTCCGGGGCTGACTCTCACCAAGGCTGAGGTTGCCGGCGCCATCGAAGGCAGTGTCATGAACGGCCTTGACATAGGTGTGTTCGGACTTGCCACCAACGACGGCGTTCCTGCATGGGAGAACGGCGGGGATGCATTCCTTATCCACAACACTAAGGTCACAACAGGAGAAGACGGCTCGGTAACTTTCGACCCTGCCGTATATTACCCGTCAGACAATGACCTTAACTACTCATTCTATGCCTATTATCCGCACAGACAGACCATCTATACGGATGGTGCATTCACTGTGGACTTCTCGCTCGGATACACAGATGTCCTCTGGGCAGAGGAGCATGCAATAACTTTCGGTACAGATCCTGTATATAGAGGCTTCAATGCCACTTATTGCCGCTATGTGAAGCAGATCGGCAGATATGACCTCATGCCTGCGCTGAACTTCCAGCACATGCTGACGGCCTTCCGCTTTGTCGCCAAGTCCACGACCGAGCTTAGCAACATCAAGATTACAAAGCTCAAGGTGCTTAACATCAATACGCGGGCTACTCTTGAGGTTGCAGGTCCGGATGCCGGCACGATGACTTATTCACAGCCTGGCGAGCGTTTCGTATATGCTGACCCTGCAGTTGCCAATTCAGCACTCGATGTCACTCCTACGATTGCCGGAGTAGAGGTCGGTACACTCATTCTTGAGCCTGCCACTACTGTTGAAGTTGAAGTTACACTCCAGCTTGACAACGGCACGACCAATACAGTGACTGCATCTCTTGACGGCAACTTTGTCGCAGGACACAGATATGCCTTGACACTCACCGTCAGAAGTCCGGAAGAAGTTGACCTCAGCACAAGCCTTGACCCATGGGTTGACGAGGGCGGTTCAGGTGAAACAATCGGATAATGATGAAATTTTTGCGCAGATTATTATCGGGCATTATTTTCCCGCTCCTTATGCTGTGTGTCTCCTCTCATGAGGCAGACGCACAGCAGGTGGCGGTGAAGACAAATGTGCTCATGTGGGCGGGGATGACCCCGAACCTCGGTTTTGAAATAGTTACGGGCGAGCACACAAGTGTGGATCTCGGTGCATTCGGCCATTTCAAGCCATATGGCATCAATTCCAAGATTGTGGGCCTGCAGCCTGAATTCAGATATTGGTTCAACGGCCGTCCCATGATCCGCGAGTTCATAGGCATAGGTGCCCTGATGACAATCTACGATATCACTTGGAAGAATACTGTCTATGATGGGGACGCAGTGGGGCTCGGTATCACGGGGGGCTATGTGTTCTCTTTGGGAAAGCGCTGGAATCTTGAACTTTCAGGCAGTTTCGGCTTCATGTATTTCTATCAGAAACAGTATTTCTCCAATGATAATTATGATGATTATTTTGTAGATGAGGCAGTGAGGACCAATGCACAGGGCTACAAGATGTTCCCTGTGGACCTTGGAATAACATTCTCATATATCATCAGATAATCCTGTAATCATTGAATCAGTTAATGCCGCAGCAGATGAAAAAGTCTCTTGTTCTTTTCATATTCTTTTCGGTCCTTGCCACATATTTCCCCTCCTATGTGCTTGATGCCCAGGAAATCAAGACTGTCACGGGAAAAATTCTGAACAAGACAACCGGAAAGCCGTTTGATCCGCAGACTGTCACCATATATACATTCAATACGGTAGGAGAGGCTGAGGATGCACTGCGTGCAATGAAAGAGACCGGATATTTCTTCGGGAACCTTGAGGTAAAGCCTGAGGCAGACGGCTATTATGAAACCAGAGTAGCGGAGACGGGAGCATTGTTTGTCGCCATAGAAGGCGTTGAAGAGAAGCCTCTGGAGAAGGTTAACTACAGGATTGTAATCAATTTCAATATTGTGGGCGGAAATATTCTGCCTCCGTCGATTTCAACTGCTCAGGTGACTGAGCCCCAGCCTATTGAAGGTGAAAATGAAATTCAGGGCGACACTCTGACAGCGACAAGCACCATTCCGCTTCCGGACCGGTTCGGAAAGACCAATGCCAGGCTCATTCTCCAGCCGATTCTTTTCAGCGCAGAAACTTCCGATACAATCAGATATCTTGCCCCCAGAATTTATGACGGAGAGCAGTACAGCCTGACACAGGACAGGAGGATGGAATATGATTCCAGGCAGAATGATCCTCTCGTGCGCTTTGTGGATCCGGACATGCCTCTTAGGGCTGATTCCATGATAGTCAATTGGGCAGACAAGATAAAGCTGCCTGACCCTTCCAAAGGATATTATGTGGAGGGTTATCTCCAGATGGAGGACTACAACGCCATTTATTACAATGATACGATAATGCTCGCCTCACCGAGGGCCCGGCGTCCTCTCAGATTCCTGGAATATTCATTCGACCAATATAACCTTGACCCTAACAAATATAAGGAGCGCGCGCAGAAGGAGCTCCGCAATACTTCAAGCAACATTTCACTGAATTTTCTGGTAAACAGGGCCCAGATTGATGAGAAAGATACTGTCGGAATGCAGCAGCTCGAGCAGCTCAGGACGGATCTTCTCGGGATAGTCAAGGGTGACGGTTCCCGTCTGACCGAATTCCACCTCAAGGGAATTTCATCGCCTGACGGTTCCTATAACTCCAATCTCAATCTTGCCAAGGCAAGGATGAACTTTGCCATGTCCCAGATTACTTCAGTCATTTCCCGGCACGATCTGGACAGAATATTCCATTCCACAAAGGCAGAAGTGGCTCCATGGAGCGCAGTGGCTGATATTCTTGAAGCAGATTCTCTGAAAACCGAAGCCGCAGACGTCAGGGCAATCATTGAGCAGTATCCCAACAGCCATGATTCCCAGGGAATACGGATCAGGCGTCTGCCATATTATAAGGAAATCATTTCTCCGCGCCTGTCACAGCTCAGGACAATAACCTACGAATATAAGTACGAAATCAACAGGGAACTCACGCCGGCCGAGATTCTGGACCGATATGAGAATGACAGGGACTACCGCAGCGGCAAGAAGAAATTCGCGCTGTACGAATACTGGCATCTTTTCCAGATGGTGAAGGACAAGGATGAACTGTTTGAACTCTACAAGCGTGCATACAATGATTCAAAGGAAATATCCGGTACTCCGTGGGCTCTTGCCGCCAACAATTATGCCCTCGGCTGTCTGGAACGCGGCATAATAGACACTACGATTCTTTCTCCTCTAATCAATGCCGGATTCAGGATAAACATTGAGACCAAGAGGGCGGACGGGACAGTATCTTCCGTAATCAATCCTGACGCCTGCGTGGCGAATCAGATTGCCATGCTGTTGAAATCCAACAATTTCTCACGGGCAAGTGTGCTTGTGCAGATTCTTCCCAACACTGACCGATTCAGGATGATCAAGGCCTTGACAATGTGTCTGTGCGGAATGTACAAGGGCGGCAGGACATTGGAGGAGCAGCAGAGAAATCTCGGGTATTTCAATGTGATAGCCAATTCCACACCGAGAAACAAAGTAGTCATGAGTCTGGCCATGCGCACTCCGAATTATGACAGGGCCGCCGAGGCTGCGATAGAGGAATTGCCGCAGGACGAGGCTCTCACGGATTATTTCAAGGCTATTGTAGCCTGCCGCAATGCAGAACGGGCCGCAACATCAGGTGATGCCTTTACGGCTTTCATGGAAGAGGACGAGGCCAAGTTCTGGCTCCAGTCGGCAATTTCAAAGGACAAGAATTACTATCATATAGCGGAGTCAGACAAGGATATCACTGAGTCCGTCTTCACTATGATTGAGGAAGATATGAATAAGGCTAAGAACGGTGAAGATGAGCAGCTGTAAATTTTTCAAGGACATATACCGTATTTTACTCTACACTCCGGTCTTGCTCTGCATGCCTGTGACAGCTCTGTATGCTGAAGCTGTTCCGGCTGGCAAGACCGATACGCTTGCTGTTTCCCCGGCCGATACTTCGTCTGCATCGCCTGCGGATTCAGTCTCGGCTGATGACAGAGGGTTTGACGCATTGAAGTACACCCTTCAGAAACGATATATTTATCGGGGAAAAGATTTCAAGTCAGAAAAATTCACTGACAATACGTTCCTTTCGCTTCATGCCGGTACGGAGCAGTTCGTGCCTTTCGGCAATTCCACCTATGCCTGGGGGCTGGCTGCCCGCCTGTCATACGGAAAATGGATTGACAAGTACAATGCTCTCCGTCTTTCGCTTGCGGCGGAGCAGCATTTCCGCAATGTCGACCGTCAGCATATCTGGAATGTCGGCTTCGATGTGTCCCACATGTTCAATCTGAGTGCATATTTCGGAGGATATAATCCGGCCAGATTTTTTGAGATATCCACGGTCGAAGGCTTCAGATACAGATACTCCATTATGGACAGGCACGGCTATCACGCAGGGGCTCTCCACATAGGCTTTAACCTGAAGATGAATGTGGCCAAGAATCTGGATTTCTTCCTTGAGCCGCTTGTGTCAGCCAATTCTGACGGCATGGACCATTCCGGAGGATGGAACTGGAGGATATATGACATTGGATATGGAGGCACTATGGGAGTAAATTGGCGTTTTCATTCTTTCGAGCCATACAGATGTCCCGCCGAGACACGCGGGAGCTCATTTGTCTCCGTGTCTGTCGGCCCCCAGTATCAGAACTCGGATCTTGTCTATGATTTTGACGGATTCCACCGCTCTCTCGGTGCCCAGTACAACATTTCATACGGACGCTGGTTTTCAAGAGTCTTTGCTCTCCGCCTCACGGGATTCTTTGCCCACAGCAGATGGAAAGAATACATAGACGGTACGCGCAAGAACACTCTCTATTATGGGGCCAGAGTGGAAGGAATGCTTGATGTCATAAGGCTCTTCACTCCGAAGGACAGATACGGTGACGGGCTCGGCCCTCATTTCTCACTCTCGCTTCTTTTCGGTCCGGAAGTCGGCGGCATGACCAAACAGGAACTTTCCGACAATATCAACAGACTCTACCTGGGACTTGCCGGCGGGGTACAGGCAAAGTACCGCGTCATAGATTATCTTTCGGTGTATGTCGAGCCGCATTTTTCAGTGGTGCCCTACAATGTCGTGAACGAGAGTCCGGAACCTCTCAAGCATGTGGGCTACAACTACTACGACGGCACATTCAACATTAATTTCGGAGTTGAACTTGATCTCGGGCAACTGAAAAGGCATACCGAGGCCAAATAATTGGAATACAATGAAAAAGAGTATCTTGTCAGTCACAGCCCTGTCCGCACTAATGATGCTGCAGGCGGGATTATCCGTCAGTGCCCAGGAAATCAAGATTATCCCGCGTCAGGATGAAACGGTCCAGGTCGGAAACAGAAGGCACATTTCATTCCAGGTGTCCGTCCCTGCTGAATATAATACAAAGAAACTCTATTTGGCTTTCTTTATGCCGCAAGGAGAGGCGTACAATGTCAGTCAGGACGGATTTGAGGAAAGGACGGTCCCGCTCATGATAATCCCTGAAAAGGATTCCGAATGGAAGAAGAAGACCGATTTTCTTTCCGAGATATTTCAGACACATGTAGTCCTTGATAATATGACGGACACTGTCAATACGCTCCTCTGGTATTCTGCCGGCAGGAAAGAGACCGAAGATACAGTCATTGCTTTTTCTTCACGTGTACGCAGGCCTTTCCGGATGCTGGAGTATCCGCTTGACGACTATAATCTTGATTTCAACAGTAACAAGTCGAGGCCGAGAAAAGAATTGAAGCGCTTCACTGCAGAAACGACTCTCCGGTGCGCGCCCGGCAGTCATATGCCTGATGAGAAGGACTCATTGACATCCCGTTCTCTTGAAGAACTGAAGTCATCTCTATCCGGAATAATCAATTCTGAAAGCAAGAAATTGATGGAGATACATATTGAGGGATGGGCATCCCCGGCGGGCAACAGTGCCGCAAATGAAATTCTCGCCGGAAAAAGGCTGTCGGAGGCTGTCGGAATCATCAGCTCAGTTGTCCCGGAGTATATAAGGGAGAGGACATTCATCATGCAGAGTGCGAAGGTGGCAGCATGGGATGATGTTGCGACAGCGATGGAGAAGGATTCGCTCTTTGCCGAAGCCGCGGAGCTCCGTGCCATACTTGACGGAGCCAGTTCTGAGGAAAGCCGGTACTCTCAGATAAGGAATCTGCCGTTTTATGAGGATGACATAGTCCCGTATCTGTCGGAGTTCAGGAAAATTACCATAGAATGCCGGTATGCGGACAACAGTTTCCCTTCGCCGGAAGAAATTTATGCCCGTTATATGGAAGACAATGATTATCGTTCCGGTGCAAAAGAATTTTCATCAGATCAATTCTGGCATCTTTTTAAGATGGTTGAAGACAGGGATGAACTTTATGAATTGTACAGGCGGGCCTGTGACCAGTATCTCAAGGAATATGGCCGTCCCTGGATGCTGTCCTCGTATCTGCTTGCAAAAGCTAAGGCTCAACGGGGTATTTCCGATACGGCACTCCTCGCCCCGTTCATAAACAAATATGTGCCGGAGACATTCATAATGCGCAATGAGGCGGGAATACGGGTTGCGGAAATCAATAATCCGGCAGTAATTGCCATGCAGGCCGTCATGTATGCGATTGCCGGGGATTTGTACGGGGCAGAGAGACTGCTGCGTGTGCTGCCGGACAATGAATGCCACAGTCTGCTGAAGTCAATGATAATGTATCAGGCGGATTATTTTGCAGCCTCCGAAAATGAAAGTCTCCGTGCCGTGCAGCAAGAGCGTTTCAATGACATATTGTCTTCTTCACCAAGAAACAAGGCCATAATGTATCTTTCCCTCTGTACGGCTTCGGATGATGCCAGGGCCTCGGAAATCGTTGAGTCTCTTCCTGAGGACGATGCCATGACATATTACCTGAAAGCAGTGCTGGCATGCCGCCGTGCCGCCGGCTATTCATCGCTTGGTGACAACAACAATTCTTTCAAGGAAGAAGAAGATGCTGCCGGATTATTGTCTGAAGCCATAAGACGCGACTGCTCATTGAAGAAGACGGCGGAATATGACGGTGATATAACCGAGGCAGTCTGGCGGACGGCTCTACAGTCCCGGTAGTTTCTTATTTCGCGAAAAGTTTCTAACTTTGAACGGAATATGAACATGTATGAAAAATAGGTATGCAAACATATTTGTCATTGCCGTCATGACGGCAATGGCATTTGTTTTACCTGCATCATTGAGTCCTTCCTGTGCGGCTTCTCCACAGGTGCAGGAAGTAAAGGGTATGGATGTCCTCCGCAAGCTTGAGGACAAGGTCCGCCGGTATGAGCAGAGACAGAGGGAAAAGTATTTCCGCTACATACAGCGGCTGTCCCGCAAGGAGAAATCCAGGCCGGAATCCTCCGGGAAAGTAGAGATAGACAATGCCCTTGAAGTATCCGTGTCGGAAAGGGAGAACCGTCTTGTGGGCAACAGAAGGCTTCTGAGTTTTGATGTCAATGTCCCTGTCGGCCTTATCCGCCCCAATTCTGTCATGAATCTCCGCCTTTTCCTCTGTGAAAACGATGACAGCTTCCAGCCCCGGGATTTCTGCGCGGAATGGGACTATCCTCTGGACCGGGTCAAAGTGTCGGCGATGGACAGCCTCAAGGTCATTACCTTTACCAATGACCTTACACTCAAGGGGGATACACGCAAATATCAGGTGAAAGCCCTGATGGATATTCGGAAAGGAAAGAAAATATATTTTCAGGATACTCTGACTGTTGCCTCTGACCGTATATGGAGGCCCCTTCACCTTCTGGACATGCCGGTTTCATCATATATTCTGAATCCGGACGACTTTGTCGTGTCTCCGCGGCTTGAGCTTCGCAACACCACAACTGCAGTGAGCCTCGGCTTTGTTCCAGGCTCATCGCGCCTTGATATGTCCGACAAAGACAATTCCGGCAGGCTCGGCAATCTGAAGGCGGACATTTCCAATATCCTGGGACGCAGTGCGTTCCAGCTGAAAAGCATCAGGATTTCTGTATATAGGCCTTATGGCTCGGGAGCAGATGGCAGCAAGCTCGCGTCTGACCGCATTGGAACGGCCACGGAACTGATAAATTCCATCCTTCCCCGGAATGTCAGGAACAGGACATACATCCAGACCAGGACAGTGGATGTGGGACGGAGCGATTCTCTGTATGACGAAAGAAATTCTGTGCTTGTCGAGTATGTGTATGAAAGCCTCAGGGCGCTTTCTCCTGATGAAATCATTGCGAAATACGAGACCGAGACTGCAGCGGTCAGGCCTCAATATGGACTTGACGAATACAGGCAGCTGTTTTCTGCGGTGAAAGATCCCGACCGTCTGTATGACTTGTACCGGCGGGCCTACAGGGAGTCCGTCGCCATAAACGGACGGCCATGGCCGCTTGCCGCCGGCAATCTTGCCGCAGCCTCTCTGGAAAGGGGAATTGCCGATACGACAGTGCTGTCTCCTCTCATTGACAGGTCCTGTCCGGCCAATCACTATGTCTACAAGCCAGATGGCACAGTAAAGGAAGTCGTCAATATAGAGCAGACAGTTGCCCTGCAGATAATGACTTTTCTTGCCGGGGATGACTATGACAGTGCTCGCTCTCTTCTTCCCATACTGCCGGATACCGAGGAAAACAGACTACTCAGGGCCATTGTCCTCTGCCATGGAGGCTATTATATGAAGTCTTCATCCCCGGCCATGAAGAACCTCTCCGATGAAATCTCCGCAATAGTGTCTGCATCATCACCGGTAAACAAGGTCGTGATGTATCTTGCACAGGACAAGGCCGCATTTGACCGTATGGCCGAGCAGACCCTCATGACAATGACGGAGGAATCTGCCAAGGTGCAGTACCTCTGGTCCATAGTCCGCAGCCGTGATGCACAGAGAAGCCTTGATGCCGGAGACATGGATTCATATTATGAGAATTTCAATGCCGCAGCTGATTTTCTTGTCTCTGCCTTCAGTCTGGATGACTCGTTCATCAGAACGGCATTGGATGAAGGTGATATCCCGGAAGACATAGTCCGGGATGCGTCAGCGGAATTTTCCCGTTAGACAGTCCCCCGAAGATGTCATTCTGTCCTTCCCGGATACTGCTTCAGCCCTTCTGCAAGGCACTTGAGGGCTTTCTCCATTTCTGGGATTTCAAGCACATAGGCTATGCGGGCATAGTTGGTGCCCATTCCCGGAGTCTTGAAGAATGACGCGGCAGGGGTGACCATGGTCGTGGCGTTCCCGTACCTGAATTCCTCGAGCATCCAGCGGGCGAACTTCTCTGTGTCGTCGACCGGAAGCTTGGCAACGGTGTAGAAGGCACCCATAGGAAGGGGAGTGTATACCCCCGGAATCGAGTTCAGGGTGTCTATCATATAGTTCCTTCTTCTTATGTATTCTTCGCGGACAGCGTCGAAATATTCCTGCGGGGTGTCGAGAGCTCCGATGGCGGCAATCTGTCCGAGTACAGGAGGGCAGAGGCGGGCCTGGGCGTACTTCATGGCTGCGGCCATCACTTCCTTGTTATGGGACACGATGCAGCCGACGCGGGCCCCGCAGAGATTGTATCTCTTTGACACGGAATCCACCAGAATGACATTCTGGTCGAGGTCCGGGATGTTCATGGCCGAGAAATGAGGCTCGTCTGTGTAGCAGAATTCCCTGTATACTTCATCTGAAATGAGGAAGAGGTCATGTCTGCGGGCAATTTCTCCGAGGGCGAGCATGCTCTCCTTCGTATACAGGGTTCCTGTGGGGTTGCCCGGGTTGCATATCAGGATGGCCTTGGTCTTGTCTGTGATGGCCTTTTCGAATTCCTCGATGTCAGGTACCTGAAAACCGTTGCTTATGTCGGTCGGGATGGCCTTCAGAGTGATTTCGTTCATGAAGGCGAAAGTGTTGTAGTTGGTGTAGAACGGCTCAAGCACAAGCACTTCATCTGCGGCGTTGCATGTGATTTCAAGGGCAAGGAGGACGCTCTCGCTGCCTGCGACCGTCACAATGAGTTCAGGCACTTCGATGTTGATGCCGATTTTGCGGTAGTATTTTTCCACGAGCCCTTTCCTGAGCTCCATAAGGCCTGCGGAATTTGAATAGGAAACATTCTTCAGATTTATGTTTTTCACTGCATCAAGTGCACATGACGGGGACTTTATGTCCGGCTGTCCCATGTTGAGTCTGTATACCTTAACACCTTTCTCAACGGCCGCGTCTGCAAGCGGTATGAGTTTTCTGATGGCAGATGCAGGCATCTGCTGGGCCTTAGCGGAAATCTTTGCCATATTTGTTCAATTAATTCGGCTGCAAATATAGTCTTTTTTCTTCCTTTTTTCTACCTTTGCGGGCGTTCTTGAGAATTAATTCTTGATAATTTATGGCAGCGTTCAGACAAAGAGCATTGAATGAAGCGGCATCCCACCACGCCGAACGCTTCTGCGTTGAAGATGGACCGGTGTCGAAGTATTTCGGCAAGAATGTGCTTGACCTCTTCAAGATGAGAAGCTACATGTCCAGACAGGCCTACGAGGCCGTGCTCGCCGCCGTCAAATACGGGGCGAAGCTGGACAGAAGCGTATCCAACGAGATTGCCTCCGGCATGAAAGCCTGGGCAATGGAGATGGGGGCCACACATTATACACATCTTTTCCATCCTCTTACCGATGCCACTGCGGAGAAGCATGAAGCATTCATAGTGGTCAAGGACGGACAGGCATTCGAAAGATTCAGCGGCAGCGCACTTGTGCAGCAGGAGCCGGATGCCTCAAGTTTTCCGAACGGAGGACTCAGGAATACATTCGAGGCAAGGGGATATTCCGCATGGGACCCGTCTTCCCCGGTGTTCATTCTGGACGGCACGCTCTGCATTCCGTCAGTGTTTGTTTCCTATACGGGAGAAGCCCTGGATACAAAGGTGCCGAACCTGAAGTCTCTCCAGGCACTGAGCGAAGCAGCATCCTCTGTGGCGAAGCTGTTCGACCCTTCGGTCAAAAGCGTCCATGCCAATCTCGGCCTAGAGCAGGAATATTTCCTTGTAGACGAGTCTCTGTACAATGCAAGGCCGGACCTTGTGCTCTGCGACAGGACAGTCATCGGCCATACTTCCGCCAAGGACCAGCAGCTTGAAGACCATTATTTCGGTGCCATTCCCACCAAGGTCAGCGCATTCATGAAGGATTTTGAGACAGAGGCATACAAGCTCGGTATTTTGCTCCAGACAAGGCACAATGAGGTGGCTCCTAACCAGTTTGAGTGTGCTCCGGTGTACTGTGAGGCCACCAAGGCCATAGACCAGAACATGATGCTGATGATTATCATGCAGAAGGTTGCAGAAAAGCATCATCTCAAGGTTATATTCCACGAGAAGCCTTTTGACGGTGTGAACGGCTCCGGCAAGCACTGCAACTGGTCGATTGTCACCGACGGGGGAGTGAATCTCCTTTCCCCGGGCAAGACCCCGACCAAGAATCTGCAGTTCCTGTCATTCTATTCCTCAGTTCTCAAGGCTGTCCATGACCACCATTATCTTCTGATGGCCAGCATCGCCACCCTGAGCAATTCATACAGGCTCGGAGGCAACGAGGCGCCGCCTGCAGTGATGTCCGTATTCTCGGGCTCTACCCTTTATAATATATTCCAGTCTATAGAGAACATGCAGGACCTGCATGAGGATGTGGTCAATCAGGAGACCATCAGAATAGTGAATGCCATTCCGGACATTTTCCCGGACAACACCGACAGGAACAGGACATCACCGTTTGCCTTCACCGGCAACCGATTTGAATTCAGGGCAGTAGGTTCGTCGGTCAATGTCGCTTCCGCGGTATATGTCCTCAATTCCATTGTCGCCGAGAGTCTCAACAACTTCAAGGCGGAGGTGGACGCCCTCACAGCGAAGGGAGAAGAACTTTCCAATGCTGTCATGACCGTAGTCAGGAAATTCATCCACGAGTCCAGGAACATCATGTTCGAGGGCAACGGCTACAGCAGGGAGTGGGAAGCTGAGGCGAAGAGAAGGGGGCTGCGCGCCATTACCAATGTGCCTGAGTCATACGAAGTCTATCATGAGAAGAAGACCGTGGAGCTGTTCTCGAAGCTCGGGGTGCTTGCCCCAAATGAGGTCGAGGCGAGGTTTGAAGTCCTGAACGAGACATATGTGAAGAAACTCCAGATAGAGGCAAGGGTAATAGGAGATATCTGTCTGAATCATGTTCTTCCTGCCGCAATCCGTTATCAGAACATCCTGATAGAGAATGTCAAGGGGGTAAAGGATGTCTTCGGAGAAGAATACCGTGAACTCTGCGCATCGGAAGTCTCGACCCTGAAGAAGATTTCCATGTTCATCAACAGGATGTCCTCCGATGTGGAGGCCCTCGTGGAGGCCCGCAAGCATGCGAACAGAATAGAGGACATAGCTGAAAGGGCAAAGGTGTATTCTCATGAAGTGAAGGACCTGATGGACAAGGTCCGTGACAGCGCCGACCATCTTGAGATGCTTGTAGATGACGAGATGTGGCCTCTGCCTAAGTACCGCGAACTGCTGTTCATATAAGAGAACCGCTGTCCAGATAATAAAGCAGTCCATATAATATAAAAAGATGTTTATAGCCAGCATAGAAGCAGAAGAAATAGAGCGTCTGGAGCAGGCGAGCTTTCCGGGGAGGATTCATCTGATTGATACGGTCGGGTCTGAATTCAACAGGGCTGTATCTTATCTCAAGTCCCAGAAAGTCATAGGCTTTGATACGGAGACTCGTCCCTGTTTCTCGGCATCCCAGCCGAGATATGGGGTGGGTCTGCTTCAGCTGTCCGGCAAGGAACATGCTTTCCTGTTCAGAATCAACCATATGGGCCTTCCGAAGAAATTGTCTGTACTTCTCTCCAGCGACAAGGTCATTAAGGTCGGGGCGGCAGTGACAGATGATATCCGCGGGCTGCAGAAATATCAGGAGTTTACGCCAAGGGCATTCGTGGATCTCCAGAAGATGGTAGGTGACTACGGAATCCAAGACAGGAGTGTAAAGAAAATGACAGCCATCATCCTGGGATTCAGAATATCAAAGGCCCAGCAGCTTTCCAACTGGGAGGCTGAGACTCTTTCGGAATCGCAGATGAAATACGCTGCGACTGATGCCTGGGTGTGCAGGGAGATGTATGTGAAGCTCATGAATTCAGGGCCTCTTCCTCAGACGGAGACCTTATAAACTTTCCCCGCCGGCATTTTTATTATATAAGGTATGGACAAAGTCATTTTGAAGAGAGGCAGGGAGGAGTCCCTGAAGAGATTTCATCCCTGGGTGTTCTCAGGTGCAATCGCACAAATTGTCGGAGAGCCGTCGGAAGGAGATGTTGTAGGCGTATATGCCTCTGACGGCACTTTCTTGGCCTGCGGCCATTATCAGATAGGTTCAATAGCCGTGCGTGTCCTGAGCTTCGACTCGGATGTGCTGAAGCCGGATTTCTGGAGAACCATGCTTTCCCGGGCACTTGAGCAGAGAAAGGCCCTTGCCCTTGTCGGACAATGTCAGACAACCTGTTACAGGCTGGTGCATGGAGAAGGGGATAATCTTCCGGGGCTGATCATCGACTGGTACGACGGCGTATGTGTCATGCAGGCCCATTCTGCCGGAATGTTCCGCTCCCGCCTTCAGATAGCGGGGGCGCTGAAAGAAGTCTATGGAGACGAGCTCAAGGCCGTCTATGACAAGAGTTCCGGCACGGCTCCGTTCAAGGCAGGACTCGATCTGGTGGACGGCTATATATACAGGAAAGAAGGATTCAGCGACGACAGCCAGACCGTCCTTGAATACGGACACAAGTTTATGGTGAATTGGACTGACGGCCAGAAGACGGGATTCTTCCTTGATCAGAGAGAGAACCGCCATCTCGTCGAGAAATATGCATCCGGCCGCAATGTGCTGAACCTTTTCTGCTATACCGGAGGCTTTTCAGTATATGCCCTGTGCGGCGGCGCTTCGCATGTGGATTCCGTGGACAGTTCCAGGCGTGCAATGGATCTCGTGGACAAGAACATCGTCCTGAACGGTTTTTCCGCAGGACAGCATGAAGGTTTCTGCTGCGACGCCATTGATTTTCTCAAGAATGTCCCTGAAGGAAAATACGATATGATGATAGTGGACCCGCCGGCATTTGCCAAACACCGCGGAGCCCTGCACAATGCCCTGAGGGCATATCAGAGACTGAATGCCGCAGCAATCTCAAAGGTTGCGGCAGGCGGACTTGTCTTCACCTACAGCTGTTCCCAGGTCGTTGACAAGGAGACATTCGCCCTCACAGTCTTTTCCGCTGCCGCCCAGACGGGAAGAAGTGTCCGGATACTTGACCGTCTCAACCAGCCCGGAGACCATCCCGTAAATATCTACCATCCGGAAGGGGAGTATCTGAAAGGTCTCCTTCTCTATGTTGAATAGTGTGGCACGGCGTTTGCAATAAATAATCGCGGCCTTTGGAATCCGCCTGACGGATGAAGACAGAGCCGATGTTTGTTTGAAATTCTGATTCATTTTAAATAGACGGCAGAGATTGTTTGGAATTTAATAATAAATTACTATCTTTGCAGTCCATTTGAAATAAGGTGCTATGGCCGAGTGGTTAGGCAATGGTCTGCAAAACCATGCACAGCAGTTCGATTCTGCTTGGCACCTCGAACTTATTGGTTATTAGTTTTAGTGTTATTAATTATGTGGTTAGTAGAGGGGCCCCACGTGAGTGGCGCAACCTCTTTTTTTTATGCCCAGATTTTTATGCCATGAACTTCTTAAGTTCCTCATACACCCTGCAGACAGGGAATCCCATTATTGTGTAGAATGAACCTTCAATACCGGTGATGCCGATGTATCCTATCCATTCCTGTATGCCATAGGCGCCGGCCTTGTCGAATGGCCTGTATTTCTCTATGTAATAGTTGATTTCTTCGTCTGACAATGTCTTGAAGGTGACTTTTGCCGTGTCGGTGAATGTTTCTTCACGACCGCAGTCCCTGAGTGTGACTGAGGTGATTACCTCATGTGTCCGTCCGGACAGCAGACGGAGCATGCTTGCAGCATCTTCTGCGCCATGGGGCTTGCCGAGGATTTTGTCTCCGCACAGGACCATAGTGTCCGATGTAATCAGAATCTCGTCGGGGCCGAGGCTGCGGTGGAACCCGTGCGACTTTCCGACGGACATGAGTTCCGGAATCATCCTGTGCGGAGTCTCCGGAGCATATTTTTCTTCGAAATTATTGTTCGTGTCCACCTCGAAGCTTATGTCCAGGCCGCTGAGGAGTTCTTTCCGTCTTGGAGACCCGCTTCCGAGAATGATTTTTTTCTTCTGCATGATTCTGTACAGCTGCTTGATTACGCTCATCCGTATGTTTCAGAACTTTTTCTTGTAGAGGTTCACATCCAGGCCCCAATTGCCCTGCATCTTCATGACCAGTTCTATGGTGTTGCGGACAAATCCTTTTCCTCCGGGATACGGGGAAATATAGTCGGCTATCTCCTTGACCTCAGGCACTGCATCTGACGGGCATGCCCCGCATCCGCATGCAATCATTACCGGGGCGTCAGGGAGGTCGTCTCCGCAGAACAGCACTTCCTCCGGACCAAGCCCGTGCCTGGAGCAGAAATCATTGAAATCCTCCATCTTGTCTCTTGACCCGAGATAGACATCTTCCGGCTTTACACCGCATGTCCTGAACCTCTGCCGGATACTTTCGGAGCGGCCTCCTGTGATGATTCCGAGGTGATAGCCGTGCATGGAGGCCATCCTCAGCCCGAATCCGTCCTTGGAATCAAAGGTGCGGTAGAGTTCGCCGGACAGGTCGGCAAGGATGCCGCCGTCCGTCATCACTCCGTCCACATCGAAGGCAAAAGCCCTGATGCGCAAAAGAGATTCCATGTCCATGAATCAGGATTTAGTCCCGTTGCCCATGTTGCCGAATCCTCCCATAGGGAAAGTTCCCCTGGGCTCTCCCAAAGTAATCTGGCCGTTCTGTGCCTCATATTTGGAGATGTTGTCCTGGAGAGCCAGCAGAAGCCTCTTTGCGTGTTCCGGGGACATGATTATCCTGTTGGAGACTTCCGGCTTGGGCAGGCCCGGAAGCATGGTTGCGAAATCAAGGATAAATTCGCTTTTGGAGTGGGTGATTATCACAAGGTTGGAATATGAGCCCTTCGCAATGTCCTGCTTGAGCTCAAAGCTGAGTTTCTTTTCTTCGTTTTCCATTTCAATATAGATATTTGTGTGGCAAATATACGCAGAAGCCGAGAGCAATGCAAGCTTGTTTGCAATTGCCGAGGCGCTAAAGTATGCATTTTACTGTCTGTATATGGGGCGCAGCCAAATATATGCATTCAGCAAATCCAGGCAAAATCCCCACCAGATAGGGCAAGGTTGTCTATATTTTCCCTATATTTGCACGATATTGCGCCATTACGGTGCCATATCAGACTGATTTATGGAGAAGCCGGAGCTTCCGGCACAATGTTGTTATTGAGAGTTTATGGAACTTCCAGCTAAGTACAGTCCTGCCGAGACGGAGGACAAGTGGTACGCCTATTGGCTTAAGAACAAGTTTTTTCATTCGGAACCTGACGGGAGAGAGCCTTATACCATAGTCATTCCGCCGCCTAACGTGACAGGAATCCTGCACATGGGACATGTGCTCAACAATACTTTGAACGATGTGCTGGTCCGCAAGGCCAGAATGGACGGGAAGAATGCATGCTGGGTGCCGGGGACTGACCATGCCTCGATTGCCACCGAAAGCAAGGTGGTGGCGAAGCTCAAGGCAGAGGGCATCGACAAGGAGAGTCTCACAAGGGAAGAGTTCCTTAAATATGCCTGGGAATGGAAGGAGAAGCACGGAGGCATCATTCTCAACCAGTTGCGCAAACTCGGCGCCTCATGCGACTGGGACCGCACCAAATTCACCATGGACCCGGACCTGAGCGAGGCCGTCATCAACACCTTCGTATATTTTTACCGAAAAGGATATATCTACAGAGGCATCAGAATGGTCAACTGGGACCCTGTGGGCCATACGGCTGTCAGTGACGAGGAGGTGATTCACCGCGAAACTGTCAGCAAGTTCTATCATCTGAGGTATTTCATTTCGGACGGAAACGGGAAGCCTGCGGACAAATACATTATCATTGCGACCACCCGTCCTGAGACAATCATGGCGGATGCCGCAGTCTGCATCAACCCAGAGGACGAGAGATACCATTGGCTCAGGGGAAAGAAAGTTCTTATCCCGCTGATCAACAAGGAGATTCCGATTATTGAAGACAGCTATGTGGAGATGGGCTTCGGTACGGGCTGCCTCAAGGTGACTCCTGCCCACGATGTCAATGACTATGAGATAGGCCTGCGCCACAACCTTCCTGTCACGGACATCATAGATGACCACGGCCGCCTCAATGAGAAGGCTCAGATTCTTGTCGGGGAAGACCGTTTCGAGGCAAGGAAGAAAATTGAGAAGATGCTTGCCGATGCCGGCAACCTTGAGAAAGTCGAAGACTACACTTCTCCGGTGGGATATTCGGAGAGGACCAATGCCGTCATCGAGCCGAGACTTTCGATGCAGTGGTTCCTGAAGATGGACGCACTCGCAAAGGATGCTCTTGAGTCTGTCGAGAGCGGGAAGGTGAAGCTGATTCCTGACAAGTACAGGAATACATACAGGCACTGGATGGAGAATGTCCGCGACTGGTGCATTTCTCGCCAGCTCTGGTGGGGACAGAGGATTCCTGCATATTATCTTCCTGACGGGAAATATGTTGTCGCCCCGTCGCCTCAGGAAGCTCTTGAGCAGGCACGCAAGCTGAATCCTGATGTGACGGCAGCGGACCTGAAGCAGGATGACGATGTGCTTGACACATGGTTTTCCTCTTGGCTGTGGCCGATTTCTGTCTTTGACACGCACAAGGCCGGACATCCTGAGGCAGACCCTGGCAGGGATCTGGCATACTACTATCCTACCAATGATCTTGTTACAGGACCGGATATCCTCTTCTTCTGGGTAGCAAGGATGATAATGGCAGGCAACGAATTCATGCATGAAGTGCCGTTCCGCAATGTCTATCTCACCGGAATCGTGCGTGACAAGCAGGGACGCAAGATGTCCAAGACTCTCGGAAATTCTCCGGACCCTCTTGAGCTCATAGCCAAATACGGAGCCGACGGAGTCCGTCTCGGAATGCTGCTCTGCACATCCGCCGGAAACGACATCCTCTTCGACGAGTCCCAGGTGGAGCAGGGCAGGAATTTCTGCAACAAGATATGGAACGCATACAGGCTTGTCCGCGGATGGTCGGTCGATGAGGCGGCAAGGCAGCCTGAGGCAGCGGCGGTGGCTGTCAAATGGTTCCGCAACAAGCTGGACGCAGTGCTTGCCGAGGTTGAGGACCATTATTCCAAGTTCAGGATATCCGATGCCCTGATGTCCGTCTACAAGCTGTTCTGGGATGACTTCTGCGCGTGGTATCTGGAGCTTGCCAAGCCGGCATACGGGGCAGGCATAGACAAGGCGACATACGGTGCGACTGTCGGGTTCTTTGATGCTCTGCTCAAGATGATCCATCCTTTCATGCCTTTCATTACAGAGGAACTCTGGCAGAACATGGCCCCGCGCAAGGACGGGGAGACAATCATGCTCCAGAGGATGCCTGTTGCAGGAGAGCCTGACAGGAAATTCATTTCCGGCTTCGAGATGGCGTGCGAGGCTGTGGTGGCCGTCAGAAGTATCCGTCAGCAGAAGGGCCTTTCGCCGAAGGAAGCCCTGGATCTGCAATTCAAGGGGGATTTTCCTCTGGAAGTGCTTCCTGCTGTGACAAAACTCGCCAACATTTCCTCTGCGCAGAAGGTGATGTCCTTCCAAGAAACTGAGGGAGTGTCGTTCATGGTAAGGACAGTGGAGATGTTCGTGCCTCTCACAGGACTTGTGGACACAGCAGAAGAGCTTGCAAAGCTTGAAGCTGCCCTGGAGTATCAGGAAAAGTTCCTCGCCTCAGTCCGCAAGAAGCTCTCCAATGAAAGGTTTGTTTCCAATGCCCCCGAGCAGGTCGTGGCCAACGAGCGCAATAAGGAATCCGATACCCTCTCCAGGATAGAGAGCCTCAAAGCCGCCATCGCCTCCCTCAAGGCATGATTTGACAGATATCATATAACTATGATATATATTACAGTGAATTATGATGCGTTCTGAACTGGAGCTTGATGTCAGATACTACGAGACTGACCAGATGGGCATCGTCCATCACTCCAATTATGTAAGATATATTGAATGCGGGCGTTCCGACATGATGAAGAAAGCCGGGCTGCCGATAGAGGCCATCGAGGCCGCAGGCGTAATGCTTCCGGTCGTTTCCGTCGAATGTCATTACAAGCTTCCCGCAAAGATGGGGGACACTCTCAGGATTGTGTCCATGATAGGCAAAGTACCTATGGCAAAGCTTGAGATAGATACCGAAATCTATAATCAGCACAATGACTTGCTGTGTATCGGCAAAGTCATTCTGGGATTCATAGATTCAGAGTCCAGGCATCCTGTCAGATGTCCGGGAAAACTTGCGGAGACAATCAGGTCCAGAATGGAAGACGCCTGAAAATGATTTGCCGGAGACGGCATGCGAACATGTGAAACAAATCAATATCGAGACTCTATGACAGATATTATGACATTGCCTCTGTTCCTCGGTGGAATCGGATGGGGAGAGATACTGGTCATTGCCCTGGTCATTCTTCTTTTTTTCGGAGGAAGGAAGATACCGGAACTTATGCGCGGTCTCGGCAAAGGTGTGCGCAGCTTCAAGGAAGGGATGAATGACATGGAGAAGGAAATCAAGTCTCCGGATGATAAATCCGGGAAAATTGCAGACGGTTCAGAAAAGACGGACGCAACCAAGGCAGAAGACGGAGAGAAATGATATCAATCAACAATCTGACTGTAGCCTACGGCGGTTTTGTCCTCCTGAATGACATCAATTTCCATATCAGCGAGAGTGACAAGATTGGTCTTGTCGGGAAAAATGGCGCCGGAAAGTCCACAATCCTGAAGATTATCTGCGGCATGCAGCATCCGACTTCAGGCAAGGTGGCTGTGCCGCCCGGCGTGAAAATCGGCTATCTCCCGCAGATTATGGAGCACCATAAGGGAAAGAGTGTCATAGACGAGACCATGACAGCCTTTGCCGACATGCTGGAGATGGAGAAGGAGATTGAAAGGCTTACCGCAGAGCTCGCTTCAAGAGAAGACTATGAGTCAGAGGACTATCAGGACCTTATTGTCCGGATGAATGACCTCAATGACAGGCTTTCCTACCGGCAGGAAGAGTCTCCTCGGGTACAGGCGGAAAAGACGCTGATGGGCCTCGGTTTCAAATACGGGGAGCTCACCAGGGCTACCGAGACTTTCAGCCAGGGATGGAACATGCGCATCGAGCTGGCAAAGATACTGCTTTCAAAGCCTGATGTGCTGCTGCTTGACGAGCCGACCAATCACCTTGACATAGAGTCGATTGAATGGTTTGAATCATATCTTAGGGATTATCGTGGCGCCCTTGTGCTGATATCCCATGACAGGAAATTCCTGGACAATGTGACAGGCAGGACTGTGGAGATTATGCTCGGCCACATTCATGACTATAAGGTCCCATACAGCAAATATCTGGAGCTGAGAAAGGAAAGGATTGCCCAGCAGCAGGCCGCCTATGAGAACCAGCAGCGCATGATTGCCAAGAGCGAAGAGTTCATAGAGAGATTCCGCTATAAGCCGACAAAGTCCAACCAGGTGCAGTCCAGGATAAAGCAGCTTGAGAAACTTGAAAGAATAGAGGTTGATGTAGAGGACAGGTCTGCTCTCACTGTGAAGTTTCCTCCTGCTCCGAGGGCAGGGGAGGTCGTCTTCAAGGCTGCTGACCTGACTGTCGGATATGGGACCAAGGTCGTGTTCTCTCATGCGGACATAGAGGTGCGGAGAGGGGAGAAGGTGGCCCTTGTCGGCCGCAACGGAGAGGGAAAGACCACACTCATGCGAGTAATCATGGGCGAGCTTGACCCCATGTCAGGAGAGGCAAAGACAGGCTTCAATGTCAATGTCGGCTATTATGCCCAGAATCAGGAAGATATTCTCGACAAGCAGGATACGGTGTTCGGTACTCTAGACAGGATTGCCGTAGGGGACATCAGAACAAAGCTCAGGGACATTCTGGCTGCCTTCCTTTTCAAGGGGGAAGACATAGACAAGAAAGTGGCGGTGCTCAGCGGAGGTGAGAGGGCGAGGCTTGCCATGGCGAAGCTGATGCTCAAGCCCTACAATCTGCTGGCTCTGGATGAGCCGACCAACCACATGGACATCAGGTCGAAGGACATCCTGAAACAGGCTCTGAAAGCATACGACGGCACCCTGATTATAGTTTCGCATGACAGGGATTTTCTGGACGGACTTGTGGACAAGCTGTATGAGTTCCGTGACGGAAAGGTGAAGGAACATCTTGGCACAGTGGCTGAATTCCTGGAGAAAAGCAAGATAGAGAACCTCAATGAGCTGGAGAGACATTTCAAGCCGGCGGCAGTAAAGCCGGCCGCGACCGTGGAGAAAAAGACTGCATCCCAGCACGAATACCAGTCCCGGAAATTTGTCTCCAAGGAAGAAAGGCGCATCAGGAACCGGGTGGCATTTTTGGAGAAATCCATAGCGGAGACCGAGGATAAGATGAAGAGAATTGAGGCTGTCCTGGCATCTCCCGGTCCCCAGGATGACATAATGGACCTGACAAGGGAATACCTTGAACTCAAGAGAGACATGGATGCCAAGACTGAGGAATGGATTATGGCAGGAGAATCGCTTCAGAAATTCGAGTGAGGCGGGCTGTTCAGTTATGAAATCCGGCAACCCCGGCAAAATATAGAAAAGATGGAAGAAAATATGAGTTTGTGCCTTTATGGCATGCATCCGGTGCTCGAGGCTGTCCGCTCGGGTAAAAATATTGACAAGGTGCTTCTGAAGCAAGGACTTGAGGGTCCGCAGTTCAGGGAACTTTCGGAATTGCTCAAGGAGAGGAATATTCCCGTGCAGTTCGTGCCTGCCGAGAGACTCGCAAAAATATCAAAGGGCGGAGCGCACCAGGGAGTGGCTGCATTCTTGCCCGCAATGGAGCCGGTCTCTCTTGAACAGATGACTGACAATGCGTTCGCCCGGCATGAAGCTCCGATATTCGTTATCCTTGACGGAGTGAGCGATGTCAGGAATCTGGGAGCCGTCGCCAGAACTTTGGAATGTGCCGGAGGCTGCGGAATTATTCTTCCGGCTAAAGGTGGTGCGGCACTGAATGCTGATGCTGTGAAAACATCAGCCGGTGCCCTGATGCGTCTGGATGTGTGCCGCGTGCCGAATCTGCGGTATGCTGCATATTACCTGAAACAGAATGGTGTTAGACTCGTGGGAGCCACGGAAAAAGCAGATGATGTCCTGTATGATACCGATATGACAGGCCCGTTGGCTATTGTGCTCGGCTCTGAGGGCAAGGGTATTTCCCGGACAATGCTGGAGCTGTGCGATGAGAAAGCTGCAATCCCGATGACAGGTGAGATATCTTCCCTCAATGTATCCGCCGCTGCATCCGTAATGATTTATGAAGCTGTCCGCCAGAGACGCGGCAAATAATGAATGGAAATGAATAGAAGAATTAAATCGGCTTTTGTTGTCTCCGTGCTGTTGCTGACAGCCGGTTATTTCCCTGTTGCCGCGCAGGATGCCGGCGATATTGATGAAAGGGATGTGATAACAATCGAGAACCAATATTCCGGATTCGGAAGAATTGTAGCCTGCGACAATTTTGATCTGGCACTCGTCAATTCTGATGAGTGCATGGTAACAATGTCCGCGGACAAGGAAATATTCCAGTATGTGCATGTCTATGTGAAGGACAGTACATTGTATCTGGAACTTGACGATGCGGCCTTTCCTCCTGAACTGAAGAAATCTTTTTCAGGGCGTAATGCAGTGGTCCCTGTCCTGAAGGCTGAAATTCATGTGGGCTCGCTGTCTTCCTTAGTCCTGCATGACAATGTGGTCCTGGACAATTCTGATGTATTTTCTGCAGACAGTCTTTTTCTGTCTATGGACGGCTCATCCATGATAAGCAATCTGTCTCTGAACTGCGGCAGTCTTTCAATGAATGCCACGAGAAATGCCAGGGCAAATCTTTCAGTCAGGGCTGATTCACTTTATGTCAGGTCTTCGGCTGCATCTGAACTGGAGATTGCGGCTGAATCCGGGACAGCTTCCTTTGAGTCGGCCGGCAATTCGTCTGTCAGTGTCTCTGGCGATTTTGCCGAATGCAGTTTCTTCTCGGAGTCTGCCGGCGACTTTATCGTGAAGGGTTCTGCGGCATTGTGTTATGTGACAGGAAGAGGAACGAGCAGGATAGATGCCGCAGATTTCATCACAAGAAAAGCATCTGTCGCGCTTTCAATGGCTTCTTATTGCAGTGTCAACGCTTCTGAGCTCATCAGGGCCGACATCATCGGAGGCAGCCATCTGGTCTACGGTGGAGGTCCGTCCGTGGATATTGTAAGGATACTGTCTTCTTCGGTCACAAAGGCAGAAGAAGACGCAGGCAAATGACAGGATTATGTTTGTTCTGGATTCCCACTGCGATACACCTTCGCAGATTCTCCGCTTGAGAGACATCGGTATTGACAATGAAAGGGGACATGTCGATTTCCCCAAGATGCGCAAAGGAGGAGTGGACGCTTCGTTTTTTGCCCTGTATACCCCTTCGTCCAAGACTGGTCCGGAAGCCACAGCCCATGCTCTTGGCCTTCTGGCCGGTCTGAATGACGCTCTTGAGGCAAATTCTGACAAAGCGGCCCTGGCCCTGACGCCGGCCCAGGCCATTGAAAACAAGAAAAATGGCCTGCTGTCAATTTTCATAGGCATGGAGAACGGGGAACCCGTCGGACGCTCCTTGTCAATGTTGAGGGAATTCTGGCGTCTTGGCGTGAGATATATGACTCTCGTGCATTCTGCAGACAATCAGATATGTGATTCATGCTCATCAAAGGAAAAGACCTGGCATGGACTCAGTCCTTTTGGCCGGGACGTCGTCGCAGAGATGAACAGGCTTGGTATGCTGATAGATGTTTCGCATGCATCAGATGAGAGTTTCTATGATATAATTGAGACTTCTTCTGCTCCGGTGGTGGCGACGCATTCATGCTGCCGGGCCCTTGCCTCACATCCGAGAAACATGACCGATGAGATGCTCCGGGCTCTGGCTGCCCGTGGAGGCGTAGTCCAGATTAATTTTTATCCTGTCTTCCTTGATGACGGTTTCGCGGCTCTGCTGTCCGAATCAGGTCTTCAGGAAAAGGGAGAGGCCATAGAAAATGATTTCATTGCAGAGCCTTCCGATGTGTGCAAAAGACTTGCCTGGTACAAGATACAGGATGAGCTTATGGCTTTGCCGCGACCTTCATACAAAAGGGTAGTCGACCATATTGACCATGCCGTCTCCGTAGCTGGAATCGAGCATGTGGGAATAGGTTCTGACTTTGACGGAATCGAGGTCACTCCTGCCGGACTGGATGACATTTCATGCGTCCCTCTTGTGTTTGAAGAGATGAGGACACGCGGGTATTCTGAGGCTGACATTGCAAAAGTAGCCGGGGAAAATTTCCTCAGGGTCATGTCTGATGTCCAGAAAAATGCCGGATGTCCCTCGTCTCTCTTCCAGTTATGACAAATTTATGTCAATCGTTTGAAAATCAAACAACTATATAACAGATTATTGTTTCTTATTGTTGACATTATTAAATATAACAATTTTGTTTTGTTAACAAACAAAATTGTTAAACAAAATATGAATCAATGATTTAGTTCAGATTCTATTCTTTTCCTGAGAAAATCCAAAGCTGACGCCGCAAATCGTTCAATATTGCGGATTCTGTCGTTTTTGAAGAGCCTTGACGATGTCACGGTTCCGGTCGGGGAGCTGACACCAATCCATACAAGACCGACCGGATTTTTGTCGGAGCCTCCTCCCGGGCCGGCAAGTCCGGTAGTTGCCACGGAGTAGTCGCTTCCTGTCAGTCTCCGGATTCCTTCTGCCATTGCTGCCGCGCATTCACTGCTGACTACTCCGGCTCGGCTGATGATATCGTCTTCCACCCCGAGAACGTTTTCCTTGACACTTACTGCATATGAAGTAACAGAACCCAAGTAATATTCGGATGACCCGGGCACTGATGTAATGAGGCTGGATATCATGCCTCCGGTACAGGATTCCGCGACACTGAGTGTTTTGCCTGCTTTTTTGAGAAGTCTGCCGACTGTATTCTGCAATGTGTCATCCTGCATGGAGTATATGGAGTCGCCGAGGATTTGCCGGAGTCTGGCAAGCTGTTCATCCAGCATGCTTCCGTCATCAGTACTGGTGCCGCCATATATTGAAAGCCTGAGTCTTACACCTTTGAGTGGATCAGGAAGATAGGCAAGATGAATTGATTCTGGAAGGGACTCCTCCCAGCCGGCAAGTTTTTTTGCGAGTGCAGATTCAGCGATGCCGTATGTCATGACGGTCCTGTGGAGGATTCTCTCGGTCAAGTAATGGCTATGTATGTCTTCGAGTATGTCATTGAGGGCGCCAGTCGCTTCAAAAGGGACTCCGGGAAGCGAATACAGGGTGGATCTGCGTCCGAATCTCTCCTTCTCGAAGCGGAATACCATCACCGGTGCAGTTCCCAGTCTGTTGGGGATTACCTCGCATTTGTCCGGTACAGAGGCCTGCTGCCTGTTTATGTCAAGCATATCAAGTCCTCTGTCACGGAGTATTCTGCCTATAATCTCCAGCTGCCTGGCATCTTCCTTATATGCTGTGCTGCCGGACAGTTCTGCCAGTGCGGCCTTGGTGATGTCGTCTTTCGTCGGGCCGAGCCCTCCTGTGACAATTACTATGTCGCACAGGGCGAGTTCCCGGCTGAGATTTCCAATGATTTCGTTCCTGTCGTCACCGATGGAAAGCATTCTGGTGACTCTGACGCCCATGTCATTTAGGGCTCTTGAAATATGCGATGAATTGGTGTCGACAATCTGTCCGATGAGGATTTCATCGCCTATTGTGCATATTGAAGCCTGTATCATTTTATCTGATGCCATGGAGATGGCTGATGATTCTTTTTACGAGTCCCGGCCCTTCGTATATGAAGCCGCTGTAGATTTCAATGAGAGAGGCTCCGGCAGCAAGTACTTCCGCAGCCTGTTCCGGTGACATTATGCCTCCGACCCCGATTATCGGCAGTTTCCCGTCTGTTTTGCCTGCTATATGTTTTACGAGAGCCAGATTCTTCTGATATAAAGGAGCACCGGAGAGACCTCCGTTGCCGATTTTTTCAATTTCTTCCGGACTGATTGTCAGACCTTCCCTGCTTCTTGTGGTATTGCCGGCCACAACGCCGTCAATTCCGGCATCCATCGCATATTCAAGAATGCTGTCAACCTGTCCGAAAGAGATGTCCGGAGACAGCTTGATCAGTATGGGCTTGCGTATACTGCGGCTGTTGCGCTCCTCAAGCAGCCTGTCGGTTATGCCGGAAAGAAAAGACACATCCTGAAGGTTAGTAAGGCCGGTGACATTCGGGCAGGAAACATTGACAACGAACATGTCGGCGCATTCATACATTGCTTTGAATGCTTTCAGATAGTCGTCGGCTGCATTTTCGTTGCTGCAGGATGCATTCTTGGAGATGTTGGCCGCTATTATTGTCTCCGGCTTGTGTTTCCGCAGATTTGCCGCCGCGTACTTTACTCCCTTGTTGTTTATGCCCATCCTGTTGATGATGGCCCTGTCCTTAATTACCCGAAATAGTCTCGGCTTCGGGTTGCCGTCCTGGGGTTCGGGAGTCAGTGACCCGATTTCAATGAAACTGAATCCGAAGTCGGACAGCTCATTGTAGTGTTCTCCGTTCTTGTCAAGTCCGCCCGCAAGTCCTACGGGATTTCTGAACCTGAGTCCGAAGACAGTTTTCTCAAGTCCTGATTCATCCGTGCGGAATATTGTCCTGACAATGCTTCTGGCAAATGGTATCGCCCTGACTGCTGAAAGCATTGAAAATGTCAGATTGTGTGCCGTCTCTGCGCCGAAGCTGAAAAGGAGAGGTCTGATAAGCGATTTGTACATATCCGTTTTCGTGGTTTAATCCGGAGGAGTCCGGTCAACGGCAAATATACATCATATAATTCTTTGTTATATGTTCGCAGGTTGATTTTGTATGCAGTTCATCAGAATTCCTGAAAAGTATTGTCATCATAGAAAATCACGATTTTCACTGCAGTGCGCTGTTTTACAGGATGTTCTGAAGAAATCCCAGGTTTTTTCCCTTCTGTGGCTGCAGTATTTGCAGGGGAGTCCTGCTCCTTGACAGGAACAGAAGATTCCCGGGAAGGTATATCCGGTTTCCGTTCAGCCGTTTTCTGTTCCTCAGATTCCTGTTCAGCCGGTTTCTGTTCAAAAAAGCCCGGGAGTTCATCGAACAGATTTACCTGAGCTGCCGGCGGGGGAATCATCGCCTGTCCTCCCGGCAATGTCCGCACATTCTTGTACATCTTTCCTTTGCCTGAAAGAAGCCATTCTACATTCAGCTCGGGGTAACGCTTCATCATGTTCATGATAAAGTCATATCCCGGCTTGTTTCGTCCGGCCAATATATGAGAGACACTCGCTCTTGCGACGCCGATGCTGTCGGCGAACTGGGCCTGATTGATGTTTTCCGCAGCAAGGAATTGTTGTAAACGCTCATTCATGATTGTCAATCATTTTGTTTACAAATATAGTAAATATTTTGTTAATAAATGCAAATTTATGTTGATAACATTTGTAAAAGGGGAGAGACTAACCTCGTAATTACTTAAACAATAAATTAAGATTATTTTATATAAATATCTGATTATATATTAATTATATTTTAAATTATAGCTAAAATCTGTCCAAATTCATGGCGATATTGCTAAATATACATAATTCATATTAACCTGTACTATAAATAAATTTTATAAATACTTGATTTATACGATATAAAATAGGTAAGTACTGAACCATAAGAAACACTTATTTTACAAAATATAACTGATTACATAATCTAAACAATTAACGGATTTCAGGGACATAATTTACAAATATTAATTACATGAGTAGAGTTTTGTGATTAAGATTTGTTAATTTGTTTACAAAACCACACGGCTGCATATATGTGAATCAGGTGTCATGATACACATATTGAAATATTGGCCGCAATTCAGTAATTTCGCCGTCTGTTGTGATTTGCGTGAAATATTTGATTTATGAGAGACATTGACATTAAAATGTGCGACTTCGATTATTCCCTTCCGGAGGAAAGGATTGCGAAATACCCGCTTGATGAACGGGATTCATCGAAACTGCTTGTGTATAAGGAAGGAAATATTTCAGAGCATGTGTTCAGAGATATGCCGGATATGCTTCCGGACGATGCAATCATGGTATTCAACGATACGAAAGTCGTGCCTGCGCGCCTGCATTTCATGAAGCCTACAGGTGCGCATATCGAGATTTTTTGCCTTGAACCGGTATTTCCTGCAGAATACAGTCAGATTTTTGCCGAGACGGCGTGCTGCCGCTGGAAATGTATCGTAGGCAATGTCAAGCGATGGAAATCAGGGAAACTCATATTGTGCAATACAGATTCTGTGCATGAGGCCGCAGGCCTTGGTCTTGAAGCTGAACTTGTTGAGCGTGACGGTGAGACTTCCGTAATTGAGTTCACTTGGAAAAACGGGCTGCCATTTTCATCTGTCCTTGAAATCTGCGGCACGATACCGATTCCGCCCTATCTTAACAGGGAGTCCGAAAGCATTGACAATGAGAGATATCAGACACTCTATGCCAGATACAGAGGTTCTGTGGCCGCTCCTACTGCCGGTCTTCATTTCACTGAACGCGTTCTGAGGTCACTTGAATCGAAAGGCATTGACATGGAAAAAGTCTGCCTTCATGTCGGAGCCGGAACATTTCTTCCGGTCAAATCCGATGGAATCTCCGGACATACGATGCACAGGGAGCCTTTTGTCGTCGGCATTGATTTATTGAGAAGGCTGAGGGACAACAGGCGCAAAGTAATTGCAGTCGGTACAACTTCCGTGCGTACTTTGGAGTCACTGTATTATGCCGGTGTCCAGTGCATTGAGGAAGGGCATCCGTACGACATTCCTCAGTGGATGCCTTACAGCCGGGAATTTCAGTACAGTTTTGAAGAATCCCTCGGTGCGCTGATCTCATATCTTGAGCAGCATTCCATGGATTCTCTGCGAACCGGCACAAGAATCATTATTGTGCCGGGCTTCCGTTTCCGGGCTACAGATATTCTGGTGACCAATTTTCACCAGCCTCAGAGCACTCTGCTGCTTCTGGTGTCGGCATTTGTCGGCGGAAACTGGCGTCAAATCTATGATTATGCCCTTTCGCACGGCTTCCGTTTCCTGAGCTACGGAGACAGTTCTCTGCTTTTCCGGGCTTGATTATATCCGCTGAATTGGTTAACTTTGTAATGATTTTGTAATAATCAAAGCCAAAAATCTATTAGTTTTTGAATAGAGTATGATTAATCTGTCTGAATTTGAAAGCATAAGCCCTTATACTGACGAAGAAGCCGTCGAGGCCTTGGGCAAGGTGGCGGACAACCCTGTCGTTACGGAAGTCTCGCAATATTTCTTTCCTGAAGAGTCACCTGACTTCCTGCGCAATCTGCTCAAGAGTGTCAGGAGCATCGATGATTTCCAGATAATGGTCATGTCCCGTGTCATAGAATGGGTGCTTGCGAATACTGCAAGGAATTTCTCATACGACGGGATTGCCAACATCAGGAAGGACAAGGGGAAATTCCTTGTGCTTTCCAACCACAGGGACATAATCCTTGACCCGGCCATCACCCAGCTCGTCCTCTATCGCAATGACATTCCCATGACGGAGATTGCCGTCGGGGACAATCTGATAACCAACAAATTCATTGAGTATCTCATCCGCTCAAACAGGATGATAAAAGTGGTCAGAGGAATTTCAGCAAGGGAACTGTATCTTTCTTCTCAGCTTCTCTCGAAATATATCAGGCTAAACATAACAGAACAGCAGAGCTCAATCTGGCTTGCCCAGAGGCAGGGCCGCACGAAAGACGGTCTTGACATGACCGAGCAGGGCCTGCTGAAAATGCTTGACATGAGCGGCTCTTCCGACTTCAGGAAGAATTTCGAGGAGCTGAACATCATCCCGATGAGCATCTCATATGAGATGGAGACGTGCGACATCCTCAAGGCCAGGGAGCTTTATATTTCGCGGAGACAGAAGTATGTCAAGGGGCCTATGGAGGACCTGAACAGCATACTCACCGGCATCAAGCAGCAGAAAGGCAATATCCATCTCAACATCGGAAAGCCTCTGACTCCGGAAGAAATCGCCGTTGCCGCACTCTGTGACAAGAATGACCGCTATGAGCTCATCCGCCATGCCGTCGATATCCGTGTCATTGAAGGCTACAAACTGTGGAAGACGAACTATATCGCCTATGACATCGTCAATCATGGATTCAAATACAGCGAACAGTATTCTGGTGAGGATGTACAGAAATTCGTTGACTACATGGAGCATCAGCTTGATACTGTAGAGAAGGACTTCTGCCGCGCGGAGATGAGGGATATCTTCCTGAATATCTACGCCAATCCTATTGTCTCAAAGGAAATGCTCAGGGAGCACAATACACTGCCCGGGTGGAGGCAATGAAGCTGTCAGTCCTCTCGGGTGATATGCACGTCCATCTGAGGGAACGGAAATCCAATTTCTTTCTGCGGCAGTTCCGTATAGATTTTCTCATTTAGACAATAGAATACATCCCAATAGTCTTCTGACTTCACCCATACGCGCACAACATATTGGACAGCGCTGTCCTGAAGCGCATTGACCTCAATCAGTGGGTCGGCCGGGGCGCCTGAGCCGATATAGAGCACTCTCTTCTCCGCCGACACTATCTCTCCCAGGGCTGCCTTGACCTTGCCCGAATCTGTGCCGTATTCTACACCGACAAGCCATTCGACGCGCCGCATCGTATTCTGGGAATAATTCTTTATTGTTCCGTTGGACAATGTGCCGTTGGGGATGACAATTATCTTGTTGTCGGTGGTAGTGAGTTTTGTGCTGAATATGTTTACATCGGATACTGTACCGGAATAGCCGTTCTCGGTCTCGATGAAGTCTCCGGCCTTGAATGGCTTGAACACCAGAATCATGATGCCGCCGGCGAAATTCTGCACTGTGCCGCTCAGCGCCATGCCTATCGCCATACCTCCTGCAGCGAGCAGGGCTGCCAGAGAGGTGGTATTGACGCCAAGCGTGCCGACAGTGATGATTACGAGAATTATTGTCAGCGATATGCTTGTCAGGCTTTCGACGAATGAGGCAATTGCCTTCTCTGTCTTTCTCCTTTCGAAAATCCTGCGGAGCACGCCGCGGATTTTCTTTATAACCCATGCTCCGATGAAATATATGAGAAGTGCAATCAGGACCTTGATGCCGAAGCGTATGGCACTTTCTGCAAGTTCCGGCAGCAACTGTTCCAGAGGAGTCGTGGCAATGTGCTCAATGGCTTCTCTGGCACTTGATTCAAAATGGCTTACTGCGGCAGTGTCTTCAGGAGTCACTGTCACCTGCAACGGAAATCTTGTCATGGCTGTGTCAGAAGAGTTTTTCGACCATGTCGGCAATTTCCCCGGCAGGCAGGAATGTGTCAATCACCAGATCTGGCTTTGCATAGACCACCTCATGGTGCTTCTTGGTAAGAGCTTCGCCTCCTCCGGTGATGTTGAGCATGATGAGTTCGTCTTTGGCGACAGCCCCTGATTCCACGGCCTGGGCAAGACTGGCCACAGCCACTGATGCCGCAGAATAGATGTCAATGCCTTCAAGTGCCTGGAACCGTTCTTTCCATACCTCAAGTTCATTGTTGGTGACCTTGAACATGTCGCCTCCGGCATCGTTCATTGCATCGAACAGTCCGCCGGCAAGAGAATATGGCGGCTTTCTGTTGGAGAGTACCTTGGCCTTTATTTCTGCTGCCTGGGCTCTCGCCTCGTCGGCTGAGAGCGGAACAAGCTTGCGGGAGCGTGCTTTCCAGGAATCATACATAATCGTGAACGGAGAGTTCTGCGACGGATAAAGTCTCATCCTGTGCTTTCCGAAACGCCCGTCTTCTATGAGTCTGAGGTTGTTCTCCCAGACGGCGATGGAGCCTGTGCCGCTTCCGACAGCCTGAAAATAGGCATCCGGAATGCGTCCGGTCACTTCAACTGCTGAGAGCAATGTTGTTCCCATCCCGTCGCGGCGCGCTATGTTCTTGGCTCCGCCTTCTGCCATGAATCTGTCCGGGGCAGCCTCGCAGACCTTGTCTCCGAGCATTATTGCGTCAAAGTAGTCGCCTCCCTGCGGGGCTGCGATGATTTTTACGCAGTCATTGAGCGGCTTATGGAACCATAGAGCGCTGATGTTGTCAAGAGGAATGGACAGAAGCAGCGGGATGTTGTTGTCAGAGCAGACTTTTGCGAATGCCCTTGCCGTATTGCCGGCTGACGCCACTACAAGCACTTTGTCATGCTTTTCCGGCAGCCTTGCGCAGACGGAATAGGCTTCGGTCTCCTTGAATGAGCATGTCTCCATTTGTGCCCCAATTTTCGGAAAATAGCCCGAGAAGGTTATATAGAGGTTCTCAAGTCCGAGATATCCTGCAAGGGCTGTGCTCCTGTAGGTGACCGGCACATGAGAGTGGAGAAGTGTCCTTTGTATAGGAAGCCAGTCCGCGAATTTGTAGAATCCGTCAAGATCTTTCCTGAGTTCGAATGTTTTTTTCTCATAGACAGCCCTCACAAGAGCAGGACCGTCACCCTGCGGGTCGGTGAGAGTCCAACCTTCGTCCTCAAATACCCTTCCTGTCCCGCAGTTCATAAGTTTGTACTTGGTAGGTGTGAATGTCATGGTATAAATATTTTGGTTTACTATATACAATTCCTGTCAATTATCTCGGCTATGTCCTCCACCGGGCGGTCGGCATATCTGACAAATGTACTCCGGCACAGAGGACAGGCAGTGGCGATGACATCTGGCGAGGCTTCAGTTAGGTTGGCAAGAGCGTTCTCTGTCATTGACTTTCTCTTATCGAAGCCGAGGGTAAGGCTGCCGAGGCTTCCGCCGCAGCAGATGCTTTCTTTCCTGTTCTTCGTCGCCTCCACAAGTTCTCCGGCATATGACAGTACTTCGCGAGGCTCTTCATAGACTCCGCATCCTCTGCCGAGTTCGCAAGGGTCATGGAATACATATTTTGTATACCCCTTGTCCATACTGAGCCTGCCCTGCCTGATGAGTTCCGCAATATATTCGGTGTGGTGAATTATCCTGATGCCTTCGAGCCGGTATTTCTCCCTGAATATCCTGTAGCATATCGGGCATGAGAGAAGCAGGGTGTCCGCGCCCGAGGCCTTGATGATTTCCGTGTTCTTTTCCACCATCTGGCGAGCCTGGTCAAACCTCCCGGCCATCAGCATCGGACGACCGCAGCAGATGCCTCCGTCCCTGTCCATGAAGCTGTAGCTGACTCCAGCCTTCCGGAGCAGGGACTCCATTGCCTTGCTGATTGCCGGTGTCAGGGCCGTCATGCAGCCGGCGAAGTACATGACCTTTTCTCCCTTGACATGGAGCTGATCCGTGTCTATGCCAGAATAATCCTGGTTGATGGCGTATTTGCGCAGTGACCGCTGCGCTATCCTGAGCTTGTCTCCCTCGACTCCGACCGGACAGATTGCCGTACATTTGCCGCAGAGAAGGCATTTGTCACTGATTTCCTCTATCCTCCTTTCGTTGTTGCGGCGTATCTGGCGGTTAAGATAGACCGTAGTGTCCTTGATATGGGTCTTCATCACGCCCATAGGACAGGCGTCAATGCACAGTCCGCAGCTCGGACAGGCATACACTTCAGCCTTTGCCAGTCCTTTTCTGGCATTTCTGATTTTTATGCCGGCGTTCCGGAGCGGAATCAGCAGAATCTCAGCCGGGATGTGCATGTATCTTGTGAAAGGAAGTACAATCAAGAATATTCCCAGGGCACATGAATATGCCCACCAGGCGGGCAGCATGTTGGCATGGTCGCTCAGGAACGAGTGCAGGACATAGTTCAGGGACTTGGTAAGGAACGAGCCTCCGCTGATGTCTGCGGTAAATCCTTCTGCCAGAAGCCTCAGCGGGAATATCGCCCAGAGGGAATACAGTCCTATCAGGTCAAGGAAACTCGGGTTTGTGGTCCTGCGCATTCCGAATACGCCCGACTGGATTCTCTTGAACATGGCCAGGAAAATGCCGCTGAGTACCATGAGAAGGAAGAAGTCCATAAGGAAAAAGAAGAATGCCCCGCGCATTGTTTCTTCTGTCTCTGCCACAAAGTATCTGAAGAAAATAGGGAAGTATAACAGTTTGGCCCTGTGCGGCGTATAGAGCAGAACTTCAATGTGTCCCACGACAATCAGCATGAACCAGCCGAAGGCTATGCTGGAATGCATGTATCCCAGAAGTTTGTTCCTTTTCCAGAGCTTGACATGGAAGAGACAGTCGCAGAATATGTCCCGTATGTTCTTTGCCATTGTCTTCGGGGTGACGAGAGAGATGAAGAACTTCTTTCTGTCATTGCCCGGAAGCTGCATTATTATGCGTACGAGGGCCACCAGACAGTATGACAGGATGAAAATCATTCCTATCATGAACGGCAGCACAAAGTCGTTGTATCCTGTCAGAAATCTTTCTTCCACGCGTCAGTCCTCCTTGTACAGTTTGCAGATGGAAAGTATCAGATGCCTCGTATTGATGCCTCTCGGGCATACCATGGTGCATTTCCCGCATAGCATGCAGCATGAAAGCATTTTCTTCACTTCATTTTTCTTGCCCCGCTGCAGGTCCAGAATGCATTTTCTGACGCTCATTCCGGAGAATCTGCCTGCAGGGCATGTTGCCGAGCATGAGCCGCAGGCAATGCACTTGCTTATGTCAGGCTCAATCTCCCTCACTTTTTCATAGAGCGAGAGGTCTGCATTGTCCATATTGATGGCTGAACTTGGCGATATTTTGAATCCGAAATCTATCATTTCCTGCTGCTTATGATATAATTGTGTATCTCCAGAGCCGCCGAGCGGGCCTCGGCAAGTGTCTCCGGGACTGTCTTCGGTCCAGTGCAGGCCCCGGCGTAGAAGATTCCTTCCTTGGGTGACTCAATTATATCCGCGACATTGTCCCTGCTCTTGAGGAAGCCGTCCGAGTCCATCGGAAGAGAAAGCTGGGCCGCCGACTTGCATATCTCCTGGTTGCATACAATTCCGGACATAAGCACGAGCAGGTCGAGTGTGACTTTTATCGGCTTGCCGGACAATGTGTCCTCTGCCTTGACCACGAGGTTGCCCTCAATGTTTTCGCTGACTTCCGACACGCGACCTCTGATGAAGCGGACTCCGTAGTCACGCTGCGCGCTGATGTAGAAATCCTCGTATTTTTTTCCGAACATCCTCAGATCCATGTAGAAGCAGTATACCATTGCATCAGGGAATTTCTGCTTCATCTCAATGGCCTGTTTTACGGCAGTGATGCAGCAGACTTTTGAACACTGCGGGTTCTTTGCCTTTTCGTCTCTTGAGCCCACGCAGTGCACGAAGCCCATAGCCCTCGGTCCTTCTTCCGGAATCCTTTCGTCCTGCCCTGTGTTGAACCAGTTCTCGAGGTCTCTGTTGGTCATGACCTTGTCATATACTCCATATCCGTATTCCTCCTTCTTGGAAGCATCGAAGAGCGAGAATCCGGTGGCGAAGAGCAGTATTCTGGTGATGACCGAAATGCCGTTGGTCAGCATTATGTTGTAGCTGTCTTTCAGCTTGTTGACAAAGGCTATTCTGGTATTGAGGAAGATGTTGGCTTCTCCTGCTGCTTCGGTGAGTCTTGCGACAAGGTCTTCTGCCGGGCTCATGTCTGGAAAAAGTCTGTTCCATCCGGCCACATGTCCGCCGAGATGGTCTTCTTTTTCTACAATTATGGGATTGTAGCCCAGTCTGAAGAGTTGTGCGGCAGCCTCAAGTCCTGCGATGCCCCCGCCTATTATAAGGATGTTCTCTTTCATTTATACGGCTTTCATCGTTTTTTTTAAATATTATACGGCGCATGATGTCCTGCGGCACGGAATCCGGGTCAGCAGCATCTGAGCACCCCCGGAAGTTCCGGCTTGAGCAGGTCCTTGTGGTTCAGTCCCTCGTATTTTCTTTTCGGGTCATATTCTATGCCCATCTTGTCGAGAAGAGGCTCGACTGCGACCTGATGCAGCTGCAGCCCGAGATCCCACGGGTCGTATCCGAGCACAAGACCTGCGACTTCCTCGTATGTGAAGACAGGAATCCCGTACCCGTTCTCCCCGTATGTCTTGCCTTCCATCTCCGCGATTGCGTACTGCCACCTGTCCATAAAGTACGGGCATCCCGGGCAGTTTGTGATGATCATGTCCGGGTGGTAAGGCTCCATGGACTCAAATTTCTTGTGGGTGTTGGAGATTGAATAGCCTCTGTTGGCCTTGATATGGTATTGCCTGAAGCCGTAGCCGCAGCAATGGCGTCTCTCGGGATAGTCAATCACATTGCCGCCCCAGGCCTCGACCATTCCGCAGAGCACATAAGGGTATTCGGCCCCTCCGACGCCCTTGGAAGGGAACATCTTGGAGTAGTGGCAGCCGATGTGCTCGACCACCTTGAGCGGCTCTCCGGTATTCTTGTTTATCAGGCGGTATTTCGCCCTTTCCGCGATGAGATTCCTGTATTTGTATATGAGGTCGCTTGCATGTGCCACATATTTCGGCTTGTTGAATTCCCTGCGGCATGCCTTCCAGAGCATCTCGCGTATCTTTGCCTCGAGCTCCGGGAACTCGTTCCATGTCTCGAGGATTTCGATGTAGTTGCCGAAAGAGGTGATGCATGAAGCCACATAATTCTCATATCCGGCTTCCGTCATAAGGGCAAACTGCCTTGCCACGATAGTCATCACCGTCTCCTGCGGGATGGTGTCGCAGTGATAGGCGATGCCTCCGCATGTGGTGTGGCTTGCGCTTTCGTAAAAGTCCTTCTTGAGCACATTGCGGCATATCTCCATGAACATCTTTTCCGCTCCCGGGAAAAAGTTCTGCCTGATGCAGCTCCTCACATAATACCAGCGGTCATCCGGAATTTCTTTCTGATAATCCGCCCATATCTTCTGTTTTCCTTGATAAATCATGATTCTGTCTTTTCTGTCAGAGGCTAATCCTCTTCACTGTTAAGATGTCCTGGGGAAATATGGGTGAATGTCTCTTCTAAATATTCATCCATGTCCATTCCCATCTCGGCTGCCTTTTCCTCTGAAAATTTGTTCACCGCCTCGATTCTTTCAGTGCCACCCGTGACATCAAAGATGCTCTTCAGCTCGTCAAGTGATTCCTGTGGGATTTTCCTCAGGATTCCCGGGCCGTCTCCCTTGAAATTAGCGCCGACCCTGGCAAAGGTGTCTTCCTTGTGTTCCAGATGCCATTTCATGACTGGTCCGGATTCCACATGGTCTTCCCATCTGAATGTGTCCGGATAGACGCAATATCCGTAGTTGAGTATGTTGCCTGTGAGAATTTTTGTCAGAGGATACAGCTGCCGCCCCTTTTCCGAGCATACGAAGTAACCCAGCCTGGCGGACAGATTGCGCAGGGCCATGATGACAAGCCCCGGGGCATTTTTCCTCGGACATCTCGTCACGCAGGACATGCATTCCCCGCAGTACCAGATCACGTCGCTTTTGAGCAGTTTCTCGATTGCCGCCTCGTCCTTGCTCTGAACTATGTCAACAATCTTCCTGGGGTCGTATTTATAGAATTCGGCTGCAGGACAGATGGCAGTGCAGGTACCGCAGTTGATGCAGGTCTTGAGTCCCTCCCTGACTCTGTAGTCCTTGGCCAGTTCATCGTAAAGTTTACCCATTTTTGCTGTTTGTAGTACACGTAATTCTGCAAAGTTATAAAAAATATCGTCTGAAATAATGCCTGTCCGTAAAAATACATCCAAATTGTACGGGTACTCTTGGCTTGTTGTTCAAAATCAGCTAAAATATTTTGCGTATAATTAAAAATTACTAACTTTGAAACGGATTACAGAAGTTCTTTTTACTTCTGTTATTGAAATAAATAATGTTGCATTTGCTGCATTGTTCTTGGCTTTGGAACCTGAGAAATTTCAAAATGTAATAGAGAACATTGCGAGTGGATGCCTGTTATACACGCAGGTATTCTATTCCTTTCTTTTATTACAGGGTTTTCTCAGGACCTCAAAGCTAAAAGAAAAATGGGAGAACCTGCGTTTTTTGTATGTATTCGGATCTGTGATTTTCCCCCATTTTCTTCAGACAATGCTGTTTGGATGTGTTATTAATTAACCTTTAAATTATTAATGACATGAAAAAATTATAGCTATTGCTGTAATTATTACGGCATTCTTTTGCACATCATGCAGTGCATTGTTCAGTGGCCTTCCGGGCGCAGCCCAAGGTTATCAGGAATCTTCAAGCGGCCGAACTTATTTGGGTGAGGCTATATCAGAGTCCCGAGCCAAGTCGGGTTGCCTGATTTACTCATTGCCTGTGTTTGCAAACACAGTATTAATATTAAGAAACATTATTTTCAACTCTATTAAATTTTTTTTATGAAAACTTTAGCTTTATTTTTAATTGTAGCGTCATTTTTTTCCCTCCATGCCGATGCTCACGAGAATTATTCGCACTTATATTCTGAATCTGAATTAGTCTCAATATCTTCCGATTACATCAATTGTAATTTTACCTATAAAGAAAATGGGAGAACTGTAGCATATATTGAATTAAGGAGTAATGGGAAGGTTACAATGTATGATGAAAGTGTCGGCTATCACTATGGAACTTATGAAATAATAGGAGAAATATACTATTCTGGCGGAAGCAATAGAATAGAATTCAATATTGACGGAAGAACATATTCCGGTATGATATATTTCCCTACATCAGATAAGTGGGGAATATCTTTTGATGGTTTATATTTTACAGCAAACTTAAGATGAAAGTAAATAAATTAATCTATATATCACTATTTTATTTTCTCTTCTTATCTGTTCCGGTTATTTCTGATGCCATGAGTCTTATACGCAATGACAGATTGGTGAAATTACAATCAGAATCGGAGGTTGTATTCAGGCATAATCAAAGACTGAGAAGCAGAGACGGCCGAGAAATTTATCTGTATAGTTCCGGAAAATGCGAAATGTACTATAATGACAGATTGGACGTTTCATGTGAATATTCAGTAATTGGCAATGAAATTCGCCTGATTGATAATGGCAGAGTAATATATAAGGGGTCATTTACTTATGAATCTGATCATCAGACATTGAGCTCATTGTCAATTGCCGGAACGATTTATTTCAAAAAATAAAATATTTATTCGCGGAGTTTGCGATAACATTAATATTAATTTATAATCATTTAAAGCGTTTGTTTATGGAAACAACTATTGCTACAACTAAAAAGAAAAGTATCAAGAAAATGCTCTTTCTTGTTTTGTCTCTGCTGACAGCAGTATCGATGTTCATGTCATGTGATCCAATGGACCCGGATTTTCAGGAAGGATTCAGATATGGATGGAATCAGACTGCGCCAGATGAGTATAAGTATTGATAACAATAATATTCAGTAAATGAGAAAATTAATTATCGTATTGACAGTAATGTTCGCTGCAACATTCGTTGATACTACTCTGTTTTGTCATGGCAATATGAATCCGGAATATTCTCAGACAATACCATCAGAACAAATGAAATTAAAGAAAAAATGTCCGAGATGTAACGGGAAAGGCCATATTACTATTAAAAAGAGACATGCAGCATGCGCCGGGAAAGGGTGTTCGGGATGTGATTATAAAGGATATTCTGAAACATATCTTACTTGTTCAAAATGCAATGGCAGTGGATATATAGTCCAAAATCTTTAATATAACACTAATAATATTATGAAAAACAATTTAATTTCAGCGGCAATATTAGTCGCTTGTTGTCTGATTGCATTTCCATATGCATCATCTTCAATGAATTTTTCAGAAAATGTTTATTCTGAAATCAGGTCTGCTGCAGTCCGTACTGTTCGCGTCGTTATGATTAAGGGTTATGTGACAAATCACAGTAAATCCGGAAGTTATAATGATGAGACAAATATGATAACTATAGACGGCGGTACTTATAGAGTGTATCCGAATCCTTACGCCAATAATGAAAACGACAAAAGGAGCGGGTATAGTCACTATGCCAATGGTATTTATTTCTTTAATTTATAATTACTACAATTATTTATGAAGAAACTAATTCTTATTGTCGTGCTATTGTTCGGAATGGTGTTTTCTCTATGGGCTATACCTACGGGCAAATATTGCGCAGATGACGGCTCTTTTGTTGAAGTCACTAGTTCGTATATATTTTTGTATATAGGAAATTATAGTGCTGGCTCTTTTTCGATATTGGAAGAAAAAGATGACGGAACATTTACCTTTTCTGATTCTTCCGGAAACATCAATAAAGGAAAATGGTATGAACGGAATGGCCGGATATATCTAGTCCTTGGAGGCAGAACACTTGTGAAATGTGATTGATTATGTTATGCTGATATAGATTCTAGTAAGTTGCGTCAGCGGTTCAGAGCCGCGGCCGGTGGAAATCATTTTTATCTCCATCGGCCGCGGTTTT
This sequence comes from uncultured Bacteroidales bacterium, assembly GCA_944322565.1. Lineage (GTDB taxonomy): Bacteria > Bacteroidota > Bacteroidia > Bacteroidales > UBA932 > Cryptobacteroides. The sequence continues at coordinate 202,276 of CALUPG010000003.1, read as the reverse complement.
CATACATTTTCACGGCCGTTGTCTAAAGACGCTCCAGCGCCACCACATTCTCCACATGATGGGTGTGCGGGAACATGTCCACTGGTCTTACCGCCGTGATGCGGTATTTGGTGCAGAGTATCGCCAGATCTCTTGCCTGCGATGCCGGATTGCAGCTGACATACACTATTCTGGAGGGTTCTGCCTCAAGAATCACTTTAGCCACATCAGGGTGGATTCCTGCCCTCGGCGGGTCAAGGATTATGACATCGGGCCGTCCGTGGACGGAGATGAAGTCCTCAGTGAGGATGTCCTTCATGTCCCCGGCAAAAAAATCGCAGTTTCCGATGCCGTTGGCTTCGGCGTTGATTTTCGCATCGGCTATTGCTTCGGGGACATATTCGATGCCTATCACTTTGGATGCCTTCGCAGAGACGAACTGAGCGATGGTTCCTGTGCCGGTATAAAGGTCATAGACAAGTTCTTTTCCGCTGAGCCCCGCAAATTCCCTTGCAGTGCAGTAGAGCTTGTAGGCCTGTTCGGCATTGGTCTGGTAGAATGACTTCGGGCCGATCTTGAACTTCAGTCCCTCCATTTCCTCATATACGGCTTCCTGTCCCTTGTAGAGGATGCATTCCTGGTCAGCAATCGAATCGTTCGGCTTGCCGTTTATGACATAATATAATGACACTATTTCAGGGAATCTTTCCGCCACGGCATCAAGCAGGGCGGTCCTGGCATCCGTATCTTCGTGATAGAAGCAGACTGTCAGCATCACTTCACCTTTTTCTGTGGTGCGGATGAACATGTTGCGCAGAAAGCCGTGATGTTCCCTGATGTCAAAGAATTCCATTCCGTGCGACAATGCATATTCCTTGATAAAGAGTCTTATGCCGTTGGACGGGTCTTTCTGGAGAAAACAATGCCTTATGTCAAGGACTTTGTCAAAAAAACGGCCGACATGGAAGCCGAGTCCGCATCTTTCCTGAGGTGAAAGCGCCTCAGGGTCTTCGGAAGAGTCTATCCATCTTCTGCTGGAGAAAGTGAATTCAAGCTTGTTGCGGTAATATGTCGTCTTGTCCGAAGGGATTATCGGCTGTATCTCGGGAATATCGAGATGTCCTATGCGGACCAGCTGGTCGTAGACCTGCTGCTGCTTTGCCTCAAGCTGCATCCTGTAGGGGAGAGGCTGCCATTTGCAGCCGCCGCATGTGCCGAAATGGCTGCAGAACGGCTCGAGTCTGTCCGGAGAAGGACTCACCATGCGGAGGATGAAGCCCTCCATATAGTTTTTCTTCTTTTTGGTCACTTTGACATCCACGATGTCTCCGGGAACGGCGAACTGGACAAAAAGCACTGTGCCGTCAATTCTTGCCAGAGCCTTGCCTTCGGCCGCCACAGCCTCTATCCTCACATTCTCGAGTATGATGTCCTTTTTCTTCCTTGACATGATTATTCCTTGTTCTTGACCAGGGCCTGTGACACATTTATCATGAAGTCACCCATTGTCTCAAGTTCTGACAGGATGTCCATATAGTAGACGCTTGTCTGATAATTCTTGCCGTCGTGCTCGATGTTGACGATTTCCTCTTCACGGAGATTGTTTCTCATTTCGTTGATGTCCTGCTCGGCGTCATACGCGTTGGAGATGTCCTTGAGGGAGCCGTATCCGGCGCCGAGGTTGGCTATCATCACTTCATAGGCTTTGTCGACGCGGTCGGTCATGAGGGTGAGTGTCCGGATTTCCTCCTTGTCGAATACCTTTCCGTGGGCATTTTTCCTGGACAGTATGCGGCTTATGGCCTCTCCTGAATCACCGAGGCTTTCAAGTTCACTGATTATCTTGTACATGGACCTGATCTGTGCCTTTGAGTCTCCGCTGATGTCTTCCTTTGAGAGGGAATTCATGAAAGAGGCTATTTCGTATTCTATTCTGTCCGAAATTTCCTCATATTTGACGAGTTTCTGACGATATTCCTCGAATTTGTCAGGATCCTGCTCATTGATGGCAAGCTTTACATATCCGAGGCCTTTTCGTGAAATTTCTGCAAAATGCACGATTTCCTTCATTGCCTGTTCAATGGCCATCTCGGCTGTCGCAAGATGTCCTGCATTGATGTACTTGAGCTTGAAGTTCTCTTCCTCCGGCTTTGCCGGGCTCTTGATGATCCACATCACTGCCTTGACAATCCATGGGATGAACCATATCAGTATGCATGTGTTGATGAGGTTGAACATTGTGTGGAGCATGGAAACTCCGTAGAGTGCAGCTGTGGATGCTTCTGTCTGCTCTCCTCCCAGCTCGCCTACGAATGAAGTCGTGGTCGGGTCAGGATAGCCCAGCAGCGTGATGATTTTGCCGATGAAAGCAAGGAACGGCTTGAAAAGAGCCAAAGCCCATATTACTCCGGTGATGTTGAACAGCGTGTGGGCTATTGCTGCCCGCTTGGCCTGCGCATTTCCGACCGCGGCCGCTATGTTGGCGGTGATTGTTGTGCCTATATTTTCCCCGAGTACCATAGCTGCTGCCATCTCAAACGGAATCCAGCCCATGTTCAGCATTATGAGGGTGAGGGCGACTGTAGCACTTGAGGACTGGAGGACAAGGGTGAGGAGAGTGCCGAAGGCAAGGAATATGAGCACAGACCCGAATCCGAAGCCTGTCCATCTTGAGATGAACGAAAGCACTTCAGGATGCGTCTCGAGGTCAGGCACAGACTCTTTCATGAAAGAAAGCCCGAGGAACAGAAGGGCGAATCCGATGATGAATTCCCCGATGTTCTTGGTCTTGCTCTTTTTGGCCATGGAGCAGATGAATCCGACTGCCATCAGCGGTATGGACAATACCGATATGTCCATCTTGAAGCCGAGCAGTGAAATGAGCCAGGCAGTCACCGTGGTGCCTATGTTCGCGCCCATGATGACGCCTACGGCCTGTGTCAGAGTCAGAAGTCCTGCGTTCACAAAGCCCACGACCATGACGGTAGTGGCGCTTGATGACTGGATGATGGCTGTGATTCCGAGCCCTGTCAGTACTCCTTTGACCGGGTTTGACGTCATTGCCGCCAGGAAATTCCTCAATTTTTCGCCTGCCGCTTTCTGCAGGCCGGAACTCATGGTGTTCATTCCATAGAGAAACATTCCAAGAGCACCGATCAGAGTCAGAATCTGAAGTACCATAAATCAGTAATTAGTTGTCAATAAATACAATAGGGGAGAAGAACCAGTTTGCTCTTCTCCCCATGGTGTTATTTTGTAAGTTTTTCAGCCTGCTTCATGTCAAGGGTGATGAATTCTGTGCACGCCTGGTATCTGTACGGAATATATTCATACAGGCGGCAGAACACATGACCGGTCCTGGTGTTGAAAAATGTGTCAAGCCTCAGTCCGTTGCCTTTGTTCTCTTCGCTCAAGTCAATCTTGTCCGGAGAGGAAACTATGGCCTTTGATATCGAATCCTTGCAGTGGGCAGGGAAAAATTTTTCCGTTTTTCTGAATCTTTCTCCGGTCTCTTTGTCCTTGTAGCCTGTGCGCATCACAAGAGCAAGCACAAGTCCGGTGATAATCATGAAGAAACCGAGAACATTAATTGATGTTGTATTCGGGATAAGCAGACAGCATCCGCCTGCAACAAGTATGAGTGAAATTATAATATCGGTGGCAGAGTGGACTCTGCTGAATTCTTTTTCCATTTTTTTATTTATGCCGGCCTTTCCCGGTATTAATTGTCGTGTGTTGTGTAAAATTGTGTGTGTGTCGTGTGAAATGTATGTCCTTGAATTGTACTGTTGACACTAAATAAGCAATTTACGCAACATTATCAGGTGATGGTCAATTGAGTTTGTGCCTGACGGGAACAATTCCATCTGCTCAGAAAATCCCTTCTGAACTATTGCGGACAGCATGGACGGGACATTAGTCATTCCGGCTTCGCGGTTAAGGGTCTTTGCCGAATTATGGCCTCGTGCGGCTGACGGTCCGTTCTGGTTCCTGTCCGTGAATACTTCAGTCCTTGCCGAACTGACGGACGGGCTGTTCCAGTCTATGTATCTTTCTGATGAGTTGTCGTTCTGAAGAATTTCTTCCTGCTGATAATTTTTCCAGGATTCCTGGATTTCAGAGTCCGTGTTTATATGAAGAAAAGCCGCGGCAGCAACTGCGGCGGCAGCGAAAAGAACTTTTCCTATTTTCAGTTTCTTCATCATAATAGCAGGTGCGCAAATTTATCCAATAATTCCGACTTCACAAACTTTTAATCCCGACTTCACGAGTTTTTGATTCAGTTCTGCCTGCAGGGGATTACTGCCGTATATTCAAGTTAACATAATATAAATTGTGTGACAAAATAGCCCGTTGTCTCCTCTGTGTCGGAGATACGCATATTGTCGAATTGAAAAATAATCTCTATTTTTGCCTGTTATCTGGTTATAAAAGATTTATTTATGCAACAGAGAAACTTTCAGGCGAAGAACTGTATTGCGGCATTTTCGGCTGTAATATCTGCATTTGTCTTCAGTTCGTGCGTCAATGAAGACTATGATCTCAACAAAGGGATTGACATGACAGTAGGAATTGACGCTGAAATCGGAGCTCCGCTCGGCAGCACCGGGAAAATTGCAGTCGGAGATTTCTTTGAAATCGAAGAAGGTTCCGTGGTGAGGGCCGATCCGCAGACCGGAGATTATTCCATTCATGTCGAAGCTGAATCTCCCATTCTTGAAAATGTATTTATTGACCGCATATCAATTGACCCGGACGAGCTGGTTCACGACGGAGGATTTGACATAAATGCCAATCTGTATGATGAATTCCGGGCTGCGGCAGGCGACGGAGTTACCGACGATATGGACATTTCCTCCCTCAAACTGACTAAAGTCAAGGCGTTCCCTGAGACAGAAAAAACCGTCGACATAACTGTGGATGAGGAAGTCAGCGAAATGGTCAGGATCGTCAAGTCAATAGGTGTAATAAATCTGGATGCTCCTGCAAATCTGGTTTTTGACGTAAATGAAGGGGCAATTACCTTCAAGGCCGGCTTTGTAATTGATTTCCCGGAATATGTGAATGTCACGCTTGATGACGGACAGTCCGGTGCCGAAGTCAGGAACGGACATGAGCTCCATTTCACTGAAGACATGTCTGTCCGCGCAGGCAATCCTGTGACCTATTCATTGAATATCAACTCAATAGATGTACGCTCCCTTGAGGAAGACACTGACGGACAGCAGGGGCTTGTTGATACAAAAATCATTATAAATCAAGTTATTGCCCTCAGGGACCTGTACTATGATGCATCTGCATCTGATTTCGGGACTACTCTCGGCGAGATGCCCAAGGCTGCAGTGGCAGAGCTTTCGATGAATGTGCTTGATGTCGATGTGCTTGGTGCAAGTGCTGTGATTGACCCTGAATTTGACATCGAGCCCCAGCGTGTTGAAATCGGAGAATTGCCGGAATTCCTTACCGGAGACGGTATTGTGCTTGACATTTATAATCCTGTGATAAGACTTGATGTCAGCAACACTTCCCCGTTTCCTGCCCTTGTCTCAGCCGCTGTCAACGGCCTCGATGAGAACGGCAATTACACAATGGAGAGACCTTTGGAGATAGGCAGTGCCGATGCTGATTCCGAGAATGCCATCCTCGTCAATCCCGGCAATACCGTTATCTTCCTTTCTGTCAGAGGTGCGGACCTCTCATCTGTCTCCTTGCCGGAAGGCTCCAACCCTCCTCTCGACATTGTCATAGAGAATTTCAACGACTTGCTCAGGAGGATTCCATATGAAATCGAGTTTTCTGATATAAATGTGTCTGTTCCTCATGAAGGTAACGAAGAGAGCGGATACTCCGGGAACGATTACAGGGAGATGGTTTATCCTGCTGGCGGCGAAGGCATATCTTACGATTTTTCTGTCGATTATTCGGTCAATGTGCCTTTGGCGTTCGGCAAGGACCTGCTGTTCACATATCCTTTTGACATTACCGGCATCGGCGGTGCTTTCGGGGACAATGCTGAAGAGGACCCGGACATGAATGTCAATTTCCGGAATGTGCGAATCTCGCTGACACTTGTGAATGCTCTTCCTCTGGAGCTTGCAGTGTCTGTCTCCCCTATTGATGCGGACGGCAATGAAATTCCTTCCGCTGACGGTCTGGAGTTCAATATCCTCACACCGGACGGAGCCGCCGCAGTTGTCCCTGCGGGAGACATAGGCAAAGAATCATCTTCCGCTCTGGTGATTTCAGGCTCGGCGGACATGGAATCGCTGAAGCTTCTTGACGGTTTCCGTCTCAATATCGGAGCCACCGTTCCTGACGGAGAGCTTGAAGGCAGATGTCTCAATGCCAATCAGTACATTATGATTTCCGATATGTCTGTCCTGATAGACGGAAATGCAGAATTTGTCATTCAATAAATTAAAAGAAAGTATCTTATGAGAAAAATAATATTGTCGCTTGCAATATCTGTTCTTGCGATACCTGCTGTTGCCCAGAATTTCAATTCCGCATATTTTCTTGACGGATACAAGTACAGGCACAGACTCAATCCGGCATTTGCCGCCACCAGAAGCTATTTTGCCTTGCCTGCCGTCGGCAATATTTCTCTCGGCACCCAGAGCAAGCTCGGACTCGGCACATTCCTTTACCCTGTTGACGGACAGCTTGCCACATTCATGCACCCCGATGTGAGTGCATCCGATTTTCTCGGAAAGCTCAACAGGAACAATATCATAGCCTTGGATTTGAATACCAATCTTTTTACAGTAGGTGCCTGGGGAAAGAAAGGGTTCACGACAGTGGAGTTCAATATACGCTCAAGCACATCTGTCAATCTTCCGCGCGATCTCTTTGATTTCATGAAGAATCTCGGAGCCAAGTCTTCATATGACATAAGCAATCTGGGGCTTAAGTCCATGAATTATGTCGAACTTGCCCTCGGACATTCGCATCAGATAACAGAGCATCTCAATATCGGAGCAAAGCTCAAGGTGCTTGCCGGTCTGGCGAGTGCCGACCTCAGGATAGACAAGATGAACATAATAATGAATGAGGACAAATGGAGCATAACATCGGAGGGATCGCTGAAGGCCTCTGTGCCAATGCTGGAGATACCTCTCATCGAAGGAACAAATGAACTTGACTTCGGAAATATCGGATTCGGAGATTTCAGCATTGACAATATCACTTCCGGCATCGGCATGGGGCTGGCCCTTGATCTCGGTGCTGAATACAGGTTCGGCGGCATTCTCAAGGGACTTAACGTATCGGCAGCCGTCCTTGACCTCGGCTTCATGTCGTGGGGAACAAATACGATATCGGCATCCACGGGCAGCAACAGCTGGGAATTTACCGGATTTGACAACATTTCCTTTGAAGAAGGGGACGAAAATACAATCGGCAAACAGTTTGAATCCATGGGAGACGATTTGCTCGGGATGATAAAAATGAACAGGGATGCCTCCGGCAAAAGATATAATCAGATGCTGACATGTACTGTCAATCTCGGTGCAGAATATGAAATGCCGTTCTACAGGAAAATGTCAGTGGGTTTCCTGTATTCATCCAGAATAGCTGGTCCTTTCTCAAAAAATGAAGGCCGGTTCTTCTTCAATCTCTCACCGGCCAAATGGTTCGGACTTTCTGCAAGTTATGGTGCTTCCAATTTCGGCTCTTCCCTCGGTGCGATAATTAACTTTGACTTGCCTGGCATAGGCCTATTCGTCGGCACAGACTATGCTTTCTGGAATGTGACACCTCCGATAGATGCACTCTACGGATTAAGTGTTCCATACAACAACATGAATCTTAATGTCAATTTCGGACTGACATTCAATGTGAGCCGCTACCGTACTCATGGAGACTGGCGCTGATGCCAGCAGGCATCCTGCAGTACCGTAATTATTTCATCATAAGTTCTGCAACGGATGCCATGCTGCATTTGTCAGCAGAGTAGCCCTGGGCAAAGGACATTCCCTCGGAAACAAGCTCGAATCCGAGTTTCACTGCCATTTCGTTCAGCAGTCTGACACTCGCTCCTGCCCAGGTATATGAGCCGAAGGCAAAGAACTTCCTGTTCTTGACAAGTCTGGCGCTTATCCCATACATGAAATTGTATGCAGGAGGAAAGATGTCGTTGTTGTATGTCGGAGCTCCTATTGCAACGGTATCGTACTTGAACACATCACGGTAGGCATATGAGACATTTTCGGCTCCTATGTTGTGCAGAGAGCAGCGTACTCCCCTCTTCGCAAGTTCAGCAGCAAGAGCCTTTGCGGCTTTCTCCGTGTTGCCGTACATGGATGCGTATGCAATGCAGACTCCCTTTTCTGCCTCATAACGGCTGAGACTGTCATATCTGCCGATGACTTCAGGGACATATTGTTCCCATACCGGACCGTGGGTGCTGCATATTCTCTTGATTTCCAGACCGGAAAGTTTTTTTAGCGCGGCCTGGACCGTCTGTCCGTATTTCCCGACTATGTTGGAATAGTATCTTGTCATTTCGTCGCTGAAGCCGGCAAAACAGTTTTCTGTCTTGCCGAGCCATCCGCATAGACAGGCTCCGGAGTCGACAATTTCTCCTTCGACGGCTCCGAATGTCCCGAATGCATCTCCGGAGAACAGCGTCTGTTCTTCTGCAAGATATGTGACCATTGTCTCTGGCCAGTGGACCATCGGAGTCATGTAGAATGTGAGTGTGGTGTGCCCGAGGCTCAGGCTGTCACCTTCCTTTATGACGATAATGTTGTCTGTGATGCCGTAGTACCCTTTAATCATGGGGACAGCCTTGGCATTCGTGACTATATGAATGTCCGGATATGCCTCCCTGATATCTTTCATGAGGGAGGAATGGTCCGGTTCCATGTGGTTGACAATGAGATAGTCAATAGGGCGCCCTCCTGTCAGCTCCCTTACATTTGAAAGATACTCGCTGTGGAAATCAGCCTCGGCTGTGTCTACCAGGGCTATCTTATCGTCGATGACAAGATATGAATTGTATGAAACTCCGAAAGGAAGCGGCCACAGACCTTCGAAACTTACTTTGCTGTGGTCATTGACTCCGACATATCTTATTCTTTCTGAAATGATTCTGTTCATGGTTTTCTAAAGGAAAATTAATTCAATTGATAAATGTACATATTTTTTTCAAATATATTCAGAAATTGAGTCCGATTCCGAATGTAAGGGCGTTTATCAGCGTATTGTTCCTCCTGATTCTTTCCGGCGGGACATCTGTTGTCACTCCGTCGATGCTTTCCTTTATTGCAGGATGGTCATATATAATCTGATATGACAGAAGGAAATCCAGTTTTGTGCTTCTTGTCAGGCTTATCCTGTAGCCGGCGCCGAGTTTGCCGACGGGTGAAAATGATGGTCTTTTAGTCCCTACGGCAGTCCCGCCGTCCGCAAAGGCGAACCATCTTCCTTCAAGCGGATTTTTACCGAAGAATGCCGTAAGTCTGAGAGACAATGGCAAGGCTGTCTCATGCTTGCGTATGCCGCTGATTCCGAAATTTACAGAAAGATTCAGATTACGGCTCAGGTTGCATCCGGCATTGGCAAGCAGCTGCCCGTTGCATAGAATGCCGGTGTCAAATTCCCGGACATTTATTCTGTAGCCGTCGTCGGCAATAAAATTATTGTGGAAATATGTTCCGAAAGTCACCATGCAGCTGCCTTCGATTCCGAAAGTAAATCTCGGAAAATCTTTTCGGGATTCCGAATCCTGTGCTGCCGCACTGCATATTGAGGCAAGAAGGAATATGGCCAGAGCGACGGATTTGTTTCGTTGATTCCTAGAAGTCATATTTTATTCCGAGTCTGGGTGAGATTGTCTGCAGAAGGCCGTACCTGTAGATTTCAAGCGCAAGGTTGCGGCCTTTCGCGCTGGTGTGGGCTGCAAGTACAGGCGAGAAACTGAGCGAGAGGACGACCGGCACCGCGAAAGTAAATTCTATTCCGGCATTTCCGCATATTCCCGCCATTATTCCGAAATCGGCATCCATGTCCTGGACATAGCCTGCAGTGAATCCCGGGCCGGCGAACCATCTGACACCGAAATTATTATATGAGGCAGCAGAAAACACGAAGTCAATCACATAGCTGGCTCTGATTCCGGGCAGGCGGGACATGCCCATAAAGGCATTTGCCATGTCCATTTCCGCTGAAATGCTGTGGAAGGAATTGTCTTTTGCGTTCAGCTGCAGATTTATTCCGATGCCAGTCAGCGAAAATTCCGCTCCTGCCGCCTTTATTTTGTCCTGTGCATGCACTTCCGTGATGCCTGGCGCAGTCAGCAGCAGGCAGAGTAATGCGGAAATGCATAGTCTGTTCATTGTATGGTGTTATAAGTCAATCTGCATGTGCTTCATCGGATGTCCCATGAAATCCCTGCAGCCGACAGTCTTGAATCCGAGCCGGAGATACAGAGCCTCCGCCTTCGGCTTGTCGACATCCACAATCAGTCCTGCTTTTGTGAACCCGAGTCCGGCAGCCCTTTTGAGCATTGCAGAGAACAGTCTGGAGCCTATGCCCATGGACCGCATGGCAGGATTGACTCCGATTGAGTCAAGATAGAACTCTCCTGCCTGAGTCTCTTTCACAAGACCGAATCCGGAACCGGAGTCGGGAAATCTCCGCCTGAAGTCATCGGTCACCGGCTTTTTCAGCATTTCATACAGTGCGCCGTCGTATCCGTTCATTGCTCCGGCGATTTCTTCCCCTCTGACGGCAACGATTGTGTTCCTGTAGCTGTAGAGGGTGTCTTCTGCCTCCACAAAGCTTTTGATGATGAGGGCGAAATCATCCTCTGTCATGCCCGGACTCATTTCAAGGAAAGAATCCATTGGCCAGGCCATCATCAGCAGCCTTGCCACAGCCTCCGAATCATTCTTTTCGGCAGGTCTGACTTGAATTTCAGAAATTTTCTCAGACATATTTGAATTCCATGTAAGTTGCACCGAGCTCTTCCTTGAAGCTTCCCCCTATGAATGCCACAAGATCTCCCTTGCGGATTTTCCCATCCTGCAGAAGCATGTCTATCGATGTTTTCACAAAATCTTCCTTGCTCCCCTGTATTTCGAATTTATATGCATAGATGTCGTATGTCAGTGCCAGTTCTCTCATTGTATATGAGTTGTAGCACATGGCGTATATAGGCACCTTCGGCCTGAATTCTGCCAGGTAACGGCCTGTACGCCCGGTCCATGTATCGAATATGAGAGCCTTTACGGGCAGATATTGGGTAGATTCCACAAGATTCTTTGCAAGGACTGCAGCTATAGGCTTGAGTGCCCTGTCAAGGTTCAGTTCAAGCGATATGTCACTGGATTTCTCTGCTTCAAGGGCAATCCGGTTCATTGTCTGTACCGCTTCGACAGGATATTTCCCGTTGGCGGTTTCCCCGCTGAGCATTATGGCGTCCGTGCTCTGGAAGATGGCATTTGCCACATCTGTGACTTCAGCTCTTGTCGGGCGCGGATTCTCTATCATGCTGTGAAGCATCTGCGTCGCTATGATTACGGGTTTCTTGCGAAGACGGCAGGTATGAATCATTTCTTTCTGGATGAGAGGTATCCTTTCTGCCGGAATTTCCACACCGAGGTCTCCCCTTGCCACCATTACCCCATAACAATATGAGAGAATGTCGTACAGATTGTCTATGCCCTGCTGGTTTTCGATTTTCGCGATAATCTTTATATGGCTTTTGTTTTCCTCAAGAATCTTCTGGATTTCAGCCAGATCATCCTTGCTGCGGACAAAAGAATGCGCGATGAAGTCAATGTCCGCATCAATTGCCCATCGGACAAAACTCCTGTCCTTGTCGCTGAGGGCTGGCAGTGAGATATGGACACCGGGAACATTCACGCTTTTCTTTCCTTTGATTGTTCCTTCATTCTGTACTTCGCAGAGCAGTTTGTCGTCATCCTTTCCTGTCACGAAAAGGTCTATCGCGCCGTCGTCGACAAGGATATGCGAGCCTACCGGCACATCATTCACGAAGCCCTGGTATGTGGTATAGAGGACATGCCTGTTGCCGGTCTTGTCCGGGCCGTTGTGTACTTCTATCCAGTCGCCTGTCCTGACTTCAAATCCGTCGGCGGGCTCCGTAGGGGTAAGTCTCACTTCCGGTCCCTTCGTGTCAATCATTATGGCAATCTTGTCAGATACTTTCCTTACATTGTCCACAATTTTCTGTGCGCCCTCTATGGATGCATGCGCAGAATTGATGCGGACGACATTCATGCCGCTTTCATAAAGTTTCTGAATGAACATGACATCGCATCTGATGTCTGACACGGTGCATATTATTTTTGTTTTCTTATTTTGCATGTCATTGGTTTTTCCGCACGCGAAATTAGTAAAATTATTGCATCCTGCTTCATCTTTGCCGGATGTTCATGTCGTTTTTTCTTGTTATAACAAAAATGTTATTATTATTAACATATTTGTTATCCGTATATATTTTCGTATTTTTGTGTTCTAAGTCTGCAGAAAGAATGTCTGCTGAAGCAAAATGGGCATATTATGAATTTTGATGACAATATCGGCAGAAGCAGAATGCTTCCTCCCCTCCCGGAAAGAATGCGGCCGCATACTCTTGACGGCTATGTCGGACAGAAACATCTTGTCGGCCCAGGCGGAGTGCTCAGGAAAATGATAGAGACAGGAAATCTCACTTCATTCATCCTGTGGGGGCCCCCCGGCGTCGGGAAGACAACTCTTGCGCGTATCATGGCAAAGAATCTCGGCAGGGAATTCTTCACATTGTCGGCGGTGAGTGCCGGGGTCAAGGAAGTCAGGGAGGTAATAGACAAGGCCCGGGGCGGATCGGTTTTCTCTGCCGGAGCCGCTCCTGTCCTGTTCATAGATGAGATTCACCGGTTCAACAAATCCCAGCAGGACGCTCTTCTCGGAGCAGTTGAAGACGGGACTGTCGTGCTCATCGGTGCCACTACGGAGAATCCGTCCTTCGAAGTGAATACTCCCCTGCTGTCAAGATGCCAGGTGTTTGTCCTCAAGAGTCTGGAGCCTGCCGACCTGCAGGAATTGCTTGGGCGTGCCCTGCGTGAAGATGTGTTGCTGAAAGACATGGACATAAAGGTAACTCAGACAGACGCATTGTTCCGATATTCCGGAGGGGATGCAAGGAAATTGCTCAATATACTTGAAATTTGTGTCGGCTCCATTCCGGGCGGCGGGCAGAAAATCATAGACAACAAGACCGTGACTTCCTGTCTCCAGGACAATGTGGCCGTCTATGACAAGAGCGGCGAGATGCACTATGACATAATTTCAGCTTTCATAAAAAGTGTCCGAGGCTCTGATCCGAATGCTGCCGTATACTGGCTCGGAAGAATGCTTGTCGGAGGAGAAGATCCGCTGTTCATAGCCAGACGGCTGTGCATCCTGGCTGCCGAAGACATAGGCCTGGCCAACCCCAATGCACTTCTGCTGGCAAATTCCTGCTTTCAGATAGTACACAACATCGGTATGCCGGAGGCAAGAATCCCTCTTTCCGAGACAACAATATATCTTGCGTCTTCAGCAAAGAGCAATTCTGCATATATGGCAATAGGCAAGGCTATGGAACTTGCGTCAAAGACGCAGACTTCCCAGGTTCCGCTATATCTGAGGAATGCCCCGACGAAGCTCATGGAGGAACTCGGATACAGCGACGGGTACAAATATGCGCATGACTACCCGGGGCATTGGGCTGACCTGGAATTCATGCCTGATGATTTGGCGGGGACGAAGTTGTATGAGCCTGCCGACAACAAGCAGGAATCTGTCCTTGAGGCCAGGCTTGCAGCCCTGTGGCCGAAGTATTACGGCGGCAAGAAATAGTATGATCCTCAGGGACTGAATCAGAACGGGTACCCGACGCCGAAATGAATCGCATAGTTGCCTCTCCGGAGCCATTGGGAAGGGCGGAGCCATCTTTGTCCGTCTGCCCTGGCCGGATCATGGAGACGCATGCCCATATCGACGCGAAGCAGCAGGAAGTTGAAATCAAGCCTGACTCCCACTCCCCAGTTCATGGCGATGCTTTCTCCGAAATTTTTCCATGTGAACTTTGAAATCGGCATATCGCCTGTTGTCCCGCTGTCCCTCAGCGTCCATACATTTCCTGCGTCAGCAAATACGGCCCCGGCGATTTTCCAGAACATCTTGAATCTGTATTCGATATTGGCTTCAAGCTTCATGTCGCCGGTCTGGTTTGGTATGATGAAAGTGGTGTCCATCGGGGACAGCCCCGGTCCCACGGCCCTTGCCTGCCAGCCCCTGAGGCTGCTCGCTCCTCCTGAGTAGAAATGTTTTTCAAATGGAAGTGCGTCAGAGTTGCCGTATGCATAGCCGGCCCCGGCGAGAAATCTCGTGGCCAGGGCCTGCCCGTCATTGCGGCCGAACACCCATGTCCTTCCGAGGGTCACTTCCGCCTTGACATATTGTGAATACGGAGTATTCCATATCATTCCTGCTCCTGATGCATCGTGTTTCATCAGAGGTTTGAATGCACTCAGCAGATTGCCGGCGATGTCAAGCTGGAGCCTGGAATAGAAATATGTCGATTTGGGATTGACATCCGTGTTCGTGGTATACTGGAAGGTGAGACCGGAGCCGAGGTCAAAGTGGTTCTGGTATGAATTCCTCATGAACGGGTCCCGTATGAGGCTGTTATAGAAGGTTTCGTCGAGATTGAACAGACGCACTATATTCAGCTGAAGCGGATAGAACTGATAAAAGAGTCTTTCACCGATGCTCCCGGTGTATCCGAAAGATGTTGAAATGATGTTCCTCGTGTATTCCGGCCGACTCTGATAATTGTAAGAAATGTTCAGGTCAGTTCTCGGGACGGCGCCTTTGAAATACCTGTATGGCAGGAAAAGGAATTTCGGAAAGCTGATGCCGGCAGAGACACCGAATTCATTTGAACGCGTGTCATCATTCGGGCGGAACTGGAAATTCCCCATAAAGCTCAGATTGAGCCATTCTCCTCCCCGGAAAATGTTTTTGTGGAAATATGAAATCTGCGGGGATACGCCGAAGAGTCCCGAAGAGTTGGTGGAAACCTCAGCATTAACTTTGAACCCCTGCAGCCTTGACTTGGTGAGGTTGATGTTGCAGTCCACGACATTGGTGTCCTTCTGGGTCATTTCCACATTGACGCTGCTGAACATGTTCAGGGATGATATCCTCGAATATGTATTGTTGACTTCACTTTCACTGTAGATGTTGCCGGGCTTGAGTGTATTGAGGTTTCTCAGCACGTCTTCCCGGACTTTCATGTCAAGCGGATAAGTTATCGTAACTTCCCCTAACCGGAATTTTCGGAATGCTCTGGCATCCTGTTCCGATTCGTTCCTTGTGTATTCCCTTATGTGCATTTCAAGGAATGCGGAATCCGGCGCAGCAAGCGTGTCGGCGACATAAGATATGTAGTTCTTTGTAAAGCCGTAGAATCCCTTGTTCCTGAAGTATCCGCTGATTCTGTCCGTCTCTTTGTCCAGACTGTATTCCGAGAGATAGTCCCCTGCCCTGACTGTGCATGAAGATGTGTCTGCCCAGAAGTCGGCTGCAAGTTCTCCCGCCGGCACATTGTAGGAAATTCCCTTTATGGGGTACTGTTTCCCGAGAGTTACATTGTATGTGACTTTTACCCGTTTCTTCTTTACCTTGATGCTGGACTTCACCTCGGAGCCGTAGTATCCGAGAAAGGTGAGATGGTCGGTGATGTTGGATATAGAACTCTCTACCATATCGGCATCATAGACAACCGGAGGTTCGCCTATTTTCTGGACAAATCTGTCCCATCCGTTTCCTTTCCCTGTGGACCAGTTGTATATGTTCAGGAAAGGATTCCATCCGAATATGAAGTATGAGTTCGGCGCCTGCTTGATATATGGTTCTATGTCGTTTGCGTTGAACTTCTTTTCGTCCGCATTCGTCACGATGATTTTGTTCTTCTGGAGTCTGTACTCCCCGTCCTTAAGCACGCGTGTGGTGCTGCACGAGAAAAGAATCATGCATACGGAGGCATAGCCTGCAATTCTGTATAATGTGTCCGGGAATCTTTTCATCCAATCCAAAATCATACAAATTTATTCCATTGGAGAGGAATATCAAAATTTTATCAGAAATATTTAGCAATATATCTTTTAAGTCATATATTTGCACCGAAAAATGACAATCCGCATTCGTCGGATGGCCAATTTTACAATAATGTAACCAAATCACATTGTGCAAAATGAAGAACAAGTACATTGATCTGATTGAGCAGACCTTTGAGTTTCCGCAGGATGAATTCAGGGTAGAAGACGGGGAACTCCATTTCCATGACATCAATATGATGGATATAATCAACCAGTACGGGACACCCTTGAAAATCACATATCTGCCCAAAATCTCCTCGCAGATTCAGAGAGCCAAGAGAATGTTCAATGTGGCTATGGCAAAGGCCGACTACAACGGCAGATACCATTACTGCTATTGCACCAAGAGTTCCCATTTTGAATTTGTGATGCGTGAAGCCCTTAAGAACGACATTCACATAGAGACCTCGTCGGCATTTGACCTCAATCTGATTGAAGCACTTGAGGCGGAGGGCGTTGTAGACAAGAATCTTTATATAATATGCAATGGCTTCAAGAAGCAGGCCTATATTGAAAACATTGCGTCATTTGCCAACGGGGGGTGGCACAACATAATCCCTATACTTGACAACATGCACGAATTGCAGGACCTTGATGACCAGATCAAAGTTCCCGTAAACATAGGCATGAGGATAGCTTCTGAAGAAGAGCCGAACTTTGATTTCTATACATCCAGACTCGGAATACGCTACAGCGACATCCTTCCTTTCTATGAGAATGTCATCAGCAAGAACAGCAAGTTCCGCCTGAAGATGCTTCATTTTTTCATCAATACCGGCATCAGGGACACAGCCTATTACTGGAATGAACTTGCAAAGTGCGTTACAGTATACTGCGACCTGAAGTCAATATGTCCGGAACTGGACTCGCTGAACATCGGAGGAGGTTTCCCTATCAAGAATTCACTGGCAATGGACTTTGACTATGAATATATGGCCGAGGAAATCATTCTTCAGATCAAGACCATGTGCAATGCACGCGGAGTGGCGGAACCGAATATCTTCACCGAGTTCGGAAGCTTTACCGTAGGTGAATCCGGAGCAACCATTTTTCAGATTCTCGATGTGAAGCAGCAGAATGACAGGGAAAGATGGTATATGATAGACAATTCTTTCATGACGACACTTCCCGACACATGGGGAATCAAGCAGCGCTTCATCCTGCTCCCGATCAACAAGTGGAATGAAAAATATCAGCGGGTCTTCCTCGGCGGCCTGACCTGCGACAGCCAGGACTACTACAATGCCGATGCCCATGCCAACGCCATCTTCCTCCCTATCGTAGAAGACCGTGAAGACCCCCTGTATATTGGCTTCTTCCATACCGGAGCATATCAGGAGTCCATTTCAGGCTACGGAGGTATCCAGCATTGCCTTCAGCCTGCCCCGAAGCATATCATCATAGACAAGGACGAGAACGGAGAATATACCACCAAGCTTTTCAGCAAGGAACAGACATATAAGTCAATGCTGAAGATTTTGGGATACTGACCCGAACATGTTCTCTTCCGTGAAGCATCTCAAACAATAATCAATGAGCGGCATTTCAAACAATGAGATAAAGAAAATCCGCTCCCTGTCCGCCAAAAAGTTCAGGGACGAATACGGATTGTTTGTCGTAGAAGGGGAAAAGATGGTCTCGGAGGCTGTCTCCTCCCCTTTTGCTGTAGAAAAAATCTACAGAATAGAAGATATCGGAGACGAAGCCATGTCCCGTATATCGCAGTTCTCCTCCCCGTCCCCCGTCCTTGCCACGGTCAGAAAGCCGTCGGGGCTGGATATCATCTCCCGGCAGCAGATCTCGGCATCGTTTGCCTCCGGACGGGGCCTTTACCTTGCCCTGGACACCATCCGTGACCCCGGGAATCTCGGCACCATACTCCGTGTCGCCGACTGGTTCGGCCTTGACGGAGTCTTCGCCTCCCGCGGCACAGTGGACATATTCAATCCGAAAGTCGTACAGTCTACCATGGGCGCGATTTTCAGGGTGAATTTCCATTACACCGACATTCCGATGCTCGTCTCCGCCGCCCTCAAGGCCGGAGGAAAGGCATACGGCACCTTCCTTGACGGCAGCAACATATATGCGACGCAACTGGACTGCGGCACCTCGGCCCCTTCGATAATAGTCATCGGCAACGAATCCGAGGGCATTTCCCCGCAGGTCGCCGGACTCGTGTCCGACCGTCTCTTCATCCCTCCGTATCCGGCAGACGACCCCGGTTCGGAATCCCTGAATGCCGCCGTCGCCACAGCTGTCGCAGTTGCGGAATTCCGCCGGAGATGCCTGTAAGTCCTGCCTGTTGTCTTACATCATTTGGCCAGTTTCATTTCGGACCACGACATTGACAATGAAGGGGACGGATAAATGTTCGGGGTCTGGGACTTGGAGTTCTCTACGATAGATCTTTTGCTTACATTTTCAGTTACGAAGTCAGCAAGTTCACCTAATGTTACATCTCCTCCGCTCTCCTGAAGTTTCTTAAGCATATAATATGTGAACATTCCATGGCCTTTTTCGTCATAAGAATATGCGGTCTGGTCTCCTTGTGCGGCAGAAAACACTATCATATTCCCTGTCGGCTTCTCGTCTTTTGCCTTGATTGCGATACCTCTTGCCGCCACGAGAATGTCCCCTGTCCTCTGGACTCCGCTGAAACAGGCGTCAAGGAAAACTATTGAACTTGCGGCTTTGCTTGAAGACAATTGTTCATAAAGAGAACTCAGCCTGTATCCCGTAGCCGTATTTGATCCGTACCCGTCGACAGGAAGAATATATGCAGTTCCTGTCTTTTCGTCAGGAATGCCATGTCCGGCATAATAAAATATGATGCCGGCTTCTCCGCTGTATGCATCAGCAACTTTAGTCACCCAATCTATCTCTGCTATAATATTGTTGAGTGTGGCATCTTTTATCAAGTGTATGTTCTCTTTCGGGATTCCTAACGCTTTGTTGCAGTATTCGGCAAATGTACTGCCGTCATTCAGAGCAAACTTTACGGAAGATTCCCTCTGATAATTTTCATTTGCGATGATTACGGCAAATGTCTTGTCATTTTTCTTTCTGTTTTCAGGGATATTTATGTCCACATCAGACTTTCCAATCGATATGCTTTTCCTGCTGAATTGCTGTGAACCTGTCACAGGGCCGGAATCGTCATTAAAATCAAGTTTGATAGGATCAAAATTGTATTTTATGTCAGCCATGGCAAACTCCAATGACCTGTCATTGCTGTAACTGTATTTCTTCCCGTCAGGAGTAGTCCAGGTCTCGGCAGCCAATGCAAGCCCGTCATCTTGAATGAAATATTCAGGATTCCTCATACATTGGACGAAACTTTTTTCAAAGGCTTCCGCTTCATCAATAGGAACAGGCAGGAGCAATGTTCCGAACTTTGAGTCATGAACCATGAAAATTTCTCCGTCAGCATCATAGTCACCAAGTACTTGCTCCGGATTGATTCCTTTTGACTGGATGGCAATGTATTCTGTCCTGGCATCTATGACAAGAGAGTCTATCAGTTTCTGTCTTGACTCTTCCGTCACACGCTGCTGCCAATGCAGAGTCTTTTCATATTTTCCTTTTTTCTGCCACTGATTTACTTTGGACTCGACATATTGTCTCGCATATCCGGAAAAACTTCTGAATATTTCTGCCGTGGAGTTATACCATTTTCCCGTCTTGTCAATATAACCATATTTATTGTCCATAGTTACGGTAGCCACGCCGTAATTGTTAAATGGATCCGCCTTGTCATATCTATACGGTATCACTGATTTTCCCGACCTGTCTATGTATCCGTATTTATTGTTCAGCTTTACAGGTGCGAGACCGTTATTGAAATTCCCTGCTTTTTCAAACCGGAAAGGGATTACAGATTTCCCCGTATTGTCGATATATCCATATTTCCCGTTAAGCTGTACAGCTGCCAACCCGTCCTTAAATATGCCTGCAGACTCAAATCTATACGGAATAACCAGAGTGCCGTCTTTCCCGATATATCCACATTTATCATTGATGACGACCGGGGCCAGACCGTCCGAAAACGCTCCTGCCTGCTCAAATTGAGGCTTGATTATCCAGATGTCGCCGGCCTTGTATCCATATTTCCCCGATTCATCTTTTTTAGGGAAATACTCTTGTGTATGCGATTCTTCCTGACAGCAAAATATACCTATAATGCAGCAGGCAAATGTTAAGATACCTTTTCTCATAATTATATTTCAATGATTACTATCGCAATTCATTAATATGTAAATTAAAATGCATATGAGAATTTTAAGCGGGTCCCGGCCCAATAGGATTCTGTTCCACCACTGATACTTATCCAATATTCGTGTTTTTTCGAGCTTCGTATAAGGATTCCTACTCCAGTATCAAAATATAGTCCCGAATATGCCGTATCCAGACAATCAATAGCTCCTCCTATGCTGAGATATGCAAAAGGAGAGACTCTTGTCTTGAGAAATACGGAACGGGCGTGGGCGTAAATTGGAATAAACAGTGAACTTGAATAGCTGAGTCCGATACCGCCTCCGACATATATGTATTGTGAAAAACTATATCCGTTTATAACATCAACCGTAAACAACGGAGATACTACGGAATATGACTCATCATAACTGGAATATGAATTGCCATATGAAGTGGTATATGAAGAATATGATGTATATCCCCCGATTCCAATTCCTCCCTCCAGAAACAATCTGTATCCTCTCATCGAATCAAAATATTGTCTTTTTGCAGGTTGACTTGCTTGAGAATCAGATGATATTGCCTGCAGTTTTTGCAGTCGCCGCCTGCTCAATTCCTTGCCAATATATCTGATTTCTTCAGAAGTATATTCAAAGGTGTCTCCATACTCATTCGTGACCCTTGCTCCTCCGTCAGGCAGCTGTTCTATATTGCCTTTGATGACAGTTCCGTCATTGAGGATAACCACCTGTGGTTCTTGGGCAGACATTGCAATGCTGAAAAGCAGCATTGATAAAATAATGCAGAATTTTTTCATGATGCAGTTCATTAAATCATTTCTTGCTTATGGTTATATCGTTGGTTACGACGCACATCTTGCTGTCCCGACTCCTGCAGGATGAAAGCCATTTCATGAAATCTTCAAATTTCAGACTCCTCGGCAGCAAGTCGTCCAGATGTTCGTCGTTGGCTTTGTAAAACTCATTTGGGGAGAAAATAGTATAGATTCTGTTAAGTTCTCTTTGTCCGGAGCATGTCATGACATATTCATCCACCTCGTCAGACGATGACAGTCCCATGGTCTCATCTGAACAGAAGAGGACATAGCGTTCCCCGGACTTAACTTTGAAAATTCCTCCGGCCTGTTGCCTGTAAGGAAGCAGGCACCATACATTTTCTGCGCCATCAAAGAGGTAAATGCATAGATAACCTGAAACAGGAGAACGGAAAGACAGATACAGTTCGTCACCGTCTTTAAAATCCGAGGATTCGTATCTGTCTTCCGTTCCATTGCGCAGAATCCGGACATTCAAGTCTATCGCAGCGGACTCAATCCGTCTTGCTTTTCCTCTGACAATCACCTTTATGACAAGCCCGATGTCTGAATACTGTATCTGATATTCAGGTTCTCCTATAGTCTCTATCCATTCTCCTTTTACGGAACTTTCTCCAAGAGAAAATTGACTGATATCTGAAACTCCGTTTTCTGCCGCAACGGCAATTGTGGACGTAGCACCAATGACTGTGCCGAAAGCATCTGCAAGTATGCTGATTTTGGCTCTTTCAAGTGCAGTTGCTTTCGCCTGATCCAGAGATTCATTGCCGGGTGCTATGTAAGTATATTCTCCATGTACCTGTATTATTCTTTGTGCATGGACCAGATCTTCCGTAAAAAGGAGACAGATGCAGACTGCTATTCGGAAATAGGCTTTCATCTCAAGATTGACTTACAGACCAAGCATTGAATCGAGTTTTTCAGAAAGCCTTTCTCCATCTCTCTGAAGTTCTTCCCTTATGGCGCTCTTTGCACTTTGCATGGCCATATCTGATGGGCATGCAATCTGAACACGAACTTCCTTATTCTTGCCGGACTTGACTCTATAGCATTCGACGACAGTGATGACGCGTCCTATGCTCTGTGCAATCTCGTTTCTGCTGCCCATTATGGTCTGAGTTGCAGAAACTGCGTCTTCTTGTGGCAACTGACTGTTTCTGACCTCATTCTCAACCAAAGCGACAATCTGACTCTGCATCTGCCCGGCAAGATTCAGTTTGGCAAGTTCCATCGCCTGAAGTTTGGCGGCATCGTATGTTTCCCCGATAGACATCGCCTCACTCAATATATATTTAGGCAGGAAGTTATCATCTAATTCATACTGCATTCTGTATGTGCGGTCAAGTTGTCTTTCGAGAGGCAATTGTCCCGGAGCAACTTGCCAGCCATCCCTTTCGTATTTCTTTGCTTCTTTTCTGGCTGATTTGCTGGCGCGGGCATCCAATTCAGACTTTGTCATTCTGGCAATTTCTTTTCTGTCCTTCATGATTTGGTCCACATCCTGGGAATACGCCGGAGGGTAAATGAGAAACATGGACAAGGTAATGAAAATTAATTTTTTCATAGCGAAATAATTTTGTTGTCCCCAAGCCCCGATGAGACAAATGCACAAAAAAAGTGTGGAGCTTTTACGTTTATCTGAATAGAGGTTCTGGAATACCTTTGACCAAATAAACAATACCCCACACCCGTAAGAGTATGATGTTGTGCATCATATCATAACAAGGTGACGAGTGCTGCTCTCCTTGGTCAAAACGAAATTTTCCAGATTCCTATTCAAGGATAAAGCGTAACACTTTACCAATATTTATAACCGGCTGTTGCCGATTCTTTGCAAATATAGAATTAATTTACGCCATTTGCAACACTCTTGGGGTATCGGGCATAGATACAAAAAATTTCGTCTGCGGTGCAATAATTTGTCGGCATACTTGTTCGCAGGAATCTCCATAAAAAAACATGTTAGATTTGCACAGAAACATTATGTTTATTCTTTGAAGTCTTGACAAAATATCCCATAAACGCTAATTTTGTAAAATTCATATTACATTCTGTCGTCTCATGCGTCATGATAATGACGCATCACGGCGGAGATACAGACAGCAGAAAGCAATTGAAATGAACACAGTCGAACCTGTCAATCTCAAGGAACTGGAACATACCGACTATGAGTCGCTGATTAAGTTCAGAATCAGGAAAATACTGATGATATGCAGTCATTATGACGCCTTCATACTTGAAGAAGACGGACAGATTGATGTGCAGATATACAGAGAATACATCGAGCTCAACCTGACTAATCCGCCCCAGTTCGTCTGGGCGACGACCGCATCCGAAGCCAGAAATATCATTGACAGGGATCCGGGCATAGATATGGTCATCTGCATGTACAATGTCGGAGACAAGGATGTGTTCGCTTTTGCGGACTATCTCAAGACTCTTGGCCATGATGTCCCTTTTGTGCTGCTGACGCATTTTTCAAAGGAGATATACCGGCGGCTGTCTTTCCAGGATACTTCATCCGTTGACATGATATTCAGCTGGCACGGGAACACAGACCTGATTGTCGCTATAATCAAGCTTTTCGAAGACCAGAAGAATGCAGAGGTTGACATACTCGGAATCGGGGTACAGGCAATTCTGCTGGTGGAAGACTCGGTAAGATACTATTCGACTTATCTTCCGGAACTGTACCGGATGGTGCTGCTGCAGAGTGCGGAATTTCTGAAGGAGACTCTTAATGACCAGCAGAAAAAGGCTCGCAAGCGGTCCCGACCTAAGATTCTTCTCGCGACAAATTATGAGGATGCCGATGCTCTCTACCGGAAGTACAAGCGGAATATTCTCGGTGTGATTTCAGATGTGGGCTTCGTGCTTCACCGGAACGATCCTCCTGATACTGAGAAGACGGATGCCGGAGTGGATCTCGTGAGAATGATCAAGGCAGACGACCCTTACATGCCCGTGCTGCTCCAGTCATCCCAGGAAAGCATGGAGAAGGTGGCCAATGAGCTTGGCGTCGGCTTCCTGAGGAAATATTCAAAGACACTCATGCTTCAGCTCTCCGAATACATGAAAGAGGAGTTTGCATTCGGGGACTTTGTATTCAGGGACAAAAACAGGGTTGAATACGGCAGGGCCTCCAATCTAAAGGATCTTGAGCACTGCATCAGGGAGATTCCGGATGAAGTGCTGCTTCACAACACATCGAGGAACATGTTGTCGAAATGGTTCTTTGCCAGAGGACTCTTCACACTGGCGAACCGCTTCCGTAAGGTCCAGGACAGCCATTTTGCCAGCACAGAGGAACTCAGGGCTTATGTGACTCAGGAAATCCATGACTATCATGCGCTGACGGGAAGAGGAGTCATAGCGCATTTTGACAAGGACACATATGAGAAATACATCTGGTTCTCCAGAGTCGGGGAAGGTTCTCTGGGCGGGAAGGCAAGAGGGCTCGGATTTCTCAACAGTCTGATTCTCAAGTATCACCTTACAGACAAATATCCCGGAATAAAAGTCTCCATACCGAGAACGATAGTCATCGCCACAGACTATTTCGATCAGTTTGTCCTTGAAAACGGACTCCAATACGTGATTGATTCAGATATCTCGGATGATGAAATACTCTCGGAATTTGTCGCTTCCCGCCTCCCGGAGCAGCTCGTCGATGAGCTTAAGGTTTTTGTCTCTACAGTCAGGAGTCCCCTTGCAGTGAGATCCAGTTCCAAGCTTGAGGACAGCAACTATCAGCCTTTTGCAGGAGTATATTCCACATATATGGTGCCCCTTACGGAGAATATGGACCAGATGCTGCGCATGCTCGGCAAGGCCATCAAGAGCGTCTATGCCTCAGTATTCTTCAACGGCAGCAGAACATATATTCATACGACCGGCAACCTCTTGAGTGAAGAGAAGATGGCCGTAGTCATACAAAGTATATGCGGGACTGAACACAACGGGCTCTACTATCCGATGCTGTCCGGGGTAGCAAGGTCAGTGAATTTCTATCCGATAGGAAACGAGAAGCCTGAGGACGGGATTGTGAATCTCGCCTTCGGTCTCGGCAAGACTGTAGTAGACGGAGGCGGTACCCTCAGGTTCAGTCCGAAGTATCCGAAAAAGATTCTTCAGCTTTCAGACCCGAAACTGGCCATGCGTGATACCCAGAAGATGATGTATGCGCTTGACCTGAGGCCCGGGGCGTTCAAAATTTCAAGAAACGACGGAATCAATCTTGCCCATGAACCTGTCGCGGAAATCCTCAGGTCCTATCCTTATCCGGAACTCGTGGCATCCACTTTCAGTGCCGCCGACAACAGGATGGTTCCCGGTGCAGCTGTTCCGGGACCGAGGGTGATATCCTTTGACTCCATACTCAAATACGGACGCTTCCCTCTTGCCAAAGTCATATCTGATCTGCTCGCAATCTGCAAGAATGAACTTATGAGCGATGTTGAGATGGAGTTTGCCGCAGATGTCATTCCGGAGTCGGGAGGCAGCGCCTGTGTTCTGAAATTATTGCAGATAAGACCGGTAAGTGAATATCTTGATGACAAGGAAACCGATGTCGATGAAGTTGCTTCCGGGCTCGGAACTGTTCTTGTTTCATCTTCCAGAGCTCTCGGCTCAGGTCATATCCCGGGAATGAGGTATATAATGTACATAAGTCCGGACAAGTTCGACAGTGCCAGAACCCGTGACATGAAGGCTGAAATTGCTGGATTCAATGCGGCAATGAAGAAAGACGGCAAGTCCTATATGCTTGTGGGGCCGGGACGATGGGGGTCATCTGATCCGTGGCTCGGAGTGCCTGTAATCTGGGAGGAAATCTCGGAAGCGAAGCTCATCGTAGAATGCGGCATACCGGGCTACCAGATTGAGCCAAGTCAGGGAACACATTTCTTCCAGAATATAACCTCACTTGGAATCGGATATCTCGCCGTCAATACGGTCACGGGAAGCGGTTCGATTGATGCAGAAGCAATTGAGGCTCTCCCGCGTGTGGCAGGGGGCCAATTTGTGAGTGTTTATGAGACTCCTTCTGAAATCACCGCATTCATAGACAGATCATCCAACAAGGCAGTCGCAGGTCTGTAGTCCTTGCGGATGTCCGGCACACGGCTATTTGTCCGGATACAGCTCATTTTCAGGACAGAGCCTGATGATGACTCCGTCCATTGCCGGAACATGCACCTTTAGCGTCATATCGGGATTCAGACTGTCGGTGACAGGCATCCCGAGCCAGTCGAAGGCGTGTTCCGGTATACGGATATTCATGTCTGCATCTCTGGCTGAAAAATTCACAGCAACCAGCAGGGTCTCGTCCTCATGGTCGCGCAGCCATACGAAATGCCGGTCTTTGTCAAAGCCCTCGGAGGCGAAGTTACAGTAGCACAGGTCGTATGTCGTCCCGCAGACTATTGCCGGGTCTTCAGCGGCGAAGCGAAGGGCATTACTGTAGCGCAGGAACACATCTGTCCGGTGCTGTCTGTTTGCGGCTACCGCCCCGGAATCATCTGCATATTCCCTGAATCTGCCCGAGGATATCATTTTTTTGAGGTTCATGACAGACTCCGGTGTCCACCAGTCGAAGATACTCGTCCGTCCGTCCTTTCCGCTGAAGCCTTCCTCCTCCATTCCTCGCTCCCCTGCCTCCTGTCCGAAATACAGCATGAAAGGGGCTCTGTTGAAATACAGGGAGACATACAGTGCCGCGAATGAATTGGCAGCATCCTTTCCGAAGAAATCAGAAGCGAATCTCTGTTCGTCATGATTTTCCAGAAAATTGAGCATATACGGCTGGATGTCTCCGAGGAACTGCCAGTTGCGGGTAATGCCACGGGCCGACTGCCACAGTTCCACCGGCATGGCGTTGTCGTTCACATTTTTCTCGACGATAGTCCTGAGGGTGTCATAGAGACCGGATTTGTCATACAGAAAATCAAAGCCGACCTCCCTGATGTATTTTTTATAGAGATCCTTCTTATATACTTCCGCTATGAATATCACTCCCGGATATTCCTCCTTTACCTTGGCAATCATCCATCTGAAGAATTCGGACGGAACAAGCTCAACCATGTCGCATCTGAATCCGTCCACTCCTTTTGATGCCCAGAATCTGATGATGGACAGCATCTTGTCCCATGTCGGACTATGAGAGTCGCAATAATTGATTTTTATTGTCTCATACCAGTCGTTCTGGCCCGGAGAGGCGCTGTAGCAATTGTTCCCCGTGGCTCTTGCAGGAGTTTCCCGGTATGGGAGCAGAAGTTCTTCATATTGATGCAGGTATGCCCGATATTGTGCAAGACAGGAGTTGCCCGTACCTTTGCCGGATGCATGGCAGTCCAGTTCTTCGGCCTTTCTTCCGGCCTGTTCCACCAGCCATTGCGGCACAATCCTGTATTCACGTGAAAAATCCATGTCATACAGAGCCCGGCACTCAATGCGGTATTCCTCCTCGTCAGGAAGTCTCAGTGTCTCTCCGGGATAATAGAAAAAGTCATTGTCCGGACTCCAGTGAACGCTCCTGTCGTCATTTTCCCCGAGAACAGGTTTGTCATCTGCTGACCTTGACTGTCTTGACACTTTGCCATAGTCCCTGGAGACATGGTTAGGGACGAAGTCAATCAGGACTTTCAGCCCGGCATCATGAGTCCTTCTGACAAGTGCCTCGAACTCCTCCATTCTCCTTTCTGGCTCATCTGCAAGATATGGATTTACATCATAGTAGTCCTCTATGGCATACGGAGAGCCTGCCTCCCCTTTCACGAACTGGGGATGCGATGGCACGCAGCCTTGGGATGCTGCTTTGGTCGAATGCCTTATGATTCCCGTAAACCATACATGGGAACAGCCCAGCCACCTGATGTATTCAAGTGTCGGGCTGTCGATGTCAGAAAACTTTCCTGTGCCGTTGTCCTCGAGCGAACCCCTCATCCTCAGTCCGCCCCGTCTGTCTCCCCACAGTCTCGGGAGCATCTGGTATATGATCATTTTTTCCATCTCGGAAATCAGTTTCAATTTTTCCCTCCCCCCTCTGCATTTTCAGTGCCAAAATTACTAAATATTTCCGAAAAGCGCCGTCTTCACAAAATTCCGGCAAGCCGTGGAAATGAAGGACAAGACAACGGCTCACGCCGATGCAGGAGAAAATCTCATCTGCCGGCATGAGCCGCTGTCATACTCGCGCATTGCAGGCCTTACAGGCATTGACGCCGTCTGCCGGCCTGTCTGCCGCGGAATTGCTACCACTCCAGAATCTTGGCGAAATCGTAGAATTCAGGATTGTCCACATACTCGCGGGCTGCCTCATAGTCCTCAGGAGTGATGTAGTGGGCGATGTACTTGTAATAGTTCTGTGCCGTACCTGAATTGATGTCAACGACTCTCGGAGGTATCTTGCCTGTCTTTGGATCCTGGAGATCCGCAAGATACAGAGGTGAGACATTTCCGTATGCGTCAACATAGACCATACAGCCGGTCTTGCCCTCGCTGAAGAGCTGGTATACTCCCATTGCGAGCTCGGTGCAGTATGTCAGGTCGTAAGCTACCGGATCCTGGCAGCGCACGTCATAGCCGATTTCCACAGGGCGGCTCTTTACTTTTACGCCGAGTTTCTTGAACTCTATCTCAAGAAGGTCATTGAAAAGCACTGCCTTGGAAATCTTGCCGAGCTCCGGATGTCCGTGTTCGTCGTATGTGAAGTGGATTCCGGCTGCTGCAG
Source organism: uncultured Bacteroidales bacterium (assembly GCA_944322565.1). Classification (GTDB taxonomy): domain Bacteria; phylum Bacteroidota; class Bacteroidia; order Bacteroidales; family UBA932; genus Cryptobacteroides. Next base: position 173,385 of record CALUPG010000003.1, on the reverse strand, counting down.
CTTCCTTTGCGACCTCCTCATTGTGGAAGAGACCTTCGGCGGCTACGATTGTACCATAGTTGACGCCCATGATTTTCCTCTTGAGGATGGCAGAGACAGAGAGTCTGATGATTTTCTCAAGAGTCATCTGGGTCTTGTTGAACATCTCAGGGATGATGGTCATCGGGCAGTGGGTTGCCTCTCCGATTCCGAGTGCAAGGCTTCCGCAGGTACGGCCCATTGCCGAGATGATGAGCCAGTTCCCGGAAGTACGGGCATCCTCATAGATTGTCCTTGCAAGGTGGGCGCCTTCGTTCTTCGCTGAATTGTATCCGAATGTCGGTGTATTGTTCGGAAGAGGAAGGTCATTGTCTATGGTCTTCGGACAGTGGATGTTGGCGATAGGATAGTTCTTTGCCTCAAGGAATTTGGAAATCCTGTTGGCTGTTGATGCCGTGTCATCACCTCCGATTGTCACGAGGAGCTTTATGTTGTTGTCCCTGAAGAGGTCAAGGTTGAAGTTCTCTTCGAAATCCCTGTCTGTCGGCTTGAAGCGGCTCATCTCAAGATAGGATCCGCCTCTGTTGAAGTATCTGTCAGCCTTGAAGAAATCCAGGTCTTCTGTACGGGCGTTCTTGCTGAACAGTCCGGAATATCCTCCGTGGAGTCCGATCACCCTGTAGCCTTTTGTTAGGAAAGTCTTGGCCACACTCATTGAAACTGAATTCATTCCCGGGGCTGGTCCGCCGCCGCAAAGGATTATTACTGCATCTTTCATGTCAAATGTGATTAAAAGTTTTTCGTGCGCAAATTTATCTATTTTCATGATATTATGGGCATGTTTAAAAGAAAAAATCGCTATTTTTGTAAGTTGTATGTCAAATTTTGAAGGACAATAAAATTTCAGAAGGAAAGTTCAGGAGAAAATTATGACCGCCCCGGCACCGATGACAAAAGAGCAGGCCAGCAGACGGGCCACAGAACTCAGGAAACTGATTGAGGAGAACAGCAGGCTTTATTATGTCGAAAATTCTCCGCAGATCAGCGACTATGATTTTGACATGCTCATGAATGAGCTGACAGCCATAGAGAATGAGTATCCGGAGCTGGTGACGCCGGACTCCCCCACCATGAAAGTCGGCAGCGATCTGCGCAATCCCGGTTCCACGGGAGACAAAGGCCCGGGGACTGACAAGGAATTTGCACAGTACCCGCATAAATACCCGATGCTGTCTCTCGGCAACACCTACGACATATCCGAGGTGGAAGACTTCGTCAGGCGTGCCGAAAGGACAGCCGGCAAGGGATTCACATTTTCATGCGAGCTCAAGTTTGACGGCACGGCCATCTGTCTTACCTACATTGGAGGAAAGCTTGTCAGGGCCCTGACAAGAGGCGACGGAGTCATCGGAGACGATGTGACAGAGAATGTGAGACGGATAAGCAATATCCCCGGACATCTCAAAGGCAGCGGATGGCCTGAGGAATTTGAAATCAGAGGCGAAATATACATGCCCTACGCGGCATTTGACAGGCTGAACGAAGAACGGGTGCAGGATGAGGACCCCCCGTTTGCCAATCCGAGAAATGCGGCTTCGGGGTCCCTGAAGCTCACCAATCCTGATGAGGTGGCGCACAGGGGACTTGAATGCACATTATATCATATTTTAGGAGAGAACCTGCCTTTCCGGACACATGCCGAGGCCCTTGACGCTGCCGCATCCTGGGGACTGCCTGTCTCCGACAAACGCCGGATATGCAGGGATATCAAGGAAATCGAGGAATATATCAGCTACTGGGACACTGAACGGAAATTTCTTCCTTTTGCCACAGACGGCATTGTGATAAAAGTCAATGAACTGGACTTCCAGAAGGCTCTCGGGTATACCTCCAAATTCCCGAAATGGGCAGTTGCCTATAAATTCAAGGCAGAGCAGGCTCTTACAGAAGTCCTTTCCATCGATTATCAGGTGGGACGCACAGGTGCCGTGACCCCGGTAGCCAATCTGGAGCCCGTACAGCTCGCCGGTACTGTCGTAAAAAGAGCCACACTTCACAATCTTGACCAGATGCGTCTGCTTGACATACGCATCGGAGACCATGTATATGTTGAAAAAGGCGGGGAGATCATACCGAAGATAACCGGAGTCGAGCTTTCAATGAGGAGCGGGAGTGAAGTCTTTCCTGTCTTCCCCGATAAATGTCCGGACTGCGGGACGCCTCTTGTCAGAGACGAGGGTGAAGCCAGGTTTTTCTGTCCCAACATATCCGGATGCCCGACACAGATAAAGGGAAAGATATTGCATTTCATCAGCCGCAAAGCCATGAATGTGCTTGCAGGAGATGCCACTGTAGACCAGTTGTATGACCTCGGGCTGGCAAAGTCTCCGGCAGACCTTTACGATCTCAAGAAAGAGGACCTGCTTCGCCTGGAAGGATGGAAAGACCGGTCGGCCGAGCGTTTTCTGAGAAGTCTCGCCGCATCCCGTGAAGTGACATTCGACCATGTGCTGTTTGCTTTGGGCATAAGGTATGTCGGCGAATCCACGGCAAGGGAGCTGGCAATGCATTTCAAGAATATTGATGCCCTTATGACGGCTTCACGTGATGCCCTCATGCAGGTCGAGGACATCGGGGACGTGATAGCCGACAGCATACTTGACTTCTTCTCCTCTGCTGCAAACCTCTCTCAGGTAGAGAGGCTGCGGAAGGCCGGACTCCAGTTCTCGATGCAGGCTGAAGAAAAGTCCGCGTCAGACATTCTCAACGGGAAATCCATTGTCATTTCAGGAGTTTTTTCCATATCCCGGGATGAAATCAAGAAGCTCATCACTGCCAACGGAGGCAAGAACAGCAGCTCGATAAGCGGAAAGACGGCATTCCTGCTCGCCGGAGAAAAGCCCGGACCCGAAAAGATGCAGAAGGCCGCAGATCTCGGTATCAGGATAATCGCAGAAAATGAATTCATGGAAATGATTGCACCTTCGGAAGAAAGGCCGTCATCACCGGAACAGCTTACACTTTTTGATTGAAGATAATGCGGCCGTAAACCAAGGCGGCGGCACAACAGGAGCGGAGAATGGGAGCACTCAGACAAATATGGCATAGAATCAGGCATTTCCTCTCGGAAGAAATCTGGATACTCAATCCGGCTGAGCTTTCAAGGGCAAAGGCAAGATTCATCAAGTATATAAAAGTGCTTATAATTACCATTCGGACATTCTCCGCCCAGAAAATCGGTTTCCAGGCCGTAGCGCTGAGCTTTTTCGGGACCATGTCGGTTGTCCCTTTCCTGGCCCTGACCTTTGTCGTCACCGGAGGTCTCGGACTGGAGGACAGGCTGCGGAGCCTTCTGTATGAGAATTTCAGCAGCTATCAGGAAATTATCAATATGATAATGGGATTTGCCGACAACATTATCAGCACGGCCATGTCCAGCGGAGTGGGACTCGTCAGTTCCCTGTTCTTTCTGTGGGTCGTGCTATGGATGATGATTTCGGTTGAAAGGGTATTTAACAATGTCTGGAAAGTGCACAAGTCAAGGAATATCTTCAAGAGAATCTCCTTTTATGTCATTGTGCTTATAATGGCCCCGTTCGTGCTGATGCTTTTCTTCTCCGGATCCATTTCCTATACCAATCTCTTCGACAGCATGGACTGGGGAATCCTGCAGCTCCATGAAGTCCGTTCGATTGTGGGCTGGCTGCTCTTCTATGTCATGGCAGTACTGGTTTTATCGGCGATGTACAAGTTCATACCCAACCATCAGGTCCGCTACAGCCATGCGCTGAAGGCTGCCTTAATATCCGCCTTTGCATTCACAGTGCTGCAATACCTGTATCTGGAGACACAGCTCTTTGTGACAAGACTCAATGCAGTATACGGAGCAATGGCGGCGATACCACTGTTCATGTTCTGGCTCAATTTCGGATGGTTCATTATCCTGTTCGGGGCAGAACTTTCATATGCATTCCAGAATGTGGATGACTATAATATAGACAATTGAAAATTGCTGACATATGAGTATATCAGAATTTACACCCGCTGATTATGAAGTCATTGCCCGGGATTATGCTGACCTGAAGGAAGCCGCGAGAAAACGATGTGCCAACCAGACAGAGCTGGATGTGGTCCAAAAGGCGTTCGAGTTTGCGAATGAGGCACATAAAGGTGTCAGGAGGCGTTCGGGCGAACCATACATCCTGCATCCGATTGCAGTGGCCAAAATTGTAGTCGGCAACATCGGACTCGGATACAAGTCGATTGCGGCCGCACTGCTTCATGATGTGGTGGAAGACACTGACTATACAGTCGATGACATCCGGAACCTTTTCGGGGACAAGATTGCATCTCTTGTCGACGGTCTCACGAAAATCAAGACAGTTCTGGACAATGAGGACAAGGCAAAGCAGAAGAGCATGCAGGCAGAGAATTTCAAGAGGATTCTCCTTACCCTCAATGATGATGTCCGCGTGGTCCTCATCAAGCTCGCTGACAGGCTTCACAACTGCCGCACAATCGAGTTCATGCCGGAGTACAAGAGGGAAAAGATTCTCAGCGAGACCATGTTCATATTCATCCCGCTCGCCCACAGACTGGGACTCTATGAAGTCAAGTCAGAGATGGAGGATATCTGGCTCAGATACAAGGAGCCCGAAGTTTTCAACGAAATAACGGAAAAGATAAACAGGAACATCATCGACAAGGAAAAGGAGATAGATGCGTTCATAATTCCGATAAGCAATGCACTGAAGACTGCAGGATTCAATTTTGAAATCAAGAAAAGAGTCAAGACCCCGTATTCCATCTGGCACAAGATGGTGACGAAGAATATAACCTTTGACCAGATTTATGACCTTTATGCCGTAAGAATCATATTTACACCGGATTCCGATGCAAAAGAAAGCGAACGCGACCAGTGCTACCATGTGTTTTCAATCATCACCGGGATATACAAATACAAGAGCGACAGGGTCAGGGACTGGGTCAAGCATCCCAAGAGCAACGGATATGAGGCCCTGCATTGTACTGTCATGAGCCATTCCGGCATCTGGGTGGAGGTCCAGATCCGCACCAGAAGGATGAATGACATCGCCGAAAAGGGAATCGCCGCCCACTGGGCCTACAAGAAAGACGGCTTTGTGAGCGAGAATGACAGCGAGATGGACAAATGGATCAGCAAAGTCAAGGAAATTCTCGTTGACCCTGATGTCAATGCCCTTGACCTGCTTGACATGATTCATAATGACCTCACTTCTTCAGACATATTCGTGTTTACGCCCAAGGGCGAACAGAAAAGCATCCAGAAAGGAGCCACAGCCCTTGACTTCGCCTATATGATCCATACGGAAGTCGGAAACAGGGCCATTGCCGCCAAAGTTAACATGAGGCTTGTGCCCCTTACATACGAGCTTCGTACCGGTGATCAGGTGGAAATCATTACTGCAGAGAATGAAAAGCCAAAGCGCGAATGGCTGCAGTTCCTCCGGACAAGAAAAGCCAGGGGCCTGGTCATGGACTATTTCAAGGGGGAAAGGCAGGAAAGCATCAAAGTCGGCAAGAAAATTGTTGAAGAGCAGCTCGCCTCAATCGGATTCCGGCTTGACGACAAGACCATAGCCGCGATGATAGACGGGTATGAGATATTTGAAGGTGATGCTGACGAGTTGTTTTTCCGCGTCGGACTCGGCGTCCTCAAGCTCAATAACCTTGAGGAAATCGTCAGATCTTCCGGAGAAGCCAGGTCTGACAAGTCAAGGCCTTGGAATTTCAACTGGTTCAAGGGCAAGGACAAAGGGAAGGAGAAGACTGAAAACTATGTCATCGGTTCTGAGGATTCCAAATTCAACTATGTCATTGCGGACTGCTGCAAGCCAATACCCGGAGACAGTGTCGTGGGGTTCATGTCATCTGACGGGACAGTCACGGTGCACAAGAAAAGCTGCCCTGTTGCAAACGGAATCGCAGCCAAGCACGGAGACAGGATTGTGGTGCCGGAATGGAAGGGAATTGTGCCGGACAGGTCATTCCTTGTAAGGCTGTCACTCAAAGGATTTGACAGAATGGGCATCATCAATGAGATTTCACGGTATATTTCGCTTGTCATGAGTGTGAACATCAGAAAATTCTATCTGAGCACCGAAGGCGGGGTATTTGAAGGATATATTGACCTTTATGTCCATGACAAGGAAGACCTTGAGAAACTTACGAAGAAGCTGAACAAGATTGAAGGCATACAGAGCGTCGTCAGGTCTGACCTCTGACATGGTGATGTCCTGAAAATTAATGACAGGTACTCCGATATACGAACTCAAAAGAATGAAATGAAAAAATTTTTCGACAAATATTTTCCGCTGCTGCCCGTTTCCCTCGTTCTGGGGACGGTGCTTTTCTCGCATTCATGCGCCAATACCACAACTCCCCCGAGCGGAGGTCCGAAAGACACCATTCCGCCTGTCCTGGTTGAATTGTATCCGTATCCTGGTGCGACGCATGTGCCTGTACACAAGACCCAGCTGATGTTCAAGTTCAATGAATTTGTCACAGTGAAGGATCAGCAGAGCATCTTTCTCTCCCCTCCTATGGAGAAAAGACCCAAATTCAGGCTCAAGGGAAAGGCTGTCATCGTCTCGTTTGAGAATGACCTTGATTCGAACAAGACCTATACTCTTGATGTGACAAACGCCATTGCAGACAATAATGAGGGCAATATGTTCCCGGGCTACACTCTTGCATTTTCCACCGGACATGATCTCGACTCCATGATGATTACCGGTACGGTTCAGGACTGCAATACCCTTATGCCGCTCAAAGGTGTCACCGTCATGCTCTATAAGGACCATGCGGATTCGGCCGTCTTCAAGCACAGGCCGGATGCCGCCGGCAAAACTGATGACTGGGGCTTCTTCTGCCTGCGCAATATTCAGGATACGGTCTACAGGCTCTATGCCGTCAAGGACGACAACAACGACAACATGTATCAGGCTGAAAACAACGAGCTAATAGCTTTCTGGGACACCCTGATAAGACCTGCCACTGTTGTCAGCGACTCCCTTCCTGAAGTGATGAAATACCTGATGACCGATACGCTGGCATGTCTGGCGAGAAAGTCGGAATTTGAACTCAACATGTTCAGGGAAACTCCGTCCAAACAGTTGATAGTCAATAAGGAACGACTGGGCGAAAGGACGGCTTACATAACATTCATGGCCCCTTATGCCCAGATTGACTCAATCTGGATAAAGGGGGTCCCGCATGAGAAGCTGATAACGCAGTTCAATCTTGAGCGCGACAGCCTGGAGATTTGGGTGAATGACCCGAAGAAGCAGCCCGATACTCTCTTCCTCTATGTGGACTATATGAAGACAGATACGCTCGGAGCCCTCGTCCCGTTCACGGAAGAGGTCAAGCTGGCCAAGCCGAGGCAATTCGGTGCGGCAAAAAGTTCATCAAGGGACATAAAGAAGGAGGATACCACGGCAGTATTTACCGTCACTGCAGAGCCGGAGACCATCGAGCAGTACGGCTATGTCTTTGAGTTCAAATACCCTCTGGTCCAGTCTGCATTCGATTCACTTGAATTCCGCTCCGTGAATCCGAGGCAGCAGGAAGCAGCAGAGAAGTATACATATCAGCAGGACTCACTGAACCTCAGGAAATATATTGTCAAGCCTGTTTCAAAGCTTTTGCCAGGATATGAATATTTCCTCAAGGTCCCTCACAGGAAATTCGTGGACATCAACGGATTCTACAATGACAGCCTGGAAGTGAAAGTTTCTCTGCCGAATGACGACAAGCTCAGCTCAATGTCAGTGATTCTGAAAGATGTGCACAACAAGTATATCATAGACCTGCTCAATGAAAAGAGGGACAAAATCATACGTTCTTATACCGTTGAACAGGATGCCACATTGCTTTTCCCATACATTACGGCAGGCAAGTATTCACTGAGAATCACTGAAGACCTGAACCGCAACGGACTGGTCGACACCGGGAATCTGCTTGAGCACAAGCAGCCGGAAAAGGTGAAATTCTTCAAGCTACAGGACGGGACATTCCTTATCGACATCCCTGAGATGACTGAATTGGAGCAGACAATAGATGTCGCGGAGATGTTCAGATAACCTTCTGTCCATGCTGAATTTACAATTTCCGAAAACAAAACAGGACTGCTTAATGAAGAAATATATAGCATCAATAATTGTGTTCTGCGCCTTGCTGTCATGGTGCAATTCCTCAGCCGGAAAATCCCCGGTGTTTTCTGCTGACAGTCTCCGCACCGGGATGCTGAATCTTGACATTTCCCTGACAGATACCGCAGCACTTGCATTACTGGATACGATAGATGTCAGGAAAAAGAATATCATCAACGACTACTCCATGATTGGTGTCCAATATGGAATGGCCCTGAGCCAGGTGATGTGGAATCCCTCTATGCGCCAGGGATTCCTGTTCGTCCCGTATAATATCGGCATCATGTATACCAGATACGGAAAAATGTTCGGATATATGCCGTATTTCGGCTTTCAGGCGGGAGTCATCCTGACAAGGGAAGGGTATAAGTTCAAGGCTGACGACCAGGGGTATATACCGAATGTCCAGGGCGCAACCCAGGCTGTCATGGATGTTGTGGAAGTGCCTGTCATGGCTCACTGCCATTTCGATTTCTGGAAGATGAAACTGATGGCCAACATAGGCTTCTTTGCGGGATACAGGCTGAGCATACACAGGACTGGAGAAAGCGTTGCTCCGGAAATAGCTGACGCATTCATGGACACAGACAGGAGATTTGACTACGGCATAAAGGGCGGCCTGGGATTCGGATTTGTCTTTGACCCGGTTGAAATCCACTTTATGGCAATGTACAAGTATTCGATGGGAACATTATATGACCCTGACTATTACAGCCGGTATTACTACAGGTATGCCTATCCGTCGAATATAGTTTTTTCTCTTGGGGTGCATTTCCAGCTTACCAGACGCACAGGAAAAACCACACATCAGCTCAGGCAGGAAGCAAGGGAGCAGGTCAGGCTGATGAATACAATCGGAAGAAATGCTCCGGAAATCAATACAGTTGACTGAAATGAAATATATTGAGGCCAAGGCCGGAAATGTCACGATTGGACATGGCCACCGGATAGTTGTCCAGACAATGTGCAATACGCACACGGCAGATGTTGAAAAAACTCTGGCACAGTGCCGCCTGATGCATGAGGCCGGAGCTCAGATGATACGGCTGACGGTGCCTGGTATGAAAGAAGTCGATTCCCTGAAGACAATCAGACAGCGTCTCAGGAATGAGGGAATATTTACTCCGCTTGTCGCTGATGTGCATTTCTCTTCTGAAATAGCCATAGCCTGCGCTGAATTTGTGGAAAAAGTCAGGATAAATCCGGGCAATTTCCATAAGGACCACCGACAGGCCTGTGCCCAGTTCTCGCGCCTTGTCGAAGTATGCAAGAGAAACGGCACGGCACTCAGGATAGGGCTCAACCACGGGTCTCTCGGAGAAAGAATAACCACATTGTACGGCAATACGCCCCTGGCGATGAAAGAGGCTGCCATGGAATGGCTAGGCCTGTGTGAAGAGAATGATTTCCGGAATGTCGTCGTCTCCCTCAAGGCCAGCAATACTCTTGTAATGGTAGAGGCTTACAGACTGCTTTATGAGGCTATGGAAGAGAACGGGGTCGTCTTTCCGACGCATCTCGGAGTAACGGAAGCCGGGAACGGGGATTCAGGCAGAATCAAGTCTGCAGTCGGAATCTCGACCCTGCTGTCTGACGGCATGGGCGACACAATCAGAGTCTCATTGACTGAGGATCCGGTCAATGAAATCCCCGTGGCAAAACTGATTGCAGACAGATACGACACATTGAGACATTCTACCATGACATCTCTGAAAGTAGAAGGAAGAAAAGCTGTGGCATCATACCATTCTCCGTCAAGAGAGACACTGATGGTGGACCTTGCCTGTGATTTCGGGAGGCGTCTTCTCGACAGGCAGATTGATGAGGTGGAGGTTGCCGGAGAATACTGTAGCGGAGGGAAATATGTATCCCTGGATACCAGAGAATCCGAATATCTTGCAGATGAACTCATGCAGGCAGCTCGCAGGCGCTTTTATAGACCGGAATACATTGCCTGTCCGGGATGCGGCCGCACGATGTACAATCTCGAGCAGACTTTCAATGAAGTGAAACGCAGGACTGCACACCTGAAAGGAATGGTCATTGCTGTCATGGGATGTATCGTCAACGGTCCTGGAGAAATGGCTGATGCTGACTGGGGATATGTCGGCGAAGGCAACGGCAGGGTCTCGATATACAGAGGGAAGACACCGGTCCTGAAGCACGTCTCAGAAACAGAAGCCATAGACCGACTCTTGGAACTTATAGACGCAGATAGGGTAAATGATGAAGGAGCAAAGGTTTAAGGGAAAGAGTATCAGGCTTTTTCATTACTTTCCTTAACCTCATTCATTTCATTGTCAGAATCCGGGCCGGTCTTCTGTTTTCTCTTGACAATCACCTTGTCGATGCGGGCTCCGTCCATGTCGACTACTTCGAATGAGAAATCCTTCCATGTCGCCTTTTCTCCGGAGACAGGGACATGTTCAAGTTCATCAAGTATCAGACCTCCTACGGTAGTGTATTCCTGAGAATCCGCATCATCGTCATCGATGTCAAAATACATCCTGAAGTCATACATGGAGCACTGTCCGTCCACGAACCACCCGTCATTGTCCTGCCTTGCTATTATGTCCGGTTCTTTCTGGTGGTCATCATTGACCGTTCCCACCAATGCTTCCATAATGTCCTTGAGCGTAATTATGCCGGAACAGAATCCGAATTCATCGCAGACAAGTGCCCGGCTGATTCTCTTGAGCTTCATCTGCTCAAGTACGGCATATACGCTCATGTTCTCATGGAAATACACCGGCTCGTGAATCATTTCCTCAAGATTGAAGCTGTTCTTTCCTATATTGAGGACAAAGTCTTTCAGCGACAACACCCCTATCACATGGTCAAGGTCGCCGTCGGTCACGGGATAAGCTTCAAACAGATTCTCTTCTATCGTATTCCTGATTTCCGACTCGCTCATGTCCTTGTCAAGCCATACTATGTCCCCGCGGAGAGTCATGATGGTATTTACCTTAAGGTCTCCGAGGGCAAAAACTCTCTCGACGATATCCTGTTCGACAGGAGAGACTTCCCCTTCGTCTGTGCCTTCCTGGATTATTGACTTTATTTCCTCCTCAGTCACCTTCGATTCCTGCGACTTGATACCAAGGATATTGATTACAAATGAAGTGCTCTTTGCAAGAATCCAGACGAAAGGTGACGCAAGGACGGAGATGATCTTCATGGGGCCGGACACGATTTTGGACACCCGCTCAGAGGCACTCAGGGCGATTCTCTTTGGGACAAGTTCACCGAAAACTATGCTCAGATAAGTTACGAGAATGACGATGATTCCCTGTGCCAGTGCGCCTGCAAGCCCCTTTGACATGCCGGCTTTGACCAGGACATCAGAAAAGGCATCAGCCACGGCTTTGCCTGAAAATATACCGGTGAGAATGCCGATGAGTGTGATGCCTATCTGTACGGCGGAGAGAAATTTGTCCGGGTCAGAAGCCAGGTTCAATGCTGTCTTCGCAGCTCTGCTGCCTTTGTTAGCATCTGCCTGCAGATTGGATTTTCTTGCTGATATCACCGCCATTTCAGACATGGCGAATATTCCGTTCAGAAGGATAAGTATTATGATTATGAAAATCTCGCTCATATTGCAAGGCCCTCCGGCCTTTAAATTATAATTCTGCTATAACTGATTCACAGGCCTTGACACAGTCTCCGACCTGAACTTTTATATCTGCGTCAAGCGGCAGGAACAGGTCTACCCTTGACCCGAATTTGATTATGCCGCATTGTTCTCCCTTGACTCCAGTTTCCCCGACCTTTGCATAGGATACGATTCTTCTTGCAAAGGTCCCTGCTATCTGCTTGAAGAAGATTTCGCCTTTCCCGTTTTTGATGGCGACCGAAGTATGTTCATTCAGTTCTGACGCCTTCGGCATGAAGGCAAGGAAATACTTGCCGGGATGATATTTGTAATATGTGACCTCGCCGGAAATCGGCCAGAAGTTCACATGCACATTGAAGAAATCCATATATACGGAGACCTGGATACATTCTCCGTGTATGAATTCATCTTCGTAGACTTTTTCCACAATGACGACCTCTCCGTCTGCTGCAGATGTCACGACATTCTCTCCTTTCACCGTACATCTGTTCGGGACCCGGAAGAAATAGAATACAAAACCCATGAAAAAAGCGGGAACTGCCGCGAGCGGATATGAGATGTAGGCACAGTCTATGAAATGCAGAGACAGGTATATAAGGATTGCACAAAGCATCCATATACCCAAAATAGTCATACGGCCATCTTTATGAACAGTCATTGTCTTCCGGCGTTTCATCCTGCAAATTTATAAAAATTTTCCAAACTCACAGAATATTAAGCACCACAAGATAAATGACACCTGCCGGCAAAGCCATCAGTGCGCTGTCGAAACGGTCCCAGATACCGCCATGTCCAGGAATTGCAGTCCCGGAATCCTTGATGGCATAGTGCCTTTTCCACTGGGATTCGATGAGATCTCCGTATACGCCGGCAATATTCATCAGCGCTGCCATGATGATGCAGTGGAAGATGGGATAATTGAATATTCCTGCGTAATGCAGGGCTGCCGCGACACCGATTGCCAGAACAAAGCCGCCCCAGAATCCTATCCAGGACTTTTTCGGAGATACTTCCGGGAAGAGTTTTCTGCCGTACTTCTGTCCGAGAGTTATTCCGAGGAGATATGCCCCGACATCGGATGCCCAGATGATTCCGAAGAAGCACAGCAGCAATGTCCCGTCGTACTGTCCGTCGAACTTGAAGACCGCAAAGTTGGCAAGGGTCATAGGAATGGCTATGTACAGCAATGCCGTATATACGAATGCGAATTTTCCGAAATCAGTCTTGTCCTTGACATACAGGGAATTGACCATAATGATGAAAATAGGGATGAAAGCCAGCATCACCAGTCTTCCCGGCAGTTTGAACCCGGTGTACAGGAAGGTCAGGACAAACAGAGTCACAGCGGCGAACATTGCGAGGTACTGGGAAAATCTGTATTCATTCCCCATTGTCATTCTGAAAAATTCAGCCATGATGCACAATGTCAGCACAATCATGAGAGCAGCAAAGAAGAATTTGCCGAGGAGCAGGGACGCAACCACCGCACCTATTACCAGAATGCCCGATAATGTTCTGAGAATGAGATTTTTCATGGTTAATAAAGGTTATGAGTCCTGTTGTCCGCTTTCCTGTCCTGACTCATTCATGTCTTTGGGTTTCCTGTCTTCTTCGGGAACAACTGCATCTGAGTTTGCCCGGGGACCGAAAATATTCTCAAGGTCATCTGAGAATATCACTTCCTTTTCAAGAAGCATCCCGGCGAGCTTTTCAAAGCCTTCTCGATTGTCTGTCAAAATCTTAAGTGTTCTGTCATGGATACTCTGTATGAGATCCTTCACTTCCCTGTCTATGAGCTCGGCGGTCTTTTCACTGTATGGCTTTGTCAGATCATAGCCTCTGGAGCCAGTCGAATCATAGAATGACAGTGTTCCGATTTTGTCGCTCATGCCATAGTATGTAACCATCGCGTATGCCTGCTTGGTGAGGCGTTCAAGGTCATTCAGGGCACCTGTAGAAGGCTGTCCGTTTATGATTTCTTCTGCGACCCTGCCTCCGAGCAGCGAGCACATCTCGTCAATCATCTGTTCTCTGGTCACAAGCTTGCGCTCTTCCGGAAGATACCATGCGGCGCCGAGCGACTGCCCGCGAGGTACGATAGTGACTTTGAAAAGAGGGTTGGCATACGGCAGGAGCCAGCTGACTGTGGCATGCCCGGCCTCATGATATGCAATTGATTTCTTTTCCTGAGGCGTTATGATGGCATTCTTTCGCTCAAGACCGCCTATGATTCTGTCGATGGCATCAAGGAAGTCCTGCCTGTCTATTTCATTCTTGTTATGTCGGGCTGCTGTCAATGCGGCCTCATTGCATACATTGGCGATATCCGCCCCGGAAAAACCGGGAGTATGCTTTGCCAGGAAGTCAACATCGAAGTCCGGTGCCAGTTTCAGGCCTTTGATGTGAACATTGAAGATAGCAGACCTTTCATTGAGGTCAGGAAGTTCTACATGAATCTGGCGATCAAATCTTCCGGCCCTCAGGAGCGCCTTGTCAAGGATATCTGCCCTGTTGGTGGCCGCAAGGATGATGACCCCGGAATTGGAGTCAAATCCATCCATTTCCGTGAGAAGCTGATTCAGCGTATTTTCCCTCTCATCGTTGGAAGAAAAGCCGACATTCTTGCCTCTTGCCCGGCCGACAGCATCAATTTCATCGATGAACACGATGCAAGGAGCCTTTTCCTTGGCCTGACGGAAAAGATCCCGGACCCTTGATGCCCCGACTCCCACAAACATCTCGACGAAGTCTGAGCCTGAAATAGAGAAAAACGGCACATTGGCCTCTCCTGCCACGGCTTTTGCAAGAAGTGTCTTGCCTGTTCCCGGAGGGCCGACGAGAAGGGCACCCTTTGGAATCTTGCCTCCGAGAGCGGTATATTTTTTCGGATTTTTCAGGAAATCAACGATTTCCATTACTTCATCCTTCGCCCCGTAAAGACCCGCCACATCTTTGAAAGTCACCTTGATGCTGTCTTTCTCCGCAAGCTTGCCGGTTGATTTGCCGACATTGAATATGCCTCCCGGACCGGCTCCGCCGCCGGCTCCCCTGTTCATTCCTCTGAACATGAAGAACCACATGGCTATAAGCAGTATAGGGAAAAGAAGCCATTCAAGTATTGACGACCAGACCTTGCTGTCGTTCTCAATCACGACCTTGAACCGGTCTGATTCGGGCAGAGTCTCATTTATGCTTTCGAAAGTTTCCTCTGCATTGAAATTGCTTGTAACAAGGAAAATGAAGTGCGGCGATTTCTTCGGAACAGCTCCTCCGAACATTCCCGCATATTTTTCAAGCCTGTCCGGCTTTATCGTCACTTTTCCCTGATAGTCATTTCTGACAAAGACAATTTCCTTGACATCGCCTGCCTCAATCTGTTCCTTGACCTGCTCCCATTCAATTTTCTGGGGATTGGCTCCTCCCTGATTGAAAAACATCCATATTATCCCGAAAATCAAGATAATATAGAACCATGACATGCCGAAGGAAAAACCTTTCCGGTTACGCGGGGACCTGTCCCCGGGCATGATATTGTTGCTGCTCATCTGTATTCGGTATATAGTTATTCCCCAGACCCGTAATCTGTCCTTTCCGCATCGGCCCACAGGTCCTCAAGCCGATAAAATTCCCTCATCGGAGTCTGGAATATATGCACTACTATGTCACCGTAGTCAAGGATAATCCAGAAAGCATTCTCGCGTCCCTGGGAGCGGAGCACTTTGCGCCCGCATATTTCAACCATCCGGTCTTCGATATTGTCGGCTATTGCCACAACATTGGTGGTGGAGTCTGCGTTGCAGACGATGAAATAATCTGAAATTGCTGTCCCTATGGACTTTAGGTCAAGCGACACGATATTTTTGCCTTTCTTCTCCGCCATGGCGTCAGCAATGACCTGAAGTTCGCTGTTGTTCATTCTCTTAATTTATTAATTTTGCAAGCGCAAAGATACACAAAAACTGCACCAATGGGAAAAAAGTATGATATTATATGGCATAAGTCTGTTGATTCTACCAACAATATGGCCAGGATGGCATTGGATGACATTGACAAAATGTCAGTAATTGCGGCGGAGTTTCAGACTGCCGGGCGCGGACAGAAAGGCAATGTATGGAATAGCGAGGCGGGGATGAATCTCACATTCAGTGCGGCAGTGAGATTCGGGAAAGGCATGTTCCCTGAACTTGCCGCCACAGAGCAGTTTGCCGTAAGCGAGTGTGCCTCTGTTGCCGTAGCCGACTTCCTTTGCGGGAAAGGAATTCCCGTTTCAATAAAATGGCCGAATGACATTTATTCCGGAGACAGGAAGATCTGTGGAATACTGATTGAGAATATCGTGCGCGGCAGCAGGCTGGATGCAAGTATAATAGGCATAGGTCTGAATGTCAATCAGACGATTTTCCCGCATGAATTGCCGAATCCCACATCGATGAAGATAGAGACAGGACATGAGTACAGAACAGATGCTGCCCTCGAAGAGTTGTCTGCCCTGCTATGTGATGCACTTTCAGGCTGCGGGGGCGAAGGCGGAAAATCATGCCTGCATCAGAAATACCTTTCACTGCTGTACAGAAAAGACTCCCTGCACAGCTATATTGACTGCGCTTCCGGCAAGGTTATCAGGGGAATCATCAGGGGAATCTCTCCTTCAGCCTGCCTGAGGATGGAGATTCCGGGTGAAGGCATCAGGGAATTTGCCTTCAAAGAGATTTCATATGTGATATGACTTCCGCCGGATTCCCGGCTTTGAATACTGCGCTGCCTGCTACAAGGATTTCAGCACCTGAGGCGGCAAGTTCTGCAGCATTGGCCGGAGAAACACCTCCGTCTACCTCAATGATGCAACTGAGTCCGTCCGCGTCAATCCATTTCCTTATTGTCTGCACCCTTTCGCATGATGATTCTATAAATTTCTGGCCTCCGAACCCTGCGAAGACGGACATGACCAGCACAAAATCGCATTCGCACAGGTGAGGCCTGACTTTTTCAAGCGGATAATCAGGATTGAAGGCGAGGCCAGCCTTTGCGCCAAGGGACCGTATCTGTTTCAGGAGGGCGGACGGGTCGTCAGCCGCCTCTGCATGAAAACTTATCATGGATGCCCCTGCTGCGGCAAAGCGTCCGACATATTTCTCCGGTTGCACAATCATCAGGTGGACATCAAGCGGTTTTGTGGCCTCCTTTGCTATTGCTTCGACAACTGGGAACCCATAAGATATGTTGGGGACGAAAACGCCGTCCATAATGTCAAGGTGAAACAAGTCGGCATTTGCATTGACCATGGCTACATCTTTCCCCAGATTGAGGAAATCTGCCGAAAGCATGGATGGAGCGATTCTGACCATAATACTAGAAGTTGACAAGGACGTCTTCAAGCAATTTCACGAATTTGTCAAGAGATGCCAGGTCAAGGCGTTCGCCCGGAGCATGGACTCCCCTGAGGGTCGGCCCGAATGAAATCATGTCAAGCTCCGGATACTTTTCCAGAAAGAGTCCGCATTCAAGACCGGCATGAATTGCCCTTACTGCCGGTCTGACACCGAACAGCCGCCGGTATGATGCGACACATTTTTCCAGAATGGCCGAATGTGTGTCAGGCTTCCATCCGGGATACTCGGACTCGTGTGTTACGGATGCTCCTGCCAGCCGGAAACAGGCCTCCACTTTTGCTGCGGAGGCCCGCATCTCGGACACAACCGAGCTCCTTTGACTGGTGCCGATTCTTATTTTATTGTCAGGCAGCATCTTGACTGAAGCAAGATTGGTAGATGTCTCAACCAGCCCTTTGATTTCCGGACTCATGGCCAATACTCCATGCGGGGCGGCAAACAAAGATGTTATAAGCGCTTGAGCAGTCCTGTCATCAATTTTGTCCGCGCAAGGCTCAGTCCGGGTGCATTCAAACCGGATGTCAGGGTCTGTGACTGCATATTCGGCTGCAACATCCTGCGCAAAAGTCCTGAATTCTTCTGCAAGGAGCTCTGATGTGGCAGGCATTGCAGCAACAACGGCCTCTGCTTCCCTGGCTATTGCATTGCGCTTGTTGCCTCCTGAAATGCTGCAGAGATGAAGTCCTTTTCCGGACATGCCGTAAAGGAATCTCGAGAGCAGCTGCACTGCGTTTGCCCGGCCTTTGTCTATGTCATCTCCGCTGTGTCCTCCGAGCGCATTGGATATTCTGATTTTATGATATTCAAGCCCGGCAGGCAGCCCGGCCGGAGTATAATCGAATACTGCCGTGGTGTCAATTCCTCCGGCACAGCCGATGAACAGTTCACCCTCGTCTTCGGAATCAAGGTTTATGAGAGTCCTTCCGGTGATGAATCCCGGCTCAAGAGCTTTTGCCCCGTCAAGACCTGTCTCTTCAGCGACTGTAAAAAGAGCCTCAATGCGTCCGGTCGGGATATCGCCGGTCAGGACAGCAAGCTGTGCCGCCATACCGATGCCGCAGTCCGCTCCGAGCGTAGTGTCAGGAGCGACCATCCACCCGTCCCGGATTTCATATCTGACTGGATCTTTGCTGAAATCATGCTCTACACCGGAGTTCTTTTCACAGACCATGTCTGAGTGACTCTGAAGCACGATTGTCGGAACATTTTCTTTCCCGGCGGAGGCTTCTTTGACAATAACTACATTGCCGGCCTTGTCCGTACGGCATTCAAGCGAATGGGCTGCAGCGAAAGACTGCAGCCAGGCTATGATTTTCTCTTCATGTCCGGACTCCCTCGGAACTTTTGTTATTTCCTTGAAGATGGACAGAACTTCGTCTGATGTCATATTATGTAAAATTTTTGAGTTATCAGCGTATGCCGGCCTTATCGGCAGACCGGACCGAGCATCTTCTCTATGTCCGTAACATATTGACGGAATGTCTTGTCAAAGGCCATGAGATCCGTCACAGTCGTACATGCATGAAGCACTGTGGCATGGTCTTTACCGCCGGTCTCGGCGCCGATTGTAGAGAGTGAGCAATTTATGTGGTTGCGGCTCATATACATTGCAATCTGCCTGGCCTGTACAATCTGTCTTTTGCGGGACTTCGACAGAAGCATATCCCTGGTAATGTTGAAATAGTCGCAGACAGTCTTCTGAACCATGTCGATTGTAAGCTCTTTTTTCTGCTCCCCGACTATCCTGTCCGTTATCTTTTCCGCAAGTTCCAGCGTTACCGGCCTGTGAGTAAGTGTCGCATTGGCTATCAGCGAAATGAGTGCGCCTTCAAGTTCCCTGAAATTGGATGTAATCCTTGTCGCGAGAAACATCAGGACATCATCATCCAGTTCAACACCTTCCCTGAAACTTCTGGCTTTGAGCATTGCAAGCCTTGTGGCAAAATCCGGCCTCTGAAGCTCTACTGACAGCCCCCATTTGAGTCTGGACAGCAGCCTTTCCTCAAAGTTCTGAAGCTCTACCGGAGGCCTGTCAGAAGTGAATATCAGCTGCTTGCCCTGCTGGTGAAGATGGTTGAATATATGGAAAAAGGCATTCTGTGTGCCCGGAGATGACAATTCCTGGATATCATCGACTATCAGGACATCCATCTTCATATAGAACGCCAGAAAGTCCGTCAGCTTGTTGTTGACATTGACTGCATCCATGTATTGTGTCTTGAATCTGTTTGCCGGCACATACAGCACCACTAGTTCCGGATATTTCTCCTTGATGGCAATTCCTATGGCCTGTGCAATGTGTGTCTTGCCGAGTCCCGGCTGCCCGAAGAGGAAAAGCGGATTGAATGCAGTCTTTCCCGGAGCGGACGATATGCTTTCACCGGCAGTAATTCCCATTTTGTTGCACTCCCCCTCGACAAGATTGCTGAAACAGTAGACAGGATTCAGCTGAGAATTTACTGTGACATGCTGGAGCCCCGGATAGACAAACGGACCGGGATTGTTCCCATGCGGATATGTCGTTATGGAAATCGTCTTGTTGACAGGAGTCGTCCCCGGTGCGACAGGATATCTCATCGGAGGTTCGGCCGTGACAGGACGGACTCTGTAGACCAGCTTTGCATCAGCCCCTATCACTCTCCTCAAGGTCTTCTTGAGAACATCAAGATAATATTCCTCCAGATATTCGCGGAAAAATTCGGACGGAACCTCGAGCTCCAGCGTCGAACCTTCAAAGGCAACAGCATGGACCGGCTTGAACCATGTGTTGTAATGCTGCGGCTCAACAATCTGGCTGATTATTTTCAGACAGTTGTTCCATACCATATTATACCGTTCTTCCGCCATATCAGATTTTAGATTAAAAATGCAGGAAAATACCTTCCTGCTTCCGGTTGGCAAAGTTGATGAAAAAAATATTATAAAAAATTAAAATTTCTATTGTATTTTAATTTTATTTTACTTTTATCCGTTTTGCCAAATCGGAAACGTGTAATTTATAAATAACTGATTTTCAATGATTTATAAATCATTATTTTCGTAAATAACTGATATCGGTATAATATTAGATTTGAATTATTCAATTTTAGAATTTATGTGCTGAATATAATCCCGGGTATCTCAGAAGATGGATATCCTGACATATTTCTTAGGGTTTTCCTCAATTTTCCTTACAAGGGAATCAATGTCGGAAAGGAGTGACTCAAGAGAATCATATGCACCTCCGTCAGTCATAAGTTTTCCCACAGTTCCGTCTGGATCCTGCAATGAGTCGGCCAGACTCCTGAAGGATGCCACAAGACCTCTTATGTCGCTTTCATCAAGGGCTGCGGCGACATTTCCTATTCCGGTCATTGCAGTGTCAGCCTTTTCCATCACTGAAGCAAGCGAGACGGAGACCTGGTGGAGATTTGAAATCAGGCCCTCGATCTCCGATGAGCGGCCGTCAATCATTGCGGAAATATTTTCAACATTGGACATCGTGCCCTCAAGATGCCTGAGGGCGGATGCGATTCCGTCCCTGTTCTCTTTTCCCAGGATATTGTTGATGTTTGCCACAGTGACATTAAGGCTGTCTATTGCCGATGATATCTTGCCTGTCAGCGGGACGATTCCGTTTCCGAGCGAGGACAGGAGGTCAGGCCTTGTTTCCCCTGCTATGAGAGCCCCGTCATCAAGGATTTCAGATGAGATTCCAGGGACAAGGTCGATGCCCTTGCTTCCCATAATATCCGTGCTGTAAATCACCATCCTGGTATCGGCCGGCAGCCTGAAGTCTTTGCTGACGGAGCATGTCACAGTAAATTCTCCAGTCGCGGAATCATACTCGACAGATGTGACTGCTCCGGCCTTGAAACCCTTTATGTAAACGGGGGCAGAGGAAGAAAGCCCGCAGACATCGGAATATCTTGCGGACAATTCAATGTCCCTGTTGAACAAGTCCTTTTCCCTCATGAAGTTTATCACGAAAAATGAGAGAATCAGGACAAGTGTTACGAAAATTCCTATTTTCAGTTCTTTAGATGCTTTCATTGGCCTTGGAATATATTATAGGGGTGATACTTTGCCGTCTTTGACAGTGACAGGGAATGAATCCGGGAATTTTCTTTTCACTGCATTCCATGTCCCGATGGCTTCCTTCTCTGAAGCACAGTTGCCGACGACATATTTGTACATTTTCCCGGACTTGTATACCTGCGGAGAATAACCTTTGAATGCCTTGTCTCCATCTTTGAGCAGGCGGCTCAGTACCAGAATCTGGACTCCATATGAAGTTCCGGAAGATACTGCACCGGATACTTCTGCTTCGTCCTCGGGCTCTGATGCTGCGGCTGTCCCCATGCTTTCCGCGGCTGACGATATGTCGACGCTGCCGTCATATCTGTTCTTGAATGTCCTGAATGCATTGAACAGCCTTGTGGCCATCTGCTCTTTGCCGGAAGCAGAGTTCATTATCCTGAGATCGGAGGGATTGGATATGAAACCCATTTCAAGCAGAACAGCAGGCATTGTCGTTTTCCAGAGCACATAGAACGGATCCTGAGATATGCCTCGGCTATGTGCAATAGGACCTTTTGAAAGTTCTTTTTCAACATCTGCCGCAAAAAGCAGGCTCTGCTCATAGAATGCATTCTGCATCAGATTGAAGAATATGAAAGATTCCGGATCATTCGGGTCGAATCCCTGGTATTTTGTGGTATAATCCTCTTCAAGGAGGATGACTGAATTTTCTCTGCGGCAGACATCCATGTTATATGAGAACAAATCCCTGTTCTTGTTGCTGGACTGGCCGAGGATATGAGCCGAGAATCCGTTTGGGGATGTGCTGGAGAATGAATTTATGTGGATGGAAATAAAAAGGTCGGCATGATTTCTGTTAGCAATCTCTGCCCTGTCATTAAGTGTGATGTATTTGTCAGTGGTACGGGTATAGATGACTTTGACATCGGGATAAGCCCTCGTTATCTTGTCTCCTAAGAGTTTTGAGATTGACAAGGTGAGATTTTTTTCATATGTTTTTTTGTCGCGGCTTACGCAACCGGCGTCCTTGCCTCCATGTCCGGGATCTATCACAACAGTTTTCAGTTTCAGCTGCGACTGGACTTGAGGACGGGCCAATGCATTGAAAGACAACAAGGAGAACAAAACAATTACTGCAGCAAGCAGCAGCCTGTTCGCTTTTATGTCTGCCGAAGCGGTGTGTCTCATTTGGTATTGAATGAAATTAATTTTATTTTTGCATCTTGCAAAAATATAAAAAAGACTGCAAAACGCATAGAATTTATTGATGTCTCTATATAGAAAAGTGAAGCAATTTGCTGCAAAGGACAAGTTGGTGGCTGTGGCGGTTCTTTTTCTGCTCATCAGTTCCTTCACTGTTTCATCTCAGGAAGACAGACGGTCCAGAAGAAACAGGATGCGAGACCGCTCCGACAATACGGAGAAGGTCGCTGATACTGTGGCTGTATCGGACTCCATGAGGGCTGTGATGGACTCGACTGCACGGGCAGACTCCGTCGCAAGGGCGGATTCTGTCGCTCTCCTGAACAAAAGTTCACTGGACATGCCGGCTTTCACGACAGCAAGGGACTCCATCGTGGAGGATTTCACCGACGGTAAAAGAATGATATATTATTATGGAGATGTCACCGTCACCTACGGGAACATGAAGCTTTCCGCCGACTATATGGAATACGACATGCAGACCAAGACTGTCTTCGCAAGAGGCACAAAGGATACCGCAGGCGTGATTACCGGCATGCCTACCATGGAGGAAGCCGGCAAGACCTATACGATGGAGGAACTGCGCTATAATTTCGATACGAAAAAAGCAAGAATTACCAACATGGTCACGCAGGAGGCCGAAGGCATCCTGCACGGCAAGAACATCAAGATGATGCCGGACCAGTCCATCAACATAACAAAAGGGAAATATACTGTCTGTGATTGCGAAGAACCCCATTATTATCTTCATCTTACAGCAGCCAAGGTAATGACAAAGCCTTCGCAGAGGACGGTGTTCGGCCCGGCATATCCTGTTGTGGAAGGCGTCCCGATGTTTCCGATTGTACTTCCGTTCGGTTTCATCCCGAAGCGCCCGGACAGGGCGACAGGACTTCTTATGCCTACCTTCGGAGAGGAGAGCGCCAGAGGCTTTTATCTCAGGGATCTCGGAATGTATTTTGTGATCGGGGACTATTTTGACCTGTCTCTGACAGGAGACATCTACACCCTCGGCTCCTGGGCAGTGGATGTCAACTCAAGATATAAGGTGAACTACAAATGCACCGGAACATTCGCCCTCACCTACTCCAATGACCAGACGGGAGAGCGCGGGAGCACGGACTTTTTCCAGACAAGGAACTTTGCCGTGAGGTGGAGTCATTCGCAGGACTCAAAGGCAAGGCCAGGTACGACATTCAGTGCATCGGTCAATTTCTCCAGTCCGTCAAACAGCAAATACAATTCAACGAATGTGACAGAGGCTCTCCAGAACCAGATATCTTCATCCATCTCGTATTCAAAGAACTGGAACGGCAAGTTCAACCTGTCGGTCAATGCGCTGCACAGCCAGAACTCAAGAGACAGTTCATATTCGTTCACCCTTCCGAACATAACATTCTCTGTGAGCCGCTTCTATCCGTTCAAGCAGAAGAACAGGGTCGGGAAGAAAAGATTCTATGAGGATTTCTCCCTCGGATACAATACTACTCTGCAGAACAAGATAAATTTCAAGGCCTCCGAATTCAACCAGCCCGGCTTCCTTGACAAGTTCCAGAACGGAATGACGCACAACTTCCAGATAGGCCTGCCGTCGTTCACTCTCTTCAAATACATAAATTTCACGCCGAGCATCAACTACAGCATGAACTGGTTCTTCCGCAAGACGGAGCGGAAATACAATCCCGTCACCGACGAGGTGGAGGAGATTGATTCCGGACAGTTCGGGACATTCGGCGCAACTCACAATTATTCCGGGAGCCTTTCGGCCAACACGAGGCTCTACGGTCTCTTCAATTTCGGAAAGCACCGGAAAATTCAGGCAATAAGGCACATCATATCTCCTTCCATATCCTTCAATTTCTCCCCGGAAAAAGGAACATATTTCAACGGATGGAGGACATTGAATTATGTGGATGCCGACGGAGAGCAGAGGACCCTGGACTACAACATATACCAGGGGCAGATATATTCGGCTCCCGGCAAGGGAAAGACAGCCAGCATGAACCTGACTATCGGCAACAACCTTGAGGCCAAAGTCCGTGATCTCCGGGACACCACCGGCAAAGGGACAAAGAAGATAAAGCTCATCGACCAGCTCAATCTGACTACCGGATATAATTTTCTTGCGGACTCTCTGAACATGAACAATATCGGGATAACGATGTCCACATCGGTCTTCGGGAAGGTAGGCATAAGCGCCAATGCCAACTTTGACCCGTATGCAATCAACGAGAACGGGCAGAGAATCAACAAGTTCAATGTTCAGACAGAAGGATGGAACAAGCCGCTCAGGCTGACAAATGCCAGTGCCTCAATCTCATATTCGTTCTCAGGCGAAGGCAGAATCAACGGGAATGACGGCTCCAATGCGACAGGAGGAGGCGGAAACAATGCCCCAGCAGCCAATTATACCAGAATTTATTATCATCCTGTCACAGGAGAATATATTCCGGGAGGATGGCTGTACTACATGAACCCGAACTCTCCGTGGTCAGTCAATCTCAACTATTCCTACAACTACAGCCGTTCATACCAGAATTCCAATGGACAGCTGATTGTGAACCACAGGCATACGCAGACCTTGGGAGTGTCTGCAAATGTCAAGATAACTCCTGCCCTGGCCATAAATCTGAATACAGGTTTTGACCTTATGGCCATGAAAATGACCACCACCCAGCTGAGTGCCTCCTACGACCTGCATTGCTTCAACATCCAGGTCTCCTGGGTGCCGAACGGACAGTGGGAGTCCTGGAGCTTCAGGATTGCCGCCAATGCGGCAGCCCTTGCGGACCTCCTGAGGTTCAAGAAGAGCAACAGTTACTGGGACAATTGATGGCTGCAGATGCGTATCTGTCCTGATTTTTTTTGCAGCATACATAAATTTTACTATTTTTGTGTGTCCATGGAAACAATGGATTCTTATCAATTGAGACTTTTATATCCGGAATACATTGCCGGGATCAATTCCGATAAATTTTGACATGATTTAAGACAGGCTGCGCAAGCGGTGACTTTCCGTCGGGGCAGTCGTTCTTATCGGACAAATTCATTATTATATGCATAAGATTTTTGAGCTGAAAGAGATGGGAGAAGACCAGCTGCGTGACATTGCGGCTGAACTCAAGATTAAAGGGGTAAAGAAGATGAGCAAGGATGACCTTGTGTATAAGATTCTTGACGAAGAAGCTGTGATTGACTCGCAGAAAGAGCCTGAAAAGCCGAAGAAGCGCGGCAGACCAAGGAAAGTTGCACTTCCTGTGGCAGAAAGCGCAGAAGAAAGTACTGCAGCAAATTCTGAATCAACGGCTGAGACAGTACAGACGCAGACCGGAAATGCTCCGGCGAAACGAGGCCGCAAGCCACGGAAAAAGACTGAAGAAAAAATCGTTGCAGACAATGCCGTATCTGACCCAGCGGCTGGCGCAGAGGCCACGGCATCCGGAGATTCTGCTCCGGCAGACAAAGAGATTCCTGCAAAGCAGCAGCCAAAAGCCAGAGGCAAAAGGACAAGAATCCAGAAAGGGCAGCAGGGAAATGCCGTCAATGCGCAGCCGCTCCAGCAGAATGAAATGCCCGAACAGGAAACGGCCGGACTTCGCGACAGTCAGAGTGCGTCCCAGGAGCAGGCAGGACAGGAAATTCAGACTCAGAACGGACCGGTGCAGCAGGACCGGCCGCAGCAGAAGTTCCAGCAGCGGCAGCAAGACCGCAGAAACGGCCAGCAGAACAACAATGTACAGCGGCCGAGATACAATCTGCCCGTACAGCCGAACCAGTATCACAAGATAGAATTTGAAGGTGTGGTCGAAGCTACCGGAGTACTTGAAATCATGCCGGACGGATATGGTTTCCTCAGATCTTCGGACTACAACTATCTCAACTCACCGGACGACATCTATGTGTCCGCCGGGCAGATCAAGGCCAACGGCCTCAAGACCGGGGATACTGTCACCGGAGAAATCAGGCCGCCGAAGGAAGGGGACAAATATTTCCCTCTGGTAAAAATCAAATATATCAACGGAAGGACTCCTGAATTCATCAGAGACAGGGTTCCGTTCGATTTCCTCACCCCTCTCTTTCCGGACAGGAAATTCAATCTTCTCGGCCACGGCCACAACGACCTCTCATGCCGGGTAGTGGACATGTTCACTCCGATAGGAAAAGGACAGAGAGGCCTCATCGTAGCCCAGCCGAAGACAGGAAAGACAATGCTGCTGAAGGCCATTGCAAACGCCATCGCGGACAATCATCCGGAAGCATATCTCATCGTCCTTCTTATCGACGAGAGACCTGAGGAAGTAACGGACATGGCCAGGAGCGTGAAGGCAGAAGTCGTAGCCTCCACTTTCGACGAACCGGCGGAAAGACATGTGAAAGTCGCCAACATGGTGCTTGAGAAGGCGAAGAGAATGGTGGAATGCGGCCATGATGTGGTGATTTTCCTGGATTCGATAACAAGGCTTGCCAGAGCATACAATACCGTGCAGCCGGCATCAGGGAAAGTGCTTTCCGGAGGTGTGGACGCCAATGCACTCCACAAGCCGAAGAGATTCTTCGGGGCGGCCCGCAACATCGAGAACGGTGGTTCGCTCACAATTCTTGCCACAGCCCTCACTGACACAGGCTCGAAGATGGATGATGTGATCTTTGAGGAATTCAAGGGAACCGGCAATATGGAACTCCAGCTTGACAGAAAACTTGCGAACAAGAGAATCTTCCCTGCCGTGGACGTGACCCTGAGCAGCACAAGGCGCGACGACCTGCTCTACACTCCTGACCAGAGCAACAGAATCTGGGTGCTCCGCAACTATCTTGCAGACATGAACTCCGTCGAAGCGATGGAATTCCTGAAGACAAGACTTGAGAAGACGGCGAGCAATGAGGAATTTCTGATAACTATGAACGGGGACAAATTGCAATAGCCATGGAAGGAAGAGTCCCGGAGGTAAATCCCTCCCGCTTGTGCGGGTCCCTCCCGTTCACGAGGCCACGGGCGGCCACGCCTCCGGGACTCTTCCTTCCATGTCAGAACAATGATGCACAGCAAGCAGATATATGCTGCGGATATTCACTTTGGGAGTCGGAGGCATGCAGGCGGAGGCATAAGACCTGGCCGATGGACAGCATTTTACTGGTCCGACGGCCGTGATTTTCCAGCAAAAGTGTGGCCGTCGGCATTTTGAAAATACCAACTGGCACGAAAATGCAGGAAAAACGCGCCCGATGGAGACTAAAAATACATTCCAACGGCCGCGGATTAAGAATTACAATACGCGGATTAAGAATTATATAAATGCTAAACATGAAAAGGAGAATGATGCAGGCGCTGATGGCGCTGTGTGCCGTGATGATGGTGTCATCTTGCGGCGGAAGGAATACTTCAGGACAAAAGGATGGCGGACAGAAGGACGCCGGGACAAAGACGGAGGATTCAACTGCTGCCGTGACGGATACGGTTGCGCTGAAGAAGGCCAACTGGGCAAAGATGACTCAAGGATATCAGGTGCCGGACTTCAGTCTCATTGACATTGACGGCAAGGAGGTCACTCTTGCCGACTTCAGCGGGAAATATGCACTTCTTGACTTCTGGGGCACATGGTGCCGCTATTGCGTGATGGGCATCCCGGAGATGAAGGAATATTATCAGAAATATTCGGATAAGATTGAATTCATCGGCATAGACTGCCGTGAAACACAGGAGGCATGGAAGGCCGGAGTAGAGAAATACGCTCTGGAATGGACCAATCTCTACAACGGTTACGACCAGTCGCTCATCGTGGAATACGGCATCCAGGGATATCCGAGCAAAATCATCATCTCCCCGGACGGGAAGGTCGTGGAGGCATTCCTCGGAGAAGACCCCGCACTGTACGAGAAACTGGACGAGATGTTCGGAGAATAATATTAATGACAGACAATTATCAAGGATGACCCGAAAGGAATTTTACCTCTTTGGGAATTGAATATTTGGAACCGGACTCCATCAGGAGTACGAACAGCAAGAGGGCGAATCAAAAGTCAGACTCGCCCTCTTGCTGTTAGAAAACCTCCCGGTCTCCATATTTTGATTCATTCCCGGGACTTCTCTCCTGCATCAGTACTGGTCCCAGGACTTGATGCTGATGTCATCTATGCCCATTGCACAGAATGCCCTGATGAAGGCTGTGGCAAGCCTGGCATTGGTGATGAGCGGTATATTGAAGTCTATTGCCGCGCGGCGTATCATATAGCCGTTCTCCATTTCTACAGCGGTATAGTTCTTCGGAATATTTATCACAAGGTCAATTTTCTTGTCCTGTATCATCTTGAGAGCAGGCTCGAATTCGGTGGCAAGCTCCTTGTCAGCGCATTCGCTCGGCCAGATGACTCTCGTGGCCGGCACTCCGTTCTCCACGAGATAGCGGTATGAGCCGCCGGTCGCATAGATGGTGTAGCCGTGTTCCGCAAGCAGCTTGCATGCCCCGTAGAGATCGGCCTTCTGCATGATGTCCCCCGATGAAATCAGGATGTTCTTCTCGGGAATGGTATATCCTACGGAGAGCACTGACTTCAGGAGAGCCTCATTGAAGTCATCACCGATGCATCCCACCTCACCTGTAGACGCCATGTCGACTCCGAGGACAGGGTCAGCCTGCTGGAGACGGGAGAATGAGAACTGCGACGCCTTGATGCCGACATAGTCAAGGTCGAAGGCACTCTTGTGGGGTGCTGCCGGGTGTTTGCCCAGCATGACCTTGGTCGCAAGTTCAATAAGGTTGATTTTAAGGACCTTGGAGACAAACGGGAAACTTCTTGATGCCCTGAGGTTGCACTCTATGACTTTGATTGCATTCTCCTTGGCAAGGAACTGGATATTGAAAGGCCCTGAAATCTCAAGGGCGGAGGCAATTTTCTTTGCGATTTTCTTGATGCGGCGGACGGTCTCGATATAGAGCTTCTGAGGAGGGAACTGGATTGTTGCGTCACCCGAGTGTACTCCGGCGAACTCGATGTGTTCCGAAATGGCGTAGGCAATCACCTCTCCCCCGTCGGCAACGGCATCGAATTCGATTTCCTTGCATCTCTGCATGAATTCGCTGATGACTACAGGATGCTTCTGGGAGACTTCAGCGGCAAGCGACAGGAAGCGCCTGAGTTCCTCTTCGTTGTAGCAGACATTCATCGCAGCTCCGGAGAGCACGTACGACGGCCGCACAAGCACCGGATAGCCGACCTGGTCGACGAATGAATGTACATCGTCGATTGTAGTCAGTTCTCTCCATTTCGGCTGATCTATTCCGAGGGCATCCACTATGGACGAGAATTTGTGTCTGTCCTCAGCCTTGTCGATGCACTGTGCAGTCGTTCCGAGAATATTGACACCGTTCTGGTCAAGTCTGAGAGCCAGATTGTTCGGGATCTGTCCTCCTACCGACACAACGACTCCGTGCGGCTGCTCGAGCTCGTAGATGTCCATGACGCGCTCGAATGTAAGCTCATCGAAATAGAGCCTGTCGCACATGTCATAGTCAGTGGAAACCGTTTCGGGGTTGTAGTTGATCATTATTCCCCTGTAGCCTTCCTTCCTGATGGTGTTGAGAGCATTGACGGAGCACCAGTCGAATTCCACGGAACTTCCGATGCGGTAGGCTCCGGAACCGAGGACAATGACTGACTTGCCGTCGTGTTCGTATCTGATGTCGTTGTATGTGCCGTTGTATGTAAGATACAGATAATTGGTCTGGGCAGGGAATTCTGCGGCAAGGGTATCTATCTGCTTTACGCAAGGCACGATGCCATGTGACTTTCTGAATGCGCGCACAATGGTCTGGGCATCCTCGTTGTCAATCTTGTCTTTGTATACGGCCCTGGCAATCTGGAAATCCGAGAATCCCTGCTGCTTTGCCCGGCGGAGCAGGTCCACCGGCATTGCCTCACAGTTGTCATACTCGTGCATCTGATTGAATGTCCGCACGATGCCTGAGAGTTTCTCGAGGAACCACCTGTCAATCCTGGTCAGCTGATGAATCTGATCGACACTGTAGCCAGCACGCATGGCCTTTGAAATCACGAATATGCGGCGGTCGGTAGGCTCCCTCAGTGCCTCGTCGACATCGGCCACCTTGAGTTCCTTGTTGCCCACGAATCCGTGCGCACCCTGTCCTATCATCCTGAGCCCCTTCTGAATGGCTTCCTCGAAGCTGCGTCCGATGGCCATGACCTCGCCCACGCTCTTCATGCTGGAGCCGATCTTGCGGGACACTCCGTGGAACTTGGAGAGGTCCCATCGCGGAATCTTGCAGACAATATAGTCAAGCGCCGGCTCGAAGAACGCCGGTGTTTCCCTTGTGACGGAATTCTTCAGGTCAAACAGCCCGTATCCGAGACCGAGTTTTGCAGCCACGAACGCGAGCGGATAGCCTGTGGCCTTGGATGCGAGGGCCGAAGAGCGGCTGAGCCTGGCATTCACCTCAATCACCCTGTAGTCCATGGCATCAGGATTGAAGGCATACTGGACATTGCACTCCCCGACTATGCCGATATGGCGCACTATCTTTATGGACAGTTCCCTCAGATAATGGTATTCTTCGTTTGTCAGAGTCTGTGACGGAGCCACGACTATACTTTCCCCGGTATGGATTCCGAGCGGGTCGAAGTTCTCCATGTTGCAGACTGTGATGCAGTTGTCATATCTGTCTCTCACAACCTCATATTCAATCTCCTTCCAGCCCTTGAGGGATTTCTCGACAAGCACCTGCGGAGAGAATGAGAAAGCCTTCTCACAGACTTCGTTGAGCTCCTGCTCATTGTCGCAGAATCCGGAGCCGAGCCCTCCGAGGGCATAGGCCGCGCGGATAATCACCGGATAACCGAGTTCGGATGCCGCTGCCCTTGCCTGTTCCATGGACTCAGCGGCATGGGACTTTATCGTCTTCACATTGATCTGGTCCAGCTTCTCCACGAACAGTTCCCTGTCTTCCGTGTCAATTATAGCCTGGACAGGGGTGCCCAGGACCCTGACATTGTTGGAGGCAAGCACTCCGCTGCGGTAAAGTTCCACCCCGCAGTTCAGGGCAGTCTGTCCGCCGAAGGCCAGAAGGATGCCCTGCGGCTTCTCCTTCAGGATGACCTTCTCCACGAAATAAGGTGTGACAGGGAGAAAATAAATCTTGTCGGCCACTCCTTCCGAAGTCTGCACCGTGGCAATGTTCGGATTGATGAGCACTGTCTCGATGCCTTCTTCCTTGAGCGCCTTGAGTGCCTGGGAGCCTGAATAGTCGAACTCGCCGGCCTCCCCTATCTTGAGGGCGCCGGAACCGAGAATCACCACTTTCTTTATGTCGTTGTCTATCATGTCTGCTTGTGTTGGGATATTTTCTGTTGCCTTGGAATGTTTATCCTGTCTCGGAAATATTGCTGAACTCAGCCCCTTACCTTGGAGAGAAATTCGTCGAAGAGGAATTCAGTGTCAGTCGGCCCGCTTGTAGCCTCAGGATGGAACTGAGCGGAGAAGAACGGCCTGGACTTGTGCCTGATGCCCTCGTTGGTACCGTCGTTCATGTTGACAAAGAGCGGCTCCCAGTCTTCTCCGAGAGTCCTGTTGTCCACAGCAAAGCCATGGTTCTGGGAAGTGATGAAGCAGCGGTTTGTCCCGACCATCCTCACAGGCTGGTTGTGGCTGCGGTGCCCGTATTTGAGCTTGTAGGTGGACGCTCCTCCGGCCACACACAGCAGCTGGTTGCCCATGCAGATTCCGAATATCGGCCTGTCGCTTTTCATGGCCTGACGGATATGCCCGACAGTCTTGTCGCAGAGTGCCGGATTGCCCGGGCCGTTGGAAATGAAGAGCCCGTCATATTCAAGTGTATTGAAATCATAGTCCCACGGTACCCTGATGACTTCCACTCCCCTGCGGATAAGGCATCTGAGGATGTTGTTCTTTACCCCGCAGTCCACCAGGACTATCTTTTTGTCTCCCTTGCCGTACCGTATCACCTCCTTGCAGCTCACTATGGCGACCTGGTTGACGAGATTCGGGTCTTCAATCGGGAAATCCCTTGTGAATCCGTCCGGGACAATAATCCCGAGCATGGACCCATGTTCGCGGAGAATCTTGGTGAGTTCCCTTGTGTCTATTCCGTAGATTCCGGGAATCTTCTGTTCCTTGAGCCACTCATCGAGGCTCTTCACCGCCTTCCAATGGCTGTATTCAAAGGAATAGTCGGAGATAAGAAGTCCGCGGACATGTATCCTGTCCGATTCGAAATTCCTGGAGATGCCGAATTCGTCCTCCCCGTCCGCCGGAACACCGTAATTTCCCACAAGAGGGTAAGTCACACAGAGAATCTGACCGGAATATGAAGGGTCAGTCAGGCTTTCGGGATATCCTACCATAGCCGTGGAGAATACTACTTCCCCGTCGCAAGGCCCGGCATATCCGAAAGAATAGCCCCTGAACTCCATCCCGTTCTCCAATTTGAGAGTTGCACCGAGTTTATTGTCCATTGTACTATAATTAAAAAAACGACCATCCCGCAAAGGAACGGCCGGCATATCAACTGATAAATTTCTGAAAAATCCAGAAAAAGGAAACATTGGCATTACCTGATAATGCGCTCAACGGAGAATATGAACCATCCGACATAATCATAATAAGCCTGTTTCAAGATTTCAAAATGCAAAGATAGAAATTTTGGGTGAAAGACATTAATTTTCCCGGATGATTTTGCGGATTATTTTTCCAACAGCATCTTCGGCGTCACCCCCCGGAAATCATCGATTACAATCGAAGCATACGGGGCGACTGCCTCCCTCGGGTTGGTCGTGGCGAGGGCTATGACATTGCCCCCGGAGGTGCGTGCCGCCTGCAGTCCGCTGAAGGAATCCTCAAATATAAAGGTATCTTCCGGAGCAGTGCCGAAAGTCTTCATGCCGAGAAGATAGCAGTCCGGGGCAGGCTTGGAGCGTGCGAAGTCTTCGCCGGTGAAAATACGGGCAAACCGGCGTGAAAAGTCAGGATGCGCCCGGTAGACATTTTCCATCTTGTCCCTGTTGGAACTTGTGACGATGGCGGCGGGACAGCCTCCGGACTTGAGCGCGGAAAGGAAGTCTTCCACTCCAGGGACATAGCGGTAATCCATTTCGCGCTCCAGACGATAGAGCCGGCCCTTGATTTCTTGCTGAAGCGGCAGGTTGTCCTTGAAATACAGGTCAAATATCTGCACGAGGGTCTGTCCCTTGATTTTCCCGGCAAAGCTGCTGTCTGAGAAATGTTCCTTACCTATCTCGTCCCAAAGCACTGAATACTGGCCCTCGGTGTCGAATATTACGCCGTCAAGGTCAAAAAGAAATGCAGGTCTCATAAAGGCGTTCAGTTAATTCAGAATCGGATGGATTCTTTTCGCTGCCGGGATTGCGGCCGCGCTTACGCAGCACGGCGAGAACCGGTATGGGAGCGACAATCCGTCCGAAAATTTCATGCCGATGAATTTTCAGTCAAAGTTAGATAAAATTACTGGAAGTCCTTTTCTCTTTTGTCCGATTATAATTATTTTTGTTGCCAGAGGGTCATATCAGGCCTTGGAGACGGAATACATGGAACCGGAATACGGGGAGAAAAATACGCTCCATATCAAGAATATGGTATGCAACAGGTGCATAATGGCAGTGGAAAATGCGTTGTGCGGCCTCGGCCTGCATCCTGTGAAGACGGAACTCGGCACCGCAGTCATCAGGGAAGAAATCACGGATGCTGTGCATGATGCAGTCAAGGCAGCCCTTGAACCGCTCGGATTTGAAATCATCGATGACAGGAAATCCCGTATCATCGAGCAGGTCAAGTCTGAAATAATACGGCTGGTCCATTACGGCAGCGGAGAGATGAAAGTCAATCTTTCCGACTGGCTCTCATCGAGGA
This sequence comes from uncultured Bacteroidales bacterium, assembly GCA_944322565.1. Classification (GTDB taxonomy): domain Bacteria; phylum Bacteroidota; class Bacteroidia; order Bacteroidales; family UBA932; genus Cryptobacteroides. Next base: position 139,092 of record CALUPG010000003.1, on the reverse strand, counting down.
TGCACAAGGACTACAGCCTGCTGAGCAAAGTCTTTTCCGAAGCCACAGGCACAACAATAGAAAAATATTTCATAGCACAGAAGATAGAAAAGGCCAAGGAACTTCTCGCATACGGTGAATTGTCCCTGAATGAAATTGCAGACAGTCTCGGGTACTCGAGCGCGGCATATCTCAGCTTCCAGTTCAAGAGTGTCACGGGACTGACCCCGAGCCATTTCAGAAAAATCGGAGAAAACCGCCGCAAGCCTCTGGATGAAATCTTATAAAATCTGTCCATAATTCCATAACTCCACCGGCGGATTCCGGCATATCTTTGCACCATAATATTCCGGACGGCGTTCCTGACGAATCGCGGAATATCAGCAAAGGAAAATGAAATGGAAGACAACAAGACACAGACAAGATGTCCCGAACAGCCCGGACAGCAGGCCCGGATACTGTCAAAGGATACTTTCCCGATACTCGGCATGAGCTGCGCGGCATGCGCGGCCCGTGTGGAAAAGACTCTCAGCGCACAGAAAGGCGTGGTCAGGGCTACCGTCAACTATGCGGCTGCTACGGCAAATGTAGAATATGAATGCCTCCGGTGTACGCCCGACTCTCTCAGGAAGGCGGTGCAGGACGCCGGATACGACTTGCTCACCGACAAGGAAGAAGACATCGCGGACAAGGCGCAGGAAGCGCACAGCAAAAGGTACGCAGAACTCAGGCGCAGGACAATATGGGCAATCTCACTTGCCCTCCCCACTGCCGTGGCGGGCATGTTTTTCATGAATGTGCCTTATATGAAAATCATCATGTGTCTCCTGTCTGCCCCGGTGGTATTCTGGCTGGGCAGAGGATTTTTTTCCAATGCATGGAAGCAGTTCAGGCACGGGACAGCCAATATGGACACACTCGTGGCAAGCAGCACCGGAATAGCCTATCTCTTCAGCGTATTCAATCTGCTGTTCCCTGATTTCTGGCTGTCACGCGGCATAGAGCCTCATGTATACTTTGAGGCATCAAGTGTCATCATAGCTTTCATCCTGCTTGGAAGACTGCTCGAAGAAAAGGCAAAGGGAAATACATCTGATGCCATCAGGAAACTCATGGGACTCCAGCCCAAGACCGTCACTGTGGTCATCCCCGGAGCCGGAGAGCCGGACGGAGGGGCATCACGCGACGGAAGCAGAGAAATACCGATCAGCGCCGTCCGTGCCGGGGACATCATATCCGTCCGTCCCGGGGAAAGGGTCGCGGTGGACGGAAGTGTCATCTCAGGCAGTTCTTATGTGGACGAAAGCATGTTGAGCGGAGAGCCGGTGCCTGTGGCAAAGCATCCGGGGGCGAAAGTATTTGCAGGGACAATCAACCAGAAGGGCAGCTTTATGTTCCGCGTCGACAAAGTCGGGACCGACACCCTCCTTTCAAAGATTATTGCCATGGTCCAGGATGCGCAGGGCAGCAAGGCACCGGTACAGAAGCTTGTTGACAAGATAGCCTCGGTATTCGTACCGGCCATCATGGGCATCGCTCTGCTTTCATGTATAATCTGGATAATATTTGACGGGGAAAACGGTATCACACACGGTCTTCTCGCAATGGTGACGGTGCTCATCATTGCCTGTCCATGCGCCCTCGGCCTGGCCACCCCTACGGCAATAATGGTGGGAATAGGCAAAGGCGCGGAAAACGGCATACTCATCAAGGATGCGGAAAGCATTGAGACTGCAAGAAAAATCACCGCAGTTGTCCTCGACAAGACCGGTACTGTCACGGAGGGCAGGCCGTCAGTCTCCGACATAGTGTGGGACGGTGCTGCAGAAAAGGATGCCGCCGGCCTCGGGAAAATTCTGTCGGCCATTGAAGCCCTGTCCGAGCATCCTCTGGCAGAGGCTGTGGTGAAGTATCTCGGCAAATCGCCCGAAACCGGAATCGTGGATTTTGAAAGCATCACAGGCGCCGGAGTCAAAGGCAGACACAACGGGCTCCTGTATTATGCCGGTAACAGAAAACTTCTTGAAGACAACGGCATACACATAAGTCCCGGCCTTGATGCCAGGGCGCGTGAATTCACGGCTGCCGCCAAAACCGTGGTATGGTTCTCCTCAGACAAAGAGAGTCTGGCAATAGCGGCGATATCCGACAGGATAAAGGAGAGTTCAGCCGGAGCAGTCAGTGAACTGCACAAGGCGGGCATAGAAGTCCACATGCTGACAGGTGACAACAAGGTAACGGCAGAAGCTGTTGCCGCAGCGGTAGGAATCAGGCATTTCAAGGCAGAGGTCCTGCCTCAGGACAAGGCCGCATTCATCAGGGAACTGCAGAGTCAGGGACATGTCGTCGCGATGGCAGGAGACGGCATCAACGACAGCGCCGCCCTTGCCGCAGCGGACCTGGGCATTGCCATGGGCGGAGGCAGCGACATAGCGATGGACGTGGCGAAGATGACAATCATATCTTCCGACCTGTCCAAGATTCCGCAGGCCCTCAGGCTGTCGGAGCTCACCGTCCGCACTATCCGGCAGAATCTGTTCTGGGCATTTATCTACAACATCATAGGCGTACCTGTCGCCGCAGGCGCCCTCTACCCTCTGAACGGTTTTCTGCTCAATCCGATGATAGCCGGGGCGGCAATGGCGTTCAGCAGCGTGAGTGTGGTGACCAACAGCCTCAGGCTCAAGGGCAAGAGAATAAATGCATCGGAAATCCGCCGCAATATCGCAGACAATGTGACCAACAGTAATACAAAAAAGGAAAGAGTCATGAAAAAGGAATTCAAAGTTTCGGGCATGATGTGCAACCATTGCCGCATGCATGTGGAAAAGGCACTCAATCAGCTTGAGGGAGTAAAGGCCACAGTCACCCTTGAACCGCCTGTGGCATCGGTGGAATATACTGCAGACAAGGTCTATACACTTGCCGAACTGCAGAAACAAGTCACTGACATGGCAGGAGACTATACTCTCCAAGAGTAGAGCCTGACTCTGGAGTGCAATACGCCGCACAAGAGTAAAACAGGTACAACAGTCCGTAAATCTGTTACATCCCGATTGCTCAGGTTCCATTACCTTTGCATTGTCCGTTCAAAACGGAAAACAGTCTGTTCAAAACGGAAAACAGATTGTATATTTGCATCCGCTGATGAATATGATGATGTACGGACGGGACAAAAGTGAGAACAAATTGCTGAAGCTGGTGCAGGACGGTCTCCCAATGACCTTATGGCAGCAGCTTCAGCTTACTGTGCAGCTCAGTATCCCTGCTGTCATATCACAGCTCTCGTCGATACTGATGCAGTTCATCGATGCATCCATGGTCGGCAGCCTCGGTGCGGAGGCATCTGCGTCAATCGGCCTCGTGTCTACCACGACATGGCTTTTCATGGGCCTGACTACAGCCTGTGCAACAGGCTTTTATGTTCAGGTGTCGCATCTGCTCGGGGCAAAGGACGGCAAGAATGCAAGAGGGATTCTCCGTCAGTCAATCGTCGTCTGCCTGCTGTTCAGCATAATCCTGATGACAATCGGGTGCGCGGCAAGCGGTCCTCTTCCCCGCTGGCTCGGAGGAGAAGAGGCCATAAGGGCTGATGCCTCAGCCTATTTTTTCATATTCATGCTTTCATTGCCGGCAATGCAGTTCAATGTCCTGGCCAGCGGCATGCTCAGAAGCGCAGGCAACATGTATACTCCGAGTGCCATCAATGTGCTGATGTGTCTGCTGGACGTGGTCTTCAATTTCCTGCTGATTTTCCCGACAAGGGAGCTGGAGATTTTCTCTCTTGGAATTACGGTACCGGGAGCCGGACTTGGAGTCAGGGGCGCAGCACTCGGCACGGCTCTGGCGGCAATTGCAGCGGCAGGCCTGCTGATGAGGTCTCTCTGCATGAAGTCTCCGCAGCTGAGGCTTGACAGGGAGAAAGGCAGCTTCTGGCCGACATCCGCCTGCATGAAAAACGCTTTCGGAATTGCCATGCCGATGGGATGCGAGAGGATAGTGATGTGCGGGGCCCAGATAATGTCGACTGTAATCGTGGCTCCGCTCGGGACTATAGCGATAGCCGCCAACGCATTTGCCATCACAGCAGAAAGCATCTGCTATATGCCGGGATACGGGATTTCCAACGCCGCCACTACTCTTGTCGGACAAAGCATAGGGGCAAGGAGGAGAGACCTTACCTGGAGATTCGCCAACATATCCGTAATCATGGGCATGGCAGTGATGGCAGTCATGGGGGTCATAATGTACCTGGGGGCTCCGGCGATAATGAAAGCAATGACTCCCGTACCGGAAGTAGTGGGGCTGGGCGCGGAAATCCTGAGGATAGAGGCCTTCGCGGAACCGATGTACGCGGCCTCCATAGTCGCATACGGCATATTTGTCGGAGCAGGAGACACTCTCATCCCGAGCATAATGAATCTCGGCAGCATCTGGGCCGTAAGGCTTTCCCTTGCGGCCTTGCTTGCCCCGAGGTACGGACTTCAGGGTGTGTGGACAGCAATGTGCATAGAGCTTTGCGTCCGCGGAGCCATCTTCCTTGTTCGCCTGTACGGCAGGAAATGGCTTGCCGGGCCGGGGCGCCAGCCGGCGGAGGCGGAATAATAACTGGTATCAACAGAATCAGAATAAAATACATTTAGACATCATATCATGGAAAAAATTATCAACAAGGAATTTGCAGGAGAGCGTCCTCTGTTCGGCTCGCATGACCTGCGGCTGGAAAATGTGACAATCCATGCCGGGGAATCGGCCATAAAGGAATGCTCGAACATTGAAGCCGTGAATTGCCTGTTCGAAGGGAATTATCCGTTCTGGCATGTGCACGGATTCAGGATAGACAGATGCCGCTTCGATGCGGGAGGCCGCTCGGCCCTCTGGTATTCCGACCATCTGAAAATGACCGACACTGTAATCGATGCTCCAAAGATGTTCCGCGAAATGACAGACATTGACATTGAGAATGTAGTCATCAACGACGCAGATGAAGTCTTCTGGAGATGTGACCGTCTCAACATCAGGAATCTGACCCTGCACGGCGGCACATATCCGTTCATGTTCAGCAGCAACATTTATGTGGACGGTCTGGAAAGCGACAGCAAATATGTCTTCCAGTATGTAAAGGACGTTGAAATCCATAATGCCAGAATCACGACCAAGGACGCATTCTGGGAAGTTGAGAATGTCACCGTATACGATTCCGAACTGAACGGTGAATATCTCGGCTGGCACTCGAGGAATCTCCGTCTGGTCAACTGTCACATCACAGGAGAACAGCCGCTCTGCTATGCCCGGGACCTCGTCCTGGAAAACTGTACATTCGGGCCGGACTGCGACCGTGCCTTCGAATACACGAGCCTCAAGGCCGACATACGGGGAAGCATAACCAACATCAAGAACCCTATGTCAGGACATATCGTCGCCGACAGCATAGGTTCGGTCACAATCGACGAAAACATCAAGGCTCCGGCAGACTGCGTGATAGAAACGAGACGACAGATATTCATGACAGCCGCATGCAAGAAACAATGAGCTAAATATAATCGTCAGATATAGAATCGTGAAATTCAATAAAGAATATTGTCCAAGACATAATTATGGTGAAATATAATTTTGATGAACTCATAGAGCGCAGGGGCAGCGGCTCCTACAAATGGGACGGCCGCAAAGGGCGGAATATTCTTCCCCTTTGGGTGGCAGACATGGATTTCCGTGCGTGTGAACCTATTCTGAATGCCTTGCGCAAAAGAGTTGAACACGGCATCTTCGGCTATACTAAAGTGCAGGATGAATATTATCAGGCAATAATCCGCTGGTTCGGCCGGCGTCACGGCTGGAAGATAGAAAAGGACTGGATAATCTACACCTCCGGCGTTGTCCCTGCCATTTCCGCCATCATCAAGGCATTCACCTGTCCCGGAGACAAAGTCTTGATACAGACTCCGGTATACAACTGTTTCTATTCCTCGATACGCAACAACGGATGTACCTTCGCAGCCAATCCCCTCATTCCGGGCAATGTCACGGAAGAGGGGTCATCTTCAATGATGCGGTATACGGCCGACTTTGAAGACCTTGAGAGAAAGGCATCCGACCCGGCAGTAAAACTCATGCTGCTGTGCAACCCGCACAATCCGGCCGGCCGTGTCTGGACTGCGGAAGAACTGACAAGGATAGGTGAAATCTGCCTCAGGAACAATGTCATCGTAGTTGCAGACGAGATTCATTGCGAACTTGTGCTCCCGGGACATGAATACACCCCTTTCGCATCCATATCCGGAGAATTCAGCAGAAACTGCGTGACATGCGTCTCGCCGAGCAAGGCATTCAATATCGCCGGTCTGCAGATAGCCAACATCATTGCAGAGACACCGGAACTGCGGGAAAAAATCAACCGTGCCATCAACATCAATGAAGTCTGCGACGTCAATCCTTTTGGCGTCGCCGCTCTGACGGCCGCATACAGCGAAGGCGAGGAATGGCTGGAGCAACTGTTGGAATACATCTATGGCAACTGGCAGTATATGAAAGATTTCTGTGCTGAAAGACTGCCTGAGTTCCCTCTCACGGAGCTGGAAGGCACATATCTGGCATGGATGGACTGCCGGCATCTCGGCATGGACTCGGAACAGCTTGAAGAAGACCTCATTGACAAGACGGGACTCTGGCTGAACGCAGGTTCCATGTACGGGACGGAAGGTGAGGGCTTCATGCGGTGGAACCTGGCATGCCCGAGGGCAAGACTTGCCGACGCCCTGGAGCGGTTTGCCGGGTATGCTCTATAGGACTCAGCTCGTTTACAAGTCAATAGCATCCGCAGACAATAATATTTGGCTCTCTGTCCTGCATTCGCTATATTTGCCCGTAGAAGAAAACGACAAGGCAAGGCAAAATGAAAAGCATACAGGCAACCATGCGCCGGCTGTCTCTGGCAGCGGCGCTTATGCTGCTGTCCTGGCAGGCACCTGCGGGGGCACAGACTGTGACAGACGGCTCCGACGGACGCAGATGGGCCGACATGTATGAACTTCCGGCATTCTCGGACAGAAAGGGGCAGGAAATAATCGTGCGGAGGGAAGGATATACAGTGTCTTTCAATCCGAAGTTCCGCATTCCGAACTGGGTGGCATGGATACTGACGGAAGACAGACTGGAGAGCAGTGTGACATCCAGGCCCGGGACCGAGGCCTTCATCCCTGACCCGAAGATTCCGGGATGTCCTGACCGCCGGTACAATTATCAGAAATACCGCTATGAAAGGGGGCACATCTGCCCTGCTGCAGACAACAAATGGAGCGAAAGGGCCATGGCGGAATGCTTCTACATGAGCAATATCTGCCCGATGAGTGTCAGTCTGAACCATGACGAATGGAACGACATAGAAGAAAAATGCAGGAACTGGGCGCAATTCAAATACAGGACAACGATTTATGTCGTGGGCGGCATCGTGCCATCTGAAGCCGGGAAAGGCGGCAGGGACATCCCTGCCTATGTGGGAGAAAATGACGACATAGCTGTCCCTTACAGAGTATTCAAGGCCGTGCTTCGCAATGACCCGCATGCAGGATGGACCGCCATAGGATATGTATTCGACCAGACCGGCCACACGGAAATGATGACAATCGATGCACTGGAAGCCCTTACCGGCTTCGACCTTTTCCACAACCTGCCGGACAGGACCGAATATCAGATTGAAGCCAGGGACAACCGCGCCGACTGGTCAGGATGCTCCGATTTCTGACCGCTCTCGGTTTTCGGCCACTATATGTGCCCGGCACTGTATCTTAAGGGAATGCAACAAATCCTTAACTTCCGGCAACAAATTATTAACATTATCTACATTTTTATTAAAATGCGTCAGAATACCTTTGCGGCCAAATTAAAAGGTCATGCAACTGAGGTTTATCTTGACGGCATTGATTGCAGCAGTCTGGACTGTAAATCCGGAGAATCTGTCGGCTGACAGTGCCACAGGCAGCGGAAGGACAGCAAAAAGCATCAGCGAGGCAAAGCCTTCGCTGAATCTCAGAGGAAAGGTCCTGGATGCAGCCACCGGAGAAGAAGTCATCGGCGCGGCGATAATTCTGAAAGACAATCCTGAAAAATGGGCAGTGTCCGGACTGGACGGGTCGTTTTCCATGCAGCTCGGACAGGAGGGCGAGCAGGTCCTGCTCTGTTCAATCATCGGATACAAGAATGCCGAAGTAAAATGTTCCTCTCTTGGAGAGCTTCTCATAATAAATCTGCAGCCGGACAACATTATGCTTGAAGGAGCGACGGTTTCGGCTGAAAATCACGGCAAGACAGAAGCAAGCGCAAGAGCCATCGAGAAAAATTCACTGAGTGTAGTGAATGTCATGAGTGCCAAGGCCATTGAGCTCTCTCCGGACTTGACGGTAGCCAATGCCATCCAGAGGATGTCCGGTATCACGGTAGAAAGGAACAGCAGCGGAGAAGGACAGTATGCGATTCTCCGCGGAATGGACAAGAGATACAATTATACACTTGTAAACGGAGTCAAGATACCGAGTCCTGACAACAAGAACAGGTTTGTTCCCCTTGATATCTTCCCCTCAGGGATGCTTGACAGGCTTGAAGTGGCAAAGTCACTCACTCCCGACATGGAAGGCGACGGCATCGGAGGTGCAGTCAACCTCGTCATGAAAGACGCTCCGGAGAAGATGGAAGTCAGTGCCAATATCGCCACCGGATACAATGCCCTGTACTTCAACCGTGACTTCGAGTCTTTCAACCATCGTGCGGGACAGAAGTCATCTCCGTTCGAAAGGATGGGAGCAGACCCCAACGCCAACTACGCCGTGACTGCAGAAGACTTCACGATGGAGAACATGCGGGTAAAATTCGCAAGGCCGAGGCCTGACATCGTGGGCGGCTTCTCATTCGGGGACAGATATGCCGCAGGAAGACTCGGAGTGATGGCCGCAGTCAGCTGGCAGAATCTTTTCAGAGGAAAAAACACTGACCTCTATTATGTCTCCGGCTCCTCGGGCAACGGCACGGAAATCAGGACATATTCGGAGGAGCAGAACAGGCTCGGGGCGCATGTCAAGCTTGACTACAGGGCCGGGGACAGGCACAAGGTCATGCTCTACGCCGGCTACATGGACCTCCGGGAAAGCGAGGTCCGGGACGGGAAGAACATGAAAGACTGGATTGTCAAGATGCAGTGGACCAGGCAGTACATCATCAATGCCACACTCCGGGGAGAACATTCGTTCCTGAGAAGCGGCAGGCTGAAACTGAACTGGACAGGGGTATTCTCAAAGGCATACAGCACATCCCCTGACAATTCCAAGATATACATCAACATGCAGCAGACCCATCTCTACAACACGGACTCAGCCGAAAAAAGATGGGAACACAATTCCGACAGGGATTTCGCCGGGTACGTCAACCTGACATACGAATTCAATTTCGGGCAGGAGACCGACCTCCTCCTCAAGGCAGGAGGAATGTACAGGAACAAGGTGAGAGACAGTTTCTTCAATGAGTTCACATTCGATTCGTCCACAGGCAGGGAAGACCTCCAGTACTACGGCGAGGACTGGACCAATTTCGACCAGCTGCTCCTCACTCCGCGCGCCTACGGCAATATCGGGGACCCGCTCAACTATGACGCATGGGAAAACATAGCCGCAGGATACCTGATGGGCAAATTCAACTGGAAGAAATTCGAGGCAATCGCAGGCCTTCGGGCAGAACATACTGACCAGGGCTATCTGCTGGACTTCCCGAGAAACACTGATTCCGAGGGGGACCAGAACTATTGGGACATCCTGCCGAGCATCCACCTCAAATACAATGTTCACCGCAACGCCAACCTGAGGTTTTCATACGGCCGTTCCATCAACCGTCCCGGATTCTTCGAGATAGTGCCTTACACGATTCTCAACGAAGACTATGACGAGAAAGGAAATCCGGACCTGCAGCACACCGTGGCCGACAACATTGACCTCAGGTATGAATTTTTTCCGAAATCATCCGAGCAGTTCATGGTAGGGCTCTTCTGGAAAAAGCTGCAGAACCCTATAGAATACGGGCTCATCAACGAAGGCCAGGCTACATTCATCACGCCGATGAACTTCGGAAACGCAACCAACGCAGGTGTCGAAGTGGATGTGATGAAGTATTTCAGCTGGTTCGGAATCAAGGCCAACTATACCTACACCAATTCCAGCATCACGACCAGCAAGAGAGTGCGCGAAGGGACTGAAGTAAAGACCGTGAGCCAGACAAGGCCGCTCTACGGACAGGCAGCCCATGTGGCAAATCTCTCCCTCCTGTTCAATTTCAGCAAATGCGGACTTGAGGCGCAGATTTCAGGCTCGTATACCGGGAAAAGACTCAGCGAAATATCAAACTGGCTGGACAACGACATCTGGGAAGCCGGATATGTGCAGCTTGATGCCTCGATAGAAAAAAGCTTCAGTGCCGGATTCTCAATCTTCGCCAAGGCATCCAACCTGCTCGACACCCCTGTACTCCGGTATATCATGCCGAACCCGATGACAGACTCGCTCAAGGACTATGAAAGATACAAGGGCGGAGTAATAGAGCGCCGCGAATGGCATGCCCAGACTATAATGATAGGAATCAGATACAGATTCTCTGAAAAATAATCATCGGCAAACCGAAAAACAACCATCAACAGATTTGAAATAAATCATTAATAAACTTGAAATCGATAATCAACAAAACCAATTTTATGAAAACTGCGAAAATTCTGATGCTTGCGGCTGTCTGCATGCCTGTATTGGCCGCCTGCGAGAAAGACAATGGGAAAAATCACCAGAACATTGTATTAGAGGGTACTGTACAGGAGGTGTCAGGCACCTGGACTGCCGGAAGTACAGTTGAAGTCAACAGCCATCTTCTTGTGCCGGAAGGCGAAAGTCTTACCATCGAGCCGGGCGTGACCGTAATCTTCAACAGTGCCGGAGTCGGTGTCAACCATGTTGCAATAGAATTCACGGTTGACGGGAATCTCTACTGCCTCGGTACGGAGAGCGAGCCGATACGCCTGACCGTGGCAGAAGGGCTCAGGACTGAAGCCAATACATTCGCCGGACTCTGGGGCGGAATCGTGGCAGGTGCGACCTGTGAAGAAATGATCATCGACCACACCATCATCGAATACACAGGCGGACAGGTAATAGAAGGCTCGCCTGCCGCAGAAAACGGATACTATACAGCAGGCGACGACGCTTATCCGCAGATTACCACTAACAATGTGAACGGCAGATATGTCATCACCAACAGCATCATCCGCAACGGCTGGTCGGACGGCATCTACATGATGGGAGGAAATGCCATCATCGCCGGCAACATTTTCAGCGCCACCGGATATGACGGGGCAGAGGCTGTCAACATCAAGTCAGGCTGCAAGGTGGATGTTGCCCGGAACATCATGTTCAGCCCGAACACCAACGGACTCAAGCTTTCCAGCTCGGATCAGAGCGAAGTAAGGCATCAGGCCCTCATCCAGGCTTACAACAACACCATCATCAATTCAGGATGGAGGCGCGACGGAGAAAAGGGAGGTTGCATCTATGTGGAGGAAATGGCCAATGTCAGCGTATTCAACAACCTTCTGGTGAACTGCAAGTTCAGAGCCATCACTCCGGCATACGACGAGCCGGGGAGCGAAGACTGCTATGACTCCGAGAACTCGATGATAGACTATAACTTCTACGCCTCCGGGAATGTCCAGAGCCACCTGTACTTTGAAGGAGCATACGAAGACGACGGAGAGACACTCTATTACTCGGGAGTAAAATTCCCGTACGAAGGATATGCCTATGACCATGAAGAGTATGACCCGAGTGCCGACACCCACAGCAAGATTGCCGGAAGTTCTTCCGAAGCCGATGCCCTTGACCCGGACTTCGTGGGCTACAGCCTCGATGCAGATCCGGCAGACTATACCTGGAATGACAGCTGGGACTTTCATGTGAACGCAGGCTCCCCTGTACTTGAGGGGTACTACACACCGTCAGGAGACAGAATGCCGTTCTACGCCACAAGCGGTCTGACAGTAAACGGACAGGAATACAAGTCTCCGGCAGTACAGCCTTGGTTCGGAGCCTTCGGCACTGCCGAATAAATCGGACAGACATCTGCGAACCGATAAAATAAAACATTAACTTTGTCAGAAATGATACTTAAGATGAAAAGAATTCTACCGCTCCTGCTTGCCGCAGCAGTCCTCGTTTCCTGCGGGCAGGTGACAGTGTCGACAGACCGCACCGGGCAATGGAAGGCTCTTGAAGGACCTCTCAATTTCTATCTTGCTAATGACCTCGGGCGCAACGGCTACTATGACCAGAAGCCGATAGCGGAGACAATGGGGAAGATGGCCGAGACCATCGACATTGAATTCGTCGTCGCTGCCGGGGACATACATCATTTTGAAGGCGTACAGAGCATATCGGACCCGCTGTGGATGACCAACTACGAGCTGATCTACTCCCATCCTGACCTGATGGTGCAGTGGTATCCGATATGCGGCAACCACGAATACCGCAGCAACACTGATGCTGTCGTGGAATACAGCAATGTAAGCGCACGCTGGGAAATGCCTGCCAAATACTATACATTCGTCAAGGAGGAAGACGGCGTGACTGTCAGGATAGTGATGGTCGACACTACTCCTATGATTGACAAGTACCGGGAAGAAACTGACAAATATGCCGATGCCTCCAGGTCTGACTGGAAAGAGCAGACCGCCTGGCTTGACGAAGTTCTCTCCGGGGCAGACGAAGACTGGGTACTCGTAGTGGGACATCACCCGATATATGCATACACCGACAAGAGCGAAAGCGAGCGGACTGACCTGCAGCAGAGGCTGGACCCGGTCATCAGGAAATACGGCAATGTGGACATGTATCTCTGCGGCCACATCCACACATTCCAGCATATCCGCAAGGACGGCTGCGACATCGACTATGTGGTAAATACATCCGGTTCCCTCAGCCGCGAGGATGTGCAGCCGACCGACGGCACCGTATTCTGCAGCAACAAGTCGGGCTGGTCCCTGATTACAGCGGATGAGCACGAGCTGAAGCTCCATATGCTCGACAAGGAAGGAAATGTCCTCCATACAGTGACACGTACAAGATAATCCGCCGCAATCCCGGGCGCCTTCCCCACCCATGCGCAAGGAGAAGGCGTGACATACTCAAAATCCCTGTCGGAAAGATAATTCGGCAGGGATTTTTGACAATAATTCCATATCTGAAGGAAAGATATTGCATAAATTTGCCGCACAATTGATGACACTGAAATTTATAGCTGTATGAAAACTTCCATATCTGCGGCGCAGGTGATTGCGGCCGCCATGGCGGCAATGTTACTGAACGGATGCGAGAAGCCCTCTCAGGATAAAGGGAACCGGAATGAAGCGGAAACTCCAAGACCGACGGAGCTGCAGCTCGGCTCCGTGACAGTATTTCCCGGAGGAGAAAATGCCTGTCAGGACTCCTACCTTACCCTTACATTCTCTTCCGTACCGACGCTCGGAGATTCCGGTGCCATCAGGATACTGGACTCAAGAGGAAATGAGGCTGACATGATTGACATGGCAGATGTCGCGGCAGCAAATGCCGCAGGCGTACAGATGACAGACAATACTCTCTTTTCAACGGCTATGGATGCCGTCGGGACTGCGGGGTACTATCGCATTGTATATTACAATGCAGTGACAGCCGAAGGAAACTCGGTCAGAATCAGGCCTCATACGGGCAGTCTCGAATACGGGAAAGAATACAGTGTCGTCATTGAGCCCGGTGTAATAATTGCTGACGGCTTCGGAGGCATCGGAAGCGGAGAATGGACATTCACAGTGATGCCGAAACCTGAAAACAAGGACGAAATCACTGTCGGCGGCCGGGACTGCGACTTCATGACTCTCCAAGGGGCGGTCAACTATGCTGTCGGCCGAGGCCAAAGCGCTGCCGTCACCATCACTGCCTGCGACGGAATCTATGACGAGCCCATTTTCATACGAAACAAGAATAATCTCACAATCAAGGGAGAAAGTCGCGGGGGTACTGTCGTCAGGTTTGACAACAGCAACGGCAGGATCAATGGCGTCGGAGGCTCCCTGCAATCTGTCCCTCAGATCGGAAGTCCTGTCGGAAAGACAGGAGGAAGGTCCGTGATTCTCGTGGAGAACTGCGACATGCTCTGCTTCGAAAACATTACTCTTGAAAACTCACACGGACATGGGAGTCAGGCGGAAGTCATCTATTTTAATTGCGATGACGGCCGACTGATTGCAAGGAACTGCAATTTTTCAAGCGAACAGGACACTATAGAGCTTAAAGGCTGGAGTTTCTTTGACAACTGCCTTATAAGAGGCGATGTCGACTTTATCTGGGGCTATCCGAAGACCGCATTGTTCGAGTCATGCGAAATCCGTTCATGCCGGAATGACAACGGGGGATATCTCGTCCAGGCCAGGTGCAGAAGTGCAGACAAAGGAATAGTCTTTCTCAAATGCAGGCTTACCGCCGAAAGCGGCGTCGGCACAGGTACAGTTTACCTTGCCAGGTCAGGCGGGAACAGCTCTGAGCGGGACAATGTCACATATCTTAACTGTACAATGGGCCGGCACATTGCAGGTTCCGGCTGGTATTCGGAGCCGGCACCGAATCCACGAAAAGCCACAGCTGAAAACGGATGGAAGGAATACCGCAGCATGAACGAATCAGGAGTGGTCATGGACATGTCCGGCAGATATTCCGGATGCAGGATTCTCGATGAATCCGAATATGAGAGTCTCTACTCGTCGAAAGAAAAGATATTTGCCGGATGCAGGCATGGCTCAGGATGGCTCCGGTAAGTATTGTTCCCGGCAAGACAAAAGACAAAATTCTATCCGAATTTCGGCCAGTTTGCGTATATTTGACTCCGTCATTTATACTGCATGCGCCTCGGCAATTGCAAACAAGCTTGCATTGCTCTCGGCTTCTGCGTATATTTGTATCCGTGTAATTGTAACCTGACCGAAATGGAATATAAGATTGGGAAAGAAGCGCATTGTGCCGTAATAGGTTATGGAAGCTGGGCCACTGCCATCGCAGGCCTGCTCTCAAGGAATGAATCAAATGTATGGTGGTACATCCGCAATCCTGAAGTGCTGGAAGGCGTCCTCGCCGACGGCCGCAATCCGAAATATGTGAGCGAACTGGAATTTGACCTCAGCCGCATTCACCCTTGCGCCGACATAAATGAAGTCGTGCGCAATGCGGACATCATAATAATGGCCGTGCCGTCGGCATACCTGAAGGATTTTCTTCAGCCGCTTACAGAGCCGCTCTGCGACAAATTCATCGTTTCCGCCATCAAGGGCATCATACCCGGGGAATATCAGACGGTTGCGGAATATCTCAAGGACAGATACAGCCTTTCTTTCAGGCAGATAGGCATAATCGGAGGCCCGTCTCACGCCGAAGAGGTATCCAAGGGGAAGCTCTCATACCTTACCGTAGTATGCACGGATGAAGAGAATGCCCGTCTCATAGGCAACAAGCTTGCCAACAACAGTGTCCGGCTCAGTTATTCGGCAGATATCTATGGTGTCGAATATGCGTCAATTCTCAAAAACATCTATGCAATTGCCGTCGGTCTCGCCGTCGGTCTCGGATACGGGGACAATTTCCTCGCCGTGCTGATTTCAAGCTGCGCCAACGAGATGACCCGTTTCCTGCGGGAAAGCTATCCTGACAAGCGCAACACGCTTGCCCCGGCATATCTCGGAGACCTGCTTGTGACATGCTACTCCATATACAGCCGCAACCGCAGGCTCGGGCTTCTCATCGGAAGAGGATGTACGGTCAAGAGCGCCCTCAATGAAATGACAATGATTGCAGAAGGATATTTTGCCGCAGACTGCATCAGACACATCAATTTCAGGCACAAGATAGACATGCCGATAGCCGACATGGTCTACCGCATTCTCTATGAGAAAGCCCCGGCCCGCAGATGCATGAAGGAGCTTACCGCAAAATTATAGTCAGAGAGCGGATATCCGGCAGCTCCTCCTTATTCTATGATACCTGCTGAAAAGAGCAGACCCATGAATGGTGTCTGCTGCCTTTTTATATAAGGCTTTATCTTCCCTGTGTTGATGTTCTCCAGATTTTTTGCCGCATCATACGCCGCCACGAAATCCTTTCCGGTCAGGTACTCCCCTTCCATCGATCGCCTGGTGCCGGGCTGGCCTCCCTTAAGGAAAATACAACTGCCGACAAACGCAGCATAATACGGAATCCCGGTCACCGATGAGAAGGACCCGTTGGTCCTGACATATTCTACAACTTTTTCCCATGCTCCGCTGCCGTCAAGGCCGGAATATTCAGATTTGATTTTCATATTACATGACATATGATGCCGATGAAACCTTCGCAATCATTCGGGAAGTCACATCATGAGTTCAAATTTATTGAAATTTTTTCATAAAATGCTTAACTTGCAAAAATTCAAAGTTCACATATATGGAACCATATACTCAACCACTTGACATTGAAATCCGTTCAGAAATTGGGAAACTCGGGGCAGTAATGCTTCATTCGCCCGGAGCCGAAGTTGAAAATATGACTCCTCGCAATGTCCAGAGAGCATTATACAGCGACATCCTCAACCTTTCCATTGCTCAGGAAGAATATTCGCAGCTATATGGAGTCTTGTCAAAAGTCGCCAAAGTATATGAAGTGAGACCTCTGCTGAAGAAGGTTCTTGACAGCAGCAGTGACAGGGCTGACCTTCTCAAGCGAATCTGCCTGGGTGAAGATGCCGCCAAATACTACGAGAAGCTCATGGAGAAGGACTCAGACACACTTGTTTCAGCTCTGATTGAGGGACTTCCCGCCGAAATCAACACCCTTTCCGCATACCTTGCGAACGAATACTATGCACTGTATCCCCTGTACAACTTCTATTTTACAAGAGACTCCGCTGTCACCATAGGCGACAGTGTACTCGTGTGCCGGATGGCCAACAAAATCAGAATGCGTGAATCCATAATAATGGAAGCCATATACAGATGCAGCGGATGCTTCAGATGCGGCATTACTGACGCAAATGATTTCAACGCTGCGGGGTCGCCGACAGTTATGGAAGGCGGTGACATCCAGATTGTCCGTGATGATATCCTTCTTGTCGGGAACGGAGCGAGGACCTCGCCTCAGGGAATAGACTTCATGGTAGAAAGATTCCGGAAGGCTCATCCTGAAGGCGTTTATCATGTCATTGTCCAGCAGATTCCGCATTCTCCGGAGTCATTCATACACCTGGATATGGTCTTCACTATGATTGACAGAGACAGATGCATGATATTTGAGCCATTGATGCTCAACAATATACAATATCAGACAGTACATATTGTAATTGCAGACGGCAAGGTGACATCAATAAAGTCAGAGCCGAACATCCTCAAGGCCCTCAAAAAGCTTGGGGTCGATCTCAAGCCTGTTATCTGCGGAGGCGACGACGAATGGGACCAGGAGCGCGAGCAGTGGCACAGCGGGGCCAATACATTCTGTCTGGCTCCAGGTCAGATACTCACATATGCACGCAATGTCCATACGCTTGAAGAACTGGACAAGGACGGCTTCAGCATAATGACTGCAGAAGATGTAATATCAGGCAAATCCCTCATCTGCGGCAAATGTGCAGTATCTATCGCGGGATCGGAACTTCCCCGAGGCGGTGGCGGCCCGAGGTGCATGACAATGCCTCTGTCCAGAGGTCAAGTGAACTGGTAATTCTGGACGCCGTTGCCGTCCGGATACTTTTATGGTCTGTTCCTGACTTTTATCATTTCCACGGGCTGCTCCCTGACAGCATCAAGGGGATGTACCTGACGGGATACCTTCGAGAAGTCGATTGCAGTGAGGTCAAGGCATCTGACGGTTGAGTTCCATGCCGTCCTGTAGTAGAATTTCATGCCACGAGTATCTGCAGAAGTGGTCCACTGTGTGGCGCTCGGGAGTCCGGAAGGTGCCTCTCCGGCATTGTGCTCGATACCTATAGGAATGTCAAAGTTATTGAGAATCTGGAATGTCTCCATCACGGTAGCCTCCGGAGTGTCATACTGCGGTGCAGTAGCCTTGTAGAAAGCGGCACGGACAAACCTTGAAGGCGGGGTTATGTCCCCCGGAAGCCCGTGAAGCCCGGCCCCTGCCCCGAACTGTGAAAGCGTGACCTCATCCGTAAGCTTCAGCGGATTCGCCTGCCCTGTGAAAACATTTACATAATTGTTGAGATTGGTCATCTGCCACTCGAATCCGGGAGAATTGGTAAGCACTCCGAGCCTGTTCTCAAAGAAATGCGTGACTCCGCCAGTTATCTCTATCACAATCTGCCTGCCCGACGGCTCGGCGACCCTCCAGTGCGCTGTGCCGGCCTGCGGACTCAACGCCACGACCCTGATGCCCGAGATAGCCTCCTTGAGCTCATCTATCGACGAGAAATTGGCGAGAATCCATCCCGTAAGCTCCACATCAACTATTGTAGAGGCATTCATCGTGCTGTCATACGGCTCATACTCCCCGTATCCCGGGAAAAAGAAAAGCCCGGCAGAAAGCCCGGTCTCATTCATGCCTTCGGTAACAAATGTGTCCTGCGAGACGGAAACGCCGACATATCCGTATCTTGAGACATATTCAAGCCCGTTCCTGCCGGTCGGGGTCATCGACACAGCCCTGTCATTGCGGGGCACCACCACATAGCGGCTCTCAAGGTCGCTTCCGCCCCATTCACAGGTACGGGCATATACATGGGCCCCATCCCTGGACTTTAGGGATATTCCCGTGCAGGCATCTGCATCTGCAGGCATGAAGACGGCTCCCGAAAACAAAATTGCAGCGGACAGACAGGAGAGGGCGCTCCCCATTCCGGCGGAATTATTCCTGCTGCATGAATGACTTTTCATGACAATAAGATTTTAAGGCAATCCGTCCTGAATTGCCGCCTAAAGTTACTTAAAATTTTTGAGAATTGCCGGGAGTGTTGCTAAATTTGCAGGCTTTTGAAAATTCTTTGAAAATGGAAAAAATTTCATTGCGTATACTGCTGACATCCGCTGCAGGACTGGCGGCAGCCATCTTTATGGGGACATTGCCTGCCCTGGCACAGACCGGTATCAGGGGGACAAGACCTGCAAATGACATGGAAAGGCTTCTGACCATGGAGGAGGCAGTATATACGGGGGCTGCATATCCGGAAAAGCCTGAATTCAGCTGGTCAGAAGACGGGAATACCCTTTATTATACTGTCGGAGACACGCTCTTCTCCATTGACCTCGGGTCAGCAGCTGTCAGGGCTGAAGTATCAGGGGCCCCGGGGACAGGGACTGCCGGAGGCAATTGCGGCGGCATCATGACTGCTTTCCCCTCCGGAGCAGAGAATCTCACGCCAGGCTCCTGCGGGAGGTATGCATATACGCTCGGCAAAAGCCTCTACATAGGCGACAGTAACGGGACCAGCCTGCCTGTGGCTGTCAGCGACGATGAAGACATCACCTACGGACAGTTCACAAGCAGGAACGAATTCGGCATCACAGAAGGGATTTTCTGGTCTCCTGACGGCAGAAAACTGGCATTCTACCGGAAGGATGAATCCCTCGTAAGCTCCTTTCCCCTGCTCGACATCACCACCAGGACAGGAAGCCTGTTCGAAATCAAATATCCGATGGCAGGGATGCCGTCTGAGAATGTAAGGCTGGGTATATTCGACCTTGCATCCCTCACAACTGTGTATGTAAAGGCCGACGACTATGGCTATGACCAGTACCTGACCAATGTGACATGGTCACCGGACGGGGAAAGGATATTCATCCAGGTCCTGGACAGAAGCCAGAAAAACATGAGGCTCAACATGTATGATGCTGAAAGCGGCGACTTCATCAGGACACTGCTGGAAGAGCATGACAGCCGGTATGTGGAGCCGCAGGACAGGATATGGTTCCTCAAAGGCAGCACAGGAGAACACCTTGAATTCATCTACAGGACCTGCTGCCGGGACGGATACTGGAACCTGTATCTCTGCGGCATGGACGGCAATGTCAAGAGAATCACCCGCACGGACGCCGATGTGGCATACATCGGAAACGACGGGAGATATGTCTACTACACTTCAGCCGAGGTCTCGCCTTCAGAAAATCATCTTTTCAAGACTGACATCCGTACCGGAAGGAGCACGAGGCTGACATTTGAACCGGGATGGCATGAAATAGCCATGAGTCCTGACTGCAGGCATTTCGCAGACACATGGTCAAGTCTGGATGTGCCGTACACCACGGACCTCCGTTCTGCGGACGGAAAACTCCTCAAGCGCCTTTTCTCAGCCTCGGATCCGGCGGACAACTATGCATGGTGCGAGACTATACTGGGCACCGTAAAAAGCGCCGACGGGAAATACGACAACTGGTACAGGCTCATAAAGCCGAAGGACTTCGACCCTTCCGGGAAATATCCGGTCATCCTCTATGTCTACGGCGGCCCACATTCCCAGCTCGTGAAGAACACATGGAATGCTGAGCTGCGGGCATGGGAAATGTACATGGCGCAGAGAGGCTACATAGTCTATGTCCAGGACAACCGCGGCACGCTCAACCAGGGCGCTGAATATGAGAAGGCCATCTGGAGACAATGCGGACAGGCGGAAATGGCCGACCAGATGGAAGGCGTCAGGATGCTGATGTCCCTGCCGTATGTTGACTGCGACCGTATCGGAGTCCACGGGTGGAGCTATGGGGGATTCATGACCATATCGCTGATTACCAATTATCCGGATATATTCAAGGTGGCCGTTGCCGGCGGCCCTGTCATAGACTGGAAATGGTATGAGGTGATGTACGGCGAGAGATACATGGACTCCCCTGCCGCCAATCCCGAAGGGTATGCCAGGACAAGCCTGATTGCAAGAGCCGGGGACCTGAAGGGCAAGCTGCTCATCTGCCAGGGGGCCGTGGACAATGTCGTCGTCTGGGAACACAGCCTGAGCTTTATCAGGGAATGCATCAAAAACAATGTACAGGTGGACTATTTCCCTTATCCATGCGCACAGCACAATGTCATGGGCAAGGACAGGGTGCATCTGATGGACAAGGTCACGATGTACTTTAAAGACTATCTATAGGATTGTCCGTCGCCTATGCCTTCGCCCCGCAGTTCGGACTTGACTGTATTTGGTGGGCAATACCTGTGGGATGGTTTGCCGCAGATGCGGCAGGACTGTGGAGATACTTTGCCATGAAAAAGTCTTGAATTTTTGCATTTGTCATGGATTCATGGCATTTTTGCAGCCGAAAATTGCATCGCCCGTGCGGGCAGGAAATGTTTCAGGAAGACAATATCATGAAATTGATGACAATATCATGAAATCTATTAAAGAAATCTATAAGATAGGCAAAGGTCCGTCGAGCAGCCATACGATGGGACCTCAGAAAGCCGCAGCAGTATATCAGGAGCATCATCCTGATGCAAGGAACTTTCATGTGACCCTCTATGGGTCGCTTGCGGCCACGGGAAGAGGTCACCTCACTGATGTTGCCATAATGGAAACACTCAGCAGGGCCGGGCATGTCGAAATCGAATGGCAGCCGAAAATCTTTCTTCCGAGACATCCGAACGGGATGACGATAGCGGTGACCGGAGAGAACGGAGAAAGACATGACGAATGGACATTTTACAGCATAGGAGGAGGAAACATCGTATGCGACCAGCTGCCTGTGGACAATTCCCCGGAGGTATACCCGCTCAACAGCATGACAGACCTGCTGAACTGGTGCAATACCAACAGCAGGAACTACTGGGAATATGTCCAGGAACACGAGGAGTGCGACGTATGGGACTACCTTGCCACTGTATGGAAAGCCATGTGCGACTCGATTGAACGCGGACTTGACAAGGAAGGCATACTTCCAGGCCCGCTCCGTCTGCGGAGAAAGGCGGCAAGCTATTATGTTCGGGCGGAAGGATATAAGGATGTACTGAGGACCAGAGGGCTCATTTTCGCATACGCCCTTGCGGTCAGTGAAGAAAACGCCTCCGGCGGAATCATTGTCACTGCCCCGACATGCGGCTCGTGCGGAGTGCTTCCGGGTGTCCTTTACCACCTCAGGAACATTTACGGCTACAGCGACAAGCGCATAATACGCTCACTCGCCACAGCTGCCCTGGTCGGGAATGTGGTGAAGCAGAATGCATCGATATCCGGAGCAGAAGTCGGCTGCCAGGGGGAAGTCGGTGTTGCCTGTGCCATGACGGCTGCCGCTGCCAACCAGCTGATGGGCGGAAGTCCGGCCCAGATAGAATATTCGGCGGAGATGGGGCTTGAGCATCATCTCGGGATGACATGCGACCCTGTCTGCGGCCTGGTACAGATTCCATGCATAGAGAGGAATGCATACGCGGCTGCAAGGGCCCTTGACGCCAACATCTACGCATCATATACGGACGGACTTCACAGAGTGTCTTTCGACCAGGTAGTCCGGGCCATGAAGCGTACGGGAAAAGACCTCCCTTCGCTCTACAAGGAGACAGGAGAGGGAGGTCTTGCTGCCGTTGTCGAGAAATAAATCAGAAAGAGGCAGTTTCCGCCGCTTTCAGTGCCGCCGTTTCTGCGAATTTTTCGGAGCCGTCGGCATAGAGGATGCCCCTTGATGAATTGATGAGCAGCCCTCCCCTGTCATTCGCCCCGTATCTCATCACTTCTTCTGCCGAACCGCCCTGAGCCCCGACACCTGGTACAAGAAGGAAATTGTCAGGACAGAAACTGCGGATTTCAGAAAGTTTGTCAGCCTTAGTCGCCCCTACCACGAACATCATGTTGTCAGGAGTGGAGATTTCCATCATTTCCTCCATGACAGCCTGATACAAAGGTTTTTCTCCTTTGAGCGCCATCTGGAACTGCGCGGCCGAGGCATTGGATGTAAGCGCAAGCACAATGGCCCATCTGCCCTTGTGGTCAAGGAACGGTGTCACACTGTCCGCCCCCATGTAGGGAGCCACAGTCACGGCATCAAAGTCCATGGTCTCAAAGAAAGCCCTGGCATACATCCTTGCAGTATTCCCGATGTCTCCCCTCTTGGCGTCGGCAATCAGAAATATTTCCGGATAATTGCTTCTGATATAGTCCACTGTGGCTTCAAGGGCTCTCATACCGTCAGTACCGTAGCACTCGTAGAAAGCAAGGTTAGGCTTGTAGGCGACACAATGTGCAGCCGTTGCGTCCACGATTGCCTTGTTGAACTCGACGATGGAGCGGGCCGTCCCCCTGAACTCCCGGCCCCTGAAGACTATTTCCCCGTTTTCGGCCAGAGCCCTTATGCAGGATGGCATTTTCTGGAAATCCACATCCAGTCCTACGCACAGCATTGTCTTCTTTGCCTGAATCTGCCTGTACAAATCTTCTCTGTTCATATGTCACGATTTTTTCAGTTCCTGTAATACTTGTAGAAAAGAGAAATTGCCTCCATACCACGGAAAAGCTGTCTCAGCAGGAAGCTCTCGTTCGGAGAATGGATTGTATCCCGTTCCAGTCCGAATCCCATCAGAAGAGGGTCAATGCCGAGGATGCGCTGCAGGTCCGCCAATATCGGAATGCTTCCTCCTCCGCGGCTCGGGACAGGCTCAATGCCGTAGACATCAGCCATCGCCCTTGAGGCGGCCTGATATGCTTCAGAAGAAATAGGTATGAGAAAGCCGTTGCCTCCGTGGCAAGGTTTCACTTCTACCGTCACGCAATCAGGCGCGATTGACTTGAAATGCTCTTCAAAAAGCTTTGTGATTGTATCGCTGTCCTGATTAGGGACAAGACGCATAGAGATTTTTGCATGAGCCTCTGAAGGCAATACGGTCTTCGCTCCCTCACCTGTATATCCGCCCCAGATGCCGTTGACATCCAGACAAGGCCTGATGCCGGTGCGCTCAAGAGTAGTATATCCTTTTTCTCCTCTGACTTCCTTGATTTTCAAGAAATTCTTGTATTCTTCCAGATCAAACGGGGCCCTTGCCAGCTTTGCCCTGTCCTCGGCGGAAAGTTCGGCCACATCGTCATAAAATCCCTTGACCGTGATGTGTCCGTCCCGGTCGATCAGGGAAGAAATCATGTCGCAGAGGATATTTATCGGATTGGCGACAGCTCCGCCGTAATGTCCTGAATGAAGGTCCTTGTCCGGCCCTGTCACCTTGACCTCCACATACGAAAGCCCTCGCATCCCGCAGTTTATCGACGGCACTGTCTCCGAAATCATGGTCGTGTCAGAGACTAGGATGATGTCAGCGGCAAGAAGGTCCTTGTGAGATGCAGCCCATGGGGCAAGTGACGGACTGCCTATTTCTTCCTCACCTTCGAAGATGAATTTCACATTATGCCTGAGGCCGGCCTCCCGCACCATATACTCGAATGCCTTCAGATGCATGAACAGCTGTCCCTTGTCGTCATTCGCCCCCCTGGCATAGATGGCACCGTCCCGGATTTCCGGTTCAAACGGGTCCGATTTCCAGAGCTCCACCGGATCCACTGGCTGCACATCATAATGGCCGTAGACCAGAACGGTCGCGGCCTCCGGACTTACCGTCTTTTCTCCGAATACCACCGGATGTCCCTCTGTGGGATAGACTTCCGCCGTATCCGCCCCGGCCTCCAGAAGCAGTGTCTTCAACCTTTCCGCGCATTTCAGCATATCCGGCCTGTTTTCTTCAAGAGAACTTACCGAAGGAATCCTGAGCAGTGAATAAAGTTCGTCAAGGAAGCGCTCCCTGTGCTTTTCAATATACTCTTTCATATTATATGTCGACAGTTTTTAGTTTTTATATGTCAGTATTAGTCATGAAGATGCCTTCTCAATGTCTCAGCATGACATACAAAGATACGCAAACTCGCCCACATACGGATGAAATTCGGAGGAATAATGCAAGCTGTTGGAAATGAAAGGTGATGTGCAGTTGTATTCCATATCCATCATTGGGGTACATCGGCCGTTTTTTGATGGGTTAGGAAAATGAATTGCTACCATCTGTTTATTGTTTCTCCAGTGTCAGCGGTTCGCCTCCGCTGCCGGACACATACTGCCAGCCCGTGCCGGACAGTGCCGTGTTCATGGCTTTCATCGCGTCCGTCCAGTTGCCGTCCGTCACCTGCGTGGTTCCGCCATTGCCGACCATATCATAACCAATGCCATTGCCATCGGTCACTGTACCGTTCCAGTAGCAAGCGGTGATGATACCGCTATACGGGAGGCCCTTGAAGTTCCGTCCCGCCACGCCGCCTGTGCTTCCTGAGGCTCCAGTGACATCGCCCGTAGCGTGATAGCAGGCGGTCAGGGTGCCCGAAGCATTGTCTCCCGTTACGCCGCCTACATAACAAGAGCCGGTTCCAGTGCCTGTACCGGTCACGTTGCCCGTGGCATAGCAGGCGGTCAGGGTGCCACCTCCGTTGTATCCCACCACGCCGCCGGCATAGGTGCTGTTTGAATTGTTACTTTCAAGGGTCACGTTGCCCGTGGCGTAGCAGCCGGTCAGGGAGGCCCCACTATTCGTTTCTCCCGCTATGCCGCCGGCAAAGATCACGCCCTTCACTGTGGCCGAGGAGTTGCACCCGGTGATGGAACCGCCCCATTGAGAGCCCACCACGCCACCTGCGAACGTTGTGCCGCTGACGCTGCCCGACACCGAGCAGTTTTCAATGGTACCCCAGCTATCTCCCGCCACACCGCCGGCATAGCCCGAACTGTTATCGCTTGTTATCTGTACGTCCTCCAGCACCACGTTCTTCACCGTGCCGCCATCGTCGATGTAACCGAACAGACCCGCATATTGGTCACTTCCCGTAACGGTCAGCCCCGTGATGGTATGGCCGCCGCCGTTGAAGGTGCCGGTGTATCGGTGGTTATAGTCTATGCCTATCGGCGTCCAGTCGATGACCGAGAGGTCGATGTCGGCCGTCAGGGTAATGTTGATGTCTGACTTCCATTCTTCGTTCACCAGCTTGGCGAGGTTCTTCAGACCCTTCTCGTTGTCCGTGTTGTAGATGGTCTGTCCCTGGTCGTCGGTCGTGGTGGTATAGCCCGGGTCATAGTCCAGCGTGATGTTGTAGAACTTGCCCGCCACGGGGGTGATGGCAGAGGAGAGAGTGCGCTCCTCGGTGCCGTTCGCCATCAGCTTGGTTATCGTGTAGTCGGGCACCACGTTCGCTTCCCAGCAGGTCACGCCGTTGTATTCGCACTTCTTCATCTTTATCCAGCCCTCGTCTGTGCCTTGCACTACTTTCCCTTTTTCATAAGTGCATTGGGTGTAGGTATAGAGCTGGAGGCTCTGCACCTGGTCGAGTGCATCGTTCGAAGGCGTGACGCGCACCTTGGCCAGACGGTGGGCAAAGGTCAGCGTGACGGGTGTCTGGTAGTCTCCCGTGCCCGAGCCGCCCAGCAGGTAGGCAAGACCGTTAGTCTGCTGGTCGCTGAGGTCGAGGGTGCCGCCCGTGGCGGGGTACCAGGCGGTGACGGTGTGGGCCTCGTCCCTGTCGCTCCAATACAGGGGTTTTTCGGCTTCGGCGGAACCGTCGTCCTGCACGGTGTAGGTGCCGACCTCTCCCTCGCCGTCTATCTGTACGGCGAACGGGTCGCCCGCATCAAACTTGCTGCCCGTGCCGTCCCCGTTCTCGCTGACGCGCGTCGCCGGTGCGCCCCAGGGCTGCGCCTCGCCGCCCTCCACGCCGAGGGTGATGCGGGCTATCTCCAGCGGGTATTGTCCTTCGGGCAGACGGTCACCGTCCGCCAGTTCGTCCTTCGTGCAGGCAGCCGCTGCAAAGAATATCGCAGCTACGGCAAGAAGTATCTGAATGGAATGTCTTTTCTTCATATCGCGTTGTTTTTTTGTTCTTGTTTCGTGCTGCCGCCGCCTGCGAAGGCGGCCGTCGCACCATAGTGTCTATGGGCAGCTCCGGCTTGACGCTTGCGCCGGGGCAGCGGTATGTAGGGCTTACAGCGTGATGCTTACATTGTTCGAATCTCCGGGTTCCCACGGGGTAATCTCCGGTTCTTCCACCGTGATGCCCTTGTTGCTGAGCGTTATGTTGTAGGTATAGGCATAGCCTGCGGAGAACTGATTCGCTTCGGGCTTGGATGGATTCGGCAGTGTGGTTGTATAGTTCTGTCCGTTGAAAGACACTTTAAGTTCAAGAGAGGAGGTCACTTCCTGCGGGAGAATGATGACTTGCGAAGTGGTGGCACCGCCCAGCTGCATGGTAATCGGCGATTCGGCGGCTGCGGTTACGGCAGTCGTTCCGGTAGCCGTGTCGAAAGTGCCTTCGTGCTTCAGTCCGTCCAACGTGTAGTCAGCAGGTTCCATTCCGTTGAAAATGAGGCCGTCGCCTGGCTTGAAGGTGAATTTGATGAGACTCATGCAGTGGTGGAAGGAGTTGTCTTCACCGCCTTTGTCGGTTTTGTCGGTGAAGCTCACCTCCGGGCTGCGGGTGTTGCCCGTGGCTCCCGAGGCAAAGAGGAAGTCGATGCCCGTGCCCTGCTTGTCGGCTGCGGTGCTGACGGTCACCGTTCCGCCCTCAGACTGATACGGATAGTAGGCATTGAAGGTCTTCGTTTCAGTGTCATCGAAATAGATGGTTGTACCGTCGGTCACGAACTTACCGTTCTCTCTCTTGTAGGGCACGTTGGTGTAGCCTGCGCCGGTGACGCCGATGCGGTCGCCGTCGGTCCAGTCGGTTCCTCCCGAATTGACGCGGGTGGATACAGCTTCATAGATGTCGGCGGTAAACTGGGCGGCTACGGGGCCGTCGTTCAGGTTCTCGGTGTCGTTGGTGCAGGCGGCCGCACAGAGGGCGAGCACTGCGATTGGAAGTAATCTGGTATTCATCGTATCTTTCATTTATTGTTTCTTTCCCGTATTTCTTTTCCCATTGTCATTCTTTATATTTCGGCATCCACATTGCCACCGTCCACTGTTTCCCATCCGGTGATTTCACCGGTGAAGCCCGCCTCGCCCGGGGTCTCGGCCAAGGTGCCGCCGAGGGTCAAAGGCGAGGTCTTGCCGTCGTTGAAGCCATCGAGGGCCGCCGTAAGGTCGCTATTGAGAGATGTAGGCTGCGGGTTGCCGTCAGTGTAGGTCAGTGTGGCGGTGAGCCGCTGCGAGTTGCCCGCAATGCCGAGCAGCCGGACGGTTGCCGTCCACTTGCCCGCATTGTCACCGTCATTTATTTTCGTGAAGTGCAGCTCCACTTCCGAGGGCGTGCCGTGGGTGCCCGTAGCGAAGTCCAGCGTCCCTGCCGCTCCGCTCAGCGTGCCCTCGATGCTCTCGATACGGTCCGCCGCATCGCCCGTCGGCTCGATGACGAGGGTCAGCTGCCGCACCTGCTGATGCATTACAGCGGTCAGTTCGTAATCGGTGTCGGCTTCTATCTCCACCTCCTGCACAGAAGTGAAGAGCCAGCCGGGGGTGTTCACGATAAAGCCGCCGTCTGCAGCGGCCACCGTAGCCGTCGTGCTGCTTACCGTAATGCCGTCGGCAGGGTTATACACCGCAAGGGTATAGCTGCCCGGATTGAAAAGATAGTCCGGCGAGTGGGTCGCACCAGTCTCTGTGCCGGTATAGTCGCCCATGACAATATGCCACGAAGCGGGGATGTCCACTTCTTCGCCACGGTCAGCCCAGTCGGCAGTGACGGTGACCTTCCCTGTGTCGGGATGCGGTGTGTCATGCAGTTCGTCCTTGACACAGCCGCCCGGCGTGAGCAGCAGCACAAGGGCAAGAATCGTTGTCGTATATCCTGTCATTGTCTTCATATTCTCCTCCTTTCTCTAAAACAGCTTCCACACCAAGGTGACACCCGCATTAACCGGGCCCCACCAGTTCTTCGTCTCCTTGCCGGCACGCACCCGCACACCGTCAATGACCTCATATTTCTCATAGTCCGCGTGCAGGCAGCCCACGGCCACATTGAAGTCCAGCGACAGGGCATCGCTGAGCCGCAGCTGGTAACCGCCCGTGATGCCGCCGCCCATCAGGTCGCCCTGACGGCCTGCCACGGAGAGCTTGTAGTTGAACTGCCCGGCCTTGAACATTGCGCCCAGATACCAGGCTTTCTTCTCACCGAGATAGTAACGTACTTCCGGAGCCACCTCCCACAGGGCATAGCGGCGGTCTTTGTCGTTCCACGTCCATGAAGTCCACGAGCCGTTCACGGCTATGCCCACGCTCGGAGCGATGCGCCATTCAAGTCCTAAATCGGGTGTCAGGGTTGCCCAGCGCAGAAGGTTAGCACGCAGGGAGAGGGTGTAGCTGTCGGCGAGGGATGCCGAGGCTTTCTGCGGAGATGCCGGTTGCCCTACGAACTCTTCGGCAGAAATATTTTCCTGCATCTTTCCAGACACATGACCGGACGGCCAATCATAACCGTAATATTTGGCCAGCCATTCCGGATCAAATGCAGCCATTCCGAGAAAGACAGAGTCCTGCACGGCTACATCGGATGCCGGCGGTCTTTTCTCTGCCTGTTCATCGGCAGATAAAGACGCCATCGGCAGACACAGAAGCATAATAACGAAGAAGATTCTTTTATCCATATCCAATCACTCTTTTATGTTCCGGTTATTGCTCGGAAGCGGCATGACACGCGCTCCACGCATAGATTTCAGAATATAAATTAAGTGAAAAGAATCCGCTTTCCGTGCATAGGAAAAGTCATAATTGCCAGAATGACACATCTTTGTCATACAGGCAATTCCATTTTGTCGTATAGACTATTTTTGTTGTTCAGAACATTTATCCCGAGCACAGTCGAGAGGTCTTGTCAATCAGATTTTCATCTCCATTTTCCGCCATCTGGCGGGAGAAAAGCCAGTATTTTCCTTGAACAGCCTGATGAAATGGCTCGGGGTCTGGAATCCAGACCTCTCTGATATGTCGGCAATTGTCAGCTCCGGATTCCGGACAAGAATGCGTTTCGCATAGCTGATGCGAAGCCCTGTGATCCATTCACGGAATGACACCCCATAAGCCGTCCTTATGTATCCGGACAAATATGTACGGTTGGTGTGCAGGATGTCGGCAAGCTCCTTTATGGTGAGTCCCGGACGGACATATCCTTCCGAATCAATCCAGCCTTTGATTTTCCCTTCCAGCTCCGAATGCCAATACGGAACCGCATGAGGCTGAAGCGCTACCCGTTCCACATCGCCCGGAACTTCCTCCCCGGAGGATATTTCGCTTTCCATGGCAATTTCCACCTGCTCATAAAAAAGCATATAATTCATGTAGCAGCAGAAAAGGTAAATGTAGAACGGGATGGATGAGAGAATCCATACGAAGACCCAGCTGTCCGGAAGGAATGTGAGCAGTCCGCAGCTGATGCCGAATATGAGAGCCCAGTATGTGAATATGGACAGCCACTCGATGTATGCCCCGATGTCATCGGATTGCGTGTCATTGAAGATGCGTACAGCCCTGCGGTAGGCAAGGATGAGCCTTCGGGCAAAAAAAAGTCCGTAGAACAGCAGCCATACCGCCATTGCTGCCAGCCCAACCTTCTGCATCGTCCCGTCAGGCAACAGAAGCAGTATCGCTCCGGAGAGAACGGAGAAGAGAGCCCACAGGCCGAGGTGGGTCCACAGCCGCCTCCTTGTGATATAGAAACGGTCAAGCAGCGTGGTGAGGGCTGAACTGAAGAGCCAGTAGCACAGAAAGTATGTCGAAAGGTTCATCAGTATGGCGGCATTTACATTCATGAACCTGGGCTCGAGAAAAAAATGTACCGAGTAATTGGCGGACAGTATCAGCAAAGCCCCCCCCATGATGCGGCGGGAACGGACATAGTTGTCGAAGATGGGCTTCTCCGGTGTCTTGCCGAACAGAAAATAGAAGCCGATGAACAGCATCAGCGGCAAGGCTGTTAAAAGCGAGTATTCATATATTGTATAATTCACTTTGTTTCTAATTTGATTCTAAATAAAAAACACAATGACTACTCCCGGCCTGCGCTTTGCACTTTGCATGCAGAACACAAAGAAATAATTTTCGGCACGAGCATGGAGACGACAAACTCCTCCTCCATGAAATGCGTTCCGTCGTATACGGTGAACGAATCCTTTGGTCCGAAGAAGCGTTTCCATGTCCGCACGCTCACTATTCCGCTGCGCCTGTAATGGTCATGCATTCCGAAAAAGGCATGAAAGTAATCCTTGCCTCCGGCTGCAGGAGAATTCGAGAGAGCCCGTCTCCTGAGGGCGCGATACTTTCTCATGGTACGGAAAGTAAAATGGAGCTTCTGTCTGTCTCCGTCCTTCGGTCTGTAGACTCTGTCAAGAATAGGTGTCACGCCCGGCAGCAAGGCAAGAAACGCAAGATAGCCGACATACAGCGGAGCATTCAGCGACGGAGAAACAAGAAGATGCGGCACCCCTGAAATCCTGATGGCATTCAGCGCCCCCAAAGACTCCCCTATGACAAGAGCCGGCTGCAGTTCTTCAAGCCATGAAGATATCTGACCCCATGCGATTTCAGGATCAAAACTGTATGTCCTGACAATCACGGATACATTTTCAGGAACATGTTCATTAAGAATGGAAGGTATGCGGCTGTCGCCGCCACCTCCCATTCCGTGAATATATAAAACATTTATGTTATCATTCATAACATTTATGTTTTTCAACCTCAGCCTGACAGTATTATAACGACAGTACAACCGCCCCTGTCGACTGTCACATCGGAGACCGCAGAGCGGATTCGTACAGATTAAAACTTGAACGAATCCTTCAATGACGTAGTCTTGTTGAATACAAAATGCTCCGTAGTTGAATCCGGATCCTTGAAGAAATACCCCACTCTCTCGAACTGCACCGCGATGCCGGAATTGTCCTCAAGAAGCGCAGGCTCCGCATATCCCTTGGCTACGACCAGTGAATCCGGATTGAGATAGTCCTTGTAATCCTTCCCTTCCGGAATCGAGTTCATCTGAGCTTCGGTGAAGAGCTTGTCATACAGCCGGAGCTCTATTTCCTTTGCATGTCCGGCAGAGACCCAGTGGATTGTTCCCTTTACGGAACGCCACTCTCCGGATCCCGGCCTTGATGCAGGGTCATAGGTACATTTGATTTCCACTATATTGCCCTCAGCATCCTTTACAACCTCCTGGCATTTGATTATATAGGTGTATTTCAGACGCACCTCTCCGTCAGGCTTCAGCCTGAAATATTTCTTTGGCGGTTCCTCCATGAAGTCCGCCCTTTCGATATAGACTTCGCCTGTGAAAGGCACCTTGCGTGACGGGCCGTCCGGGGCAGCGGGATTAAGAGGGGCATCAAACCATTCCACTTTACCCGGCTCCCAGTTGGTTATCGTCACCTTCACAGGGTCCTGAACAGTCATATATCTGTTGGATCTCTCGTTGAGGTCCTGACGCACGCACCACTCCATGAGCTGAAGATCAATCAGCTGCTCTCTCTTGGCCACACCGACCTTCTCGGCAAACATTCTCACTGATTCCGGAGTATAGCCCCTTCTCCTGATGCCGCAGATGGTCGGCATGCGAGGGTCATCCCAGCCGCTCACATAATGGTTCCTGACAAGTTCAAGAAGCTTTCTCTTGCTCATGACGGTATATGTGAGATTGAGTCTCGCGAATTCGTACTGGTGGGACGGGAAGATTCCGAGCTTTTCGATGAACCAGTCATACAGAGGCCTGTGCACATCGAACTCCAGCGTACAGATTGAATGCGTTATGTTCTCGATGCTGTCGCACTGTCCATGCGCGAAGTCATACATCGGGTAGATGCACCACTTGTCTCCGGTGCGGTGATGGTGTGCATGGATAATCCTGTACATCAGAGGGTCGCGGAAGAGCATGTTCGGATGCGCCATGTCTATCTTTGCCCTGAGGACTTTCTCTCCGTCCGCATATTTCCCGTCACGCATTTCCCTGAAGAGCCTGAGGTTCTCTTCCACGGAACGGTTCCTGAAGGGACTTTCTGTTCCCGGAGTCTGCACGGTTCCCCTGCCTGCCCTGATTTCCTCCTGCGTCTGGTCATCGACATAGGCAAGGCCTTTCTTTATCAGATCTTCGGCCCACTGATACAGCTGCTCGAAATAATCGGATGCGTATCTTTCGTTCTCCCACTCGAAGCCGAGCCACCTGATGTCATCCTTGATGGAGTCGACATATTCCGTGTCCTCCTTCACGGGATTGGTATCGTCGAAGCGGAGGTTCGTCTTTCCGCCGTACTTCTTCGCCAGACCGAAATTGAGGCAGATGCTCTTGGCATGGCCGATATGAAGATAACCGTTCGGCTCCGGCGGGAACCTGGTCATTATGCTTTTGCATTTGCCTGATGCGAGATCCGATTCAATGATCTCCTCGAGAAAGTTAAGATTCCTGGTCTCTCCAGTCTCATTCTTGAGCTCTTCCATATATGTCATGATTGGTTTTCAGATATGTCATGATTGGTTTTCAAATCTGCAAATATAACACATAAATGCTATTTTTCACTATCTTTGCGCCGTTAATAAAAACTGACGGCAATGATAAAATCAATGACAGGATACGGCAAGGCCGAGACACAGATAGAGACAGGCAAAATCTGCGTGGAAATCAGGACTCTGAACA
This sequence comes from uncultured Bacteroidales bacterium, assembly GCA_944322565.1. Classification (GTDB taxonomy): domain Bacteria; phylum Bacteroidota; class Bacteroidia; order Bacteroidales; family UBA932; genus Cryptobacteroides. Next base: position 105,477 of record CALUPG010000003.1, on the reverse strand, counting down.
GCAAGAACGCTGACATCAACATCAAGACACAGCTCCTTCCCAAAGACAGGGAGATGGAAATCCGCAGAAAGCTCGCCGAAAAGCTCCAGAGGGGTACGATTGACTTTTTCATGACATACGAGCCGAATGCCGCCGACAACGCGAAAGAAATCAATGCTTCTCTTGCCATGAACTACTACAGGCAGATTTCCGGACTGTCGGACATGATTCATGCCGAATTTCCTTCACACGGAGCACCGGATACTACAGCCGTGCTGACAGCAATCCTCAGGTTCCCAGATGTACTTGAGACCAGAAAGCAGGACATTATCAATGAGGAGAACTGGCCGGCAGTCGAAACCTGCATCATGGAGGCAATTGACCGCGTGAACGAATTCCGCAGCCGCGAAGGAGCAGTCCTGTACAATGATGTGACAGCCAAAGTCTCTGAAATCCTTTCATTTGTTGACGAGGTAGAGACTTTTGAAAATGAGAGAGTCGGGACTATCCGAGAGAAAATCCTGTCACGCTTTGACGAGCTGAAGCTTGAAGCCGACCAGAGCCGGCTGGAACAGGAGATGATCTACTACATTGAAAAGCTTGACATCAATGAGGAGAAAGTCCGCCTCCGCCAGCACTGCCATTATTTCATGGAAACAATAGACACCGACCCTCTTGCAGGAAAGAAACTCGGATTCATTGCCCAGGAAATGGGCAGGGAAATCAACACGACCGGCTCGAAGGCCAACCATACGGGCATACAGAAGATTGTCGTCAGGATGAAAGACAATCTTGAAAAAATAAAGGAACAGAGCCTGAACATACTTTAGAGCGCGGCAAGGCTTCAGTGTCCGGCAGGCGTCACCCTGAATTCATATTTTCCTGCCACAGGGGCATCGGGTGCAGAGACAAAGGATATTCTCGCAAGCCTGTCCCCCCAGACTGCCCTCATCCTCGGGTCATCTGTCGGCCTGTATGCCACAGACGGCTTCAGCGATGGCGGATAATGCAGGGACACAGAGACTTTCCCTGCTTCAACCAGCACTTCCCGACGTTTTTTCATTATTGTCACATTGCCGTGGACAAGGAAATTGACCGTATCTGCCGCAACTCTTGAATTGAGGGAGAATTTATCCGAAATCTCAAGAAGACTGTCTGCGAGCCGGTAGCTCCTGACCCAGGAACTGCATTGCGAGGCATCAGAATATGCCCCGGAGATGTCTGTCGAGAAGATTCGTCTGCGTATGTCGCATCTGGTGCCGGAGGCTCGGAATTCATCACCGAAAATCTGCGCACATCCGTTGATTTCCGGAAGATTGTGCCAGCTGCTCTGCATAGACCATATTGTATACCGCTCGTGACTGAATGTCTTCCTGGTATATGTTCCTACTCCGGCATCAACGAACACCGGTTCATCATTTATGTACAGAATGAAAGTGCCGATGTCATTGTGGTTGTGGCTTTCATTGTTGTATCCGCCCTTTGCGGCGAGGAACCACCCGGAGCCATTTCTCATATAGGCAAATTCCGTCTCGGGATACCATGTGCATGCCGGCACATCTTTCCTTAGGGAAGCAGGCACCGGAGGCTCTGAAGGACGGCTTGCTCCGCACTCCGGCGCTGAGGAACCGGTCAGCCCGCACTGGGCATTCAGGGAATCCGCAGCAGCGGAAATGACGCCATGACAGCGGACACTTTCAAGAGACCGCCAGATGTCATTGCCAAGTGTAACGGAAGGATGACAGAAGGATTTGCCGTCATACAGGAGATATAGAGCAAAGTCTGTCATTTCACGGCTTCCGCAGTCCTGTCCGAACCTGTAGACCAGAGAATTGTCCGGAGTCATCCTGGCTCCGGCATCCGCGAAATTCACTACCCAGCCGTCCCGGATGTATGAGCGGGAAATATATTCTCCCATCCTGCGGACTAAAGGATGCCTGAGCAACATTTCTGTCCTGCCTGCGGTAGCATACGAGAGTATCTTCAGATAATCATACAGTTTGCCTGCGGCATGCCCCCAATAGGCAGGTCCTTCTTCGCATGCCCCGTCATCCTTGATATAATTGAGATAACGGTCGACTGACAGGGCGGAATATCTCAGTATGCGGTCAAGGACTGCAGGATTCTTTTCTGTCAGGAGGGCACAGAGCAGAACATTAGAATTACACCACGGATTCCAGTTGTTGACAATCTGCCCCGGCTTCCAGTCCTCGGCAAGCCACCAGTGCGCCTCATGCAGGTTTTCATCAAGATACGGGACAATGATATTCCTGTACAGGGCAGAGTCCACTGCCGCAGAAATCGACGGGTCAAGGGAATCAAGTTCGTTTTTGAAGAAATGGCGTATCACGGCCACGGAGGCCCCCAGACCGCCGGCGCCCAAATCAATTATCTGTTCCCTTGCATCAGGCAAGGCCCTGGATGAAGATTGTTTCGGCTGATGTGCCGACAACACCCAGGATGTCATCTGTGTACTGTACCACAGCCCGTTTGCGATATCATCGATGAATCTCCCCTTCCCTTCCGCAAGCTCAGCGAGAGCAAGAATGTTCAGGGCCACGCGGTTTTCGTCATAGGGCTTCTCCATGGCCTGCCGGTCTCCGCTCCTCTCGTACTCAAGATAAGCGGTGGCCGGAATGACCTTCCACTGGCACCCGAGATATTTTTCACCTTCGGCAATCATCGGCCCGGCGGCATCTCCGAAAAGAGCCTTCCAGGCCTGCCTGTCATTGTAATCCGGATACGGAAGCCAACTTCCGCAGGTAACCGGCGACAGGTCAAGCCGGACTGTGTCAATGGCCGAGGTAATGATATTCTTTTCTGAATATGCACCAGACGGGACTGTCAGGGAAATTGTCGCCACGAAAAGTATTGATGTGGTCAATGCTGTTCTAAGTGTCATGGCTGTTGTCTCATTATATTAAGGATTCATGAAGCAGCAGGTCTGCTGCCGAGCCTGAGTATGGACAGAACCGCTCCGACGACGGCAAGGATGCCGCCCAAAAGCATCGAGGCGTGCGGTGAGGCCGGGCCGAAGAAATTGAACATCATGGCGACGAGGGCAGCACCGGAAGTCTGGCCCACGAGCCGGGCCGAAGCAAGCATTCCGCTTGCGCTGCCCGTACGGTGAGGCGGCGGGGAGGACAGCAGTATATGGTTGTTCGGTGACTGGAAGAGGCCGAAGCCGGCACCGAAGCACATCAGGCGCAGCACTACTCCGGACGGAGTGATATGGTCTCCCCCGAAGGCGAAACTGAAGCAGGAGACGGCTATAAGAGAAATGCCTATGCAGCCGAGGATGCCGGGATGTATTCTTCCGATGAGCCACCCTGCAAGCGGAGCGACAAACATTATCACCAGAGGAGATGCCGTCATCAGCAGTCCGGTCCGGGCTGCGTCATATCCTAAATTATGCATCAGCATAAACGGCAGGGATACCATTAAGAGCTGCTGCGCAGTGAACGATATTATGCTTGTGCCCACGGACATGGAAAAAATCGGGATTCTGAGCAGGTCGAACGGGAGCATAGGATATTTCTCCCTGAGCTGGATGCGCACATATACGCAGCCGATGAGAATGAACACAGCCAGGGCCACTGCGACCTCATGCCAGTCCATCCCGTGCGAATAGGCTTCTATGCACCCTATCATCAGACCGAAGGTACAGGCATTGAGGACAGTATCCCTCCAGTTGAACTTTCTGCCGATGACTTTTGTCGGATTGTCCGGAAGGTATTTCCGTGCAAGAATGAATGTTGCGATTCCTATCGGCAGATTAATTGCAAAAATCCATTCCCATGTAGCCACGGACAAAATTACCGCAGCCAGTGAAGGACCCGCAACCGACGCTATGGCGACTACAGTGGCGTTCAGGCCAATGCCTTTCCCAAGATGCCGTTTCGGATAAATCAGCCTGATGAGCGAGGTATTGACACTCATTATCATGGCTGCCCCGATGCCCTGCACGACCCTGGACGCCACTAGAAATTGAAAGTTTCCTGAAAGCGCACAGAACATGGAGCCCACAGTAAACGATGCCACTCCGATGAGATATACCTGTTTGTAGCCGATGAGTTCTCCGAGTGAGGCAAAAGGAAGCAGGAGCATCATTATCACGAGCTGGAAGGCGTTTATTATCCAGATTGAATCTGAAGGAGACACTCCGAGCTCCGCAGCCATTGTAGGCAGGGCGACATTACAGATTGTCCCGTCAAGTACTGAAAGGAAAAGCCCGCAGAAAGTAGTGGCGACGGCATAGAACAGCGCCGGGGGGCGCAGGCCGTCCCAGGTCAGGTCTCCGCTTATCTGGTCTTTATCCTCCTGCATCTTCTGCACCCTTTATTTCTCGGAAGAAATTTTCAGATTGCCGACATACAGGCCCCAGCATCCGTCAGTGACTACTGTCACCGGCATTCCGTCAATGTTGTTGTGGACTTTTTCTGTTTCAAGGAATGTATGGGAATGTCCTCCGATGACAATATCGACATTTCTTGTGCCTTCGACGAGATCTATGTCTGTAAACGCCGACTTCTCGTATCCGAGATGCGACAGGCAGATGACAAGGTCACAATGCTTCACATTCTTGAGATAATCTGCATATCTGTTCGTCACTTCAACAGGATCCAGATATTGTATCTTGTCAGCAATATGACGCTCCACGACGCGTGTAAGGTCTGTAAGAAGACCGATGACCCCGATCTTATATCCTCCCCGGCGGATAATGACATACGGTTTCACCTGTCTTGAGAGGTCCGAACCGCTGAAAGCGTAGTTTGCACACACGGCAGGGCACCTGAGGTCCCGCAACCGCCTTGAGAGCTCTTCCAGGCCATTGTCAAATTCGTGGTTTCCGAGACACACGACATCATATCTCATCGCATTGAGGAGATCAATTTCCAAATCCCCGTGCATCATCGTAAAATATGACGATCCCTGGCTGAAGTCGCCGGCATCAACAAGCAGAGTGTGTCTTCTTCCGTCTGCCAGACGCACACTGTCAATGTAGGCCGCACGCTCAATGACTCCCCCGAGTCCGGCGTCCGCTCCGGAACGCAGCGGGTCTATATGACTGTGCGTGTCATTAGTATGTATTATGGTGAGATGCTGTGCATTCAGGCAGAATGCGGCAGCCACCAGAAATATGACTGCAAGTGCTGTCCTTTTCATTTTCTCATTCTCATTTGAACCGGGATGACATGATTCGTACTGTGGCGGCCGTCACCTGATTACGACGCGTCCGTCCGTCCCGTATGTTATATCTCTTCCTGCCTCTGTTTCAGCTGTGATATAGTCCATCATTACATCATATATGTCCACCGGATATTCAACGGACTCTTCGACATTTTCCCCCAGGAAAAGGTCGTCTCCGCCGTGAAGGAGAAATGTTATTGTGGCAAGGCCATATATTTTCTCATCCTCAAGAGGCTTGCCGCCGACTTCAGCGGACACAATCCGACCGTTTTCGGCCACTACCCTGAGGCCTCCGAGGACCTGAAAGCCGCCCTCGGCCATCGAATCAAGAATTTCCCTGAGTCTGGAGCCCTTGAGGCTGACATAGACAATGCTGTTCTTGAAAGGGAACATTGACATGATGTCATCGACAAAGATATCTCCCTCCGGCATATCAACTCTGATACCGCCGAAATTGACTATCCCGACATCAACATGCTTTCCCGAGGCTTTCTCGACAGCATCCATGATGGTATCCACAAATAGATTCGAAAGTCCGCTTTCAGGATAGGCGGCTGTCATCACCTCCGGCGAATATCCTATTACCTGCTTCACAGGGGCCATTACCGGCTGGGCATCAATCACAAGTGCTGCAGTCGCTGCAACGGAGCCGCCTTTGAAGATTTTTCCAGAAGGAGCATAGTATTTATTCCCGGAAACCGAACCGAGTGCTTCTGTGACATTGTCCGCAGACGGACTTGAGACACCGGTCCGTCTTCCGTCAATACGGTCCCTGTGCCAGCTGTATGACACCCGGCATGTATCCGCACAGACGGCAGCAGCTTCAGGAACCGTCACCGCAAGACATACGGCCACTGCTGCGGCGGCCGTGAATTTCATTGCAAAACCTGTCATTTCTGTCTTAACCATTTGTACAGATCCTTGAAAGTCGTCTTTTTTCCGAACATCAGGATTCCTATCTTATATATTTTTGCAGACATCCATGCCGTACCGGCAAAAGTCAGCAGCAGCAGGACTACCGACACAATAATTTCCCAGAGCGGCACACCGAACGGAATACGGGCAAGCATCACAATCGGAGATGTGAACGGAATCATCGAGCCCCAGAAAACAAGCTGGCTGTCCGGAGCCTTGAATGCATAGAAAGCAATGAAGAAAGCCAGCAGGAGCGGGATTGTCACCGGAATCTGCAGCTGCTGCGTGTCCGCCTCGTTCTCTACGGCAGAACCGATGGCAGCGAACAGGGACGCATAGAGCAAGTATCCGAGCACGAAATATATTACAAACGATATCAGGAGCATCGGATAGTCTATGTCACGCAGAGTCTGGATAACTGCAGCCATTTCATTCTCTCCGGACGGCATCTCCATCTGTGGCGTCATGCTGCTCTGCGCCATTACTTCCGGGTCGACTCCGAGTCCTTCGGTCATCTGTGCCATCTGCTCGGTCTGGACCGTGGCGCTTCCGGCAAGGGAATCAAAGCCAATCACGGCACCTGCCCCCACTACAAGTATTCCGGTAAGCACTACCCAGAGGAAAAACTGCGTGAGAGCAACACATGCCACGCCGATAATCTTGCCGAACATGAGCTCCGTGGCCTTGACCGAGGACACAAGCACCTCCACGACACGGCTTGACTTCTCCTCAATAACACTCTGCATGACCATTCCGGAGAACATGGCTATGAACATGTATATGATGATGGAGAAAATCAGGGAGACGAACATGTATACCTCCGAAGAAGTGATTTTTTCTTCCCCGTCATCCTCAAGAGTATATGTTGACACCGGAATATCAGCCTGTACATCCTCCATGATCTGCTTCAGCCCGTCGATGTCATATGCAGCCAGCCTGTATTCCTCAATCGCCTCATTCACATTGCGGCTGATGGCATCCTTCATATCCATGCTTATCGGCTTGGAGGAAAATGCCGACACAGACACTGTCCTGGACACGGAGTCAAGCGGAGACACAAGCACAAGAGCATCCAGTCCGAGCTCCTTGAATCTTGTTTTAAGGCTGTCTGCCGACCGGCCGGAATAATCAGTATAGTCAACGGCATCCGTGTCAATCATATACGGCATGACTATACCGGATTGGTCGATTACGGCCACCTGCTTGCCCTTGTCTTCGGCCATAAACATTATGACCGACGGCAATATCATCATTGCAGCAAGGAAAATCGGAGCAAGGAAAGTCGTCAGAAGAAAAGATTTCTTCTTGACGCGGGTCATGTATTCACGACCTATTATTACATTGATTATATGCGGATTCATAGACTATTCCTCCTCTGTTACAAGCTTAATGAATATGTCATTCATCCTCGGGACGAGTTCCTTGAATGAATTCACGGCCAGCCCCTGCCCGACAAGAGACTTCAGGGCGGCGGTATTGTCTGCTCCGGATTCAAGTGCGAGCACAGCAGTATGCCTTCCGGCATCGTCAGTGTCTGAAAGCACCTTGAATACCCCCGGGACGGAACCCACCGGAACAGGACCTGTATAGACCAGTTCGACATTGTTGTTGCCGTACTTGTGCCTTATTTCGTCAACGCCTCCGGTAATCACAAGCCGAGACTTGTTTATGAGGGCAATGTCATCGCACAATTCCTCGACGGACTCCATATTATGGGTCGAGAGCACTATGGTCGCCCCCTGTTCTTTCAGGGAAAGGATTTCCTCCCGTATGAGCTGGGCATTGACCGGGTCAAATCCGGAAAACGGCTCATCAAGGATGAGCAGTGAAGGCTTGTGGACAACGGTAGTTATAAACTGTACCTTCTGTGCCATTCCCTTTGAAAGTTCCTCCACTTTCTTGGACCACCAGCTCTGTATGCCGAATTTCACGAACCATTTCTTCAGTTCTGCCGCGGCATCCTTTGCACTCATACCTTTCAGCTGGGCAAGATACATAGCCTGGTCTCCGACCATCATCTTCCGGTAAAGCCCCCTTTCCTCCGGCAGATATCCTATACGGGCGACGTCAGCCTGTGTTATAGGATGGCCGTCAAAGAGAACGCTTCCTGAATTGGGGATGGTGATTCTGTTGATGATACGGATGAGGGTCGTCTTGCCCGCCCCGTTAGGCCCGAGAAGGCCGAAAATCTTTCCTCTCGGGAAATCGAGGGATACATGGTCAAGAGCCACCTTTTCCCCAAAGCTCTTGCACACTTCCCTGCATTGGATTATTCCCATAATCGTCTCTGTTTTCTATAATCAGTTTCTTGTGTCATTTGACTTTCTGTCCGGCCTGGCAGACATTCTGAAATCCATCATTTCAGACATTCAGAAGCCTTGCTGTCAGCTCCACCAGAAGCTGTTCGGCCGTAGCCTCCCCCGCTTCACCTCCTTTTCCCTTATAATCGTAGTCCCGCAGAAGAGCAATCGCCGTCATGCACTTTTTCAGAGGATAGTTCGCCGCCGCAATATCATATTCCCGAAAAAAGTACGGGTTTACCCCGAGTACCCTGGCCTTGGCATCATTGGAGGGGCGGGGTGTCTTCATCAGCAGCGCCTCATACTTCAGAATCCTGTAGAAATGAGTGAACAGTGCGCTGACTGCCATGGGCATCGCAAACTTCGGAGATGCCCCGATATATGCGGCAATTCTCAAAGCTTTTGCGGCATTGCGCGATGACAGTTCCCTGGTAAGTTCAAAAATACTGAACTGACGGCTTACCCCGACATTCTTCTCTATGTCTGAAGCTGTGATGCGGGTACACCCTTCTTTGAGATTCTTCATGAGCTTGCCGGTCTCCAGGGCTATTTTTTCCAGATCTGCACCGGCATATTCCCCGAGAAGCTCCGCCGCATCGGGGTCAACCGAGAGTCCAAGTCCATTGCAATACGATGATATCCATCTGGAAATTTCATAGTCCCGGACGGCATTGGACTCCACGACCACTCCGATTTTCGACACTGACTTGTAAAGTGATTTCCTCTTGTCGGCAGATGCTCCGCGCATGTATATCACAAGGACGGTCGACTCAAGGGGCCGAGTGCAGTAGAGGGCAAGTTCTTCCAGAGACTTCATCGCCTGCGCCTCCTTGACAACGACCAGCTGCCTTTCGGAGAACATGGGATATCTGCGGGCAGTGGTGATGACAGCATCAGCAGTGACATCGGCTCCGTAGCATATCGTCTGGTTGAAGTCCCTCTCGCTCTCGTCAAGGGCATTCTCTATGATAGCATCGCAGACCATATCAGGATAGAACGGTTCTTCGCCCATAAGAAGGTATACGGGCTTGAACACTTTTCTGCGGGCATCGGCGATTATCTCTCGGCACAATGCGTCTGTCTCTGCATATCCTTTGGCCATGACGCGCAAAGATAGGAATAATCTTGCTTTGTATAGCCGGAGAGGAAAATAATTTCAAGTTTTATTTCTATTTTTGCCACGCATTATGCTTTTCCATGCATAGTGCTCTGCCATGCATCATGCCGCAGAAACGCATATCGCACCAACACGGATGACAATGAAAAGACCAAGACGCCTACATGGCAATGCCGTCCCGATGTCAGAGAGGACAGAAGGAAGAAAATACAAGTTGGAAAATGACACGACGCTGCTTGAATACCTGTTCTCAAAATGCAGAGGAGAAAGCCGGACGACCGTGAAATCATACCTTTCACGCGGACAGATTCTGGTCAACGGCCGCAATGTAACGGCCTTTGATTTCGGCCTGCACAAAGGAGACTTTCTTGTCATCCTTGACCAGGCAACGAGATTCAGGAAACATTCCGGTGAGATGGACACGAGGGTAAGAATCGTATACGAAGACGAGCACCTGATAGTCGTTGACAAACGCCATGCTGTCCTCACCATATCCACCGGCCGGGACGGAGAGGTCACGGCATACTCCCTGCTCACCGGTTATGTCAGAAGACAGTCCGCCAGAGCCGGAAGAAAAACCGCCCCGGGAGTGCCGGGGATTTTCATTGTCCACAGGCTTGACAGAGACACTTCCGGCCTTATAATCTTCGCCAAGGACGAGCAGACGCAGACAAGGCTTCAGGACGGCTGGAACGAAAACATCCTCGAAAGAAAATATGTCGCCGTCGTGGAGGGCACTCCGCAGGAAAAGAGCGGCACCTGCACTTCCTGGCTGAGCGAGAACCCCAAGTCCCTGAAAATGACTTCAAGCCCCGTTGACAACGGCGGGAAGAAAGCGGTGACGCATTACAATACCATTTCTTCCGCAGGAGGCTACTCCCTCGTGGAATTCGAGCTTGAGACCGGAAGAAAAAACCAGATCAGAATCCATGCCTCGGGAATGGGCTGTCCTGTCGCCGGGGACAAAAAATACGGGGCAAGGTCAAATCCGCTTGGCAGACTCGCCCTGCACGCTCAAAGCATAGCGTTCAGACATCCGTGGACGAGGAAAATGATGCGTTTCGACACGGGCATCCCTCGTATTTTCAAGAGCATGTTCCCAGAATAATGGACTATGGACGGCGTACTTTCCTGTCCAGCACGCATATCTGTTCGCCTAGGACTTCAAAGGTCGCAGGCAGCTTCCCTACTATTTCCCCGTCCACTTCAACTATCTCCGCGACATTTCCGGCCGGAGCCACAGTAAGACGGCAGCATCTTCCCGAGGCAAGTTCCCTGACTTTCAGAAACGACCCGTCAAAAAGGCGCCTTATTTCCGCCGCTATCTTCATGAACGGCAGCGGAGGAATAACAGTCACATCCATAAGTCCGTCATCAGAAACGGCTTCCGGAGTCTGCCTCATGCCGCCGCCTGAATATCTGCCGGTCCCGACAGCCACTGAAAAGCAGTCTCCTGAGAACAGAGGCTTCCCGTCCAGAGAAATTTCCATAGGCGAAGGCTTGTAAGTAAAAAAGTTATGCACAAGAGACCAGATATAGAGCATCCGCCCCCTCTTTCCCTTGTCCTTGCATCTGTTGACCCGCTCGCAGACCCGTGCGTCGAAGCCTGCGCCGCCGATATTCACCATATAAGTCACACCGGCATCCGTAGTCACCCTGACCACATCCTGCCTGGCAAAGGACCCGGCCCGGATGAGACTTACGATATCTTCAAGATTCTCAGGAATATCATGGCAGCGTATCCAGTCATTTCCCGAGCCGACGGGAATAACGGCAATTGAAAAATCCGCCAGATAAGGCCGCGGGGAACCGGCTCCGGTATCATCGGCCGGGCCGGATGCAGGCAACAGCGAGTCCAGATAAAGCATTATTCCGCCGAGCACCTCATGTATGGTACCGTCCCCGCCGACGGCGATGAAGCGGCGGAATCCCTCCCGTGACGCATCATGGACCATTTCAGTCGCATGATACTTGCAGTCGGTCATCCTGAACTCATAGGATATGCCGTTGCGGTCAAGACAGTCCCTTATCCTGCCCCACTCCCGTGCGGTCCTTCCGCTCCCGGCATGAGGATTGACTACTATGAACCAGCATTCACTGATATTTCCTGTTTCTTCCGGACTCTCCATTATATTTTGTCAAAATGGGAACAAAAGTAACAAATAACGGCAAGTAATGAAATTTTTTTATAATTTTGCCGTGATTACATCGTAAAGAACGGAGACGGATATGGGAAAAGTCATAGCTATAGCAAACCAGAAAGGCGGAGTAGGCAAGACCACCACGGCCATCAATCTCGCAGCTTCTCTGGCTGTCCTTGAAAAGAAAGTGCTCATAATTGACGCAGACCCCCAGGCCAACACTTCCTCCGGCCTGAATTTTTCTCCGGAAAGTGACCAGAAACGCACATTGTATGAAGTCATGATAGGCGAGCTGGACATCCGGGATGCCCTCATACAGACTGAGATAGCCAATCTTCAGATGATTCCTTCCCATATCAACCTTGTAGGAGCCGAGATTGAAATGCTTGACAGCCAGAACAGGGAATCATCCCTGAAAAACGCCCTTGCACCTATCAGGAACGACTATGATTTCATCATCATCGACTGCTCCCCATCCCTCGGACTGATTACTGTCAACGCACTGACTGCAGCTGATTCTGTCATCATCCCCGTCCAGCCGGAATTCTTTGCCCTGGAGGGACTCGGCAAGCTCCTGCAGACAATCAGGCTTGTACAGAACGGAGTCAACCCGTCGCTGACCATAGAAGGGTTCGTCGTAACGATGTTTGACGGAAGGACAAAGGTTCACTCGCAGGTTGTCAGCGAACTGAGGGAACATTTCAAGGACATGGTCTTCAACACCATAATACAGAGAAACATAAGGCTCAGCGAGGCACCTTCGCACGGGAAGCCGATTATTCTCTACGATGTCATCTGCAACGGGACCACGAACTACCTCAACCTTGCAAAGGAAGTATTGGACAGAAACAGTTAATTTCAGGAAAATGACGAAACAGCCAAGAGGACTCGGCAAAGGTCTGGGTGCATTGCTCGGAGACGGGGATCTCACCCAGATAAGAAAGCCGGTTGAATACATAAACAAAAGCGTAAATTCAGGAGAACCGAAGAACAGGGCTGACATAATGCTCATTCCTGCCGATACGATTGAGCCCAACCCTTTCCAGCCGAGGATGTCATTCGACAATGAAGCACTTGAGGAACTGGCGGACTCAATCCGCACCCTCGGTCTCATCCAGCCGATTACCGTACGCAGGAAAGGCAATGAAAGGTATCAGATAATCAGTGGAGAAAGAAGATTCCGCGCCTGCAGACTTGCCGGGATGGACGAAATTCCCGCATACATCCGTGAAACCGATGATCAGGGCATGCTCGAAATGGCGATAGTGGAGAATATCCAGCGCCGCGATCTTGATCCGATAGAAATCGCCATGAGCTACCAGCGACTCATTGAGGAATGCAACCTTACTCAGGAGCAGATGGCATTCCGCGTAGGAAAGAAAAGGGCATCTGTCACCAATTATCTGAGGCTTCTGAGGCTTCCGGCCAAAATTCAGCATGACCTCAAGGTCGGTCTTCTGTCCGTCGGACATGCAAAGGTATTGCTCGGAGTAGAGGATCCGGCTGTGCAGGAGGGACTTTGCGACATGGTAATCCGTGAAGACCTCTCCGTAAGGCAGCTTGAAGAGCGCATACACAGGCTGGCTGGAGACGGGAAAAAGAAAGAGTCTGTGGCAAGAGACTTGCCTGACGACTGGTGCCGTCTTCTTGAAGTCATGGGGAGATACATCTCAAGTGACATCAGCCTCAGAAGGAGTGATTCGGGGAAAGGCACAATGACAATAAAATTTACCTCTGACGAAGAAATGAGAGCCTTTCTCAAGGCAATGGAAAACATCAACGGCTGAAGAGAGTGATACGGAGACTTTCAAGATACATTGCGGCCATTCTGGTTTTTGCCATTGCATACGCGGTGAATGCCCACGCCCAGTTCAAGGAGGAGGCGTTCACGCAGACATACAATGACACAAGCATAAAGACCAGTGCTGCCGACACTTCCGACAAGATGTTCTCGTTCAAGGAGCTGTTCGGGGGCCTTGCCCACAAGCAGGATCTCCGGATCGGCACCATGCTCGGAGGCTCCATCTTCATGCCGGGAGCATCACAGATCTACAACAGGCAGTATTGGAAACTCCCGATAATCTATGGCGGGATAGGCGCACTTGCAGGCACCGGAGGCTACTATCTCCATAAATACAATGTCTCGAAGAAAAACCATGACGCAGCGGCGGCACTGATTCCTGAATATGCAACGGATGTCAGTCTTCCTCCCATAGACTACAGATCCAAACAGACAGGAACATGGCTTCTTGTCGGTGCCGGGCTTGTGTATTGGGGGGCACTTCTTGACGGGGCAATCAACTATAAGCCGACCGAACATCCGCATCCGGGACGCGCCACCGTATATTCCATACTGCTTCCGGGACTTGGACAGGCATACAACGGCGAATACTGGAAAATACCGATATACTGGGGATGCCTGATAGGCTCGGTACACTATCTCTATACAAACAATATCAACTATCAGAGATTCAAGCGCATACATAATGAGGCAACAACCAGTCCCGAGTCATATACCGGCCCTATTTCGGCTGAAACCGCCGTTTGGTACAGAAATGTCTACCGCCGTTACAGAGATTACTCCATCGTCGCCACTGCCCTGTTCTACCTTCTGCAGGTCATTGACGCCAATGTATTCGCATATATGCATGACTTCGAAGTCACCGATGACATCAGCATGAATCTGGAGCCGGCGGTCATTGCCCCAAACAATGCATACGCATTCCACAGCATGCCTCCTTCCGGGATAGAAAATGCCGTCGGCATAAGGCTCGGGGTGAGATTCTAAATTCACTGGACAGATGAAAATGAATATCAGGATAATCGCCGCAGGAGCGGCAGCACTTATGGCACTTGCAGGCGCAGAAGCCGCATACAGTGCCGACAAGACATCAGCGTCAGTCAGACAGGACAGGGAGCGCCAGAGCAGAATCTTCCTGCAGAACGAAAACAGAAGGCTTGCATCAATGATTGACTCCCTGCAGGCTGTTCTTGAACAATATCAGTCAGAGCTTCAGATGAAAGACAGCATTTCCAGTGAAATGCTGGAACTGTACAGCGAAAACGAAGATAAATTTGCCGCAGGACTCAATCCGGAGGACTATACGCCGGAAGTCACTGACAGTCTTCTTAATATATGGTATCTTCACAAACAGGCCAGCCGTGAGGAACTGCCGGAATACGACATGGATTCAATGAAATTCGAATCCAATGTCCCTGACGCAGTATATATTGAGCGGCTTAAGGCTATGAAATCGTTCATTCCCCTGCCGTACAATGATATAGTCAAGAATTACATCATCCTGTATTCCGAAAAAATGCCGTCAGCAATGCCGAAGATAATCGGACTGTGCAGCTACTATATGCCTATTTTTGAGGAAATATTCACGGAACATGATGTTCCGGAGGAACTCAAGGCAATGGCTCTGATAGAATCTGCAATGAATCCGACCGCCGTCTCACGCGCCGGAGCAAAGGGAATGTGGCAGTTCATGTACAGCACGGCAAAACTTTATGGTCTGCATATAGATTCATTTGTGGACGAAAGGCTTGACCCGGTAAAGTCCGCGCATGCTGCAGCTGAGTATCTGAAGGACTCGTACAGGATTTTCGGAGACTGGAACCTTGCCATAGCTTCATACAACTGCGGAGCCGGCAATGTCAACCGTGCGATACGCAGAAGCGGAGGCAAACGGAATTTCTGGGACATATACCCATACCTTCCGAGAGAAACAAGGGGCTATGTACCGGCATTTGTAGGTGCTCTCTATACAATGACCTACTACAAGGAACACGGCATTGTACCTGAAAATGTTGAGATTCCTGCGCACATTGACACTTTTCACATCCACAAGATGCTGCATTTCAAGCAAGTCAGCGCACTCACAGGTGTCCCCGAAGAAGAGCTCAAGAACCTCAATCCGCAATACAGACATGAAATTGTGCCAGGAAATGAGAGGGAATATATCCTGAGAATCCCCTACCAGTATGCAAACAATTTCATTGACAATGAAGATTCACTGTACGCCTACAAAGCTGATGAATATTTCAACCCTGTTGTCATAAAGAAAATCAAAGACGGGGGCGACGGAGAAAGAATCATCCACAGGGTAAGAAGCGGTGAAGTCCTCGGCCGCATCGCAATAAAATACCATGTGTCCGTCAGGCAGATAAAAAGATGGAACAACCTCAGGAGCGACAATATCCGCATAGGCCAGCGCCTTGTCATATATCGCGGCGGCAACGGCCCGGCTGTCGCATCATCTGCGGCGTCAAAGTCCTCATCCCAGCAGAAAACTGCCGGTCCTAAGAGCAGCATTGACAAAAATGCCTCGTACACGATATACGTAGTCAAAAGCGGAGATTCCCTGTACAACATTGCAAAGAATTATCCGGGAGTCAGTGCCCAGAACATAATGGACTTCAACGGCATCAGCAGCCGGATAAAACCAGGCATGAAGATTAAGATTCCAAAGCTCTGATGTCAGAAGTCAAAAGACGCCTGAAGCTTAAGCTCGGCTTTGCCGGGCTTTTTCATTTCCGTGCCCGGCTCCGTCCGGGGATAGTCAAGATACGATGCCCTGAGATAAATCCTGCACCAACGGGAACACTTGAGGGCCAGAGTAACGGCTGTCCAGAATCCCCTTCCGCAGTATGCCGGAACATTGAAGCTGCCCGGGGCATCGCGCTCATAGACATATATCCTGTCATCCCAATTGTCAATGCGGAATATGCCTCCGCGAAGATACATTGAGACCACGCCGGGCTTGTATCCGCCTTCCAAATAAGCCAGAAGCCCCAGCCCCCTGGAATGTACAGCACTCAGCCTTGAAGTGAACGAGAATATTCCGGAACTATATTTCACATCAGCCCTGAAGTCAGTCTTGTTCTTTGCTCCCCATGTTCTCAGGCGTTCTGAGAATCTTGCCGAAATACTGACCGAGGGACTTATCTGACAGTCATAATCCATACTCACCTTAAGCTGCGATGTCGGTCCGTCCGCACCTGTGCGCGGAGCCGGAGCATGCGATGCGTCAATGCTGAAAATCCCCCGGTGCCTCATGACAGAGGAGCCGAAACCTCTTTTCCCGGCAAGACAGACATAGTTTCCGGATGAAAATGCACCGCTGACTGACAACCCGTACTCGTTAGTGCATTTCGAGCCGCTTCTGACAGCTCCGGACCTTGATGCAGAATATCCGGACGGATAATATCTGGCCGACACTGCCATTGAAAGACGCTCGCCCAATGGAAAGCGTGCGCCGGCCAAAGCCGCCGCTGACAATGAAATCCCGTCCAGAGCAACTTCCGAAAACAAGTCAGTGCCACGCACATTCCATCTCATGTCCGCAGAACATTTCAAGTCTGCCAATGAATTTCCGGAAAAACCATCTGCAATCGGGGCAGTCTGCGCATAGCAGGTAAGTGACATCTGACCGTTCTTCCCGTAATATCCGAAATTCAAGGCGGGGATGACAGATATGCCGTCCCGTGAAAATCCGCAGGAAAAGACCTCCCGCAGCCCATCGGCTGCAATGAACGAAGACAACATGAATCTGCCGAAAGAAAAATCCGCGGCAATTCCGCGCAGACTGCCCTCTCCCGAATATGACCTGTACGGGGAAATGCCCGAAGGCCTTCGTGTATATGACTCAGGAGCAGAAAGACCTCCCATTGAAAAACCGCTCCATAATGCGAGTCCCTGTCCGAATCTCGCGTTGAAATCTCCGGCGACAATTTTCCCGAGGCTGCCCTTTCCATAATATGCGACACAGAATGAGGTCACTTCAGGAGGAAAATGAGAAGAATCATATCCGCTCTTTGCAACAAATCCCAACTCATATCTGCCGGAGATGTCAAGACAATACCGCATGGCATAAGAGCAGTCATGCCGTTCATTTTCCTTTTTTCTGAAGCCTGAACGCAGTGTCAGGGAATTGTCTGTATACGGTCGTGATGCCGAGGACTTGCCGGGAAGAGCCGATGATGCAAATGACACGAAATATTCCAGTGCCACAGCATATTCATGACCGAAGCCATCAACCGCGGCAAGTTCTGCTACGGAAAGCACATCCCCGTTCCTTGATATATAGTCCAGCAGCGATGCTGTCTGATAGGGAGACAGAAGACCACTTTCCGTGAGCCGGCTGCGGGATGAAAGATTAATTTTGAGAGGACGGCGAAGCAATGCCATGAACTGTTCTGCCGTATGGCTGTCAACCGACTCTATGTCCGGAGCTCCGGACAAGAATAACATTGCCTGCATCCATCCTGCCCCTGCGGATGAAGTCCCCATGTCTGAAGACTTCGTTTGTGCGGCTCCCGGACATAATGCTCCATTCAATGCAATGAAAAGACAGACAAGACATCTCCACATATCCCCCTCCTCTCATAATTCAGATTTGATGATGCGAAAATAACTGCCGCAATCCGGGAAGACAAGACATAACACAGTTGTTTTACTCTTTTTTGCGATTGTTTTACTCTATTCATATTCAAATTGTCTTTTCTATATAAGATATATCTGCAATCTGCTGTTTCAATTCTTTGTAATTTGTGTTATTTTTGCAGGATGCAAAACATGAAGTGATGGAAAAAGTCAGATTATTCGACAAGACATTCAGGACATTCATCCCATACGGGAAAATATCCGAGGCCATAGACAAGGTTGCAGACAAGATTAACCGGGACTTCAGAGGATGTGATGATATACCAGTACTGCTATGTGTACTGAACGGCTCAATCATGTTCACGGCAGAACTGATGCAGAGGCTTGAATTCAACTGCGAACTCGTATCTGTCAAGCTCAGCTCATATCAGGGAACCGGATCAACAGGTATAGTCAAGCAGGCTATGGGGCTGACAGCTGACATTTCAGGCAGACGCGTCATTATCATTGAGGATATCGTCGACACCGGCAATACAATAGTGGAACTCAAAAGAATCATGGAGGAAAACCATGTGGCGGAATCTCGGATATGCACCCTGCTATACAAGCCTGACTCCTATAAAAAAGACATTCCCCTGGACTACATAGCAATGGAGATTCCGAATGATTTCATAGTCGGATTCGGGCTTGACTACAATGAAATCGGACGAAATCTCAAAGACATATATGTCCTTCACGAAGAATAGACTGCGATAATATTCCGGTCTTCGCCTGTCTCAACACCGGCAGGCAGACATATCTCAGACAGGATTATTACGGACTTAAATAATAGTAGAAATGAAATATTTTATTCTTTTCGGGCCTCCGGGAGCCGGCAAAGGCACACAGGCCACATCAATGGTTGAAAAATACAATCTCAGACATATTTCCACAGGCGCACTCCTCCGTAAGGAAATTGCAGCCGGCTCGGAACTCGGACTGAAAGCAAAGGCACTGATTGACGCAGGCTCGCTCGTTCCGGATGAAATCGTCGAAGGCATGATAGAGTCTGAATTCATGACAGCTACGGATGTCGCCGGATTTCTGCTTGACGGCTTTCCTCGGAATACGGCCCAGGCCGAAGACCTGGACGCCATACTGGCGAAAAGCGGGAACGAAGTCACAGCCGTTGTTTCGCTTATGATTCCAGATGAGACAATAAGGGAGCGCATCCGCCACAGAGCCGCCATAGAGGGCCGCGAAGATGATGCCAGCGAGGAGACCATCAGCAACAGAATCGCAACATATCACGGCAAGACAGAACCGCTTATCAATTACTATAAAAAATCCGGAAAATACAATGAAATAGACGGCCTCGGGACAATCGAGGAAGTTCATGACAAAATCCGGGAACTGATGGACAGATTCTGAGCAACCTGACGGGGCCACGACTGCCCGCCATGAAAAGGCCGAAGCCTGCAAGAAGTTCGCAAATATCAGGACATGTGTGGGCTTCGGCCGCTTTGATTTATATGATACTGGCCCCGGCCCTTATATATGCCATTTTCTGATATGAAGCCTGTCAGTCTCACTCTCTCACGGCCTTCCGGGAAACTGCCCCAATGCTGTTCGCGCTTCTGGGGCAATCCTGATCTTCCGAAAGGATATCCCTACCCGATGTACACCGACAATGAAGGTGTCCCGTACCCCTATTTCTTCATCTGTCAGATAAGACTTGAGGAACTGAGCATTCCCGATTCGCCTCTTCCCGCAAAAGGACTGCTGCAGTTCTATGCAAAAATTGACCATTATCTCGGCTATGATGCGGACGCCGGCTGCATATCCGGATATATCAGTTCTCCGGATGATGTAAGAGTGCTGTACTTTCCTGACTGTGACGACATGGAAGAAACCGTGCTCCTTGACGAAGAGGGAGAAGAGACAAGCCCGTCAGAACTGCAAGTCACATTCACGACCAATCCTGAAACATACCAGGACGAACACATCTTGTTCGCCGCCCCGACTCACCGCGAGTGGGAGACATGGGACTCTCCGTTCGAAAACTGGGAGATTTTCCTCCAGATAGATTCTTTCAGCGGCAGTGACTTCAGCCTGAATTTCATGGACTGCGGAGTCCTGTGCTTCCTGATTGCACCAGAAGACCTCAAGGCAGGAAAATTTGACAATGTCAGAGGAATAGTCCTGTCAACATGATTTTGTAAAAAGAATAATTATCTTTGTCAGGATATACGAAAATAATTATGCCAGACAGCAATTTCATAGACTATGTGAAGATTTTCTGCGCGTCCGGAAACGGAGGCGCAGGTTCAATGCATCTCAGGAGAGAGAAATACATCCCGAAGGGAGGTCCGGACGGAGGTGACGGGGGGCGTGGAGGCCATGTGATTCTCAGGGCCAATCCGCAGTTCTGGACCCTCATACATCTCAAATACCGCAAGCATATAAAGGCGGAGCATGGAGGAGCCGGAAGCGGGCAGCTGTGCAAGGGAAAAAACGGAGAAGACATTTATCTTGATGTACCGCTCGGCACTGTAGCAAAGGATGCCGAGACAGGAGAGACTCTTTTTGAACTCGTTGAGCCTGGTGAGGAAAGGATATTGGTAAAAGGCGGCCGAGGCGGTCTCGGCAACAACAACTTCAAGTCGGCCACCAACCAGACGCCGCGCTATGCCCAGCCGGGAGAGCCGGGCCAGGAAGGATGGTTCATACTGGAGCTCAAGATACTGGCGGATGTCGGACTTGTGGGATTTCCGAATGCAGGCAAGTCTACCCTGCTCTCAAAGGTGTCCGCAGCCAAGCCCAAGATTGCCGACTACGCCTTCACTACGCTTGAGCCGAATCTGGGAATAGTATCCTACTATGACGACCAGTCGTTCGTGATGGCGGACATTCCCGGCATCATTGAAGGGGCGCACGAAGGCAAGGGCATAGGACTGCGCTTTCTCAGGCACATAGAAAGGAACTCCATCCTGCTTTTCATGGTGCCTGCTGATGAGGATGACATAGCAAGGGGCTATGAAGTGCTTCTGAATGAGCTCCGGATGTACAATCCCGAATTACTTGTCAAGGAGCGGGTCCTTGCCATAAGCAAGTCCGACATGCTTGACAGGGAGATGAAATCGGAAATGGAGGCAGGTCTTCCGGCCGACATTCCCCATGTGTTCATATCATCACTGACAGGAGAAGGTCTCAAAGAGCTTAAAGACATGCTCTGGACAGCCCTGCATAAACAATAGGAAATATGTTCTGGCAGAATCTACACGAACTTGACCAGCAGGTCACACTTTTCATAAACAGTTTTCACTGCGGATGGTCGGATGCAGTCATGCAGTTTTTTTCGCATGTCCAGATTTGGTTTCCGATGTATGCGGTTGTCGCTGCGCTTTTCTTTTGGAGACTTGGCTGGAAGAAAGGGCTTGTAGTGCTGCTCTCATGCGTACTTTGCCTCGTGTTATGTGACCAGCTGGCAAACCTTTTCAAGGAAGGGGTTGCGAGACTGCGACCATGTCACGACGGGGTCATGAAGGCCATGGGCCTGTATATCGTGGAAGGGAGTGCCGGAGGCGGACTGTACGGATTCTTCTCCGGCCACGCCTCAAATGCATTCGGATTTGCTGTATGCTCCAGCATGGGTCTCCGCAATGACAACAGACAGAAGTATGCAGGATACTCAGCATGGATATTCTTCTGGGCCTTTATGGTCAGCATCAGCAGAATTTTTGTCGGCAAGCATTATTTCGGAGATGTCCTTGTCGGAATCATCTTCGGGACTCTCATCGGACTTTTCTGCGGTTGGATTGCAAGAAAAATAATTAAGGCTGCCGGCAAAAAGTAAAATGCAGGCCGAAAGCTGCAAGTTACAGATAAGGCAATACCTTTTCCATCCTGGTTCCCCGGGACCCTTTGACAAGCACCAATGTATTTTCCAGAGGGTGTTTCCCGAGCCATTCGGCAAGTGCATCAGAAGAGGCGAAGTGCATCAACCCATGCCCCGAAGCAGCCGTCAAACGACTTGTCCCCCGGTCAGCAAGGAGGATGTCCATTGCTCTGCCAAATTCGTTTCCTGCGACATAAACATCGGCATCCATGAGGGATGCCTCGCGGAGGACAGACAGATGCTCATTGACAGAATCTTTTCCAAGCTCCAGCATATCCCCGAGCATCACGGCCTTATGTGCAGCTGACATTGACCTGAAATTGGACAGGGCCGCCATCATGCTTGACGGATTGGCATTATATGCATCGACAACAAGCACATTGGACATTGTCCTGACCATCTGGGAGCGGCTGTCTGAAGGCCGGTATGCCCGGATGGCTTCGGCAGCCTCTTGCACAGATACACCGAATTCCTTTCCAACAGCTATCGCGGCCATAACATTGTCGGCATTGTAGGCGCCAACAAGAGAAGTGTCAATTTCTACAGCTCGGGAACCGTCTGAAAATGATGTACCGGGGCCAGGCTCTCCGGAGAGAGACTCCGCAGCAACAGGAATCCTCATCCGCAGGAATGGCTGAGACGGTGTGACAGGCAGAATCTCAGCATGCTGACAGGACACTCCGTAAGGGACAGTACGGAGATCCGGCCGCTCCGAAGCCATTCTGCACAGATATGGATTGTCAACATTAATAAAGACCTTGTCGGCAGTGCGCTGAATGTAGTCGTACAGTTCTCCCTTGGCCTTCATCACTCCTTCAAAAGAGCCGAATCCCTCCAGATGGGCTTTCCCGACATTTGTGATGAGTCCGTAATCCGGCAGAGCGACGGACACAAGTTCCGCTATGTCACCGGGATGACTGGCCCCCATTTCAATGACCGCTATCTGAGTGTCATGGTTGATTTTCAGAAGTGAAAGCGGTACGCCTATGCTGTTGTTGAGATTGCCTTCGGTTGCCGTTACATTGTAGCGCACGGACAATACGGCCTTGATGAGTTCTTTGGTTGTCGTCTTCCCGTTGGTCCCAGTAAGTCCGATGACCGGCAGCGGTCTGCCGTCTACGAATGTCATTGACCTGTGGTATCTTGCCAGATCCTGAAGTGCCGACAGGGTATCATGCACAGGGATAATCCTCTGAGAGTCAACTGACGCAGCCGTTGAGTCCGCCGCGACAACCGCATAAGCGGCACCGGCCTCAAGAGCCTTGAGTGCAAATTCATTTCCGTCAAAATTCTCTCCTTTCAGTGCAAAGAAAAGCTCTCCGCCCCTTATTTTGCGGCTGTCCGTCTCTACGGAGCCGCATTCCTTGAATATTTTGTAAATCTCTGATGTCTCCATGCTATTTCCCGGTGCTTCCGAATCCTCCTTCTCCCCTTGCGGTATCATCAAGGGCAGCAACCTCTTTCCACACAACTTTCTCAAATTTTGCCACCACCATCTGGGCTATCCTCTCTCCGGGATTTATAACAAAAGGCTCGTTGGAAAGATTGACCAGAATGACTTTAATTTCGCCTCTGTAATCGGCGTCAATAGTGCCGGGGGAATTCAATACAGTTATGCCGTGTTTTGCAGCAAGACCGCTTCTCGGACGAATCTGGGCTTCGGTGCCTTCAGGCAGTGCAATGCTTATTCCCGTAGGAATCAATGCCCGCTCCAGAGGCCCCAGCGTCAGTGGTGTGTCTATGGACGCCTTCAAATCCATCCCTGCGGACAATTCGGTAGCATAAGACGGCACCGGATAGCCAGAAACATTTACTATACAAACTTCAGTCATATTTATCATATCTATTGATTTCTATTAATTCCAGTCTGCGAAGTTAGAGAAAAGTTTCGCCATTGAAAAAATATATGCACAAAATATTGTCCGAATTTTATTGCATATAAAAATAAAATATCTACCTTTGCACTCCACTCATAAAGTGGCAAGTTCTTTTATTTTACAGTTTATTTTGTCCGTCACAGAGTTGCGACGAAGTGCGGGCAAATAAACAAATGGGGGTATAGCTCAGTTGGCTAGAGCACCTGCTTTGCAAGCAGGGGGTCGTCGGTTCGACTCCGTCTACCTCCACAGTCTACTGACAGGCAGCTGCAATGGTTCAGCTGCCTGTCTTTTTCATATTTGCAGACAATCAAGGATGTCCGTTGAGTTCATGGATTCCATCCCGCGCACAGATGCAGCCTTGTCCCCTGCCATACCATGGAACCACACGCCCAGGACTGCAGCAGACAAGGAATCATAGCTTCTTGCAGCAAGACCCGCTATAAGGCCCGTGAGGATGTCGCCGCTTCCGCCCTTGGCCATCCCCGGGTTGCCGGTCATGTTGAAGAAACATTTTCCGTCAGGGCTGCAAATCATGGTATGCGCCCCCTTGACCACAATTACAGACGCCAATCTGCGGCTGAGCGCCCGCACCATCGCAACTTTCTCCATATCATTCTGCCACGGATAATAAGAACTCCCTCCGACCTTTCTGTCGATGGAAAGAAGATTATCTGTCTGCGGCACAGTTGTCCGCCCGATGAATCCGGAAGAGACAGCAGCACGGAGGAGTCTCGACAATTCTCCGATATGCGGAGTCAGGACTGCTCCGGAAGGAATCAGATGAAGCATATCGGGATGGGAAGAAATGATATTGAGTGCATCCGCATCAAGGACAAGAGTCTTTACATGAGGATCGAATACACCGGATCTGGCAAATGTCTTATGCTTGTCCGCGGACATCTCCGAAAGCAGACATTTCAGTGCGGCAACTGTCTCCTGTCTCTGCCCGATTCCAGGTCCGACTGCTATGGAAGAATATCTTGAAAGACCTTCAGTAATGGAAGAAAATACGCATGCCGGGTCAGGAGACACTATCGCCGAGGGCAGGGAAATCTGAATGACTTTTCTTTCCTGAAACGGGACTCTTACTGACACCAGACCGCAGCCGGACCTCAGCGCAGCACCTGCGGAGAGTACGGCAGCCCCCATCATTCCGGTACTACCTGATATGATAAGCGCATGACCATGAGTACCTTTGTTGTCAAATTCGTTCCTCGGCTTCATGAGGTTGCGTATAAAATTACGGTCAACGGCACAGTAATCCGACTGCACGGATTCCATGTATTTCGCATCCAGCCCTATATGGACAACTGACAATTTTCCGGCAAATCTCCCTGTCTCAGGAAGAAGAAGTGAAAGCTTGGGAAATTCCACTGTAACTGTGGCATCCGCCACGACTACATCAGAAAGAAAAGTATGATCCGGCTCAGTCGGAAGTCCGGAAGGAATATCAATCGAGATGACTTTCCTGCAGAATCCGGAGAAAGAATTAATCAGCCTGACAGCCAGTCTTGCAGGATCCCTCACAGAACCGGAGACTCCCGTTCCGAGCAACGCGTCGACAATGACAGTCCGTTGATTAAAAAGCATTCTTGCCCGGACCTCGGTTCCGGAAGGCATCCGGATTATCCGGTTTTCACGCATCGCATATCTGTCGATGTCCGACGGCAGACGGTCCAGATTGGTCCTGCAGTCAGGTGAAAGGTCTTCCGGAGGAAATACATTCAGCACTGAAATCCTGCGCGAGGAGCCGAATCTGCCGGACAGCAGCCTTGCCACCGCCAGCCCGTCTCCCCCATTGTTGCCTTTCCCGACGACCACAAGATATTCCGGATAGCCGGCACTGTCCCAGGCGTCGGCTCCGGAAAGCCCCGGTTCCGAACATGACACTATCGTATTTTCAATGGCAGCAGCTGCACGCTCCATAAGGTCGATGCTCCGGACCGGCTCACTCTCAATGGTCCTCAGGTCTGCCTCGCGGATATTTTTACCGATTAGAATTTTCATGATATACAAACTTACTTAAAATCCTTTTCGGATGTTTCTCAAAAAGGATTTTTTTGAAATTTAACCGAAAATTTATCGTAAAAATGTCCTGGATTCTCAAATTGATTCTAAATTTGCGCCCGCTTTTGAAAACGCCGGTTCTGAAAATATTTGACCGGCCGTTGAAAATACTTGATTATAGCAATGACAACAGAGAAAACCACGCCAGGAATCCGAGCCTGGCTGCCTGTAATCGGACTGACATTCTCCGCATTCATCTTCAATACTTCAGAATTCATCCCCATCGGGCTCCTGTCCGACATCGCCTCGGACTTCGGAATCACGGAATCAAACGCAGGCATGCTCATCACCGTCTATGCCTGGGTTGTGGCACTTGCCTCGCTTCCCCTGATGCTCATCTTTGCCAAGACAGAGAGCAAGAAACTCATGCTCTCCATCACGGCTCTCTTCACGGCAAGCCACATATTGTCGGGAATTTCACGAGACTTCTATATGCTTATGCTTTCAAGAATCGGTGTTGCCTGCGCACACGCCATATTCTGGTCGATAGTCACTCCCCTTGCCGTCAGTCTTGCCCCTGAAGGAAAAAAGTCCACGGCCCTTGGCTTTGTCGTCAGCGGCTCATCCATAGCAATGATTGTCGGGCTGCCTCTCGGACGGACAGTCGGGATCTGGCTTGGATGGAGGACCACATTCCTGATAATTGCCGGACTTGCGGCCATAATTCTGGCTGTCCTTGCCATTGTTCTTCCGAAGACGGCGGGAGACAACTCGTTCTCTCTGAGGAAACTCCCTGCGCTGATCAAATCCCCTGCACTTCTGGGAATCTACCTTGTCACAGTCATCACCATATCCGGACACTTCACGGGATACAGCTACATAGAGCCGTTCCTGGCCCGGGCCGCCGGGTTCGGAGACACCTGGATCACTCTAATACTCACAATGTTCGGTATCGTAGGATTTGTCGGAAGCTGGATATTCTCCAGCAAATACGAACGGAACAGAAAATTTTTCCTCTCTTTTGCCGTAGGAGGCATTGCAATGGCCCTGCTGCTGATGCGTGTATCTGCCATGAATCAGGCGACAGCGGTCATCCTCTGCGTCTTCTGGGGATTCGCCATAAACTTCTACAATCTTTCATTCCAGTCTGAAATCATACGGAATGCCCCTCAGGGGACATCGGTAGCAATGTCAATCTACTCCGGCATCTACAACATCGGCATCGGCGCCGGAGCGCTTGCAGGAGGCTATGTATGTTCCGGATTGTCAGTGTCATACATCGGCTATGCCGGAGGCGTCATTGCCCTTGCCGGATACGCGGTATTCCTGAAGAAACTGCTTCCAGCTCTCAGCTCTCAGCAAAATTAAAGAATCCCAATCTTTTTGCTAATTTTGCAGAATATGGCAGACAACTATCTGGAAAAGAAATACGAGGAATACCTCGAAAGAAAAGCCGCAGCTGAAAAAGCCAGAAGGCTTGCCTGGAAAAAGCGCATGGACGCATACAGGAAAAAGCTTGCTGACGAAAAGAACGCCGGGGCAGAAGCCGATGTGAAAACCAATGACAAGGACAGCAATGGAAATCTCGCATGACAGGGACAGACACAGATTCACAACCACGGAAGACGGCCACATGGCTTATGTGTCATACAACATCGCAGGCGGAGGTCTTGATATCCGCCATACGATAGTACCGGAAGAAATCGGGGGAAGAGGCATCGCTTCTGCTCTGGTGAAGGCGGCCTTCGACTATGCCCGCAATGAAGGTCTCTCTTGCCTGGCAACCTGCAGATACGCAGCCGTCTGGCTTGAACGCCATCCTGAATATCACGGTTCAAAAAGCGACGACTGGTGCACAGACGGCAGCTGCGCCCTATAAAAGCACAGCGCCATGCATAATCAAAATACGACGACTATGAAAGCTCTTGAACAGCGTATCCTGAAAGAAGGGAAATGCCTCCCCGGAGGCACACTCAAAGTGGACAGCTTCATCAACCAGCAGATGGATCCGATGCTGATGGAATCCATTGCAGAAGAATTCAGCCATATATTCTCTGACTCGGGGATAAACAAAATCCTTACAATAGAGTCCGGCGGCATCGCCCCTGCAATAATGACCGGATGGAAAATGAAAGTGCCGGTAGTCTTCGCCAAGAAAAGCCTCCCGAGCACAATGGAGAACATCCTTTCCACCACAATATTTTCCTTCACCAAAAACCGCGAATATGAAGTCTATGTCAGCCGAGACTATCTTCATGAAGGAGACCGCGTCCTCTTCATTGACGACTTTCTCGCCAACGCCAACGCAGCCAAAGGCATCATTGACCTCATCCACCAGGCAGGTGCCGAACTCACCGGCATGGGCTTCCTCATCGAAAAAGCATTCCAGCACGGCCGCGGCCCCCTTGAAAAAGCCGGAATCCGCGTCGAATCCCTCGCCGTCATCGAGAGCCTTGATGGATGCAGGATAAGATTTCAGAATGAATAGACAGAAGTAAGAAGAGGAGCATCCGGGGTTCCGCCAGCTGCATTGACGAAATCAAGATGCGTTTTCCGTTGGTGCTTTATACCGGCATTCCGGTATGTCAAAAATGAAGGCGACGAGTGACCCTCGCCGCCTTAAATGTTTTCACAACGGAATAATCCTTATTGTGAATTGCTTCAAACTTTACACAAATATATTCCGGATTTCCGTAAATTCAAAACTATTTTGTCTAAATTTGACGAATTGCAGTCGTCTGCTGTTATAATAACAACTAAAACTATTTGACATGAAAAAAATACTAGGTTTGGACTTGGGAACCAACTCAATAGGATGGGCAGTCTTAAATGAAGCCCTGTCAAAGACCAATGAGAAGTGCCTTTCAGGCATAGACTGTGCCGGAAGCCGTATTATCCCGATGGACGCAAAGATTCTTGGAGATTTTGACAAAGGAAACTCAATATCCCAGACAGCAGAACGGACAAGGCTACGTGGCATACGAAGACTGGTAGAAAGAAGCCATTTAAGAAGAGAACGACTGCATCGTATTCTCTCGGAGATGGAATGGCTTCCGGCTCATTATGCACAATGCCTTGACAGATATGGAAATTTCATCGACAATCAGGAGCCGAAAATTGCTTGGAAGAAAGGTCCGGATATGAAATATGAATTCCTGTTTACAGAATCTTTCAATGAAATGCTGGAAGAATTCAGATATCATAACCCGGAACTTGCCAAATTGAAAATCCCATACGACTGGACTATCTATTATTTAAGGAAAAAAGCTCTTACCAGTCCTGTAACAAATCATGAACTGGCGTGGATTCTTTTGAATTTCAATCAGAAGCGCGGATATTTCCAATTAAGGGATGAAAATGAGCAAGACGACAATACAAGTAAAACTGTTGAATATTTCTCACTGCGAATATCTGACATCATTGCTGACACGGAAGAGAAAAGCGCCAAAGGTACATGGTATACCATCGTATTGGAAAACGGATGGTCATTCAGAAGAACATTTGACAAACAACCTGACTGGATCGGGAAAACCAAGGATTTCATTGTAACAACTGAAATTGATAAAGCAGGCAATCCGGCGAAAGATAAAGAGGGCAACATAAAACGGTCCTTCAGAACACCTAAGGAAGAAGACTGGACACTTGTAAAGAAGAAGACTGAATCAGACATAGAGCATTCAAAGAAAACAGTCGGAGAATTTATCTTTGAATCTCTGCTGAAAAACCCTTCCTTAAAAATCAAGGGAAAACTGGTAAGAACAATTGAACGGAAATTCTATAAAGAAGAACTGAAACTGATACTTGAAAAGCAGAAAGAATTTCATGAGGAGCTTAACGACACTAATCTTTATGAAAGATGCATCAATCTGCTTTACGGCCACAATGAGGTACACAAATCAAACATACGGGGAAATGATTTCACATATCTATTCCTCAACGACATAATATTCTACCAAAGACCATTAAAAAGCAAGAAATCCCTGATAGACGAATGCCCGTATGAAATCCGGGTATATAAAGATGAAAAAACAGGAGAAAAGCAGACATCGCATATTAAATGTATTGCCAAATCGCATCCTCTATTCCAGGAATTCAGGCTATGGCAGTTCATTTCGAATCTTAAGATATACCGCAATGAACAGATTATTGGAGGAAAACTCGTAACGGATGTGAATGTCACATCTGAATTCCTGCGTGATCGGGATTCATACGCAGCTCTGTACGAATGGCTTGTCAGCAAGGGCGAAATCAATATGAATAACTTGCTGTCATTCCCAGGGTTTAATATAAAGGAGAAAGATCTATACAGGTGGAACTACCCTACGGACAAAAAATACCCATGCAATGTAACGAGACATGAGATTCTCAAATATCTCAAGAAGGCAGATATCAAAAGTGATTTCCTGACCAATGAGACTGAAGAACAATTGTGGCATCTGTTATATTCAATCCCGACAAAAGAAGAACTCAGAAAAGGTCTTATAAAATTTGCAGACAAATATAATATAAAAAACAAAGAATCCTTTGCTGATACTTTCATCAAATTTCCTCCATTCAAGAAAGAATATGGCGCATATTCTGCCAAAGCAATAAAAAGACTGCTTCCATTGATGCGCCAGGGGAAATTCTGGAGTGAGGATGCGATTGATTCTATCACAATGGACAGAATCTCAAAAATCTTATCCGGAGAATATGACCCTAAGATAAAGGACCGTGTAAGAGAGAAAACTATTGCATTAAACAGCTTGTCTGATTTTCAAGGCCTTCCATTATGGTTAGCCTGCTATGTCGTCTATGACCGTCACTCTGAAAATTCAGACACCGCCAAGTGGGATACTCCTAAAGACATAGACCTTTATCTAAAATCTTTCAGGCAGCATTCCCTGCATAATCCGATTGTTGAACAAGTGATTCTTGAGACACTCTGGACTGTAAGAGATATTTGGCAGCAGGTTGGGCATATTGATGAAATACATATTGAACTTGGCCGGGAGATGAAGAATCCTGCTGACAAGAGAAAGAAGATTTCAGAGCAAATAAACAAAAATGAAGACACAAATCTGCGAGTAAAGGCTATGCTGACTGAATTTCTCAACCCGGAATTTGAGATTAAAGATGTCAAGCCATATTCTCCTTATCAGCAGGAAATATTTAAAATCTATGAAGAAACCGTACTGGATAGTTCAGAACAGATTGACAATGACATCGCTGAGATATTGAAGAAATTCAACGAAACAGACATAAAGAAACGACCGACGGCATCTGAAATCCACAGATACAAGCTATGGCTGGACCAGAAATATATATCACCTTATACTGGGAAACCAATTCCATTGGGCAAACTGTTTACACCTGCATATCAAATAGAACACATCATTCCGAAAGCAAGATATTTTGATGACTCATTAAGCAACAAAGTAATTTGTGAAGCCGAAGTCAATAAACTTAAAGACAAGCTGCTCGGATATGAATTCATAGAAAAACACGGCGGAGAAATCGTGACTTTGAATTATGGGGACACAGTGAAAATTCTTACCCCGGATGTCTACAAAGAACTTGTAGATAAAATCCACAAGCACAATCCGGCCAAACGGCGCAAACTTCTGATGGCGGATGTACCCGATGAATTTATCCAAAGACAACTGAATGACAGCAGATACATCAGCAAAATGGTCAAATCCCTTCTGTCCAATATTGTAAGGGAAGACGGAGAAGAGGAAGACATTTCCAAAAATGTAATTACCTGTACTGGCGCCATTACTGACAGACTTAAAAAAGACTGGGGAGTCAACAATGTATGGAATGACATTGTCATGCCTCGATTCAAAAGGATGGAATCAATTTCAGGCAAAAAATTCACGACAACAAATTCTAACGGAAAACTGATTCCTGATATGCCTTTGGAATACCAGAAAGGCTTCAGTAAAAAGAGAATAGACCACAGGCATCATGCCATGGATGCCATAGTAATCGCCTGTGCGAACAGAAATATTGTCAATTATCTGAACAACGCTTCGGCATGCAAGGATGCCAAAATCAAACGGCATGACCTCAAACATATCCTCTGCCAACAGGAATTTGACAAAGACGGCAACTACTCATGGACAATAAAACTTCCATGGAAAAATTTCATTGTCGATATGCATTCAGCATTGTCAGGCATCATCGTAAGCTTCAAACACAACGAGCGTATAATCAACAAGACAGTAAACCTTTATATCAAATATGATGAGGACAGAAGGAAAAAGGTTTATGTAAAACAGGACAAGGGAGACAATTGGGCCATCCGCAAGCCGCTTCACAAGGATACGGTTTTCGGGGAAGTCAATCTGCGGACAAAAAAGTCCGTATCATTCAATGAGGCACTGAAAAGGCCTGAACGGATTGTCGACAAGCCATTGAAATCCCATATTCGAAATTTGATTGAAGACGGCAAGGATATCAACGCCATCAAGTCATTATTCAAGAAACAGGGAATGTCTTTCCGGGGAAAAGATATTTCAAAAGTAGACATATACATATTCTCCAATGAAACTAAGGACAAATATTTTGCTTCAAGAACCGACTTGTCTGAATTCTTGTCTAAAATCAAGAAAGAGAAAATCATTTCGACAATAGAGACGAGCATCACAGATACCGGCATTCAGAAAATACTCAAAAGACATCTTGAGTCATTTGACAATGATCCGTCGGCTGCATTTTCACCAGACGGGATTGATTGCATGAACTCAAATATTGTCGCCCTCAATAATGGCAAACATCATAAACCAATCTATAAGGTAAGAAAATACGAGAAGGCAGATAAGTTCGCAATAGGAGAAAGGGGGAACAAGTCCAAGAAATTTGTAGAGGCAGAGAAAGGAACAAATCTGTTCTTCGGAGTATATAAATCCGGTGATTCACGATCTTATGAGAGTATCCCTCTAAATAAAGTAATAGACAATCTGAAGCAAGGATATCCGCCTGTCCCCGACACCAATTCAAACGGAGAGCCTCTGTTGTTTCTGCTTTCACCCAATGATCTCGTTTATCTTCCTACGGATGATGACATTGAAAGAGGTATCGTCTCTATGCCATTGGACAGGAAAAGAATTTACAAGATGGTAAGTTGTACCGGTAATCAAGTATTTTTTATACCATATTCAGTCGCCAGCCTGATTGTTAATAAAGTGGAATTCTCTTCAAAGAATAAAATGGAACGTGCCATAACAGGAGAAATGATCAAAGAAACTTGCATTCCATTAAAAATAGACAGATTAGGAAATATAATCAATTTTAATCCCAAAATTCTTTAATACTCTATGAGCAACATCAAATTATTTCAGGACAAGAAAATACGTTCAGTGTGGGACGAGGAGAAAGAACAGTGGTATTTCTCTGTCGTTGATGTTGTTGCCGCATTGACGGACAGTTCCGACCCCAAACAGTACATAAAGAAGATGAGAGCCAGAGATCCTCAGCTCAATGCCAACTGGGGTACAATCTGTACCCCGGTTCAAATGACTGCTCTTGATGGAAAATCAAGAAGAATAATGGCATCCGACATCAAAGGATTATTCCGGCTGATACAGTCCATTCCATCCCCCAAAGCAGAACCATTTAAACTGTGGCTGTCCCAGGTCGGATATGAGCGTGTACTGGAGATAGAAAATCCTGAATTGGCCCAGGAGCGCATGAAAGTGCTGTATGAGCAGAAAGGATATCCCAAAGACTGGATAGACAAGCGAATCAGAGGAATTGCTATCCGCCAGAATCTTACGGATGAATGGAAAAAGCGCGGTATAACTGAAGAAAAAGACTATGCGATACTGACAGCCGAGATTTCTAAGGCCACATTCGGCCTTACTCCCACAGAATACAAAGAAATCAAAGGTCTTACAAAGAAAAATCAGAACCTCAGAGATCACATGACGGATCTGGAATTGATATTCACAATGCTGGGAGAAAGAGTAACCACAGAGATTTCAGAAAAGGAGAAACCGGACACATTTTCCAAAAGCAAGAGTATCGCGAAACGCGGAGGAAATGTAGCCGGGATAGCCAGAGAACAGACAGAGAAAGAGCTCGGAAGAAGTATAATATCGTCAGGAAATTATCTGAATTCCGGAGACGAGGCCGACACTGAACCAGAGAATCAACTATTTGATAAACATTGAAAGATGATCAAACGCACATTATATTTCGGCAATCCGGCATACCTTTCAATGAGACTGAAGCAACTGGTTATCAAAACTCCAGAAGCTTCAGATTGCCCCATGGACCTGAATGATGCCGGAATGGCTGTTGCTGTCAGGACAATCCCGATTGAAGACATCGGCATCATTATTCTTGACAACAAACAGATTACTGTGACCCAGGGGCTCATGGAAGAACTGCTTGACAGCAACTGCGCCGTCATCACCTGCGGAAGCAATCATCTCCCGGTCGGACTGATGCTCCCTTTATATGGACACACACTGCAGAATGAGAGATTCAGACATCAGCTTGAGGCTTCTTTGCCTCTGAAAAAGCAGCTCTGGCAGCAGACAATCCAATATAAGATTTCCAATCAGGCCCGTATGCTACGATATGTTACCGGAGATGAACATGGAAATATGAAAGTCTGGGCATCGACTGTAAAAAGCGGAGACTCAGATAACCTTGAGGCAAGAGCGGCAGCCTATTATTGGAAAACCATATTTCCTGACAATGAAAATTTCATAAGAGGGAGAGACGAAGACGCCCCAAACAACCTGCTGAACTATGGATATGCTGTTCTGAGAGCAGTTATAGCCAGGGCGCTGACGGCAAGCGGCCTGCTTCCGACGCTCGGGATTCACCACCACAACAGATACAATGCATATTGCCTTGCCGACGACATCATGGAGCCCTACAGACCATTCGTCGACAAACTCGTATTTGACATAGTCCAGTCCGGGACAGACATTGAACTGACAAAGGAAATCAAAGCCAGACTACTCTCAATCCCTACCCTAGAAGTCAACATTAACGGGAAAAGAAGTCCTTTGATTGTTGCCGCCTCCACAACATCCTCATCTCTGGCAAAATGCTTTTCCGGAGAATTACGCAAACTGGCATATCCCGAAATGACTTAAAACATAGAGGCAGCAGAAAAGCCATGGACAGATTCAGTGAATATAGAATCATGTGGGTACTCGTTTTCTTTGACCTTCCTACTGACACAAAGAAAGAGAGGAAGGCATCTGCGGACTTCCGCAAAAGACTCATTACTGACGGATTCGTCATGTTCCAGTTTTCAATCTACATGAGACACTGCCCAAGTGCAGAAAATGCCGCCGTCCATGTAAAAAGAGTAAAAAGTTTCCTGCCGCCGCTCGGACAAGTCGGTATACTGACAATAACAGATAAACAATTCGGAGCAATGGAACTTTTCACAGAAAAGAAAGTCCAGAAACCTCCCACAGAATATATCCAGCTTGAGTTGTTTTGAAAAAGAAATCCCCATCATAAAGCAAAAAATCCGATGGAAAATCCACCGGATTTTTTATTCTGAAAACAATATGTAAATTATTGACATACATTCAGTTTAACAGATTCTATTGTTTTCAGTATGTCAAATTTATAAAGTTTGAAAGCAATTCACAACCAGTTTTCACGACAGGAATCCCGTCCTCGATTGTTTTCAGTATGTCAAATTTATAAAGTTTGAAAGCAATTCACAACATACAGAATACAGAATACATGGCCAATTGAATTGTTTTCAGTATGTCAAATTTATAAAGTTTGAAAGCAATTCACAACTTAAAGTAGAGTAGAAGTTATGGAAATGAAATTGTTTTCAGTATGTCAAATTTATAAAGTTTGAAAGCAATTCACAACTGTTGACGAAAGCCATGTTAAAAAGGAATATTGTTTTCAGTATGTCAAATTTATAAAGTTTGAAAGCAATTCACAACCTACACCATCTAAAAACAAATAATTATGGATTGTTTTCAGTATGTCAAATTTATAAAGTTTGAAAGCAATTCACAACTCGGTGGTTCACAGGCTGTACACAGGTGGGATTGTTTTCAGTATGTCAAATTTATAAAGTTTGAAAGCAATTCACAACGCCACAGGCTTGATGGAGAACAGAGAGGGCATTGTTTTCAGTATGTCAAATTTATAAAGTTTGAAAGCAATTCACAACATGTATTCTACACCCGTGCGAGAGCCCAAGATTGTTTTCAGTATGTCAAATTTATAAAGTTTGAAAGCAATTCACAACTACCTGCGGTGATTCTCCGAGGAACTGGCGTTTCGGAATCCGAATTCTGCTTCCGACTCTTTTCAGCGCCATGCCTTTCCAGAAGCCTGCTTCTCCGCCCAATGCATCTGCCTTCTGTTTCATTCTCTTTCCCTTGCCGCTTTCATAAAGTTGACCGGCCAGCCCTATTTCATAGTATTTAGCCCAGAAAAAGCGCTTCATCTTGACAGTGACAGGTATATGCCCACCCTCATTGTGGATCTGTGCATATTCAGCCGTATTCTGTATAGTCACCTTGCCTGGTCCTGGAATATAGTCAGTACTGGACATGAGATGGTTTTGTCTTGAAAGTAATGGCCCGTATTGCCCGTCAGCCCCATCGAATCCGATAGTGCGGCGCATAGGGTCCTTCCATTTCCGGCCGTAGAACCCTCCCTGCCGGAAGTTCTGCCTGGTACTCTCCACTACCGCCCGTCCAACCTTGACAGGTAGGACTCGGCTCGTCAGCCTGTTCAGATCATTGACCTGCTTCTGGATGATTATGGATATGTCCTGTAAGGATCTTGCCATTTTCGTTTGGAAATTAAATAATTATCGTTACTTTTGCGAAAGAAACATACGGGTTCAAGTTATCGGACCCTGTTCAAAGCGGAATCAGGTTGTCGTAAGCCGGTAGGCACACTACGAAGAGATCTGATTCCGCTATTTTCTTTTCATGTAATACAGGAACTGCTCATCACTGGTAACCTTGACTTTCATCTCGTAGACCACATCGTCATAAGTGCGCTCATATACCTTGAATACCTCTCCGACATGTTTCTCATGTTCCGGACTCTCTGTCCTGACATACTTTGCGTCCTTTATGAGATTGTGCGCGATTCTGGTCTTGTCGAATTGTTTTCAGTATGTCAAATTTATAAAGTTTGAAAGCAATTCACAACGCTTTGCCGAGGAATATCTCCAGCATATATATTGTTTTCAGTATGTCAAATTTATAAAGTTTGAAAGCAATTCACAACACCTTTTTCAAGCGCGTCTGTCAGATGGTATGAAGTGACTCCGCCGGGTACATTAGCCTTCGGGACTATGAGGTTGTTTATCGCAAATTGTGTATCTTTGTCTGACGGATTAATTTTGGATTTTTAAATATCAACAGAATGCGAATAATAGGAAACTTGCTGTGGTGGATTTTCGGTGGGCTTGAGGCCGCCATAGGCTACTTTACGGGAAGCCTTGCGCTGGCCATAACGATAATCGGGCTGCCGTTTGCTCTGCAGACATTCAAAATCGGCATTTTGTGCCTGTGGCCGTTCGGAGCAGAAATAAGAGAAGCGGATAGTCCGTCAGGATGTCTGAGCCTTCCCCTTAATATCATCTGGATTATCTTCGGCGGATTATGGGCATGTTTAATGCATCTGCTCTTCGGAATCCTTCTTGGAATCACCATTATCGGCATTCCTTTCGCCAAACAGCATTTCAAAATGGCGGCTTTGTCATTGGCTCCGTTCGGCAAAGACATCCGGCTAAGCCTCTGAGACGGACAGACATTTTTCAATGACCTCCAGACAGCAGCAAAAAGATACAATGACAGAAATTCTGACTTTCATAAACAAATACAGGAATGCATTCGGAGAGGCTGCTCCACTGCCGATTGTATTCTATTACAGCGACAATAAGACTGCGGACACTGAGAGAATACCGGGATGCTTTCTGAAATATCTTCGGCAGGCTGCCGAAGGACATCCGGTGTGCCTGAGCGAGGACAACATCACCTGCGGAGGAGGGAAATTCTATGCAGGATTCACTCCGATGCCGGACCATGTCCCGACATTTGTGTCGCAAAAAGAGAAATACAAGGAATCGCCGGAACAGATTCATGACTATCTTAAAAAATTCGGACCGCTTCCGGCTCCGGGAAAATACCTCAATTTTGTCAGGGCTGACATGGCAGAAAGCCTTGAAAATATCGAAGGTCTGCTTTTTATAGCACCTCCGGATGTAATCTCAGGACTCTGTGCCTGGGCTTTCTACGACAAGAATGACCCGGAGACGGTATCACTTCTGTTCGGCTCAGGATGCTCTTCTATTGTTGCCAATGCAGTCAGAGAGAACAAACAGGGAGGATTCAGGACATTCCTGGGGCTGACCGACCCGTCGGCAAGACAATGGTTTGAAGAGGATGTAATGAGCTTTGTAATCCCGGCATGCAGACTCTCCGCAATGACGGAGACAATGGACAGATGCTGCTTCAGCGACACCGCAGGATGGAGCAGAATCCGAAGCAGGATAAACACCGTGCGCCGCGCAGTACCGTCCTGGGCAGAAGAAATGAATTGCGCCGTCACTGTATGCGATGCGAAAGGAGTCATCCTATACATGAATTCCCTCTCAAGGGAGACTTACGCAAAGCATGGCAACCTCATCGGGAAAAATCTCCTCGGCTGCCACAACGAAAGGTCCAGAGGCATTATTGAACATCTGCTTGAAACTGGCGGACAGAATGTCTATACTATTGAAAAGCAGGGTGTCCGCAAGCTCATTTATCAGAGTGCATGGAAAGAAGGAGGGAAAGTCATGGGACTGTGCGAAATATCCATAGTGCTCCCGGATGAAATTCCGCATTATAAGAGATCCGCATTATAAGAGATTCCGCATTATAGAAGATAAATATGCAGGCATACACATATATCGGGAAAGGTCATTTCGCACTGCTGGAGAAAGAAAAGCCGGGACTGGAAAATCCGGATGACGCCATTGTGAAGGTGACACTCGCCAGCATCTGCACCAGTGACCTGCACATCAAGCACGGGAGCGTGCCTCGGGCCGTCCCCGGCATAACCGTCGGACATGAGATGGTCGGAACAGTGGAGCAGACCGGAAGAAATGTGAAGAAAGTCAAGCCCGGAGACAGGGTTGCCGTCAATGTCGAGACATTCTGCGGGGAATGCTTCTTCTGCAGGAACGGATATGTCAACAACTGCACCGACCCGAACGGAGGATGGGCCCTCGGATGCAGGATAGACGGCGGACAGGCCGAGTATGTGAGAGTCCCGCATGCCGACCGGGGACTGAGCGTCATTCCTGATTCCGTAAGCGACGAGCAGGCGATTTTTGTCGGAGACATTCTTGCCACAGGCTATTGGGCCGCCAAAATATCTGAGATAGACGAAGATGACACAGTTCTCATCATCGGAGCCGGACCGACCGGAGTATGCACCCTGCTCTGCACGATGCTTAAAATGCCAGAACGGATTATAGTCTGCGAAAAGGACACATACAGGGCCGATTTCATAAGAAAGCACTATCCGGATGTACTGGTGACTGCCCCTGAAGAATGCAGGGAGTTTGTCCTGAGTCACAGCTCCCATGGAGGGACAGACCGGGTGATTGAGGCTGCTGGAAGCGATGAAACATTCAGAATGGCATGGGAATGCGCCAGACCAAATGCCATTGTCACCATTGTTGCAATGTATGATGCCCCCCAGGTTCTCCCCCTGCCTGAAATGTACGGCAAAAACCTCACCTTCAAGACCGGCGGGGTCGACGGCTGCGACTGCGACACCATACTGCATCTCATAGCCGACGGCAAAATCGACACTACACCGCTCATAACCCACAGGTTCCCATTCAAAGACATCGGGCAGGCCTACCGGATATTCGAGAACAGACTGGACGGCGTCATCAAGACGGTGGTCAGGATTCCATAAAAGATTTGAGACTTTGCCATCCAGTCATAGTTGTCGGTTTTCTGCCAATAAACGGTTTTTTTCTATTTCAAGAGCTCATCAATCTGTTTAAGAAGGCCGTCAATCTTTGCGGTCTGTTTCCGGTCATAGATTGCACCGCAGACAATGCCTCCGAGAAGACCGAGCCCGCACCCGCCGAGGAATCCGGTGACCATATCATTATCAAGGCCGGCATTGACAGTCTCAATCACCACCCAGATGAACCATACTGCAAGGAACGGGAATGCGATTTTCTTCCACACTATTCCGCGTTTTTTCATTTTGGCGATTTCTTTTCCCGCTTTAACCAGATTCTCGTTCATCATGTCCCGGGGATGCAGTTTCCGTGTAGACCAGACGGATAAGACGACTGCTGCGATGAGAAATATGTCTGTCGTGACAGACAGGGCAAGGGAAAGTCCGATATAACTGCTGAGGGCCCAGTGGCAGAAAACAGTGCCGGCTATGCCGATTGCAGCCAGAATTGCCGTCTGAAGCTTGATGTTCTTCACCTTGTCCTGCATGGTGCGGCGCACATGCTCCTCGTTGATTATAATCTGATGGTCAAGCTTTTCGCGCAGGGATATGATTTCCTGCCTCATCTGCTCAAGTTCATTGTTGTTTTCCATTTTCTTTGCGATTTTAGTCGTTGGACAT
This sequence comes from uncultured Bacteroidales bacterium, assembly GCA_944322565.1. Classification (GTDB taxonomy): domain Bacteria; phylum Bacteroidota; class Bacteroidia; order Bacteroidales; family UBA932; genus Cryptobacteroides. The sequence continues at coordinate 65,094 of CALUPG010000003.1, read as the reverse complement.
TGATTTCAACTGTTCTTTGATTCTCAGAAGACGGACGGAAACATTCTTTGTGCTGATGCCGACAATCTGTCCAATCTCTTCATAAGAAAGGTTCTCAAGCCAAAGGAGTACTATGGCCCTGTCGAACGGCTGCAGACGGCTGATGCGGGAATGCAGGAGATTCACCTGGCGGTTGTCCGCATCATTCTCATCGAAGAGGTCTATGTCCATAGTCAGAGGAATGGTCTTCAGGCTTTTCTTCCTGGTCGACGAGATACATGTGTTGAGACTCACCCTGTAGACCCAGGTCCTGATATCGCTCCGTCCCTCGAATTTATGGAAACCTTTCCAAAGGTTCACAAGGACTTCCTGGACCAGGTCATCTGCCTCTGTCCTGTTGTCGGCGAACATATAGCAGATAATGTATATCGTGCTCTTCTGCTCGCGGACCATTTGCGCAAATTTCTTTTCTGTTTCCATCGCTTTTCTGAATTCATTTGCCCTTTTAGACGCAAAATTTTCTGAAAAACTACAATCTGATATAATTTTTTTTATATAGCACCTTCGGCCCGGGCGTAAACGGCACCGGCTATGCCGGCAATGATTTCCTCGCAGCGCTCCGGAGAACAGGCGGCATCAAACACAAAGACTGCAAGGGAAAAATGGCTTCCGTCAGGCAGGACAACGATGCCGATGTCATTTATGGCAGTCTGCCGCCCGTCCGGAGTCCTGTCTCCCGTGCCGGTCTTGTGGATTATTTCAGATGCCTTGCCGGAGATACGGGCAGGTATCCGGGACATTCCGGTCCTGCATCCTGACATGACGGTCCATATTGAGTCATAATAACCGGCAATATGGAATTTCTCCAGAAGAAGGACAGCGGAGAGAGGCGTAGTCCAGTTGCGGAGACAGGCTGATGGGGCCGCATGCATGTCGGCTTCGGTACACTCTATGTGAAAATCCCCCGATGACAGGAAGCGCACCACTCCGTCAGTGTATTCCGGTCCCCCTGTAAGGCTGAAAAGTATGTCGCATGCATTGTTGTCACTGAAGGCAAGCGTGTAAGTCAAGAGTTCTCTCCATGAAAAGCTGCCGCCGAGAGGATGTTCATCCCGCATCGGGCTCCATGTATCCTCCGCAAGCATGTCCGGCGTCACCTTGACTTCCGCATCCAATGAGAGACCGTTCTCCCGAAGCCATCCGCATACGGCAAGGGCCTGATGGAACTTCATCACGCTCATCATCGGAAAGGCATCGTCAAGTCCGGAGACCGCCTTCATGGAAGCGTGCAAATCCCCGGTATATCCGCTGCTGTCGACAAGTACGAGAGTATCCCCGTCGCTGAATACCGCTGCCACCCCGACAACAGCATCCTCGCCTGCTATGACAGAAGCGATGCTGTCCCTCAGAGGTTCCGGCCCGGACTCTTGGCTCCTGACAGACTCAATATACACTGCATTTTCTTCCTGCGGGGCACTGGTTTCTTCATCCGACAGGACATATTTGTAAAATAGTCCGACAATCAGACCGACTGCTGCCGCAGCAGCGAGGTTCAGAACTATCAGGGCAATGGTCTTCCGGTTCATTTTCAGAGAATTTTCATGGCTATCCTGGCGCAGGCCTCGGCATCCGCAAGCGCATGGTGATGATTCATGAGGTCATAGCCGCATGCCGAAGCCACGGTCTGGAGCTGATGGTTCTGCAAAGTACGGCCGAACACCCGGCGTGATGCGGCACAGGTATCATGGAACACATAGTCAGGATAATCCATCTGATATACACGGAAGACAGCTTTGAGACAACTCTCGTCAAAAGGGCTGTTATGTGCAACCAGTGGCAAGCCCTCGATTCTCGGGGCAATTTCTTCCCACACATGAGGAAAAACCGGGGCATCATCGGTATCTGCCTGTGACAGGCCGTGCACCCGCTGGCAGAACCATTGGTAATAGTCCGGCTCAGGATGAATCAGGCTGTAAAATGTATCTGCTATCTCGCCTCCCCTTACGACCACCAGCCCTACGGAGCACACACTGCATCTCTGCTCATTGGCAGTCTCAAAGTCAATAGCTGCAAAATCCGTCATTTTCTTGAAATTTACTCTGTCCTTGCACGGACTTGTCTGTCTTTAAGTCATTGCGGATGCAAATATAAGCCTTTTCATTGACACAAGGATGATTTTGGGGATGCCGAGGGCCGCGACTCTGAACCGGCGGGAGCAACATATTTATTTTTATTGTATCTTTGGAATGTTTCCCGGTAAGAAACCGTTTTGGATTCAAAACAGTTTCAAGATATGAATCAGAACATTATGGACAGACATAATATACGGAAAGATACCATAGTCTCGCGGGCCGACGGTCTTGCTGTCAGCATTCTGACATGCCGCCCCGCCACAGGGCCAAAGGCAGTGGTCCAGCTTGTCCACGGAATGTGCGAACACAAAGAAAGGTATGTGCCCTTCATGGAATTTCTTGCAGACAACGATATCGCAAGCATCATACACGACCACAGGGGACACGGGGAATCAGTAAAATCCGCCAGTGACCTCGGATATTTCTACGAAGGCGGATATCTGGCGATGACAGATGACATCAAAACCGTCACAGACAAGGCAAAGGAAGAATTCCCGGGGCTGCCTGTCGTGCTGTTCGGCCACAGCATGGGCTCGATGGCAGTGCGTTCCTACTCAAAAAGATACGACGGCAGCATCTGCGGGCTCATCGTATGCGGCTGCCCTTCAAGGAACACAGGAGCGGGTTTTGCAAAATTTCTTGCCAGGGTCCACTCGCTCTTTTTCGGCAAACGGCACAGGCCCGAACTGATACAGGATCTCGCGTTCGGTGCCTTCAACAGGAAGTTCAAGGAAGAATCTTCGCCTCATGCATGGATTTGCTCCGACCCGGAAATAATAAGAAACTACGAAGCCGACCCGCTGTGCAATTTCCAGTTCACTAACGACGGATTCATCAATCTGTTCTCCCTGATGCAGGACGCCTACCGGACAAAAGACTGGCATCCCGGGAATCCGGGCATGCCTGTTCTGTTCATTTCAGGAGAAGAAGACCCGTGTCTCATAAGCCATGAAAAATTTGAGGAAGCGGTCAATGCCATGAAAAAGACCGGCTACACCGATGTCAGAAGCATATTGTATCCGGGCATGAGACACGAGATTCTGAATGAGACCGGAAAGGAAAGGGTCTGGTCTGACATTCTGGAATTCATCAGCAGCTCCATATAAACTCAATTGTCATAAACCATCAATAATTACCATCAATAATTACCATCAATAATTACCATCAATAATTATCATCAACTATCCATCATGAAAAGAATCACAAAATCAGCGGCAGCTGTCTTCCTTGCCCTGGGCCTGATGCTCCCGGGATGCTGCGGGAGGAGCACAGACGGCTCCTGCACGACAGACAAGTCATCAGCATCGGAGACAGTCATTGACAACATCATGACACGCCGGAGCATACGCAAATACAGGACGCAGCCTGTCGGCAGAGACACCATGCTGACAATCCTCAGATGCGGCATCAATGCCCCGAACGGACAGAACAGGCAGTCATGGGAAATCCGTGTCGTGGACAATCCCGAATACATCAGCGGGATTACAGAGGAATACCTCAAGGCCTATCCGAAGGCCGGGGAAGACCCGTCATTCGTCAACATGTTCAGGAATGCCCCGACTGTAGTATTCGTGGCAAATGACCCGTCCTACGATTTCTCCCAGGTTGACTGCGGACTTCTCGGCGGGAACATGATGCTCTCCGCCTGGTCGATGGGCATAGGCTCATGCTGCCTCGGAGGTCCTGTCAGATTCATGAACGAGAATCCGGCTGCTGCGGAATATCTTGAGAAACTCGGATTTTCTGAAGGCTACAGGCTGTTGTACTGCATAGCATTCGGATATCCTGATGAGACTCCTGCCGGCAAACCGAGGGACGAATCCAAGATACGGTTCATTCCCGACTGAACGGACTGCCGGAGACAGTCTGTTCAGACGAATTTCTTTGCGACATTGACCATTTCTATGGCAGTGGTCATGGCATCAAAGCCCTTATTGCCGGCCTTGGTGCCAGCCCTTTCAACAGCCTGTTCAATAGAGTCTGTTGTCAGCACCCCGAAAATGACAGGAATGTTGCATTCAAGGCCGACATGTGCAATACCTTTTGTGGCTTCGGCCGCAACCATATCAAAATGAGGGGTGGCTCCTCTGATGACTGCACCGAGACACACGATTGCATCATATCTGCCGGAAACCGCCATCTTCTTTGCAGCAAAAGGTATTTCAAATGCCCCCGGCACCCAGAGGACATCCAGATTTTCTCCGTCTCCACCGTGGCGGAGGAAAGAATCTTCTGCTCCTGAAAGAAGCTTTGAAGTAATGAATTCATTGAACCGTGCGGCAACTATGCCTATCCTCTGGCCTGCCGCGGAAAGATTGCCTTCTATAACTTTCATTGTCGAATCAATTGTATTTGATAAATTAATTTTCAGTCAGACTGTCAGATTGCCGGACTATCCGGCCGGGGGACTGTCGGGACGGACCTTATCTGTTGCCTTCCGGCCTGCCGCTTCCGTCAGTCCCGCTGAAATGCAGTATATGCCCCATCTTCTTGTATTTGGTATAGAGATATGCAGCATTTTTCTCATTGCAGGTCATTTCTATGGGCTCCCGGCCGGAAACATCTATTCCATAATGGTCAAGCCCATGGATTTTCAGCGGATTATTAGTCATAAGGATAAGTCTTCTCACTCCAAGGTCGGCAAGCATCGCCGCTCCTGTATCGTATTCCCTGAGGTCCGGCTTGAAACCGAGGGCAATATTGGCCTCGACCGTGTCCATGCCCTTGTCCTGAAGCTCGTATGCCCTGAGCTTGTTAATCAGACCTATTCCCCGGCCTTCCTGCCTGAGATAGAGCAGCACTCCTCTTCCGGCTTTCTCAATCCGCCTCAGTGCCTCGGCAAGCTGTTCTCCGCAGTCGCATCTCAGGGAGCCCAGCACATCACCTGTAAGACATTCCGAATGCATTCGGCACAGCACCGGTTCATCTCCGGTGACATCTCCCTTTACCAGGGCGACATGATGCTCTCCAGTCACTCTGTTGACATATCCGAGGATGCGGAAATTCCCGTATTTTGTCGGCAGCGGTGCGTCTGTCACCCGCTCCACCCATTTCTCATGATGCTTGCGGTATGATATCAGGTCCTCGACAGTTATGATTTTCATACCGTGCTCCCGGGCAAAGGCAATGAGCTCGGAAGTGCGCATCATATCTCCGTCAGGACGCATGATTTCGCAGCACAGGCCGCATTCCTCCAGTCCGGCAATACGCATGAGATCAACAGTAGCCTCCGTATGGCCCTCGCGTTCAAGCACGCCCCAAGGTCTGGCCCTCAGAGGGAACATGTGCCCCGGACGGCGGAAATCCTCTGGCCGCGCCCCCGGCTCCACGGACTTGAGGGCCGTGACAGACCTTTCAAACGCGGAAATCCCCGTCGAAGTAGACACATGGTCAATGGATTCCGTGAATGCAGTGCAATGATTGTCCGTATTTCGGGCCACCATCTGAGAAAGTCCGAGCCTGCGGGTCATCTCATCGCTCATGGGCATGCATATCAGGCCTTTGCCGTATGTGGCCATAAAATTTACATTCTCCGGAGAGGCAAACCTCGCCGCGCATATCAGGTCACCCTCGTTTTCCCTGTCCGGGGAATCGACGACAACTATGATTTTGCCCTGACGGAGGTCTTCCGCCGCCTCTTCAATAGTATTGAATTTCTTATTGTCTTCCATTCTATGTATTTTAAAATCAGTTAAAATCCGTTTTCTTTCAGGAAGTCCGCCGTCAGTCCGCTTCCTTGACCGCCGCGCGAATCCGAAAGTCCGTCCCCGGCTCTGAGAAGCTGCTCAAGATAGCGGGCAAGCATGTCGGCCTCGACATTTACCGGACTGCCTGTGCGAAGGAGACCGAGAGTCGTGGAGCCGAGCGTATGGGGAATGAGCGAAACTGTGAAAGCATTTTCCATTGCATCAGCGACTGTGAGGGATACTCCGTCGAGGGTGACCGACCCTTTTATGGCAATGTATTTCATGACGGCCGCCGGCACGGACACTGTCATCAGCAATGCTATCCCTTCATGCTCCAGGCGTTCCACCCGTCCGCATGCATCCACATGACCGGACACGATGTGGCCCCCGAAGCGGCCGCCGCACTGCATCGCCCGCTCCAGATTGACTTTTGACCCTGTTGTCAGACTTCCGAGTGAAGTCCGGCGCAGAGACTCCGGCATCACATCTGCCGTAAAGTGCCCGTGTCCGGGAGTCACGGTCAGACAGACTCCGTTGACTGCTATGCTGTCCCCTGCAGCCGTATCTTCAAGGACTTTTAAGGCCGCGATGTCAAGGACAGCTCCGGCCCTGCCTCCCTGCACGGAAAGGACCGTTCCGGTTTCTTCTATGATTCCTGTAAACATTCCAGTCAATTTTTGTCAGTCAAGTCAATTTCTTGTGAGGCTCCGCTCCACGCGCAGCCGGAATTATAGGCATGTATCAGCAAATCATTTCCACAGTTTGTCACTGAGTCTATGCTGAGCTGCAGGGCATCGGACATCAGGGGAAAGCCGTCTCCTCCGACAGGGCCTTTGGCAGTACGGCCGCCGATGATTTTCGGAGCGACAAAGAAATAGAACTCATCGGCAAGCCCGTCCCGGACAAGACTCCAGTTGACTTCAGCCCCGCCTTCGGCAAGCACCGAATCTATCCCCGCCCCGCCGAGTTTCTTGAAAAGGTCGCGCAAATCCACACGGCCGCCGGCATCTGCGGAGCACCCGAGCAGCTCTACACCTGCATTGCGGAGCGCTTCAAGCCGTAGCCGACATGCTCCGGAAGCCGCAGATGCAGAAGCAGACGCAGACTCATTATAGGCAAGGACAGTCCTGTATTCTCCGGCAGTCCTGACAACAGCGGAATCAGGCGGAAGAGATGCATGGGAATCCACGACAATCCTCACTGGCTGGCGACAGCCCTCCGTGCGGCAGTTGAGCATAGGGTCATCGGCGAGGACAGTGCCGATTCCGGCAAGAATACCGGTACACTTTCCCCTGAGTTCATGTACAAACTGCCTGGATGCCCCGGAACTCACCCATTTTGAATCACCCGAAGCGGCTGCAATCTTCCCGTCGAGGGTCATGGCACTCTTCATTATGACCCAGGGCCTGTGTTCTGTGATGTATCTGATGAAAATCCTGTTGAGAGCCGAAGCCTCCTTTTCCAGAAGTCCCGTCTGCACGCTGATGCCGTGCTCTCTGAGAATAGAAATGCCTTTCCCGGCGACAAGAGGATTGGGGTCTGCCATTGCGACAACCACCCTGGAGATTCCGGCCTCTATGATGGCTGTAGTGCACGGAGGCTGCTTTCCGTAATGGCAGCATGGCTCCAGAGTCACATACATCGTCGCTCCGGCAGGACTCTCACTGCAGCAAGCAAGAGCATCCGTCTCGGCATGCAGAGCTCCGCATGCCTTGTGCCACCCGCGGGAGACTATCCCGCCGTCCTTTACTATCACCGCCCCGACCATAGGGTTCGGCGACACATGCCCGGCCCCCCTCTCCGCAAGGGCGAGGGCCTCTTTCATATATCTGATGTCTTCGTCAGTCCACATTGCCTAATTACAACATAAAGCCGAAAAAAATAAAGCCCGGGTACAGAATGTACTCAGGGCAACGGCGGCAATATGCACGGCAGGACTGCCGGACAACATCCCTCTTCCATCCGGACTGTACCGTCGGCACCGGAATTTCACCGGTTCAGTCCCTGGCGTCCAGGGAGTCGCGGGCTTTCACCGCCGGTAGGGAATTTCACCCTGCCCTGAGAGATTTCATGTATCGGGTGCAAATATAGAGATTTTTTACGCATTTTTCATTTTTTGTGTAAATTTGCGCCGTTTTTCCATAAAAAAGCGATGCACGAGACATTCTGCCATATCAAGAAAGTTCTGGCCGTCATTCTGGGCGGCATTGTCCTGTGTCTTGCTTTCGGTCCGGAGTACCCGTCAAAATCTGACGGGAACGAGTCCATGACTGAACCTTTGGAGGCAGCGGAATTGCTCTTCACCTCCCCGGTCTCCGTACAGGCTTTCATCCCCGTTTCCGAGGCCAGCATGGAAATCACCTCAATGTCTTCAGCACCGGGCACTTCAACCCAGCCAGACTTCCGCATCTCCGGCAACGGGCGTGCGGCATTCAGCAGCCCTTCAAGGCATATAAAGGCTTCTGTCCGGAAGCCTGAGATACAGTATGCCGTATCGGATATCTTTGTCCGTCAGGCGGACTATTTTGTCTTCGCGCTGGAAAGAATCCTCATTTAGGCCATCCGTCCATTTCCATCCGCTGCCGTCTTTTGCTGCCGCGGCAGCTGTCCCCATCCTCGTTCACGGGACAAATACGCACTTCTCCAATATGGTACTTCAATTATAGAAAACAAAATAACAGACATGAACTTCATATTACTGATTGTTGTTATTCTGATTGCCGTCATAATGGTGGCGGCTGCGGTGGGCATAGCCAAGGCCATCGCCCCGCGCTCTTACAATCCGCAGAAAGGCGAGCCCTACGAATGCGGAATCCCCACCAGGGGCAAGTCATGGATGCAGTTCAAGGTAGGCTACTACCTCTTTGCCATCCTGTTCCTGATGTTCGATGTCGAGACTGTATTTCTCTTCGCGTGGGCTGTTGTCGTCCAGGACCTCGGGATATACGGTCTGGTAAGCGTGCTGTTCTTCCTGCTTGTCCTTATCCTCGGACTGGCCTACGCATGGAGGAAAGGCGCCCTTGAATGGAAATGAGAAGCCCGGAGAGGGAATGACTCGGATGTTTCAGAAATAAATTTTCGGAAAATGAAAAGAAATGTCAGCATAAAGTCGATGAAATATGAGGATTTCAACGACAATGAATATATCGAGCAGATGCTCAAGGAGCTCAGGGACAACGGCACCAATGTCATTGTCGGCTGCCTTGACGATGTGATCGAATGGGGCCGCAGCAACAGCCTCTGGCCTCTGACATTCGCCACAAGCTGCTGCGGAATCGAATTCATGGCAATCGGGGCCGCAAGATATGACTTCGCAAGGTTCGGATTCGAAGTGGCGAGGTCTTCCCCTCGTCAGGCAGACTTCATCATGGTCGCAGGAACAATCACCAACAAGATGGCTCCGGTGCTCAAGAGGCTCTATGACCAGATGGCTGACCCTAAATATGTCATTGCCACCGGAGGCTGTGCCATAAGCGGAGGACCGTTCAAGAAATCATACCATGTGGTCAACGGAGTGGACAAAATCATACCGGTGGATGTATACATCCCCGGCTGCCCCCCGAGACCCGAAGCCATGCTCTACGGACTGATGCAGCTGCAGCGCAAGGTGAAGGCGCAGAGATTCCTCGGAGGAATCAACAAGGGCATCAGCGAGAAAGAGTATGAAAAGATGATGAGGAAAGACACCAGCAGGACAGAAGACTACAGGGATTATGACGAATCCGGACTTGCATGAGAACTACAAGCAATATTGACATGGAGAACAAGCTTGACATAAAAGAAAAAATAGCGGCAATGGAGCCGTCGGCAGTGTGGTCAGATGCCGGGGACGGAATGTTCAGAGTCCCTGTGTCCTCATTCAGGCCGCTCGCCGAAAAGCTGAAAAACGAAGAAGGCTTTGACTTCCTCCGCAGTCTCACAGGCATGGACTGGGGTGAAGAAGGACTTGGATGCGTATACCATCTCGAGAACACTGCAACAGGAGAGAATGTAGTCATCTCGACCGCTGATGCAGACAGGGACAATGCCAGAGTGCCGTCCGTGCATGACCTCTGGAAAGGGGCCAATTTCAATGAAAGGGAGGCATACGATTTCTTCGGCATCAAGTTCGTAGGCCATCCTGACCTCCGCCGGCTTTTCCTCAGGGACGACTGGCAGGGCCATCCGCTCAGAAAAGACTACGACATGGCCCTCAACCCGCTGAATATGGAAAACGAGGGCAATGAGGACGAGGCGCCGAGCTACGAAATGACTCCTGACGGAGGCTACATCCTCAGGAGGCATCCTCTTTTCGAAGACCAGGAATATGTGATAAACATCGGCCCGCAGCATCCGGCCACCCACGGGGTGCTCCGTTTCAGAGTGTCCCTCGAAGGAGAAACCATCAAGAAAATTGATGTCCACAGCGGATACATACACAGGGGCATCGAGAAACTCTGCGAGTCGCTCACCTATCCCCAGACTCTCGCCCTGACCGACAGGCTCGACTATCTCGGGGCAATGCAGAACAGGCATGCCCTCTGCGCCTGCATAGAAAAGGCCATGGGCCTGGAGGTGTCGGACAGAATCAAATGCATACGCACCATCATGGACGAGCTTCAGAGAATCGACTCTCACCTGCTGTTCATCGCCTGCCTTTCCCAGGATATGGGGGCTCTTGAGGTATTCTTCCTCGGGTTCAGGGACAGGGAGAAAGTGCTGGACATACTGGAGCAGACCACCGGAGGCCGCCTTATCCAGACATACAACACCATCGGCGGCGTACAGGCCGACATTCATCCGGACTTTATGAAGAAAACTAAGGAATTCATAAGGTACATGAGGCCGAAGATGCGTGAATATCAGGAGATTTTCACCGACAATGTCATCGTCCGCAAAAGGCTCACGGGCACGGGAATCCTGTCCCGGGAAGATGCCATCTCATTCGGAGCCACAGGAGGTTCGGGAAGAGCGTCCGGCTGGGCCTGCGATGTGCGCAAAAGACATCCGTACGCCATGTATGACAAGGTGGACTTTGAGGAAATCACTTTCGCCGCAGGCGATTGCTTCGACAGGTATATGGTGAGAGTCAAGGAGATAGAGCAGAGTCTCAACATCATTGAACAGCTCATTGACAATATCCCTGAAGGCGAATGGCAGATGAAGGTGAAGCCCGTAATAAAGCTGCCGGCGGGGAGCTGGTACACTGCCGTCGAGGGCAGCCGCGGGGAATTCGGGGTATTCATCGAAAGCCGGGGGGACAAATTCCCGTACAGGGTGAAATTCCGCTCGACCGGACTGCCTCTCGTCTCATGCATTGACACCATATCAAGGAATGCGAAGATTGCCGACCTCATCGCAATCGGAGGCACGCTCGACTATGTGGTGCCCGACATTGACAGATAGGGCTGCAAACAAGACTGACACAGATAAAATATATCGGATATGTTTGATTTCGGAATAATCACAGGCTGGATACATACTCAACTCACTTCGGTGATGTCGGAGCAGCTCGCAATCTTTCTTGAATGCGTGATTGTGGGTATTCTGCTCCTGCTTGTATATGTCATCGTGGCCATAATCATGATCTATATGGAGCGCAAGGTCTGCGCGGCATTCCAGTGCCGGCTAGGTCCTACGAGGGTCGGCCCATGGGGAAGCCTGCAGGTCTTCTGCGATGTGTTCAAGATGCTCACAAAGGAAATCATCACGGTAAGGCACTCAGACAAGTTTCTTTACAATCTTGCCCCGTTCATCGTGATACTGGCCTCGGTGATGGCATTCGCCTGCATACCGATGAGCCGCGGACTGGAAATCCTTGACTTCAATGTGGGAGTCTTCTTCTTCATGGCAGCCTCGTCCATAGGAATCGTAGGCATTCTCCTGGCCGGATGGAGCTCCAACAGCAAATTCTCACTCATCGGAGCGATGAGAAGCGGGGCGCAGATGATAAGCTACGAACTCTCGGTCGGGCTGTCGATTCTGACAATCGTTGTGCTCACCGACACCATGCAGTTCTCGGAAATCGTCATGAGGCAGGAAGACGGATGGTTCATATTCAAGGGACACATCCCTGCCGTGATATCTTTCATTATCTACCTGATTGCGGCAAATGCCGAAGTCAACCGCGGGCCGTTCGACCTTCCGGAGGCCGAGTCCGAGCTGACAGCCGGCTACCACACGGAATATTCGGGAATGCATTTCGGACTGTTCTATGTGGCGGAATTTGTGAATCTCTTCATCGTCTCAAGCATCGCAGCCACGATTTTCCTCGGCGGATGGATGCCGCTGCACATCCCGGGGCTTGACGGCTTCAATGCCGTGATGGACTGGATTCCGGGCTTCGTATGGTACTTTGCAAAGGCATTCTTCGTGGTATGGCTGCTCATGTGGATCAAATGGACATTCCCGAGACTGAGGATTGACCAGATACTTACCCTCGAATGGAAATATCTCGTCCCTATCGGGCTTGCCAATCTGCTCCTGATGGTAATCGTAGTAGTATTCAAATTGCATTTTTAGCCATGAGAGATTATATAAAAGGACTATTGGGCGGAATATGGTCCCTGCTGACCGGAATGAAAGTGACTTTCAGGGAATACTTCACCCCGAAAATCACCGAACAGTATCCGGAGAACAGGGCAACGCTGAAGATGAACGAAAGATTCTGCGGGGAGCTTACTATGCCGCATGACGAAAACGGCAACAACAGATGCATCGCATGCGGGCTCTGCCAGATGGCCTGTCCGAACGGAACTATCAGGATTACTTCCGAAACGGTCACAGACCCGGAAACGGGCAAGCCGAAGAAAAGACTTGTAAAATATGAATATGACCTGGGCTCCTGTATGTTCTGTCACCTGTGCGTGAATGCCTGCCCACATCATGCGATAGAATTTTCAACTGACTTCGAGCATGCCGTCTTCACCAGAAGCAAGCTCGTCAAAACCCTGAACAAGCAACAGTCATGAACATAACTCTCGATCTGATAATATTCGCGGTCCTCGCCGTCTTCATAGTGGTGAGCGCGATACTGGCCGTGTCCACAAGAAGAATCCTGAGGTCGGCAACATATCTGCTGTTCGTGCTCTTCGGTACTGCAGGTATCTATTTCCAGCTGAACTACTCTTTCCTCGGTGCAGTGCAGCTTCTGATCTACGCCGGCGGCATCACGGTGCTCTATGTCTTCTCCATCCTCCTCACTTCCAGCGAGGGAGACCAGGCCGAGCACCTCAAGAAAGGCAAGTTCATCGCCGGACTTACCGCGACTCTGGCCGCCATGGGCATCTGCCTTTTCGTCATGCTCAAGCACAAGTTCCTTCAGCCTGTGTTCGAGCACGGGGAACTTCCGGTCAGGGACATCGGACATGCCCTGATGAGCACTGAAAAATACGGTTATGTGCTTCCGTTTGAGGTCATCAGCGTGCTGCTCCTGGCCTGCATCATCGGAGGCATCATGATAGCAAGAAAACGATAAAAGGAGACAGACATGGTACATATGGAATATTACCTGATAGTGTCCACAATAATGATGTTCGTGGGCATATACGGATTCTTCACACGCCGCAACCTGCTTGCGATGCTCATTTCCGTGGAACTGATACTGAACTCAGTGGACATCAATTTTGCGGTATTCAACCGTTTCCTGTTCCCTGAACAGCTGGAGGGTTTCTTCTTCTCCCTCTTTGCAATCGGCATAAGCGCCGCCGAAACGGCCGTGGCCATAGCCATCATCATCAACATATACCGCAACATGAAGAACATCCAGGTCAAGAACCTTGACAAGATGAAATGGTAGGCTTGCGGCAATTATGAAAATCTCTGACAGACGATTATGGAATATACGATACTGATACTTGCACTCCCCTTCCTGAGCTTCATATTGCTCGGGCTACTCGGGACGAAACTCAGGCCCGGAGTTGCCGGAGGCATCGGCACCATTGTGACCGCCGCCGTGGCTCTCCTGAGCTGGTGGACCGCATTCTCATATTTCGGGGCCGGCAGGGACGGTTCAGGGGTCTTCCAGACCCTCATCCCGTGGAACACGGTCTGGCTTCCATTCGGCGGAGGCCTGCACATCGACCTCGGCATCATGCTGGACCCGATATCTGTGATGATGCTCATCGTGATATCAACTGTCTCACTGATGGTCCACATCTATTCCTTCGGGTACATGAAGGGAGAGAGAGGATTCCAGAGGTATTACTCCTTCCTCTCACTCTTCACAATGAGCATGCTCGGGCTGGTGGTCGCCACCAACATCTTCCAGATGTACATATTCTGGGAACTCGTAGGCGTCAGCTCATATCTGCTCATCGGATTCTATTATACGAAGAAAGAAGCCGTGGCGGCATCCAAGAAGGCATTCATCGTCACGCGCTTCGCAGACCTCGGCTTTCTCATCGGCATCCTGATCTACGGATTCTACACCGGGTCTTTCTCATTCACTCCGGATGCACCTGCAATTGGAGCAGCCAAAGCCCTGCTTCCGCTTGCACTCGGACTGATGTTCATAGGAGGGGCCGGCAAGAGCGCAATGTTCCCGCTTCACATCTGGCTGCCTGACGCCATGGAGGGCCCGACTCCCGTGTCTGCCCTCATCCATGCGGCTACAATGGTCGTTGCAGGTGTCTACCTTGTGGCAAGGATGTTCCCTCTGTTCATAGACTACGCCCCCGGAGTCCTGCATGTCACTGCATATGTGGGAGCCTTCACCGCCCTTTATGCGGCAGTCGTGGCCTGCGTGCAGAGTGACATAAAGAGAGTACTTGCCTTCAGTACAATATCGCAGATAGGATTCATGATTGTTGCCCTGGGTGTCTGCACATCCGCCGACCCTCATGAAGGCGGACTCGGGTACATGGCCTCAATGTTCCATCTTTTCACACACGCGATGTTCAAGGCACTTCTCTTCCTCGGTGCCGGCTGCATAATCCATGCAGTCCATTCCAACGAGATGTCTGCCATGGGCGGACTCCGCAAATACATGCCACTGACCCACATCACCTTCCTTGTGGCCTGTCTCTCGATTGCAGGAATCTGGCCTCTGAGCGGATTCTTCTCCAAGGACGAGATACTTGCCGCCTGCTTCAGGTTCAGCCCGGCAATGGGAGTCCTGATGACATTCATCGCAGGTCTCACCGCATTCTATATGTTCAGGCTCTACTACAGCATATTCTGGGGAAAGGAGAACAAGGCTCTGCACCAGGAGCACAGGCCTCATGAAGCACCGCTCTCAATGACAATTCCGCTCATCTTCCTTGCTGCCGTCACCCTCGTGGCCGGCTGGATACCGTTCGGACACTTTGTCAGCAGCGACGGCATGGCATACGACATACACATTGACTGGACAGTGGCTTCCGTCAGCCTCGGAGTCGCAGCCGCAGGAATACTGCTGGCGACATGGATGTACCTGCGCGAGGACAGGACCGTAGCCGACGGCCTTGCGGCACGCTTCAGCGGACTGCACAGGGCCGCATACCACAGGTTCTATATTGACGAAGTGTACCAGTTCATCACCCACAGAATCATCTTCGCCTGCATTTCAGCCCCTGTAGCCTGGTTTGACAGACATGTCGTCGACGGCTTCATGAACATGCTCGCCGCAGTCACAGAGAAAGTCTCCTGGGGCATCAGGAAGATGCAGAGCGGTTACGTACAGAGATATGCGATATGGTTCCTCGGCGGGGCCCTGGGCCTTGTCATAGTGCTTCTGCTTGCCATATAAACAATTTGAATCAGGAATATCTATGAATATATTGTCACTTTTTCCGGCCATTCCCCTGCTGATGATGCTCGGGCTGTGGATTTCAAAGAATCTCAAGCAGATTCATGCTGTCATGGTGACAGGGGCATCTGCCCTGCTCGCCCTGTCTGTCGCCCTCGTTGTCCTGTATCTCGGGATGCGGGCTGACGGACAGATAGCTGCAATGCTCTTCACAGGCGGCTTCACTTGGTATGCCCCCCTCAACATAAGATACGATGTCGGAGTGGACGGCATTTCGGTGGCTATGCTCCTGCTCTCGTCAGTCATCGTCTTCACTGGAACATTCGCCTCATGGAAAATGACGGACGGGGCGAAGGAATTCTTCATGTGGTTCTGTCTGCTTAGCATCGGGGTCTTCGGTTTCTTCATCTCCCTGGACCTCTTCACTATGTTCATGTTCTACGAGGTGGCCCTCATACCGATGTATCTTCTCATCGGAGTCTGGGGTACCGGCCGCAAGGAATACTCCGCCATGAAGCTCACCCTGATGCTCATGGGAGGCTCGGCCCTCATCCTCATCGGCATCCTCGGAATATATTTCGGTTCCGGAGCAACTACGATGAACATCATTGAGATAGCCAGTCTGCACAATATCCCGCTCCCTCTTCAGAAAGTATGGTTCCCTATAGTGTTCATCGGATTCGGAGTGCTCGGGGCCCTGTTCCCGTTCCACACTTGGAGCCCGGACGGCCATGCATCCGCCCCGACGGCAGTTTCGATGCTCCATGCGGGGGTACTCATGAAGCTCGGAGGCTACGGATGTTTCCGAGTGGCAATGTTCCTGCTTCCCGACGCCGCACAGGAGCTCAGCTGGATATTCATCATACTTACGGCTGTCTCCGTAGTCTACGGAGCATTCTCTGCCTGCGTACAGACTGACCTCAAGTACATCAACGCCTACTCTTCCGTATCACACTGCGGTCTGGTGCTGTTCGCCATCCTCATGATGAACACTACCGCCACCACGGGAGCAGTCCTGCAGATGCTCAGCCACGGCCTGATGACCGCCCTGTTCTTCGCCCTCATCGGCATGATATACGGGAGGACCCATACCCGCGACATCCGCGAGCTCAGCGGTCTGATGAGGATAATGCCGTTCCTGTCGGTATGCTATGTCATCGCCGGACTCGCCAATCTCGGTCTTCCGGGTCTCAGCGGATTCGTTGCCGAGATGACCATCTTCAACGGGGCATTCATGGAGAATGACACCTTCCACAGAGTCGTCACCGTCATAGCCTGCACATCGATAGTTATCACCGCAGTCTACATCCTCAGGCTCATCGGGAAGATTCTCTACGGGACCTGCACCAATCCGGAGCACCTGAAGCTGACGGACGCGACCTGGGACGAGCGCCTTGCCGTCATTGTCCTGATAGTCTGCATAGCCGGACTGGGACTAGCCCCGATGTGGATCAGCGGCATGATTTCAGACAGCGTCGTCCCGATGATTTCGCATATTCTGAACTGACGGCAGACCGATTATTTCCGGACAGAAGCACGGGAGATTTATCTTCAAGCTGATGTAAGACAGATTATATACAAACTTTACAGAAGAAAAAGAAATGGATTATTCAGGAATTTTCACATATATGTACACGGAAACAGCACTTGCCGGAGTGATTGTGGCAACTCTGCTCTATGACCTCATTGCAGGCAGACGCGGCAGACGCTTTTTCCACGGCTTTGTCTGCTTCCTGATGCTGGCGTTCATAGCAGGGACAATCTGGCCATACAGCAGCGCCGAGGCCGAAGTCTTCGGCGGGATGTATGTCTACAATCCGGTCTACGGCATCGTGAAGAGCATTCTTGCCATCGGCACCCTGATAGTATTTCTCCAGGCCGACACATGGCTCAGGCGCGAGGATACGGCATTCAAGAGAGGTGAATTCTATGTCCTTACCCTCTCCACCCTGCTCGGAATGGATTTCATGATAAGCTCGGGACATTTCCTGATGTTCACCATCGGACTGGAGCTTGCATCAGTGCCCTTGGCCTGCCTTGTCGCCTTTGACAAATACAAGGGCAATTCCGCAGAAGCAGGGGCAAAATTCATCCTCAGCGCCCTTTTCTCAAGCGGACTCATGCTCTACGGCATATCTTTCCTCTACGGCACAGCAGGTACTTTGTATTTTGACGACATGGGATTCATGCTGGAGGGGAATGCCCTGCAGGTCATGGCAATGGTATTCTTCTTCGCCGGACTCGCCTTCAAGCTGTCGCTCGTGCCTTTCCATCTCTGGACAGCCGACACATACCAGGGAGCTCCCACAGCCGTCACATCCTATCTGTCAGTCGTTTCCAAAGGAGCCGCAGCCTTTACCCTCATGATGATTCTTATAAAAGTCTTCTCCCCGATGATACAATACTGGCAGCTCATGCTCTATATTGTCATCGTGCTCAGCATCACAGTTGCCAACATATTTGCCATCAGACAGAAGAACCTCAAGCGATTCCTTGCATTCTCGTCAATATCCCAGGCCGGCTACATCATGCTGGCAGTCATCAGCGGCACTTCATACGGCATGACATCACTCATATTCTATGTCCTGGTCTACATGGCCGCCAACCTCGCCGCCTTCGGAGTGATATCCGCGGTCGAGCAGCACAGCGGCGGCAAATTGGACATGGACGACTGGAACGGTCTCTACAAGACCAATCCGAAGCTCGCAGTCACTATGATGCTTGCCCTTTTCTCCCTCGCGGGAATACCGCCGTTCGCCGGCTTCTTCTCCAAATTCTTCATCTTTGCCTCCGCGTTTGAAGAAGGCTTCCATGTACTGGTGCTCATCGCCCTGCTCAATACGGTCATCTCTCTCTACTATTACCTCCTTGTCGTCAAGGCGATGTTCATCAACAGGAACGACACCCCGATAGCCGCCTTCAGAACCGACGCCAGCACCCGCACCGGACTCGTTCTCTGTCTGGCAGGGATACTCGCTCTGGGCATAGTCAGTTCCGTCTTCGACGGCATCAACGCATTCTCATTCGGATGCCTGTAGGCTGCCCCGATTTCGTTGCCGCCGACATGGTCAAGTGGCAGCGCGCCCGATGGAGAGTCAAAATGCTGTCCAACGGGCGTGATTTTGCTGTTTTTTTACGCCAGTCGGTATTTTCAAAATGCCAACGGGCGCGATTTTGCAGGAAAATCGCGGCCGTCGGAGGGCATTCCACATGTCCACCGGCCGCACATCAGGAAATCAACATGGATTTGCCATTGATACGCAAAACTGGTGGCGGCAATACGGTATCGCTACAAGCCTTGACAGCTTTCCGAGAATCGAATATTCGGGAAGGAAGATATAAGGTGACCTCTCGGAAAAACAAAGAAGAGGATGACTTAAAAGTGAAAGTCATCCTCTTGCTTCGGTTTGCCCTTTCGGGTGGTGGGAGCTGAGGGAGTCGAACCCCCGACCCTCTGCTTGTAAGGCAGACGCTCTGAACCAACTGAGCTAAGCTCCCTTTTATCGTTTCTTTTTGTCCCTCTCATTACGATTGGGATTGCAAAGGTAGAAAATATTTTGATTGCTGCAAATTTTCAACGAATTTTTGTTCTGGATTTCGGATGGTTTCAGGGGTATTTTAAAAACAGAATGCCATCAGACACACTCTTGCGGCAAAATCGCGGACATCTGCCAGAAAAATCATTTTATAAGTTTCAGAGCAATCCGGTTCCGCTCCATATCTACTCCGATTACTTCGACCTTGACATGCTGATGCAGCTTGAGGACCTTGGTCGGGTCGGTAAGATGACGGACTCCCATCTGGGAGACATGGATCAGACCGTTCTGCTTGATGCCTATGTCCACAAAAGCGCCGAATGCCGTGATGTTGGTCACAATGCCGGGCAGTTCCATGCCGTCAATGAGGTCATCGATGGTGTGGATGTTCTCGGAAAATTCAAATTCGGAGGCACTCTCGCGCGGGTCTCTGCCAGGCTTTTTGAGTTCGCGGATGATATCGGTGACGGTAGGAAGGCCGAAATCGCCCTCTACATATTTCTCAGGAATTATCTTTGAGCACAGAGCCTCATTCCCGACAAGTTCACTCGTGGATACGCCGAGATCCGAGGCCATCTTCGCCACGATATGGTAGCATTCGGGGTGGACGGCAGAATTGTCCAGAGGATTCTCGGCACCGGGAATGCGGAGAAAACCGGCACACTGCTCGAAAGCCTTGTCTCCGAGGCGCTTAACCTTGGCAAGTTCTCTGCGGGACTTATACGGGCCATGCTCTGTGCGATATTCCACGATATTGGAGGCAAGAGCAGGGCCTATGCCGGCGACATAACTCAGGAGATATGGACTTGCAGTGTTGAGATTTACACCGACACTGTTGACACAGCTCTCAACCGTATTGTCCAGAGTCTCCTTCAGCAGATTCTGATCTACATCATGCTGGTACTGCCCCACACCGAGCGACTTCGGGTCAATCTTCACCAGTTCGGCAAGAGGGTCCATCAGACGGCGGCCAATCGACACTGCTCCCCTTACTGTCACATCCTGATCGGGAAATTCCGCCCTGGCTGCCTCGGAAGCGGAATATACGGATGCCCCGTCTTCACTGACCGAATATACCTTTACCCCTTCCGGAAGCGGAATCCTTCTGATGAAGGCCTCGGTCTCGCGGCCGGCAGTCCCGTTGCCTATCGCTATGACCTCTATTCCGTACTTTTCCACCATAGAGGAAAGGGCCTGGATTGACTTCACTTTCTCGTTGGCCGGAGGATGAGGAAAAATGGTCTCGTAATGCAGAAGACTGCCCTGGGCATCCAGACAGACCACCTTGCATCCGGTTCTCAGCCCGGGGTCAATCGCCAGCACCCGTTTCTGGCCTACCGGGGGCGCAAGCAGCAGCTGCCTGAGATTTTCACCGAATACCCTCACCGACGCCTCGTCGGCCTTTTCCTTGGCCTGAGCAATGACTTCATTGGTAATTGATGGCTCAAGAAGCCTCTTGTATGCATCGTCCACTGCCTCGCGTATCTGAGCGGCAAGCGGTCCTGCCGGATAACGCCTCTGCTGACAGAAATCATAATACATCTTGTTCCCGCACTTCTCGGCATCAGCATCAATCCGAAGTGTCACATATCCTTCGGCCTGGGCACGGAGCACGGCAAGCACCCGGTGCGGGGCCATGCGGCTGACAGGCTCGGAATAATCAAAATATCCTTTGTATTTTCCCGCTTCCGGCGATGAGGCCTTTTTCGTGGCCTTGGACACCACTCTGCGGGTATTGAATATCTGTCTGAGAGTCTCCCTCACAGAAGCCGTCTCACTGAGCCTTTCGGCTATGATATCCCTTGCCCCGGCGAGAGCATCTTCCACGGTAGCCACCTTGTCATTCAGATATTTCCCTGCTTCACGCGAAGGATCTGTCACTGAGACATTGTACATCATGTCGGCCAGCGGCTCAAGTCCGGCCTCCCTGGCGACGGTTGCCCTGGTCCTTCTCTTCGGCTTATACGGAAGATACAGGTCTTCGAGTTCCCGTCCGTCGGTACATGCCTCAATCTTCAAGCGAAGGTCTTCCGTCAGCTTACCTGCAGACTCAATGGTGGAAAGCACTGTCTCTTTCCTCTTTTCCATCTCGTCAAACACATCTTTCCAATGACGGACCTCAGCCACCTCCACATCGTCAAGCCCTCCTGTCTTTTCCTTGCGGTAGCGGCTGATGAACGGGATGGTCGCCCCTTCTTCGAAGAGCCCGGCACAATTTTCCACCTGCCACTCCTTCACTCCCAGCCTTGAGGCAATATTCTTGATATAAATCTCTTTCATTTCCTTGCAATTATGCAGTTATTTGTAATGCTGCGGTTATTATGCCGCAATATCGTCAGTATTCAGTCATGCGACACCTGCCGGAGCCTGTCCCGGTATGCGGAGAAAATCTTGGACTTTGACACGAAGCCGAGATAGGTCCGCTCCTCATCGACAACAGGCAGATTCCACGCGTCCGTCTTCTCGAATTTCTTCATGACGCTTTCCATCTTTTCTTCAGGAAAGACATACGCCGGAGAAGACTTCATATAATTGTATACGTGCATCTTGTCATAGAGTTCCTTCTTGAACATGTCCTTCCTGACATCCTCAAGCGAGACATATCCCTGGAAATGTTCCTTCGAATCGACCACCGGGAAAATATTCCTGGAAGAAAGCGCGATGGCATCCACAAGTTCTCCCAGAGTGGCGTCAATCTTAACCGTAGAAAAATCAGACTCAATCAGATCCGAGGTTTTCAACAGAGTCAGCACGGCCTGGTCACTGTCATGCGTCAGCAACTCTCCTTTCTTGGCAATACGCTTGGTATAAATGGAATATGGTTCCACTGCCCGGGTTGCACCGAAAGATATTGCTGAAGTCAGTATAAGCGGCACAAGGAGTTCATATCCTCCTGAAATCTCTGCAATCAGGAATATCGCAGTCATCGGAGCCTGCATCACGCCAGCCATGAGCCCGGCCATACCGACAAGCACAAAATTCTGTTCAGGTACAGTCAGCGAAGAGCCGGCAAACATCAGATTGAATGTCCTTGCTAGCACAAAGCCGGCAATGGCACCGACAAAAAGCGTCGGGCCAAATGTTCCTCCCACCCCGCCTCCGGCATTCGTGAAGGACATTGAAAAGACCTTCAGGACAAGAATCAGCAGAAAAAATACAGGGACGGACCATTTATGGTGCATGAAAAAGGCAAGTATTGTCTCTCCGTCAAAGTCCAGGCTGCCCCCGTTGAGAAGGATACTCACATACTCATACCCCTCGCCGTAGAGCGGCGGGAACAGGAAGATAAGAAGGCCAAGGCACAGGGCCGATATCCCCCACCGGCCGAAGACATTCCTTATGGACTTGATATTGTCCTCCAGCCACAGTGTTGTCCGGGTGAAATATACAGAACACGCCGCACAGAACAGTCCAAGAAGTATATAGAACGGAATATTGTGCATTGTGAACGGGGACAATGTGCACTCGAAAGGAAGCGAGTCCCCGAGAAAGAGATAAGAGATCACCGTAGCCGAAATCGATGACATCAGCAACGGGAGGATTGAACTCATCGAGATGTTGAAAAGCAGAATCTCAAGGGTAAAGAGGACTCCTGCAAGAGGAGCCTTGAAAATTCCCGCCACTGCTCCGGCGGCCCCGCACCCGAGAAGAATAGTCATGTTCTTGTAAGACAGTCCCATCTTTCTGGCAATATTGGACCCGATTGCAGCTCCGGTATAGACAATCGGCGCCTCGGCTCCCACAGAGCCGCCGAATCCTATGGTAACGGAACTTGCCAGAAGGGAAGACCACATATTGTGCGGCTTTATCCTCGATTCGTTTTTGGAGACGGCGAGAAGAACCTTCGTGACACCATGCCCGATGTTGTCCTTTATCACATAACGGACAAACAGCATTGCCAGAAGCATTCCGATGCCGGGATATATCAGATACAGATAGTTGTAGACCTCACCGTCAAACCATGAAGTGATTCCTTTATGGATGAACTCTATGGCAAGCTTGAGAGAGACAGCCGCAAGACCGCAGGCAATACCGACTGCCAGAGAAAGCACCAGCATAAGTTCTTTCTCAGACATCATTCCCTTGATGCGGCGGACAAAACCGCCTTTCCCCTTACCAGAGTCCATATTCAGAATTTCCGCTGACAAAAATAGCAAAAAGACCCGATAAAAAAAACGGGACACGGACACATGAAAAGAGCCGCCGTCAAGGCAGCTCCGCAATATGATTCATGAAAAATTTTCAGTTTGGATGAGGCTATGCATCCTGATCACCCTGGTCATCGTCTCCTGTGGCATACTGGGCGATATTGTCATCCGGCAGATCCTCGCCTTCTCCGTCCTCTCCCTCGTCGTCATCTTCTCCGTCCAGCCATCTCTCTATATCTTCCGCATCATCAGTCGGAACCTTTACCTTCACAAGATAGATTGCATCAGGAATCTCAAGAGTCACGGCAAAGAAACTCGTACCATCCGGCTTATCATACTTCTGGATATCAGGAAGATAGTCACTGAACCCCTTCGGATACTTCTCGGCAAAAGCCGCAGCCAGCTCTTCAGACATGTTTTCAAAACTTACTACAGCCCTTCTTTTCTTATTGTCAAAGTTTTGCATAATATCAACTGTTCTATTTTTCTTGTATCGTTTTCAGGGTGCAATAATAGAACATTTTTCCGATATGGAGACACTGTGGGGTCACTTTTTTTTGAAAAAAAATGACTTTTGCCGCCGTTTGCGCTCTATATTCCTTTCAACGAATACTTTCTGCATAGTGCCGGGATCATAGCCGGAATAGAACATCACCGACGAAGCCGTCATGGGCGTCGGAGTGAAATCCTGTACCTGGTCCATATAAAGTCCTTTCAGGGCCGGATTGCGTGAAAGACGCTCCATATCCTGCATTGTACACCCGGGATGTCCGGAAATAAAATACGGGACCAGTCCGCAGTGCCGTCCGCTTTCAGAGACAATCCTGTCAAATTCATCCCTAAGCCGCATGAAAAGTCGGAACGACGGCTTCGCCATGAACTTCAGCACCCTGTCTTCAGTGTGTTCAGGAGCTACCTTCAGCCGGCCGGAAGTGTGCTCAAGCACAAGTTCCCTGAAATAAGGACAAGAGGATTCGTCCACATAGCCGGATTCATCAAGAAAAAGGTCATATCTGATGCCGCTGCCGATATATGCATGGCGGATGCCCTTGACAGCGCCAACTTTGGCGTACAGAGCGAGCAGCCTGGAATGAGATCGGTCCAGATTGCGGCATGGCCTGGGGAACAGGCAGGATTTGCGTACACACTTGGCGCAAAGCTCCCCGTCGCGTCCTTTCATCCCGTACATATTGGCCGTCGGAGCCCCGAGATCAGAAATATTCCCGGCGAAGTCCGGCAAATCGCGCAGAGCCCGCACTTCCCTGAGAACGGATTCCTCTGAGCGGGACTGTATGAATTTGCCCTGATGGGCAGCTATTGTGCAGAAATTGCAGCCTCCGAAGCATCCCCTGTGCGTATTTATCGAGAACTTAATCATCTCATAAGCAGGGATATGCTTGCCTTTGTAGCGCGGATGCGGCAATTTTGTGAATGGCAGGTCCCAGAACGAATCCATCTCTTGCTGCGTGGCCGGAGGATACGGGGGATTGACCCGCACATAACCGTTACCGACAGGCTCGACTATCACAGCAGGATGCAGCATATTGGCATGAGTCTCAATCTGGTGGAAATTCTCCGCAAAGGCCCTCCTGTCCCGGCGGCACTCCTCGTATGAATGCAGTTCCAGAACATCCTTGTCCCTGCACTTGCCGGACATGAAGAAGGCGAGCTGAGGGATTTTCCTGATATCGGACATGTTGCGTCCCGCCTCAATCGCCCTGGTAAGCTCCAGCATCGGCCTCTCCCCCATTCCGTAGCACAGCCAGTCCGCCCCACTGCCCACAAGCACCGACGGCATCAGGTCATCCTTCCAGTAGTCATAATGCGTAAGCCTCCTCAGGGAAGCCTCAATGCCGCCGATGACTACCGGGATTTCCGGATAAATTTCTTTCAGAATCTTCGTATAGACAGTCACGGCATAGTCCGGACGCTGTCCCGCCTTGCCTCCCGGGGTATACGCATCATCGCTCCTGAGTCTCTTGGACGCGGTATAATGATTGACCATGGAGTCCATCGCCCCCGCATTCACCCCGAAATACAGTCTCGGAGCCCCAAGCTTGCGGAAATCGCGCAGATCATCCCGCCAGTTGGGCTGTGGCACGACGGCCACCCTGTATCCGGACTTCTGCAGATACCTTGCAATCACGGCAGTGCCGAAAGAAGGGTGGTCCACGAATGCATCACCCGTGAAAATGATGATGTCAATCCAGTCCCACCCCAAGGCCCTGACCTCCTTGACGGAAGTCGGTATCATTTCAGCTGGATGCAGCCTTTCTTCCTGAGTCATCCTTCCATAAGCCATTGTCACATTCTCTCAGGAAGTGTGATGCCGAGAATCGACATGGCCTTTACAAGGACCTTTGCAATATTTTCAACAAGCTCCAGGCGGTACTTGAGAAGTGCACTGTCCTCCTCCCTGAGAATCGGAGTATCATGATAATACTGGTTGAATTCCTTTGCAAGGTCGTAGGCATAGTTGGCTATGACAGCCGGGGAATGCGCCTCTCCCCCTTCCGCAATCCTGGACGGGAACTGATTGAGAATCTTGATGATTCTGACCTCTTTCGGAGAAAGCCCGGCTGATGTGGAGGATGCAGTTCCTCTCCAGTCTATTCCTGCCGCAGCGGCCTTTCTCAAGATTGACTTGATTCTCGCATGGGTATATTGGATGAAAGGTCCGGTATTCCCGTTGAAGTCGATTGACTCCTTGGGATCGAAAAGCATTGTCTTCTTCGGATCAACCTTGATGATAAAATACTTCAGCGCACCCAGTCCGATCATCCGGAACAGGGCATCCTGCTCCTTCTCGTCCATGTCTTCAAGCTTGCCGAGTTCCAGGGAAGTCTCTCTGGCTGTCTTGTACATCTTCTCGATGAGGTCGTCCGCATCCACCACAGTACCCTCGCGGGACTTCATCTTGCCCTGCGGAAGCTCCACCATGCCATACGACAGATGATATATGCTGTCAGCCCAGGCAAAGCCGAGCTTCTTGAGAATGAGTTTCAGCACCTGGAAATGATAGTTCTGCTCATTGCCCACGACATAGATGTGCTCGTCCAGCCTGTATTCCTCAAAACGCTGCTCGGCAGTACCGAGGTCCTGCGTCATATATACGGAAGTGCCGTCTCCCCTCAGGAGAAGTTTCCTGTCGAGCCCGTCGGCAGTAAGGTCACACCACACAGAACCGTCGGCCTCTTTCTCGAAGATGCCCATGTCAAGGCCTTTCTGCACCAGAGCCTTGCCGAAAAGATAGGTCTGTGACTCATAATAAGTCCTGTCAAACGAGATTCCGAGGTCACGGTAAGTCTTGTCAAAGCCCGCATAGACCCATCCGTTCATCTTTTTCCAGAGCTCCACGACCTCCTTGTCACCATGCTCCCATCTGTAGAGCATCTCCTGTGCCTCCTTGAGAGAAGGGGCGTTTTTCTCCGCTTCCTCCTTCGGCATGCCGGAAGCCACAAGTCCGTCCACCTCAGCCTTATACATGTCATTGAAGGCCACATAATAGTCACCGACGAGATGGTCTCCCTTCTTGCCGGAAGACTCCGGAGTCTCTCCGTTGCCTGTCTTGAGCCATGCCAGCATTGACTTGCAGATGTGTATTCCGCGGTCATTCACAAGATTGACTTTCAATACATTGTGCCCGTTAGCCTCAAGGAGCTTCGAGATGGACCAGCCGAGGAGGTTGTTCCTGATATGCCCCAGATGCAGAGGCTTGTTCGTATTCGGTGAAGAGAACTCGACCATGACGGTCTTCCCGGTCGGTGCATGCTGGCCGAAATCGGCCGTGGCCGCAATCTCCGCAAAGACCCCGTTCCAATACGCGGTCGAAAAAGATATGTTCAGGAAGCCTTTAAGCACATTGTAGCCGGCCACCTCTGGACAATTGGCCACAAACCACTCGCCGAGCGCCTTTCCCGTATTTTCGGGAGATGATTTTGAGACTTTCAGCAGCGGGAATGTCACGAGCGTATAGTCACCCTCGAATTCTTTCCTTGTCACCTGGACCTGAAGCATTCCGCCGTCGGCGTCAGCCCCATAAAGAGAGCGAACGGCGTCAGCAGCCTTCGCAACTATGAATTTCTCCGGATTCAGCATTTGTCTATAATCTGATTAACATTACCCTGCCGCCTCAGCCGAGATAACTCTTCAGCAGCTTGCTCCTGGAATTGTTCCTGAGCTTCCTGATGGCCTTTTCCTTGATCTGACGGACTCTCTCCCTGGTGAGGCCGAACCTCTCGCCTATCTCCTCAAGCGTCATCTCCTGACAGCCGATGCCGAAGAATGACTTGACAATCTCACGCTCCCTCGGCGCAAGAGTGGAAAGCGACCGTTCAATTTCCTTGTTCAGAGACTCGTTCACAAGCCCGCGGTCGGCATTCGGGGAATCATTGTTCACAAGCACATCCAGAAGGCTGTTGTCCTCCCCTTCGACAAAAGGTGCGTCCACGGACACATGGCGGCCTGAAACCCTGAGGGTGTCGGCAATCTTGTCCTTCGGGACATCTATCATCTCCGACAGTTCCTCAGTGGACGGCATCCTCTCGTTCTCCTGTTCGAACTTCTGGAGAGCCTTGTTGATTTTGTTCAGGGAACCGACCTGATTCAGAGGCAGCCTGACGATTCTCGACTGCTCCGCGAGAGCCTGAAGAATGGACTGGCGTATCCACCATACCGCATAAGAAATGAACTTGAAGCCCCTGGTCTCGTCAAACTTCTCCGCAGCCTTTATCAGACCGAGATTGCCTTCGTTGATGAGGTCCGGAAGGCTGAGCCCCTGGTTCTGGTACTGTTTCGCAACAGAGACCACAAACCTCAGGTTGGCCCTGGTAAGTTTCTCAAGAGCCGCCTGGTCACCCTTGCGGATGCGCTGGGCAAGCTCTACTTCATCTTCTACAGTAATGAGTTCCTCCCTTCCTATCTCCTGAAGATATTTGTCAAGAGATGCACTCTCACGGTTTGTAATCGACTTTGTAATCTTTAGCTGTCTCATAAATATGTTTGTCTCCTAAATTCCGAAGCCGAAATACGACACTCTGCCGTAAGGAGTCATTCCTTCCACGAACACTGCCCTTTTCGACTTCCCGATGATATTCATCACATCCTGAGGCTTGCTTACAGGCTGGTCATTGACAAACATCATCACGAAACCTTCGGAAACTCCGGCGTCCATGATTTTGCCGGGTCCCACAGAGACAATCTCAACTCCGTGGTCTATGCCGAGCTTCTCAAGAGTCTCTTTCGGAGCTTCCTTGATTCTTGCCCCATAGAATGCGACTGCGCCGTCATCATCCACAGAACCGTTCTCCGCAGCAGTACCCTTGAATGTCACATCAAGAACCTTCTCCTTTCCGTCGCGGAGTACAGTGACTGTTGTCTTGTCCCCCGGATGGAAACGGTTGACCTGTTCCTGAACGGCAGAAGCATTCCTGACCTCGACAGAATCAACCGCCACAATCACATCCCCCTCCTTGATTCCAGCCTCGTCAGCAGCACTGCCTTTCAAAACCTCAACAATATATACGCCGTTTGGAGAAGAAAGTTTCAATTCTTTCGCCAATTTGTCATCCATCGGCCTCATAGTCACACCGAGCATTGCCCTCCTTACACTTCCGAAATCAATCAGGTCGGAAACAATTTTCCTGACAATATTGGACGGAATAGCAAAAGAATATCCCGTATACGAGCCAGTCTGTGACACAATGGCAGTGTTGATGCCGACAAGATTGCCGGCCTTGTCCACAAGAGCTCCGCCGCTGTTGCCAGGGTTGACGGCAGCATCAGTCTGAATAAAGGACTCTATCTTGAATTCACCGTCATAATTCGGCATCGACCGTCCCTTGGCACTGACAATGCCGGCAGTGATAGTTGAGCGGAGGTCGTACGGACTGCCGATGGCAATCACCCATTCGCCCAGGCGGAGATTGTCAGAGTCCCCGAACGGCACTACAGGAAGTCCCTGGGCATCAATCTTAATCAATGCCACATCGGTTGCCGGGTCAGTACCGATGAGCTGTGCTTCAAATGTCTTGTTGTTGTTGAGGGTCACCTCAATTTTTGATGCACCGTCAATGACATGGTTGTTGGTGACAATGTAGCCGTCAGGCCGGATAATGACCCCGGAACCGCTGCCGACCCTCTCTCTCTCCCGTGGCGTACCCTCGTAGCCGAAAAAGAAATCAAAGATTGAACTCGGGGCAGTCCTTGTGACATCCTTCACTGTCACCTTGACATATACGACGGCATCAACGGCAGACTCTGCCGCATATGTAAAATCCGGATATTCAGTCTCCGTCAGACTGACCGTACGGAACTGTCCGGCACCGTCCTGAACAATTACCCGTGTCCCCTGGTCCGAGGGAGATGAGAGCTTCACCACCGCAAAGGCAGCGGCCGCACCGACAACGGCGGCAAGAAGCAATGTTACGATACCTTTTTTCATATTTCAAAATTTTTTGAATTTTTCAGACAAACGGCTGACGAAAAATCAAAATACATGCCAAATTTACATGAAATTTTACTACATTTGCTCGTTGTATAAAATACGACCATATTGCAGAAAATATAAATTATAAATAATATGAAACTTATCATTTCAAGCGCAGAACTGCTGAAGGGCGTGCTTTCAGTATCAAAGGCCATTCCGACCAAATCCGCTCTCCCTATTCTGGAGAATTTCCTCTTCAATCTCAATGGGAACACACTTGAAATAACAGCATCTGACATGGAGCTCACCCTCCGGACAGTCCTTGAGGTGGACAATGCCGTGGAGGAAGGGAAAATAGCCATCCCCGCAAAGCATCTCACGGATCTTCTCAAGGAACTTCCGGACCAGCCGCTCACAATAAAGACCGTAAGCGACAGTTCATTCGAATGCCGCTGGACGACCGGCTCATCGACTCTGCCGTTTTTCCCCGCCGAAGACTATCCTGAAATTGCCGGGACAGAAGAAGGTGCAGTAAAAGTGACTTTCCCCGCCGAAGAGCTGTCAGAAGGGATTTCCAGCACAATATATGCGACTGCAGACGATGAGATCAGGCCTGTCATGAACGGCATATTCTTCGACCTTGAGCCGGAAGGGACCACCCTCGTCGCATCAGACTCCCACAAGCTCATCTGCTATAATGCAAAGGATGTGAAGACTCAGGAAAAAGCATCCTTCATCCTGCACAAAAGGCCTGCGGCCGTGCTCAGGTCAATCATAGGCAAGGATACGGAAAATGTGGAAATCGCCTTCGACACCAAAAATGCGGTGTTCACATTTGACAAGACGGTCGTAGTATGCCGTCTTATAGTAGGCAAATATCCGAAATACCGGGATGTCATCCCGCAGAACAACGCCAATATACTGAAAATCGACAGAAGTCTCTTCCTGAATACGGTCCGCAGGGTGTCAGTCTGCGCCAACAAGGCATCGAACCATATCAAATTCGACCTCAGCGCCGATTCCCTTGAGATTTCCGCCCAGGACCTCGGCTTCTCAATTGCCGCATACGAGAAAATCCCATGCCAGTACAATGGAGAAGAACTTTCAATAGGATTCAAGTCCACATTCATCATTGAAATCCTCAGCAACATGTCCTGCGGTGAGGTCGTCATGAAGTTTGCCGACAGCAAGCGCGCAGCACTCATCATTCCTGCCGAGGGAGAGACCGACAGCGACAGAATCTGCGGCATCATTATGCCTATAATGTTTTAATTTACACGACAGAATGGAACTGAATCTTGAAAGGCCGATACTCTTTTTCGACATTGAGAGTACCGGTCTTAACATAGCGTCTGACGCAATCATTGAACTGAGTTTCGTAAAAATATTCCCCGGAGGAGAAGAACGCATAAAGACATGGAGAGTCAAGCCCTGGGACTATGTCACAGGCAGCCAGCGCCCGGTCACACCGAGTGCAAGGGCCGTCCACGGCATCAGCGACGAGGACCTGGAAGGCTGTCCCCGCTTCTGCGACATCGCCGATGAAGTCGTATCGTGGCTCAAGGGAAGCGACCTGTCCGGCTTCAACTCCACCAAATTCGACCTTCCGATGCTCGCGGAAGAAATCGAAAGAGTCCGCAAATACCTGAACAGGGACCTTGACATCAATCTGCATGAAATGCGGATGGTCGATGTGCAGAACATATACCATGTCATGGAGCCGCGCAACCTCAAGGCCGCATACAGATTCTACTGCGGGAAAGAACTCGAAAACGCCCATGCCGCTGAAGCGGACACGCTTGCAACATACGCCGTGCTCAAGGCCCAGCTGGACAAATATCCCGAGACTCTCAGGAACAATGTCGAATTCCTCTCCAACTTTTCAGAGAGACAGAAAAGCCTCGACTACGCAGGCCGGATAGCCCTCAATGACAAGAAGGAGCCGGTCATCAGCTTCGGCAAGCACAAGGGCAGGACCGCACGGGAAGTCTACATGACCGAGCCTTCATATTTCAGCTGGATTGAGAACGGCGAATTTACCCTTGACACCAAGCGCCAGTTTGAACTCCTCAGACAGCAGTACGAAGAGGAGAAAAAAGAAGCCCGCAGAGCAGCCAGGGCCGCAGAGCAGACCAAGCCGCTCTCAGACGAAGAACTCGGCAGCTCCCTGAGCCTCCTTGCCGGCAAGTTCAACACCCGTCAGGGCAAATAACCGCCGTCCCGGAACATTTCCCGTCATATAAACATCGGGCAGACACAATGAACATAATAGTCAAAGCATTTGGGACCGGCCGGTTCTACTGCCGGCCGGACACTACCTGGGAGAGAGAGGACAAGGACCTCTACCTCCCGGACGCTGTGTCAGGGTACTTATGGACCCCGGTACTTTTTGCCCGCATCAGCAAAGCAGGCAAATGCATAGGACGGAAATTCGCAGACAGGTACTATGATGCGGTCAGCTACGGCATCCTTCTTTATGTCAAAGACCTGCTTTGCCACGCAGAGCAGAATGCTCCGGGGGCAATATCCCTTGCCGCAGCATCATGCACGGACCACACGTCTGTCCTTCCGTTCCCGATGTACAACAAAGTGACTCTTGAAGACGGCACCAATATCTTTTCCGTATCAAAAGACGGGCAGGAAATTTATTCGACCTCAGAAGGCTCTGCGGGAATTATCGAAGAGGCCATCTCCGGGGCATCCCCGCTGATTTCCCTCCGCATCGGTGATATACTCGCCGTGGAGCTCAAGGAAATGGCTCCGCTCGCAGACTTCGGGGCACCGGAAGCCGCTACTGCCAAAGCAGAGGAAATGTACTCGTCTGCTGAAATCAGCGGGACATTCTGCGGCAACGGACTTTTCCGTTTCAACATGATAAAGCAGGCCGACTGACAGACATTACACTGAAGCGTCATGCTCCGGAGCAGAGAGTTCCGGGGCATGAGAAGATTCAGATTACAGGCACATAATAGTATAATGTATCGGACAACTTCTGTCCGGGGCATGATGCATCGGGCTCCTGACCGGCAGAGCCCGCTTCCGCATCGGGATAGAAGATATGCACAAGATCATGAAGTATGAGGTCGGGCCTGACGGCTCCGCTCTCCCAGAAATCATTTCCGCCGTCAGGAGTCACGCGGCGGATATTGTTGAATATCTTCAGGCTGTCGCCTGCAAGGAACAGACTGAACATGGGGTTGACACCAGCCAGCTGCTCCCTTGTCCTGCACCACCCCGTGTTGAGCCAGAAATCAGCCTCCCGGGAAAGCTTAAGAGCTTTTTCCAAAGTTACAACAGAAGACACGCTTTTCCCCGGTTCGGCACCGAGGACCTCACCTCCGGCATCACGGATGAGACAGGACATGTAATTCTCCGCCCCCGGGATATACCACGCACCGCCATACGGGATATTAAGCAGGACCTTTACCGCAGACCTGTCTGGGCCCGCAGCGGAAGTGGGCCCGAGGG
This sequence comes from uncultured Bacteroidales bacterium, assembly GCA_944322565.1. GTDB lineage: Bacteria > Bacteroidota > Bacteroidia > Bacteroidales > UBA932 > Cryptobacteroides. The sequence continues at coordinate 32,012 of CALUPG010000003.1, read as the reverse complement.
CTGACATACGGGACAGACTCAGATATCGGGATTCGACTGCGGAAAAAAGAGAATCCGCAGCCTGTCTCCGACCGGCGAGGAGACCGAAAAGACGGACATATTCGGCCCGGGCGAGAGGATGATGCTCAAAATTGTCATAAAGAGTCAGCACCGGAATACCGAAGGAGCTCACCCGGGACATCTGGGCAGAGGGCGCGGATGAAACAGCATAGGCAGCCACCATATCCGGCGCGAGACAGACAATCCGCTCCAGATCAAGGGTTGACTCATATCCGATGTCATACAGAGATTCCGGATACCGGTCCCGGACCTTCGGGTCTGATATATAACGCGCCCCGGACACGGCTGTAACAACCGAATCACAGCCGACAGCACTGAGGCAGGCAACATAATTGGATGCCATGCACACCACATTCCTGACCGGGACATTGATGACAAGAGTATCGGAAGTCCCGTCAAACGGAGAAACCGTCACTACGGAAACCTCATTCTCCGATGCAATCACATCGACATATCTTGCATAAGAAAAATAGCCGGAAGTTTCAGGAGCAGCCTCCTGTCCTGCGCCGCAGCCGGAAAGCAGAAATACGGATAACAGAAAAAATCTGCTGACTAAAGGGACATGATCCATAAGAAAGAGCCACTCATGGGATTCGAACCCACGACCTACGCGTTACGAATGCGTTGCTCTACCGACTGAGCTAAAGTGGCTTTGAAATTTCGGACTGCAAAAATAGTAAAAAAATTAATATCTTGCGTAAATTTTGATTTTTATGCAAGATAATTCACATTTCAGACATTAATCATCAATGGAATATTCTGACATCATAATAATTGGAGGCGGGGCGGCCGGAATGATGGCGGCCGCCGGTGCTGCAAAGGTATTTGCCGGCAGCGGAGACAACACTCAGGCACAGCCGGGGAGGAAAGTGACCGTCCTGGAGAAAATGCCCAGGCCGGGAAGAAAAATAATGATTACCGGCAAAGGGAAATGCAACATCACCAACACCAGGCCATGGAATGATTTCTCGGCTCATATACACCCCAAGCCCAACCCGCTCAAGGCTGCATTCTACAATTTCAGCACAGCCGATACAATCGGATTCTTCAACGACAACGGGCTTGAGACAGTAATCGAACGCGGAGAGAGAGTCTTTCCTGCATCACACCTTGCCAAAGATGTGGTCGACACATTGGTCCGCGCCGTATCAGCATCCGGAGCGACAGTCAGGACAGGCTGCACCGTCTCGTCCGTTTCCGTCAGCAGAGACATCTGCATTCCCGGGAAAGAAGCGGAGAGAAGCATGTTCAATATCCGGTGCGAAGACGGCAAGGAATTTACCTGCAGAAAACTCATAATAGCGACAGGAGGTCTCTCCTACCCCGGAACCGGCTCCACAGGAGACGGCTACCGGTGGGCACAGGACTTCGGACACACGATAAAGAGATGCTTTCCATCGCTGACGGCGCTGGTTCCTGAAGGATACAAGAATTTTTCCGTCAGAGGCAGCCAACCGGAAGGAGGCAGGGGGACAGATGGGAACACTCCGCTCAAAGGCCACACAGACAGATCCCTGCCCCTTTCCGAGACAGGTGCCTCACTTGCAGGAAACCAGCTGAAAAATGTGTCACTGACACTCTTTACGGACGGCACGCCGGTCCAGGAAGAATTCGGGGACCTTGACTTCACGGACGGAGGCATAGAGGGAGCCATCGGATTCAAAGTCAGCAGAAAATGTGTCAACACCATCATCAACGGGAGCAAAGCGGCAGTATCAATTGACCTCAAGCCCGCCGTTGACATAACGGCCCTGGACAAACGCATAGCCACCCTTTGGCAGGAAATCGCCGCAGACCCGAGGAGCCGGGGAAAATCATATAATGACAGGTTCAGGGTATTGCTCGGGAAACTGCTTCCCGCAACTCTCGTGCAGGGGTTCAGACGATGCAACCAGAACATTGACCACAAGACACTTGCTGCAAGACTTAAAAACTGGAAAATGAACATCTGCGGCTTCGTCGGATACGAAAGATGCGTGATAACGGCCGGAGGCGTGTCCACAGACGAGATAACAGCCAAGACTATGGAATCCAGACTCTGCCAGGGGCTCTATTTCGCAGGGGAAATCCTCGACCTTGACGGAGACACCGGAGGCTACAATCTCCAGACGGCATTCTCCACAGGAATGCTTGCAGGAGAATCAGCCGCAAAGTCTATCTTGAAATAACCCCGGAGCCGACCATTTCATCACCGTCATACCAGACGGCGAACTGTCCCGGAGTAATTCCGCGCTGCGGAGCATCGAAGAGGACATAGAGACCGTTCGTGCGCATAATCAGGAAGGCGGACTGCAGAGGCTGGCGGTAGCGGATGCGGACACGGTATCTCCTTATGTCACCCACAGCCATCGGGATATCCTCCCTTATCCAGTGAACATCCTCCGGGGCCACCCTGAGGCAACTGCGGGAAAGCCCCCTGTGGCGGTGTCCCTCCCCCACATATATTATATTGGACGCAATGTCCGTCTCAATGACAAAGACAGAATCCTTGTGGCCTCCTGCATTCAGGCCCCTGCGCTGGCCGATGGTATAGAACTGCGCTCCGTCATGCTTCCCGATGATTTTCCCGTAGGGATTGTCCTTGTAGCGGGTCTTCTTAATATGCTTCTTGCCGGACCTGTATGTTTCGGTCTCAAAGCGGATATCCCCGTATTCCACAGGCTGCGACAGCCTGAGCCAGTCATTGTCCGCCAATGCGGCGAGCTTCTCCCGGGAAAACTCGGATTCACGTGGGCTCCCGTCGCCTGAGCCTGCCGCGGAAGTCTTTGTCTCTGAAATATAGTCAGTCAGAACCGGCACCTCCCCGGCGAAATCATCCCTGAGCAGGGAAGAGAGCGTGGAGACGATGAACTTGTACTGCACATTGTCCGTATAAAAAGCATCATAGACCTCAACGATATCCCCTTCCCGAGGCTTGAGCTGCTGCTGAAGGAAAGTCGGCAGGTCAACCTTCCCGACGAAGCATATTCCCTGCGAATCCTTCTTGTCGGCCGACGGGAGCTCCGCCTCCCGTGCCAGCCGGCGTACCTCGGGCTTCTCAAGATCACCTATCGGGAACATCGCCCGCTCCAGCTGGGACTGAGTAAGCTGACAGAGAAAATAGCTCTGGTCCTTGTTGGGGTCTGAGCCGGAGAATATCCGGTACACGGGTTTCCCGTCCGGGGCGGCAATCTCATCCTTGCGGCAATAGTGCCCCGTCGCCACATAATCTGCCCCGAGCCTCATCGCGCACTTCATGAATGCATCGAACTTTATCTCCCTGTTGCACAGCACATCAGGATTCGGAGTACGTCCCTTTGAATACTCATTGAACATATAGTCCACCACCCTCTGCCGGTACTCCTTGCTCAAATCCACAAAATAGAAAGGGATACCGATTTTCCTCGCCACCATCTCAGCCACAAAGCGGTCCTCCTCCCACTCGCAGTCCCCGTGGAGAGTCCCGGTGGTGTCATGCCAGTTCTGCATGAACAGCCCGAAGACATCATACCCGGCACGCTTCAGCAAAAGCGCGGCCACACTTGAATCGACACCGCCCGAAAGCCCCACACACACTTTGATATTCTTCGTATCCATCAATATTAATTGAAAAATTCCTATATTTGTTTCTGCCGTCAATGACAGTGCAAATATAACAGATAACAGGAAAAATATTTATAATTTCAGACAAACACTTCCCATGGACATCAGAGAAATAAACATCCGCTACCGCGAATACGGCTCCATGGAGCAGTTGTCTCCGGAAGACCGCGAACTCGCCGAAGCCGCCCTAAAGGCTGCGGGAAACGCATACACGCCATACTCCCATTTCAATGTAGGAGCCGCCATACGGCTTTCGGGAGGAGAAATCGTCACAGGCTCCAACCAGGAGAACATGGCATTTCCGTCCGGACTGTGTGCGGAAAGGACAGCAATGTTCCATGCTGCGGCACAATACCCGGACAAGGCAATGGAGACATTGGCTCTGGCTGCCATCCAGAACGGAGAATTATGCCCGGTTCCCGCCACCCCGTGCGGAGCCTGCCGCCAGGTAATGGCCGAATACCAGACGCGCGCAGGCCGACCGATGGAAATCCTGATGGTGGGGGCGGAAAAGATATGGAAATTCAGCAGGGTCGACGACATACTTCCCCTTATATTCGACAGCCTCAGGACGCAGTGACACTATATTCATGTTAAAGGGGCCGCTGAACATTTGTCTTGCATCAGGAACATTTTTTTGCATTAAACAAATTTTGACTATCTTTGCAGCGGGTAAGTCTTACACGACCAGCTCCCTCTGAACTCCCCCAGGGCCGGAAGGCAGCAAGGGCAGGAGGTTGTAGCGGTGCGATGTAATAAGCTTACCCTTTTTTTCGTATATATACTTTCAAAATTTCCCGCTGAAATTCCCTAAAAAATTATTTTTTTTATAAATTTGCGCCCTGTTTGTTCCGGACACGCCGCCTGCGGACGACTGAGATGTACAACACTACTACGGAAAATAAAACAATACATACCATGGCAAACAACACAGAAAAAGCAAGAGCAAAGGAGAACACCGAGGCTGTAGTCGAAGCCGTATCCAAGACTGAGCTCTTCTTCAGCGACAACAAAGTCATCATCACTGCCATTGTTGCAGTACTCATCATTGCCGGACTCGGCTTCTTCTTCTGGCACAAATACGGATACCTTCCGCTGAAAGCCGAGGCTCAGGAGCAGATGTATCCCGCAGAGGCCAACTTCAGGGCAGAAGAATTCGAACTTGCCCTCAACGGTGACGGCAATGTACTCGGATTCGCCCAGATTATCGATGAATACGGGGCAAAGGCAGGCAAGGCCGTATATCTCTATGCCGGCATCTGCGAGCTCCATCTCGGCAACTACAATGAGGCGATAGGTTACCTCACATCCTACAAGGGCAAGGACAAGATACTTCTCGGCCGTGCCAATGCATGCATCGGTGACGCCTACACAGGGCTCAGCGACTATAACAAGGCTGCCGAATATTTCATGAAGGCGGCGAAGGTTTCCGACAACATGTTCTCCGCCACATATCTCCTCAAGGCAGGAATTACATACGAGGAGCTCGGCCAGAGAGACAAGGCGCTTGCCGCTTACAAGGAAATCAAGGACAAATACCCTCAGTCAATGGAGGGCTACGACATTGACAAGTACATCTCCAGAATCGAGAATATGCCCAAGGCAGAATAAATACTACATCTATGGGAAGAGCGTTTGAATTCAGAAAAGAAAGAAAGTTCAAGAGGTGGGGTCACATGGCCCGCACATTCACCAAGATAGGTAAGGAAATCACCATCGCAGTAAAGCAGGGTGGCCCTGATGTGACAGGCAACCCGAGGCTGCGGGCGCTTCTTCAGACCGCCCGCAGCGAAAACATGCCAAAGGACAACATTGAGCGTGCCATCAAGAGAGCCAGCGACAAGGACCAGAGCGACTACAAGGAGATTGTACTCGAAGGCTACGGCCCACATGGAATAGCCTTTCTCGTGGAGGCGGCCACCGACAACAACAACCGCACCGTCGCCAATGTCCGCTCATACTTCACCAAGAGCGGAGGCTCACTCGGCACATCCGGCAGCGTTGACTACATGTTTGACCGCAAGTGCATGTTCCGCATCAAGAGCGACAAGCCTGTCGACATCGAGGAACTCGAGCTTGACCTTATAGACTATGGTGCAGAAGAAGTGTTTGAGGAGGTTGACGAGGACGACAACAGGGAGATCATCATCTACGGCGAATACACCGCCTTCAACAACATCCAGAAATACATCGAGGACCACGGCTACGAGATGCTCTCCGGAGAATTCACAAGACTCCCGAATGTAGACCTCAAGGATGTCGCACCGGAAGACCGCACAGAGCTTGACAAGCTCATCGAAAGGCTTGAGGAGGATGATGACGTGCAGAATGTCTACCATACCATGAAACCGCTCGCAAGCGAAGAATAGCCGGGAGAGGAAACAGAACCGGACATAAGACAGAAGGGGTTGACCGCACTCAGAAGGTCGGCCCCTTTTTTAATCACTCATTTTATACATGAAGACATTGTGATTAAGACATAATATTAATACCTTTGTAGAATGTGAAGATTTTCCCAAGGCGTTGGGATAATGAAACAATTGGAGCTTAAACGCAAAAGCATCAATAATTATTTGGAATTCAGTATTTTACCTGCATTCCAAAGCCCCAAGGTTATGTCTGTGCTGATTTAAGGCATGACCGAAGACAGAATTTGACTTAAGAAGAAACCGCCAAAACGAAAACCATGCTTACACCTGAAACCGTCAAATACCTGTTCATGGCAGCAGCGTTCCTGTTAGCCGTAATTCTCGGTATGATACTTATCCCGAATATCCTCTTCATATCGTACAAGAAGAAACTGTTTGATGTCCCGGATGCAAGAAAGTTGCACAAGACTCCGGTGCCCAGACTCGGCGGCATCTCCTTTTTCCCCATCATACTGATAGTATTCCTTCTGAACATCGCACTCAGGTATTTCACCGGCTACCCGCTCTCCGGCATTGATCCTGAACAGACGGCATTGGAATTCATGTTTCTCTTCGCCGGACTGACCATGCTTTACCTGGTGGGTGAAGCGGACGATCTGGTCGGTGTGGGCTACAGATACAAATTCCTGATACAGATCATTGCAGCAGGCATCATGGTCATTTCGGGCAACTGGCTGCATTCTCTTGGAGGACTCTTCGGCCTGTATGAAATTCCCGCATGGGCAGGAGTCCCCGTCACGATATTCATCATCGTGTTCATCACCAATGCCATCAACCTCATAGACGGCATAGACGGGTTGGCTTCAGGACTGTGCTGCATTGCCCTGGCCGTCCTCGCCTCCATTCTGATTGCCAATGTGGAATATGTTTATGCGACACTGGCCCTTGTCACCCTCGGCATCCTCGTCGTCTTCTGGTTCTACAATGTCTTCGGCAATGAACGCAAGGGACACAAGCTCTTCATGGGAGACACGGGCAGCCTTACACTCGGCTACATCCTCAGCTACCTTGTCATACACCTGAGCATCAGCCCAGAATATAAGACGGGGGGGGCAATGAATATGATAATCGCCTTCAGCACCCTCCTTGTCCCGATGCTTGACGTGGTACGCGTTTCGCTCCACCGCATCAGGAAAGGCCGCAGCCCGTTTCTTCCGGACAAAAACCACATACACCACAAACTTATCCGTGCCGGCATGAGAATGCGGTCAGTACTGATAACCATCCTGCTGACCGACATCTTCTTCATAGCGATGAACATACTCCTTGCCGACCGGATCAACCTTACCTTTATCCTTATCATTGACGTCATCCTCTGGACCGCCTTCCAGCTTGTCATCAACCACTACATCCGCAAGAACGGCGGCGGCCCCTCATATATTCCTCCGGAAGAGCTGGCCAAGACCGAGCCGGAACTGGCGAAGGAACTGAAGAAAAGACAAGGCAACAATACAAACTCAAAAATATGATTACATCCCAATCGCCCATTGTCAAGGCCACTGCCTTCATAATGACAATCGTGATGCTGGCGTCCTGCGCCCCGGTCAAGAACATCGCCTACTTTCAGGACAAGGCAATAGATGACCCGGAACAAATCGACAAGCACGGAGGCATTCTCATCCAACCGAAAGATATGATATCCATCATAGTATCCAGCCGGAACCCGGAACTGGCAGCCATGTTCAACCTTCCGCTTGCAACTTATCAGGCAGGCTCCGAGATAGTGGGCAGCAGTACCGGGCAGAAACTCCTCGGCTATGTCGTCGACAATGACGGGTTCATTGACTTCCCGGTACTGGGGAAAATGCAGGTATCGGGCATGACCCGTTGGGAACTTGCAGAAGACATTAAGAAGACACTGAAAGACAAGGGCTATATAAGCGATGCCGTTGTCACCGTAGAGTTCATGAATTTCAAGGTGTCAGTCATCGGAGAAGTCAATTCCCCGGGGACATTCACGATAGAGGGAGACAAAGTCACCGTCCTGCAGGCCCTGAGCCTGGCCGGAGACCTGACGATATTCGGAAAAAGGGAGAACGTCACTGTCATCAGGGAGCTTGACGGCAGGCGGACATTCTACAACATCGACCTGTGCTCGGTGGACATGTTCAAATCCCCAGCATACAATCTCCAGCAGAATGACATAGTATATGTGGAGCCGAGCGAAATCAAGGCAAGACAATCCACAGTTGACGACAAGAGCCTGAGAATGACTACCATATTCATTTCATCAGGCTCTCTGCTTGTGTCAATAGCAACCCTCCTCGCCACCCTCATTCCTAAAAAAGGACAATAATACCGAAGACACTCAATCCAATTCAGAATAAAAAGACTACGACATGGCGGAAGAAACATACAGAAGCAGCAATTTTCAGCAGGAAGAACAGTCGGACTTCAATCTTTCCGATATCTGGGGGATGATCTGGTCATACAAATGGTGGTACTTACTCTCCATTACAGTATGCCTCGCCGGAGCCATTTTCTACCTGTACAAGACACCGAAGACATACAGCCGTTCTGCTAAGGTAATCATCAATGAAGATGCACAGGATGCCACGATGAGGGACATAGCCAACATATCAGGCTTCGGAGGACAGAACGCGAGTGTGAATGTCAACAATGAAGTGGTGGCATTCTCATCCCCCGACCTGATGAAGACGGTAGTGGAAAGACTCGGCCTCGAGACAAGCTATTTCGAGCACCAGTTCATGAGGGACAGGGAATTCTACACCAACTCCCCTATCGTACTCAATGTCGTGGAATCATTGACATCTTCATCTTTCTCATTTGACGTAAAGAAAACCGGCGACAGCACATTCGTCCTTGACAAGTTTGTCCTGGCCGGACAGAAAATCAAGAACCAGAGCATAGAAGGCTCACTCGGAGACACACTGAACACCCCGGCGGGCAGACTTATAGTGCAGCCGTCAGTCTACCTCAGTGAGTGGGACGATGAGATAACCATCTCGTGGGCCAACAGCAGGGCAATGGCAGGAGTCTATGCATCGAGGCTTAGCGCAGGAATCGACGGGAAGCAGACTTCAGTGGTGGCACTCAGCATGAACGACACTTACCCTGCAAGAGCAGTCAATATACTTAACACCCTGATAGATGTATACAATGACGAATGGGTACATGACAAGAACCGTTCAGCCCGCAACACGACCGAATTCATCAACGAAAGGCTGGTTGTTATTGAGCAGGAACTCGGGGGCATAGAAATGGACCTGAGGGAATACAAGGAACAGAACAAACTGACTGACATCAACGCAATTTCCCAGTCATATCTTGACGAGTCATCAGAATACGCCTCAAGGTCATTTGAAGTGAACAACCAGCTGTCCATAGCACAATACATCAGGGACTACCTCACAGATCCGAAGAATGCCAACGCGCTCATTCCTGCCAATTCAGGTCTGACAAGCGCCAACATAGAAAGTCAGATCAGCGAATACAACCAGATTGTACTGCAGAGAGACAAACTCATTGCAACCAGCAGTGAGAACAACCCGCTCATCGCCGACATGAATGCAGCCATGACTGCCATCAAGACAACAATCATCCGATCAATAGACAATCTTCTGGCAACTCTCAACCTTCAGGCTGAAAAAATCCGAAGCCAGGAGAACCAGATCATGTCAAGGATAGCCTCAAGCTCAGGCCAGCAGATGGAGCTCCTCTCCATCGAGAGACAGCAGAAAGTGAAGGAGTCTCTGTATATCTATCTTCTGCAGAAACGCGAGGAGAACGAAATCGCCAGCCTCGTAAATGTCGCCAACACGAGACTGATAGTCTCCCCTACCGGCTCCGGTGTCCCGGTATCGCCGAACAGCAGGATGATACTCCTCATAGCCATCCTCCTGGGCATAGGCATCCCGTTCGGGATAGTGTTCCTCGGAAGGATGCTGGACAACACCGTGAACAGCAAGAAAGACCTTTCCGTACTGAGCATCCCGTTCCTGTCCGAGATACCACAGTTGAAGTCAACCCTCAAGCGCAACCTCATGAATGTTGGCCGTCACCGCTTTGACAACCAGAACTGCCGTATAATGGTCAGGAAAAGCAGCCGGGATGTCATCAACGAGGCCTTCAGGGTATTGAGAACCAACCTTGACATGATGATAGGCAAAACGGACGGCTGCGAGACCATCATGATCACATCATTCAACCCGAACGCAGGAAAGACATTCATCTCGATGAACATTGCCGCCAGCATGGCACTCAAGGGGCAGAAAGTACTGATGGTCGACCTTGACCTCAGGAAAGCCACATTGAGCAAGTCTCTCGGAATGAATCACGAAGGAGTCGTCTCATACCTCATCGCGAAACATGACAGACTTAACCCTCTCATACAAAACGTTGACGAGAACCTTGACCTGCTCTCAGTCGGCACCCTGCCTCCGAACCCAGCAGAACTCCTTCTGAGCGAACGATTCACGGAAATGCTGCAGGAGCTAAAGTCCGAGTACAAGTACATTTTCCTTGACTGCCCTCCTGTAGATATTGTCGCTGACACCTCAATCATCGCGCAGTCCGCTGACCTCTCCATCTTCGTAATGAGGTCCGGCATCATGGACAAGCGTGCCCTGCCGTCCGTCGAGACCATCTACCAGGAAAAGAAATACAAGCACATGGCAGTAGTTCTCAATGGAGTCAGCGGCCGTTCTGGCGGATATGGCAAGTACGGCTACGGCCACTATGGCTATGGCTATGGTTCATACGGATACGGATACGGCACATACGGCTCAGAAGAGAAAGACGAACAATAACGGATTTTCCCCAATCGGCCCCAATTGGGGATTACATAGTATAATAACGAAAGAATATTGCCATAAAAATTGGGAAAAGGATGGTCGTATCTATACTGACATTAATACTATGCATCCTTGTGCTGCATTGTAAAGACAGGCGGCATATATACGAGAAACGGGAACTGACAGATATAATCAAATATATTGCACCGCTGCTCGTTGTGAATGGTCATCTATTTTTATTTGGCGGAGGACCCGAAAATCTCTCAGATGAATTGAACATTGGCCCTTTATGTGTTTCTCTGTTCCTGTTTTTATCAGGATACGGATTAATGCATAGTTACGCGGGAAAAGGTAATAGATACTTAAAAGGTTTCATCAGTCACCGTATCGGGAAAGTGTTGTTGCCGCTGATGACTGCATATATTGTCACACTTCCAGTATATAGGATTGTCATCGGCTCCTTCGACTGGCGCACAGTGATTAGCACGCTGCACTGGGGCGGTCCATTTTTAAAATTCAGCTAGTATGTTTCAGAAATAGTCATACTTTATCTGTTGTTTTTCATCAGCATGAAAATCATGATAAAGGAGAAAGCCAAAATTTGGCTTTTAACAAGTCTTGTGCTCCTTTTGATATGTGTTATGATTGTCACACATCAGCCGATATGGTATATAGAATCTTTACCGGCATTCCTCATCGGTATATGGTTTCAGAAATACGAGGATACAATACTTGCCTTAAAGCTACCATCTGTAATTTACTATGTAAGTGCAATGATGTTGTGCCTCATTTTAAGTGTATCATTTCGTTGGCACTCCATAACGGAAAACTTAGGCATACTTACAACTTTCCGTTATCAGTATGTAGCCTACTTCATAATGAATATAGTTTTTGTTCTGTCAACAGTCATCATTGTCAAGAATATGCCTTCTCCCAAGAATAAGATGCGATTCTGCAAATGTTATTATGAAATTTATCTGATGCAGAACTGCGCAATGTTACTGGCGGGGGGGGGTAAATCTTCCCTTTCCAGCGTACTGGCTTTGTACCATGGTACTGGCTCTGCTCCTCTCATTTTTAATGCATAAAGCCAATACTTATTTGATGAGGTTCTGTTATAGAGCTTGATATTTAGTATAATCCCCCCTATTTACAAGACAAGATGAACATTCTTTGGATATATGACAGACCTTTAAATCCCGAAGCCGGAGGTACCGAAAGAATTACAAGCCTGATATCCAAAGGGCTCAGTCATCGCGGCTACCGATGCCTTGATATCCTTGTGTTCAACAAGAGTGGTAAGATCTCATATGGTAATGAAGAAATTACGGATCTTTATGACTTCCTTAAAGTACATAATGTGGATGTCGTCATCAACCAGATTGCTTATTCAGTTTGGTTGCTGCAGATGTTTCTAGATTGTGGAGGGACGCTGTGGAGAACGGAGGGCGGCCGGATAATTTCATGCCTGCATTTCGATCCGCATAATCCGTCGTTACTGTATCTTATGCAAAGCAAACCAAATAAACGGCTCAAAGATTGGATGCAAATGGCCAAAGCCTTTGTATTTAGAAAATATTATAAAATCAAACAACAGAAGCAGGAAGGAGCAGTTTATAATTATATATACGACAATTCCTCATGGTTTGTCACATTATCGCAGACACACTTTCCATATCTGAAAAAGGTAATGGCACGTCACGATTACTCCAGATTGATGGCAATAAATAATCCGCTTACATTTGAAGATATATCATTGCCAGATGTCATCAGCAGAAAGAAAAAAGTGGTTCTCGTCTGTGCCAGAATGTCTGAATATCATAAAAGAATATCATTGGTACTAAAGGCCTGGAAAGCAATAAAAAAGAAAGACAAGACTTATTCATATTCAGACTGGACACTGAAATTAGTGGGTGAGGGACCGGATCTGCAATACTATAAGAACTATGTGAAAATCAATGATATTCCGGACCTTATATTTGCAGGGCAGCAATCCCCGGAGCCGTTTTATGAGGAAGCAAGCATATTGCTGTTGACATCAAGTGCCGAAGGATGGGGGCTTACGCTCACAGAGGGGCTTCAGAGAGGCGTCGTGCCAGTAGTAATGGACTCTTGCCCTGTTTTCAGTGAAATCATAGAGAACGGCAGCAATGGGTATCTGACACCGGATAACAATCAGAAAGCATTCATCCAAAAGATTGAATGTCTGATGTCCGATCCCGATCTGCTCAGGAAGATGCAACTTGCGGCTCTGAGTTCAGCGGACAGATTCAGCATAGAACCCACTATGGACAAATGGGAACGGATTTTAAGAAAATGACACGACAAATGAAATTAAGCGCCCAAAGGCTTGAATACATAGATCGGCTGAAAGGTATTGCTATGCTGCTGGTCGTCATAGGGCATATTATCGTGTTCTGCGGGTTAGGCTATGAAAACACCTTTGTCAGACACATAACGATGATGAATATGCCCCTTTTTTATTTTTTGAACGGCTTGGTGCTGAAAGACGCGTATGGAATTAAAAATGAGACTAAGTTCCTCCTGTCCAAATCGCAGCAACTGCTGCTCCCGTTCTTTGTTTGGGGGGGGCTTATGGCCTTATACCGAAACGCGACATATTTAGATTTCATACAGAACTACTGGAAATTCGGCTATTGGTATCTGATTGTATTATTTGAATTTTTAATCTTTCATGTTATACTGAACATCATTAATCAATTGGTAAATAAAAAGTCGAAATGGTGGCTTGATATCTGTATGTTTTTATGTATATGGGCAGGGGTCAGATATGCAGGAAAATTTATTCCTGAAAGGTTGAATACAATTATGGATTATTGGCAGTTTCTGGCATATCTGCCATTCTTCTATATGGGCACATTTTTCAGACGATATTCGCTTACTGATAAAATGATTAGCAGTTCGGACTTAACCATGAGCATTTTATTGCTTACTCTTCTTCCTGTATATTTACTATGGAAATCTCAAATATTCACAAGTATTACAGACATTATTCTACCTGTCAATATAATTCTTATACTATTGATGATATTCTGTTTATATGAGAAAGAAATAGATGGTCAGAGCAACAGAATCTTTTCTATAGCAAATTTATCAGGAAATATAGGCAGACACACTTTTTCAATATACATGATGCAGTTCTTTCTTTTCAGATATATTAATTTCCAAGATATTTTCACATCGCTATATGCTTCCGGCAACTACCTGCTTATATTGTTAATTGCGTCTGTAACAGCAGTTGTGCTGTGCTATATATGTATTTTTTGCGAATCAGTAATTTCCAAGAGCCGGGTACTCGGATATATGCTATTAGGCAAACGCGCACAATTTTAATATAATGAAAAAAATAGGGATAGTGACATGGTGCAAATGGAATGACAATTATGGCACCATCCTGCAGGCATATGCTCTGTTTACATACATCAAGGCACTAGGATATATGCCTCAGGTTCTTGATGACGCGCATATTTCATCATCATATGCGCGTCAGAAGTATGGCAAGATAAGAAGTATTGACATTTATAGAAAATTCCTTCAAAAATTAAGAGAGTCAATGTTCTCATCAGACATATTTGAAAAGAACTGTGCCAAAAGAGAACTCTTCAATAATTTTCTGAAACGCAAACTTATACATTATTATAGACAAGGTATAGGTTACGATCATTTATCGAGTATAGAGAAGCATTTTGACGCCTTTATCTGCGGAAGCGACCAAATATGGACTCCAGACATAAATTTTTTTGACCCCTACTATTTTTTGTCTTTTGTAACAAAGAAACCACAAATAGCATATGCCCCAAGCATCGGCAGAAGTTCATATCCCGAAGAACTTATCCCTGAGATTAAGAATATGCTTAAAGATTTCAAGCATATTTCTATACGGGAGAAGTCAGCCGCTAAATATTTGTCCGAAGCAATAGGCAGAGATGTCACTGCCTGTGTCGATCCTACATTACTATTAGATGCAGACAGATGGATACATGACTTTAAAATTACTGCGCAGGAAAAAAGAGGAGATTATGTACTTTTTTATTTTTTAGGTCAAGACAGGTGGTATAAGAAGACGACCGTAGATTATTGTCGAAATAAAGGCTTAAAAGCCATGGTATTACCAATGCGGAAAGAAGATGCTGAGTTGGGAGATATGATGTCATACCCGGATATGTCAGGATTTTTGTCATTGATTTATAATGCACGTTATATCATTACGGACTCTTTCCACGGAATGATGTTTTCCATTATCTTCAGAAAACAGTTCATGATTTGCGCAAGATTCAATGATGGAGACACCATATCGCAAAACAGCAGAATTGAAGATTTCTGCTCACGGATAAACTTGACCGGAAGGTATGTGAAATCACCAGATGAAATCGATTCTGTCTTTAAAAGTCATTTGGATTACCATACGATTTCTGATAAGTTGGATTCGGAAATAAACAGTTCTAAAGATTATTTAAGAGCAGCACTGCAAGAGGTCTAAATATGTTTGCTGTATCGGAATATTTGAGGTAGATGGAAGAAAGCAACAAACGCATATTCAAAAATACAGTCTATCTGTACTTTAGGCAACTGATAATTATTGCCCTGAGTTTCATATCCACCAGGATAGTGCTTGACAAACTTGGGGTTGATGACTATGGAATATATAATGTAGTAGGTGGTTTCGTCTCGTTGTTTACAATACTTAACAGCGTATTGAACAGCGCGACACGGCGATTTATGGCCATTGCTATCGGTGCGGGAGACTCCTCTGCCCTTAAAAAGACATTTGATACATCCATTGTGCTTCATGCTATGATAGCATTAGCCGTAATGATTCTGCTTGAAACATTAGGGCTTTGGGTACTGAACGCGAAATTGAATATTGTACCGGATCGTATGGCGGCGGCAAATTGGGTATTCCAATTTTCTGTATTAAATGTTATAGTTACTATAACCCAGACTCCATATACAGCGGCAGTCACGGCGCACGAAAAGTTTAACATTTATGCCATAATCAGCATTTTTGACATCATCGCGAAAATTGCCGTACTGTTCCTTCTTGTCGTAATACCGTTAGACAAACTGATTGTATATGCTGCATTGACATTTACAGTTTCTTTGATAAGCAGGTTGATTTACATCGGATACTGCTCACGCAATTTTCCTGAATGTAGAAAAATCAGGATGAAAGCTGACAAGCCGCTGCTCAGTGATATGTTGCGGTTCTCCGGCTGGGACAGCTTCGGGAATGTCACAAGCATTGCAAATACTCAGGGCATCACATTAATGCTTAATATGTTTTTCAATACGGCGGTCAATGCCTCAAGAGGACTGAGCAATTCAGTCACTGCGACAATAGACCAGTTCGTATCGGGATTCATACAGGCAGCTGAGCCCCAACTTGCCAAATTCTATGCTCAGAATGACGACAAACGTTTCGAGAAATTGATTTTCAATGTGTCACAGATTACATTGTTCATGTTGGCCATCATTGCCGTGCCGGTTTGGATGGAAATGGAATTTGTACTTCAGCTGTGGCTTGGAACTGTCCCTGAATATACTGCTGAATTCATAAAAATTACTATAATCTCCTGTTTTGTATCATATTCAAACCTGATGTTAATAAAAGGATGCACTGCTATAGGACGAGTGAAAGAGAACAGTCTGTATATGGCACCTGCTGCCCTGATACATCTTCCTCTGGTATATATAGTGCTTAAATTAGGTTGGTCTCCTGTAGCCGTTTACTGGGTAAGCATCATTCCGTCAGTCATGCGGATGTTCATCGCTTTGAATATCTTGAAACGCTTTAAGAGATTCCCGGCCCTGCGATACTTTACAACTATCTTTTTGAAAAATATGGCCATAGTTATACTGGCTTGTGTCATACCTTATATTATACGCAATATGATGGCGGAAGGATGGCTGCGCTTTCTTGTCGTCTGTGGCGTGTCCGTTATATGCACAGTCATTCTTATGTGGCTTTTGGCATTGAATGGAGAGACGAGGAAGATGGTGCTAAAAAAAGTTGTCAATATATTGAGTTCACAAAAAAAATGATAAGACTACTTTGCATCTCGGGCGATATTTACCCTCCGAAAACAGGAGGAGATCAGGCTGTATTCAACGCATACTTCCTTCTGCAAAAGTATCTTGATTTACACATTTTTGTAATCGGCAGAGACGGGGAAGAAGCAACGACTGCAAAATATAAGAAAGCGCTGCCTGACGCTAAAATCGGATATTTTAACCCCAACTGTAAAGACAGATATGAATTTATACATCAGGTAACATTACGGCTAAAGAAATTGTTGCAGAAAATATTTAATGTTGAAACCGAAGCGGCTCAACGGGAACTGCAACTGACAGTAAATCTGGAACGTAACGCAAATCTGTACGCCGCAATTAATCAATATGTCAGAAATAATGCTATTGATATTGTCCAATTTGAATTTGCGTCATCATTGTTTTGGGGAGAAGGTATAGTTGAGCCTGTCAAAAAAGTTTTTGTTCAGCATGAAATCCAGTATGTTGTAAAAGCTCAGCGCTTGTCAAGAAATGATGAAAATGCAAGGATGAAATGGGGCATAGAAAAAAACCGCGAAATAGCAATGATGAATGCTTACGATGCAATTATCACATTGTCCGGCGATGACAGGAACAGACTGATTAGTGATGGAGTTACTACGCCTATATATGCTTCATTCGCCAAAGTACAGATACGACAAAATATTCGCATTGATTATCAAAAGGTAGATAGAATTGACCTGGTGTTTGTTGGCCCAGAATCCCATATTCCCAACAGGCACGGAATGTCGTGGTTTCTCAAAGAGGCATGGCCTGCAATTCTCTCTATGAACCCTGACACACAGTTGCACATTGTCGGCAACTGGTCATCTGATACCATACGCAAATGGACCTCGATCTATCGCAATATTTATTTTGACGGTTTCGTTGATAATCTTATTCTGGCACTGCAAAAGCGAGTGATGATTGTTCCTATTTTCGAAGGCAGTGGTATCAGAATGAAAATCCTTGAAGCCGCCAATGCCGGTGTACCATTTGTGGCATGCAGCATAGGAGCAGAAGGATTAGGATTCGAAAACGGCAAAAATTGTTTCATCGCAGATGACGGGAAAATATTTGCTGACAAAGTAAATACTTTATTGTCTGATAAAAAACTTTTGCAAAGATTTTCTAATGCGGCATACGAACATATTACTGCAACATTCTCTGACGAACGCTTCATTCAAAGCAGAATGCAATGCTATGAAGATGTCTATGGAGGAATCGCTCGACATATATAACTAACCAATTGATGATAGCGCTGAAAAGAAATTCAAAAGAGAGTCTTGCTATAGATTGGGTCAGATTCCCTCTGGCTGCACTCATCGTTCTTATACACACGCCGTTTACTGATGACCGCAGTGATTTTGCTTTTTATTTGGGTAAAGCGGTATCAGAAAACTTGGCTAATATAGCAGTGCCGACATTTTTCTTCATATCAGGATATCTGTTTTTTGCCCACTACGAAAAATTCGGCTGGAACGAATACCGAAATATGCTGATTAAGAAGTCTTGCACATTGTTATTGCCATACATTATATGGAATGCCATTGTATATCTATTTTTGATGATTTCGCATCTGCATACTGATGGCACATTCGGGGACATCATGCCGTGGGAATTGCATAAGATATTTTGGGCTCAAAATGACGGATATGTAGCGACATCGTTATTTGGATACAAGTTCAGTATCCTCTGTACACCTGTGTGTGGTGTACTGTGGTTTATCAGGGATCTGATGGTCGCAATGCTTCTGTCCCCTATAATCTGGTGGATTGTCAGAAAATGTAAGCTATGGGCTCTCATCCTGTTTCTGATTCCATGGGTGTTGAATATAGGCATACCTATAAAAGGCTTTGGATTGATGGCACTCTGTTTCTTTCCCCTTGGAGCAACTTTCAGTATCTGTGATAAAGATATTTTCAAATATATCAGGCCGGGAGGAGCAATAATATCCGTTATATTCGTTATAATATGGGGCATAAACAGTTTCATAAGCTTTAACGGCAATGTGCCACGGGTACTTAACCAGCTGCTTATTCTGACGGGACTTGTCTGCATCCTATATGTTTCATATATCTGCACATCATGCAGATCTTATAGGATGATATGTAAACTAGGAGAAGCGTCATTTTTCATATATGTGTGTCATACTCTATTTGTTTTCTATCTGCTACATTACATTCTTGATCCTTTAGAAACTATACCATATATAGGTGATTCATTAATATATGTGCTTTCATTCTTAATAAAACTCGGCATCTGTACTGTTGGATATTTCATATTGAAGAATTTGTGTCCTTCATTACTGTCAATAGCTGTCGGGGGAAGGGTTAATGCAGCTAAAGCAAAGAATAAATGAAAACGAACAACAAAAAGGAGCTTTTAGAGTTCATTCACGCTGATTTTTACAGGTGTACGGGGCAATGGAAAGGACTTTCTTATGCAATATTCAATGCTTTCTTACATCCTTTCAGCAGTGCGACATTTATGTTATGGTTCAGGTTGGCGCAGTTTTATCGGGGGGGTTAATAGGATTTTATGCAAAAAGCAGATACAAGAAGATTTCACTTGTTAGAAATATCGATATTCCTCTCTCGACAAATATCGGGTACGGACTTTATCTCGGGCACTTCATGTGTATCGTAATTAGTCCTCTTGCCAATATCGGCAATAATTGCAACATATCTCAGTTTGTGAATATCGGTTCGAATGACGGCCCGTCAGCGACCATAGGAGATAATGTCTATATCGGCCCGCACGTTTCTATAATAGAAGATGTTTCAATCGGAAATAATGTTACAATCGGAGCTGGAGCTGTGGTAACAAAAGATATTCCTGATAATGCGACAGCGGCAGGAGTCCCGGCGAAGGTTCTCAATTACAACAACCCCGGCAGATATATCGGAAGACGATATCATATCAAAGACAATTTGAGCATATCGGATTTAACCTGAAGCATCATATCTTCTATGTACAGTTTCTGAAGAATGTACTAAATCATCATTCTCTTATATGTTTATCCTTGACATACTGGTCTATGTGTTTTTTGCCTGCATCATGAGCACATTGGCAAAAAAATCATATAATACTAACCCTGCCGGCAAGAAATGGGATTCTCAATTAATATTGTTTGTAACTTTTTACACAATAATATGCGCAATCCGTTGGAATGTCGGAGTGGATTCTGCAGGGTATGCGTATGGATTTGAATATGGGAATCCTAATCCGATCAGTGAAGTCGACGGAGAAGTCCTGTTCTACTTAATGCAGAATCTCTCGGCAAAGCTGCATCTTCCTTTTGTTTTTGGAATGGGATTATGCGCGTTTCTCCAGATATTTTTTCTCACCAAGGCCTTAAAAGAATACAAATATGTCCTCATTGCTCTTCCCGTCGTCCTGTTTGGCAGTCGGTATTTTCTGGATCTGAACAATGGCGTGCGTCAGATGATAGTAGCATCGATGTTTGTATATTTCAGCAGATACATTGCAGAGAAGAAATTTTGGAGATATGCAGTCTGGATCCTGATTGCCTCTACGATACATCATTCTGCTTTCATGCTGCTGCCATTCTATCTTCTTCCCAATAAATTAAAGGTATCAGATAAGAGAGTGTTGATGCTTTTGATTTTCATAGTTTGTTTCGTCGCCGGACAGACGCCCGCATTCCAGAATATGATCAGTATTGCGGAAAACTTAAGCAATATTTTCGGATACGAAGGGTACACCGAGCGAGTGGGAGACTTCCTTGCAGAAGGTCAGACAGAAGAAGCCTTATCATTCGGGCCGATGATGTTGTCATACTTGCTGACGGCATTCTTTACAATATGGTTCGGGCCGGAACTCACAAAAAAATATGAACCGGTCATTCCGTATTTCAATTTATGGTATAATCTGAGTTTTTTCTTTGCGTGCGCATATTTTTTAGTATGTAATATTAGTCATATTTTCATTCGGCCAGTACAATACTTTGAATTGTTCCAGCTTGTCATTGTCTCCCTACTCTTATACGATTTTGGAATTTACAAAGGCAGAAAAAAAGTGATGTATGTGATATTGATATTAACCATATGGGGCAGTGTGTCATGGGACATAATCAAAGCGAACAGGTCTGAGAGTGAATGGGAAAGCTGTACATATAAAGTGTTTTTCCTGCATCAGGATCAAGTGAACAAATTTTTCAATATCAGGAGAATGTATGAATAAAAGAATTTTCTTCTATGGACAACATTTGGGAGAAAATGGGCCGTCCATAGTCAATAAAAATATAGTCAGATGTCTACCAGGCGATGTCATGCACCTGCATTTCAGAAATAAATTGTTAATGCGAGCAGAATGCGTCTTTAAAATTGTTTGGTGTCAAGTTGTCATCCTGTCCGCATTGGGGCACAAGAGATATGAAATATGTCTGGCAAGACTTCTCAAAAAGAAGATTATTTATATAATGCATGGTTTTGCTCAGGATGACGGGCCGGAGGTCTGCAGAAGAGAAGCTGAGCTATTGCCTATAACCGATAAAATCCTATGTGTAAGTTCTTTATTTTGTAAATTGGCAAAAGAGAAGTTCCCCGAATATGCCGGTAAAATGGATGTGCTCACCAATGGTATAAGCTGGGAAGAATTTGAAGAATCTCAATGCCGTATGAGAGACAGGAATGAAATTGTCCTAGTCGGAGGCGGACGACTGATCAAACAAAACTTGAATGTATGTAAGGCAGTCCAGGAAATAAATCGCGAACATAACCTGAATCTTCATATATGCGTATATGGGAAATATACTGATAAGGATGAATCTCCTGACATCAAGAAGATAACCTGCGTTACATTTCACGGACTGATTCCGCATTCAGACCTCTTAGCGAAATACCGACAGTCCGGACTATTCATCCAAAACAGCATTATCGAATCGTTCGGTCTGGCTGTAATAGAGGCGATTGCCTGCGGATGTGATATTCTTGCCGGAGAAAAGACAGGAGCAACAGATATTATAGGCGACTTGCGAAATGAAGACATAATACACGACTATGCCAACATATCAGAGATAAAAAGAAAAATCGAGTATGTCTTGAAACATCCGAACAATGACCGTCTGATCAACAGCATAGATAAGGAAAAGACTTCATGGCAATGCACAGTAAACAAATTGATTGAATATGCAAAAACAATATAATACAATTTACAGGATGTCTCCTAAAGTTTCTATCATAGTACCTTGTTATAAGGTAGAACAGTATCTGGATAGATGTGTTAAATCTCTTGTAAACCAAACACTTGAAGATATCGAAATCATATTGGTAGATGACGGAAGCCCGGACTCTGTACCTGAGATGTGTGACCGGTGGGCAGAACAAGATACACGGATTAAAGTAGTCCATAAGAAGAATGAAGGACTAGGGATGGCTTGTAACAGCGGACTTGAAGTCGCCACTGGGGAATATGTCGCCTTTGTCGATTCTGATGACTGGGTTGACAAAGAAATGTATAAAGATATCTATGAAGCAGCTCAGATGTATATGGCTGAGATCGTTTTTACTGGATTAAGAAAAGTCAATATTAAGCAAGAGGTGACATATATGGAGCATCCGAAAAAACAGCTTCTTTACTTGAATCAAAATATAAAGGAGCTCATATTTGATATGATTGCTTCTGATGTCACCGATCCAATAGAACGACACATACAAATGTCGGCAAAAGTCGCAATATATAAAAGGGAAATATTAATAAATAACAACATTCATTTTGAGAATGAAAAAAAACTAATTAGCGAAGATCTTTTATTTAATATTGATTCGTTACTTCATTGCAATTCGGCAATAGTTTTACCTGTTGCTTATTATAACTATTTTTTTAACGATAATTCAATTTCTCATACTCATAATGTCAATAAATTACAAGAAATAGAGTTTTTTTATAAAGAATTAAAATCGAGATATTATCAACTAACTAAATACGAAGAATACAATCAACGAGTTAACAGACTAATATTGGGTTATTTTCGTTCATATATGAAATCCATTGTTTCTATAAAAAATATGAGTGCATCCGAAAAAATCAGGATTTTGAAAATCACTTGTAATAGTAAATTGTTGCATGAAGTAGGTGCTGAATATGATATTAAACAAATGCCTATTATTAATCGTATGATATTCTATTTATCTAAATATAAATGCGCTAAAATTTTATATATAATTATATCAATATCATTGAAAATATGATTAAAACACGGAAAATATGATTAAAACACGTAAAGATCTTAAAATTGTTCTTAAAGCTGATCTTAGCAGATATAATGGTCGAAGACCTAATATAAAAGATTGGATTCTTAAAAATGAAAGCTGGTATATTTATAACTATATCAGACATTTAAGATATATAGAATATCATATAAATAAGCGCGGCATTCATAAGATTGCTTATTTATATCATTTTTATAAATACAAAAGGCTTGGATTTACTCTAAAAATGGCTATATATCCAGGAACTATTGGCCCTGGTTTTAGAATATATCATTCCGGAGGATATGTTCAAATTGATCCACATGTCCGTATTGGAGAAAATTGCACCATGCTTTCGGGTGTGGTTTTTGGGAATAAATCAGAAAAAATTGATGACAGAACTGTTGTTGTTGGTAACAATTGCTATTTTGGCATTGATTCAAAAATTATAGGCTCTGTTACAATTGGAAATAATGTGATTGTAGGCGCAAACTCCGTCGTTACTAAAGATATACCGGACAATGCTATAGTTGCAGGTGTTCCTGCTAGAGTAATTAGAATTATTAAAAAATCTTAGCATGAATATAGGTGTTTTATCGCAGAATTATGCGGCAAAAAGGTTATTCCTGAATAAAGTAGAAAATGCCAAATACATAAATATACGATTTAATAATTGGTTTCTGCTGAAAAACTGGCATTTGTGGGCATTGAAGCTACTTGGATGGCTTAACATGTCCGCAGAAGAACAGGCATCAAAATTATTATACGATTATAAAGAAATATTGCACAATAAATGTGATTTTTATCATTTCTTCAATACAATTAATCATGATAACAATAAATGGGTGATCAGTGTAGAGTCTGGTGTCCCATGGACTCTTGATGTGATTAAATGCATAGAAAGTCCAGAGCCGAATTTATATAATATAAGAAATGATAAGTATATTGCAAAAGCAATAAAAATTTTAGCAAATCAAAATTGCATGGGGTTATTGGCTTTAAGTCAGTGTTCAAGGAACATTCAAATTGAAATCACAAGACAATTTCCCGAATACTATGATGCCATTAATAATAAACTGATTACGCTATATCCACCTCAAGATGTGATTGTTAGATCGCTGGAAGAAAAATCGAAAAGAAAAAGAAAAGATTTAACATTTATATATATTGGAAGAGATTTCTTTAGAAAAGGTGGCAGAGAAACACTGGAGGTATTGACCGCTTTGCATTCATCATATAATTTCAGGCTAATACTTATCAGCGATTTAAGAATAGATGAACCCAAATATCTAATTACGAATAATGAAGTAAAGAAAACATATTCATTGATTGAATCTAACTCATCATGGGTAGAATATTACCCATATCTTGATAATAATATAGTTCTTCAAAAAATTATTGAGAGTGATGTAGCCCTTTTACCTACATGGATGGATACTTTTGGATATTCTGTTCTTGAATGTCAAGCATGTGGTACACCGGTAGTGACAACATCTTTACGTGCTCTAACTGAAATTAATCCGGTAGAATCGGGTTGGCTTATCAATGTGCCTGTCAACAGATTAAATAATCCAATTCATAACACATATGACGAAAAAATAACTTTTTATAATGTGTTGAAAACTGGCTTGCAGCGCAGTATTCAAGAAATATTGAGTAATCCTGATATTATATACAACAAGGCTTGCAATTCAATATCAAGGATACAGCAAATACATAGTCCTTCTAACTATTTATATAAACTTTTGTCTATTTACAATAAAGTCGTCAAGTAACAAAAATAGTATATAGGTAATCTTGCTGCAAGCATTTTTTATGTGCAGAAAAATACATAAAGTATTATAACATAGCTAATAATAATGTGTAAAGTTTTAATCGTAGCCACTTCTCGGAGAACACGCGGAGGAATAACCGCTGTTGTTAAAGCACATGAACAAGGGAAACAATGGCGTGATTGGAGTTGTCGATGGATAGAAACCAATATTGATACCAATTGGTTCATGAAGATTTTATATTTCTTCAGAGCTCTTTTGGAATATATCTGGTATCTTCCTAAATGCAGGATAGTTCATATTCACATAAGCGAACCATTCTCTGCAATAAGAAAGATCATATTCTTTGTATTGGGAAAATTAACGCACAAGAAAATAATAGTACACTTTCATTCGTTTTCTCCTGAAACAACCATCAATGGAAAGTTTTGGAAAATATATAGATACCTCTTTTCAAAAGCTGACAAGGTGATTGTACTATCTGAAATGTGGAAAAAATATGTCAATGATGTATTTCATCTTGGAGATAAAGTCGTTGTAATATACAATCCATGCAATATTGCAATTTTAAATAAACAATACAGTAAGACCAAACAGATTCTTTATGCAGGAACTCTGAATTCCAGAAAGGGATATTCGGATATGATACGGGCTTTTGCCAAAATAGAAAAATCATTTCAGGACTGGAAGATTATATTTGCCGGAAATGGGGAAATCGAAGCGGCAAAGGCTCTTGCAACAAGTCTTGGAATAGAAGACAAAACTATATTCTCTGGATGGGTAGGAGGTGAGCAAAAGGATAAGATTTTTAAGGAATCGAGTATTTTCTGTCTCCCAAGTTATGCGGAGGGTTTCCCGATGGCAGTTCTCGATGCGTTTGCCTATGGTCTGCCTGTAATAACAACGCCTGTAGGAGGCATACCGGACATAGCCATTGACGGGCAGAATATGCTGCTTTTTAATCCCGGAGATATAGATGGCCTGTCAGAACAAATGTCACATTTAATATCCAGTGCCAAACTTCGGGACGAGCTTTCCAAAGCCTCATTGGAACTCGCAAATACGACTTTTAATATCAATACAATTAATCGACAGATTGGAGAATTATACTTCAGTTTGCAATGTCAAAAAGACTCAAATGAAAAATAAGAGATACGCCATCGGGAAAGTGATGGTGTCACAGACAGATCCGGCAGATACGCAAGCAAAAATAACTGCTGCTGTTAATCTGGGACTCAACGGATATGTATGTATTGCCAATATGCGAAGTGTGATATATGGCAATCAGCATGAGGATTATGCTGAGGTCCTGAATGGTTCTTTCCTGACTACGCCTGACGGCATGCCGCTTGTCTGGTGCGCACGGTGTTGGGGATTAAAAAATGTCCAGCGAACTACCGGACCGGATCTTTTTGTGTCAATGCTTAAGGATGATACGAGCGGCATCAGGCATTTTCTTCTTGGTGATACAGATGAAACTTTAGCGGCCTTGACATCAAGAGACGAATATAAGAACATCGTCGGAGTATATTCGCCACCTTTCTGTGATGTTGATGAATTTGATTATCATGGTATTGCAAAACGAATTAATGAGAGTGGCGCCAATGTGGTCTGGGTCTCATTGAGAGCTCCGAAACAGGATTACTTTGCAGTCAAACTTCTGCCTTTACTGGACAAAAAGATTGTGATTGGAGTGGGGGCGGCATTCCGTTTTGCTCTTGGTGAATATCACCATCCGAATGCGATGATGCAGAAAGCCGGATTGACCGGGCTGTTCTGGCGAAAAGGACATCCGTTCAAATTATTGAAAACATACATAGTATTTGTGTTATACTTAGCCAGATTCATTACTTGGATATGGTTCCATCGCATATTTTCAACCAATAAAGAACAATGGAAATCTTAACAAAAAAAACTACTGATATAACGTCTGAAGAGGCTCAAGGTATATATGACCTATTTGAATTGGTCTTTAAGAAAAAAAGGAATGTAGCATCGTTTTATGACGAATATTGCAACACTTCAAAAGGTTACTCATATCATGCGATAGCAAAGGACGGTGAAAAAATTATTGCCCACAATGTTTATGTCCCTTTTAAATATTTGAAGGATAACATTCCTTTTTATTTGGCATTGAGTATTGACGCAATGGTTCATCCTGATTATAGAGGGAAAGGATTATACGGAAGGCTGGTAGAAGCATGTGGGGCGGCAGCGATACGAGACGGCTGCAAAATGAGAATCGGATTCCCGAATGAGAATTCCTATCCGGTTCAGATTAAGAAATTTAAATTTAATGATATCGGTTCTCTAAATACATATTGTTTGCCAGTCAATATCGGCGCGATATATAAAAAACTGCGCATTCTAACCCCAATTGGCAAATTATTCACGAAGATAATCATAGGTTTCTCAGTCCTGTCAAAATGGAGCAAACAAGAGTATTTATATAAATATCGGAAAGACAGATCTGATTTCGACAATCATCGATATAAATGGTTTGACGGGGATTATGAGATAGTCGAATACGAGAGCATTAAGTTTGTATATAAAAATTCAGACTTCAAAGGGCAGCAGGCAACTTTCTTGATGGATGTTTTTCCTCTCTCGAAAAAAAATTTTGACGAGGCCTGCCGATACATTTATCGCCACGAAAAAACTACTCCCATTATTCTATATGTAGGCAATCTGCCTTTCTTCCCGCTCTCAATGATGAGAATACCAAAATTCATTGAACCAAAACATTTTCATTTTGTGGGGAAGATTTTTGATAAAGAATTCATCGACGAGGATTCTCTTAAAATCAATAATTGGGAAGTGAATCTTTCCAATTACGACTTATTATAAAGCTAACATGAACATATTGACATTTGATGTCGAGGAATGGTTCCATTTGCTCGACAATGATTCTACACGCTCTGAAGCACAATGGGTGCATTATGAGAAGCGTATTGATGGGAATGTCGGACGAATATTCGACATTCTTGACTCAACGGAGACAAAAGCCACTTTTTTTATCATTGGCTGGATCGCAAAAAAATATCCGGAACTCGTCAGGCGCATTTCAGAGAAATATCAGATCGGCTCACATACGATGAGTCACCAACTGGTGTGGCAGCAGACACCGGCAGAATTCAAAAAAGATGTAGAAGAATCCGTCAAGCGGCTGGAGGACATTTGCGGCAAGAAAGTGACTTGTTTTCGGGCTCCGGGATTTTCAATTAGAGAAACCGAAGCATGGGCTTTTGAGATTCTTGCGGAATTGGGCATTGAATATGACTGTTCTGTTTTTCCTGCAAGACATGCACACGGCGGTATGGCGACATATCCGAAAAACGGGCCATGTATAGTGAGTTATAAAGGGATAGATATCAAGGAATTCCCTATAACTTTTAAGAAAATCCTCAACCGAAACATCATTTTCTCTGAAGGCGGTTATTTTCGACTTTTTCCATACTCATTAATAAGAAAATGGGCAGCTGAAACTGATTATGTAATGTGCGGAATTCACCCTCGGGACATGGATCCCGCGCAGCCAATGATAAAGGAATTGAGTGCCTTGCGAAAATTTAAATCATATTATGGGCTATCAAATTCTGAGCGTAAATTAAGGCTATGGCTTTCAGAATGTGAATTTACGGATATTGAATCCGCAGATAAAGCTATCAATTGGTCTCTCGAGCCCAAATTTGAGTTGAAATAAAAGGCTTTATCAATTTCAATCTGTAAGCCTTGGGCCAAGGAAGGGAGAAACATTAACTCTTCAGTTAAATTGATAACTTGTCATGTTATCAATTTAATTTGAAGAGCTATGATTGAGAAAATGACCGTCGGAGAAATTGCCCGGCTATGGAAAGAGGACAAGCGCAAGTATGTGAAATATTCGACATTTGCAGCCTATGCGCTCATTCTATTAATAGATTGATATTTATAAAATTATGATGTATTTCTCGACTAATCTGATGATTTTCAGCATACTGTATGACCACATGACAAAATTTTTCATTTAAAGTTAAACGGCTTCTAATTATGGGCAAAAAGAAGAAAAGGACGAATCAATCCAGGCCATTCAGCGAGATTGACTATATAAAGAATCGCGTCAGGACTCTCCCGACAGGCAAATGCTATCTCAGCGAAGATTGGGAAAAGGGAGGAGAGACCATCGCAATCGTCACGAGATGCCATCCTAAAGGCACATTGACAGCAGGAGTCTTCCTTATAGATACCCTCTGTCTTGGGCTGAAAGACTCCATTTTCAGATTCAATATGGATTCCCATGAACTGGACAACTTCATAAATGACTTCTATCACGGAGTCCCAATGAAAGAAACCGATTATGTGACTGTCCATAACCTCATTTATGGCGCAATAGAATTTGCAGAAGAGGCAGGCATCCTTCCAGACAAGTCTTTTGAACTCACCCGTTATATCCTGTCGCCAGATACTGAAGATATTCCCTTGATGCAGTTCGATTTCGGGAAGGACGGCCGACATCTGCTTATCGCCAACAACCGGGTAGAGCTTGACTATTATCTGCCCAAGCTCAAGAAGTCGCTGGGCGACAATTTCAGATACATCTGCAACATGCCGGAAGACATATCGGATTTCATGCCTGTTGACATGGATGTTCCGCCGGCGGAGCAATACACATACAAGCCGCATGGCTATCCTGCAAACATAAGTCCATTGCATACGGAACTCATGGCACTATTCACTGATGAGAAATATAGCTTCGGTTTTCCTGACGACATATTGGATAGGATATTGGGCATTTCCCATCCGGAACTCAGTCATGACATCGAGCAGATGGCCCTTTGGAGAATCGGCACCTCTCTCGCTGAAATCGCTTCAGGAAAAGATGATTATTCACCGCTTCTTACGCATAGTGTCTTTTTCTTGGGGGAGCTCGGCTATGAAAAAAATCTTCCGGTCATTCTGGAGATTCTCAGACAAAACGATGATTTTTTTGATTACAATTTCGGAGATGCCACAAGCGAGATCTTCATTCCGACTCTTTACCTTCTCGGGAAGGACAATCTCGATGCCCTTGACTCATACCTTCATGAGCCGGGGCTTTATACTTTTGCCCGCTCCCTGGTATTTCCGGCAGTATTGATGATCCCGTATTTCCAGCCGGAACGACGCCAGGAGGTCATAGAGTGGTTCCGCAATCTGCTGGTATTCTATAAGGAGAACCTCCCAGAAAGGAGATGCTGCGACGGCACGCTTGTCGGAATGCTCATGAACAGCCTGATAGACATTAATGCGGTGGAGCTGCTTCCTGAAATCAAGGCGATTTATGACACCGGCCTGGTGGATACCATGCCTTGCGGGGATTATGCGGAAGTAGCGTACGAGATAAACAAGAAACAGAAATATCCTCAATATAAGGAGTATAGTCTGGACATCAGGGAACGGTACAGGCAATTCAGCAAATGGGACTCTTAGGGGATGTCTGGGGATTTGAAATGAATTTTCCGGGCCGGCAGATGTAGTTCGAGGAATTTATAACGCTCGGCCCCATTCTCATAAACCGCTCACGACTTTCCCCGGGAGGACAGTCACAGGATTGCATCCTGCTCCTTCAGCGATTGTTCGATGAGATTTTAATTCAAAATTAAATCTCATCGAACTCATGTTAATCTTTAGCCTCCTCTCATCATACAGTTTTCATCCCCACACATAATCTGTCATACTGTCGTTTCCAGGATATAATCCGCATCATCCCAAAGGAAGGTGCGGATTTTTTATGTTCAGATTGAATGTCCTGTCAATGCTTTTTCCATTCCCATTCCCATTCCCGTTCCCGTACCCCGCTTCCACAAATGCAAAACTGACTGACAAATGGGGCAGGCGAGGGGAGTCCATTTCCATGGTGCAGCCATCTCTTTTCTTCCCTCATATTGACTTTACTTATATGAATATGCGACAATAGTATTAGAAAAGTGTATAATCAAGAGGAATGTTTTTATGGAAAAGTGTATATTTGCAATATTATTTTTTTTAGAAAAGTGTAGAAGTAATGCTATACAGGAAGATCCGATCATATATAGATGACCACCTCAGATCTAAGGAGGACAAGATTCTCCTTATTGAAGGTGCACGGCAGATAGGCAAATCTTATATCATAAGAGATGTAGGGAGGAAACTCTATGACAACTATGTGGAGATAAATTTCGTGGAAGACGATGCAGGCGACAAGATATTCAGGAATGTCCGCACCACGGAAGAGTTTTACCTGAACTTAAGTATGGTTGCAGGATCCAAACTTGACAGATATGAAAATACATTGGTATTCATTGATGAGATTCAGCATTATCCGCAATTTCTGACTATGCTCAAATTTTTGAGGCAAGAACACAAATATCGGTTTATCTGTAGCGGAAGCCTGTTGGGAATTGCCTTGAAAGGAACTATTTCGGTTCCAGTCGGAAGTATTATTCCAAGAAAAATGTACCAGCTGGACTTTGAAGAATTCCTAATTGCAAATGATTTCGGTGAGGATGCGATTAAGCATCTAAGGAAATCCTTTGAGCAGAAACAGCCTTTGCCCCAGGAAATTCATGATAAAGTGTTAGGTCTTTTCAAAAGATACCTGCTTGTGGGTGGTATGCCGGATGCAGTAAATGAATATTTGAACTCCCATAATATCGTCAAAGTAAGAGAAGTTCAGGAGGCAATCAGAGAATTGTATGGCGTCGACGCTTCCCGTTACGAAGAGGATGCTGCCAAGAAACTGTACATCCGCCGTATCTATGATATGATTCCTTCTCAGATGGAAAACAAGAAGAAGCGGATTGTGGCCAAAGATATATTGGATAGGAAAGGCGATAGATTCAGCAATTACGTGGAGGAGTTTGAGTATCTGATTAATTCAGGTATTACGATACCATCTCATGCAATCAGCAATCCGAAATATCCCTTGGCAGAATCACAGCAGAAAAATTTGTTGAAGCTGTACATGAACGATGTAGGTATGCTTACTTCCCAGTTGTATCATTACAATATCCAGCCAATACTGAACGACATTGCCAGCATTAACCTTGGCTCTGTCTATGAAAGTGCGGTTGCTCAGGAACTGAAAGCACATTACGAAAAATTGTTCTACTACGACAATAAGCAGAAAGGAGA
>CALUPG010000002.1 GCA_944322565.1 uncultured Bacteroidales bacterium | reverse complement strand
GTTTCATCTAATCTCTATATTTTACAGAATTTTAACAACTTACAGTGACTTTACCAACCGTTTTTGTCAATTATACCGGAATATAGTAGAACCTTTCGGTATGTCAAGGCAACTAACTCACTGACATAAACGAAAAAAGGCCATCATTTCCGATGGCCTCCGTGGAGCGGAAAACGAGACTCGAACTCGCGACCCCGACCTTGGCAAGGTCGTGCTCTACCAACTGAGCTATTTCCGCATTTAATGCAAAATCCTCTGCAAATTCTTTTAAAGAACGCCCATTTCTTTGAATGGGATTGCAAAGATATGTCAATTCTTTGACACCTGCAAATTTTTTGTCGATTTAATGAATTTAATAAATTAATGGGATTGATGAAATGGTGTCCGCCGGCCTGATAAAATCTGATTGTCTGCGCAATGGATTGCTTCCGACACCTATTGCTTCGGGACGACTGCGATGAAGTCCAGGTCGGCATCAGAATCATTGATTAGGCTGTGGGTGTGACCCTTGGGGCAATAGTGGCAGAGGCCGGCATGGACAGGGGATTTCTCTCCGTCCATAATCACAGAGCCGTGGCCGGAAGTGATGAATATGACTTCGCAGCTGTCCTCATGGGTGTGCATTCCGATGGAGGCGCCTGGAATCAGTGTCGCCTTCATGATGCGGTTGGTCCCGTCAAAGAACATTCGGGCGCGGAGTTCTTTCTCCCCACCCTTGAAATTGGGGATGACGGACAGTTCCGTCTTGTCAAAGTCTATGTTCATGAACTGATGGAGTTGATACACTATGGGGTGTCGGACACTGTATTGTTGATCCGGATGTCCGGAAACTATATTGATGTCTCGAATTCCTTCAGGAAACGCATGTCGTTCTCAAAATAGTTGCGGAGGTCCTTGACCTGCCATTTGAGCATGGCTATTCTCTCTACGCCCATACCGAATGCGAATCCGCTGTATCTCTTGCTGTCGATTCCTGATGCCTCAAGGACATTAGGGTCTACCATGCCGCAGCCGAGAATCTCAAGCCAGCCTGTCCCCTTGCAGATGTTGCAGCCTTTGCCGTGACAGATGTTGCAGCTTACATCGACTTCTGCGGACGGTTCGGTGAACGGGAAATATGACGGACGCATCCTTATCTTTGCATCCGGGCCGAACATTTCGCGGGCAAAGAGCAGAATAGCCTGCTTCAAATCAGCGAATGTGACATTCTCATCGATATACAGGCCTTCGACCTGATGAAATATACAATGGGCGCGGGCGGAAATTGCCTCGTTTCTGAACACGCGTCCCGGACATACGATGCGAATCGGGAGCGGAAGTGTCTCCATTGCCCTTACCTGCACTGATGAAGTATGCGTCCTGAGCAATATCGGATCATGTCCTGATGTGACAAAGAAAGTGTCCTGCATGTCCCGTGCGGGATGTTCCGGAGGAAAATTCAATGCCTCGAACACATGCCAGTCATCTTCAATTTCAGGGCCTTCAGCCACATTGTAGCCGAACTTGCGGAATATCTCTATGATTTCCTCTCTGACAATCGATACCGGATGCCTGGAGCCGAGAGGGAAAGGCTCTCCCGGCTTCGTGAGATCAAACGATGCCGAAGCACTTGAGGCATTTTCAGAAACAGCATTCCTGAGAGCCTCAATCTTGGAAGCAGCAGCGTTCTTGAGCTGATTGAGTTTCTGCCCGTATTCCCTCTTGAGTTCCGGTGCGACAGACCTGAACTCCTCAAAGAGCCGCGTAACTTCACCTTTCTTGCCGAGCAGACGGACTCTGGCCTCTTCTATCTCTTTGTCGGTCTTACACGCAAGCGCATCAATGGCCGCAAGAAGTTCCTCAATTTTCTCTTTCATATTCTAACTCCTGAATTTCCATTATTTTTCATTCTGCGCTTCCGGATATCCGACGGCTATCACGCAGAGAACTCTCATATTGTCCTTTATCCCGAGAAGATTCTTCAGATATGTCTCGGCATCTCCTGCAGAAGCATCCGACTTGCTTCGCGGACGGCCGTTGACATGCACCCAACAGCTTCCGAGGTCCATTGCCGTGGCGGCAAGCTGGACGAAGGTGGCGGAAATCGCGCAGTTGTCCACCCACAGGTCCGTCTTTGACTCGTCTCCCATCACTACGATGGCTGCCGGGGCATCTTTGACAAATCCAGAGCCGAAATCTCTCATCTCGGATATTGCAGCAAGAGTGTCCCTGTCCTCAATCACCATGAAAGCGGAGCTTTTGCAATTTCGGGATGACGGGGCGCTCTCCGCAGCATGTATGAGTGCGTCAAGCACTTCCCTCCCGACAGGCCGGGAGTCATACTTCCGTACGCTGTGCCTCTTGGCTATAACTTCAAAAAAATCCATGACCTGCAGATTATAAATGTTGTATTCAATTGGAATGACGGTACAAATTGCCGCGAAAGTCAACAATGATTACTCCAGAGCCTTTCTGAGCTTCGCTTCGGCAGCCTCGGCCTTTGCCCTGCGCTTGTCCCGGGCTTTCTGCAGCTTCGCGGCACCGCTCTTGAGATATTCAGCCCACTGCTCCTGAGTAAAAATCTTTTTGTACGACCTGTCGATTGCCTCCATCCATTTGTCCTGTACGGCAATGTACATTGAGGAATTGGACACTTTGGAATCTCTCAGAGACCTCATCTCCTCATCCATTGCCTGATAATCATGCTTGAGCGTGGAATCAACATAGAATACCTGGCCCCCGTCAAGGTCAAGCAAAGACTGAAGCCTGTCTGCCTCCCGCTCGGCGATAGATTCAATATCCGGCGCCTCAATCTCCTGTGCAGCAGCCCGGAATGAAACGGAGGCCGGAATAAGTGCCAGCGACAATATCAAAAATACTTTATTCATTTCTCTTTCAATTCGCAAACTGCAAATTTATCAAATATATGGGAAATGTCCAATGCATTTTTACTCTACCACCTCTATGACTTTGCCGTGCTCCCTGACAACGGATTCTTTCCATTTGTCAGTATAGCCGGGATTGGTGATGTCTCCCGGTATGCCGTCGTCATAGCCGTTTGTTATGAACGACCCGTCAGGATTCTGTCCCTTCACATTGCCGTCCATATATTTCAGAAGCAGGAAAATCTCCAGGTCAGTCCAGTCCCGGAACATCTTCCGGGCTGTCTCCACTGAATATTCAGTCAGGATGCCGCGCACAGCATCAGCTGACCCGGAAGCAAGCATATCAAGAGCCCTGCGGTCAACTTCCTTGACAGCCTCCATCTGGGCTAGTTCGAATGCATCTGCCTTTTCCCGGACTACAGGAGCCATGACATTGTACATGCGGTAGCAGGCATTGGCCACTCTGTTGCATATCCAGAATGCCGAAGTGGACGAATACTCAAGCATACTGCCGTTGTCTTCAGCAAAACATTCCGGCACTTCTGTTATGCTCGTATATATAGGAGTAAGCCATGATGTGGCCGCATCATCGGTGCCGAACCATATTATGCCTCCGACCATGTCAGGAAGCCAGCCTCTGGCCTGTCCGACAAACCAGAACCCGGTCTGCTGTGTGGCAATTGCCCTTTCGTTGGTATATGTCTTCCCTCCGTATTCAAAATCCATCGGTCTCCACCTGTAAGGAAGGGCATTGCCGCCTGCACCTATGTCCTGGGTCATATCCATGGGTGTTCCTTCAAAATGATCGCGCATCACATCGGCGACATCCTTCATTGTTATCTTTCCGGACGGCTTCACAAAGAGAGGAAATCTCTTGCTCTTGTCATATCCCATTGCATAGTCAATGTAATCATAGGCGTCGCGCTCCACAAGATTGCCTTCCTCATCCTCAAACACAAACCGGCCATCGCAGAGAATATTGAATGCCGACCAAGCCCTGGACTCGCATCCTCTCATTCCACTGAAACTCAAAGGATTATATGTATCACAGAAACTGAATTCCTCATCAGGGCCGTCATACCAGCCCATTTCACGCGCAAAGGAAATCACATCCGGAGCATACATGCAGTTCTTGCGGTCCTTGAGAGGGAAAGTGCTGATGCGCGCCTGATTGGCGTGGGCGCAGAT
The DNA here is from genome assembly GCA_944322565.1 of uncultured Bacteroidales bacterium. Classification (GTDB taxonomy): domain Bacteria; phylum Bacteroidota; class Bacteroidia; order Bacteroidales; family UBA932; genus Cryptobacteroides. The sequence continues at coordinate 269,500 of CALUPG010000002.1, read as the reverse complement.
ATAGCCGTCAGGCACACGCCTTGCCACCCAGACAATCCCTTTGTTGACATTCTTTCCATTTTTCATCTTCATTCCCTTGCCGATGAGATCCATGACCCAGACCTCGTCCTTGTCGGCAATCGAGAATGACTCTCCGCTTGAACAATAGCCATATCTATTTGCCAGGTCAACAATGACTTCAATGGCTTCCCTTGCTGTCCTTGCCCGCTGCAGGGCCACATATATGAGTGAGCCATAATCCATTATACCCGTACTGTCGTAGAGTTCCGCCCGGCCGCCGTATGTGGTTTCTGCGATGATGAGCTGATGCTCATTCATGTTCCCCACGGTCTGGAAAGTATGGCGCACCTGAGGGATTTCCCCGAGATATTTCCCTGTGTCCCACTCATATATCTTGAGCATCTCCCCTTTCTTCCAGTCTGCGGCAGGCCGGTAATACAACTCTCCGTAAAGCTGGTGTGAATCAGCCGCATAAGACACCATACACGAGCCGTCGGCACTCGCACCCTTGGTCACAAGCACATTGGTGCAGGCCCCGGACTCAACCGGAGACATCATGAGAGCCGCCGGAATAAGGGCAAGGCCCAGAAATGTTCTTTTAATCATATTTCTGTTGAATAATACTTGATTGAACCACAAAAGTAGACAATTTTCTCAAGATGCAAGCATCATCTGCCGTCAGGAGACGGCCTCCGCGCCGAGAAACATACCTAAATATGGCTATGCCGGTGAAAATAATACCAACAAATTGCTATGGACAGGGGAGAGTTTGTGGAATACTTTTGCGGCGATGAAAAAAATGATACTGACATATATGGCCGCATTCCTTCTGCCTCTTTCCGTTCTCGCCCGCCCGTACACTTTCTCGGGCAGAGTCATTGACCGGAAGAGCGGAGAACCGGTGGAGTTCGCCACTGTGGTGCTGAAGGCTTCCGGACAATGGGCTGTAGCGGGAGAAGACGGAAGATTCAGCATCAGCAATATCCCGGAAGGGAAAAATATCCTGTCGGTATCATGTCTCGGCTATGCGGAATCAGCTGAGGAAATCACCCTTACAAAAGACATCAGCGGCTACACCGCATATCTTGACGAAGACAATCTCGCCCTTGAAAGCGTCGTCGTCACGGCACAGTCAAACGAGAGCAGCGCAACCACGAGCCGGATAATAGACAGGACAGCCCTCGACCATGTGCAGGCCATGAATGTGGCCGACATTTCCGCCCTTCTGCCAGGAGGAGTCACGACCAATCCGTCACTGGTGTCAGAGCAGAGATTCAGCATCAGGACAGGGGGCGCGGCGGAAGCCGGCAACCCGACCTTCGGTACGGCCGTGGAAGTGGACGGGGTCAGACTGTCCAACAACGGCAGTTTCGAAGACCCTGCCGGAGTCGCCACCAACAATATATCATCCAGCGACATAGAATCCGTTGAAGTCATCTCGGGAGTACCCTCGGCAGAATACGGGGACATCAATTCCGGAATAGTGAAAATCAATACCCGCAAAGGAGTCACTCCCTATATGGTAACTCTCGCAAGCAATCCCAGGACAAAACAGATTTCCGCAAGCAAAGGATTTTCACTCGGGACAGACAGGCGGGGAAGGACAAGAGGAACCGTAAACGCAAACATTGAATATACCAGGGCCATCTCCGACCAGATGTCCCCATATACTTCATATGACAGAAAACAGCTGTCGCTGACATGGAGCAACACATTTTCATCCGGAGCACTGGCGACAACCCCGCTGAGGGTTTCAGTCTCGGCTGCCGGCAATCTCGGAGGCTATGACTCCAAGGCCGACCCTGATGCATTCATCGGCACATACACAAAACGGCATGACAACATGCTCCGGGGAAATTTCACCCTGGACTGGCTGCTGAACAAGGCATGGATAACCAATCTGGAAATAAAAGGCTCTGCAGTATACAATGACAGGCAGACGGAGGAAAGGAAAAACTACTCCAGCGCAGCCGCCACAGTGGCCCTCCACGGAAGAGAGGAAGGGTATTTCGTGGCACAGAAATACGATACGAATCCCGATGCGGAGGCAATACTGATTCCGGCAGGATACAGGTACAATACAATGTGCGTGGACGACAGGCCCATGAACTACAGCCTTTCCGTCAAGGCCGGATGGAACAGGACATTCGGGAATGTCAACAACAAGGTAAAGCTCGGGGCAGAATGGACCGGAGACAAAAATTTCGGAAAAGGCCAATACTCCGAGGACATGTCCACGGCGCCGGATTTCAGGGAATGGGACTACAGTCTGATTCCGTTCATGAACAACCTTGCCGTATACCTTGAAGAGAACATCCATATACCTCTCGGCGGCACTCTGCTCAACCTCAGGGCCGGAATCAGAGGTGAAGCCACCTTCATAAAAGGGTCTGCCTACGGAAGCACTTCAAGCTGGTCTCCGCGCTTCAATGCCAAATACGACATCATCCGTGAAGAAAATGCCGGGGATTCGTTCCTCAGAAGACTGTCGGTGCGCGCCGGGTGGGGAACGGCAGTCAAGCTCCCGTCCTTCTCAATACTTTATCCGACTCCCACTTACAGGGACATCAGGGTATTCAACCCGACGACTTCCTCCGACGGAGAGGCATATTATGCATATTATATCAAGCCGAGAATCATTGAATACAACGGAGACCTCCGCTGGCAGAAAAGCAGGCAGGCGGAAATAGGCATCGACGCAGACCTCGGCATCGTCAAGGTCTCGCTGTCCGGATATTACAGCAGGATTCTTGACTCGTACTACACTGCCTCGGACTATGAACGGTTCAGCTACAACTATACCGACCAGAAAGATCTCGCATCCTGCACTATTCCCGAAGAAGACAGGGTGTTCTCGATTGACAGGGTGACAGGTGTTGTCACCGTACATGATGCGACCGGCACGATGGAGGCGCAGGAGCTCGGGCACAGTGTCCGGAACTCATTCATCACAAGCTATTACGCAGCCAACAGCATCTCCCCTGTTACAAGATACGGAGTGGAATGGGTCCTTGACTTCAAGAAAATCCGGGCAATAAACACTTCTGTGCGCATTGACGGAAATTTCTACGGATACAAAGCCACGGACATGAATATCATGCCGTCATATCCGTCAAATACACTGTCGGCAGACGGCAGCCCGTTCAAATATGTGGGATATTACATCGGGGGAGACAATATATCCAACGGGCGCGAGACCCGGACAGTGAACACCAACCTTACTGTCACCACACACATCCCGAAAATCAGGCTGGTCCTCTCCCTGAGGCTTGAAGCCACCCTGCACGACTACAGCAGGTATCTGAGCGACTCAGACGGAATGGTCCGCTCGTATGTCAGGGAAGGACAGCAGGACTATTTCCCCCTTGAAGGAGCAGGCGACATCTATTCAGGACGGTACTACACAGTGATGTATCCCAAATATTATGTCAGCTTTGACAATCCGGAGCCGAGGGATTTCCTTGAAGATTTCAGGTGGGCGGCAGAAAACGACCCGCAGATGTACACGGACCTGTCCAGACTTGTGGTCCGCTCCAATCTCCTGTATTTTTTCGCCAGGGACTACATTTCACCGCATTTTTCGGCCAACTTCAGTGTCACGAAAGAAATCGGGGACATAGCTTCCCTCTCGGTCTATGTCAACAATTTCTTCAACAATTACGGACAAGTATATTCGACGAGGACAGGGCAGTATTCTTCAGTACGGGGCTTCATCCCGTCCTTCTTCTACGGGCTGACAGTCAGGCTGAAATTCTGAGGAGATGACTCAAAGGAGAAAGGAATGAAATTATAACAGATAAAACCAGTGATATCATGAAAAAATTCATCATCATCGCGCTTGCGGCCGCCTTTGCCGCCGCATGCGAAAAGACACCGACACAGGACCGGCCGGTACAGGTATCGGTAAGTCTTGTTTACGAAAACGAGGCGTTTGCAACCGAAGGCATTACCGTAAGTCTTGCAGACCTCAACTCAAGCGCAAGCTACCAGGCACAGACCGACGCCTGCGGCACAGCCTTATTTTCAGTGCTCCCGGGCATCTATTCGGCATCGGCGACATATTCTGTCAGCGAAGGCTCGGACCTTTTTGTCTACAACGGAGTCAATTCAAATGTAGCGGTATCTGCAACAGGGGAGAACTCATTTGAACTCAACCTTGTGAAATCGGAGTCAAACCAGATTGTCATCAAGGAACTCTACATCGGAGGATGCCCAAAGGACGACGGCAGCGGATATTATCACTATGACAAGTATGTCATCCTCTATAACAATTCAGCCGAAGAAGCAACTCTGACAACAGACTTCTGCATCGGAATGTGCAGTCCTGCCAACTCAAATGCCACAAACAAATACTATGAGGGAGGAGTCCTCACCTATACGGACTGGATTCCGGCATACTGCTCGGTATGGTGGTTCCAGGAGCCGGTGGCAATCGCCCCTTATTCACAGATAGTCGTAGCCCTCAACGGGGCCATCGACCACACACAGACCTACAGCCAGTCGGTAGACCTGTCCAGCCCGGAATATTATGTGACTTACGCTCCGGAAATCTACACCAATGTCAACTATCATCCGGCTCCGTCAGCAGGCATTCCGGCATCACACTATCTCCAGACATACAAATACAATGCTTACGGAAATGCCTGGGTGCTGTCCAACTCATCGCCTGCATTCTTCGTGTTCTCTACAGAGGGCAGGACTCCGTCCGATTTCTCCCAGGACCCGGGCGTAATATCGGAGGTCAATGCTGCGGCAACTGACGCAATGGTCCCTGTCGAGTGGGTAATCAACGGCATCGAAGTGTTCCGTGCCACATACGACGCCCAGAACCAGAAGAGGCTTCTGCCTTCCGTGGACGCCGGCCATGCTACATTCACCTCACAGCTCGGATACACCCTGTACCGGAATGTAGACAAGGAGGCCACCGAGGCTCTGCCTGAAAATGAAGGTCTTCTCGTATACAACTATGCAGGAGGCACCGAAAGCGAGGCAGAAGGGTCTACCGACCCGTCCGGAATCGACGCCGAGGCATCCATCGCCAACGGGGCGCACATCATCTACAAGGACACCAACAATTCCTCAAACGACTTCCACCAGAGAAGGACGGCCTCGCTGAGAAAATGAGGGCCCCGACTGTAATTAATCTAATCTTTCCTGTCCTGATTCTGATGCTGCTTCAGCACTCTGCATCGGGACAGGAAATGCGCGTGTATGACTTCAGCTTTGTCAGAGACATTTCGCCATGGCTCACATCCGGAAACTATGCCGGACTCGGGACTCTTCCGACAGACAGGATTGCTGCAGCCGAAGTATTCTTCAACAAATCCGACGGCGGGCTCGCTGGAATTGAGGAATCTGATGACTCCTGGCAGGCCGGAGCATACACAGAATCAACTATCCGGCTTTCCGACAGGATTGCCTTCTGCGGCAAACTTTCATACACCAATTTCAGGGGGAAGGACATGGGAGGACCGGTGCTGATGGACCCCTCATACAATCCTGTCAATTTCCTTGAAAGCACGGATACTACCGCCGGAATGAAGACAAAGGAACTGTATCTGCTTCGGGGCGGGATATCATATTCATTCTCTGAAAAATGGAGCATCGGAGCAGGCATAAGCTACGAAGCCGGGAACTATGCAAAGCGCAAGGACCCGCGGTTCCTGAATTCATGGATGGACATGGATGTCTCGGCCGGCGTCCGGTTCGCTCCCTCAGACAGATTTTCAGCAGGGCTTGACCTCGAATACAGAAAAACCGTTGAATCCGTCTACGGAAACATCTACGGAACAAGCAACAACATGTATTACATCCTTGTGGACTACGGGGGATATTTCGGATACAGGGAACAGTTTGACGGTGACAACGGAATGGTGTCGACATCAGGCGCCAGGCCGATGTTCAATTCATTCATGGGAGGTTCTCTCCAGCTGGATTTCAAAGGCAGGGGCGGACTGAGGTTCTTCAATGAATTCACATACCTCCGGAGAAGCGGCTACTATGGCAACAGAGGCAGCGGAAGCGTAGTGCGTACGGAGCATTCCGGCAATACAGTATCATGGAGAGGCATCATCCTGTTCGGAGACAACAAAGCCATGCACAGGGTCAGTCTCTCAGGAGATTTCAGCACTCTTAACAATTTCCGGAACAACTATTCCGAATCCACCGTCCCGGGAGAAAGCACCGAGGTAGTCTATCACGGCCGGACCCGGACTCTTGACAGGTCCGATTTCTCGGCTGCGGCAATCTATCGGGGATATTTCGGTGTCCGCGACAATTATCCGGAATGGGAAGCCGGGGCCGGCATAAATGCCGAAGGCAGGTACTTTACAGCTTCGTCATACCCGTTCTTCCGCAGACAGGATGTGACAGCCTTCAGATGTGGAATTTTCATCAAAAAGAATTTCCTCAAAGGGAAAAACATCATCTCAGCAGGAGCAGAAGCCGGATTTATGAAAGGCTTCGGCACAGCGGCTCAAGACGGGGAATATGTGTCCAGCACATCCGCGTCTCCGTGGTCAGGAGACTCTTATCTCATGCGGGACTTTGAATTCCGCACGGCCGCAAGGCTGGGAGGCGGGCTTTCGCTCAGATACACACGGATTCTGAGGGACAACCTCGGAATCTACGCCGGCGTCAGGGACAGGCTGGACCATACGCTGGCGCCGGCCGCAGCCCTGCAGTCCGGGTTCCGGAATGTGCTGGAAATCTCGGCGGGATGTACATTCTGAGGCTGGCTGCCAGAGGAGACTGCACAGGAAGAACCGTTCCCGCTATAGGAGATAACCGACAAAATAAAACATTGTATAATATAAACAGACAAAGTATATGAAAAATCATTTCAGAAAAATTTACCTGACAAGCATTGTCCTGCTGACTATGGGAATAACAGGCAAGGCGGCGGAAAGCCAGGCGCATGAGAGACGTCTGCAGACGGCAGAGGCCGGGGAAATCTGCACCTCAGATACCATAGCCTGCGATCCTCTGGTCATAAAGGGCCGGCTTGACAACGGACTGACATACTATATCAGGCATAATGCCAATCCTGCAGGATGTGCTGATTTCTATATTGTGCACAATGTGGGGGCCCTTCAGGAAGAGGACTCACAGAACGGCCTGGCACATTTCCTCGAACACATGGCATTCAACGGCACGAAACATTTCCCGGACAAGGGAATTCTTGAATTTCTTGCCCGCGAGGGAGTACGGTTCGGACACAATGTGAACGCGTACACTACCCGGACTGAGACTGTGTACAACCTTTCAAGCGTACCTCTGGTCCGGGAGAGCTTCGTGGACTCCGTCCTGCTCGTTCTGCACGACTGGTCGGGAGAAATCTCCTGCGACCAGGATGCGATTGATGCGGAAAGAGGCGTCATCAGGGAAGAATGGAGAAGGCGGGACAATTCCAAGACCCGAATGTTCGAAAGCCAGTCCGCCCTTATCTACAGTGGGGCAAAACAGGCTGAAAGGAATGTGATAGGCAGCCTTGAGGTAATCGACGGCTTTGACAGGCATGAAATCCTCGACTTCTACCACAAATGGTACCGTCCCGACCTGCAGGCTGTAATCATCGTCGGAGACTTCGATGCTGCTGAAATGGAAAAGAAAGTAATCGACAGGTTCTCCGGCATCCCGGCAGCAGCAAACCCTGCTCCGAAAGAAGAGTGTCACATTCCGGCACTGGACAATCCGATATTCACTCATGTCACCGATCCGGATATCCGGTTCATTGCCTTCAAGGCGATGCACCGGCAGCCTTATCCATCCGTTGAGGTCCGCCGCACAGAAGGATTCATAAAGGACAGGCTCATCCGGTCCATTATAACCGAGGCATTTTCCGCAAGGCTCGGTGAAGCGGTAAAGGCTGCCGACTGTCCGGTAAAGCGGGCGGTACTTGTCACCTATCCGTCCGGGACCGACTTCTATGTCTCCCAGTTCACCCTCCTTCCGAAAGATGAAGACGGGCTGGATGAAGTCATCAGGTTCTACCGCAATGAGACGGAACGCTTCCTCAGATACGGCATTTCGGAAGAGGAATTCGAGAACGCGAGGTTCAAAGTATTCAAAAAGGAGCATCTGGGCATGCCTGTCTTCAAGCAGAATGTCACCGACAGGCAGCTTGTCACCTCCTATGTAGCCAATTTCCTGACAGGAATGCCGTATGTGCATCCTGCCGAAATGCAGGAACTCACCGGAGAAATCCTTTCCGGCATCAAATACGGAGAAATCCCCTCTTACATCGGCAGGATGTTCGCAGACAGCGAAAAGATATATTTCTGCAATTCCAGGACTGGGGAAGAGAACCGGCTTCCTGCTGTGGAAAGGATGGAGGAACTCCTGCTCAGCCCACTTCCTTCTGTGCCGGAGCCGCATTTTCTTGACTTTGACGACATCGACACTTCGGCGGCCGTCACTCCGGGTGCCATAGTGAAAATCTCCAGGAAAAAGGACGGAGAGACATGGACCCTCAGCAATGGAGCCAGAGTTTGCTGGACTCCATCGGCACCGGTCAAGGCATACAGGCATCTTGACGCCGTGCTGGAGTTCGGGACAGGATACGGGGTATTCCCATCCGGGCAGGAAAAGATGTCAAAGATAGCCCTGTCCTATATTTCCCGAAATGCGGGATTCAGAGATTCGGACTTCGCAGATGTACGCAACAGTCCTGCCTGCTTCGGGGCAAATGTTTCATTCCGGGCATCCCAGGAACACGGATATGTGCTGATGAATTCGGACAGCGCACATGTCGAGAACGGCTTCCGTCAGCTGTACCTGCATCTGACCGAGCCGTACTTTTCCGACTGTGCGAAGCTCGAGGACTTCAAGGCCGGCAGCATAGACAACATCAGAAAGGCTGACCCTGACAAAAGGAGGTTCAACCAGGCCATGCGGGAAGCCCGATACGGGGGACATCCGTGGATGGAGACTGCTGATTCCGGAGACTTCAGGGCGCTTGACATGGCTTTCATAAAGGAGACATTCCGCCGGGAATACACGGACTTCAGCAACATGACGGCTTATATTGCCAGCGACCTGGACAAGGAGACAATAATGAAACTCGTCTGCCGCTACCTGGCCTCTCTGGACAACGGGAGCAGCAGCCCGCAGTCCGGAATCCGTCCGGCAGAAGCCTGCTACAAAGGCAATGTCGTCATTGACAGCACATATTCGCTCAAGACCGTACCAAAGTCTTCTGTTGAAATCTCTTTCCGCGGCAAAGCAGCAATTTCTCCTGCAAACATGGCGGCATTTGACATCATTGACTACATAATGTCCGCCCGTTGCCTTGACAAAATAAGGGAAGAGCGCGGAGGGACCTACTCCATCTCGTTCAGTACGGAATTCAGCCCAGAAGACCGCGGCAGATATGAATCTTCTGTGGCGTTCGAGACCCGTCCTGAACTCTCCGAAATGCTCATCTCCGACATCCTGACCGAACTTGAGTCCATGGCAGCCTCCGGCCCGACAACCGAAGAGATGGACAACGCCGGGAAATACCTCGTCAAGGCCCGCAACGAAAAGGCCAAGGCCCGGGAAAATTCACTTTCCTCCAGAAACCGCGACAGGATGACCCTTGCGGAAAGCGGCTTCGACCCGAACTTCGACTATGGCTCCGCTGTCGGGAAAGTCAGTTCCCGCGATATAAAGAAGCTCGCAAAGAAGATACTCCGGGGAGACAGGATGACTGTAATCTACAGTGAAGACTGACAGAAAACACCATCGGGTGTGAAAATACTATAAAATCGCGGCCGGTGGAGCCCCAAACTCTCCACCGGCCGCGGTATATAAATCCTGATGATTGTTTAAAAACTCAGGCCACAGTGATATTGACGGCGTGCCCCGTACTGTTCATTTTCTGTCCCTCACCACTATCTGGCCGTCCTTCACATCGACTTCTATGACCGAATCCCTGTGTACACGGCCGTCAAGAATCTCTTTCGCAAGCAGGTTGACAAGTTCGCGCTGCATGAGCCTCTTGATAGGACGGGCGCCGTATGCGGGCTCGTAACCCTTGGTGCTCATATAGTCAGTGAATCCTTCCGTGAATGTGATTGAGACACCGTTCTGGGAAAGCTTCTTCTTCAGGTCGTTCATCTGGAGATGAAGGATGTCACGGATGTCTTTCTGAGACAGAGGCTCGAACATGATGATTTCATCAATCCTGTTGAGAAATTCAGGACGCACCGTTTTCTTGAGGATGTCAATGACATCTTTCTTGCACTCAAGCAGCATTTCGTCCCTTTTTTCCCTCGCAGCCTTCTCGGCAGACGGGTCAGCGTCCTTGATGCCGACGACCGGAAGCCGGTCCATATAGCCCTGGATGATTTCAGCACCTACATTCGATGTCATGATAAGAATCGTGTTCTTGAAGTCCACTGTCCGGCCCTTGTTGTCGGTCAGCCGGCCGTCGTCAAGCACCTGAAGCAGGATATTGAATACATCAGGATGGGCTTTCTCTATCTCATCGAGCAGAATGACAGAATACGGCTTGCGTCTCACGGCTTCCGTTAGCTGTCCGCCCTCGTCATATCCGACATATCCCGGAGGCGCGCCGACAAGGCGGCTCACCGAATGACGCTCCTGATACTCGCTCATGTCTATGCGGGTAATCATGTTCTCGTCATTGAAAAGGAATTCCGCCAGAGCCTTTGCCAATTCAGTCTTTCCGACTCCGGTAGTACCCATGAACAGGAATGAGCCTATCGGCCTCTTCTCGTTCTGCAGCCCGGCGCGGCTTCTTCTCACCGCATCGGACACGGCAGCTATCGCCTGGTCCTGACCCACCACTCTCTTGTGAAGTTCATCCTCCATGCGGAGCAGCTTTTCCCTCTCGCTCTCTAGCATCCTCTTCACAGGTATGCCCGTCCACTTGGCGACGACTTCGGCTATGTCCTCAGGCGTGACGGACTCGGTGATGATAGGGTCCTTTATGGCCGCCTGTCTTGCGTTCAGGTCATCTATCTTCTTTTTCGTCTCGGCCATCTTGCCGTAGCGGATTTCGGCTACCTTGCCATAATCTCCTGCCCTTTCGGCATTCTGGGCCTGAATCTTATAGTCCTCCATCTTCTGACGGGCGTCCTGAAGTCCGGAAAGTATGCCTTTCTCCTCATCCCATTTCTTCATCAGCTCCTCGCGCTGCCTGTTGAGGGAAGCAAGGTCTTCCTTGATTTTTTCCATCTTCATCGATACACCCTCGCGCTTGATGGCTTCTTTCTCGATTTCAAGCTGACGGATTTTGCTGTTGAGGTCATCTATAGGCTCAGGCACGGAATTCATTTCCAGCCTCAGCTTTGACGCAGCCTCATCCACAAGGTCAATGGCCTTGTCCGGAAGGAACCTGTTGGTGATGTACCTGTGTGAAAGCTCCACGGCCGCAATGAGGGCGTCATCCTCTATCCGGACCTTATGGTGGTTCTCATATCTTTCCTTCAGTCCCCTCAGGATGGATATGGACTCGGCCGGAGTAGGCTCGTCCACCATGACCATCTGGAACCTTCTCTCAAGAGCCTTGTCTGTCTCGAAATACTTCTGGTATTCATCCAGGGTAGTCGATCCGATTGTCCTGAGCTCGCCCCTTGCAAGGGCAGGCTTCAGGATATTTGATGCGTCCATGGCTCCGGAAGTCCTTCCGGCACCGACCAGAGTATGTATCTCATCTATGAAAAGAATGATTTCTCCGTCGCTGTCAACGACTTCCTTGACCACTCCCTTCAGCCTTTCCTCAAATTCTCCCTGATACTTTGCACCCGCAATCAATGCTCCCAGGTCAAGAGAATATATCTTCTTGCTCTTAAGGTTCTCCGGGACCTGACCGTCGACAATCTTCTGGGCAATGCCCTCTGAGATGGCCGTCTTCCCCACACCAGGCTCGCCTACCAGGATAGGGTTGTTCTTGGTCCTCCGGCTCAGAATCTGGAGCACGCGGCGGATTTCCTCGTCCCTGCCGATGACAGGGTCAAGTTTTCCCTGCGCCGCCTTCTCGTTGAGATTGACGGCGAACTTGCTCAAATTTTCAAACTTGCTGTTGGTATTGTTCTCCATAATTTTTCTCCTTTTTCTCCGTCTGAGGCAGAAATATTTCGGGACAATCATTATGGTATGACTACACCGGAATAGCCGTCTGCCCACACGGACAAACGGCTATAGTCAAATTATATTCCATTGCCCATCATACTGACATTTTGTCAGTAATCAGGACTTTATTCTCTGTGTTGCAACGACTTTTATTCAGCAGGAACTTCCTGTGCAGGAGCCTCCTGAGCGGGACTTTCTGCCTCCGGAGATGACTGCTGAAGCGGAGCAAAGTCCGGAGTCTGGCTTCCGGCCGCATTCTCAATCCTGTCGGTGACATCAATCTCAGCCCGGCCTGACCCGCCTGTAGTAAAGGTAGTCACGATGGAAAGCACGAATATGAATGCGACAAGACCCCATGTGACTTTCTCAAGGATGTCTGCAGTCTTGCGCACGCCGAAAGTCTGGTTTCCGACGGCAAAGTTGCTGGCAAGTCCGCCGCCCTTGCTGTTCTGGAGCAGCACAACTATAGTCATAAGCACGCTTGCCAGGATGACCAGCACTGTGAGAATAGTAAATACGATACCCATAATCGCTATTTTTTAATTTCTTGGTCCAATTTTTCAATAAGGGCTGCAAAGTAAGTATTTTTTTCCGGATATGCCAAAATTAGTTTTGAATAAATATCCCTGGCCCGCTCATAATATCCCTGGTCAGCATATATCTGAGCCAGTGTCTCCGTGTAGAATGCAAGGCTTTCTCCCGTTTCGGTCCCGACTCCTGCAGTATTCTCCTCCGGGCGGCAATTGAACCTGCCGACAAAAGAATCATCCTGTTTCCGGACAAGATCATATTGCTCCTGAGAAAAATAATCTCCGCCTGCAACGCGGACCCGCCTGGAATTGAGGCCGCTGCTCATTTTTTTTAGAATCTCCGACAAATTGCCGTCAGAACAGTCCCCGGAAGACGTACTCCGGAACAGCCCGGCTATAACTCTCCTTGAGGGGAGATGCATTGCCGCTTCAGCATACTGGGAGACGCCCCAGCTCTCGCCGCCTGCCGCACTCATTCTCCTGCACAGTTCTTTCCTGGCTCCTCCGAACCACGGATAAAGACTGACGACCCCGGCAAGTTCGTCAATGGACAATTTTTTCAAATCAATGAATCCTTCCATATGCCCCGCATTACCAGTTGGCGACAGTTGCATTGAAAATATCCTCGACCAGAGTCTCTATGATATCTGTACACAGGGTGGACTCCACAGCATCAAGAGACTGCATCGAGTCATAGTCTGCGTAGGCCGAGAATGATTTCTCAAAATCATCTTCAGGATATTTCCTGTTCATGAAATATATCTTCACCGTCACGGTGAGACGGTTCTGGGCCGCAACCTCGTCGGCGGTCACGGCTGTGGCCCTGACATCATATCCGGTAATTTCACCCGTAATCTCAAGGTCACCCTCCATGTCCACCTCCTCAAGCCTCGTGAGCCTCCGGAACTGGTCCCGGAGAGCTTCGGTGAGCTCATTGCTCAAAGTAGGGTTCACACGCAGAGCCTTGTATTCAAAATAATTGATTGTGACGGTATACACATCCGGCTGAATGGATGTCCCGGAAAAAGAATATATGCCGCATGACTGGAAAAGCGGAGCCGAAGCAACAAGCACGACAACAGCCGACAGAGCCTGCAGCAGCATTCTGAATTTATTTTTCATCATTTCTTTCATCTTGTTCAGTCGATTATTATCCGATGACAGCCGTATCATTCACCGATATTCTTCAGTTTCCTGTACAATGTCCTCTCGGAAATTCCCAGTTCGGCGGCAGCAAGCTTTCTGTTGCCCTTGTATTTTTCAAGAGCCTTCCTGATCAAATCCTCGCCCGCCTTCTCAAGCGAAAGGCTTCCCGGGTCACCCTGTTCCTTAAAAGCGGGCCGTACAGAACCTTCACCCAGATTGATTACGGCCGAAGGCGTGACCTCCGGAGCGTCCGGCTGCTCGGCATCCTGCCAGTCGGCATCTTCCTGAAGACTCCGGTCGGCTCCGGCAGTCTGTCCGGGGGCGGAAAGCTGTCTCGGGTGCATTCCGGTCCCATGCCCCAGAACAATTTCCTTGAGATAGTCCACCTCCTGCCTCAACTGATATATCATCCTTATCATGGCCTCCCGTTCCGACGGGCTGACGGTTTCTTCCGCCGCACTCGACTTCACCGGAAGCATACTGCGGTCATCCTTCGGAATATATGAAGAAAGCACATCGGCATTTATCTCAAACCTTTCCGTCCTTGCCGAAAGCTTTTCAGATTCAAGGGCGGAAACAGTCTCGGCCACATTCTTCAGCTGACGGATATTCCCCGGCCAGCGGTAGCTTTTGAGCAGAGCCACGGCATCGGGAGTCAGCGACACCTTGGCCATTCCGTACTTTTCCGAAAAATCCGAGGCGAATTTTCTGAACAGCAGATGGATGTCATCCTGCCGTTCCCTGAGGGAGGGCATTGTTATCGGCACAGCATTGAGCCTGTAATAGAGATCCTCCCGGAATTTGCCCCGGGACACTGCGTGCATGAGGTTGACATTGGTCGCCGCCACTACCCTGACATCTGTCTTCAGCACTTTGGACGATCCGACCCTGATGAATTCCCCCGACTGCAGCACGCGCAGAAGTTTTGCCTGCGAAGCCAGGGGAAGCTCGCCGATTTCGTCCAGGAAGAGAGTTCCGCCGTCAGCTTCCTCAAAATATCCCTTGCGCATCTCCGCAGCTCCGGTAAAAGCACCCTTTTCATGACCGAAGAGTTCTGAATCAATCGTGCCTTCAGGTATGGCCCCGCAGTTGACGGCAAAATATTTGCCCGTACGGCGGCGACTGAACTGATGTATGATTTTCGGAATATTTTCCTTTCCTACTCCGCTCTCACCGCTGATGAGCACAGTCAAATCCGTAGGAGCCACTGCCACAGCGATTTCAAGAGCCCGGTTAAGTCCGGGATCATTGCCGATGATGTCAAATTTATTCTTTAGAGTCTGGAGTTCCTGATTTGTCATAATGCGCAAAGTTAAGAAAAGGCGTGAAAAATAGTACAGGAATGCCGAAAATTTAAAATAATGATTATATTTGCAATGATTCTGCGCTGTCAAAAGCGTGCAATCATTTATGAAAACAAACCATTTAATCTATATTTGAAATGAAAAAAGGTATCAAACTTTTGTCATCTGCCGTCCTGGGTCTTGCAGCAGTGGCCTGCAGCTCCCCGGAGAAAATGGCAGACATGGCAGAGAACGTGACAGTTAAGTGCGACCCTGCCGTACTTGAAGTTGTAGCCGGAGAAATCAATGCTACAGTTTCCGTTACTTATCCTGCTGACTATTTCCACCCGAAAGCCATTCTGGAAGTCACTCCTGTCCTCGTATATGAAGGAGGAGAAGCTGCCATGGAGCCTTTCATGTATCAGGGAGAAAAAGTCACCGACAACTACAAGACAATCCCTTCCGAGGGCTCGACTGTGACAGAGAAAGTGCACTTCACATATGTTCCGGGAATGGAAAAAGGTTATCTTGAGCTCCGCGGTACAGTAATGCACAAGAACAAATCCGTAAACCTTCCTGTAAAGAAAGTCGCTGACGGAACCAACACCACCTACATGCTCGTAAACAAAGACGGCAAGGTTGACTACATCCCTGACAGCTATCAGGAAATCATCAAGCAGACAGCTGAAGGCCAGATTCTTTATACCATCAACAGCTCTACAGTAAGAAACAGCCAGCTCAGGTCTGAGTCCATCAAGAGCTTCCAGGAAGCCCTCGATGAAATCAAGGCCAACGAGCGCAAGGAAATCGTAAGCACTGACATCGTCGCTTACGCATCACCTGACGGCGGAGAAGAGCTCAATGCAAAGCTTTCCGACAAGCGTTCAACTTCTGCGGAAAAAGCATTTGACAAAGTTACAAAGAAACATGAGGTAGAGGCTCCGGTCAATGTGAAGAGCATCGGGCAGGACTGGGAAGGCTTCCAGGAGCTCGTGGCACAGTCTGACATCGCTGACAAGGATCTTATCATCCGTGTACTTTCAATGTACAGCGACCCTGCTGTCCGCGAGAGAGAAATCAAGAACATGTCTGCCGTCTACAAGACTCTTGCAAAGGAAATCCTTCCTGAACTCCGTCGCGCAAGATTCATCGCCAATGTTGAATTCACCAACTACTCAAACGAAGAACTCCTTCAGCTCATCGAGGAAAACATTGACGTGCTTGACGAAGAGGCTCTCCTCCGCGCCGCATCAGTAGCAAAGGAAAACTCTGCAAAGGAGAATGTCTACAAGAAAGCCATCGAGAAATTCAACAGCGACCGCGCACAGTACAATCTTGCCGTCGTATATCTGAACGAAGACAAGCTTGATGCAGCCAAGGCAGCCCTTGCAAAGGTTCAGGACCAGAACGCATACTGGCAGAATGCCATGGGCGTCGTAGCCCTGAGGGAAGGCAATGCAGCTGAAGCAGCAAAATACTTCAAAGCCGCCGGCTCACAGACTTCAAAGGAAAACCTTGCAGTGCTTGATATCCTTGACGGCAACTATGCTGCCGCAGCAGAGAAACTCGCCGACGCACAGGGATGCTGCCACAACAAGACTCTTGCCTACATCCTTACAGGACAGCTTGACAAGGCTGCAGCTTCCGCAAAATGCGCAAGCCCGAGTGTTTCTTACCTGAAGGCCATCATCGCCGCGCGCCAGGGCAATGCCGAAGAAGTAAAGGCCAACCTTGAGGCAGCAGGCAAAGTTGAAGCTCTTGCAGAAAGGGCAGCAAAAGACATTGAATTTGCTCAGTACAGGTAATGACTGATTCAGATTCAGAGAAAAAAGAGTGGTCAGCCGGCCACTCTTTTTTTATAATTGCATTCCGCAGGAATTATTTCTGCCGAAATTATCTTTATATTTGACTCCGTCATTTATACTGTTGCGCCTCGGCAATTGCAAACAAGCTTGCATTGCTCTCGGCTTCTGCGTATATTTGAAATCAAATACATACCTCATGAACAAGATACTGCTGACAGCATGCCTGTCCATGGCCGCCATTGCGGCATCACCCGTTGCCGGGGCAAATATTATTGCCGCGGACTATAATCCGTCTCCGGAAAATGTCAAATCCAGGGAAGAATTCAGAGCAGACCGGTTCGGAATATTCATCCACTGGGGAGTATACTCCATGCTTGCCACGGGAGAATGGACAATGACTAACAAAAACCTTGACTATAAGGAATACGCCAAACTCGCAGGAGGTTTCTATCCCGGCAGCTTCAACGCATCCGAATGGGTGTCGGCTGTCAAGGATGCCGGGGCGAAATACATCTGTTTCACGACAAGGCATCATGACGGCTTCTCAATGTTCGACAGCGAGGCGACAGACTATGATATCATCGATGCCACACCGTTCAAGCGGGACATCGTAAAGGAACTTGCAGACGAATGCCACAGACAGGGCATTGAAGTGCATTTCTACTATTCGCTGATTGACTGGGGACGGGAAGATGCGCCGAGGGGAAGGACCGGGCTCGGGACGGGCAGGCCGCTTGACACAGTGGACAAGGACGCATACTACGATTTCATGAAAGCCCAGCTCACTGAATTGCTGACAAACTATGGCCCTGTCAGGGCAATCTGGTTCGACGGGCATTGGGACCAGGACCAGAACCGGGATTTTGACTGGCGATATGAAGAACTGTACGGACTTATACATTCCCTGCAGCCGGGCTGCCTCGTGGGCAACAATCACCATCTTGCGCCGTTCGAGGGAGAGGACATCCAGATTTTCGAAAGGGATTTGCCCGGCGAAAATACCGCAGGCCTGTCCGGACAGGATGTAAGCGACGCCCTGCCTCTTGAAACCTGCCAGACCATGAACGGCATGTGGGGCTACAAAATCACCGACCAGGACTACAAATCTGTCCGTACCCTTGTGCAGTATCTTGTCGGAGCAGCGGGCAGAGATGCCAACCTGCTGCTCAATGTCGGACCGCAGCCGGACGGCAATCTTCCGGAACAGGCTGTTGACAGGATGAAAGGCATCGGAGAATGGCTCAGAAAATTCGGACATACCATATATGGGACAAGAGGAGGAGAAATGACTCCGCGCGACTGGGGCGTCATGACCCGCAGAGACAATATCCGTTATGTACACATCATGAACTGTCATGACAATACTCTATTCGTCCCGTTCACATCCGGGAAAGTCCGCAAGGCAGTATGCCTCAACGACGGCAGGACACTTGAATTCCGCCAGGACAAGGACGGAGTTCTCCTGAAGCTCGGACGCATCCCGACGGAAACGGACATGATTGTGGAACTGACGCTCAACACCATTTAATGCCATGGACGACAACAACTACATCCCGACCGCACAATACAATTATGTCATCGGCAAACACTATTTAAGCACTGATGACCCCAATCTGGCGACAGTATTCTATGAAATAAAGCATCTTGAAGCACGAATGGCTGACCCTGAGGGATTTTTCTTCAATACCCTCACAATTATGGTGGAACTGAACAGATTCGCAGCCTCTGCAGGGCTCTCTGACGAACCTCTCCTGGAAGACATTCTGGAACGCCTGAGGACATCAGTAAAAGGACCTGCGGAAGACCCGATGTGCTACGCGGAGATGGACAATGCCATTATCAGGATACATGATTGCATTCCGGACATCTGCCGCCTCGCAGAAATGGCAAAAGGCGGAAACAGAGAATCTGCCGCCCCGGAGCCAAATGACACAAAAGAGTCAGAAGAGACAAAGAGGTCAAACGCGACAAAGGACACAAAAGACCAGGAAAGTCCCTGCACAATTGACGAGACAAAAGGTGATCCGGGAAAAGAATTGAGGGTCCGGGCTACGGAGCGCACCATGGACATGTCCGTCAGCAACACCGAATATGGAGACATGGATATTCCTGAGAAGGACCTCAGGAAAGGATCCCGGTTTGAAGTTCCGCACTTCCCTGATTCAGCCTTCGAAATACTTGAGGCCTCAGAGGACAAAGTCAGAGTACAATGGTGCTCGCACGAATATGAGATACCGTTGGGCAACACCGTCACTACCCAGAATATCCTGCTCGACAATCCGTATTTGAGTGTGGATGAAATGCGTATGCGATTCGAATATCGGGAAATCCCGCTTTACGCAAGAACCATAAGACTGTTGAACAAAATCATGGATTTGCACAAAGCCATGGACCCGAGAAAAGCAGACACTACCAAAGCCGAACAAAAAGTGCTCGATATGCTGGACGAACTCATATATAAAAACGGCAGGACAGACCTGTATCCGCTCAAAGCCCTGCTTGATGCATCCAACAACTGGAGCACCGGCCAAATCGTCCGCATAAGCCACTTCAGGCACATTCTTCTGGAAGGCATCGACAAAGGATGCCTTGCCCCGGACCAGGAGGAAGCTTGGGACTGGATAGAGAACGCCGCCAAGAACAATGACCCGGCTGAATTCATGGATGACACCGAACGCTGGTACGATATACTGATGACTGCCACTGAAGAAGGCAACACAATTGCCAGAGACATCATGGACCGGATATGGGAACCGGAACAGACTATTGACGAGGACTGATGAGGACTGACGAGAACTGATAAGAACTAATGAGGACTAATGAGAACTGACGAAGACTGAACCAAATTTTCGGCACATATTTTATGTCGCAAGGTCATTCTTGTGCGCGGCCGGTGGGAGGCATTTTTGCTGTCCAACGGCCGCGCTTTTGCGGGGTTTTCGCGCCCGTCGGCATTTTGAAAATGCCATCGGCCACACTTTCGCGGGAAAATCGCGGCCGTCGGACACTGTTTTATATATCCACCGGCCGCGGCCACAAAAAGAGGTGTAAGAAATTGATTTTTAATTTCTTACACCTCTTGTCCTTTGCGGTGAGAGGGGGATTCGAACCCCCGGTACGGTAATCCCGTACGGCAGTTTAGCAAACTGCTGGTTTCAGCCACTCACCCATCTCACCAGGAGTAAACTGAATGTCGTCCCGATCTTGAAGAGGAAATACACACCGCTTCTGAAACGGGACGACAAAGTTAACTCAAATCTTCTTTTCTGCCAAATAAATTTACACTTATTCGTGCAGGCAGGAGGACAGAATGCTACTGTTTGGCAATGTTTTCGCGCATGTCCGTGTCGGCCTGGATGTTCTTGATGCGATAATAATCCATGATGCCGAGATTGCCGGTACGGAAAGCTTCTGCCATTGCAAGAGGTATCTGGGTTTCAGCCTCGATTACCTTTGCGCGGGCCTCCTGAGCTTTGGCCTTCATTTCCTGCTCAAGGGCGACGGCCATGGCACGGCGCTCTTCGGCCCGGGCCTGTGCGATGTTCTTGTCGGCTTCGGCCTGATCCATCTGGAGGACGGCGCCGATGTTCTTTCCGATGTCGATATCGGCTATGTCTATTGAGAGGATTTCGAAAGCTGTGCCGGAATCAAGGCCCTTGTTAAGGACAACCTTGGAGATTGAATCCGGATTCTCAAGGACAACCTTGTGGCTCTCAGCCGAGCCGATGCTTGACACGATGCCCTCGCCGACTCTTGCGAGTACCGTCTCTTCTCCGGCTCCTCCGACTAGCTGGCGGATATTTGCCCGAACTGTGACTCTTGCCTTAGTAATGAGCTGGATGCCGTCTTTGGCAACAGCCGTCACCGGAGGAGTGTTGATGACCTTCGGATTGACGGACATCTGCACAGCCTCGAAGACATCGCGGCCGGCGAGGTCAATCGCCGCAGCCATCTTGAAATCAAGGGCGATGTTGGCTTTGTCCGCTGATATCAGGGCATTCACGACATTAGGCACATTGCCTTTGGCCAGATAATGCGCTTCAAGTTCATTGGCATCAAGTTTCAGACCGGCTTTGGTCCCGGTGACCATTGCCATTACGATTGTGCTCGGGGGAACTTTCCTCCAGCGCATCAGGACCAGCTGGATAAGTGAAATCCGGACTCCTGAAATGAGTGCCTGAAACCAGAGCGTCACAGGGAAGAACCAGAGAAAAATAATCAGGCCGACTATCGCTATAGCGACCCAAACTGCAATCATTGCCATGTCGTACATAATTTTTTGTTTTACTATTATTGTTCAATTATATTCAGAAATCCTTTTCCACCTGCTTGACATATATTTTATTATCCTCAATCATAGCGACTTCGACTTCATCACCGGTATTGATTATTCCTTCCAGTGACTTCACCTCATACATATTGCCGTCTATCCGGACTGTCCCCATCGGGGCAAGCCTGGTCATTGCCACTCCGGTATCACCTACGGCAAGTTTCTTTTCATCGAAAAACTGAATCTTTGAATCAATGTTAGTATTCAGCGCAAGCTTTTTCCATGTCTTGGCCCGGAGGACATAGATTGTCAGGCCTATCAGGAGCACTACATTCACCACGGTAACAATAGTCCCTGCTGTCTGGCCGAACTCGTGGAAGGCATAAAAACATGAACCTCCCAAGGATACGAGTCCAAGTATTCCGGCTACGCCTACCCCGGGGACAAGCAATATTTCAGCCAGGATCAGAACAATCCCGACAGCGATGAGGATAATAATAAATGCCATGTCTTATTTATGTTTATAACTCTATTCATTTCATGACAGAGACTGATACTTCCGGTATTCCGGCCGCCCTGGCCGCCGCTGCCGCTTCTTCCGCCTTCTTCCTGCTGCCGAAAGGACCGGCGACATATTTGACCGTCCCGTCTTCCTCTGTCCTTGCTATATCTTTTGCCCCGAACTGCTGCAGAGCGGTCTTTGCGACTTCAGGCAGGCTGCCGTCTGCCGGAACCAGCACAAGCCGGAATGTCTCATCGGCCTTCTGCTCCTTTTCCAAAGCCTTTGCCTCAGCCATCCTGATGACCTGCCCGTCTTTAAGCGGCACAATGTAAGCCGTCTTGAATCCGGCTTTCTTGACGGCATTGAGCCGGGACAGGACATCATTGTATGTTCTGAAGATTCCGACCCGGTAAATGTATCTGCCGGAGGATGACCGGGACTCAAACACCGGAGACAACCCGTTGAGCTGACGCACAGTGGCTTTCCCGGACAATGAGAATATCTGTATCTGATATACCAGCCCCGGAGGCAATGTGTTGTCTTCCGCAAATCTGCCCTCAGGCAGAATCATGAATGTGTAGTCAAATTTTCTCTCCAGTACTTCAAACTTCATTTCCGGCATTGTGCCTGGATTCATTTTGGTAAAAACAAAGCCTGTGGAAGCCCCGACAACCTCTCTGTCGGATTCTGCCTGAATCTTGTCCGGGTCAATCACGACACCGTTGAACAGGAATTCCATCTCTATTTTCTGCAAATCGGACATTGCCCTGTCCAGAGATGCCTGAAGCCGGGGTATCATCTTTTCGTTGGCCGCAATCCTGTCCTCAATGGACTTGCGGTCCTCTTCATATTCTGTGGCCGGCAATGCCTGCCTGTCCTTGTCAATTGAAGATATGCATCCGTACAGGGAGTCCCTGTAGTGCCTTACTTCCGACACCTTCTCCATATATCTTCTTATGTCCACATTATCGGGCATGGTATCTGAAACCGATGTGCCGGTACCAACCGAATTGAGGCCGTTCAGGCCGTCATCAGGATCAAGGGCGCATATTCGCCGCAGTTCCGGAATGTCCCTGACTTCTTTTCTGACGGGCATCGGATCATATTCAAGGACATAGACACAGACACTGTCCCGACTGCAGCCCCTGTTGGATGCAAAGATGGAATATTTGCCGTCAGGAGTATTCACATAGAGAAAATCATCGTATGGTGAAGAGTACGGGAAACCGAGGTTGACCGGCTCTCCCCATTCAGAGGCGTACTCATCCCATTCTGTCATGTAGATGTCATAGCCTCCGGCTCCGTAAAGTCCCGAAGATGAGAAATACATGGTCTTGCCGTCAGACGACAGCATCGGATAAATCTCGTCCGAGGAAGATGTCATCGACTCCGTCAGCAGGGAAGGAAGGGACCAGAGCGAATCCTTGTATTCCGTCATATAGATATTCATCGCCCCTGAGGCATCAGGTGCGGAATAATATATTTTGTCTCCTGCATCTGCACTGGCAACTGTGCCCGGCAAATATGTGGCCCGGCTGAAATGATTGGCTCCGGCAGTGTCAAGCTGGTTCGGGACGGTAACCCAGCTGCTGTCCTCAAGCGGATAGAAAAGATAGAAATCCTCAAGTGAAAACCTGTGTCTGGCGACAACTTTCGGCGTGCTTACGAAGCCGGTCATGCTGATGCCGTTTTCTGCGAGAAGAAGCTTTTCTTCAGCTGCAATCTTTTCAAGGGAATCGGCTGCTGTTGACGATGCCTCCCGATATATTGCGGCAGCGTCTTCAAACCTGTATTCCATGCGGAGAGAATCTGCGACTTCCGTCAGACGGACGACACTGCTGTCGCCGGCCTGAAGTTCAGCGACATTCAGAACCATCGCGGCAACTGCCGCCTGGATACAGAACAAATACATTCTCATTTCCCTCTCCCTGCCCGTTTACGACCAACAAAAATAAGAAATACTTTATTTATAAGAAAAAAATAGTAAATTTGTGCCCTATTTTGCGGTTGGCAAGTGCCTTGCCTTCCAATAGAAATGTAAAATCAAATAATCTAACTATAAAAACATTATGCAAAGTAAAGGTGCTATCAGATTTGTGGCAATTGTTCTGGCCATAGTATGTCTCTGGCAGCTTTCGTTCACCCTTGTGACCAAGATTCAGGAAAACAAGGCTGCGAAATATGCGGAGAAAGCCGTGGCGGAATACCAGAAATCAGCTGAATTCAGCAATGTGCCCGTTGAAGACCAGGCATACTGCCTTGATTCCATCAGAAAGGAGCAGAACAGAAGATACATTGATTCGGTATCTACTGAAAAGGTCTACTTCGGCTACACTTACAAAGATGTGAAGGAGAAAGAGATCAATCTGGGTCTTGACCTCAAGGGCGGTATGAATGTGATGCTTCAGGTTCAGCTTGAAGATCTCGTTCGTGCCCTCGCAGGCAACAATCAGTCACCGGAGTTCTCTCAGGCTCTCGCCCTTGCCAATGAGCGCAGCGTAACTTCCAGGGCCGACTTCATCACGCTGTTCCAGGAAGCATGGAATGAAGTTGGCAACGGACAGAGGCTCGCCCAGATTTTCGGAACATACGAGATGAGGGACAAAATCGGACCTGAATCCACTGACGATGAGGTAATTGCCGTCATCCGCGAAGAGGCAGAGAGCGCAATATCCAACTCATTCAATGTACTCAGAAACCGTATTGACCGCTTCGGAGTGACCCAGCCGAGCATCCAGAAACTCGGAAACAGCGGAAGAATCCTCGTCGAGCTCCCGGGAGTCAAAGAGCCGGAACGAGTGAGGAAACTTCTTCAGGGAACAGCATCCCTTGAATTCTGGGCAACCTACGAAAACAGCGAAATATATCCGTTCCTGCAGCAGGCCAATTCCACACTAGCAGAACTTCTTGCAGAAGAGACTCCTGCCGCTGAGGAAAACGCAGAAACTGCAGCTGATGCCACAGCCGAGACTGCCCCTCAGTCTATCGCCGACTCACTGATTGCTGCCGGACTCACAAGCCAGGACACCGAAGCCGGTCAGATGGAGCAGTTCAAGAAAGAGAATCCTCTCTTCGCCGCTCTCAATCCTGCCATGTTCAACGGCAGACTTGCGTCAGGAGCATGCATCGGATATGCCAGCTATGCTGATACAGCCAAAATCAACCGCTGGCTGAAAATGCCTCAGATAGAGGCTATCTTCCCGCCTGAATTCAAGGCATACTGGACAGTCAAGCCGTCTGCCTACATCCAGGGCGGAAACACATTCGAACTTGTTGCAATCAAAGCCACTTCCCGCGACGGACAGGCTCCTCTTGACGGCGGAGCAGTGACCGACGCCCGCGTCCAGTACAGCAGCAACGGAGGAAATCCGAATGTATCCATGACAATGAACGCCGAGGGCGCAAATGTATGGGCAAGGATGACCAAGGACAACATCGGCCGCCAGATAGCCATCGTCCTTGACGGCATGGTATATTCATATCCGGTCGTAAATACCGAAATCACCGGAGGAAGCTCCGAAATCACCGGAAACTTCACTCTTGAAGAAGCGGAAGACCTTGCCAATGTGCTCAAGTCCGGAAAACTTCCGGCTCCGGCAACCATCATCCAGGAACAGGTCGTAGGACCTTCACTCGGAGCAGAGTCAATCAATGCAGGTCTCATCTCCTTCCTGATTGCCTTCCTCCTCGTGCTGGCATACATGGCATTCTTCTACCATGGCGCAGGTCTCGTGGCTGATGTGGCATTGCTCTGCAATGTGCTTCTGCTCCTGGGCTCACTCGTGTCATTCGGAGCTGTGCTCACTCTCCCTGGTATCGCAGGTCTCGTCCTGACCCTGGGTATGGCAGTGGACGCCAATGTCATCATCTATGAACGCATCAAGGAGGAGCTCCGCTCCGGGAAAGGCCTGAGCAAGGCAGTCGCCGACGGATACTCAAACGCATACTCCGCAATCATAGACGGACAGCTGACGACCATCATCACCGGTATCGTCCTCTTCATCTTCGGTTCCGGTCCTGTACAGGGCTTCGCCACTACCCTCATCATCGGTATCATCACTTCAATACTGACATCTATCTTCATTTCAAGACTCATATTCGAAGACAGGCTTGCAAAGGGCAAGAACATCACATTCGACAACAAGTTCACCCGCAACCTGCTCCAGAATACCCATGTCAACTTCCTCAACAAGAGAAAGTACACCTATACAATCTCCGGCATTGTCATCATCATCTGCATCGTGTCGATGTTCACAAAGGGATTCACTTACGGTGTAGACTTCACTGGAGGCCGTACATTCGTGGTAAGGTTCGACCAGCCTGTTGCAGCTGAGGATGTCAGGGAAGCAACCATCGCAGCATTCAGCGCTGCGGACGAGGCAGACCAGAGCCAGAACTATGGTTCAGCAGTTGAAGTGAAGCAGTTCGGAGGCGAAAGCCAGATGAAAATCACCACACAGTACAAGGTTGACCAGGAGTCTACGGAAGTGGATGCCGAAGTAGAGCAGATTCTCTATGACGCACTCAAAGGCTTCTTTGCGGAAGACCTCACTCTGTCAGAGTTCACATCCACTCTCGAGAACCCGAACGGTATCATCAGTTCAGACAAGGTGGGACCTACAATCGCAAATGACATGAAGAGCGATGCAATAATAGCGGTAGTCATCGCACTGTTCGCCATCTTCGTGTACATTGCCTTCAGGTTCAAGAAATGGACATGGGGATTCGGCGGTGTCATGGGTCTTGCCCATACAGCCATCATTGTCATCGGATTCTTCTCCCTGTTCTCGGGAATACTTCCGTTCAGCCTTGATGTGGACCAGACCTTCATCGCGGCCATCCTGACCATCATCGGTTATGCAATCAACGATACCGTGGTCATCTTCGACCGTATCCGTGAATACAAGAACCTGCACCCTAAGATGCCTCTTGACATCAATGCAAATGAGGCCCTCAACAGTACGCTCTCACGTACAATGAACACCTCCCTGACTACCCTCGTGGTAATGGTGGCCATCGCCATCTTCGGAGGTGAAGTCATCAGAGGTCTTGCAGTTGCCCTCATCCTCGGTATCGCCATCGGTACCTATGCATCCCTCTTCATAGCCACACCGCTCATGTACGATGTGACAATGTGGGTCGAGAAGAGAAAGGCAGCAAAGGCTGAAGCAAAAAAATAATTCACAGACACACTGATATGCCAGAATGAGGCGGGGCCGGGTGCTCCGCCTCATTTTATTTGGCGCCTGTCATGTTGAAAACTTTATATTGTCCTCCTTTCTATTTTAAGTATCTTTGTCTCTCCAGAAAATTCCGGAAACAAGACGCATCACCTGAAAATCCAAGAGTTCAACACCATGTCATTTGTCCACCTTCACGTCCATACCCAGTATTCAATTCTTGACGGCCAGTCATCAATCGAAAATCTTTTCAACAGGGCCGAAGAACTTGGAATGCCTGGACTCGCCATCACTGACCACGGGAATATGTACGGAGTCAAGGAATTTTTCAAATTCGCGAAAAAGCATCCTTCCGTAAAGCCTATTGTCGGATGCGAGATATATGTGACAAGGCATTATGACCACAGGCTGAAGGACAGGGACCACAAGGACTATTATCACCTCATTCTTCTGGCCAAGAACTACAACGGCTACAGGAATCTCATGAAAATCGTGTCTACCGGGCACATTGAGGGAATGTACTATAAGCCGAGGGTCAGCCACGAGGTGATTGAAAAATATTCAAAGGACCTGATATGCTGCTCGGCCTGCATTGCCGGAGAAGTGCCGAGGAACATAATTGACGGAGACTTTGCTGCAGCAGAAAAGGCCATTGAATGGCATAAGAAAGTATTCGGGGATGATTACTACCTTGAAGTTCAGCTGCATCGCACTGAAGTGCCGAACCAGTCACAGGAAGTATGGGAAAGACAGAAAATCGCGCTTGCAGGGATTATCGAACTGGCGAAGAAGACCGGTGTCAAGATTGTGGCCACCAATGACGCCCACTTTGTCCGCAAAGAGGACGGCCCGGCGCACGACAGGCTCATCTGTCTGACTACCAACGCATATCTGACTGACGAAAAAAGACTGAGATATACTCAGCAGGAATATCTCAAGAGTGAAGAAGAAATGGCCGCTCTATTCCCTGACCATCCGGAATTTCTTGCAAACACTCTTGAAGTCTGTGACAAGATAGAAAACTATACCATAGACAGAGGCCATGTGCTGCCTATATTCCGGATTGACCCTGAATTCATGAAAGATATTGAGGGTCATCTTGAAAAATACAAGGATATCATTGATGCGGGACGGTGCGACAAGGACGGAAATGACAGGGGCGAAGGCTTCACTCATTCCGTCGCCTATCTGTGCCACTTGTGCTATGAAGGCGCAGCACGGAGATATGGTGAGCTCAATGCAGAGCAGGCAGAACGCATTGACTTCGAATTGAAGACAATCAGCAGAATGGGATTTCCCGACTACTTCCTCATCGTGCAGGACTTCATTGCGGCGGCACGTAGAAACGGCATTTCAGTAGGTCCGGGAAGAGGCTCTGCAGCCGGCTCTGCCGTAGCCTACTGCCTTGGCATCACGAATATCGACCCGATCAAATATCAGCTCCTTTTCGAGCGTTTCCTGAATCCGGACCGCATTTCCATGCCTGATATAGACATCGACTTTGACGATGACGGGCGTTACCGCGTCTTCAAATATGTGGAGGACACATACGGGAAGGACCACATCTCACATGTCATTACTTTCGGCACAATGGCGGCCAAGATGGCAATAAAAGATGTCGGAAGGGTCAGCAACATGCCGATGGAAGAATCCAACAGGCTTACCAAGATGATTCCGGACAGGCCCATCAAGGTCAAGGAGATGCAGGAAATCCCGATGAAGGAGGATGAGGAACTTACCGAAGATGACAAGGACTTCAAAATCATAGAAAAAGAAGTTGAAATCCCTGATCCGGAGCATGAGGGACAGACAATCAGGGCTGTCAGGAGATTCAAGAAGGGAGAAGTGGAGAAAGACTACAAGCCGACCCTGAAAAACTGCATCAAATACATCAGTGAACTCAAGAACGAATATGAAAACGGCCCTGAACTCACCCGCGATGTATTGACTTATGCCCTGAAGCTGGAGGGATGCATCCGACAGACTGGAGTCCATGCCTGCGCCATGATTATAGGACGGGGCGACCTCACGGACTATATCCCAATAAGCATAGCGGCAGACAAGGCGACGGGCGAGGATGTGTGGGTTTCCCAGTACGAGGGCTGCTTCATAGAGGACGTCGGAATGCTCAAGATGGACTTTCTCGGACTCAGGACCTTGTCCATCATAAAGGAATGCCTGGAAAATATCAGGAAACGGCACGGAATCGATATCGACATAGAGAAAATCCCTATTGATGACCCGCTTACATACGCCCTGTACGGACGGGGAGACACTACAAGCGTATTCCAGTTCGAGTCTGAAGGCATGAAGCAATGGCTTCAGAAGCTTGAGCCCACAAGGTTTGAGGATCTGATAGCCATGAATGCCCTGTACAGACCGGGTCCTATGGATTATATTCCGTCATTCGTCGACAGGAAGCAGGGACGGGAACAGATTACCTACGACCTGCCGGAAATGGAAGAATATCTTCAGGACACATACGGCATCACTGTGTATCAGGAGCAGGTCATGCTTCTGTCGCAGAAACTTGCAGGGTTCACGAAAGGAGAAGCCGACAAGCTCCGCAAGGCCATGGGAAAAAAGCAGCTGGATGTCCTGGAGTCACTCAGGGACAAGTTTCTCAAAGGAGGCAAAGCCAACGGGCATCCGGAAAAAACACTCAAGAAAATATGGAATGACTGGAGGAAATTCGCCCAGTATGCCTTCAACAAGTCCCACGCCACATGCTATGCTTGGGTCAGCTACCAGACAGGTTACCTGAAAGCCCATTATCCTGCTGAATTTCAGGCAGCCAACCTGAGCAAGAATCTCTCCAACATGGATGAGATAAAGAAAATAATAGATGACGCCAAGAAATCCCGGATAAAAGTCCTGAACCCTGACATAAACGAGAGTGACGCCCGATTTACCGTCAACAAGGCAGGGAACATCCGTTTCGGACTCGGCGGCATCAAGGGATTCGGGGACAATATAGTGACTGCCATTCTGAAGGAACGGGAAGAACACGGTATTTTCAAGGATATTTTTGACTTTGCAGAACGGATGGCAGGCACGGTCAACAGAAAGGCATACGATTCCCTTCTGTATTCAGGCGCATTCGACAGTTTCGGATATAAGAGAAGCCAATATACGAGACCCACAGGCTCCGGAGACATATTCCTTGACGCCCTTGTAAGATATGCGGACCTCTACAGGAAAGATGCGATGGCGGAATCCGTATCTCTTTTCGGGGATTCTGAAGAAATGAAGCCGAAGCGGCCTGACATGCCGGAAATGACTGGTGAAGAGAATACCCTCGAACTTCTGCATCAGGAGAAAGAGCTCGTCGGCATGTATCTGTCATCTCATCCGCTTGACAGGTATGCATTTGAACTGAAGAATTTCACTTCAGTCCACCTTGATTCTCTGAAACCTTTCATTGATGACTGCTTTGAGAAGAAATCCCCGCAGAATGCTGCCATAGGAGGCTTCATAACAGCGGTGAACTCCGGTGTCAACAGGTTCGGAAAACCTTTCTTCCGGGCCACTATCGAAGATTTTGAGGGAAGCTATGAATTGTCCGTCAACGGAAAGGCCATAGATGACCTTAAAAAGCAGCTTGAAATGAATTCGGCAGTGTTCATTGAAGGCAGAGTAGAAGAAATCTACCCGAGAAGCCCTGAAGAAAGAAAGCTCAAGGGAGACCCTCCATTCGGCTTCAGAATCAAGAAAATCATCCATCTGGGCAATGTTGCCGAAACATATGTGAAAAGCCTCAAGCTCAGCATCTCCACAACCCTGTTGTCAGGAGACTTCAGGAAAAGCCTTGTGGATATCATCAAAAGGAACAAGGGCAGCATTCCCCTGACCATGACCCTGCATGATCCACAGACTCATTTCAAGGTAGATTTCCTGTCAAGGAAATTCCAGGTGACTCTCAACCAGCAGCTGATGGACCAGCTTGAGAGCATCGGCATCGGGTATCAGATAGTCACCAGGTAGAAGTCAGAACTTCAGGTCAGCTGTCACCGGATAATGGTCGGAGACAAATGGCCAGTCTCCGAACTTTTCCGTAACAGTCCGGAATTCTGGACAGGAAGAGAAGCCAGAAAAATAGATATAGTCTATCACTGACGATGCTTTCCCCCAGTCGTTGTAAGTCCCGTGCCGGTCTGTCTTGACGGCAGCATCCCTCGCACTTGTCATCTTGCCGTCAAGGACATCAAGGATACTGTCTTCCGGCTCCACATTGAAGTCTCCGGTAAGGACCACGGGCAGATTGTCGGGATTCATCCCGGTGATTTTCTCTACAATCAGATTCAGTCCGTTGCGCTGCGCAGCCTTGCCCACATGGTCAAGATGAGTATTGACATAGTAGAACAAATGTCCGGTCCTCTTGTCTTTCATCAAAGCCCAAGTCGCAGTCCTGCGGCAGGCCCCGTCCCATCCGAGGGATGGCTCGTCCGGCGTCTCCGAAAGCCAGAAAGTGCCCCATTTTTTCAAAGAAACTGTTTTCTTGTTATAGAAGATGGACATGTGCTCTCCCTCATGCTTCCCGTCTTCCCGACCGACACCCACACACTTGTAGTCCTTGAGATTCTCGGCGAGGAAATTGACCTGATACTCATAAGCCTCCTGAAGTCCCATAATGTCAGGCTTGACTTCACGTACCATAAGAACGGATGCCGGATACCGGTATATCCATGAATTGGTGCCGTCGTTGGCCTCTCCGTTGCGTATATTGAAGGACACCACCCTGAGGCAGGACTCATCCGCCGAACTGGCCGCAATGTCGGCCGTAGAAAAAGCCGCCGGCGACAATAATGCCGTCAACGACAATAATGCTGTCTGCAGAAAATTTTTCATTGCGTCTTCCCGTATTGCGTATATTCTATTATTTCAGAGCGTCCGGGCTCAGACGGTAATTCTCCGGAGCATCCGGATTCTTCAGGATATTCAGGGCCGATTCATAGTCAGGTTCGTCGGTCACTTCCGGAACAAGCTGCTCATAGACTATGGTTCCGCTTTCATCCACGACAATGATTGCTCTGGCAAGAAGGCCCTTAAGCGGACCTTCCGTCATGGTGAGGCCATATCTTTCATCAAAATGATGGCATCTGAATACTGAAAGAGGGACGACATTTTCCAACCCTTCGGCAGCACAGAACCTTGACTGGGCGAAAGGAAGATCCTTTGATACGCAGAGTACCACAGTATTGTCAAGGGCAGAGGCCTCTTTGTTGAACCGTCTTACTGAAGCCGCACATACCGGAGTGTCAAGACTCGGGAAAATATTTATAAGCACCTTTTTTCCACGTAATTCCGGAAGATGCACAGTCGTAAGGTCACCCTTCACGCCGCCGAACTTGGGAGCCTCCTCCCCTACCTTAGGAAGTTCACCGGACAATTCCACCGGAGAACCCTTGAAATTTACTGTTGCCATACTGATATTATATTTTTCATGTTGATATTCTATTTCCCTGATATGGCCCGTTCAAATCAACAGGCCGGACAATGTCTGATCAAATTCAGCGGATTCTTCACATCATTCAAAATTAGGAATTTTCAGATGATATTCAAAATTTGTATTTTTGTGTATCAACTCTGAGGCGGAGAAATCAGTTCAGAAATTTGAAAATAAATCAAGACTCAATATGCAGGAAGAAAAATTCTCTGAAATAGGCCGTACGGCGGCCATTGAAAAACTCTTCGAAGGCACCGGATACAGACCCTGGTGTAACGGCGGAGCAGAAGCGGATTCAAAAGGAGACATAGCCCGCACGGCATCCAGACTGTTTCTTGAAGGCATTGACTTTGACCTCGTATATTTCCCTTTCAAGCATCTGGGCTACAAAAGTGTCATTTCCGTCATCGGTGAGCTCTACGCATCTATGGCCAAGCCTGCTTCCCTGTCCGTCATACTCGGACTCTCCGCAAAGCTTGACTTCGGGCAGACAAAAGAAATATGGGACGGCATAGTGACAGCCGCAAAAGAGCATAAAGTGAAAAATATTGCATTGGATCTTGTCCCGTCACAGAACGGCCTGTGCATCTCGGTATCTGCAACCGGATTCACGGCCAATCTCACGGCAAAAAGAAGGATGCCGGCCAAAAGCATGGACCTGATATGCATTTCCGGCAATCTGGGAGGAGCATTCATGGGGATGCAGGTGCTGGAAAGAGAAAAAAAGAAATTCTCTGCCACAAAGGATGACCTCAACCAGCCGAAACTGGACGACTACAGGCATCTCATAGGGGCCTACCTGAAGCCGGAAATCAACCCCGGGACAGTAGAGCAGCTTGAAGATACCGGAATCATCCCGTCCTACGGATATTTAGTCACCCGAGGCCTTCGTGATGCTGTCAAACGGCTGTCCCGTGACAGCGGATTCGGAGTAAAAATCTATGTGGACAAGATTCCGTTCCCGGGAAAAATGTTCGACGTTGCCAAGGAATTCAATGTAGACCCGATGTCTGTGGCTATGAACGGAGGTGACGACTGCCGCCTGCTGTTCACAATTCCGATAGGACAGCACGAGAAATTCCGCCGGGACTTTCAGGTCTACGACATTATCGGACACCTTGCAAGGCCGGAAGCAGGCCAGACGACGGTCACTCCTGACGGCGTGGAATTCCCGATAAAATGACAGAAAGGATATAATATACGGCAATCTGCACCGAGAGCGCAACAATATTACTGCCGGCCATGCCAAGGCTTGCGCCGGCAGTATTCATGTTTATGAACGCCCTTACGGCAAATGTTGAAGGGAAAATCCATGAGAATGCTTCCCAGACAGGGGGAAAATTGCTTTGAGGCCAGGCAAAACCTGTCAGGAAAAGGCAGACAGGAGACATGAACAAGAACATTACAAATACAGTTTCGCGGTGACGGACAAGCGCACTGAAAGTAAAGCTGAAAAGCACACATGCCGAGACATAGAAAAGCAGCAGAATAATGACACTGCCGAAACTGCAGTTGCGGGGAAGCCCGGTAACAGCCGGGACAATGACGGCAACATAGATACCTATTGCCATGTAAATCAGCCAGTAGGCTGCTCCTCTGCCCAAGACGATTCTCGATATGCCTTTCCCATTGAGCATATCCGGCAGGACTGCAAGACTGCGGTTTTCCTCCCTCATGGTACCCGTCAGCATTGATATGCCGTAGAACATGGTCTGCTGGATGACGATGAGCAGTACCGCCGAAAGGAAAAACACCGTATAGGAGAAAGTGCTGTTGTACGGCATTGACGCTTCATACAGCAAGGGCTGCGGAAGCCTGGAGATTTCCCTCATGCTGTCGAGCATGACATTGTTCACTCCCATGGAGAGATTCTTGTAATACAGGAAACTGCTCATGTCGGCATATGTGGAGACATGAGCCTGCCTGCCTTCTGCAATACAGCGGTCAAAATCCTCCGGAATCAGTACGATTCCATGCACTTCCCTCTCCTGCATCAGCTTTTCCGCCTCAGCCATTGCAGGACAGCTGCGGGTCACCGCAAGTTCCCTTGTCGCATCCAGTTTTCTGATGAATTCCCTGCCTGAGCTGCTGCCCGAGGCATCAATCACAGCCACAGGCATGTCATCTACAGTCCCGTTGTGATAGATGATTCCGTAGAGAAGAGGATAGACGAGTCCGGCAAGGAAAAATACTACCAAGACACCTCCGTCGCTGAATATATAGCGAAGTTCCCTGGAAAAAATCTGCACCCAGTCTCTTATCCATGCCTCAATATATTTTTTCATACTGTCTTGATACAAGCATTTTATTTTCGGGGAAAATTCTGGTTTACATAAGCCGCCCTTAGCCTCGCATATACGGGCAGAGGCAGAAGAAGGAAAAGAAGCAGGCATATTGCCTGGGAATACCAGCCTGAGAAGCCGCTCCCGAATATGGTTTCCTGCACATAAATCAGATAATAATGCCTGAGGGGGAACAGCACGGACAGTCCGCGGACAGCCGGGGGCAAGGCCTCGACAGGAAATGTAAATCCGGTCAGAGACAATGCCAGAGTGCTGAAAAGTGCCGCTACGCTGAGGGCAATCCGGAGGACAGGCAGGGTGCCGGCTATGAAGAATCCCACCGCCTCACAGGCCAATATCATAAGGAATGTGGCAAGGAACATGTTCCATATTGAACCTTTCAGCGGAAATCCTGCCCAATGGTACAGGAAGATGTCGCAGACAATTCCCATTGCTGTGAACAGGACAGTATATACTGCCAGTTTCCCGGTCATGGCGGCAGTCATCATGCCTCCGGATTTTTCAAGAAGATGTCTTGAAGTCCCGTATTTCAGCTCTGAACACAGGGCATACACAGTCATCAGAATCACTGACATCTCCAGTATTCCCGGAACCAGCATGTTGGTAAGGTACACATTGTAGCTCGTTGCCGCATTGCCTATCTGGTGAGCATCCACTGCCACAGGCTGGATGCGGGCCATGGCAGCCTCATCACCGAGTCCCATGCTGCGGAGCACTTCCCGCTGTATTCCCCCTGAAATCATGTTGGACATCATCAGAAGGTCCTTGTAGGCAAGTGCACCTCCTACCATATACAGGGAATTGACATAGAAAGTGAACTCCGGCTGCCTTCCGGAAAGTACATCAGCATACATCCCGGACGGAATGAGGCAGAACGCGCAGATTCTTCCTGTCTGCATCGCCTCCCTGGCCTCAGTATATGAGACGAATTCTATGGTTTTCCCGAGTTGGGTGGCGTCAATCTGCCTCACCATATTCCTTGACAGGGAAGTATTGTCAAGGTCCACCACTCCTATAGGCAGGTCCTGCGGTATTCCCTCCCTGAAAAATGTGCTGAAAAACAACATGCAGAATGCCATGACTCCGACAGAAGCCATAAGATACACCGGACGCTGCACCATGATGCGCAGTTCCCTGCGCATCGCCGACCGGACATTTGACATAAATTTCATCGTACTGCCCTTCCCTGGTCAATTGCTATTGCCGTCATTCCCGGAAGAAGCCCCTCAATCTTTTCTTCCGGAACACTCCTTACTTCAAATGTCCTTGCATCATAGCCGCCCGCGTCTCTTGTGGCTCTCCAGGTTGCATAAGACTGCAACACACTCATATAGCTGACACGTGTCCTGTAACTGGCATTGCCGAGAGCCGGTACGGTGACTGTCAGCTCGTCTCCTATGTTCATCCCGCGGAGCATGTCCTCCCTGATGTTGAACGTGAACCACACATCATCAAGGTCAGTGACAGCCATTACAGGAGCCCCCTGTCCCACAAGTTCTCCCGCCTTAGGAAAACGGGCTGAAATGATTCCGTCAGCAGGCGCCGTGAGATAAAGTTCACCGAGATAGGACTCGACCTCGGCAAGGGCTCCGGCAGCCTGCTCGGCAAGGGCGGCAGCGGCATCTCTGTCTTCTTTTCTCGCCCCGCCCACGACCATGTCATACTGGGACTTGGCTGCCGCACTCATCGCCTTTGCTGCCTTGTACCTTGCCTGGGTCTCGTCATATTTCTGGGCGCTGACCACATTCTGTTCATACAGGCGGCTCACCCTGCTGAAGGACTTTTCCATTATTTCCTCATTGGCCAGGGCCTGTTGCCATACTTCATAAGCACCTGCTATCTGTTCCTGTCTTGCCCCTGCCAGAGCCTTTTCCTTCTGTGCTTCCGCTGCAGATTTCACGGCCAGTGCCTGTGCAAGCTTCGCCCTCACTTCCGGACTGTCGATTTCAGCCAGAGTATCGCCTTTGCAGACCATATCCCCTTCTCCTGCATAGAACCTCACTATTCTTCCCGGTACTTTTCCCGATACCCTGTATTCCGTGGCCTCCGCCTGACCCTGGATTACAGCAGGCTTCGGCTTTGACACAATATAGCCTGTGACAGCCACCACGGCAATTACAGCCAGCAGAGCAATGATTCCGATAAGCAGATTATAATTTTTCTTTGTCTTTTCCATATTCATCCTTGTCTTGTATTTCATACTATCTTCCCTCGGCAAGGGCCAGAGCCACGGCATGCAGCTGCAGCTCAACTCCTGCATCGATATATTCAGAATGTGCCTGCATCCACGCAGTCTGTGCCTGCATCAGAGTATTGGCAGGGACCATGCCTTCGGCATAGCCGGCTGTTGCCGCCCGCAGATTTTCCTCGGCGCATCCGAGACTGTTCTCTGCCATGCAGAGTTTCTCCAGCGCCTCGTCTTCCTGTCTGCGCAGCTGCTCCACCTGCATGGCAATCTTCTTTTTCGCATCTTCTAGCATGCACTCTGCCATGACAGACTCCGCCTTCGCCCTGCGTACTTTTTGCATTGCCTCACATCCATGGAAAACAGGTATTTCCACGGCCACTCCGACATTGAACATTCCTGCAAAGCTGTTGCTGTATCCGTGATACATATTGGGATTCGTAAGCAGGTAATTTGCTGTCAGAGCCACCTTGGGCATCATGTCGGCACGGGCAATGGCAGCCTTTCTGCCATAAATCCTTGAGGCAAGCTCCAGGCTCCGTATCTCCGGCCTCGACGCAAAAATTTCTTCTTCGCCGGCCCTGCTTCCCATTATCGGGAGAGGGACTTTGTCAAGGCATTCGTCTGCGAGCTCCAGTTCCGTGTCAAGAGGCAGTCCGCACAGCCTGCACAGCAGCATCTTCGCAAGCACAAGTCCGTTTCCGGCCTTGGTGAGAAGCAGGTCAGCTTCATTGGCCCGGACTTTTACAGACAGCAGGTCGGCACGGGTCGCCATTCCCTCCTCTACAAGAACTTCGGTATCATGCAGCATCATTTCCAGCAGGTCGGCATAATCCTGTGCGAGTCTCTTCTTGTTGGAAATTGAAACAATCTGCCAGTAGGCGTTGTCCACTTCCGACACGACGGCCCTATACTCCATATCATACTGCGACCGGGCAAGGTCTTCGGCAAGCTTCGCCAGACGGTTGGCATTGATGATTTTTCCTCCGGCGAAGACCGGCTGCCTCAGTGAAACTGTCCCGGCAAACACATTATGGATGTCAAGTTCAAATGCTCTGTTGATTTCAGAGCCGATGGCATTGACCGAGGATGCTATGTCAGCCGACATGAGTTCCTCCATCAGCTTCATCATGCCAGGATTTTCCTGCAGGATGGAGGAAAACACCGGGTCGGACATCAGATTCTCCAGGCCGGAATGCAGGGACCCCTGGATACCGGTTCCCAGACCTGTCAGCATGTCCGACTTCTCCTGAGAAAGCAGGCTGAGATTCCTGCTGTTGTACATATAAGCCCCGGTGACGGAAATCCCGGGGAAATAATTCGCCATGGCTATTTTTCTGTCATAGCCGGCCAGAGTCACCTTCTGCTGCGCCATCTTCAGGGAAATGTTGTTCCTGACAGCAGAATCACGGCACTGCTGCAGAGTCATCACCTCAGCCGCCCCGGCCGCAGAAGGGGCAAGGGGCAGGAGAAGAAGGAATGCCGCAGCAAATAATTTTCTTTTCATTCTTGAGCTAAATTTAAATCTTCCGGAATCCGTCATTCAGACTCCGGATGCGACGGCGGAAGCATACTAAAAAAATGCCCGTCGGATGAAATTTATGTTCCGTTTGAACATCAAATTTGTCAAAAGGTAGAATTTTTTAATTTTGTCGCAGGTTTGGCAAAGAAATGGAGGCTGCAGCCGGAATAACATTGACAGATATGGCACACAAAATCACACAATCTGATGTACGCACAGTAAATCTGGCTGAATTCATGCAGATGTTTCCCGTCACAAGCAGAATGAGCGTAGGAGACGACTTCTGTGTAATTGAGCTCAGGTACGACAAATGTCTGGAAATGCTCGTCCGTCCTTGCAGATTCGACGGTTTCCTGATGTTTTTCTGCATCTCGGGGAATTTCAGGATATCCATCAACCTGACAGAATTCGAAGTCTGTGAAAATTCCCTTTTCATTGATTTTCCGGGAGACATCATCACAGTTCCGGAAATAGACGGGGCGCAGAAAGAAAAACTTCATTTCATGGTGATGGCAATGACAAAGGAATATATGTCAAGCCTCAAATTCAATGTTCCGCAGCTGATGTCAAAAAGCCTTGCGCTGCTGAAAAACCCGTGCTTCACACTAACGGACGAAGAAAAGACGGTGGCCAAGAAATACATAGACATGGCATCGGAGATTCTCGGCTCCACACTCACATACAAGAGAGAATGCATGACGGCCCTGCTGTCCTCATCATTCTACCTGTTCGGCAGCGTCATCGAGAGAAGCATAAGCTCATGCGGGACTGAAACTTCCGGAACAGACCGCAGCAAGACCGTCTTCAACGGATTCATCAGCCTTGTATCTGAGTTCCATACACAAGAAAGGGGTGTGGCATTCTATGCAGACAAGCTGTGCCTCACCCCTAAATATCTTTCAAGACTGGTCAAATCCGCTTCCGGAAAATCAGCCCCGGAATGGATTGACACTTATATCATATTGGAAGCCAAGAATATGCTGAAATATTCAGATATTCCTATAAAAGAGATTGTGAACAGGCTTCATTTTCCCAACCAGTCCACCTTCCACAAGTTCTTCAAGGCCCGTACCGGCCTCACTCCCCTGAGGTACAGAAAAATGTAGTGAAGAAGACGAGGTTGAATTGTCCGTTTGTTGGTGACAGCGCGCCCGGTGGAGACCCAAAATGCTGTCCACCGGCCGCGGTTTTGCATGGTTTTCGCGCCCGACGGCATTTTCAAAATACCAACGGCCACACTTTTGCCGGAAAATCACGGCCGTCGGAGGCCATTTTACATGTCCACCGGCCGTAACAGAAACTAAAAAGAGAGGGCGTGTCTTGCTTTTGACACGCCCTCGTTTGGATATATCCGATTTCCTATTTCAGTTTCTTCAGAAGTGAAGTCATGCTCACACGGTCATTGATGAGCTTGTGCAGCTCCTCAATCTTCACTCTCTCCTGGGTCATGGTATCACGGTCGCGCACTGTCACGCAATGGTCGTTGAGAGAGTCGTGGTCAACCGTGACGCAGAACGGCGTGCCGATGGCATCCTGACGGCGGTACCTCTTGCCGATGCTGTCCTTCTCGTCATACTGGCAATTGAAGTCATATTTCAGTTCATCCATGATGGTCTGGGCAAGCTCTGGAAGCATGTCTTTCTTGATGAGAGGAAGCACGGCGACCTTCACCGGGGCAAGCGGGGCCGGAATGCTCAGCACAGTACGGGTCTCGCCATTCTCCAAAGTCTCTTCTTTAAATGAATTGGAGAGAACAGCAAGCACCATCCTGTCCACTCCGATTGAGGTCTCGATGACGTATGGAGTATAGCTTTCTCCGCTTTCAGAGTCAAAGTACTGGATCTTCTTTCCGGAGAACTTCTGATGATTTCCGAGGTCAAAGTCAGTCCTTGAATGAATACCCTCCAGCTCCTTGAAGCCGAACGGGAAGTTAAACTCAATGTCTGTGGCGGCATTTGCATAGTGTGCAAGCTTCTCATGGTCGTGGAAGCGGTAGTTTTCATTTCCCATACCAAGAGCCTCGTGCCATGCGAGACGGTTCTGCTTCCATGTCCTGAACCAGTCAAGCTCAGTGCCCGGCTTGATGAAGAACTGCATTTCCATCTGCTCGAACTCCCTCATCCTGAAGATGAACTGACGGGCTACAATCTCGTTTCTGAAAGCCTTTCCTATCTGTGCTATTCCGAAAGGAATCTTCATGCGCCCGGTCTTCTGCACATTAAGGTAATTGACGAAAATACCCTGAGCAGTCTCAGGACGGAGATAGATGACATTGGTATCATCAGAAGTGTTTCCGAGCTGGGTGCTGAACATCAGGTTGAACTGACGCACGTCAGTCCAGTTCTTTGTCCCTGATATCGGACACACAATCTCGCAGTCGATGATTATCTGGCGGAGTTCGGCAAGGTTATTGGCATTGAGGGCATCTGCCATACGCTTACGTACTTCTTCTATCCTGGACTTGTTTCTCAATACATTAGGGTTGGTATCAAGGAACTTCGCCTCATCAAAGCCGTCTCCGAATTTCTTGCGGCCCTTCTCGACCTCTTTCTTTATCTTCTCCTCAAGTTTGGCAATATAATCCTCAATAAGGACGTCTGCACGATATCTCTTTTTCGAATCCTTGTTGTCAATGAGAGGGTCATTGAATGCCCCTACATGTCCGGACGCCTCCCAAATCTTAGGATGCATGAATATACAGGAATCTATTCCTACAATATTCTCATGAAGCCTGACCATGGCTTCCCACCAGTATCTCTTGATATTGTTCTTAAGTTCCACTCCCATCTGACCGTAATCATATACGGCTGCAAGACCGTCATAAATCTCGCTGGAAGGAAAAATGAATCCGTATTCCTTGCAATGTGCCACGAGAGCCTTGAAAAGTTCATCCTGAGTCATGATAGCATCTGTTTTATAAAAATAATTTTTGCCATGGAACTGAACAGCAGTCCCATTATCGGCCACAACCTGCAAAATTAAGAATATTCTTCCAAAGTCGCAGAAGGAATATGATGAATTTTCATGCAATCCGTGCGTCTATTCCATAATCTGCCTTAGCGGGACCATCACGAAATCCCTTTCATGCATCAGCGGATGAGGGATTTTAAGTTCGGGAAGATCAATCTTCCAGTCCCCTGCCATAAGAATGTCAATATCGATGATTCGTGAATGATATATGCGTTTCCCATCCGGTCCGTATTCAACATTTTCCGTCCGGCCCATGGATGTCTCTATGTCTTTGCATATCCGCAGTATCTTTCTCGCTTCATCTGCATGACCGTTCAGACATTCCTTAGATTCCGATGTTCCCCGTGGAACTGACATGACATAACGCACAACTGCATTCATGAATTTTTCATCCGCCTCAAACCCCCACGGATCAGTCTCAAACAAATCGGAAACAGCATCATAATGACAGCCTAAAGCCTTGTCAAGACGAGCAAGAGCCTCAATGATGTTTCCTTTCCTGTCTCCGATATTGGAGCCGAGAGCCAGATACAGAAGATATTCTTCCATACGGAAAAGCACAGCTATTCATCGAGACCGAGTTCCACAAGCGCCTCCTCAGACATCCTGCTCTTGTCCCATACAGGCTCGAACACAAGTTCAATCTTTGCGCTCACGACTCCGGGCACATCCTCAACAGCAGCCCTGACAGCATCCACCACATAATCCGCCATAGGACAATTCGGTGCAGTGAGAGTCATCTGTATATAGACATTATGCCCCTGATCGACCTTCAGTTCATAAATCAGCCCGAGATCATATATATTGACAGGTATTTCAGGATCATAGACCTGCCTCAATGCCATAATTATATCTCTTTCCAATGCCATAAGCCTCTCCTTTTCTGTTTCATTTTCCAATAGTCCAGACTTGCGTCTTCTGAACATGCTCTTCAAATCCATAGCCGCCTGATTTCATAGAAATGAGGACACATCATCTGTTTTCCGCAGCCGTCTCCCTGATTTTGGCTATCATGGAAACAAGACCGTTTGCCCTTGTAGGAGAAAGATTCTCCTTAAGCCCTATCCTGTCCGCCACAGAAAAATCCGACGACAGAATCTCTTCGGGTGTCCGCCCTGAATATATCTTGATGAGCAGTGATATTATCCCCTTTGTTATGATGGCATCGCTGTCGGCATTGAAGAAAATCTTGCCATCCTCAACTTTAGAGTCAAGCCATACTCTTGATTGACAACCTTTTATAAGTTTATCATCGGTTTTTTTCGAATCAGGATAATTATTGAGAGATTTCCCGAGTTCGATGAGATACTCATATTTGTCAAGCCACTCGTCAAACATTGAAAACTCATCAACTACCTCATTTTCAATATCTTTTAAAGATTTTTCCATATTATCAGCCATTAATTTCAGCCAATTGACATTTTCCGCTAATTCAACATTTTTATTGCCTTGTCAAGGCATTTTATAAAATATTCTGCCTCTTCCATTGTATTGTAAGGAGCAAGTGAAGCACGCAGCATACCTGTCACCCCATATCTGTCCATCAGCGGCTCTGCACACATCTGCCCTGATCTTACGGCTATTCCCATCTTGTCAAGAACCAATGCAAGATCTTCGTGATGTACTCCTCTCACAGAGAATGAGAAGAGAGGTATCTTTTCTTCCTGAGATTTGCCGCAGTCATCATTTTTACTACCTGCCGGTATACCATAGAGACGGATACGGTCATCTGACATAAGTGAATACAGAAGAAAGTCACGCACATTGTCCGTATATTCCGCCAAAGAGGGGTCAGAATTCAACTTTGTCGCGAGCTCCAGAGCGGGCTTCAAAGTTGAAGCGCCTGCAATATTCTGTGTTCCCGCCTCAAACTTGAGCGGTACCGGAGCATAGGTGGTGGCACTGAATTTAACTGTCCCTACCATCTCCCCGCCTCCCATATAAGGAGGCATAGCATCAAGCAGGTTCTTCTTCCCGTACAGTACTCCTGTGCCTGTGGCCGCATATACCTTATGTCCGGAAAAAGCATAAAAGTCACAGTCCAGATCCTGAACATCTACCTTGCTGTGAACTATTCCCTGGGCCCCGTCCACAAGCACAGGCACATTGTACCTGTGGCATATCCCTATTATTTCCTTTATCGGATTGACTATTCCGAGAACATTGGAAATATGTGTCACTGCAACAATCCTTGTCCGGTCCGTAAGAAGCTGCTCAAGCATGTCGGTCCTTAGATGTCCATTTTCATCAACGGGCAACACCTTGAGTATTGCCTTTTTCCTTTGACACATCATCTGCCAAGGAACTATATTGGAATGATGTTCGGCCTGGGTCACTATCACCTCATCATTTTCTGATACAAATGCCTCGCCGAAAGAAAACGCCACAAGATTGATTGATGCCGTGACGCCTGAAGTAAATATTATCTGACTCTTGTCTGGAGCATTGATGAACCTCGCCACAGCCTCCCTTGCATCCTCGTATGAAGCTGTGGCTTCTTCTGCAAGAAGATGGACCGCCCGGTGAATATTGGCATTGCAGACCGAAGTCATCCTCAGCCACTCATCCATGACCTGCTGCGGACGCTGCACAGTGGCGGCATTGTCAAAATATACTAAAGGCTTGCCGTACACCTTACGCTCCAATGCCGGAAACAACTGCCTTACTTCTGATACATCCATAATCAACAATCTATTGATACCAACCACCTGTTAAGCGTGCAAATTTAACAAAAACTATAATCAGTTGGCATCAGAGGAAATGATTTTTAAAATGATAATTATTTTTTTAATAATTTTGCCCAATATAAACGCCATACTCAAATGATAGAATATATAAAAGGTGAAATTGCAGAGCTTACCCCCGCTGATGCTGTTGTTGAATGTTGCGGAATAGGTTATCACATCCTGATTTCCCTGCAGACATTCAGCCAGCTGGAAAACAAAAAGGATGTGAAGGTATACATTCACCATTACATTCGAGAGGATGAAGAACTCTATTATGGTTTCGGAACCAAAGAGGAACGGGAACTTTTCAGACTACTGATAGGAGTATCAGGAATAGGCGCAGCCACAGCAAGGATGATGCTCTCCTCAATGTCATCTGAAGAAATCCGGAACGCAATAATAGCCGAAGACATCAACAGGATAAAAAGCATAAAGGGCATCGGTCTCAAAAGCGCCCAGAGACTTATTCTTGAACTGAAAGACAAGATTGTCAAAGGCAGCGGCAACGAATCCGGACTGATGCTCACTCAACAGAACAACGCAATAGCTGAAGAGGCTGTAACAGCACTTGTATTGCTTGGTTTCACCAAAGCCAATGTAAATAAAGCAGTATCCGCTGTGATGAAAGAAAATCCTGAGGCCAGCCTTGAATCTATCATCAAATTCGCTCTTAAAAAACTATAAAGGTTCCACGTGGAACAATATTAATCATGGAAACACAAGAAAATAAAAAAAGAGGAATGCACTGGATGATAAAACTCCTTGTTCCACTCCTCATTATGGTATTCTCAGGCATTTTCCTATATCTCGGATATTCACAGAATGACATAGCAGAAATGCCCTTGTTCAATCAGATTATATGGTGGATTCTATTCTTGTACGGATTAGTACGAGTAATCACCATCATTATCAAAAGGAAATAAATCCGATAATATCCCTGCCTGAATCCCTGCTCATCTGCCAAAATAAACAAGAAGCACAGATATGTCGGCAGGAGAGACACCGGAAATCCTCGAGGCCTGGGCAATGGTCCTCGGGGA
This sequence comes from uncultured Bacteroidales bacterium, assembly GCA_944322565.1. GTDB lineage: Bacteria > Bacteroidota > Bacteroidia > Bacteroidales > UBA932 > Cryptobacteroides. Next base: position 224,514 of record CALUPG010000002.1, on the reverse strand, counting down.
ATATTTTTTGAGTTTCTGACGGCATTCAATCGAAAGGCTTTCCACCTTATCAAAATCAAAATCCTCAGGTATAGCAAGATTTTCAAGCCGCATTATCTTGTCCGCCATTTTTTGTTCCCTTTCAATATAACCTTTATATTTTATGGATATCTCACAAGATTCTAGAATCTCTCTTCTGCAGATATTCAAAATACGACTGTCCATATCGACATCATTAATTTCTGACAAAGGGTAGTCCGTATTATTTTTCAAAACACTTACGGCTCCATTCAACGCAGAATCAGAATGACAGCAGGTACAATCCATATTTGCAAGAATATCATTATATCTCATATCACCAAAGATATTCTTCAATGGACTGGAAAAAATTTCATCTATATCGATTCCTTTTCTTTGAAAAGTTCCACGTGGAACAAAATTAAATATATCCGATAATTTTACTTGAGGTCTTATTACCAGGTCTGAAATTTTCTTCTTGGAGTCTATTGCAGCCGTATCCACTGATGCAAGATAACTGTTGACTATATCTGGATGAATCGACACTTCTGAGAAGAAAGTATTGAGGCCGGATATAGAATCATATTTTTTCATTGTATATTCATACCTGAACTTGTCAGCCAGACCTATATTATATGACAAGGGCGTGAGCCTCATGTCGGCATTGTCCTGTCTGAGAAGAATCCTGTATTCAGCCCGGGAAGTAAACATCCTGTATGGTTCATCAACACCTTTGGTTATCAGGTCATCTATCAGAACTCCGATATATGCCTGGTCCCTCTTGAGGACAAACGGCTCTTTTCCCTTAACTTTAAGATGAGCGTTGATACCGGCCATCAGCCCCTGGGCTGCAGCTTCCTCATAACCTGTAGTACCGTTTACCTGACCAGCAAAGAAAAGATTTTCTATAGACTTTAGTTCAAGCGTCGGCTTCAACTGAGTCGGGTCAAAATAATCATATTCTACTGCATAGGCCGGCCTGAATATCCTGACATTTTCAAGACCTTTTATCTTGTGCAGAGCATCAATCTGAACTTCAAGAGGAAGGGATGATGAAAATCCCTGAAGATAGTATTCTCCGGTTGATCTGCCTTCAGGCTCAAGGAAAAGCTGATGTGAATCCTTGTCAGCAAAAGTACGGAGCTTGTCCTCTATACTCGGACAATACCTTGGGCCTATGCCTGTGATTTTTCCTGAAAAAAGCGGTGAATCCTTGAATCCTGAGCGCAGGGTATCATGAACTTCAGGATTGGTATGAAGAATATAGCACGGCATCTGCGGAGTTCCGTTCTGGGCTGTGGACAGAAAAGGAAGGTATGAAAATTTGTCCGGTTCAGAATCTCCTTCCTGTACAGGTAACCCGGATATGTCAACTGATGAGATGTCAATTCGCGGAGGAGTCCCTGTCTTCATTCGCGCAGTCCTTATTCCCATCTCGACAAGACGGGAGGTAAGTCCATGTGATGACAACTCCCCTATCCTTCCTCCCTCAAAACTGTTCCTACCGATGAAAAGACGGCCGTCAAGGAAAGTCCCGGCAGTAAGAATAACTGCCTGAGATTTGAATATTGCACCGGTAGTCGTACAAATCCCTGAAATACGCGAACCATCAAAAAGAAAATCAATTGCAGAATCTTGATAAATATCTAATTTACAATTACTTTCAAGCAATTTTCGCCAATTCAGGCTAAAATGCATTTTGTCGCATTGGGCACGGGGACTCCACATGGCCGGTCCTTTTGACCTGTTGAGCATCCTGAACTGGAGCGTAGATGCATCAGTGACAATGCCGGTATAACCACCGAGCGCGTCAATCTCACGGACAATCTGTCCTTTTGCAATACCTCCTACTGCAGGATTGCACGACATCTGGGCAAACCTTCCCATGTCCATTGTGACAAGAAGCACCGAAGACCCCATCTTTGCCGCCGCCATCGCTGCCTCACAACCCGCATGGCCTCCTCCAACTACAATAATATCATAATTTATTCCGCCCATACCTGCTAAAGAAGTTCCCTCAATGAAAGATAATAATTTTCCTTTGACCTCATGACCTTGATATCCTCATCAGTATGGTCATCATACCCTATAATATGAAGAAGTCCGTGGACAATGACACGGTTGAGCTCGTCATTGAAAGAGGTGCAGAACTCAATCGAATTTTCACGTACACTGTCAACACTTATGAAAAGATCTCCGGAAAGACGGTCACCTTCCCGGTAATCGAAGGTAATGATGTCCGTAAAATAGTCATGTCCCAAATATTTCTGATTTATGTCAAGAATGTAATTATCAGAACAGAAAATTACAGAAATATCGCCAATGCGGCATATCTCACTTTCAGCCACGAGTTTAAGCCATTTTCGCGTCAAAGTTTTCTGCCTGAACACAAACTTTATGTCCTCAAAGTAAAATGATACCATGCTATAAATTTTCCGCAAATCTACAACATATAAAGAAAAAATTATGATTTAATAATTATTATTTCTAACTTTACCGGGCAAAATGGAAAATAAAACACAAGTAATATGGAAGTTAAGAAATCAGAAAAAGCCAATCTTGAAAACAAGAAGCTGCTCTTCCTTGAAATCGGTCTCATTATTTCACTTGGCATAGTATGGTATGCCTTTGAGTGGACCACAAAGGAGAAGCAAACTGTAGAGGCACTTCAGGAAACCACACAGATTGTAGAGACAGAAGAGATGGTTCCGATTACACAGGAAACCCCTCCTCCTCCTCCATCTGCACCATCAATCCCAGTTCTTTCAGACCAGATTGATATCGTGGATGATGAGATTCAGGTTGATGATGACCTTTTCCTCAACCTTGAGGATCAGGCAGACATGGGAGTTGAAATCATGGACTATGTTGAAACAGTAGAGGAAGAAGTTGTGGAAGAAGAAGCCATTCCTTTCATGCTTGTTGAAGAGAAGCCTTCGTTTATGGGCGGTGACGCCAACGCATTTTCAAAATGGGTGAACGAAAGACTCGTATACCCTGAAATTGCAAAGGAAAATGGAGTACAGGGAAGGGTAACCCTCCAGTTTACAGTGAACACAGACGGTACTGTAAGCAATGTGAAAGTTCTCCGTGGAGTAGACCCTTCGCTTGACAAAGAGGCAGTGAGAGTAGTGTCAATGTCACCAAAATGGACTCCAGGAAAGCAGAGAGACCGTGCGGTAAAGGTTACCTACACATTCCCTGTTATCTTCCAGTTGAGATAAAGTGCCGCCATATCCGACAGGACATACCAATCAATAAGGATGGCTCAGACGAGTCATCCTTATTTTTGTCGGAAATCAAATGACTAAAATGACTTAAGGATGAGTGAAGAGAGGTATAGAGAAAAGGCAGTCTTCATCGGTGTAATAAAACAGAATGACGATGAAAGACAGATACTTGAATATCTGGATGAACTTGAATTTCTTGCTGAGACAGCAGGTGCTGAAGGACAGAAAAGATTCATCCAGAAAGTTGACAAACCCGACAGCCGCACATATATCAGAAGCGGAAAACTTGGTGAAATCAAGAATTTCATCAATGATAACGGCACTGATGTGGCCATATTTGACGATGAACTCTCCCCTACCCAGCTGAGGAACATAGAGAGGGAGCTGAACTGCAGGATACTGGACAGGACAAACCTGATTTTGGACATATTTGCACAGAGAGCAAAGACAGCCTATGCTAAAACACAGGTTGAACTTGCCCAATACCAATACCTTCTTCCGCGTCTGACAAGAATGTGGACGCATCTCGAGAGACAGAAGGGAGGAATAGGAATGAGGGGACCAGGTGAAACACAGATAGAAACAGACAGGCGTATCATCCAGGACAAAATAGCAAAACTCAAGGAACAGCTCAAGAAAATAGACAAGCAGATGGCCTCACAAAGGGGAAACAGAGGCTCTCTTGTAAGGATTTCACTGGTAGGATATACCAATGTCGGCAAAAGTACCCTGATGAACCTGCTTGCAAAAAGTGACGTATTTGCTGAAAACAAACTGTTTGCAACACTTGACACCACAGTCAGGAAAGTCGTGATTGAAAACGTTCCGTTTCTTCTGAGTGATACAGTTGGATTCATACGCAAGCTTCCGACTCAACTTGTGGAAGCATTCAAAAGTACTCTTGACGAAGTCCGTGAAGCAGACATACTCATGCATGTAGTGGATATATCGCATCCCAACTTTGAGGAGCAGATGCATGTGGTGGAACAGACACTGAAAGACATAAATGCCGCAGAAAAGCCCGTATTCGTCGTTTTCAACAAAATAGATGCATACAGATACGAAGAATATGACGAGTTTTCCCTTGAGCCGAAAAAACAGGAAAATTACACACTTGAAGAGTTCAAGAGAAGCTGGATTGCAAAGGAAAATACTCCGTGCATCTTTATTTCAGCAAAAAACAAGATCGGCATGGATAAACTCCGTGCCGACCTGTATAAAATGGTAGCTGAAATCCATGCAGGACGCTACCCTTTCAATAATTTCCTATGGTAACCCCTACTCCTTGAACTTGGCGGAAATAAATTCCCTGTTAAGTCTTGCAATATGGGAGATTGTCACATGTTTAGGACATTCCATCTCGCAGGCACGGGTATTCGTACATGAACCGAAGCCAAGTTCGTCCATCTTGGCAACCATTGCCTTGGCGCGCTTTGCAGCCTCGACTCTTCCCTGAGGAAGAAGGGCAAGTGAACTTACGCGGGCAGCCACAAAGAGCATTGCCGAGCCGTTCTTGCATGTTGCAACACAGGCACCGCAGCCGATGCATGCAGCAGCATCCATGCTTTCTTCCGCTGTTTCATGGGAAATAGGAATGACATTTCCGTCAGGGACACCTCCTACATTGACTGAAACATAACCACCGGCCTGCATAATCTTGTCAAAAGCCCTGCGGTCTACAACAAGATCCTTGATTACAGGAAATACATTACTCCTCCACGGCTCTATGGTAATAGTGTCACCGTCTTTGAACTTACGCATGTGAAGCTGGCATGTAGTCACTTCATCGTCAGGTCCATGAGCCCTTCCGTTGATATAGAGCGAACATGCTCCGCATATGCCCTCACGGCAGTCATGGTCAAATGATACGGGACCACTGCTCTCGCATCCCCTGTCGACAGCTACCGGATCCATACCTTTATGGATGAGCTGTTCATTAAGGATATCGAGCATCTCAAGGAAAGAACTGTCCGGAGATATGTTCTTGACCTTATATGTTTCAAATTTTCCTTTCGTCTTGGCGTTTTTCTGACGCCATACTTTCAAAGTCAAATCCATTTCAATTAGTCTTTATAGTTTCTGGTAGCTATCTTGATATTCTCATAGACGAGAGGCTCCTTGTGAAGTTCCGGCTCCTTATCGTCACCTTTGTATTCCCAGGCTGCAACATACATGAAATGCTCGTCATCACGCTTGGTCTCACCGTCTTCCGTCTGCATCTCTTCACGGAAATGTCCTCCGCAGGACTCCTTGCGGTGAAGGGCATCACGGGCCATGAGTTCACCTATCTCAAGGAAATCCGCAAGCCTGAGAGCCTTTTCAAGCTCCTGGTTGAAATTGTCCTTCTGACCTGCTACATAGACATCACTCCAGAATTCCTTGCGGAGCTCCTGAATCATCTCAATTGCCTTCTTGAGTCCAGCCTCATTACGGGCCATGCCCACATACTCCCACATGATGTGGCCGAGCTTCTTATGAATCTCATCAACAGTATGCTTGCCCTTGATTGACATAAGTTTGTCAATCTTGGCCCTGACTGCGTTCTCAGCCTCTGCAAACTCAGGAGAGTTTGTATCCGGAACCGGATACTTGAACTGTCCTGCAAGATAGTCTCCGATAGTATAAGGAAGTATGAAATATCCGTCTGCAAGACCCTGCATAAGGGCAGATGCACCGAGACGGTTTCCTCCATGGTCACTGAAGTTGGCCTCACCGATGGCATAAAGCCCGGGAACGGTGGTCTGAAGATTGTAATCTACCCAAAGGCCTCCCATAGTATAATGAATGGCCGGATAAATCATCATAGGCTCCTTGTATGGATCAGTGTCGGTAATCTTCTGATACATCTGGAACAGGTTACCGTATCTTTCACGTATCTTGTCCTCACCAAGCCTTTTGATGGCAGTGCTGAAGTCAAGGAACACCGCAAGCCCTGTCTCATTGACGCCGAATCCCGCATCACACCTTTCCTTTGCAGCACGTGAAGCAACATCACGCGGAACAAGGTTTCCGAATGCCGGGTATCTGCGCTCAAGATAGTAGTCACGGTCTTCTTCAGGTATCTGTGAAGGCTTTACTTCCTTTTTGCGGAGCCTCATCACATCCTCTTTCTTCTTAGGTACCCAGATGCGTCCGTCATTACGGAGTGACTCGGACATAAGTGTAAGTTTTGACTGCTGGTCTCCATGGACAGGAATACATGTAGGATGTATCTGAGCAAAACAAGGATTTGCAAAATAAGCACCTTTCTTATAGCACTGCCATGCAGCGGAACCATTGCTGTTCATGGCATTTGTAGAAAGGAAGTATGTATTGCCGTATCCGCCGGTAGCTATCACTACAGCATGGGCGCCGAATCTTTCAATTTCTCCTGTAACAAGATTCCTTGCGATGATTCCCTTTGCCTCGCCGTTGATAAGAACGACATCAAGCATTTCATGACGCGGAAAACTTTCCACATTACCTTCTGCTATCTGCCTGTTCATTGCGGCATATGCTCCGAGAAGAAGCTGCTGTCCTGTCTGGCCTCTTGCATAGAATGTACGGCTTACCTGCGCACCGCCGAAGGAGCGGTTGGAAAGAAGTCCGCCGTATTCGCGGGCAAACGGAACACCCTGAGCAACGCACTGGTCAATGATATTTCCGCTCACTTCGGCAAGACGGTAAACATTGGCCTCGCGGCTGCGGTAGTCTCCACCTTTGATGGTCTCATAGAAAAGACGGTAAACCGAGTCATTGTCACTCTGATAGTTCTTGGCAGCATTGATACCTCCCTGTGCAGCAATGGAATGCGCACGACGAGGGGAATCACTGATGCAGAACACCTTCACTTTATAACCGAGCTGACCGAGCGTAGCAGCTGCAGATGCTCCGCCCAGACCGGTTCCGACGACAATAATCTCGATTTTCCTCTTGTTGCCTGGATTGACAACACGAAGCTGAGATTTATGCTTTGTCCATTTTTCAGACAAAGGACCCTCAGGAATCTTAGAAATTAGTTTTTCGGCCATTTTATATCGATTAATGAAATTTCGGCACAATTTTAATCAATTTTAGGCTAATTAGCAATTAAAGATGTATATAACCTTCAAAATAATCAAGATATATCCCATAAAATGAATCGGATATTGAATCATAACATGAAAGATACTCTTCCTCCCCTGCTGCTCCACAGACATATCCTGCAAACAGAGGATAAAAGAGAGAATATATTTTGCTTTCTGCCTCCCTGCAGCAAGACAGCATTGACGGATATCCGCCAACTCCGGCAAACACTGGCCTGAGGTCCATATAATGAGACATGCTGCTGACATCAGACCGGAAGATGAAATTCTTCTTGAGCATTGCGGAAAGACCGCAGAAAGTACTGTCAGACTCCTCGGGTGAAAATTTCAGTGCATCAGGAACATGGTCATCGGCAGATACCGGCACGGGAACAAGTACAGAACATGAGGGATAACCTAGGGCTCCCCAAAGCACACAGGAAAGCGGATTATCACCGGAAGCAGCACCGCTGATGATGACTGATGCAGAAGTGGAACTTCTCGGTATGAAATCCTGGTCAACGAAAAGTCCCGATGTATTTGAAAGAAATGCAGATGAATCCCTAATCAAGTCTATCCCAAGCACTTCGTGACGATAAGACCTCGAAAGTCTGTTCATTATATCAGAAGGCAATATTCCGGGCAGAGCACCTTCGTCCCTTATTTCACTGAAAACAGCCTGGGCAGTCATGAATCTTTCCACTCCTTTCCATCCGGAAGGACGGCCGGAAACAGAAAAATTGGTGACGACGACAAAACCGTCTCTGCTCCCGTTGACATCAATTTTATGCCATGAATCATTGTCCGTCTCATACCATGCGGCACCTCCATGTGCATCAATACATCCGAAATTAGCCTCAACTCCCATCGGACGATGCAAAGTATCAAGAAAATGTTCAAAATCAGCGATTGAGGAACATATTTCAAGAGCCCTGTACATGACTCTCCCCTCCCTGTCCATTTGTGAAGCAGGCACATCGTCATCCTTCAGACAGTATGATGCGGTGTTCATCACTGCAAATCCCGCAGTATTGACACCGGCCCAGACCTCGCCGCCTTCAGAACCGGAATTGACAAGCCCCACAAACGAGTGAATCTCTCCCTTGAAATGCCTTATATTGTTGTCAGGAAAGCCGGAATCGCGGTTCTTCCACATAAGGGGACGCCCATCGGCAGTGACTTTGCCGGAAATTATTACAGCCGTACAGGCATCTGAGGTATGGCACAGGACAATTGCCGCCAATGTAAATATGATATACGGAAGCAATCTCATATCATGATGCAGATAAAATCTCACTAAAACAATGTGGCATCAGGCTCGGGAGTCCCACACATTTCTATCCCGAGATGACTGTAGGCAAGTTCAGTTGCCTCCCTGCCTCTTGGAGTCCTGACAATAAAGCCTTCCTTTATGAGGAACGGCTCATAGACTTCCTCAAGAGTCCCCTGATCTTCACCGACTGCAGTCGCTATGGTGTTTGCTCCGACAGGACCGCCTTTGAATTTTGTGATTATGGTCCTCAGTATCTTGTTGTCTATCGAATCAAGTCCACGCTTGTCTATGTTCAATGCATCAAGGGCATATTTAGCTATGGCAATGTCAATATGTCCGTTGCCCATGACCTGGGCGAAATCCCTTACTCTCCTGAGCAGAGAATTGGCGATACGCGGTGTTCCACGGCTCCGGAGTGCAATCTCGTATGCGGCATCCTCTTCTATTCCTATCTTAAGGATGGATGCGCTTCTCTTTACAATATGTACAAGGGTGGGTGTATCATAATACTCAAGTGCACAGGTAATTCCGAACCTTGCTCTCAAAGGCGAAGTAAGCAGACCGCTTCTTGTGGTCGCCCCGACAAGGGTGAAAGGATTCAGTGAAATCCGCACAGACCGTGCACCCGGTCCCTTGTCTATCATTATGTCTATTACAAAATCCTCCATCGCGGAATAGAGGTATTCCTCGACTTCCGGAGCAAGGCGGTGTATCTCGTCGATAAAAAGCACATCCCCCTCCTCAAGCGAAGTCAGAAGTCCGGCAAGGTCTCCCGGCTTGTCCAGCACCGGGCCTGAAGTAACCTTCATGCTGACTCCAAGTTCATTCGCGATGATATGCGCAAGAGTAGTCTTTCCGAGTCCCGGAGGCCCGTGGAAGAGCACATGATCAAGGGACTCCCCTCTCATTTTGGCGGCTTTAATGAATATCTTCAGATTGGCCACGGTCTTTTCCTGTCCGGTGAAGTCTTCCAGTTCCTGAGGCCTTATGATTCCGTCAAATTCCTTATCTTTGTCCGAATTTACATCATGGGGGTCAAAATGTCCGTTCATCTTGTCAATTTTTTGTCCGCAGTCATGCGGTCATCATCATAAAAACATACAAATATAATCTTTTTATATTTTTCTTTATTGTGATTATACCGGTGTTGAAATGTTGATAAGATTTATATTATACTGATTTATAACTGATTATAATATTACTGAAATGTTGATAACCATAATGGAAACTTTTCAGAGATTGTTTGTGATAAATTTTGATTTCTGATTTCAACGGAGTATGTAAAGATTATTTTCATTTCATAATGTATTTTTGAATTTTTATTTCATGCTTTATCAACAGGTTTTCAACATATTTTTTATGAGTTTTCAACAAGTTGTCAACAATATCCGTTAAATGATGGGCATATCCGAGAAGACATCTTCAGAACTTTCGGCAAGGCTGGAAGATTCTAATGAAATATATTGTTCCGGACTTTTCTTTTCCGCAAGATGGTTTGTCATTTCTTCCGTGATGAAGAGAGGAATCAATCTGGTGGTGCTGCCTGACCGTGAGTCCGCCGAATATTGTGCCGCTGATTTCTATAATCTTATAGAAGGGGACAGGGTGTTCTTTCTTCCTGATTCCGGCAGAAGTCTTGAACGGAGCAACTACAGATCTTCCCTAAGGGTCCAGAGAACTGCGGCAATAGGCAGGATAGCCGAATATTCGGGGGATGACCTGCTTGTAATAGTGTCATATCCCCAGGCTCTTGAAGAAGGTATTCCCGATGCCCGGAAAATCGGTGCGGAAGTGTTGAGACTGAAAACAGGGGAAGAAATCAATCATGATGCCATCATAGAATCTCTTTTTTCAAAAGGATTCGAGAGGGTGGACTTTGTCTCTTCTCCGGGACAGTTTGCGGTAAGGGGCGGAATCATAGACATATTCTCATATTCGTACAACAATCCTTACAGGATAGGATTTTTCGGTGATGAGATAGAAAGTATCAATGTCTTTGACTGCAATACCCAGCTGTCAGTCGCTAAAGCTGATGAAGCTGAGATTTTTCCGGATTTCACATCTGCTGACGGCAATGCTGAGTCACTTATAGGAGAAAGGCTTCCCGAAGGAAGTACGGTATGGCTGGATTCCTCAGACATGTACAGAGACCGGCCTTTCTTCGATTCACTGCTTTCTTTCCGGCATGTCTTCACTGATACCCCTGTATCTGTGCGTGACAAGGATGTGATAAAATTCAATATTGCCCCTCAGCCTTCGTTCAATAAGAATTTTGACTTGCTTGCCGCAGATATAAGGGATAAAATGGAATCCGGATATAAGGTGTATATCTTCGGGGAGAAGGAATCGCAGCTTGAGCGCCTGCGTTCCATCCTGTCCCAGAGCAGCGGACTTTTGCCGGAATTCCGTTCAGGAAGAAATATTCACAGCGGCTTCATTGACAATGAGGACAGGATATGCTGTTATTCTGACCATGAGATTTTCGACAGATTCCACAGAGTAAGCATCAGAAGAACTGTCGAGAAGAGCGAACAGCTCACCATCAATGACCTGACGGCATTCAATATAGGAGACTATGTGGTCCATATAGACTATGGTATAGGAATTTTCGGAGGTCTCGTAAAGATGAAGGATGACAAGGGAAGGGTGCATGAAGTGGTGAAGATATCATATAAGGACAATGATACGGTCTTTGTGTCTGTACATGCCCTGCACAAGATATCAAGATATAAGTCAAGGGATTCCGAACCTCCAAAAATCAACAAACTCGGCTCTAAGACCTGGCAGAATCTCAAAAGCAGCACCAAGTCAAAAGTCAAGGACATAGCCAAGGAACTCATTCAGCTCTATGCCAAGAGAAAGGCTGCCAAAGGCTTTGCTTTCTCTCCTGACTCATATCTTCAGGAGGAGCTTGAGTCTTCGTTCATGTATGAGGATACACCTGATCAGGAAAAGGCTGTGAAGGCAGTGAAACATGACATGGAGGATGATTGTCCCATGGACAGGCTTGTATGCGGTGATGTAGGCTTCGGGAAAACAGAAGTTGCAGTAAGGGCTGCATTCAAGGCAGTGGCTGACAGCAAGCAGGTGGCTGTACTTGTCCCCACAACTATATTGGCACTGCAGCACTTCAATACATTTTCAGGAAGACTGAAGGATTTTCCCTGTTCTATAGACTATGTAAGCCGCCTGAGGACATCCAAGGAAATATCTGAGATTCAGGAAAGACTCAGAAAAGGCACACTTGACATAGTGATAGGAACACACAAGCTCCTCGGAAAAGGATTTGAATTCAAGGACCTGGGTCTTCTGATAATAGACGAAGAACAGAAATTCGGAGTAAGTGCGAAGGAAAAGTTGAAACAGATGAAGCTTTCCGTCGACACGCTTACACTTACGGCCACACCGATACCGAGGACGCTGCAGTTCTCCCTTCTCGGAGCCCGCGATCTTTCCATAATAAATACTCCTCCTCCGAACAGGATACCTGTGCAGACGGAAATAATGCTTTTTGACAACGATGAGATAAAGGGCATCATAAATTATGAACTCAACAGGGGAGGGCAGGTATTCTTCGTCCATAACAGGGTGGAGGAACTTCAGTCGATAGCTGATATCCTGCACAGGATGATACCCGACATGAAGATATGTGTGGCTCATGGTCAGATGGAACCAAAGATACTTGAAAACAAGATTCTTGACTTTATGGCCGGTGACTATGACCTTCTGCTGTGCACTACAATCATCGAGAACGGTCTTGACATACCGAATGCCAATACCATCATCATCAATCAGGCCCAGAACATAGGGCTGAGTGACCTTCATCAGCTCAGGGGAAGAGTGGGACGCTCCAACAAGAAGGCATTCTGCTATCTTGTCGTACCTCCGATGACTTCAATGACAGATGATGCCAGACGGAGGCTCAAGGCAATAGAAGCATTCTCCGATCTCGGAAGCGGATTCAACATAGCCATGCAGGACCTCGACATAAGGGGAGCCGGCAATTTGCTCGGCGCCGAACAGAGCGGGTTCATATCAGACATGGGGCTCGAGACATATCAGAAGATATTGTCGGAAGCCATGGAAGAACTTGGCGTGGAGACGGGAATTGCCGCTTCCTCAAAGGCTGACACATACGTATCTGACTGTATGGTAGACACTGACCTCGAGGCATTGATTCCGGACAGTTACATCAATGTATCCTCTGAAAAGATAAGGATATACAAAGAACTTGATTCTATTTCTGACGACAGGGAAATAGAAAGGATGAGGCAGAGAATGGAAGACAGGTTCGGAAGGATGCCGGAAGAGACATCCAGACTCTTCGATATAGTGAAGATAAGGAATCTTGGAGAGAGACTGGGCTTTGAGAAAATCATAATAAAGAACGGTATAATGATAGCTTTCTTTATCATGAATCCACTTTCAAAATATTACAGGTCAAGGAAATTTTCAGATGTGCTTGATGCCGTGAACAGAAATTCAAGGATATTTGAACTCAAGCAGCCTGACAACAGATTGCGCCTTGTGGTCAGAAATATTCCTTCGGTAGTCAGCGCATACAATGCATTGAAAAAACTTGCTTGACAATAGTTGTGATAATTTATAAATTTGCAGAATGCATTTTAATATTCAGAAGTGGGCAATCTTGTTATAGATATAGGAAATACGGCTCTGAAGGCCGCGTGGACAGACGGGATTACTCTCGGAAAGACATTCAGGTATCAGGGAGAGAAAATGTCGGATTTCATACTTTCTCTGGTTTCAAAGGACAGGCCTGATGTGATGGTCATTTCCTCGACAAGGGAAATTTCCTCAAAAGAAGAAAAGATATTCAGGGAAAAATGCCGCATCCTTGTCATTATGGACTCAAGGCACAATGATGTACTTGAGAGAAACGGACTTCCTTCATATCTTTCCCCGGACAGGGCTGCGTCAATCATAGCTGCACGGTATCTCTTCAAGGGAAGAGGCTGCACGCTGTTTGACTTCGGGACTACTCTTACCATAGATTTTCTTGATGCGGACGGAAACTATTCGGGAGGAAACATTTCCGTGGGATGCCGCACAAGATTCAAGGCGATAAACAGGTATTCCCGTTCTCTTCCCCTGACAGACACTCCTTCTGAAATCACCGGAGCCGGCCATGACATCATATCGTCAATAGAATCCGGGGTAATAGGAGGCATAATATTTGAAACAGAAGGGTATTTGCGCCGTTATCCTGACAATATAAGTGTTTTTACTGGAGGAGACGCAATTTATTTTGCAAAAAGAATGAAAAACTCCATCTTTGTAGTTTGTAACCTTGTTTTGATGGGGCTGGCTCTAACAGCTGAAGATTATGTATAGGATTATTTTAAGAATATTCTTATTGTGCACTCTACTTCTGTGTACATCTTTGGCATATAGTCAGGAAAATGGGGCATACGGTTCATTTTCACCATATTCCATTTATGGTATAGGGAATCTTACAAAAGAAGGGACAGCATATAACCGGAGCATGGGAGGTGTCGGTATAGCCAACCGCAGCAAACGTTTCATAAACATAGTGAATCCTGCATCCCTGACGGCAAGGGATTCCCTTTCTTTCATGGCAGATTTCGGACTCTCCGAATCAAATACCATATACAGGCAGAACATAGACGGAAACAAACTGATTTCCGGGAACAATACGTTCAATATCCACGACTTTGTAATAAGCTTTCCGATATACAAGTCATCCGCATTTATGGTGGGAATCACCCCGTTCAGTGACATAGGATATCAGTTTTCATCCATCATCACGGATCAGGACATAGTGGGCAATACAGGCAATGTCGCGTTGAGCAATTACGGAGAAGGCAGCATTTATCAGCTGTTTGCAGGCGGTGCCGTCACTTTCTGGAGAAGGCTGTCCCTCGGGGCTGAATTCATATATTATTTCGGTTCTCTTGACAAGGTCTACAACATGGCTTTCGAAGATGATTCCTACAGGACTGACAACAACGGATATAATCTGCTTCTCAGGGGATATACCGGAAAGTTCGGGCTTCAGTACGAACAGCCTCTCGGAAACAACCTTTCATTGACTGTCGGAGCCACATACAGGCTCAGGACAAATGTAAGGGGACGCCTTACCGAATACAGTTATGCGAATACCTCGGAGATAACCGATACTTTGAGAAACAATGTGAATCATCTTGATGCGGCTGACGGTATAAAATTCGGGGATGAAATAGGTGTAGGAGTCTCTTTGAAAGGAGGCGACAAGTGGAATGCCGAGGTCAACTACCTCATGTCCGACTGGCGCAATACGGGGATGGAAAGCAGGCCCGGATTTTCAGCCGACGGCAGTTCGGTGTTCACATCAACTGTATCGCATTCGGTCAGGGCGGGATTTGAGATAGTCCCGAACAGGAATGACATCAGATATTACCTGCGCCGTTGCGCATACAGGGCGGGTGCATATTATGACACATCATATTATCTGTTTGACGGCAATGTGGTGAACTCATTCGGCATAACGCTCGGTGTGACATTGCCTGTGTTCAGATGGTATAACGGAATTACTGTCGGTGTTGATTTCGGACAGAGGGGAAGTCTGAGGAACAGTATGGTGAGGGAGAGGTATGTGTCATTTTCAGTAGGATTCAACATACATGACCTATGGTTCCAGAAACCACGATATAATTAAACAATTAAAACTATAAATTATGAAGAAATTGCTTTTATCTCTGATCGCCTTGGCCATGATAGGCGGCACATCATTGTTTGCACAGGGAAAATATGGTGCGGACAGTGCAGAATGCATAAAATATCTCTCTTATTACAAGGAGTATTTCAAGCAGAAGAATTATGATGCCTCCCTTCCGAACTGGAGAAAGGCATATACACTCTGTCCTCCTACTGCGAGCCAGACAATGCTCATCGACGGTACTACCCTCATGAGATATCTCATCGGAAAGAACAGTCAGAACACCATCTACAGGAATGCGCTGATTGATACACTCCTTTCCCTTCACAACACGAGGGCACAGTATTATTCAAAATATGCTGTGACAGCCATGAACAACAAGGGGACAGACATCATCAATTATCTCAAGAATGATCCTAAGGCGCAGTATGATGGCTTCAAGGAAGTCATTGCAGCCAATGAGGAGCAGGTGAAGCCTAACATTCTTCTCTTCACAATCAATACTGCAGTCGACCTCTATCAGAAAGGAGTCCTTGACGCAGAGACTGTTCTCAATGACTATGAGGAAGTGATGGCACTCATCTACAAGATGGACCCTAAGTCTGAAGTGCAGAAGCAGCAGAATGAAAAAGTAAGGAAGGACATCGAAAGTCTTTTCATATCCAGCAAAATTGCCGACTGCGACAAGCTCATCTCTCTCTTTACTCCGAGATTTGAGGAGAATCCAGACAACCTTGAGACCGTAAGCAGCATTGTGATGATGATGGCTTCGACTGAAGGATGTACCGACAATGATCTCTTCCTCCAGGCAGCTACCAAGATGCATCAGCTTGACCCTTCATACCAGACGGCATATTTCCTCTACAAGCTCTATAACTCAAAGGGTGACATTGATTCGGCAATCAAGTATATGGAGGAGGCGATTGCTTCTCCGGAGTCTGATAACCTGACAGATGCAGCTTATTATTATGAACTTGCTGTGGCATGTTCACATGCCGGCAACAATGCCAAGGCGTTCAAGTCTGCCCTTGACGCAATTGACCTTGATTCTTCATATGCCGGAAAGTCATACATGCTCATAGGAACCATCTGGGGCTCGCAGGTATGTCCTGGAAATGAAATTGAGCAGAGGGCGCCGTACTGGGTTGCAGTTGACTATCTTGTAAAGGCAAGGAATGCAGACCCTTCGCTTGCAGAGGAAGCCAACAAGCTTATCGGACAGTACAGCACATATTTCCCTCAGACAGCCGAGGCATTCATGTACAACATTACTGACGGTGATTCTTATACTGTATCATGCGGCGGTATGAGAGCTCTCACAACAGTAAGGACCCAGGAATAGCAAATTGGTTAAAATACCTTATATACTCAAGACGGCAGCAACCGCGTTTGCGGTTGCTTTCGTTGTCTATTCATGCAAGAGCAATCTCGGAGTGGCCGATTCTCTGAATATAGCCGAGACTCCTGTGCAGACAGTGGACAACATGTTTGTCGTGCAGTCGGAAAACGGAATCCTGCAGATGAGGATGGAGGCTGACCTGATGGAAAGATATGAAAGGGACACAATGTCATATGAACTCTTTCCGGAAGGCTTTGCCGTATACGGGTACAATGAGCAGGGGCTGCTTGAGACTGAAATAACTTCCGACAATGCAAGGCATGAGAAATTCGAGGACAAGAGGGAGACATGGACGGCTTTCGGGAATGTTGTCGTCAAGAATATCATCAAGAAGGAGGTGATGGAGACGGACACCCTCTATTGGGACAGGCAGAACGGGAAAATATACACTGACTGCTATGTGAAGATGTATTCTCCCGACGGCTTCATACAGGGCTACGGGATGGAGTCGGATGAAAGGGCAAGAAATACGATAATACTCAAGGTATTTGACAATTTTGCCGTAGTAGTGCAGGATTCAACTGCAACTGACATAGATTCTGTCAATTTTATAGGTCCCATACTAAAAAAATAGTGAAGATTTGTCGGAAAATTATTAACTTCGCAGCCCAAAACGAATCAGTAAAAAATTAAAAGTTAGATAAAGAGATGGCGGTTCTTGAAAAAATTCGCGTGAAGCTCGGTGTGTTCATAACCATCGTCATAGCATTGGCGTTGCTGTCATTCATAATTGACCCTACCACACTTGAAGCTGTTTCCAATTCAATGTCATCAAAGTATGATGTCGGTGAGATAAACGGCAAAGACATTTCGTATCAGGATTTTGAGAAGGACATTGAATATTTTACCACACTCAATGAGATAATGACAGGGTCTTCCGCACATTCCGAGCAGGAGATAGAGTCGGTGAGAAATGCAGCCTGGCAGTCATTGATTGACAGGTATCTTTTTGTAAGAAACGCAAAGGATGCCGGCATCAATGTAGGTGAAGCCGAGATGTTCGCTCTGACCGCAGGAGACATGGTCTCTCCGCTTATTTCGCAGGATCCGTCCTTCTTTGACGAGAGCGGCAATTTTTCAAAAGACAGGTTCATAGAACTTGTGCAGGCAAGGCACAACGACCAGTCGGGGAGCATAGGAATGTATATAGAGTATCTTCAGAATACGATATACAACCAGCAGTTCTATGCGAAATACGGTTCCCTCTTCACTCAAGGAAACTTTGCCAATCCGCTGATGCTCGCAAGACAGATTGAAGATAACAACAATACCACCGACGTCGAGTTCGTCATGGTTCCATACGGATTCCGCACGGACTCCACAATCGTGGTATCGGACAAGGAAATCAAGGACTATTATAAGTCACACAAGGAATTCTATCGTCAGCAGGCAAGCAGGGACATTGAGTATGTCGTATTTGAAGTCAAGCCTTCAGATGAAGACATAGCTGCAACAAATGAACAGATACTCAAGGTATATGACGAGTTTGCCGCAACAGACAAGGAGGGCATGAAAGGATTCCTTCTCAGAAATTCCGACAGGGCATATTCCGAGTATTATTACAGGCCTGGAGAGCTCTCCACAATATCTGCGGATGTCAATGATTTTGTATTCAATGACGGCAAAGGCACATCCGGGGTATTTACGAAGGACAATACATTCTATGTGGCAAAAGTCCTTGACAGCAGGATGGTTCCGGATTCAGTATTCGTAAAGCACATCCTTCTTCAGGGAGACCAGGAAGCTCTTGCCGACAGTCTTGTCGGAGTCCTCAACAGTGGCAGGGAATCTTTTGCGAATGTTGCTGCACTGTATTCTGCAGACCAGAATCCAAATGTAGCCGAGAGAGGTGACATAGGCTGGATGACCCAGACCTATATGATACCCGGAATGGAGTCAGTGATGACTGCTCCGCTCAACAAGATTTTCGTACTTGACACTCAGTATGGTAAACATATTGTGAAAGTCACTGACAGGACTGAGCCGATGCTCAAGAAACAGGTCGCCATCCTTGAGAAGACTGCGATAGCAGGCAAGGAAACATTCAACAAATATTATTCTCAGGCCAATGACCTTGCAGTGAAGTCTGCCGGCAAATATGAGAATTACAAGAAAGCTGTGGAAGAGGCAGGACTCTATTCTCATCCTGTGAACAGAATGCTTGAAGGCGCAGACAGGCTCGGAGCAATTGACGGTACAAAGGAAGTGGCAAGATGGGCTTTTGAAGCAAAGAAGGGAAGAGTATCGGATATCATCACTGTCAACAACAACTATTTCTTTGTGGTAGCGCTCAAAGGTATTCACAAAGAAGGTTATGCTACTGTAGACGAAGTGTCGTCAAGCATCAGGAATATCCTCTACAGGGAGAAGCTCGGAGTCAGGAGAGCGGCTGAAATCGCTGAAAAAATCAGCGGTCTTACCGATATGCAGGCAATTGCCGATACTCTTGGCACGACAGTGAGCACAAAGGACGGCATTACTTTCGCCTCACTTACATCGCAGGGACTTGACCCTAAGTTCATAGGTGCGGTATCTGTGGCTGAACCGGGAAAGATTTCCGCTCCGCTTGCAGGAAATGTGGGAGTCTATGTGTATAAGGTGACTGCACATGACACAGGAGCATTCTATACTGAGGATGACGCCAATACACGTGATGCACAGATGTCGCAGTACAGTCTTCAGATGCTCGTGCCGGTAATGATGCAGGATGCAGATGTCAAGGACAACAGGGCAAGATTCTATTAGCAGGCAGCAGGCTTGCAGGAGAATATCAGCAAAGCCTCATGATATAATTTTGAAGGGCGACCGTCTGGCCGCCCTTCACTTTTTCTGTCAGACATTGAAAAGGAAGTGCATTATGTCCCCATCCTGGACGACATAGTCCTTGCCTTCAATTCCGAGCTTTCCTGCGGCTCTGCAGGCAGCTTCGGACTTCAATTCAATGAAATCCTCATACTTGATGACTTCTGCCCTTATAAAGCCTTTTTCAAAGTCAGAATGGATTACTCCGGCGGCTTTGGGAGCCTTGTCCCCCCTGTTGATGGTCCATGCCCTGCATTCGTCAGCTCCTGCGGTAAAGAATGTCTGGAGATTGAGAAGGGAATAGGCCTTCTGTATGAGACGGACTACTCCTGACTCCTCAAGGCCCATTTCCTCAAGGAACATCTGACGCTCTTCATATGTGTCGAGTTCTGCTATATCGGACTCAATCTTGGCTGCAATGACAAGAATTTCGGCGTTTTCGTCTTTCACTGCCTCGCGGACGCGTTCGACATATTCATTTCCTTCAGCTGCCGAGGCTTCGTCCACATTGCATACATACATTACAGGCTTGTCGGTAAGGAGGAAAAGGTCTTTTGCAAGCTGTTCCTCCTCGGGAGTCTCAAGTCTGACTCTGCGGCAAGACTTGCCCTGCAGGAGGGCTTCCCTGTAGCGCAGCAGGAGTTCAAGGAGTTTCTTGGCACTCTTGTCTCCTCCTGCCTGAGCCTGCTTCTGTACTTTTGCAAGTCTGTTTTCCACAGTCTCAAGGTCTTTCAGCTGGAGCTCCATGTTGATTATTTCCATGTCTCTGACAGGATCCACACTTCCGTCCACATGGACAATATTCGGATCATCGAAGCATCTGAGAACATGAAGGATTGCATCTGTTTCCCTGATGTTTGCCAGAAACTGGTTTCCGAGACCTTCACCTTTGCTTGCTCCCTTGACAAGTCCTGCGATATCGACAATCTCCACTGTCGCCGGAACAACTCTCTTTGGCTTGCACAGTTGTTCAAGCACTTCAAGCCTTTTGTCGGGCACTATGGTAGAGCCTATGTTTGGTTCTATCGTACAGAAAGGGAAGTTGGCGCTCTGGGCTTTCCCCGAGCTTATACAATTGAAAAGGGTGGATTTACCCACATTCGGAAGTCCTACTATTCCACACTTAAGTGACATGATATTATGCTGTTTTGGGCGGCAAAGTTACGAATTATTCATGCATTTCACCACATTTTTCTCTTTTTGGACTTTATTTCTCTTTTATGTGCCGATATTCGGAATAATCATGAATAAAACATGTCAATTATGTCAAGAGATATTGCTGCAGGAATTGTCACAATGACATTATGTCTTGTGATTCAGGTGTCTCCGGCATATGCCGGGAATGATTCTCTGCTGGTGCTTTTCTGGAATCTGGAGAATTTCTTTGACTGGAGGGATTCGGGTGCCGGTGATTCTGACAGGGAATTTTCATCATTCGGGGAGAGGCGCTGGACTAAGGGCAGGTTTTACACAAAGTGCAATGCAGTGGCCAAGGCGCTGCTATGGACAGGAAGCAGATACGGGAGAATGCCTGATGTCGCCGGATTTGCCGAAGTGGAAAACGGATTTGTGCTGAATTCAATTATTAAATCAACGGCATTGCGCAAATATGGGTACGAGGCGGTGCATTACGATTCTCCTGATCCGAGAGGAATTGATGTCGCGCTCGTCTACAGGAAAGAAATTTTCCAAAAAATCAGTGCAAGGCCTGTCCGTGTCCCCGGAAGGCCTGAATACGACGGGGATGCAGGCTCCAGCGGAGGACCGGCTCCGTTTTTGACAAGAGACATACTGTATGTGGCTCTGGAGCATTTTCCAAGCGGGGAGACATGGCATTTTCTGGTTAACCATCATCCTTCAAAATTCGGGGGAGAGGAAGTGTCGGCCCCGAAAAGAAAGGCGGCCATGGATGTCATGGTTTCGGTTTGCGACTCGATATGTTCCGCATCTGCAGACAGGATACCTGAAATTGTGTGCATGGGGGATTTCAATGATACTCCTGACAGCCATCTGTTTAAATTCGATGCGTCTTTTCTTGTCAATATGGCTGATTGTCTCCATGAGCAGGGGAAGGGGACTATCAGGTATCAGGGGAAACGGGAGCTCATAGATATGTTCATAGTGTCCCCTCCGGTAGCTGTTGACTCGGAAATGGTGATACCTGATATTCCGTTCCTTACAGTCCCGGATACTGCCCATTCCGGAGAAAAACCGTTCAGAACATATTCAGGACCGAGATATATCGGGGGAGTGAGCGACCATTGTCCCATATTGTTGAAAATAAAAATTGCTTTGTCAGAGGATATTGGTATCTTTGGAAGATGAACTGCATGATTTTGACAAAAACTATTAAACAACAATAAAAATGAAATCAAGGATATCTGAAAAATTCAGAACTCTTTTCGGGCATGACGGCGAGTTCTTCGCCTCTGCCGGCAGAATCAATCTCATCGGCGAACATACAGACTACAACGGAGGATATGTCTTTCCTGGAGCAGTGGATAAGGGAATAATGGCGGAAATGGAGCTGAACGGCTCGGAGAAAGCATGTGTATATGCCCTTGATCTTGACGAATGCGTGGAATTCGGATTTGAAGAGGAAGACATACCTCAGCAGAGCTGGGCAAGATATGTGTTCGGCGTCTGCCGTGAAATAATCAAGCGTGGGGGCAGGATAGGAGGATTCAATGCAGTGTTTGCGGGCGATGTGCCGCTCGGTGCAGGAATGTCTTCATCAGCGGCTCTTGAAAGCACATTCGCATTTGCCCTTAATTATCTTTTCAACCTCGGCATTGACAAGTTCGAGCTTGCCAGGATAGGCCAGGCCACTGAACACAACTATTGCGGAGTCAAGTGCGGCATCATGGACCAGTTCGCGTCGATATTCGGGAAAAAGGGTCATCTGATGAGACTTGACTGCAAGACAATGGAATACAGGTACTATCCGTTCAACCCGGCTCCACAAGGCTACAGGCTTGTTCTGCTGGATTCTGTCGTAAAGCATGAACTGGCGTCGTCGGCCTATAACAGGAGGCGTGAGTCATGCGAAAGGGCGGCAGCGGCCATAAGGAAGAATCATCCTGAGGTGGAATTTCTCAGGGATGCCCGCAAAGAATGGCTGGAGGAAGTCAGGCCGGTCATTTCAGAAGAGGATTACAGGAGGGCTGAATATGTGATAGAAGAGGTTCAGCGTGTGCTTGATGTATGTGATGCTCTTGAAAGGGGAGATTATGAGACAGTCGGAGAGAAGATGTATGAGACACATCACGGCATGAGCCGCCTTTATGAAGTCAGCTGTGAAGAGCTTGATTATCTCAATGACATTGCGAAAGAGTGCGGGGTCACCGGCTCCAGAGTCATGGGCGGCGGTTTCGGCGGCTGCACCATCAACCTTGTCAGGAATGAACTCTACGAAGGATTCATTACCAGGGCCAAGGCCGCATTCAAGGAAAAATTCGGTCATGAGCCGAAAGTCTATGACGTAGTCATCAGTGACGGGGCGCGCAAGCTGGAATAGAACATTGTCCGGACTGCATCCCGGACATCTATCTTATATGAGACTCAAGCCAGGCGGAATCGATTCTTTCAAATCCTTCGCCTGGCTTCATTTCAGGATTCCTCTGCATGATTCCCAAGCAGTCCTCATAGACATTGTACCCTATGCTCACACCTGTCATCCTGCCTTCAGAAGGGTACATCAGGGTGATGGTGCGGTCCGGACCCTCTCCCTGCACAGAGTAGAAATGGAAGACAGAGGATGCAATGTTGCCTGCCTTTCCCTTGTCCGGAGTCTTGGCCATTATCTCCATCTTTGTGACATACTTGCAGATTTCAATCACTGCATCATCCAGTCCGGCATCAGCGACAAGTACTTTTTCCATCAGGGAACCGGTGTCTGACACAAGCCTGAGTGTATAGTTGCCTATGGCCTTTGCATGGAGGGAGATTGAATTCATCTGGGCTTCAGATATGTCAATCCCGTCAGGAAGCAGCCATATCATCAGTTTTTTGTCAGGATCATGGTACAGAGTCTCATATTTTGCCAGATTCACCTGTCCGCAAGAAGGGCATTTCCACAGGAAGAGAGAGCCGTCCTTGACCTTGTCCTTGAGTTCCGGATTCTCGGATACATTGATGCTCCTGTATATGGTGATGTTGTCTTTTGCTCCGCATTTCGTGCAGGAGGCTTCGGCGTTTCTTATGATTGACATGGTTGTTTCCAGTATATTGTCTTGACAGCGGGTTCTCCTGAAAAGAATATTGTTTCCGGCGGACAAAGATAGCAAATGTGCGGCATTTGACAATATTTGGAATTATTATAAATTGAAATTATCTTTGTCGCTTTCCGTCCTGCTGCGGCAGTAATGCGGAATGTACTGAACCAAAACCAAATTTCTGCAGAATGAAGAAGTGGCTTAGACAATTTGCCTCGGAAGACTGGATAATAGTCTTTGCCGGAGCGCTCATCCTTGCCCTCGCCATAGCGTTTCCGACGATTATGCCGGAGATGCCGAAGACTCTCGTGTCAGGCGAAGACTGGCTTTCGGCCCTGTATATGTTTCTTTTTGTGCTGGTGCTGACTTATGTCACCTCGGCGGCTCTCAGGAGGCCTCTCAAAGGCATTTTCCTGTCATTGCTCGTCATTTTCTCCCTGACTCT
This sequence comes from uncultured Bacteroidales bacterium, assembly GCA_944322565.1. Taxonomy (GTDB): domain Bacteria; phylum Bacteroidota; class Bacteroidia; order Bacteroidales; family UBA932; genus Cryptobacteroides. Next base: position 200,435 of record CALUPG010000002.1, on the reverse strand, counting down.
CGGCGCCCAGCTGCTGGCATCAATCCCTTCCGTCAAGAAACTCGGCTTTGAGCCTGTGTTTTTTGCAGTGATACTGGGACTTCTGGTCAGCAATGTATTCGGTGTTCCAAAATGGCTGAAACCTGCCATTCAGAGCGAATTCTACATCAAGATAGGAATCATCTGCCTCGGTTCCACCATTCTTTTCAAGGAAGTCCTTGAATCGGGGGCATTCGGGCTGGCGCAGTCGCTCATTGTAGTTTTTTCGGTCTGGTATTTTGCATTCTGGGTCGGCAAGAAGATGCGTGTTGACCCTGAAATGAGGACAATGCTGTCATCGGCAGTTTCCATCTGCGGAGTGTCTGCGGCAATCGCAACCTGCGGAGTCATAAAGGGAGATAACAAAAAACTTTCCTATGTGATATCCCTCGTCCTCATCATAGCCATTCCGATGATGTATCTGCTGCCGTGGCTTTCCGGACTCATGGGTCTGGATGAAGAAGTGGCAGGGGCCTGGCTCGGAGGGACAATCGACACGACAGGGGCTGTGGCGGCTTCCGGAACTCTGATAGGGGAGACTGCGGCCAAGACAGCCGTGATAGTGAAGTCCTCGCAGAATGTACTTTTGGGTGTGGCTGCATTCATCATCTCGCTTATGTGGTCGTACCGGGGGACAAATCAGGCGGAGCGTCCGACTTTGGGCGTCATCTGGGACCGTTTCCCGAAATTCGTCGTAGGATTTATCCTTGCTTCCCTCGTGTTCAGCTTCTGTATGGACGAGACAACGGCCAAGGCTGTCGGCACAGTGACAAAAGGATTCCAGAACACTCTCTTCAGCATAGCTTTCGTCTGCATCGGTCTTGAGACAAGATTCTCCGAGATATTCGGCAAGGAAAACCGCAGACCTCTCTATGTGTTCCTGATTTCGCAGACTTTCAACATTATTGTGACCCTTCTCGTGGCATGGGTGATGTTCGGGGTCATCAAGCCGATGTTCTGATTACTGCGGCAGGGAGAAGCTTATTGCCGGACCGAAATAATTGCGCGGCATATCGATGCCTGCCGCTTCAAGACGGCTGAAGGATGGGCCTCCGTTATATGACCATGTCAGGCCGATGCTGACAGGTGTTCCTATCCAGAAGAAACACCCGAACTCTATCTGCGCCGTTATTCCTGCCGAGAACAGTCCTCCGCCAGAGAACAGTCCGTCTTCTCCGCCGATGAATGTCCAGTCAAAATGCGGAGTGACTACTGCCCGTTTTCCGTAGAATACAGGTCCGATGCTGAAGTCTCCGAGATAAATGGGGATGGCATAGTCAGCGGATATTTTTGCACTGCTGCGGGCTCTCATGATTTTATTTCTCAAGTCTCCCGATGCTGCAAGTCCGCGCGGAAGAGTATTGAGCAGCCCGGTGTCAAATACCGAGCCCCCTTGAAGCTGTCTCTGATACATGGCTCCGAGCCGGAGTCCCTGGCTATGGGTGATTCCCGGAAGATAACCGTATGCGTACAGGTAGCCGACAGGTGAGAACCATCGGGCAAGCCCCGCATTCATCGATACTCCTGTTTCAATCCCGATTCCCCAGTCCGGGTAGATCTCGGATTGGGCGGCAGAACGGATTGTATAGGCCCTTACGGCAGCAGTCACGCTCTGTGCCGGAATTGAGAGACCCTTCTCCTTGCTTCCTGCAGAGAGCAGAATCAACGGAATGCCTGTTGCCTGAAGCATTTTCCAGTGAAGGACTCCAGTGTCATACAGGTCATTTGAAATGGAATACGACACCTGCGGGATGATACCTCTGGACCATCCTCCGGAAGAGAAATTGAATGGGACATAGACAGTCAGACTGCCTTTTATACATGGCCGGGATGACTGCCTCCCGGTCATTGAAAGGTAAACTCCGGTACCGTCATATTGGTTGAAAGTGTAGTTGAAGGCGGCCCGGTCGTTTATGTCAAGAGAGGCTTCAATCACAGGGTACAGACCTGAGTATGTGAATTTCAGATGTCCGGAATGTCTCCATGCGCTCACATCGTACGGATCTCTGTGCGCCGAATATCCGAAGTTGGCCGACATGGTGCCGAGATTGTTCTGGATGACTGCCGCCGCTCCCGGTGAAGCGAGTTCATAGAAATAGTCATAGCTCAGGTTCATGATGTTGTCCACATTGAAATAGACCGGAGCCCATGAATGGATGTTGAACAGATGCGCGAACTTGCGGTATCTTTCCGGATTTGAGAATAGGACAGTGTCTCCTCCGTCCTGTGCACTGTCCTTTTGTTCAGGGACATTTATTTCCTGCACATCAGACAGGAGTTTCTCCTGTCTTGACAGTTCGTCAGCTATCCTGTATCTGTGGATGTCGCTGAATGCAGTTTCCCGATGCAGAAGGGAATCGGCCGGAACGGACATTACAGGCTTTCCGTCATGCCGGACGGCCGCATAATACAGGGATGTTCCGTCGCTGCTGAAAGTGAAGTCTCCGGCCCCATATTCCGTTGATGTCATCTGCCTGAGAGTGCCGTCATCAGGGCTGTAGCTGTAAAGTTCGTTGACTCCGTTCTTGCCGGAAGTGAACACAAGGGCATCGCCGGAAGGCCTCACTCGGGTGATTTTGACCGGTTCAGGACCGAGAAGAGGACAGAAGTCTTCGGAATAAAGTCCGTATCCGTGCTCAGATATCCCGGCGATGAAAAGTCCGCCTGCAGCGAATACTGCCTCTGTCACCTGCAGGGAATCGGGGGCATGGACATATTTCAGGGATTTTCCGGATTCTATGTCAAATATCTCTATTCCTGACCCTCCTTCTGTCGGATAGTCCGTCACGGCGAGCAGTTTGCCGTCAGCAGAGACTGAAGGGCAGAATTTCTTTCCCTTTTTTGTGAAGGATTTCTTTTTACCTGTCTTAAGGTCGCAGTATCGGATGACGGAATGTATTTCCTGTGACCATCTTTCGTCACAGATATATTCGCTCCACCAGACTTTGCCGGTTTCCGGAGAATGCCACAGCGGGCCTGAAGTGACTCCGAATGAAGAGAGGACCTTTTCTTTTCCTGAAGGCAGCCTCATCACAAGGGACTTGGCCCTGCCCATGCTTTCCTTCAGGGCATATACCGTGTCACCTGCGACAAAAATGTCAGAATATTCAGTGTATTCTTTTTTGGGTCTGCTGATTTGTTCCGCTTTCAGGAAAGGGGCACGGAGAGACTTTTCTTCACTCCAGATATCATGATACAGTTGCATGGTGGCGTCAAATGCCTTTCTGAAGTTCTTTCCTGTATATCTTTTGCTTATTGTACTGTATGAAAAGATGTCATACGGCCGTCTGGAGACATGCGTCAGATAGTCTCCCATGAATCCTGCTTTTCCTGAAGAATATCTTATCCCGCTTATGGTCATGTAGCCGAGGGCATAGTGGTCAGGAGTAAAATATTTGAATGAACCGTATCTCCACCGGTTCCAGTTCCTGAAGTCCCCGTTGTCAAAGGCCGCCATGTAATAATTGAGAAAATCGGCGGAACGGCCTCTTCCGGCATCTGTCAGAGCTGTTTCCGCCACGACCGCATCTCCCTCCAGCATCCATTTGCTGGGATAGATTCCAGGCATGGCTCCAGCGAACATTTCACCGAATATCCAGTAAAATGGCCTGAATGCATTGCTGAGCCCGAACTGCATCTGGGCGACATGCCTGGATTCATGTATCGCCAGCATCTTTTCCCAGGGCATGGCTTCAGCTCCGTAGCCCTGCGGGGATGTGAACAGGTCCATACGCTTCGGAGCCCAGGCCACTGACCCGTTTGACTGGGCGTTGCAGGCATGCAGGATGACAGGCATCTTTTTTCTGGTCATCTCTCCGGGAAAATATCCGGCACTTGCCCCTACCGGAAGCCTGTACTGTTCCAGCATTTCGCCGTAGACTCTTGCAAGCGAGTCAAGTCCCCCCGGATATATGATTCTGTAGTTCCGGCTTTCAATGCTGTACCACTTCAGTCGGCCAGGGTCGTCTCCCACGGAATAGAACTGGGCTTCTGCCATAAAAGGAAGCCCCAACAGCACCAATATAACAATCAGTTTATGGAAATTCTTCATATTGCGCTGCAAAAATAGTCACAAAAATCGGAACAATTTATAATTTTGGAATGCCAATGGGAGCAAATGGAAAAATAATAGATATTATATGAAAATCAGATATGGACAAATGGCTGTCTCTCTTTCTGCGGCGGCAGTCTGCCTGTTTGTCTGCGGATGCACTTCTTGCGGAGGAGGCAGGGGAGATTCCCGGTCCGGCGGGGCGGTGTCGGGCGCCCAGGCGGTGTCCAGGCATTTCCCGAAAGTGACGGTGCCGGATATGATTGCCTGTGGGCCGGAAGCTGCTGAATATGCCGCGGAGCACTGGTGGGATGGATTCACCGACACTTCTGATACCTTTTTCTGCGACCAGGCGCATGTCAACGGAATCCCTTACGCTGAGGTGGAGCAGGCATTTGCTGACTATTGCCCTGTACTTGAATCTGTTTCCATGACGGTCGCCCGCAGGAGTGTGTCAAGACTTTTCAGCAGGGCAGAGGCATTTGAAAGGCATGACTCTTCGTCCACAGTGTTCGAGACTTTGGCGGATCTCGCCGAAAAATATTTCTATGACCCGAATTCTCCCCTGCGAAATGAGGACTTTTATCTTCCGTTTGTCAAGGGGCTTTCAGAGCATGAAGGTTTTTCCCGGCCGCAGAGGGATATATATGCCTATACAGCCGAAATGTGTGCCCTCAATTCCACAGGGGAGAAGGCGGCTGACTTTGAATTTTCCGACAGAAACGGCAATGTGCATACTCTGTGGGGCATCAGTGCCGGCTATGTGCTGCTTTTCTTCTCCAATCCCGGCTGCGAATCCTGCCATGGCATCATCCGGACCCTTGAAGAAAGCGGAGAAGTCCGGAAGATGATTTCAGAAGGCCGTCTTGCCGTGGTCAACATTTATATCGACGAAGACATCGCCGCTTGGCTTGAATACAAAGACCGGTATCCGGACAGCTGGTACAACGGCTGTGACCCCAATCTCGTCATAAGGACAGACATGCTCTACAATGTGCGTGCAATCCCGTCCCTCTATATTCTTGACAAGGACAAGCGTGTCATCATGAAAGATGCCCCGGCAACAAAGGTTCTGGCATTTTTAAAATGGCTCGGGAACCAGTGTGATTCATGATTTCCTGCCTCCCCCGAAAGCGAATCCCACATTCAGCCCGAGAAATGAATAAGGGGCCTTCATCCATTTGTATTCAAGGGTAATGCGGAGATGTCCGAACAGTTCCACCCCTATCCTCGGATTGAATACGAATGTTTTTTCCCGGACGGCGGCAGTCGAAAGTCCGCGGCTTTCAACGAAGGCCATCCCTGCACCGACTCCTGCAAACGGCGCTGCCCTCCTGCCGAGTCTCCAGTTGTAGTCCCCGAACACCGTCACTCCTCCGTTGATGTTTACTGTAAGATTGTCGTTTTTTCTGCTGAAGGATCCCAACATCCCCTGAAAGGAAACATCGAACGGCGTCCCCGGAAAATTGTTCCTGGCTTCAAGAAACAGCACCATTCCTGTTTTTGACGGATTCCCTCCATAGCTGTTGCCGTGGATGAATCCTCCACCGACTTCCACTTCAATCCTCCTCACATTGTCTTTACCGGCCATATTGCCTGCCCCGGTTCTTGCCTTTGCCTGAAGGTCTCCGCCAAGGGATATTACCAGCAGCATTGCGACCAAAAACGCCGCAATGGAATTGAGGACAGATACATTTGTATGTGGGCAAGTCTGTTCCAAACTGTTCTTTGCTTATGTATATGTGGCTGGGCACAATTACTTATGCTTGTGGCAGGTTATAACTACTTATGTCTGTTGCCGGTTACAATGACTTATGCTTGTGGTCGGTTACAATTATTTATGCCTGTTGCCGGTTACAATTACTTATGCTTGTGGCAGGTTATAACTACTTATGTCTGTTGCCGGTTACAATGACTTATGCTTGTGGTCGGTTACAATTATTTATGCCTGTTGCCGGTTACAATTACTTATACCTGTGGCAGGCCATAACAATCATTGGGGTTACAAATATACGCAGAAGCCGAGAGCAATGCAAGCTTGTTTGCAATTGCCGAGGCGCAACCGTATAAATGGCGCAGCCAAATATGAGCCTTATGCATAACTTTACAAAAAGGGCAACAGTAATTCTGCATCAACGGAAAATCCATGCTGATTTTGTAAACGCGGCCGGTGGACATGTAAAATGGCTGCCACCGGGCGCGATTTTCCCGCAAAAGTGTGGCCGTTGGCATTTTGAAAATGCCGTCGGGCGTGAAAACCCAGCAAAACCGCGCCCGTTGGACAGCATTTCGGGTCTCCACCGGCCGCGCTCAAGAATGACTGTGTCAGCAAGACTCTTCCTGTGTTTGCATAAATGGATGCGGAAATGAATTGCAAGGCGGAAATGAATTGCAAGGCGGAAATGGATTGCGAGGACATTGCAAAATGTAGCCGTTTTTTGCGTATCTTTGTCAGATATGTCTGGCTTGAAATGCAAAACAGAAGAATATCATGGCAATAGAAAAGGAACTCTGGGGGAAGACTCCGGACGGAAAGGAAATCTGGAGGTATACTTTAAAAAATATGGGAGGAGCTTCCGTGCAGGTCTCAAGCATCGGTGCGGGGATTGTGGCCGTAAATGTCCCGGACAGGGAAGGAAAGCTCGGGGATGTGGTGCTCGGGTACAAGAATCCTCTCGACTATTTCGGTGACGGCCCTTGTGCAGGGAAAATACCGGGAAGATATGCCAACAGGATAGCCCTCGGGCGTTTCATCCTTGACGGCAAGGAATATGAGCTGCCGGTGAACAACGGGCCGAATCATCTTCACGGAGGGCCGGAAGGCTTCCAGAATCAGGTATGGGAGAGCAGGATAGAGAACGGTGGCGTGGAGTTTCTGTATTATTCCGAAGCCGGGGAGATGGGGTATCCGGGAGCGCTGAAGGCGATGGCGAGATACGAGTGGAGTGAGGAGAACGAACTGAGACTGACGCTGACGGCGGAATGTGATGCTCCGACGGTGGTCAATCTTACCAACCACGCATATTTCAATCTCAACGGGGAAGGAAGCGGCAGCGTCCTCGGGCATGAACTGAGGCTCAATGCTTCTGAATATCTGCCGACAGATGAGACACTGATACCGGCAGGGGAAAGCGAGCCTGTTGCCGGGACTCCGATGGACTTCGTGACGGCAAAGGCGCTCGGCCGGGACATAAATGAAGATTTTCCGGCCCTGAAATACGGCAAGGGCTACGACAATTGCTGGGTGATAGACGGTTATGAGCCGGGGCAGATACAGACTGCCGCCGAACTCCGCTCTCCGGACAGCGGCAGGAAGCTTGAAGTGCTGACCACACAGCCGGGAGTGCAGGTCTATACAGGCAACTGGCTTGCAGGGTGTCCTGAGGGCAAATGCGGCAGAAGCTACAATGACTATGACGGTGTGGCCATTGAATGCCAGCATTTCCCGGATTCTCCGAACAAGCCGGAATATCCCTCCACGGTCCTGAGGCCCGGAGAAGTATTTGAAGAGGCGATAATCTTCGCATTTAAAATATCTGAATGAATTCAAAGTATCCGAATGAACAATATCTTCTGAATGAAACAGTATCTTGACCTTCTGCGGCATATCCGCGGGCACGGGGTGATGAAAGAGGACAGGACGGGCGTCGGGACGCAGAGTGTCTTCGGGTATCAGATGAGATTCAATCTCTCGGACGGATTTCCTCTCCTTACCACCAAGAAAGTGCATCTCAAGTCCATCATCTATGAACTCCTGTGGTTCATAGCCGGGGACACCAACATAAAATATCTCAAGGACCACGGAGTGAGCATCTGGGACGAATGGGCTGACGAAAACGGAGACCTCGGCCCTGTGTACGGACACCAGTGGCGCAGTTGGCCTGCCCCTGACGGGAGGAGCATCGACCAGCTCTCCGATGTGATAGAAATGATCCGGCGCAATCCGGATTCCCGCAGGCTCATTGTGTCGGCATGGAATCCTGCCGAAGTGGACAAGATGGCTCTTCCTCCGTGCCATACCCTGTTCCAGTTCTATGTGGCTGACGGCCGGCTTTCATGCCAGCTGTACCAGCGCAGCGCCGATGTATTCCTCGGAGTTCCGTTCAACATAGCCTCATACGCGCTTCTGACAATGATGATAGCTCAGGTATGCGGCCTTCAGCCGGGAGATTTTGTGCATACCACAGGGGATACCCACATATACAGGAATCATTTTGAACAGGTCGCCCTTCAGCTTTCCCGCGAGCCGAGGCCTCTTCCTGTAATGAAGATTAATCCGGATGTCAGGAGCATCTTTGATTTCAGGTATGAAGATTTCACTTTGGAAGGATATGACCCGTGGCCGGCAATCAAGGCTCCGGTAGCAGTGTGAAACCAATACGGCAGAACAGACGATGGGAAAGGACAAACTCAGGAAATTCAAGGAGAACGAGACTTTTTCCTGCCTTATGCAGCCGAAGACCGATGAACTTATCGCGAGGCCGGCCGGTGCAGGGAATTCAGAGGTTTCTCCTGAGGATTCATCCTATGGGAAAATAATTTTTAAGGACCATCCGCTCAAAGGACATTGGGCGGACAAAGTATTCCATAACGGCAATCCTATAGTGGTGGAGCTTGGATGCGGCAAGGGGGAATACACGATAGACCTTGCCTTGCGCAATCCTGGCTGCAATTACACAGGAGTCGACATCAAGGGGGCGAGGCTGTGGAAAGGTGCGAAATATGCCCACGAGCACAATCTTCCGAATGTGGCGTTCCTCCGGACCAGGATAGAGTTCATAGAGGCCCTTTTCGCCCCGGAAGAGGTTTCTGAAATCTGGATAACCTTTGCTGACCCGCAGATTGGCCGCGAGAAAAAGCGGCTCACCTCACCTCTTTTTCTTTCCCGGTACAGGAGTTTCCTCAAAAAAGGAGGAATCGTCCACCTGAAGACGGACAGCCGCTATCTGCATGAATATACAAGGGCAATTGCGGAGCAGAATGACCTCAGGATTCTTGCCTGCTCAACAGACATCTATGGCGGACGGTCGGAAGACATCGGGTCACAGTTTTCTTCCCTTGCTTCCGTCTGCGGCAAGGATGCGGTGGATGCGCTCTTTGAAGTGCAGACATTCTATGAATCCCAGTATCTGGCTCAGGGCATCCCCATCACATATCTTGCATTTCAGATAGACCATGAAGGGGACTATATCAGTCCCGAATGGGAGCCGGAGCGCTGGGAACGGTGACAGCTCCAGGCAAGACCGCCGCATGAGAGCAGCAGAAGCAGAATCAGAGTGATTGAGGATGCCCTTGAGAGGCGTTCTCCGATGATATAAGACTTGGGCTCGAAACGCATGACGACTTCATGTTCTCCGGCAGGGATGAAGGCTCCGCGGAGAATCCAGTCTGCACGGAAAAGTTCCGCAGGCTTGCCGTCTATTGTGACAGTCCAGCCGTCCGGATAGTAGATTTCACTGAAGATGACGGCTCTTTCCGAATGCAGCCTTGACCTGTAATGCAGTTCGTTTGGGGCATAGGATGTCATCCACACCGAGTCAGCAGGAGCGATGTCTGTGCGGGCAAGAGCCGACAGGGAGTCCAGCCGTTCCCTTGCCCACAGGAAATCATCGCCGATGACGGCAGTATTGCGCAGGTCCGTGTCTTTCAGCATGGCAATCTCATCGTCAGGAGTGGCTGCGGACACAGCGGATTCGGCAATCCAGCAGTTGCCCATGGCATGCCTGTTCACGACAGGAGGATATTCACCGCCTATTATGATATATTTGCCGTTGAGCATTGAAGTCACAGGCAGATAAGGGAGGGCTGCCTCGACATCCTGTATTGTGGCGGATGAATTGACGGTGCCTATGATGCTGTTGATTTCACCGGTGAGATACTTTTCTATGAGGTCCTGATATCTCTGCATCTTGGCAGGGCTGTATCCTCCTATCGACTTGTGCCAGTAGCTGGCATGGGAGTCATTGAAAGTATTGGTGCTGACATCCAGCACGCGGTAGTCCGGAGACGGGTCCTGAAGTATCACCTTGTCCACCGGCCTCTGGGCAAACTGTCCCGAAAATTCTCTCTTTGACACGAAATGGTCCTTGTTGAGGTATCTCTTGCCCACAGGGAAAAGGTCGATGATGACCAGAAGGGAAATGGCGAGGCCCGCAATCATTATCCGGTGTGTGCCTGCAGGTTTTCCTCCGGCAGTCTTTCTTCCGCACAGGAAATAGATGATGCCGGCCGTGCAGAGTATCAGCACAGAGCTGCGCACTGCATCCCTGACAAGCAATGTCCTCCTGTCTGCCGCGAGCGAGTCTGCAAGCATGTCGGGGAGAGATGAATCGGACGGGCTGCAGAAAGTACCGGCAAGTCCCGGGAACAGGGCGAACAGAAGACATAAACCGCCTGTGGCTGCCGTTGCGATGACAAGCCCGAGCCGGGTCCTGCTTGAGTCATATTTCTCCTTCATGATTCTGTCAAGCACGACGAATCCGAGTACGGGCAGAGTCACCTGAAGGATGACAAGGGCCATCGATACTGTGCGGAACTTGTTGTAGAGGGGAGCATAGTCGAACCACAGTCTGGTGAACAGCATGAAGTGGCTGCCCCATGCCAGGAATATCGCTATGACTGTGGCTATGAGCAGCCACCATTTTTCCTTTTTGTCATAGAGGCAGAGCCCGAGGACGAACAGGAATATTGTGACGGCCCCCATATACATCGGGCCTGCCGTGAAAGGCTGCGGTCCCCAATAGAGAGGGAGATATCCGAGTATTTCCTTTACATTCGGCTGCCCCGTCTCACGCAGAATCTTCTCTGTCTCTGAATCCTTGAAAGTGATGGCCCCTGCTGAAGCCCCTCCGTTGAAGTTCGGGATGAGGAGGTTCGGGGTCTCTTCTATTCCATAGGACCAGGCTGTGGCATAGTCAAGGTCAAGACCTTTGCTGCTTTCCATCTCATGTTGCGGGGTGAGTTCCGAGCCGCCTCTCATGGTGTACTGGGTGTAGCTCATGGTCGGAATGAGCTTGTTGAGGTTGGTGGCGATGCCGGTGCATCCGATGACGAGCAGGAGAGCCGACGCGGCTAAGAATCTGCCGATGCTTTTCCTGTTCTCGCTGCTCATGGATAGCCATACGAGCCAGACCGCTGCATAGATGAAGATGATTATGGCCAAATAATATGTTATCTGCGGATGATTGGCCTTGATCTGGAAACTGAGGGCAAATGCGAACAGGGTGGCTCCGAGAACAGTCTTCGGCAGCCATTCCGATGTCCGGGTGCCCTTCATTGCGCTTCTGTATGTGAATACCATGGCGGCGAGCACCCACGGCATGAAGGCTATGGCCTGCATCTTGGTGTTGTGTCCCACCTGTATTATCTGCATGTTGTAGGAGCAGAATGCCACGGCAATGGCTCCGGCCACGGCAAGCCACCAGTTGACGCCGAATGACAGCATCAGCAGAAATCCTCCGAGAAGGGCGACGAACAGGTAGGATGCCGGTCTGGCTCCGGTAAGCAGGAAGTCGTATAGAGGCTTTGTCCAGTCTCCGTCAAAGTCATCGTACATCGTCACATTCGGCATTCCTCCGAACATGGAGTTGGTCCAGGCCGTCTTGTCATCCGGGTGAGCCGCATTATGGGAGATTGTCTCCTGAGCCATTCCTCTCCAGCCCGATATGTCCGACTGGTTGACAATCTTCCCGCTGAGCACCTCCGGCACGAAGGCGTAAGAGACGGCTATGAACAGCAGGATTATGCCTGCGAATGCCAGTATTTTCCGTATGAGGGTTTTCCTTTCCATCGTTCTCTGTTATTTTCTTTCAATCATTGATTCCATGAGCGAAGCCATGCGGCCAGCCAGGAATTTCCGTGAATATTGTTCTATGTTGCCTGAACTCTGGCAGGATTCGCCCTTCTTGAATGCATCCCAGTTCCTGTCGATGCAGGCGGATATTCCGCAGCTGTCGTCCCAGCCGTATACTTCGCCGGCCTTTGCCTTCCGGAGGATGGATGCCATTGCCCCGTCACTCTGTCCTATTCCGAGGACCGGGCGTCGGGATGCGAGATATTCGAAGAGCTTGCCGGGCAGCACAGCCCTGTATTCAGGCTCTTTCCTGAGGGGAAGAATCAGCAGTGTGGCTCCTTTCTGTTCCCTGACGGCCGTCTGATGCGACTGGTATCCGAGGTCCACGAGGTATTCGTCAAGACCGCAGCTTCTTATGGAAGATATTATTTCCCTGTCGGTCTTCCCGACAAGGCGGATGCGGAGCATTTTCCTGAATTCCCTGTCAGTCCTGCATTTTTCGGAAAGGACTTTCCAGAGTGTATCGGGATTCCCGTCGGAAGCGAAGAGACCCGTATGCACGATATTGAAATACCCGTCCGGCTCCACCACCTGGTCAAAATCATCCTCGTCATATCCGTTGGTAATCAGTTCTACAGGCGTGGATGTCATGGCCCTGAACTCCTCCTGCACGAGAGGTGAAACGGATACGACGGCGGTGGCGCTGTCAAGGACCTGCTTTTCAAGCCTGCAGTGCTTTTCCTCTGCCCATCGGCTCAGCTGAAGATGCTTGAAATAGAACAATTTTGTCCACGGGTCCCGGAAATCCGCTATCCACGGCAGTCCGGTGGCTTCCGCGAGCCTGCATGCAATCATGTGCATCGAATGCGGCGGCCCCGTGCTGACAATCACATCGACGGGATGCTCTTTGAGATATTTCTTGAGATATCTGACTGACGGTCTGATCCACAGACACCTCGGGTCGGGGATGAACAGATTGCCCCTTATTGACATCATCAGCCTCTTGAAGACTCCTTTCTTCTGTGCGTTTATGGGATTCACTTCCCCCTCGGAAGCTGCCTTGGCCCCGGTAAGCTTCCGGTATATCCCGTAAGGTTCTATGATGGGTCTCCGGATGATTTCCGCGCATTCCGGGATTTCCTCCCCGAGAGTCCTGTCCCTTGTGGTCAGGTCCGGGTTCTCGGGAGTATATATCACGGGCTGCCACCCGTATTCAGGAAGGTATTTGGAAAACTTTACCCATCTCTGGACTCCTGAACCGCCTGAAGGCGGCCAATAATATGTGATGATAAGCGCCCGTTTCATGTCAATGGCAATCCTGCTGCAAGTCAGTCATACAATCGTGCAAACTTACTAAAAATTTTTATTGGGGGCCTCCAAGACTTGCCGAATAAGTTGTAAATTTGCTCACTTTAACATTCCATGACGATACGGATGATGAAACAGGAGAAGATAGCGGAGACTCCGCTGATGAAGCAATATTTCAAAGTCAAGGCGGAACACCCGGAGGCAGTGCTGCTGTTCAGGGTAGGAGATTTCTATGAGACATTCGCTGATGATGCCCTGATAACGAGCAAGGTCCTCGGAATCGTGCTTACCAAACGGGCCAACGGCTCCGCCTCCTCCGTGCCTCTGGCCGGCTTCCCATATCATTCCATCGACATGTACCTTCCGAAGCTTGTCCGTGCCGGCTACAAGGTGGCTGTGTGTGACCAGCTGGAGGACCCGAAGCTCACAAAGAAAATAGTCAGGAGAGGGGTGACAGAACTTGTCACTCCGGGAATAGCTTTCAGCGACCAGCTCCTTGAGCAGAAGGAGCACAACTATCTGGCCGGCCTCACATTTGACAATGAACGGTGCGGAGCGGCTTTTCTTGATGTCTCTACCGGAACATTTCAGATAGCCGAAGGGTCACTGGCATACATTGAGACCCTCCTGTCATCATTTGCACCGAAAGAACTTCTCGTGTCCCGCAGTTATGCCAAGGGTGTGCGGGAAAGGCTCGGTGACGGATACTATGTCTCGACTCTCGACGAATGGGCATTTGTCTATGAATCGTCAGCGGAGAAGCTCAAAAAACAGCTCGGGGTGGATTCTCTGAAGGGATTCGGCATAGAGGGCTTCCCTCTTGGCGTGACCTCGGCCGGAGCGCTGCTCGTCTATCTGGAACAGACCCAGCATACCGGACTCAGGAACATCTGTTCCATATCCAGGATTGACGAAGGGAAATTCGTGTGGATGGACAAGTTCACATTCCGCAATCTGGAGATATTCTCTTCCGCGGCAGGAGGAGAAGGGGTGTCCCTTGTGTCAGTCATTGACAAATGTTCCTCTCCTATGGGGGCAAGGCTCCTGCGCACATGGCTGGCAATGCCGGTGATGGACCTGGACGAGCTCAATTCCCGCTATGATGTCGTGGAGCATTTTGTCCGAAACGGCGAAGACCTGCAGAAGCTCCAGGAACTCATCGGAAACATCGGGGACCTTGAGCGGATTATATCCAGGGCTGCGGCAGGGAAAATTTCGCCCCGTGAAGTCATGCAGCTCAAGCGCGGCCTTGAACAGACTGACCCCATCCGCGGACTCTGCCGTGGCCATGATGTGGCACCGCTTGAAAGGATGGCCGACTCCCTCGACGGATGCTCCGACCTGCTGGATTCCCTCGGCCGCACAATGTGTCCGGATCCTGCGGCAGCGGTAGGAAAGGGGGATGTCATCGCGCCGGGAGTCAGCCAGGAACTGGATTCCCTTCGAAATCTTGCCCGCCACAGCAAGGATATCCTGCTGGAAATCCAGCAGAGGGAAATGGAAAGGACGGGCATCTCCTCGCTCAAGATAAGCTACAACTCCGTGTTCGGATATTATCTTGAAGTCCGCAACGCACACAAGGACAAGGTCCCGTCCGACTGGATAAGGAAGCAGACTCTCGTCAATGCCGAAAGGTACATTACAGCCGAACTGAAGGAATACGAGGAGAAGATTCTCGGGGCTGAAGAAAAAATCTATGTGCTCGAAGCGCAGATTTATGCCGGCCTCGTGGCGCAGATTCAGGACAATATCGCCGCAATCCAGAGCAACTGCCGCATCCTGTCGCGGCTGGATGTGCTCTCGGGATTTGCCGAGCTTGCAGTTTCCAACAGATATTGCCGCCCGGAGATGAACGACGGCCATGCGATTGACATAAAGGGAGGAAGACATCCGGTGATAGAGACCCTTATGCCGGCAGGAGAAGAGTTTGTCCCGAACGATGTCTTTCTGGACGACAAGAAGCAGCAGATTATAATCCTGACCGGACCCAACATGGCCGGAAAGTCCGCACTCCTGAGGCAGACGGCCCTGATAGTGCTTCTGGCGCAGGTCGGCTCGTTCGTCCCGGCGGATTCGGCCTCCATCGGATGGTGCGACAAGCTTTTCACAAGGGTCGGTGCCTCCGACAACATCTCCAGGGGAGAATCCACCTTCATGGTAGAGATGCTTGAGACATCCATGATTCTGCACAATCTTTCTTCACGCTCCCTCGTGCTTCTTGATGAAATCGGACGCGGGACATCCACATACGACGGAATGTCGATTGCCCGCGCCATCGTCGAATACATCCATGAATACGGCCATGGCGCCAAGACGCTTTTCGCCACCCATTATCATGAACTCAACGACCTTGAGAACATTTATCCGCGGGTCCGGAATTTCCATATAGCCGTCAAGGAAGTCGGCAAGAATGTCATCTTCCTCCGCAAGCTGAAGGAAGGAGGCGTGGCTCACAGCTTCGGAATCCATGTGGCCCGTCTCGCAGGCATGCCACGTCAGGTGATAGAGTCGGCGGAGAGAACGCTTGCATCCCTTGAAAGCCAGCCGGCGAAAAGAGTCCGGGCGCACAATGTCAGGGAAGGCCGCATTGAGAGCGACGGCTCCCTCCAGCTCTCATTCTTCCAGCTTGAGGATCCTCTCCTGATGTCTCTCAGGGATGAACTGAATGCCGCCGACCTCAACAATATGACCCCGCTCCAGGCCTTCGACCTGCTCAGGGACATGAAGACGAAGATGGGAATCTGACGACAGTTATTCTAATTTGTTGGCAGCATCAAGCACAACAAATCATTTTTTGTGTTTAACTTTGAAAAGGTCTGCTTGCTATAGCCAATATTGTGATTGGGACGGCAGTCACAATGGGTATTTTGCAGCAGACTGTTTTGACACGCTCGGGAAAGGTCGCTATAGTTGGCACTTTAGACTTATAACGTATAATGTGGCCAAAAGTCACATATTCTAAAACATTTCTGCCATGAAACACCTGTTGACTATTATTGTGATTCTGTTTTCTTTCGGGGCCTTTGACGCTTCTGCGCAGTATCGGACTTCTGATTTTAAGGTAGAGAGAAAAGGTATGTATCTGTATGCTGATGACGGAGTGCGGATAACCAAGGGCAATGCCCTTGATTATATGAACTGGCAGACATACAGTAAATGCTATCTTCCCGGGAAGCGTCTGTTCAATGCAGGCATAGCGATAAGTTCCATCGGCGGGGCGATTTTTACATTATGTATCGCTGTGCATGCCTATAATATGTTTACTTGGGAAATTGCCTCTGATACCCCGGAAATGTATATGCCTTTTGATTTGATTGGAGCAGGTATAGGCCTTGGTTTTGCCGCTTTGAGCATTCCTCTGTTTGCATCGGGTGTTGTTCTGCTGAACAGGACTGCGGAGAGGAGCGGCTTCGGGAGCTGCTCTTCTCCGGAACTGACATTCGGTCCGCAGCCCTCCGGAATAGGAGTCGGAATAAGATTTTGAGGATATGTGTATTTGAGTGGAGTGGAGGACAAACCGGTCATATATGATGTCCGCGTCGTTCAATATCCTGTCAGCCGGCAGCCTCTATAGCAGATTGGTCAGGAATATTATCAGGACGGCGATGGGGGTGAGATATTTTATCAGAAAATAGATGAAGCCGGATATGCGGAGGTTTCCTTTGAGAGTGCCTCCGTTAGTGAATTCATCCAGGACATCGGATTTCTTCATTTTCCATCCCGTGAAAATCACGATGATAAGGGCTCCGAGGGGCATGAGCCATCCGGCGGACAGCTTGTCGAAGAAGTCAAAGATGGTGTTGCCGAGGATGCGTATGCCCGAAAGGCTGCCGAAAGAAAGGGAACAGAGGATGCCGAAAGCCCATGCTATGCCGGACACGGTCCAGGTCGCAGCTTTTCTTGAAAGGTGTTTCTCCTCTGTGAGATAGGCGACTCCCACTTCCACCAGTGACACCGAAGAAGTGAGGGCGGCGACGAGAAGGGCAATGAAGAACAGGATGGCGATGATGCCTCCGAGCGGCATGTTGGCGAATATGAACGGAAGGGTCTCGAACACGAGTCCCGGACCCTCCTGCGGGTTGAGTCCGAAGGCGAATACGGCAGGCATGATGGCACAGCTTGCTATAAGGGCAAAGGTCAGGTCTGCGACTGCCGTCCATGTCGAGTTGAAGGCAATGTCGGAGCTTTTGCGGGTGTATGAACCGTAGGTGAGCATTATGCCGAACCCGACGGAAAGGGAGAAAAAGCCTTGTCCGAGGGCAGCCGCGCATACTTCCGGGGTGATTTTGGAGAAATCAGGCCGGAACAGGTATTTCAGCCCTTCTCCTGCGCCCGGCAGGGTCACGGACCTTACTGCTATGGCTATTACCGTGAGGAAGAGCACCGGCATCATGATTTTTCCGAATTTTTCTATGCCTTTGTTTACGCCTCCGAGGATGACAAGGGCGGTAAGCAGCATGAAGACCGTGTGCCAGAGAAGCGGAGCCCAGGTGGAGGAGATGAATCCGCTGAATATTGTCCCGAGCTCTTCCCTCGTCGCTCCCTGCGAAAAGGAGAATGTGCAGGCCTTGAAGAGGTATTCCAGGGACCAGCCGCCGATGACGCTGTAGTATGAGACCACGATGACCGGAGTGGCGACCATCAGGATGCCGGCCCATTTCCATGGACTGCCGGGAGCAAGGGCTCCGAATGCCCTGAATGCATTGGTGTGGCTTCGCCGTCCTATGATGATTTCGGAGAACAGGATAGGCAGGCACAGCAGGAATGTCAGTATGATATAGACGAATATGAACGCTGCGCCGCCGTAGATGCCCACCATGTACGGGAATCTCCACAGATTGCCCAGGCCTATGGCTGAGCCTGCCATGGCCACAAGTATGCCGAATGTGCTCTTGAAATGCTCTCTTTCCATAGAACGGCTGTTTTAAGTGATGGACTTCATGCCCTTGTGTAGGTGACGAACTCGAATTCAAGCCCGCTTTCGGGATCGCGCCGGATGCCGGATTTTTCTGCCGGATGCCATACGGCCGGGTCAATGGACGGGAAAAATGTGTCAGCGTCTCCGATTGCCGTGTGGACATGAGTGATGAGGAGCCTGTCTGCCGTGTCCATGGCCTGACGGTAGATTTCTCCTCCTCCGATGACGAAGCATTTCATCCCGCAGCTCTCAGCTTCATGATGCTCCTTCATATAATTTTCGGCGGCCGCGTATGCCTCTGAGAGGGATTCTGCACAGCAAACACCATCGGTCATGTCATCCGGTTTCTTCAGTGACCGGGAGACGATGATGTTCAGTCTCTTGGGCAGAGGTCTGCCGAGGGACTCGAATGTCTTTCTTCCCATTATCACGGGATATCCGGAAGTATTCCTTTTGAAAAACTGCAGGTCTTCGCGCAAATGCCATGGCATGGCATTGCCTTTTCCTATTGCCATATTGTCGGCAACTGCTGCGATGATTATTCTTTCCATGCGGTCCTGAGTCCGAGTCCCCGGAGTCCCGGGAACATGTTTTCGTTTTCTATGGTTATGTCCAGTCTCCAGATGCCTTTTTCGGCAGGAACGAGTCCGAGCCTGTATGGAATTTCGTATTCTCTGGAGAAATCTGTTTCCCTGGACACATATTCTTTCGGTACGGGGAATACCTCTGAGTATCTTTGTCCTGACGGGGCAGTGAACATCATGCTCATCCTGATTGTGTCCGGCATTACATCAAAGACGGACGGACTGCCGTCTATTCTTGAAAACAGGTGCAGGTCATAGCGGCCCGCCGTATCGGTCATGTCCAGGGAAAAGCAGTATTTCCCGTTTTCACGGTCTGCGGCTTTCCTGAACTCCTCATGGACAGACGGTCTTGCGCATCCTGCCAGGAACAGAACAAAGATGAGCAGACATTGCGGTACGGCAGAAGTCTTCATTATGCGTCCTCCCCGCCGGTGTTCTGGCCCTCTCTCCGTCCGTTCCTGCGGTTGCCTCCCTTGGCGGTATTTCTGTTCTGGTTATTCCTGTTCTTTCTCTGATTCTGACTGCTTCCCCTGCGTTTCTTCCTTGTGTCATCGAACCGGGTGATGCTGTCGTCCCCTACTGCAGAGATGAATTCCGGCATTGACGGCTCCGTCTCCGACTTGAGCGACTCCGGCTTTTCTCCGTTGCGGTTCATCGCCAGCACTTCCTTGACTTCAGAGGCAGCCAGAGGATATAGATTGGCGAAGGACCCCTGCTCATATGAGAAGTACATCATTTCCCTGAGTATGTCGGTCTTCATCAGCCAGGCCTGTCCGTCCTGAAACTCAAGAGGCCCGTTGAGCTTCGGAATCCTTGACTGGGCGTCCATATATGTGGCGGTCTCGTAGTTGAGGCAGCATTTCAGTTTGCCGCATTGTCCGGCAAGTTTCTGCGGATTGAGCGACAGGTCCTGGCATCTTGCCGCCGATGTGGTGATGGACTGGAAACTGTTGATGTAGTTGGAGCAGCACAGTTCCCTGCCGCATACCCCGAGTCCTCCGATGAGGCCTGCTTCCTGGCGAGCTCCTATCTGTTTCATCTCGATGCGGATGCGGAATTCTTCAGCAAAGACTTTAATGAGCTGCCTGAAGTCCACGCGACCATCGGCGATGTAGTAGAAGATGGCCTTGGTGCCGTCTCCCTGAAATTCCACATCGCCTATCTTCATCTCAAGGTTGAGTTCTGCGGCAATCTGTCTTGCCCGGATCATTGTCTCGTGCTCCCGCGCTATTGCTTCCTGCCACTTCTCTATGTCAAACATCTTGGCCTTCCTGTAGATTTTCTTGAATTCGGCGGAGGTGATGTCAATTTTCCGGCATGCCATCTGTCTTGCTACAATCGGACCTTCAAGAGTTACTATCCCGAGGTCGTGTCCGTTGGCCGCTTCTACGATGACAAGGTCTCCGGTCTTGATGCTTTGGCCTGAGGCGTTGATATATATGCCTTTCCTGGTGTTCTTGAACCGTACCTCAAAGTAGTTCTTGAACTGTTCCTGCCTTACCCCGGGAAGCCAGTTGTATACTTCCTGCTTGCAGCAGCCTTGACGATATGTGCAGTTGAGTTCCCCTTCGTCAGTGCGTTCCACAACGCAACCTCTGGAACAGTCGAATTGTCTTGTCTCGTTATCGAAATCCATAGCTTATATACTTAAAAACAATCTGTTGACAAGGTCGCAGAATACTATCTTCGCATTGACATTCCTGTCAAGCAGCGCCGCTGCCTTGTCAAGATATCCGAGTGCCTTCCGGCAGAATTCCGGGCCTGCATTCTTTGCTGTTTCTGTGAAAAATTCCTTTTCCTGCGGGGATATCCATGCTATCTGCGGCATATTCTGCTGCAGCATGAAAATTTTTCTGATACAGTCACCTGCAAAGTTACAAAAAGCTTTCTGTTTTTCTCTCGAATCCAGACCGGACATCATTTCGCCCGTCTCCAGTGCGGACATGAAATCTTTAGCAAGTGCTGCGCGGATGAAATCCGAAAATATGTCAAGGAATTCTGTCTCGTTTTCTTTTCCTGACAGGTCTGCCAGGGCCCGTCCTATACTTCCTCCGCATAGCCCTTCTTCTATTGCCGCCTCTTCTTCTCCTGCGGAGGAATATTTCCTGACGGCAATGGCAACTTCCTCTTTCGGCTGCGGGGGAATCCTGAGACTCTGGCACCTGGAGAAAATTGTCTGAAGGACCTTTTCCGGGCTATGGGTGATGAACAGGAAGATTGTCTTCTCGGGCGGTTCCTCGACTATTTTCAGCAGCCTGTTGGCTGCTTCTGCATTCATTTTTTCCGGCAGCCACATCAGGATGGTCTTGTATCCGGTCTCTACGGCTGAGAAAGAGAGTTTCTCAAGAATGGATTTGGCTTCGGCCACGGCAATGTTGCCGGCCTTGCCTTCTATTCCGAGAGCTTTCCACAGGTCGTTTTCCAGAAAATACGGATTTTTCAGTGCAAGTCCGCGCCAGTGGCTGATATAGGTGTCAGAAGTCGGCTTTGATGAACTGTCCGCCTTTGCTCCTCCTGTCACAGGATAGACGAAATGGACATCAGGGTGAATGAGTTTTGTCATCCTGATGCATGAAGGACATTCCCCGCAGGAGTCTCCGTCGTGTCTGTGGGTACAGTTCAGATATTGGATGAATGCCAGGGCCAGAGCCAGTCCTCCGCAACCCTCATTTTCGTAGAAAAGCATGGCATGAGGCACCCTACCGCTGTCTGCCATAGAGCGCAGGACTTTTTTTATGTCCTCATGTCCTGTGATTTCCGCGAATCTCATTTCACGACTTTCTTTCTGCCACAAAATGGGCAAGTTCTTCAAGGTAGTCCCGGTCGCGTGATTCCGGAAGCAGCTTCAGCGCATCCAGTGCCTTCCCGATGTAGCTGTCCAGAACTTTTCTTGCATAGTCCATTCCTTTGTTTTCCCTTACGAATGAGAGTATTTCCTCCCTTGTCCTCTCGGGGTTTTCCATTATCCTTCCCACTTTTCCCCGTATTGCATCTTCTTTTTCTTTTCCGGCATATACGAACGCCCCGAGCAGCGGAAGCGTGATTTTCTGTTCAAGCACATCTACTCCTGCAGGCTTTCCGGTATCCATTTCCGGAGAGTAGTCGAAGATGTCGTCCCGTATCTGGAATGCCAGTCCGAGGGATACTGCATACTCTCTTACTGCGAGGATTGTCTCTTCTGGGGCCTTGACGGAGATTGCCGCCGATACGGCTGCCGCCTCAAACAGTGAGGCCGTCTTGTTGAAGATAATCCTGATGTAGTCATTTTCATCCGTGTCTCCGCTCTGAGCCTTCTGCAGTTGGAGGATTTCCCCTTCGGCAAGGTCGCTCAATGTCCTTGAGAACAGTCTGATGACTTTTCCTGTCTCGGTCTTGCTTTCCAGAATCAGTCCCATTGCCTTGACGAGCCAGTAGTCGCCTATGAGGACTGACACAGAAGGTCCCATCACTGACCGGATTGTCGGCATGCCGCGTCTCTGGTCGCTGTCGTCTGCCACATCATCATGAAGGAGGGTGGCATTGTGCAGAAGTTCTGCCCCGGCTGCATATCTGCAGCTGTCATCATTGGCCGGATTTCCTCCGGAGCATGCTCTGGCGACAAGAAGAGATATCAGAGGCCGCAATTGCTTGCCGGAATGTGACAATATTGACCTGTTGGTCTTGTCCAGCAGGTCAATGTCGCTCTTCAATGAATCCTCAATATAGTTTGCTGTCCTTTTCCAGTCCTGGTCGAGATAATCTTTTATTTCATTCAGGTTCATTACCAAAATAATCTTTTCTTCCTCTCTCAGAAAAGGAATGACACAGACAGTGTGAGTCCTCTGTAATTGCCTCCTTCTCCGAAGGTGTTTTCCATGAACCATGCTGCCTGCGAGGTTGCATCAATATTGTCATTCCCCTTGTACAGAGAGCCGAAATTCCAGTTGTATCTTCCGATAATCTGGAATCTCCATATTTCAACGCCGATTCCTACGCCGACACCATATTCCATCCTGGCTACTCCGGCTGTCTGCCAGACATTTGTCTCCGTAAAGCTTTCAGGCGCTGCGGGTCCCTTGCATGACATCTTGTTGTGCAGACCTACCCCGATGTATGGGCTGACATCAAGAAACGGTCTGAACAGCAGAAGATCCGGTCCCCACTGGAATGACACCGGAAGTTCAAGATATCCGACAGTCAGGTCCATGTTGGAGCCGTTATTGACATTCCTCGCCCTGACACCTTTTGAATGATACAGGAGCGATGGCTGGATTGAAAATCCGGCGGGGAGCTTGAACTGGTATGTCACGCCTGCGTTGTATCTGGTCATCGTCCCCCTGTTGGCAACCTCCGATGCCTGCGAGAAAGAGAATCCGCCTATTACGCCGCATCTGTTCTGTGCGTCAATGCTGACACTTGTCCAGAGGATTGCGGCAACTGAAATAGCCAGAGCCAAAGTTTTTTTCATGATACTACATTTTGTACAGTTCGTTTGTGAATCTCTGTTTCAGCCGGGACTCTTAAAGGAGGGCGTTGATTTTGGCTGCTATTTCAGCTTTCGGAACAGCTCCTACAAGCCTGTCCGCAAGTTGTCCGTTCTTGAAGAAGAGAAGGGTGGGGATATTGCGTATGCCGAACTGCGCCGGTATTGCATCACATTCGTCAACATTGCATTTGGCGATAACGGCCTTGCCTTCATATTCCTTTGCAAGTTCTTCCACGACCGGGGCGATTGCGCGGCAAGGGCCGCACCATGTAGCCCAGAAATCCACCATCACCGGCATGCCGGAGTTAAGTATTTCATTGAAATTGGCATCAGTAACTGTCTTTTCCATAATATTTAGTGATTAAATTGATTGTAATTCCAGTTTATGAAAATGTCCTAAAAGACGATGGCAAGAGAAATAGTATATCCGCTGAAATTGGATTCATTCAGTATGTCCTTGAACGCCTGCTCGGCGAGATCCATGTTGGCAAGATTGCCGAGACTCCAGTTGTATTGTCCCGTTATCTGAAAATGCCACAGCTGGATGCCGATGCCGGCGGCCACTCCGTATTCCAGACGGTTGAGGTTTTTCCAGGAATACTGGTTCCCTTCAGAGTCCTGCATGTCCTTTGATATTGCGTATCCGATGTAGGGGGAACCCTGGGCAAAGACCCTTATGTCTCCGTCCTTGAATCTCGGGCCCCACTGGATGTGTACAGGGACTTCAAGATAGCCGAGTCCGAAGCTGTTGTCTGTTTCATTGATTCTGGCTCCTTTCACGTGGAACAAGAGCTCCGGCTGTACTGAAAACCACAGAGGCAGGTCCACCTGATACAGCAGACCGGCCTGATAGCCGATGAAATCCTTGGCATTGACATTCCTCAGACTGGAAATATTCACTCCTCCTTTGATGCCGAAACCTTCTGCAGATGCAGTCAAAGGGATGACAGTCAGCAATATGACTGTAGCTATGATTCTAATTAACCGTTTCATGGCAGTACTTTTTACAAAAGTAATAATTTTCCGGCAAAAGATGATTGGGCAAAGGTTTTTTCAGATTTCCAGCCATTCATATTCTCCTCCCCAGATTGAGAGGAATTTCAGGAAATCAGAATATGCGAGCACTGCTCCGGAAGTGTTCTCGCAGGGATGGAAACTGAGCTTCACGGCTTTTCTCAGGTCGCTGTCAAGAAAAAGCTTTACTCTGTGCCCGTTCTCGAACAGTTCCTTCGGGTCGGCGGTCTCCCGTATGCCGATGTCGTTTATGAGGCCGAGTGGGGAGACGGAGCCCGGCTTCAGTCCGAGGCATCTCTCCATCCTTTCCGGGGAGGCAAATGACAGCTTTCCCTGATGCAGGAGATGCTCCAGTCCGTGGATATCAAGGTCTTTGTGGCACTCCAGCACTACCAGATAATGCCTGTTTCCTTTGTGGTTACGGAAAAACAGGTTTTTGCAGTGTGTCGCCTCGACATTTTTCCAATACTCAAGTGCGTCCTTTACAGTCGGGAGCGGGGGATGGGTATAGAGTTCATAACCGATGCCGTGCTCTGTCAGAAAGTCCAGCGTCTTCTGCCTTCTGGCAAGCCTGTCCTCCGTTTCGTCGGCCGGCGCTGCCGTGTAAGTCCCGTCAGGTTTTGCCTTATTTTCCATCTGCGAGGCTTTTGGCGTGGTGGGTCGGCTCTGCCTTTTGTTTCTGCGGATGCTGTATCATGGCCGGCTTTCCCCATCCGAGACTGTAGATGATGAGTCCGATGCCTATGAGAATGAACGGAATGCTCAGAATCTGGCCCATGTTCAGGATCATACCCTCTTCAAATCCTACCTGCGGCTCCTTGATGAATTCAATCAGGAATCTCATGCCGAAAAGCACAATGAAGAAGATGCCGAGCAGAGTGCCTCTGTTGAGTTTTTCAAGCCGGTATCTGTACATCGCTAACAGCACTAATCCGAGAATTGTATAGCTCAGGGCCTCATAAATCTGGGTCGGGTGCTTCGGTTCCGTTTCCCCGCGCAGTTCGAAGATGAAGCCCCACGGCAGGGAAGTGACATCCCCGTAGATTTCCGAGTTGAAGAGGTTTCCGATTCGTATCAGGGCTCCCGCAAAGCAGACGGCAATGCAGAGCCTGTCCAGAATCCACAGCAGGTCGAAGTCGTATTTCCTGCCGTAGTGATGTGAGAACCACCACATTGCAAGTATGAGGGCGATTGTTCCCCCGTGGCTGGCCAGGCCGCCTTTCCAGACCATGAATATCTCCCAGAATCCTTTCCAGCTGCCGAAATAATAGTCAGGCTGGTAGAACAGGCAGTGACCCAGCCTTGCCCCTACTATAGTTCCTATCAGAAGGGTGTAAAGCAGAGGTTCAAGCAATGTCACGGGTACGCCTTCCCTCTTGAAGAACCATTTGAAGATGTACCACCCTATGAAAAATCCGGATATGAACAGCAGGCTGTACCACCTGACGGCAAACGGACCGATATGGAAGATTTCCGGATTTACATGCCAGTTTACAAACAGAAGTTCAAACATTGTATTCTATTGTTTCAGAAGCAGTTCTGAAAATTTCAGGCCAGCTCCCGGTTTATTTGTCTTTTACCTGTTTTCCCGCCCCCCCTCCGGCAAATATGCCCTTTCCTTACCAATCATGCAAAGATATACATTTTCCCGCAATTATCTGAACAGGCCGTCCAATGTAATCACATTCTGAAACCGTCCGGAATATTCATTTTCCTTCAAACCGTATGTGGTGACAAGTGTGTGGTGTATCGATGATTTCGGACGCATGACATCCAAGAATGTCTGTAGCCGTGTCCTCAGGCGACGGTCATAATCTTTTGTGATCGCATATTCGGATATGCTGAATTTGATTTCACAAAGATTGATGATTCTGTCAGCCCGTTCTATGAGCATGTCTATCTGTGCCCCGTCGTGGATGCTGTCTCCTTTGTATGTCCATGACGAAACTTCAGTATGGACTCCGGATATCCCGAGTGCGGCCTTGATCTGCGGAATGTGCATGAAGCATACATTCTCAAAAGCAAATCCTCTCCATGAATTGATCCCAGGCAGGAACTGGCTGTTTTCCCAAAACGACTCGTCCGTGGTCCTGATATTGTCTTTGAACTGCAGCCAGAACAGACAGAACGGGTCTGAAAGTCTGTATCTGGAGTTTTTGGCCTTGCCTCCTGTGTCTTTGCATACGGATATGAATCCGCTTTCCTGCAGACCTTTGAGTATTTTTGTAAGTCCTCCGCCGGACGATGTGGTGGAGGATGCTATTTCCTCCCTGGTGTACCCGTTCCTCGATTTGGCAAGGAATCTGACAATTTTCTGATATTCATCTGCATTGACAAACAGAGACCGGAACATCCTGTCAAATTCATCTGTGAAACCGGCGTCTTTTCCGAACATCAGCCTGTCTATGTTCCATGACAGGCTTTTCCCTTTTGTAAAAGCATTCAGATAATAAGGAATGCCCCCGAAAACCATATAGCTTTGGACAATGTCATACCTGTCCATCACTATGCCGTTGGAGCCAAAAAGCTGCTCCGTTTCGTACAATGTCATCGGTGAAAGATGCATCTGCCTGGTCAGCCTTCCGTAGAGGCCTCCTGTATTATTGATAAGATTGTCGTTTATCCATGATGTGGCGGAACCGCACACAATCAGAAGCAGATTGTTCTGCCCTGCTCCCCACCCGTTCCAGAAATGTTCCAGAGCAGTTATGAATCCGGAACGAGGTGTTGCTATCCACGGGATTTCATCTATGAAGACGACAAGACGACGGTCTTTCCCCTTGCTTTCAAGCAGCCGTATGAGGATATTGAAAGCTTCCATCCAGTCTTTGGGCACATTGTCGATTTCTGCGCCGAATCTTGCGAGAGAATAACTGAAATTCTGCAGCTGGCTGCGCATCATTTGGCTGCCTTTCAATTCAAAAGGCGACAGTCCGGTATGGCAGAAGGCGAATCTGTCCTTGAAATGTTCCCTTATCAGGAAGGTTTTGCCGACTCTCCTCCGTCCGTAGACCGCTGCGAATTCTGCCTGTCCGCTTTTGTAAAGTTCCTCCAAAATGCACCGTTCGTTCTCCCTGCCTATGATTTTTCCCATGATGTTTTTGTTTATATCTCGCCACAAATATACAAAAATCTTTAGTCTTGGCGAAATAGCATATCACTATCTCGCCAAAACTTGGGCAAAAAGACAAGTTTTGGCGAGATAAGCGAGATTTTCCGGATATGCCTGGATTATTCGTCACGGGATATAAATAACATATCATATTGTGCTTTTTTGTCGAAAAAAACGGCTCCGGAGAGGTTCCGAAGCCGTTGATGATTTCCCTGTGGGGAAAATATGTCGCAGTGTCAGTTGACGCCTGGCGGGATTACTCGCGGATGGCTGCGATGCCCGGAAGCTCCTTGCCTTCGAGGTATTCGAGCATGGCGCCGCCGCCGGTTGACACATAGCTTACTTTCTTGGCGTAGCCCATCTGTGTTACTGCTGCCACTGAATCTCCTCCGCCTACGAGGGTGAAGGCTCCGTTTTCGGTGGCCTTGGCGAGAATTTCGGCTACACGGTTGGTTCCTTTGGCGAATGAAGGAATCTCAAATACGCCGACAGGGCCGTTCCAGAGGATGGTCTTTGACTTCATGAGGACATCCTCCCACTCTGCGAGCGTGCTCGGTGCTGCGTCAACACCCTCCCAGCCGTCAGGAATTTCCGTATTATGACAGATCTTGGTGTTGGCACCTTCGGCAAATGCATCGGCAATCACCACTTCCTTTGACAGGTAGAGCTTGACGCCTTTTTCTTCTGCTTTCTTCAGAGTGTCGAGGGCGAGCTGGAGCTGGTCATCCTCGCAGAGGGAGTTGCCGATTTTTCCGCCCTGAGCCTTGACGAATGTGTAGACCATTCCGCCGCCGATGATCATGTTGTCCACTACATCAAAGAGGTGCTCGATGATGCCTATCTTTGAAGAAACCTTGGCTCCTCCTATGATGGCGGTAACAGGGCGCTCAGGATTGTTGACGACTCTCTCAAGGGCCTTGATTTCACCTTCCATGAGGTAGCCGAACATCTTGTCGTTCGGGAAATACTTGGCTATGAGAGCTGTTGAGGCGTGTGCCCTGTGGGCTGTCCCGAATGCATCGTTGACATAGCAGTCTCCGTAGGAGGCAAGCTTGGCGACGAATTTCTTCTGACTCTCCTTGACGGCAGCCTTTGCAGCCTTCTTCTCCTCGTCGGTAACATCTTCTGCGAGGCCTCTCGGCTTGCCTTCCTCTTCGGCGTAGAAGCGGAGGTTCTCAAGTACGAGAACTTCGCCGGACTTGAGGGCGGCAACCTGCTCGTCAGCTGACATGCAGTCCTCTGCGAATTTCACAGGTACTCCGAGGAGTTCCTCCACACGGCCGAGGATATGCTTGAGAGAAAATTTCTCTGTCACTCCCTTCGGGCGTCCGAGATGCGACATGATGATTACTGAACCGCCTTTTTCAAGGATTTTCTTGAGAGTAGGCACGGCAGCCCTGATGCGGGTGTCGTCTGTAATCTCGAACTTCTCATTGAGAGGAACATTGAAATCCACTCTGACAAGAGCTTTCTTGCCGGAGAAATCATAAGTGTCAATACTCTGTTGCATAATGTTATTTAGTTAAAAGTTGTTTCGTTATGTCAATCTGCAAAGATAAAAAAAGATTATGAATTCGTCAAAGATGTGTATTTTTGCCGAAAATATGATACAGTCATGACAATAGAGACCCCCGGGGAGTTCTGGAAAGACTATGAACTCATTGATTCAGGCAATTTTGAGAAACTTGAGAGATTCGGAAGGCAGATACTGTCCAGGCCTGAGCCAAAGGCTCTCTGGGACAAGTCCATGTCTGATGCGGAATGGTCGCGCACGTCGCATATACGCTTCAGGCCCGGGGCCGGATTTGCCAGGGCCGGGAAGGAGGACAGCGGCACATGGGAGAAGCTGAAGAAGGCCGATGACCAGTGGGTCATAAGATACGGAGGAAGCGGCCGGGGACCGGATTTTTCCCTGCGCCTCGGCCTGACTGCATTCAAGCATGTCGGAGTGTTCCCGGAGCAGGCCCCGAACTGGGAGTATATATACAGGAATACGAGAGAACTCGTTGAAAAGGCAGAAAAAGACGGGCTCCCGAAGCCACGGGTGCTGAATCTCTTCGCTTATACCGGAGCCGCTTCTCTTGCGGCAAAGGCTGCGGGAGCAGATGTCACGCACCTTGATTCCGTGCGACAGGTCGTGACGTGGGCTCGCCACAATATGGAGCTCAGCCGGATGGACAATATCCGCTGGATTGTCGAAGATGCGATGAAATTTGCCGGCAGGGAGGCAAAGCGTGGAAATGTCTATCAGGGGATAATCCTTGACCCTCCCGCATATGGGCACGGACCGGACGGGGAGAAATGGAAACTGGATGAATGTCTCAACGGGATGATGAAGAATATCTCCGCAATCCTTGCCCCGAAAGACAGCTTCATGGTTCTGAACCTGTATTCCAACGGCTTTTCAGCTGTGCTCGGGGAGACTGTGGTGCGGCAGGCATTCGGAATCGGAGAGGAGGCAGTTGTGCGTGGGAATGACAATCCCGAAGAGGGCATCAGACTTGATTCGGGAGAATTGGTTCTGAATGACCGCTTCGGGAAAAAACTTCCTCTCAGCATCTTTGTCAGGCTGAGGCGTTAGCTGATGATGTCTCTGATGTCTGGAATCAGCCGAGGTCTTTGGCTGCCTGAGCCACTTTCCCGGCAAGGGAAGCGAAAGCCAGTCCGTCCGGCCTGTCGG
Organism: uncultured Bacteroidales bacterium; assembly: GCA_944322565.1. Taxonomy (GTDB): domain Bacteria; phylum Bacteroidota; class Bacteroidia; order Bacteroidales; family UBA932; genus Cryptobacteroides. The sequence continues at coordinate 170,493 of CALUPG010000002.1, read as the reverse complement.
AAAGCGCGGCAGGCTCTCCGTCGTCTCCGCTTTCCCTGATGCTCTGAACGATAGGAATCTGCCCGAGGAGAGGAATTCCGTATTTGTCGGCCATGGCGGCTCCGCCGTTCTTTCCGAAAATGTAATATCTGTTGTCCGGCAGTTCTTCCGGGGTAAACCATGCCATGTTCTCAATCAGGCCGAGTATCGGCTTGCGGATGCTTTCGTTGCGGAACATGTTCACCCCTTTTTCCACATCGGCAAGGGCCACTGCCTGCGGTGTGGTGACTATCACGGCTCCTGTCAGAGGTATGTCGTGCACGAGACTGATGTGTATGTCCCCTGTTCCCGGAGGCATGTCGATGAGAAGGAAGTCAAGTTCACCCCACCTCACCTGCAGAATCATCTGCTTGAGTGCATTGCAGGCCATCGGTCCCCTCCAGATGAGAGCCTGCTCCGCACTGGCGAAATAGCCGATTGACATCCATTTGACTCCATATTTCTCAAGCGGGAGAATCACCTGTTTCTCTCCTTCAAGAAATGCCTGCGGCTGCTCCTCTTCGGTGCCTGTCATTTTCGGCACCGACGGGCCGTAGACATCGGCGTCTGCAAGTCCTGTCTTATATCCGAGCCGTGCCAGTGCTACCGCAAGATTGACGGCGACGGTGGATTTCCCTACGCCTCCCTTGCCTGATGCTATGCCGATTATATGCTTTACACCGGCCAGTTCCTCAAGGCCGAAGTCCAGACCTGCGGGCTTTTTCTTTGCTTCGTCCCTTATTATGGTCTTTACCTCGACTTCAGCTTCCGGGGCGTGTCGGATGATTGCTGCCCTTGCGCTCCCGATGAGATATTCTGCAAGCGGGTCGCGGTGCTTCGGGAAAGCGAGTGTGACGGTCACCTTGTTGCCGTCGCACTCGACTTTGTCCACCATTCCGAGCTCCACGATGTTCCTGTCCCCCTTTGCGGGATGCTGCACATCGTAGAGCATTTTCATTATTTCGTTCTGTTTCATTGCGTCAGATTGAATCTGAAATGTCTTGATGACTTGATGAAATGTCTTGAGTTGTAATGCCGGATTATCTTACGATGTCCATCTCGTTGAGAAGGTAGCCCGCTCCGCCGAATTTGTCCATGATGAAGAGGACATAGCGGATGTCCACATTGATGCATCTCTGCAGGTCCGGCTCGAACATGATGTCGCTGCTCATGGATTCCCAGTTCCCGTCGAAGGCAAGGCCTATGAGCTGGCCGTCGGCATTCAGTACCGGGCTTCCTGAGTTTCCTCCCGTGATGTCGTTGTTTGAAAGGAATGCCACAGGCATCTTCCCGTCAGCCATGGCGTAGTCTCCGAAATCCCTGTTCTGCCAGAGTTCTTTCAGCTTTGCCGGAACGACGAATTCCCAGTTCTCCGGGTCTTCTTTTTCCATTACTCCGTCCAGAGTGGTCCAGTATTTATAGATTACTGCATCTTTTGGGGAATAACCTTTGACTGTACCGTAGGTCAGGCGCATGGTGAAGTTGGCGTCCGGGTATGACGGTTCGCCTTTCTTCCATTCCAGAAGTCCGGCCGTGTATGCTTTTCTGGCATCAGCCAGTATTCTTTCGCTTTCCTGAATCCTGCCGATGACCGGAACAATTACCGAGGCTTCGGCTTTCGCGAGGTTGATGGCGGGATCATCGAATATTTCCGAGGGAGTCATTGACTTGATGGCTTCGGAGAGCTTTTCTTCTGAGGTGAAGATGCTTTCTGCAAACAGGGTGCTGACGAATGTCGGGATGTCCATTGTCGCGAAATCTGCACCGATTCCCTTTATATAGTATGTGCTGTCCACATGTGTCCGGTAATATTCAAGAAGGGCCTCGGCTTCTTTTATGTCAGTGCCGGCAGAGTAATCCTTGTAGAAATCCCCCATGGCTGCAAGGGCGGATTCAAAGGCCGCGAGGGTGTCTGTTCCTGTGGCTTCCAGTGCCGACTTTGCCGCATTGTTGAAAATTGTGGCCGCCTGGGTAAGCTCAATCTTCATTGCAGACTCTGCAAGTGTCCTGAAAATCCGGTTGGCTTCTCTGCCTGCATCGATGCTTTCCCTGATCATCCGGAGTGCTTCTCCGTATTTTTTCTGTCTCTTCGGGTCAGCATTCACCCATTCCGTGAATTCGGCTTCTTCCTGCCGGGCCCTGCCTATGACATCAAGTTTGGCGAAAGCCTGTTTCATGCCGATCCATTTCTTCCAGCCGTTGGATGAGCCGGCATATTTGCTGGCATACTGGATCTTGACCTTCGGGTCGGCAAGCATGTCTTCCATCATGATGTCCTGGCGGATTGTGCGGGCTTCGATGGAAATGTCCTGCATTTCAAGGAGGTTCTCGAGCTCAGGCGAGGTGTAGAACCTGTTTGTCCTGCCGGGATAGCCCATAATCATGGTGAAGTCCCCTTCATTGATGCCCTTGAGGGATATCTGCAGATGTTTCTTCGGTCTGTACGGAACATTTTCTTCCGAGTAGCAGGCCGGATTGTTGTTCTTGTCTGCATATACGCGGAACATGGAGAAATCTCCGGTGTGGCGCGGCCACATCCAGTTGTCTGTGTCTGCCCCGAATTTTCCGATTGATGAAGGCGGTGCCCCTACAAAGCGGATGTCCCTGTATGTTTTGTAGACTATAAGATATTGTACATTGTCATTGTAGAATGACATGGTCCGGATGTCGCAGTATGGGTTGGCTTTCTCTGCTTTTTCTATGATTTCTTTCTTTGCCTCATTTACTGCAGCTTCTGCTATGGAGTCCCTTATGGCAGTGTCGGAGCCTGAATATTTTTTGAGTGCGGTCTTCCTTGCCTTTTCCAATGCATTGGTGATGTCAGTCATGCTTTCGAGGAAAGTGACAGTAAGTCCTTCTGCGGGAAGTTCCTCGCTGCGGTTCATGGCCCAGTAGCCGTCGGTCAGATAGTCATGCTCGACAGAACTGAGTTTTTGGATGCTTGAGTAGCCGCAATGGTGGTTTGTCACCAGCAGTCCTTCGTCGGAAATTATTTCTCCGGTGCATCCTCCTCCGAACTGCACGATGGCGTCTTTGAGAGAAGAATTGTTTATGTTCCAGATGTCTTCCGCAGACAGGCGGCATCCCATCTTCTCCATTGTGTCTATGTTCATTTTCTTCAGCAGAGGGAGCATCCACATTCCCTCATCTGCCCTCATGCCGGCCGAGAATACCGCCAGCGCAGCAATGGCGCAAAGAAATTTTTTCATGTCCTTTGTTTTCTTATTAAGTATTAAAGTGTAAAAATAACCTGTCTCACTTCCGGAATCTGATCCGGCAGCCATAAAATGGCAGGCCTGTCCTCTGAAATCAGAGACAAAACCTCAGGTCCCGAGGAATCAGCTGCCGCAAATTTAGCATAAAAATGGGAATCTTTTAGAACAATGTCGGTTCAAGTTCCCTGACATGGAAACTTTTCCTGTGGTGCGGCGTGAGTCCGTATCGGCGGATGGCTTCTATGTGTTCTCTGGTGGGATATCCCATGTTCCTGTCCCATCCGTATTGTGGATATTCCCGTGCGAGGCGCTTCATATATCTGTCCCTTGCCGTCTTGGCGAGTACAGATGCGGCAGCTATATTCATGAATTTCCCGTCCCCCTTTATGATGCATCTGAAAGGGATGCCGTCCGTGATGTGTCCTGACGTAGTGGCATTGCCCGAGCCGGGCGTCCCGGCTGAGCGGAACCATGGAGCCCTGCCGTCGGTTTCCCTCGCCTCGTCCATGCCGCTGAGGCTTTCGGGCGAAATTGCCCCGGGGTTCGGAATCTGGCTGTACTTTCTGAATCTGTTTCCGTCCACGGAGAGAGCCTGAGGCATGACAGAAAGGTTGCAGACTGCCCTCCACATGGCGGCAACCGATGCATTCAGTATGTTGATTCTGTCGATTTCCTCTGCAGACACGGCTTCCACCGCATAGCTTACGGCTTCCTTTACGATGGCATCGCGGACAGTCTCCCTGGCTTTGGCCGTCATTTTCTTGGAGTCGTCCAGAAGAGGATGTCTGAATCCTTCCGGCAGGATTACGGCTGCGGCAAATACCGGCCCGGCGAGCGGCCCGCGTCCGGCCTCGTCGCATCCGGCCTCTATGATGCCGGGGGAAAGGCATAATTCAAGTCTGTTTTCTGGCAAGTCCATATTCTGTACATTCTGTACAAGAATGCAAAAATAGTATTTTCCGGCCGGATATTTCAAATTGGTGTTTCTCCGGCTGTCCCCCGGCCTTGGGTCGGGCGGACTCAGCGGCCGGAAGCATTGGCAATTGACTTGCGCAGCAGCGCTATGATTTCATCTTTGGTGCGTATTGTCTCTTTCAAGGTATCTATAAATTCGTTCAGCACCTTTATCTGTGCATTGAGTGCTGTCATTTCATCTGTATGCCCGTTTTCAATCTCCCTGATTCTCTTCTCGTATTTCTCCCTCATGTCCTCAAGAGATGATGCGTTGCCGTCGTCGGGATTGTGTCCGAGCAGGAGTTCTTCTGTTGAAACACCGAGAATGGAGGCTATCTTGTCCGCATGGCTGCTTATGAGTCTGGTTTTCCCGGATTCTATGTTCCTGTATGCTGTTCTTGAAATGCCCAGTTTTTCAGCCATTGCTTCCTGTGACAGGCCGAGTCTGCCACGCATTTTCAATAAATTTTCTTTGATGGAGTTTTTGTCCATTTCTGTTTTTTCTTGTTTGTCAGATGACAAATTTATGCCAATGAACGCAGCTGTTGAGACAATAAATTATTGCCATTGGCAATGAAAACTTGCCAAAAAGAGAAAAAAATTAAAAAAAGAGAAAAACAATATCCCGAAATCAGAAAAAATGACAACTGATTGTTGCACTTTTGATGTCGGGAGACCATTTTTGCGGACGGAATGACAATAAAAAGTGACCTAGAGTTATGGAGAAGTTTTATGACCTTTTTGCTGTACTGCTGGAAGAAGAGCGTGTGTATATGGATCCGGGACTTACATTTGGGTCCATCTGCCGCTGGATTGGTGTTCGGGAAGCGGATTTTGACCGGTATCTGATGTCGGAGACAGGCTGGTGCGGGTCTGATATTCTGAAAGCTTACAGGGGTGCCGCATCTTCACATTTTCTGAAAAAATACGGGATTTTGTTATAAAAGTATGTTGACTTTGCTGTTTTATTTGTTTAAATTTGCAAGGATGCGCCGCTTTGATGCGCAATTTTGAAAAATAACCCATAATAAATAAGTAAAATGAAAGCTTATTCAACACAAAACATCCGCAATGTGGTTCTTCTTGGCAGCAGCAAGTCAGGCAAGACCACATTATCTGAAGCCATGCTCTTTGAGGGCAAGGTCATCGACAGGCGAGGGACTGTTGAGGCAGGCAATACGGTTTCGGACAATTCAGAAATTGAACAGACTAACCAGAGGTCCATATATTCGACTCCGCTCTATGCGGAATTCATGGATACCAAATTCAATATCATAGATACTCCGGGCTCCGATGATTTTGTGGGCGGGGCCGTTTCCGCATTCAAGGTGTGCGATACCGGTATCCTTGTGATGAATGCGCAGCAGGGTGTTGAGGTCGGCACTGAGATTTTTGCAAGATATGCCGAACAGTATGATGTGCCGCTCATAGTGGCGGTCAACCAGCTTGACGGGGAGAAGGCATCATGGGAGAATGTGCTTGAGACGATGAAGGAAGCGTTCGGAAGCAAGCCGGCTATTGTCCAGTTCCCTGCCAATCCGGGCACCGGCTTCGACGGATTCATAGATGTCCTCAAGATGAAATACTATCATTTCAAGGATGACAACGGCACAAGGGAAGATCTGGAAATTCCGGCGGAATACAAGGATGAGGCGGATGAACTTCGTGCGGCTCTGATTGAAAAGGCGGCCGAATATGACGACACTCTGATGGAGAAGTTCTTTGACACAGGCGAACTGACTGAGGATGAAATCCGCAAGGGTCTTGGCCTCGGTCTCCGTGCAGGAGAAGTGATGCCTGTCTTCTGTCTTTCGGCCAAGAAAGATATCGGAGTCAAGAGACTGATGGAGTTCACCATCAGGACGGCTCCTTCTCCGGCAGAAAGGACGGCAGTGACTGTAGATGGAAAGGAAATTGAATGCAAGCAGGATGCGCCGACATCCCTGTTCATCTATAAGACGGCGGTGGAGTCTCATCTCGGGGAAGTCGCATATTTCAAGGTGATGTCCGGGGAGCTTACCGAAGGCCAGGACCTTGAGAATCCGGCCACAGGCGACAAGGAGAGAATATCCGCGATATATGCTGTGGCAGGCAAGAAGAAGGAGAAAGTGACGGACCTTTATGCCGGCGATATAGGCTGTACAGTGAAGCTGCGCAATGCCAAGACCAATGTCACTCTGTCTCAGGCGGGGACAGATATTGAATATGAGCATATCGTGTTCCCTGCATCCAAGTTCCGTACGGCCGTGAAAGCCAGGGAGCAGAAAGATGAAGAAAAGATGGGCGAGGCCCTTGCAAAAATGTCCGCCGAGGACCCTACGATTATTGTCGAATATTCAAAGGAGCTTAAGCAGACCATATTGAAAGGCCAGGGCGAGCAGCATATCAATATCGTGCGTACTCGTCTCAAGAACGAAAACAAGTTAGAGATAGAGCTTTTCCCTCCGAAGATTTCCTATCGGGAGACCATCACCAAGGTCGCCACGGCCAATTACCGTCACAAGAAGCAGTCGGGCGGTGCCGGCCAGTTCGGAGAGGTGCATCTTCTTGTCTGCCCTATCGTCGAGGGCGTTGAGGCCACCAACCGTTTCCGCATCGACGGCAAGGAGATGGTCCTCAACATCAAGAGCAAGGAATCCTTTGACCTTGAGTGGGGCGGAAAGCTTGAGTTCTACAACTGTATTGTCGGAGGTGCCATTGACGCCCGCTTCATGCCAGCTATCCTTAAGGGCATCATGGACAAGATGAGCGAAGGCCCTCTTACGGGGTCCCTTGCGAGGGACATCAGGGTCTATGTCTATGACGGAAAGATGCATCCGGTGGATTCAAACGAAATATCGTTCGTGCTTGCCGCCCGCAACGCCTTCAAGGAGGCTTTCCGCAATGCAGGTCCGAAGATTATGGAGCCTATATACAGCCTCGAAGTCATGACACCATCGGAATATATGGGAGCCTGTATGTCCGATCTCCAGAACCGCAGGGCCCTGATTGAAGGCATGGGCAGCGAAAAGGGATTCGATGTCATCAAGGCAAGGGTTCCTCTTGCAGAACTCTATAAATATTCAACTTCCCTGAGCTCCCTTACTTCCGGAAGCGCTACCTTTACGATGCAGTTCGCCGACTACCAGCCGGTACCTGGCGATGTGCAGGAGAAGCTTCTGAAGGCATACATGGAGCAGGACAAGGACGAATAGGTGCGTATGCAGCAGATCCGCCGTGTCTGTCGGCGGCAAAAAGAGAGGGAACACCGCGCAAGGTCGTTCCCTCTCCTGTAATTATATAGCTTCTGCCGTCATTTGGCAAAATAAGCCGGAAGTCTATAGCCCGAGCTCTACCTGGAAGCGGAGCATCCACCGGTCATAGTCAGGAGTGACGGCTTTGTTGCGGTAGTTGTAGGACAGGTCCATCTGAATCTTGAGGCTGTGGCCTATGAGATATCGCGTCACGCCGATTGTGCTCTGGTTCCAGCTTGCATATCCCAGGAAAGTCTGTACTGCGGCATCAGGGAGCATTGTGGAATTGCGCAGGGCGATTTCCCATTTCTTGTCAAAGAGGTAGCTGGTCTGCACATTGAGTCCAGAGCCGGTGTAGATGAATGCCGGGGAGCCGTTTCCGGCCGCAGGGTCGCTGACAATCGGGCTCGGGCAGTGCCTTCCCATAAAATCAGTCACGAAGGCGAAGCCCCTGTACTTGAGAATGAAGTCGACATAGTACGAGCCGATGTTCCTCGGGTCGCTGAAAAGGGCCCCTTTCATCCCCTGCGTCCTGAGCGCATTGTTGTTGAATGTGTATGCCCCTGCAAGCATTATCTTGACATTGTCTTCTCCTGCCACATCTCCTTCAAGCAGTTCTCCGTTGGCATGGAACCGGCCGCACGGATAGAGTTCAAGGCGTCCGGTATATGCAAATCCGTCGACATCCGAAGAGTTGAAGTTGCGTCCTTCTCCGAGGGTCACGGACCCTTTTGCAGACAGGGCGAAGGCGTCGAAGTCCCCGTAGTTGTATTCGCCGAAGAATCCGAAGTCCCTGTCTCCGCCGAACTCGCTGTTCACAATGCTCCTGTCGATGAACTGGAGGGCGCTGGAGGAATTGACCCTTGCCCTGTTGGCCTTGATTTTGGTCTGGCCGAAGCCGATGTTCCATTTCGGACTCGGGACATAATAGACGATGGCGTCGCGGATGAGGTTCATGTTGCCGTTCGGAATCATTTCAGTGTCATAGCTGCTGAAACCGAGCTGGATGGAATATACAATCTTCGGGGAGAATATGTATCCGTCGAACCTGAGCCTGAGTCTCTTGACCTGGGCGTCGGTTGAAGTGAGCCCCATGTGCCTGTTGAATGAGAGCCCGACCATGTTCTGCATGCGGAAGCGCAGGGTCATTTCATATGAATTGTTCTTCGGGCGGAATGTCACGCCCTTGCCGACCTCGATGTTCGGGAGGTTGAGCAGTCTCTCCATGATGTCGGTGCGTCCTCCGTCTATGGAGTCTGTCACGAAGCTCTGGAAATTCTGAAAACTGCCGGATTCCCCGGAGGGGGAAGAAGATTTTTTCTCTGCCGCAGTTGTCCGGAAAGATGTTGCCGCAATCATTATGAATATGGAAAGCAGAGCCGCCGCCGGCTTTATGAATAAGGCAATTGTCTTCATACAATACAAAATGTCTGCAAAATCAGGCGCAAAAATATTTTTGAAAAATGTAATGAATCTGAATTCAGGCTTACAATCTGCAAAATTCGTTATTTTTGTTAAATGAATATTACAACTGACAACAGAATTTTATTTCCGCTGCAACATTTTGTTCTCTCTGCAAGTCTAATCAGCAAACAATAAAAATAATTTTGCCATGGTAGAAATCATTGTTCCAATCGGGGTTTGCGTTGTATTGCCGGTTATGGTAGTATGGCTTGTGTTCAGGTCCAGGAACCACATTGTAGACAGGAAAGCTGATGTCCTTCTCAAGGCTATTGAAAACGGACAGGATATTGACCCTGAGATTTTCTCGACAAACAACAAGTCCGGAAGAAGTCTGAAAATGAATCTTCTTGACAAGCTTCAGGCGGGAATCATTCTTGTCATTATGGGTGCGGTGCTGGTTGCCGGCGCCATGGTAATTCCTGGCAAGGATTTCCTTTTTATCATTGCGAGCATCCTTCTTGCCATCGGCATAGGTTTCTGTGTGGCCTTCTTTGTCGGCAAGAAATGGATGGAAGCAGAAATCAAGGCGGAAGGGAACCGGGCCAAAGGAATCCAGGACAAACAGGAGTAGTCTGCTGGGGAGGTGGATAAGGCTCAATTCATAGAGATGGTGTCGCGCGAGCAGGAATCTTTGAGGAGATTCCTGTGCGTGCTGTGCAAGGGTGATGCATTCCGGGCCGATGACATAGCGCAGGAAGCGCTTCTGAAAGCCTATATGGCCTTTGGCAAGTTCGAGGGCAGGGCAAAATTTTCGACATGGCTGTTCAGGATTGCCTATAATTGCTTTTATGACAAGCAGGCGGCAAGCGTGAAGACGGAAAGGGTGCCGCTCGGTCCGCAGCACGAGGAAATTGCCGCAGATGACGGACGGCCTGAGCGCAGATTCGAGTATCAGGACCTCTACAGGGCTATAGGTGACCTTCCGGAAAAGGAGCAGGCCGTCATTCTTCTTTTCTATATGGAGGAAAAGTCCATCAGGGAGATAGAAGCCATCACAGGAATGCCCTCCGGTACGGTCCGCTCACATCTTTCCAGGGCCAGGGCGCATCTGAAGAATTTTTTGGTCAGGAAGGAAAATACATGACTATGGCAAGCTGGTCATAAAAAATGCATAATATGTCAACTGATAAGGAAATAAGGCAGTTCATCAGGGAGAACATGCCTGAGATAAAGGGAGGGGACAAGTTCATGGCGGAACTCGTCAGGCAGATAGACCTTCTTCCGGTGCCGGCTTCCCTGACGGGAAAGTCGGAGGCGGATATACGGACGGCCATGGACATGATAGCTGCAACAGCCCGCAGAATCAAGCGCCGCAACAGAATCAAGGCCTTCTCGGCTGCGGCAGTCATGTCTGTGCTTCTGGGTGCAGTGCTTGCTGTATATTATCTTGTACCTGACATCCGGCTGTTTGTGCAGCAGCATTTTGTCTATGTGCTTGCAGGCTTTGCGGCCGTTGTGCTCGCGGCAGCCCTGCTGGGCCTCCGTCACTACAGGGTCTGACTGAATTTCAGTGTGAGGGCTATGAAGTCTTCGACGCCTAAGCTTTCCGGGCGCAGGCAGAAGACCGGGTCTGACACAAATGTTTCAGTCTGTTCCCCTGTCCATCCCTCCTTTGCCGCCTTGTCCATGATGAGCGGCTTGAGCGAGTTGCGGAGCGTCTTGCGCCTCTGGTTGAAAGATGTCTTTACAACGGTCTTGAACAGACTCTCGTCGCATCCGAGGCTTGTCCGGCTGTTGCGGATGAGTCTGATGACGGCGGACTTTACCTTCGGAGGCGGATTGAATGCCCCCTCTCCGACAGTGAACAGATATTCAATGTCATACCAGGCCTGAAGCAGGACAGAGAGTATGCCGTATGCCTTTGTCCCGGGCTTTTCCGCTATCCTTTCGGCTACTTCCTTCTGTATCATGCACACCACCTGCGGCACTGAATCCTTGTACTCGAGTATCTTGAAGAATATCTGCGAAGATATGTTGTAGGGAAAATTGCCTATGACGCAGAAGTCTCCGCTGAAGAAATTCTCAAGCCTGAGCTTCAGGAAATCCGCCTCAATCAGGCTTCCGTTCACCTGCGGGAAATTAACGAGGAGGTAGTTCACCGATTCCCTGTCTATTTCCACCATCTTCAGGTTCACATCCTGCCTCTGAAGCAGATATCTTGTCAATACACCCATCCCGGGACCGACTTCAAGGACATCTGCCCTGCCGGGATCTGCCTGACTGCCGATGACGGCAGTCTTGTCCGGGACAATCAGAGCACCGGCGATCTGCCGGGCGACGGACAGGTCAGTGAGAAAGTGCTGTCCCAAGGATTTTTTTGCCCTTACTTCCATATTGTTGTCTTTCATTCACAGATGTGCAAAGATAATAAGACCTGCGGATTTCTGGAATCTTCGCGCCAGCCTTCTGAATAATTTTGTATTTTTGCAGGTTGTTTGGAAATAATAATTACAGATATGTACAGAACTCATACTTGCGGGGAACTCCGCATTTCTGATGTCGGGAAGACAGTGACTCTTGCCGGTTGGGTGCAGAGGACGAGGAAACTCGGCGGAATGACATTCGTCGATCTTCGCGACAGATACGGTATCACACAGCTTGCCGCGGACAGCACGGCTGCCGAAGAGCTCCAGGGCGCAGCCAATTCCCTCGGACGCGAATATGTCATACAGGCTACGGGGGAAGTCATCGAGCGTCAGAGCAAGAATGCCAAGATGCCGACAGGAGACATTGAAATCAGACTTTCAGGTCTGAAGGTCCTGAACAAGGCCCAGACACCGCCTTTTACCATCGAGGATGAGAGTGACGGCGGCGAGGAACTCAGGGCGAAGTACCGGTATCTTGACCTCAGGAGAAATCCTCTGCGCAAGGCTCTGGAACTCCGCCACAGGCTTGCCCATGAAGTCCGCAATTATCTTGACGCACTCGGGTTCATGGAAATAGAGACCCCGTATCTCATCAAGTCCACTCCGGAAGGCGCCCGCGACTTTGTCGTTCCTTCGAGGATGAATCCCGGGCAGTTCTATGCACTTCCGCAGTCTCCGCAGACATTCAAGCAGCTGCTGATGGTGGCAGGATATGACCGGTATTTCCAGATTGTGCGCTGCTTCAGGGATGAGGACCTGAGGGCAGACAGACAGCCGGAGTTTACGCAGATAGACTGCGAGATGTCATTCGTGGAGAGAGACGATGTGCTCAATACTTTTGAGGGGATGATGCGCACCCTGTTCAAGAATGTGCTCAATGTCGACATCCCGAATCCTATACCCCGCATGAGCTGGTTCGATGCAATGGACAAGTATGGGTCCGACAAGCCGGACATCAGATACGGGATGACAATCCACGAAATCACTTCCGATGTCCGTGGCCACGGATTTTCTGTGTTTGATTCTGCGGAATATGTCGGGGCAATTGCCGTCGAAGGCCTTGCATCATATACGAGAAAGCAGCTTGACGAGCTGACGGAGTGGGTGAAGAGACCTCAGGTGGGAGCAAAGGGACTGGTATATGTCAAAGTCAATCCTGACGGCAGCATAAAGTCATCTGTGGACAAATTCTATACTCCCCAGGAACTCAAGGCCGTGGCGGAAAAGACCGGGGCAAAGGCCGGAGACCTCGTTCTCGTGCTCTGCGGGCCTAAGCGCAAGACACAGACTATGCTCGGAGTGCTCCGCATAGAAATGGGAGGCAGGCTCGGTCTGCGCGACCCTAATGTCTTCGCCCCGCTTTGGGTGGTGGATTTCCCTCTCCTTGAATGGGATGACGAGACAAGCCGCTTTTATGCAATGCATCATCCGTTCACGGCTCCGAAGCCGGAGCAGCTTGACCTGTTCTACAGCGACAAGAAGGAAGACCTGGAGAAAGTCTGTGCCAATGCGTATGATTTCGTGCTGAACGGGACAGAGCTTGGCGGCGGGTCCATCAGGATACATGACGCAAAGGTTCAGCAGAGGATGTTTGAGGTGCTCGGATTCTCAGATGAGGATGCACAGTATAAGTTCGGCTTCATCATCAACGCCTTCAAGTTCGGGGCTCCGCCTCACGGAGGACTTGCATTCGGCTTCGACCGCATGTGCGCCCTCTTCGGGGGACAGGAGACTATCCGCGACTTCATCGCTTTCCCGAAGAACAATCAGGGCCGCGATGTGATGATTGATTCTCCGTCATACATTGACCAGGTGCAGATGGATGAACTCTGCCTGGTGTCCACGGCGAAAAAAGATGAATAGCCGATTGTCCGGAACCGGATATTCCGGCCGGCAGTCAGGAATATGCTGAAAGCATTTGGGGGCGGGTGGTTTACCATCCGCCTCCAAGTGCTTTGTAGAGTTCCGTCAGTGCGATGTACTCGTTGGCGATTGCGTTGCTCAGTTCAACCTGAGCGTCAAAATAGCTTCTCTGGGCGTCCAGCACATCGAGATAGTTCAGGATTCCGTTGATATACTGTGAGCTGGCCAGTGAGACATATTTGCGGGACGCTTCCTGAAGGTCGAACTTCAGATTGGTGTTCTCCCGTGCGGAATTGAATGTGACTACGGCATCATAGACTTCCTTGACGGCCTGCATCACATTCTTTTCATATTCAAGCCTGGCCTGATTGTATTCGGAAATTGCCGCCTTGAATGCTGCCTTGCGCTTGCCGAATTCAAAAATCGGTGATGCTATCCCTGCTGCGGCGTAATAGAACGGGGACTTCAGAACATCAAGAAATGAATTGCTCTCAAGGCCTCCGGAAAGGTCGATGACGAAAGTCGGAAACCGCTCGGCCTGCGCCACTCCCACTGCTGCCTCGGCTGCCCTGAGCCTTTGCCATGATTCCATGAGGTCAGGACGGCGTTCCAGAAGCTGTGACGGGATGCCTGTCGGCAAAATGTCCCTGTAAGACAGCTCCAGCACCTGTCTCGGTCTCTTTATCTCGTGCGGATAGGTGCCTGTCAGAAATGCCAGTTCGCTTTCCTTGACGGCAACTTTCCTTTCAAGGTCAGGGACAAGGGACGCTGTGGTGGCCAGCTCCACAAGAGCCTGCTGGTGCGGGATTTCTGATGTCAGGCCTCCGTCAGCGCGGAGTTTGGCCTGCTTGACTCCTTCCTGGCGTGTCTCCAGTGTGCGTCTGACAATTTCAAGTTCGTTGTCGAGGGAAATCAGTTCAAAGTATGTCATGGCAACTTCGGAGACAAGGGTCATCTGCAGTGCCCTCTGGGCCTCTATGCTTGCCAGATATTCGGCCATTTTTTCCTTGCTGGCCCATCTGAGGTGCCCCCAGATGTCAATTTCCCATCGCAGGGAGATTTTCGGACCGAGTTCCGGATCATTGGGGTCGGCCGCATTGCCTCCGTAATTGCTGTATTCATTGTTGGCGTATGCCTCGGCAGAGATTGACGGCCATAGGTCAGACCTCTGGATTCTGTACCGGTATTCGAGTTCCTGGATTCTTTCTGCGGCAATCAGCATGTCCTTGTTATACTCCAGGGCCTGCTTTATGAAATTCTGGAGAGTGGTGTCAGTATAAAGTTCCCACCATTTCACATCTGCAAGTGTCAGCGAATCTGCGGCAGGGGATGCTGCCATATACTGTTCCGGCAGATTGAGCTCAGGTTCGGCACAATGCTTTGCCGGTGAGCATGAGGCAGCAGAGGTGCCTGCCATGATGACGGCTGCGATGACGGCTGCCCCGGATCCTATGCCTTTGGATTTTCCTGCCATCTTGTTCTTGAGTTTATATATCCATACGAAGAAGAACGGCACGAATGTGATGCCGATGGTAATCGCCACAATCATTCCGAAGAATACTCCGGTACCGATGTTCTGGCGGCTGGCGCTTCCGGGCCCTGTGGCGAATACGAGAGGAAGCATGCCGAGGATGAAGGCAAGGGATGTCATCACGATAGGCCTGAACCTCAGGTGTGCGGCCGTGACGGCGGCTTCTTCTATCGGTTTTCCTTTTTCAACTTCCTCTTTTGCAAATTCGACGATGAGAATGGCATTCTTTGCCACGAGGCCGACGAGCATCACAAGTCCTATCTGGAAATATACATTGCTTTCCAGTCCGACAATCCAGATGCCGAGATATGCTCCGGCAATGGCAATCGGCAGGGAAAGAATTACTGCAATCGGCACGGACCAGCTCTCATACTGGGCTGCGAGCACGAGGAATACGAACAGCAGGGCAAGTCCGAGCACAAGTCCTGTCTGACCTCCTTCTTTCTTCTCCTGATACGAAAGCCCGCTCCATTCTATGTCAATGTTGTCCGGCAGATGCTCATCTGTGATTTCCTCGAGAATATCCATTGCCTGTCCCGAACTGACTCCATGCCCTGCTTCTCCTGTGATTGTGGCGGAGTAGTACATGTTGAATCTCTTGATTGTGCCGGGCCCTGTGGTGTACTGTGTGTTGCCGAGGGCCGTCACCGGAATCATGGCTCCGCTGTCGCTCTTGACGAAGAACAGGTTGAGGTTGTCCTTGTGCGCCCTGTACGGGGCATCTGCCTGCAGGTATACCCTGTAGACACGATTGTACATGTTGAAGTCATTAACATATATTGAGCCGGTAAAGGCTTTCAATGTGGAGAATACATCGGATAGAGGCACTCCCAGAAGCTGGATTTTGTCCCTGTCGGCGTCAAAATAGAGCTGCGGGATATTTTTTTGGATTCCTGAGGCAAGTCCGGTGAGTTCTTTCCTTTGGGAAGCATAGAAAAGCAGGGTGTCTGCCGCAGCCTGCAGGTCGTCATATGTAGCGTCCCCGCGGGCTTCAAGCACCATGGAGAAACCTCCTGATGTGCCGAGTCCTGGAATTACGGCAGGACTGCTGATATAGACCTTGCTTTCAGGATACAGGGAAAGGGTGTCCCGAACCATCTGCATCATCTTGTTTATGTCGGTCTCTTTCCTCTCTTCCCATGGTTTCATTATGACTGTCAGCGTACTGTTGGACTGGCTTGTACCGATGCGGGGACTTGAGCCCGTCACATTCAGCACATATTCGATGTCATGCTGCCGGAGCAGGAAATCCATCGCCCGGTCGGTGACTTCCCTTGTCCTTTCGAGAGTCGCGCCGACGGGAAGCTCGAGCTCAACGGTGAAATAGCCCTGGTCTTCCTGCGGCATGAAGCTCTTCGGAACTATCTGGGACAGAGCCCAGATGCATACGACTGTAACGCCGAAAAGGGCGAACATCCTCGGGGAGTGCCTGAGGCTGGCGTGTATGACTTTGGCGTAAAAGGAATTTCCGGAGTCAAATCCCTGGTTGATCTTGCGGAAAAGGAAATTTTTCCTGGCATTTGCGTCATGCGGCTTGAGTAGTCTGGAGCACATGACCGGGCTCAGTGTCAGTGCGACTATCGTGGATATTATGACTGATACCGCAATGGTGATGGTGAACTGCCGGAACAGCTGCCCGGTGATGCCGGAGAGGAAACTCACAGGGATGAAGACGGCGCATAGCACCAGAGACATGGCGATAAGGGCGCTTCCTATGCCGCTCATGGCTTTCTTTGTGGCTTCATATGGCGGCAGATTCTCTTCTGCCATGATTCTGTCCACATTCTCAACCACCACGATGGCATCGTCCACCACAATACCGATGGCAAGTATCAGTCCCAGCAGAGTCATCATGTTGAGGGAGAAGCCGAACACCAGCATGATGCCGAAGGTTCCGATAAGGGATATAGGAACCGCTATTGCCGGAATGATAGTCGCCCTCCAGCTCTGGAGAGAGAGGAAGACCACGAGAATCACCAGGAAGAGAGCCTCAAAGAGAGTCTTGTACACATGGTGGATTGATTCCGAAATGTAGGTGGTCATGTCGAACGGAATGTCGTACGTGATGCCGTCCGGGAAATTCTTGCTGATTTCCTCCATGGTGGCCTTGACATCTTCGGCGACTTTCATTGCATTTGCTCCAGGAAGGGTGTACACATACATCACTGCTGCATTTCCGCCGTTGATGCCGCTCTCCGTGTTGTATGACTGGGCCTCGAGGGATACTCTCGCCACATCCTTTATTCTGATGATGGCCCCGTCATCTCCGGTCCTGACCACAATGTTCTCGAACTGGCTTACGGAAGAGAGCCTTCCGTCGGCGGTAATCGGTATCGTGACATCGACATTGCTGATAGGCTGCTGTCCGAGCACCCCGGCAGCGGACTCACGGTTCTGGTCCTTTATCGCACTCGTGAGGTCATCTACAGTAAGGCCGAGGCTTGCCAGCTTGTCAGGCTGCACCCATATCTGCATTCCGTAGTAGCGGCTTCCGACATTGGACACGCGGCCTACTCCCGGAACACGGCGGAGCATATCCAGAACATTGAGCGTGGTGTAGTTGCTCAAGTATATCTCATCGAATTTCGGGTCATCGGAAAGCACTGTTATGGTCATAAGGCGGCTTGCGGACTCCTTTTCCACTGAAATCCCGTTCTGCACCACTTCGGCAGGAAGCCTGGATTCCGCCAGCTTGACCCTGTTCTGCACTTCGACTGCCGCAAGGTCGGGGTCGCTTGAGATGTCAAATGTCAGGGTGGCCGAGAAGCTCCCCGAATTGGTATTGGTGGATTCCATGTATAGCATGCCTGGCGTACCGTTCAGCTCCTGTTCAATAGGAGTTGCCACCGCCTGTGCGACGGTCTGTGCGCTTGCTCCGGGATAGGAAGCCGAGATTTTCACTACGGGAGGGACAATCTGCGGATACTGGTCCACAGGCAGCAATACAAGCCCTATAAGTCCGACAAGCACGATGATAATCGATATGACTATCGAGAAGACGGGCCTGTCTATGAAGAAATCTGATTTCATTTTCTGTCCTTTAGTTAATCAATCCGTGCCAGACAGTCAGTCTGCCGACACCTGAAGCTGGTCTGCCCTTCTGGCCTTCATTCCGTGCTGGAGCTTGTGGAATCCCTCTGTCACAATCTGTTCTCCCGGGAGCAGTCCCCTTTCCACTACGACATTGTTGCCGGTCTCGGGGCCGAGCTCGATGAATCTTCGTTCTACGATATTGTCATTTCTGAGCACGAATATATAGGAGCCGTCCTTTTCTATTTCGACAGCCTTTGTCGGAACTACGACAGCATCTTCCCGCACATCAAGCAGAAGTGTCACATTGGTGAACTGTCCCGGGAGCAGTTCCCTGTCCGGATTCGGGATGTCGGCGTGTACTGAGAATGTCCCGGACCGTGAATCCACCTGGGGGTCGGCAAAGTCCACGAGCCCGCGGTATTTGTACACGGATTTGTCCGCAAGGGTGATGGTGACATACGGGTCCCATTTCCTGAGGGAGTCTTTCTGTCCGATGTTCACATTCCTCGCCTTGCTTATCTGATAGTCGAGGTCGGTCATCTTGAATTCTACCGTGACTGTGTCGCTCTTGACGATTGTGGCGAGCAGAGACTGTCCTCCGGGGCCTACAAGTGTTCCTATGTCGGCGTGCCTCTCGCTTATGTAGCCGCTGATAGGGGAGCGTACCGTGGTATAGCTCAGCGCCAGTTCATCCTGCTTGAGGTCGGCCTCGCTCATGAGGACTTCGGCCTTGGCGCTTTCGTATGAGGCGATGGCATTGTCAAGGTCCAGCTGGCTGGCGGCCTTCTGGTCATACAGCGGGCGGATGCGTTCAAGGTCTCTTTCTGCCTTGAGTTCCATGGCTTTGGCTTTTTCAAGCATGGCCTTGGCCCTGTCTACCGTGGCCTTGTACTGGCGCGGGTCAATTATGAAGAGCACCTGATTTTTCTTGACATAGGTTCCTTCCTCAAACAGCATCTGCTCGAGATAGCCTTCAACCCTCGCACGGACTTCGACGAACTGCTGCGCCGTCACGCTTCCCGGGTATTCGCCGTAAATCTGCACATCTTCCGTTGTCACAGTCTCCGTACTGACAACAGGTACGACTTCTTCTGCCGGCTCCGGCCTTGTAAGCCAGATTATGACACCGGCAATACCGGCAACGACAATTCCTATGGCTGTCCAGTGCCGCCAGTCCAACTTTTTGATTTTTACAACAATGTATTGTGAGCTTTTGCCTACATTGGCGTATGTGTCCTTGAAAAATTGTGATCCTTTCATAAGAAGTAAATTATTCCAACTTGCAAATATATGCATTATTCTGTAAATTTGCACGGATTGCCATTAGCCGGGAAGATGCGGATGGCTTTCATTGACAATAATGGCGGACAGTCAGAAATCCATAGAAATACTGGAAAGGAAGGGAGTCAGGGTCACCTCAATAAGGATTCTTGTTATGGAGGCCCTGACAGGCTCGTCCCGTCCCATGTCGCTTTCTGACCTTGAGACAGAACTGGACACAGTGGACAAGTCAAGCATATTCCGGACTCTGGAAGTGTTTGAGAAGCATCATATAGTACATTCGATAGACGACGGCACAGGGTCAGTCAAATATGAAGTCTGCGGGGGACGCGACAACTGCACCATTGCAGACATGCACACACACTTCTATTGTGAAAAATGCAACAGGACATTCTGTCTCAAGGACATTTCCGCCCCTCTTGTCGACCTTCCCGAAGGTTTCAGCGCCATTTCAGTCAACTATATCATAAAGGGAATCTGCCCTGAGTGCCGCAGAATATGATACGGCTGCATCAGGAGTATTCCTGATATAATTGCAACCGGGTTGCGGCAGTTTCGGAATATCTTTGCGGCTGTCAAAAATCGTCAGATGATTTAACAGTGTAGAGATATGAAAAGACTCGCTCTTTTTGCCGGAATGTGCACGGCATTTCTTCTATGGGCTTGCAATGCGGGCCACAACCAGAAAGATCCGCATGACCACGGGGCTGGATATGCCGCCGGGGAGACTCATGGGGCAGCCGGGGCTCATGCCGGACATTCGGATGAAATAGTGATTTCTCCCGAAAAGGCTGCCGCAGCCGGGATAATGGCCGAAACCGCGTCTGCGGCGGAGTTTTCGGGCGTAATCCGCACCGGCGGACAGATTCTTTCCTCCAGAGGTGACGAGATGACCGTTGTGGCCCCGGCCGACGGCATAGTGTCCTTCGGGGGGAATTATTTTGAAGGAGCCTCCGTGGATGAGGGGCAGACACTATTTTCCGTCATATCGGGGACAATCCAGGACGGAAACCGCATCGGAAAGGCAAAGGTTGCCTACGAGGCGGCCAAGGCAGAATATGAGAGGGCTTCTTCGCTCGTGGACAGCAGGATAGTTTCCCGGAAAGAATTTGTGAAAATCAAGGAGAATTACGAGAATGCCCGTCTCGCTTATGAGGCCCTGAGGCCAAATGCCGACGGCACGGGGGTCGTGGTCTGCTCTCCGTGCGGAGGATATGTGGAGAGCATATTTGTCAGGGAAGGCGACTATGTGTCTGTGGGAACACCTCTGGCATGTGTCATCAGAAACAGCAGCCTGGTGCTGCAGGCGGATTTGTCCCAGGCCTATTATGACAGGATAGGGAGAATCGTCTCGGCCAACTTCAGGACACCTTCCATGGACAGGACGGAGAATGTCAAGGCTCTCGGCGGGAGGCTCCTTTCTGTCGGGCGCAGTTCCGCAGCGGCATCGCATTATATTCCGGTGACATTCTCTATCCCTGCGGATAGTGGCTTTGTGCCGGGCTCTTTTGCGGAAGTATGGCTTCTGACCGATGTCCGCAATGATGTTATCTCTCTGCCTCTGGAGGCTGTGACCGAGGAGCAGGGGGTGAATTTCGTGTATATAAAGATGGACGGGAGCTGCTACAGGAAGCAGGAGGTGACTCTCGGCGAAAGCGACGGGGAGAGAGTGGAGATTGTGTCGGGAGTCAGGGCCGGGGACAATGTCGTGACCTCCGGTGCATATAATGTCAGGCTGGCCTCGGCAAGCAATGCCATCCCGGCGCACACCCATAATCACTGACAGATACGGACACCCAAACCTTGAAGCATCATGCTGAACAAAATCATACATTTTTCTTTGCAGAACAGGCTGCTTGTGCTTGTGGCAGCCGTGCTGCTCATGGTGGCGGGAGTCTATGTGATGAACCGCACCGAGGTGGATGTGTTCCCCGACCTGAACGCCCCTACTGTCGTCGTGATGACAGAAGCCGGAGGAATGGCAGCCGAGGAAGTCGAACAGCTCGTTACGTTCCCGATTGAGACTGCCGTGAATGGGGCTACGGGAGTGCGCCGCGTGCGTTCTTCGTCCACTGCGGGATTTTCCGTGGTATGGGTCGAATTTGACTGGGACACGGACATCTATCTGGCCCGCCAGATAGTGTCGGAGAAAATAGCTATGGCTGCCGAAGAACTCCCGGACAATGTCGGCAATCCGACCCTCGGGCCGCAGTCGTCGATACTCGGGGAGCTGCTTATAGTAGGCATGACGGCCGACTCCACTTCGATGCTTGACCTGCGGACAATAGCCGACTGGACCATAAGGCCGAGGCTGCTCTCGACGGGAGGCGTCGCCCAGGTGGCTGTGCTCGGAGGAGACATAAAGGAATATCAGGTGCTGATACACCCCGAGAAAATGAAGCATTACGGAGTCACTCTCGGAGAAGTGATGGCCGTGACAAGAGGCATGAACCGGAACACCAGCGGAGGAGTCATCTATGAATACGGCAATGAATACATCGTGCGCGGAATCGTGTCCACGGAAGATGTCGCCGAGATGGCCCGATCGGTGATAAAGACAGTCGGAGGAGCCCCGGTGACTCTTGAGGATGTGGCGGATGTGCGCATCGGCGCGCAGCAGCCGAAGCTCGGACTTGCTTCGGAGAAAGGAAAGCCGGCAGTGCTCGTGACTGTGACCAAGCAGCCGGAGACAGGGACTCTCGAACTGACAGAGGCTCTTGAGGCTGCGCTGGAGGATGTGCAGAAAAATCTTCCTCCGGATGTGAAGCTGTCCACAGACACATTCCGTCAGGCAAGGTTCATTGAAAGTTCCATAAGCAATGTCAAGTCTTCCCTGTATGAAGGTGCGATTTTCGTGGTCATAGTCCTGATTCTCTTCCTCGCGAATGTCAGGACCACCATAATATCACTGGTGACGCTGCCGCTTTCAATATTGATTTCCATTCTTACGCTCAACTGGATGGGCATGACCATCAATACTATGAGTCTCGGAGGCCTTGCCATTGCGATAGGTTCGCTGGTGGACGATGCCATAGTGGACGTCGAGAATGTGTGGAAGCATATAAGGGCCAACAAGTCTCTTCCGGAGCCAGAACGGCGCCCTGTGCTTGATGTCGTGTTCGATGCCTCGAAGGAGGTCAGGATGCCGATTCTGAATTCCACCCTCATAATAGTGGTGAGTTTCGTGCCGCTGTTTTTCCTTTCAGGCATGGAAGGCCGCATGCTTGCGCCTCTCGGGGTGGCCTTCATCACAGCCCTATTCGCATCCACTCTTGTGGCGCTGACGCTTACGCCGGTGCTTTGCAGCTATATGCTTGACTACAAGGTAAAGGGAGACGGAGTTCCGAAAGAGGCATTCCTTGCCGTATGGCTCAAGAAATATTACAGAATCGCCCTGGAGTGGGTGATGAGGCACAAGAAAAGTGTTGTCGGGGCCACGGTGGCTCTGTTCTGTGTGGCCCTCGGCCTGTTCTTTACTCTCGGGCACAGTTTTCTTCCCCCGTTCAACGAGGGCTCATTCACGATAAATGTAAGTTCCCTGCCGGGAATTTCACTTGAAGAGTCGGACAAGATAGGACGGCAGGCTGAAGAACTCCTGCTGTCAATACCTGAGATACAGACTGTGGCACGGAAGACCGGCCGTGCTGAGCTGGACGAGCATGCCCTCGGAGTGAATGTGTCGGAAATCGAGGCTCCGTTTGAGCTCAGGGACCGTTCTCATGCGGAGCTTCTATCCGAAGTGAGGGAGAAGCTGTCCGCAATCACCGGGGCAAACATAGAAATCGGGCAGCCGATAAGCCACAGGATTGACGCGATGCTCAGCGGGACACAGGCCAGCATAGCCATCAAGCTTTTCGGGGACGACCTCAACAGGATGTTCGCCATAGGCAATCAGATAAAGGACAGGATAAGCGGGGTGGAAGGCATAGCCGACCTGAATGTCGAGCAGCAGATAGAGAGGCCGGAAATCAAGATTGTCCCGAAACGGGAGATGCTTGCCAAATACGGCATATCCATGCCTGCCTTCAGTGAGTTCGTGACGGTGAATATGGCCGGAGAGACTGTGTCCCAGGTCTATGAGCAGGGCAAATCCTTCAACCTCGTGGTCCGTGCCTCGGAGTCTGACAGGGGCTCGGCCGAACGTATACGCAATCTGATGATTGACGACGCCCGGGGCAACAAGCTTCCGCTGTCCTATGTGGCGGATGTGGTTTCCTCAAGCGGACCGAATGCCATCAACCGCGAGAATGTCAAGCGCAAGGTGGTGATTTCCGCCAATGCCGCCGGTCGTGATCTCGGAAGCGTCGTCGATGACATACGGGAGATTGTTGAAGATGAGATTGTGCTGCCCGAAGGCTATCACATAGAATACGGAGGCCAGTTTGAGAGCGAGAAAGCCGCGAGCCGTGTGCTGCTGCTGACATCCCTGATGAGCATTGTTGTCATCTTCCTTTTGCTCTATATGCAGTTCAAGAGTGCAGCGCAGAGCGGAGTCGTGCTGCTGAACCTGCCTCTTGCCCTCATCGGAGGCGTGTTTGCCCTGCTGATGACCACAGGGGAGCTCAGCATCCCCGCCATAATAGGATTCATATCCCTGTTCGGCATCGCCACCAGGAACGGAATGCTCCTCATCAGCCATTACAATCTGCTTCGTGAGCAGGGCCATTCCCTCTATGACAGCATCATCACCGGCTCTCTGGACAGGCTCAATCCGATACTGATGACTGCCCTGTCCTCGGCCCTTGCCCTGATTCCTCTGGCTGTCAAGGGAGACCTTCCGGGCAATGAAATCCAGAGCCCGATGGCGAAGGTCATCCTCGGGGGCCTGCTTACTTCCACCTTCCTCAACGGCTTCATCGTGCCGGTGATGTACTGGTGGCTCCACAGGAAGGAAGAAGAGAAAACGCGGAAACAGAAAAACAGAATCAAGACGAATCAATCGATATGAAACCTGTTATATATGCCGTGCCGGCAATGGTGCCGACGACAATCCTAATGATGCTGACGACAATCTTCCAGCCGCTTCAGGCTCAGGAGTCTCAGTCCTTACAGCAGAATCTTCTGTCAGGTCAAGAACAGGATACTCTTCATACTCAGAATATTGAAGAGGTTCTGGAGTCTGTGGCAAGGAACAATCCCGAGCTGGAGGCCCTCTCCAGAGATGTGGAGGCCCAGTCCCTTCAGATGAAAAGCGAGAACATCCTTGAGGACCCTACCATAGAATACAGCTCATTCTACAGCAGCGGTGTCTCGGGCCAGTCCGGCTCGGAGCTCGTCGTGTCGCAGGGCTTTGACTTTCCGACCCTGTACGCAGCCCGGCATCAGAGAAACGAACTGTCGCGCTCTGCGCTTGGAAGCGGACTTGAGAATGAAAGGAGGCGGATTCTGCTGGAGGCCAAGAATGTCTGTCTGGACATCATCATGTACAGGCAGATTGGAGAACTGCTTGAAATGCAGGCCGGCATAGCAGACGAACTTCTCTGCCTCTACTCCAGAAGACTTGAGTCGGGAGATGCCTCTGCCCTGGAGGTGAACAAGATAAAGATGGAACTGATGAGTGTCGCCACGGCCGTGGCCCGGAACAATGCGTCCCTTGATGCTGCCTGCCGTGCCCTCAATGCCATGAACGGCGGCCGGGAGATAGTCTTTGACGCCGATTTCTATCCGCTTGTCGAGGAAGTGCTTGACAAGGAGGCAGCCGTGGAAGAATATCTTTCCTCCGATGCCTCTGTCGCTGCTGCGGAAAGCGCTGCTGCCGCCGCCCGGAAAGAAGTCTCGGTCAACAGGCAGGGCTGGATTCCGAAATTTGAGATTGGCTACAGGCGCAATACGGCCATACGCGAGGCGGAGCACGGCTTTCTCGTCGGAGGCTCCATCCCACTGTACTCCAATCACCGTAAGGTCGCGATGGCAAAGGCCCGCTCAGTCTCGGCCGGAAGTGCCCTGACTTCGGCCCGCCTTCAGTCAGAGTCAGAAATCCGCTCCCTTCTCAACGAGATGGACCAGACCAGAGCCGCCATTGACGCCTATGACGAGCCCCTTATGAGAGAAACCCTCGAGCTGCTCGGCAAGGCTGTGGAAGGAGGCGAAATCTCTGTCATAGACTATTTTGTAGAGGCATCCTCAGTCTACACCAACCTCTCTGCCTGCATCACACTGAAGAACAGCTGGCATAAGCTGATGGCGCAGGTCTACAAGAACAGGCTGTAGAGAAAGGATGCTATGAGATGTCTCTCCCCATTTATTGGGAGCGGATGTCCTGAAACTCATTATTTGTAGGCATCATTTCATAATTTATAACGGCTCCGGCTCACCGGAGGCGCAATTTTTTGTATCTTCGGCCGGATTTTCAGCGCAAATGATTTGGGCGCAACAGATTTCAGACAGGACAGATGAAATTATCAGAACTAAAGACAGGGGAGAGGGCCGTCATAGTGAAGGTGAACGGCCACGGGAGTTTCCGCAAGAGAATAATCGAGATGGGCTTTGTGAGAGGAAAGCTCGTGAATGTCATATTGAATGCCCCGCTCAAGGACCCGATAGAATATGAAATCATAGGGTATAAGATTTCACTGAGGCGCGAGGAGGCGGAGAAAATAGAGGTGATAAGCGAGACCGAGGCCAAGGAGGTGATGGCGGCACAGGAACCCCTTCCTCCGATTGAGGCGTCCGAATGCGATGACATGCAGCCGGGGAAGGAAAATGCAGACATCGAGAAGGAAATGAGGCATCTGGCGGCCGAACGCCGCAAGATGATCCGGGTCGCTCTGGTCGGCAATCCCAACTGCGGCAAGACATCCCTCTTCAACATCGCTTCCGGCAGCCATGAGCATGTGGGCAACTACAGCGGAGTGACCGTCGACGCGAAAGAGGGCAATTTCGAGTACGGGGGCTACAAATTCACCCTTGTCGACCTTCCCGGGACATATTCTCTCTCGGCCTACAGCCCGGAGGAGCTCTATGTCCGCCGCAACCTCATAGAAGACCTTCCCGATGTCGTGGTGAATGTGGTGGATGCATCCAATCTCGAGCGCAACCTCTATCTTACGACCCAGCTGATTGACATGAACCTGCGGGTCGTCATGGCCCTGAACATGTATGACGAGCTCCGGGCGAAGAAGGACGAGCTTGACATAAAGACCCTCGGTCATCTTCTCGGACTCCCGATTGTCCCTACAGTCAGCCGCAGCGGGGAAGGCATTCCGCAGCTCTTCGACACTGTCATCCAGATATATGAGAGGAATACACCGCAGCTGAGCCGTCACATACACATCAACCACGGAACAGAAATTGAAAAGAGCATAGACCGCATCAAGCTTCTGATTCAGAAAAACGAGGAGATAAGATTCAAATACTCCACCCGCTATCTTGCCATCAAGTATCTTGAGAATGACAAGGACATTGAGAAAGTCATCGAGGCTCTTGATGACAGGGATGAAATCATAGCGGCAAGATTCGAGGAGCAGAAGAGGATAGATGAACTGATGCACATCTCCACTGAATCCGCAATCGTGGATGCGAAATATGCCTTCATTCAGGGTGCCCTTGCCGAGACATACCGGCCTTTCAAAGGACAGAGGCGCAGGAATACGGTCACAGACAAGATAGATGCTGTGGTCACCAACAAATGGCTGGCATTCCCGATATTTTTCCTGATGCTGTATCTCGTGTTCGAATGCACATTCGTCATCGGGGATTATCCGATGCAGTGGATAGAATGGCTGGTGGAGAAATTCGGGGACTTTGTCTCTGCCTACATGAAGGACGGGGCGTTCAAGGACCTGATTGTGGACGGGATAATCGGGGGAGTGGGCAGCGTGCTTGTCTTCCTTCCGAACATCCTCCTCCTGTATCTCTTCATATCCCTCCTTGAGGACTCCGGCTACATGGCAAGGGCTGCGTTCATCATGGACAAGCTGATGCACAAGATGGGGCTTCACGGCAAGTCGTTCATCCCGATGATTATGGGCTTCGGCTGCAATGTGCCTGCAATCATGGCCACAAGGACGATTGAGAGCCGCAAGAGCCGGCTTATAACCATACTGGTCATCCCACTGATGTCATGTGCCGGCAGGCTGCCGATATATATTCTGCTCGTCGGGGCGTTCTTTCCTCATTACGGGGGTCTCGTGATGCTTGGCATCTATGCCTTGGGAATCATTCTGGCAGTACTTTCCGCCAGAGTGATGAGCCGCTTCATCAAGGATGACGATCTTCCTTTCGTCATGGAGCTGCCGCCGTACCGTGTGCCTACGGCCAAGTCCGTCTTCCGCCACACATGGGAAAAAGGCAAGCAGTATCTCCACAAGATGGCCGGAATCATACTGATATGCTCCGTCATCATCTGGTTCCTCGGCTACTTCCCGAACCACAGGGCATATGATACTGTGGCCGAGCAGCAGGAAAACTCATACATCGGGTATATCGGCAAGGCAATAGAGCCTGTGCTTGAGCCTCTGGGATTCGACTGGAGGATGGGCGTGGGCATCCTGTCCGGCATAGGGGCCAAGGAACTCGTGGTGAGCTCGCTGGGTGTGATGTACAGCGCGGACGAGGCTGAATATGAGGCTTCCGGAACTGTTGCTCTCGCACCGCCGGAGCAGCAGGATGAAACAGGCGACACCATGCTTCAGAGAGCCCTTCAGCGCTTCATGACGCCGGCTTCGGCCCTCGCATTCATGGTATTTGTGCTCCTGTACTTCCCTTGCATCGCCACATTCGTTGCCATAAAGCAGGAGGCCGGAGGCTGGAAGTGGGCCATAGGCTCCGCCGTATATACCATAGTCCTGGCATGGGTGATGGCATTCATTGTCTACAGGACGGCCCTGCTGTTCTGACCGAATCATCATCATTGGTGATGCGCGGCAGCGCATTTTCCCTATTTCTTGCGATTGTCCCGCACGGAGCACGGCCGTATCTTTGCAACTGAAGATTGAGATTTTAGGCCATATAGTTAAAAAGTTCAGATCCTTTTAATTGTTGTGCTCCGGGGCCGGTGAGAGCTGTCACTCTGGAGAAATTGAAAAAGGACGCGACCATAAAGTCTTGGGGCGTGTCCTTTTTGTTTTATAATCATTAACTTTGCCGGACATGAGACTTTTTGAAGCAAAGATCAGGACAATGAAAAGAAATGACAATGATTCATCCCGCATGGTGCTGTCTCCGACGATGAAGCTGGCGGACCTCATAGAGCTGAACTATTCTCTGCTCATAGTTCTTTCCCGCCTCGGGATAGACCTCGGGTTCGGAGAAAATACAGTGGCGGAAGTGTGCCGCAGCCACGGCATAGATGTCAGTTCCTTCCTGCTGATATGCGGGGTATACACTTACGATGACTATATCGCCCCAAACGAGCTCCTCAAGGCCGGCAATCCTGCCGACATCGTGAAATATCTCCACAGCTCGCACTCCTTCTATCTCGACGACGAGCTCAGGAAGCTGGAGCAGACTATAGGAGAACTGGTGCTTCCGTGTGACGGGAACCAGCAGAAAGTCATGTTCAGGTTCTTTTCCGAATACAAGAAAGAAGTCGAGAACCATTTTGCATACGAAGAGAATACAGTATTCCCGTATGTCGCGGCTCTTCTTGCACATGATACGCACGACGGCTACTCGATGGAGCAGTTCGAGGAGAACCACAGCAACATAGACGAGAAACTCAACGACCTGAAGAACATAGTGATGAAATACCTTCCGTCAGTATGTGACACTGTCCTGAGAAACAGCGTGCTCTATCATATTTTCTTCCTTGAGGATGACCTTGACAGACACACCGCAATCGAGAACAATGTCCTTGTGCCGATGGTAAACAGATTGGAGGAAAATGAAAAACGGGAACAGTAAGAATGTCCTGCTGATCATACCCTCACGGATTATGGTCAGAGGAATAGAAGGCGTCTTCAGCGACCTGGGCGAATTCAAGGTCGAGGGGATATTGTCCGACCTTTCGAGGACCAGTGAGGCGCGGCTCAGAACCATAGGGGCCGACCTGATAATAATCGACCCGATAGTCTTTGACTATGCCGGCAGAGCCGAGGGCCGCAGCCATATTGCGGAATATACCGATGCCGCGGTGGTGGCCCTTCAGACCATCGCAATGGAAGACGAGATGTGGAAGCAGTATGATGAAGTCATCAATATATATGACGCCCCTGCCGTCATAATCAGAAAACTGCGCTCAGCCCTGTCGTCCCATGAGGAATCCCCTAAGTCTGACAGCCTCGAACTCTCCTCCCGCGAAAAGGAAATACTCATCTGCGTCGCCAAGGGCATGCTCAACAAAGAAATCGCAGACCTCTACAACATCTCCATCTATACCGTCATTTCCCACAGGAAAAACATCACCCGCAAGACCGGCATCAAGACCGTCGCCGGCCTCACCGTCTATGCCCTGCTCAACAATCTCATAGACTCCGGTTCCGTGGAATGACGGACATATCGCCCGGCGGAGCGGAAAATGCTGTCAATCTTCATGAATATTTCCGCGGCAGCCTCAGCAGTATCGCCAGCAGGGCGCAGATTCCCATCATGAACGGATAGTACAGGTGCCCGATGACTGAGACGGCTGATACGCCGGCCAGACCGGAGGCCATGAGCATCTGTGCCCCATAGGGAATGATGCCCTGTATGAAACAAGAGAATGTGTCAAGGATACTTGCCGTCTTGCGCGGATCAAGGCCGAATTTTTCGGAAATTTCCCTGGCGATGCGTCCGGAAGTTATTATGGCTACGGTATTGTTCGCCGTGCACAGGTTGGTGAGGCTGACGAGGGCGGCGATGCTGAGTTCTGCACCTCTTTTCCCGCTGATTCTCTTTGTCAGCAGTCCTGTGAGAAAGTCCAGTCCTCCGTTGTGCCGGATGAGTTCAAGCATTCCGCCGGCCAGCATTGTCACAATAATCAGCTCGCCCATGCTCCCGATGCCGTCACCGATGGCTCCGAGCCATCCGCTCCATGAAAGACTTCCCTGCGCTGCCCCGATGACGGCATTTGCAGTGATGCCGAGAGCCAGCACGGCGACTACATTCACCCCGGCCACTGCAAGAAAGATGACAAGCAGGTATGGAATGAGCCTGACCCATCCTATCTGTCCTGCTTCAGTCGGGATTTCATTCCCGAGACCTATTATAATATATATTGCGGTGACGATGACGGCTGCCGGGGCGACAATCCTGACATTGACTTTGAATTTGTCGGACATCGGACATCCCTGAGTCCGGGTTGAGGCTATAGTGGTGTCGGATATGAAAGAAAGATTGTCCCCGAAGAATGCTCCTCCTGCCACTATTGCCGTCATGAATGGAACGCTGGCTCCTGCCTCCTGTGCTATTCCCGCCGCCACAGGCACGAGGGCCACTATTGTCCCCACACTTGTTCCGACGGACATGGAAATGAAACATGCGGCGAGGAAGATGCCTGCATAGACAAATTTTCCCGGAAGAACCGCCAATGTGAAATTGACGGCGGCATCTATTGCTCCTATGGCCTCGGCCGTGCTGGCAAAGGCTCCCGCAAGCACGAAAATCCATATCATCAGCAGAACATTCTTCTCCCCGGCTCCGGATGAGAACACTGATATCTTGTCCTCTGCCGTCCCCGGTGTAATGAGAAGGGCATACGCTGATGCCAGCAGAAAAGCCGCAGCCAGCGGAATCTTATAGAAATCGCCTGCCGCCAGGGATGACACGAGATATACGCCGAGAAATACGGCCATCGGGCTCAGGGCGAGCCATCCGTTCATCTTCTTGTATCTGTCCGGTATAATTCCCATAGCGGGGGCAAAGATACGCCGAAGGAGCGAGCCTTGCAACCCCGGGAGCGTACATCGGAATTTTTGCTATTTTTGCATTGTTCAGGAATTCATCTGAAAATGAAGACAGAAAATGCTCAGAAAGTCTCCGGGACTGGCCCGGAAGTCCCCGGAGGAGAGACATCCGTGCTCCTGCACACATGCTGTGCCCCCTGCTCGTCAGCCATTATAGAATACCTTATAAAGAACGGCATCCGTCCCACAATCTTCTATTGTAACCCAAATATCTGGCCGGAGGAGGAATATCTCATCCGGAAAAACGAGTGTACACGCTATGCGGCAGCCCTCGGCCTTGAAATCGTGGATGCCGACTATGACCATAATGCTTGGCGTGAGGCTGTCCGCGGTCTCGAAGGGGAGCCTGAACGAGGAGGGCGCTGCCTGCAATGCTTCCGCCAGAGGCTGTGCCGTACGGCCGAATATGCCCATACCTGCGGATTCCATGTCATCACCACCACCCTTGCCTCCTCCAGATGGAAAAGCCTGGACCAGATTAACGAAGCCGGCCGATATGCCGCCTCCCTTTATCCTGATGTGACATGGTGGGACCGAAACTGGCGCAAAGGCGGCCTTCAGGAACGCCGGCAGCAGCTCATCCGGGAATTTGGATTCTATAACCAGCAATACTGCGGCTGCGAGTTCAGCATGCACCGGAAATAAAGATGACCGCCCCGCGTTTCACAACGCAGGGCGGTCGCAATTCTAACCTAAAACTTAACCTATGAAAAAACTATTCGCGTAAGAAGTATTGCAATCTCTGTGCCAAAAGTGGTCTCAGAGCAATATTTTCAATATTTCTTTGATGTTTTTTATCTCGATTACCCTGTCGGAGTCCGGAATGTCCATCATTTCATGCGCCCATGTCACCTCATGCGGGACATGGATGGCCGTGCCGCCGATGTTTATGACCGGAGCGATGTCCGATTTGACAGAGTTTCCCACCATCAGGATTTCTTCCGGACGAAGGTCAAGCTTTGCCGCCATCTCCATATAGTCTTCCTCGCTTTTCTTTTCCATCACTTCAATGTGGTGGAAATATTTCTTGAGTCCGGATTCCCTGTATTTGTTCATCTGCTCAGGCAGGTCCCCTTTTGTGGCGACGGCCAGCCTGTACTTTTTCCTCAGGGCCTTGAGCACATCCTCAACGCCTTCTTTCAGATGAAATTCATGGTAGGCAAGGTCGTGGATAATTTGTTTGGTTTTCAGGTAGATGCGGCTGTCGAAGTCTTCTCCGCACAGTTCAGTGGCCGCATCAAGCATGCCTATCAGGTATGTCTTTGAACCGTATCCGTAGAGCGGGATGTTGTCTTCCTGCTTCTGCATCAGCATTTCCACGATGTCCTTTTCTGGGGCGTATGCAGAAAGAAGCAGGGCAAACTTATGCTCTGCTTCCCTGAAGTAACTTTCGTTTTCCCACAATGTGTCGTCTGCATCGAAGAAAACGTATTTGAATTGTGTCCGCATCATTTGCCGGCAATTGTCGTGTCTGCCGGAGTTTCTGCGGCTGAAGAGTCTTTTTCGGTTGTTGCAGCTTCTGCGTTTACCGGCATGTCCGGACGGATGCTAATAATCCTTATGTCCTTGAGAGGTCTGTCTTTGGCTCCGGTCTGGACTGCGGCTATTCTGTCGATGACATCAAATCCTTCAAGAGTCTCTCCGAATACGGTGTAATCCCCGTCGAGACTGGCGCAGGTCGCTGGGTTCTGTACAATATAGAACTGCGAGCCGGAAGATTCTTTCTTCGGGTTGGCGGCATCGCCTCTCCTGGCGGCGGCAAGCGCTCCTTTCTTGTGGGTCAGCCCCGGAATAATCTCTGCCGGAATCGTATAGCCCGGGCCGCCGGTCCCGTAAAGGTCGGTCTGGGCAGGGTCCTTTGTGTAAGGGTCTCCGGTCTGAATCATGAATCCGTTGATGACCCTGTGGAAGAGCACCCCGTCATAGAACCGCTCGGATGCGAGCTTCACGAAGTTGTCCCTGTGGAGAGGGGTCTGGCTGTAGAGCTTGACTTTGATGGTACCCATGTCTGTGACAATGTCGAACACAGGCTCTGACGGAAGGCCTTCAGTGTCAAAGGCCGGACTTTTCTCTTTGTTGCCGGAGCAGCTGCATGAGACAGCGGCAGATGCAAGGGCGAGCAATACAATTAGTCTAACAAACAGGCGTTTCATAAACATGAATTTTGGTCCTGCAAAAATAAGAAACACTTTTGAATAAATATGCCTAATTTTGCCCTCATTATGGCAAATCCGTTGAAACAGCTTGCGGGAGAGACCGCGATATACGGGCTGAGTACGATTCTGGCCCGTGTCATCAACTTTCTTTTTGTTCCGTTCTATACCAGGCTTCTGACGACGGCAAGTTATGGCGTGGTGACGGAATTCATGGCATATATCGCAGTGCTTCAGGTTGTCCTCGTCCTCGGACTTGAGACAGGATGCTTCCGGTTTGCCAACAGGGAAGGCACCGATCCGCGAAAGGTGTATTCCAACGCGTTTCTTTCAGTCTTTGCAGTAAACGCCGTCTTTCTTGCCCTGATGATATGTTTTGCAGGACCGATAGCCTCGATGCTCGGATATGGTGGCTATGAAAACTGCATAATGTATGTCGGCGGCATACTGTTCCTTGACTGCGTCACCGCCATTCTGTTTGCGAAGTACAGGCAGGAGCACAAGGCATTCAAGTTTGCGGTATTCAAGACAATAAAAATTCTTACCGAGACAGGGGCCAATCTTGTGCTGTTCTTCTGGTTTCCCGGCTACTGCGAGAGGGCGGCAGCCGCTCTGGGCGTCGGCGTCCGGTCGCTGTCCCCTTCTGATGTCTGGCTTCTGCACTTCATTACCCCGACTCCGGATTTCACTTATGTGATATTTGCCATACTTGTCAGCAGCATCGTGTGTGCACTTCTGTTTGTGCCGGAACTGCTCCGCATGAAACTCTCTCCGGACAGGGCCCTGCTCAGGAAAATGCTCGCGTATTCGCTTCCCCTGATGGTCGCCGCTTTGCCCGGCATTGTCAATGACTTCCTTGACAGAATCCTTTTCAGGTATTTTGACACGGGTTCCGGGGTCTGGCAGTCCAGTCTGGGCATATTCCAGGCAGGTGTAAAGCTGTCGGTCATCATGTCCCTGTTCATCCAGATGTTCCGCTTTGCCGCTGAGCCGTTCTTCTTCCAGAGGGCCGCCGACAAAAATTCAAAGGAGCTGTATGCACAAGTCATGAACTGGTTTACGGCTTTCTGCGGCCTTGTCTTTCTCGGCGTCATCCTTTATATAGATGTCATTTCCCTCATCTTGGGGAGGGACTTCCGGGCCGGTGTCAGCATCGTGCCGATTATGCTGCTGTCCTATATGCTGCTCGGCATGCAGTTCAATGTCTCAATGTGGTACAAGCTTTCAGGCAAGACATCCTATGCAGTCTGGATTACCCTTGCCGGCCTTGCCGTGACAGCCGCGATAAATGTCATCTTCATGCCGCGATATTCCTATCATGCCGCCGCATGGGGCCATCTTGCAAGCTATGCCTTAATGCTTGCCGTCAATGTATTTCTCGGAAAGAAATATTATCCGATTCCATATAACTGGAAACTGATTTTCTGCATTTTTGCAGGCATGGGCATCACCTGGGCCGTTTCATCCGTTTCATCCCGTTGTCTGTTCCCTGAGGCCGACTTCTCCGCCGGAGGCCTTCAGATGGCCGGCAAGCTTGCCCTCAACACCGTCCTTGTCCTCGGATATGTCGCATTTTCATGGCTGCTGCTCCGCAGAAGCCGCTGACGGATTCTGCTCCAGCGCAATTTGTGCAATTGTTTCTCTTGACAATCCTGTCACTTTACAGACAGATGTCTCGTCAAATCCCATGTCCAGCATCGTGCGGGCTATCTTCATCTTCTCCTCTTTTCTTCCATCCTCTCTTCCTTCTTCATGTCCTTCTCTGCGGGCTTTTTCACTGGCCATCTTCGTCTCATATTCCAGAGTCCGGTCGTATGCGCGCAGAGAATCGACATAGAGGTCGTATGCCAGTCGCTGGTCAGGGTCCATGTTGCTGGTTTCGGCATACTCTTCAAGTTTTCTGAAAAGTTCCTCATCATCCTTGAATGGCATCTCATTCAGTCTTTCCATATTCTTTATAGTATAAATCCACTTGTCAATCATGCCAGTGCATTCTGATTCCGCCTTATTGAAGCGTGACAGGCTGATATATATCTGTCTGAAGCTGTCATAGTCGTCCCCTCCGCCAGTCTTGTCAGTCAGGATATAATCGTTTATGCATCCTTGTCTCGGTACTCCGACATGGCTTTCAGTATCCATGTCCATTTCACTTCCAAGGAAGAAAATTCCTACCACCGGTCTGATGTCGGTGTATTTGCCGCCTTTTTTCAACTGACCGGTTATATTTCTGCACATATAATACAGTGACCTCTGTATGAAATGCGGCTGTCTCCTTACCTGCATTTCTACTATGAATCTTTGGCCAGTACTGTCTTTGCACAGTATGTCAAAGATTGTTTGTTTCTCTTTTGCCGAATCCGGCGAAACCTCCTTGTCAAGGTATTCCTCGATGCTGATCCCGGCCCCGAGGAGAGAATTCAAAAAACTGTTGAGAAAGATTCTTCCTCCCTCACTACCGAAAATCCTCTTGAAGCCAAAATCTGTCATAGGGCTGATGAACCTGCAGAATGCTTCATCTTTCGCTGCCATCCCTTTCTTCATTCCGTCTTTCATGCTGCAATAATCTTTCATCTGTTTTGAAATTATGTCAATGATCACCGGCCAAATAATCTGAGCTCATTGCAAATCTATCAATTGGCGGAGTAAGATGCAACTGACGAGGGGCTGCTGGATGAAAGTTTTTCTCTTTTTTGCGTCTTTTTCTCTTTTTTTTTAAATTTTAGGACAATACTTGCAGGATGTATTTCTCCGAGACAATGCCATCGCGGCCGTCGGAGAGCATTTTCGGCTCCGATGGCCACGATGCTTACTTTCGCCCGGAAAGCATATAGGCATATTATTTTTAAAAAAATCATTATAATTTTACGAAAAAGCCTTATCTTTATCGGAATATTAGTAACAACTATTTAATAACCAAAAATATCTGTTATGTTGAAAACACTGAAGTCTTCATTGTTCAGGTGCTGTATGGCTGTACTTGCCTTTGCTGCCCTGAATATGCTGACACCTTCGGATGTCTTTGCGCAGAACGCAAATGACGGTGGGGGCACAGTCAGCGGTGTGGTAACTGATGATCAGGGTCCTGTAATCGGGGCCGCCGTCATGATAAAGGACGGACAGGGCGGAGTTACTACAGGCTTTGACGGAGAGTACACACTCGGCGGACTCAAGTCCGGAG
Source organism: uncultured Bacteroidales bacterium (assembly GCA_944322565.1). Classification (GTDB taxonomy): domain Bacteria; phylum Bacteroidota; class Bacteroidia; order Bacteroidales; family UBA932; genus Cryptobacteroides. Next base: position 134,382 of record CALUPG010000002.1, on the reverse strand, counting down.
ATGTCATCGTCGTGTCCATTCTCGGATACGAAACCCAGGAAATTCCCTATGTAGGACAGGCTACACAGGATGTCAAGCTGTCCGTTTCCACAGAATTCCTTGATGAGGTCGTTGTCACGGCCCTCGGTATCAAGAGAGAGGAAAAGACCCTTTCCTACAATGTGCAGTCGGTGAAGTCCGAGGAGCTCACCGCAGTGAAAGATGCCAACTTCGTCAACTCACTCGTCGGCAAGGTTGCAGGTGTGACCATCAATTCAGGAGCCAGCGGCCCGGGAAGTGCCACGAGAGTCGTGATGCGAGGCATGAAGTCCATCGAGAAGAGCAACACAGTCCTCTATGTGATTGACGGTATCCCGATGTATAACAAGAGCTTCGGCGGAACGGGCGGCGCTATGGAGTCTCCTGTGGGCTCAGAGGCAGCTGCCGACATCAACCCGGAGGACATCGAGTCCATCTCCATGCTTACCGGCCCTTCTGCAGCCGCCCTCTACGGTTCTGACGCAGCCAACGGAGTCATCGTCATAAACACGAAGAGAGGAGCAGAGGGCAAGACTACTGTCACGGTCAGCAACAGCACCACATTCTCCACTGTATATATGATGCCGGAGATGCAGTCCCGCTACGGAAAGAGCGGCGGAATGTACAGCTGGGGTTCGGCTCTTCCGTCTGACTACAGCTATGATCCGCGCAAGTATTTCCAGACGGGAACGAATGTCATCAATTCCGTGTCCCTGTCCACAGGAAACGAGAAGAACCAGACATACATCTCAGCCTCTACCACCAATACCACCGGTATTGTTCCGGAGAGCCAGTATGACAGGTACAACTTCACTGCGCGCAACACCACCAAGTTTGCCAACGACAAGCTCATCCTTGACTTCGGAGCCAGCTTCATCATCCAGAGGGACCACAACCTCGTTTCCCAGGGTACATATTACAACCCTATCACAGGTCTGTATCTCTTCCCTCGCGGAGACGATTTCTCGGAAGTGCAGAACTATGAACGCTGGAATCCTGTCCGCGGAATGATGACCCAGTACTGGCCGTACGGGGACGGAGGACACAACATCCAGAACCCTTACTGGGTGCAGAACCGCAATAACAGGGACATGAACAAGCGCCGCTATATGCTCAACGCTTCCCTCCAGTGGAACATCACTGACTGGATGAATGTAACAGGCCGCGCAAGACTCGACGAGTCCACATACAAACAGACCCGCGAATACTATGCCTCCACACTCACCACATTCTGCGGAAACAACGGTGGCTACTATCTTGAGAACAGCTCCGACAGGTCTTTCTACGGAGATGTGATGCTGAACATCGACAAGGAATGGGGAGACTGGAGCCTCATGGCCAATGTCGGAGCATCCATCAATGACCAGAGGTATTATTCGGCGATGATGACAGGCGACCTTAAGGAGGCCAACTACTTTTCCGCCAATAACCTTGACATAGCCAACAAATACAAGAGAGACGAGAACGGCTGGCATGACCAGACTCAGTCGGTGTTTGCATCGGTTGAGGTGGGCTGGAATGACGCCGTCTATCTTACTGTCACAGGAAGAAACGACTGGGCTTCGCAGCTTGCATATTCATCACAGTCCTCATTCTTCTATCCTTCAGTGGGTCTTTCCGCCGTCATTTCCAACCTTGTTGAAATGCCGAAGTGGTTTGACTTCCTGAAAGTCCGCGGCTCATATTCTCAGGTCGCATCTCCGTTCTCAAGGTGGATTTCCAATCCGAGTCTCGACTACAACGACCAGACGGACCTCTGGACCCAGAGCAAGACTTACCCTTACAGGGATCTCAAGCCTGAAGACACCCGTTCATGGGAAATCGGTGTCAACATGCGTTTCCTCAAGGGCCTCAGCCTGGATGTGACATACTACCGTTCCAATACCTTCAACCAGACTGTATACGGTGACCTTGCCGCCTCCACAGGCTATGACAACTTCATCGCGCAGACCGGTAATGTCCAGAACCAGGGAGTCGAGCTCGCCCTCGGCTACAACAACACCTGGGGCGACTTCACATGGGACAGCGGCTTCACTCTTACATTCAATGAGAACAAGATTGTCGAGCTCGCCAATGACATCGTCAACCCTATCACAGGCGAGAATGTCACCATCGATGAAATCCAGAAGGACTGGCTCGGAGGCGAGAATGTCGCACCTCGCGTAATTCTCCGTCAGGGTGGTTCTCTTACCGACATCTATGTGAACAATTTCATCAAGAGAGACCTCAACGGATATGTCGATGTTGATGCCAACGGACGCATCTCGATGGAGAGGACAGACTTCGTGAAAGTCGGACAGCTCGCACCTAAGGCCAATCTCGGATGGAGCAATACATTCAGCTACAAGGGCGTATCCCTCGGCGTAGTCCTCACTGCCCGCATCGGCGGCCTCGTATATTCAGCCACTCAGGGTATCCTCGACTTCTATGGTGCATCTGAAGCATCTGCCGAGATGAGGGACAACGGCGGTATTCCTGTAAACTTCGGTTTGCTCGATGCGCAGTCATACTATCAGACCATATCCACAGGTAGCGGCGGACACGGTGCGTACTATCTGTATGATGCCACCAACATCCGCCTCCAGGAACTCACCCTGAACTACACTTTCCCGAGAAAATGGTTCAACAACAAGATGGGACTTACCGTGGGCTTCGTGGCAAGAAACCTCGCCATGATCTACTGCAAGGCTCCGTTTGACCCTGAGCTTTCCGCTTCCACAAGCAGCAATTACTATCAGGGAGTCGACTACTTCATGCTTCCGAGTACAAGGAACCTCGGATTCAATGTCAAATTCCAGTTCTAACAATGCAATAAGGACACAGATATGAATACAATTTTCAAAATATTTGCAAATGCTGCCGTAATCGGCGGTCTTGTCGCTGTTGCAGGGTGTACAAAGAACTTTCCGGAGTACAATACAGACCAGTATGCCCTCCGTGCCGAGAGTCCTTCGCTCGTCATCCCTTCGATGATAGAGACGATGATGTATGTCCAGCAGAACAGCTCGCAGATGGCAGATCAGATGGTCGGGTCTCTCGGCGGCTATTTCACCAATGTCAACAGATGGCAGGGAGCCAACTTTGACACATTCAATGTTTCCGACGGCTGGAATGTATCTGTATATGACCAGGCTTTTCAGGGAGTATACAGCAACTACTTCAAGGTTGAGGATCTTACCGACGGAGAAGGACACTGGTTCGCCTTTGCCAAGCTCGTGAAGGCTGCATCCATGATGAGGGTCACAGACTGCTACGGTCCTATCCCTTACAGCCAGGTGCGTGACGGAGACATGTATGTGGCATACGATACCGGAGAAGATGTCTACAGGAACATCATCGATGATCTTCTTTCGGCTGCCGATGTGCTCTACCAGTATTCGGCTCAGGTAGGAGCATCTCCTATCGGGACTTCCGATGCCATATACAGCGGCAATTATGCCAACTGGGCAAAGCTTGGCGTATCGCTGGCCATGAGGGCAGCCATGAGGGCAGGATTTGAGGATGAGTTTGTCCGCGCCATGAACTCCGAGTGCGGATACATCACCTCTAACAGTGAAAATGCCCTGGTTGACCCGAAGACCCAGGGTAATCCTTATCAGCTCGCAGCATCCTCTTGGGGCGACATCAGGATCAATGCCAGCATTACAGACTACATGAACGGATACAATGACCCGCGCATGCCGTTCTACTTCACCGCTGCGACATCGGGGACTGTGACATATCAGGGCATAAAGATGGGGCAGCCGGCCAATTTCGACAAGGCAAGTTCCACCCCGTTCTCCCAGCCTAATTTCCTTGCCTCTACCAAGCTTCCTGTCTTTGTCGCAGCAGAGAGCCAGTTCCTGCTTGCGGAAGCCGTGCTCCGCGGCTGGATCAGCGGCGATGCCAAGACATATTATGAGAACGGGATATCCCTGTCATTCGAGCAGTGGGGGGCCGGCAGTGCTGCCGCGTACATTGCGGATGACTCAAGCATTCCTGCAGACCACAGCGATTTCCTTAACCAGACATATGCCCGCTCGACTGAAGTCAAGATAGCCTGGGATGCAGAGAGCACGGCAGACAAGCATCTTGAGCAGATAATCACCCAGAAGTGGATTGCCAACTTCCCTATGGGCCTTGAGGCATGGGCGGAATACCGGCGTACCGGCTATCCTGAACTGTGCGAGTCCGTTGCCACGCAGGAGCCGAATGCGACCATCAGTTCCATAAAGAATTATCACCGTCTGCGCTATCCTTATACAGAAGCGAGTCTCAATGAAGACAACTACAATACTGCCGTGTCAAATCTCGGAGGCGCTGACCATGAAAGTACTCCGCTTTTCTGGCAGGACAGGGGAATTTAAATTTTAACAGTTGAATTGATATGAAAAGAATCAATATATTCAAATCGGTAATAATTGCAGCCGCTGCCTGTGCTGCGGCAGGCTGCAGTGACTGGATGACTCCTGAGACTGAGGCCTTCGATGAGTATTCTCTGACCGAAGTTGCCAAGGACGATGCCTATTATGCTGCCCTGCGAGCCTACAAGGAATCGGATCATGCCATAGCCTTCGGCTGGTATGACGGTTGGGGTGAGCCTGGTCTGTCAACTTCAAGGATGCTGTCCGCCGTACCGGATTCAATGGATATCATATCCCTGTGGGATAATTCCAGAGGGATTTCTCCGGAACAGAAAGAAGATCTTCGTTTTGTTCAGGACGTCAAAGGGACAAAGGTGACAGTATGCTTCTTTGCTTCCAATGTAGGTAACAGTTTTACACCACCTGAGTATACATCCGGGAATGAAGGTGTCACACTGGATGACCAGAAAGCATTCTGGGGGTGGGAAGACGGGAACGATGAGGCCATAAGGTCTTCCCTCGCCAAATATGCGGCGGCAATCCGTGATACCATAGATTTTTACGGGTATGACGGGATTGACATAGATTATGAACCTGGTGGATCGCTGGATCAGAATATGACATACTTCACATGGTTTGTACAGGAGCTCGGAAAGTATTTCGGACCTAAGTCAGGGACAGACCAGTTGCTTATAATTGACGGTTATGTCAATAGGCTGGCGGCAGAAATCGGTCCGTATTGCAATTACCTTGTTTCACAGGCTTATTCAGTTCCTGGAGGTACACCTCCGACAAATTGCGGAATGACAGCTGATCAGGACTATGGTACCTATATGTCAGGAAATGCTTCGCTTCAAACACGTCTCAATCAGGTTATCAACACCTTCAGTTCGACATTGTCCGAAGAAGAAGTAACGAATAAATTTGTCGTTACGGACAATCTGGAAAGTGCCATTGACTGTCTGAACGGAGGATATTATTGGACTGACGATCAGGGCAGGACTTGGTCGAAATCTGTAATGCCGTCGTTGGTCGGCTTTGCATCTTGGAATCCGGACAATGATTTCCGCAAAGGAGGATTCGGAGGATACAGATTCAGTAACGAGAGGTCAAATACGCCTATGTTCAAGTGGATGCGTAGGGCTATTCAGCAGCAGAATCCATCTTCTCCCGAAAAGGCATTGTCTCCAGAGGATTATGTTCCGGTATCATAATGTTTTAAAGAGAATTTGAGATGAAAAATATATTTAAAATTGGACTTTGTCTTATCCTCGCTGCATCTGCTGTGGGATGTAATGATGCAGAATATGGGGTAGGAGGAATACATGCATTCATAAATGAAAGCGTACAGTCTTCAGGAGTAAGCGGAACAGTAGTTTCGTTAGGCGAAACGGGTGCCGACTATTCATTGACGGTTACTTTGACAGACAGAACCGAGGAGGATGTCGTGTTCAGGTTTGTTGCGGATGAAAATGTCCTGAATACTTACAACCGCGAACAGAGCGCAGGATATGAAATGTTGCCGGCAGATTATTGTGATCTGGGAGGCGAAATTTTGATTCCGGCAGGTGAGTACTCGGCAGATCCGGTATCCATACATATTTCTACTCTTCCAAATGAGCTTACTGGCACGCCTCTCGCTTTGCCGCTAAGGCTTGAAAAGGTTTCTGGAAGTGTTGAACCTACTCCTGTAACATCAGCATATGTGATTGCCATTGAGACTGTCCTTATCAATGATTTGGCACAATTTAATGGGGCAACAGGACTTAAGGCAGAGAATTTCAATGGCTCGTTCCCAACAGGATTTACGATTGAAGTAAGATTCCAGGTAAGCAATACTGCTAACAGAAACAGGGATGTGTTCTCCAACGGGGCAAGTATACTTTTCCGCTTTGAGGACCCTCAGAGCGATCAGGAGGATGTCAAGGCCCATTCTGCAGTGCAGTTCCAGGGGACGCCTGCATATATCAACCCGAACCCGTTGGTCGGTTTTGATGTAAACTGCTGGCAGCATCTGGCCTATACATGGGATGGTTCTAAAGGTCTGTTGTATTATAATGGAACACAGGTAGGAACGGGTGATGTTACATCTGGAGATGTCGGTGACGGTTCTTTCCCAACGGCCAGCTGGTTTGGCGGTTCCTCTGGAGATGGTGGCCATGGTACAGGCTCAAGCTGGTGGGTTGGATGTAACATAATGTTCACAGAAGCCAGAATATGGTCTGTTGTAAGGACTCCGGAGCAGATAGCCAATAATATGACATTTGTAAATGCAAACAGCGAGGGACTTGAGGGTTATTGGCGTATCAACAGGGCTACATATTCAGAAGTTGAAGGAACTCATCAGTTTGAGGATCTTACCGGAAACGGACATCCGCTTGTTACAAGTACAAGCTTCACATGGAACGAAAATATTTCCAGTCAGGACACTGAGACGCCTTGGAAGTAATATAGCCAAGTAGTTCAACTTATGAAAGATGGTCTGAAGGTTCACTTCGGACCATCTTTTTGTTTGTGCTGTTTGCCGGATACCGGGAATTATACATTATATATTAAGCAAATGTCCAGTATTGTTTTTTCTCGAGAAAAAAGATAACTTCGCAAATGATCGTGTGCTGACCTGTAAAATGTCTGTATTATGAAAAAACATCTGTTTATTCCGGCGGTGGTTGCCGTGTCCGGCCTCTGCGGCTGCTCTTTTGATTTCGGTGACAACTATTATGTCGGGGATTATTTCCCGGAGGTTGCAGGGGAGAATTATGCACAATATGAGGAGAATCCGTTCGTGAGTACAGCCGAGCAGCCTGTATCGACATTTTCGGTGGATGCTGACGGCGGCTCGTTTGCCAATGTGCGCAGAATCCTCAATCAGGGAACTATGCCTCCGAAATACGCCGTGAGGATTGAGGAGTTCCTGAATTATTTCACTTTTGATTATCCGGCTCCGTCGGGCGAGGAAAATCTTGCCGTTAATGCGGAGATGAGTACGTGCCCGTGGCATGAGGGACATCATGTGCTGCGGCTCGGCATCAGGGGAAAGGATCTTGATGACACGCAGCAGCGTCATTCCAATTATGTGTTTCTGATAGATGTATCAGGGTCAATGTATGAGGATCTCCCTATACTGAAGGAGGGCTTCTGCAGACTCATGGATTCTCTTTCGGAGGATGATTTCGTGTCCATAGTAGTATATGCCGGAGCCGATAAGGTCATACTCGGGAGTACGCCGGTAAGTGACGCGAACAGGGCCATGATCAAGTCCCGGATCCGCAGCATGGAGGCCGGGGGGTCTACAGCCGGAGCAGCCGGCATAAAGACTGCGTATGAGCTGGCTCAGGAGAATTTCATTGAGGGAGGCAACAACAGGATTATTCTCGGCTCCGACGGGGATTTCAATGTCGGCATGTCATCTGTAGAGGCTCTCAAGGAACTCATTTCAACCAAGAGGGACAGCGGAATTTACCTCACGACTCTCGGAGTGGGTTACGGCAACTATAATGACGCGATGATGGAGCAGTTGGCCGATTGCGGCGACGGTACATACGAATACATAGACTCTCCGGAGGAGATAGAGCGCGTGTTTGTGGAGAATTTCAGCCGCTTTTTCCCGGCTGCGGATGATGTCAAGATACAGGTCAGCTTCAACCCTGAAGCCGTCGGCAGCTACAGGCTTATAGGATATGAGAACAGGACGCTTGAAAACGATGATTTCGAAGATGACGGAAAGGATGCCGGGGAGATAGGTTCAGGACAGACAATCACTGCATTGTATGAGCTGATTCTGAATCCGGATGTGAACCAGGGCGCAAGTTACCTGACATTCGATGTGCGCTACAAGAAGCCGGGACAGTCGGAGTCCCGCCCGGTGTCCCTCGACCTGAAGGATGCTCCTGCGGCATGGGAAGATGCTTCGGAAAATATGCGCTTTGCCCTGTCCGTGGGAACTTTCGGCCTTATATTGCGTCAGTCCGAATATAGGGGTGATGCTTCATATTCTCTGGTCTATGACCTCGGGCGGGATGCCTGCAGCTTTGACCCGTACGGGCACAGGTCACGGTTCTTCTCTATGGTGGACAAGGCTGAAGCAATCGGCGGCCGTTGATTTCAAGTCAGGCCGTGTACTGACGGTTCTGTCAGAAATATTTCCTTTCGTTCCTTACGAGGGCGATGAAGATGAACAGAAGGACGGTGAACGCCCACAGGGACGAGCCTCCGTAGCTGATAAACGGAAGAGGGATGCCGATGACCGGCATAAGGCCGACAGTCATGCCGATATTGATGAACAGGTGCATGAAGATACAGCCTGCCACACAGTAGCCGTAGATGCGCGTAAAGGCCTCCCGGCATTGCTCGGCATCGGCGATTATTCTCCATATCAGGAATACATACAGGAAAATCACTGCTGCGGCCCCGACGAAGCCCCACTCTTCTCCTATTGTGCAGAAGATGAAGTCCGTGCTCTGTTCGGGCACGAAGCCGTATGTGGTCTGGGTCCCCTTGAGGAAGCCTTTGCCGAAGAATCCGCCGGAGCCGATGGCTATCATGGACTGGTTGACATTGTAGCCGACTCCTGTCGGGTCATCCTTAAGCCCCAGCAATACTTCGATGCGCTTGCGCTGATGGTCCTGCAGCACATCGTGGAAGAGAAAGTCCACGGAGAAGACGAAGAGGACTCCGACTATGAAAGAGGCTATGGCGAGCCATCTGAATGCTCCGCCTGAGCGGAAAGCCTTGAAAGCCATTATGGGAATAGAGACCGCCGCGGCTGCGGCAAAAATATACATGGGCTTGACCTTGAGGATGAACGCCTCCGGATTGTCTGTCAGGCCGGAAAGTTTGTCATGCAGAAACGGAAGCAGGCCGAGGACTATGAAAGACGGCAGATATATCTTCAGCCAGGATTTTATCCTGTCATAATACATGGCGCTGCACAAGGTGGTGACAATGGCGAGCACCAGAATGGAGGTGTACGCTGATGATGTCAGCGTCAGAATGAACAGAAGTATGGCCATTCCGATTATGAACAGCAGCCAGCCCGAAAGCCCTTCCCTGTAAAGCATGAAGACGAAGCCGACATATACGAGGGCGGAACCTGTTTCACTCTGCGCCACTATTATTGCCATGGGCACAATGATGACGGCAGCTGTGGCAAGGAAATGCTTCATGTTGGACATCCTGAACCCGGACTGGCTCATGACTGTGGCGAGCATCAGTGATGTGGCAATTTTGGAAAGTTCCGCAGGCTGGAAACTGACCGGGCCGAACGAGAACCATGACCTTGAGCCCTTGACTTCAGTCCCGAGGAAAATCACGGCTATCAGCAGAAGGATTGTGAAGCCGTAAATCGGGACAGAGAGACTTTCGTAGATTCTCGGGTTCAGTGCAAAGAGAATGATTGCGGCAAGTCCGAGTGATGAGACAATCCAGACGAACTGCTTGCCGCTCCTGCATGAAAAGTCAAAGATGGAGGCAGGCTCGGTGGAATGAATGGAGGCATAGATGTTCATCCAGCCGATGAGAATGAGGAGCAGGTAGCATATTACCAGCCTCCAGTCTATCGTTTCCATCACTCCTCTTCCTGTCAGTCTGTTCATCTCTCTTCTTTGTGTCTGTTGCAGTTCAGTTTCCCTTTATGTTCATCTTGTCAAGGAGATTGCCTTCCAGCACACGCTTCTCAAGCGGTCTGCGGCTTTCCCCGATTTCTCCGTTGAGGTATTTCTCCACCAGAAGGGACGCTATGGGAGCCGCCCATCTGGCTCCGAATGAACCGTGCTCCACATATGCCGCCACTGCTATCTTGGGGTCGTCTTTCGGTGCAAAGCAGATGAATACCGAGTTGTCATCTCCGAGGGGGTTCTGTGCCGTGCCGGTCTTCCCGCAGATGTCCAGCCCTTCAACTGCAGCCACTGCAGCTGTCGCTCCCGAGCCGTATCCGCTGTTCACAGCCCTGTACATGCCTTCCACCATGACCGGGAAATAAGATGTGTCAACAAGGGTATATTGTTTTCTGTAGTATTTCGGATCAATGCTGACATTTTCAGTCCCTCTGATAAGGTGAGGAATATAGTAGAATCCCCGGTTTGCCATAGTGGCGCATAGATTCGCCAGGTGCAGCGGCGTACATCCTATTTCTCCCTGTCCTATTGACAGTGAAATGACGTTGGTGGCCTTCCACGAGCCTGCCCCGTATACGGAGTCGTAATATTTGGAGTCCGGGATTGTCCCTCCGAGCTCCGACGGGAAGTCGCTGCCGAGCTTCCGTCCGAACCCGAAGCTTTTCACATATCTGTTCCAGGCGTCCATGGCTTCCGCAATGGAGCCATATTTGTCATTTTCAAGAATATTGCGCAGGACATAGCAATAGTATGCATTGCATGACATCATGACGGATTCCTGAAGATCAAGCGGGGAGCGGTGGGCATGGCAGCCGAGCTTGTTCCTCCCGAAATGATAGCCCATGCTGCAGGGATAGTGCGTTTCTGGAGTCAGGACTCCTTCCTGAAGTCCGATCAGTCCGTTGACGAGCTTGAATACCGAGCCCGGAGGGTAGGCGGACTGCACAGCCCTGTTGAACATTGGCTTGTACGGGTCCGAGGCTATCTGCCTGTAGTATTTCCCTATGTCAGCGAGCATTTCCACATCAATTCCGGGACTGGACACCAGGGTAAGAATTTCTCCTGTCGACGGCTCAATTGCCACCAGGCTTCCCACCTTGTTCTGCATCAGCTCCTGTCCATAATGCTGGAGCTCCGCATCTATGGTTGTCACGATGTCTTTGCCGGGAATCGCCTCCTTGTCCATTTCTCCGTCCTTGTACCGGCTTTCTATCCTGTTGCGGGAATCCCTGAGAAATATCTGGTATCCTTTCTCTCCCTTGAGGTATTCTTCGCATGTCGCCTCGATACCTGTCTTGCCGATGTAGTCTCCGGCGTTGTATGTGTCCGGATGGCTCCTGATGTCATCGGCACTTACTTCGGATATGTAGCCGAGAAGGTTCCCTCCGGCATTGTACGGGTATTCCCTTATGTTTCTTGCCTGTCCCCTGAATCCCGGGAATTTATACGAGACTTCGGCGAATTTCATGAAGATTTCGGGAGGCAGGTGAGTCAGCATAGTTACGGACCGGTAGCCGATTTTTCTCCTGTCACGGTAGTAGCCGTCCATTTTTTCCTTGAGAAATTCCGGAGTTATTTCCAGGATTTCACATAGGGCGAGGGTGTCGAATTCCCCGACTTCCTTCGGAGTGACGAGCATGTCGTATGCAACCTTGTTGCCGACGAGAATTTTCCCGTTGCGGTCATAGATAATGCCTCTGGTAGGGTAGATGACGGCGTGGACCATCGAATTGTTGGATGCGTCAATCTTATACTTGTCATCGATTATCTGGATTGTGAACAGTCTGATGACAAGTATAAGGGCGGCAATCAGAAGCCCGGCCCTGATTTTATTTGTCCTGTCAAGTTTCATCGGGCCATTTTCATTTCTTTTCATCCGGGACAATCACGGCTGCTGTTGCAAGTGACAGCATGAAGCCTGCGGCAAGTGAAGCCCCGAATCTTGACAGATTGAACAGAAACGGCCTGGTCCCGGCTCCGTCGGCAATGATATATACAAGCAGAAATACTGCCTGGACGATGAGAATGGCGCCGGAAATCTTGATTGCCCCGAATTTCCTGAAGGAAAACTGTTCTTGTCTCTCGATGAGTTCTTCTCCGAATACAATCCGGATGACAGGCTTGCGGATAAAGGCTACAGGGACCAGGGCCAGGGCATTCAGCCCCGGAAGTCCCTCGTATGCGGCATCACAGGCGAGACCTGTGGCAAAGGCTATGACCATTGACATGACAGTCCCGACATTGAGCGGGATGCAAAGAACCATTACAGGCAGGATGGACAGCGTTACATACGCACTGAAATTGAAGCAGTTGCACAGAATCATCTGTGCAATGGCGAGAGTGAAGTAAACAAGTCCGAAATGTTGTGGTGTCTTCATCGTCCGTCCTCCAGTTGCTCCAGTTCTTCCCGTCCCGTATGATTGACAAGTGTCACGTATCTCAGTGTGCTGAAGTCTTCCAGCAGCCGGATTTTGATTTCGTATGTGGCGCCGTTCACTACTCTTGCCGTGCCCAGAGTGCCGAGCGGAATGTCAGGCGGGAAAATTGTCGAATAGCCGCTTGTGAATATGGTATCTCCCGGTGTCAGGGTGATGTGATGGGGAATCTCGCTCAGAATGGCCCCGTTGTCCGAGTGTCCGTCCCATCTCAGCGGGCCGACGGCTCCCTCCCTGCCTATCCTCGCGCTGATGCTGATTCCGGAATTCTTGAATGACAGGGCATACGAATAATGTTTCCCGACAGCATCAATGATGCCTATTGCTCCCTGCCCGGTGATGATGCCGCTCTTTTCCTTCACTCCGTCTTCGTATCCCTTGTCGATGATGATGTAGTTGTGCTGCCCGTTGGCGGTCATCCTGGCAATTGCCGCAGGCATGTATCTGTATGTGCCGGCAGTGTCTGACATTGTGAATGCTGCAGCTGAATCAGCCTCGGCCGCCGCTTTGTAGCGTCTGAGCTCCTGCGTGAGCCGGAAGTTTTCCTGGGCGAGCCTGTCGTTCTTTGACTTGAGGGAGAAATAGTATCTGATGTCGTCGAGGCTGCCCCAGACGGAAGCGTACATTGCATGGATTCCTTTTGATATCCACAGGTCCTGCATTACGCCGGAATTTTTGAGCATAGCCAATGCAGCTATCTCCAACAGAATGAAGATAGCTGCATCGTATATGAATCTTATTCCCTTTCTTCTGGCCATTCTACCTCATGAGGAAAGGATAGTTGGCCGTATTCTTCAGCGCAATGCAAGTTCCTCTTGCAACGGCCCTCAAAGGGTCTTCGGCCACATGGAACTGTATGTTCATCTTTTCAGTGAGGCGCTTTTCCAGTCCCCTGAGAAGAGCTCCGCCGCCGGACAGGTATATGCCGTTCTCCACAATGTCGGAGTAAAGCTCCGGAGGGGTCTGCTCAAGTACATGCAGAATGGCTGCCTCCACATTGGAGATGGACTTGTCCAGGCAGTGCGCAATTTCCTGATAGGTTATTGTCGCCTCGACAGGGTGGGCCGTCATGAGATTCGGGCCACGGACCACGAACGGCTCCGGCTCGACCTCCAGGTCAGGAATGACAGCACCAACGGCTATTTTTATCCTTTCGGCAGTCGTCTCACCGACCTTTATGTTGTGCTGCTGCTTGAGATAATACTGGATGTCGCTTGTGAATACGTCTCCGGCTACTTTTACACTGTTCTGGATGACAATGCCTCCGAGGGAAATGACGGCGATTTCTGTAGTGCCGCCTCCGATATCGACAACCATGTTGCCTTTCGGAGCCTCCACATCCAGGCCGATTCCCAATGCGGCTGACATCGGCTCGAAAATGAGAAATACATCACGTCCTCCTGCATGTTCCGAAGAGTCGCGCACGGCTCTGATTTCCACATCGGTGCTTCCGGAAGGGATACCGATGACTATCTTCAGGTTCGGTGTGAATATATGTCTTTTGCGGCTGTTTACTTCCTTTATGAATCCCCTGATCATCATTTCTGCGGCATTGAAGTCCGCTATGACGCCTCCCCTGAGCGGGCGGACAGTCTTGATGCCGGGGTTCTCCTTTTCTTGCATCCTCTTGGCTTTCTGCCCCAGAGCTATCAGTTTTCCAGTGCTGTTCTCTACGGCGACGATGCTCGGTTCGTCAAGAACTATCTGGTCATTCTGGAAAATGACGGTGTTGGCTGTCCCCAGGTCTATCGCAAGCTCCTGCGTAAACAATGAAAATCCCATCTCCCTTTGTCTTCTAAATTCCGTTAATAATTCTGAATTCGCAGTCAGTGAAATTAATTTGACAAAAGTAATAAAAAAGTTTTTAATATCAGTATCTTTGTCTTCTATGACACGGAAAAAATATCTTTTGCTGATGGCAGGCGGCTGCGGGTCGAGAATGGGTGCCCCGGTCCCGAAACAGTTCCTTGAACTCGGGGGCAAGGCTGTGCTTCACCGTACTCTTGAGAAATTCATCGACGCAGAGCCGGATATCAGAGTCGTCACAGTTCTCCCGGATGAATATATCGGCTATTGGAAAGATTATTGTGCCGCAAGGGGTGTGACCGCAAGGCAGACTCTTGTCAGGGGCGGGATTTCCAGGTTTCATTCTGTGAGAAATGCTCTTGAGGCTGTACCCGACGGGGCTCTGGCGGCTGTGCATGACGGAGCAAGGCCCCTGTTGTCCGCAGCCCTTATAAAGAAAATGTTCGGGCTCGCAGAGGAAGTTCCGGCCTTAGTGCCGGTGATTCCGAGCACGGACACGCTGCGCGCGCTGAAAAGAAGCGAGGAGGCTTCCGGTGAGGTGAGATATGAGCCTGTGGCTGGCCTCCGGCCGGACAGAAGTCTGCTGTTCAGGGTCCAGACCCCGCAGATATTTCATTCTGAAGTCCTGAAGACGGCCTACATGCAGGCGTACGACATGTCGTTTACTGATGATGCCTCTGTGGTCGAGAAGTCCGGGGTCTCCCTTGCATTTACAGACGGAGAGCCGTTGAACATAAAACTCACGGCTCCCGCAGATCTTATGCTTGCAGAGAAGATTCTTCTACTTTGATTCCCTTTCTCTCTTTGTACTTGCTGAGAAGCTGGTATTCTGATAGTCTTTGACCCATACCTGGCGTTCAATTGCCTGGTCAAGGGAGATCTGGGTCTCGGTAGCCTTCACGTATGGAATCTTCTGGATGGTATTTACCAGGATTTCCATAAGATGGTCATGGTTGAAACAATAGATTTTCAGAAGAATCGGATATTTTCCTGTGACAAAATGGCATTCTACCACTTCTGAAATCTTTTTCAGGGCGTCAATCACATCAGGGTATTTGTTGGCCTCAAGAAGTGACACGCTGACGAATGCGCAAACTTCCAGGCCGAGAGCCTGCGGCTTGACAAGAAGTCTTGATCCGGTGATGACACCGTTGGACTCGAGCCTCTTCACTCTCTGGTGAATTGCCGCTCCTGACACTCCGCATTCCCTTGCGATTTCAAGAAATGGCATTCTTGCGTTCTTTACAAGGAAAGACAGAATTTTCTGGTCAATCTGGTCAATGTGATAAGTTGGCATATTCTGATTATAATTTATAATTGTTTACGAGCGCGAAGTTAATCACAAATTTTAAAATTGCAACTGACTCCGCGATAAAAATTATAAATTTCAATAAAAATGCCGTATTTTCGGAGAAAAGTAATGTTCTCTATTTGCTTTTTCTTCTCTTTCGGCCTGTAGGTTCACTGGAGGATATTATATTTTTACAATCCTCTTCTGTCAGAGATGATGCATCCGTGCCTTTCGGTATCCTGTAGTTTGAACCGGAGTACTTGATGTAAGGGCCGTAGTTGCCGTTGATGACCTGTATGCCGCTTTCTTCGAAGTTGGCGATAATCTTATGGGCATCTTTGTCTGCCGCCTTGTCTATCAGTGAGATGCAGCTCTGAAGGTCAATGTTCAGCGGATCGGTGCCCCTCGGTAGGGAGACATTCTTGTCCCCGTATTTTATATATGGTCCGAACCGTCCCTTTGTACAGATGACAGGAATGCCGTTGTATTCACCCGCTGTCCTCGGCAGGTCGAAGAGCTTGAGCGCATCTTCAAGTGTAAGGCTTTCTATGAGCTGTCCCGGAGCGAGGCTTGCGTATGTCCTGCCGTCTCCTTCCCCTTTCTGCACATACGCCCCGTACTGGCCGAATCTTGCGGTCACAGGCAGACCGTCTTTCGGGTCAGTCCCGAGTTCCCTGCTGACATGGCTGTAGACATTGTCATGTATCGTTTCCTCCACTTTCTGATGAAAAGGGGTGTAGAATGCTGATATGACATTGTCCCACTCCAGTTTGCCGGCGGCAATCTGGTCAAATTCCTTTTCAACTCCAGCAGTGAATCCGTAGTCAAGTATCCTGTCAAAGTTCTTGACAAGGTAATCTGTGACAATCATTCCTATTTCCTGGGGTAACAGCCGTCCTTTTTCAGCCCCTGTCACTTCCGTCCTCTTAACAGTCCTGATTGTCCCCTCCCTGAGCACGAGGTCTTCGACAGGGATTTTCTCTCCCGGCTTGTCTCCTTTTATTATATAGCCTCTCGCCTTGGTCAGGGTGGAGATAGTCGGCGCGTATGTGGAAGGTCTCCCTATGCCGAGTTCCTCAAGCCGTTTCACGAGCGTTGCCTCCGAGTATCTGGCCGGAGGAGCGGTAAACTTGCATTCGGACACGATGTCTCCGGCTTCGAGCACATCTCCCACATGCATTTCAGGAAGAATCACCTCGTCTTCATCCTGCGGCTGGTCTTCGGAACTTTCAATGTAAAGTTTGAGGAAGCCGTCGAACAGTACCTGCGTAGCTTGTATAAGGAAATTTTCTTCTATCCCGTCGGCACCGGCCTTTACGGAGGTCCTCAAGACCCGGGCATCGGCCATCTGTGAGGCTACGGTCCGCTTCCAGATGAGTTCATACAGCTTCTTTTCCTGGGCTGTCCCCGGAATCTCGGTGTGTTCGATGTAAGTAGGCCTTATGGCTTCATGGGCTTCCTGTGCCCCTTTGGTCTTTGTCTTGTATTGCCTTGTCCTTGAATATTCCTCCCCGAAGTTGTCGCAGATGAATTTCTTTGCGGTGCCTATTGCAAGTGAGGACAGATTGGTCGAGTCGGTCCTCATGTATGTAATGTGTCCTTCTTCATAGAGCTTCTGGGCGATGCTCATGGTCTGGCTCACTGACATCCTCAGGCGCCTTGACGCCTCCTGCTGGAGGGAAGATGTGGTGAAGGGGGCAGCCGGAGTCCTTGTCCCGTCCTTTCTGTCTATGCTCTTTACCCTGAATGTGGCTCCGATGCATCTTTCCAGAAACTTTCCGGTCTCTTCTGCGGTTTTGAACCTTGTGTCAAGAGTCGCCTTCACCTGAATATTAGACGGGGTGCCTTCCGGATGGAAGACAGTATCTGTCCGGTAGTACCGCTCTTTTCTGAATCCTATGATTTCCCTTTCCCTGTCTACCACAAGCCTCAGTGCGACTGACTGAACGCGTCCGGCTGAGAGCTTCGGCTGGATTTTTCTCCATAGTATGGGGGAAAGTTCAAAGCCTACCAGCCTGTCCAGTACCCGTCTTGCCTGCTGGGCGTCGACAAGATTCATGTCTATGTCCCTCGGGTTCTTTATCGCGTTGAGGATGGCGTCCCTGGTGATTTCGTGGAAAACGATTCTTCTGGTATTTTCCTTTTTCAGTCCGAGAGTCTCGAACAGATGCCAGGATATGGCCTCTCCTTCCCGGTCTTCATCGGATGCGAGCCAGACCGTTTCGGCGGACTTGGCTGCCTTCTTAAGTTCAGATACGACTTTTTTCTTGTCATCCGGAATCACATACTCCGGCTTGAACCTGTCGTTGACATCTACGCTCAATGCATTGTCTTTCAAATCGCGGATATGGCCGAAGCTGGACTTTACCGTATAGTCGTTTCCCAGGAATTTCTGGATAGTTCCGGCCTTGGCCGGAGACTCTACAATAACAAGATTTCCCTCCATGTTCTCTGACTTTTCTTGTTTTCGGACTGCAAAGTAAGGATTTTGTTGCTATTTTTGCAAGTCAATGCAGTTTGAAAGATTTAAAAGACATTTATAATTGACTCAAAAGACATCTCAATAATGACGGACAAGACAAAAAAGCGCATAGTGATATGGTTCTGGATACTTTTCAGCTTTCCTTTCGTGCTGGTTGCCGTGATGCTTCTCCTCGTCTGGGCATTTGCTGACATTCCTTCATTCGAGGAGCTGGAGAACCCGGAAAGCAAGCTCGCCACCCAGGTGATAGCTGAAGACGGGGAAATCCTCTCCACATTCCATATAGAAAACAGGTCGTATGTATCTTACGAAGAGCTTTCCCCGTATCTGGTCGAGGCTGCGGTGGCAACGGAGGATGTCCGCTTCTATAACCATTCGGGAATAGACTTCATAAGTCTGGGCAGGGTTCTCGTGAAGACGCTTCTGTTCAGCGATTCAAGCCAGGGCGGGGGAAGTACCATCACCCAGCAGCTTGCCAAGACTCTGTATCCGAGGCAGGATGTGAGCAGCAGTATCCCGGGCTGGTCCAAGGTGAAGATGGTATGGATAAAGATGAAGGAATGGATTACGGCCGTGAAGCTCGAGCGCAACTATACCAAGGACGAGATAATGGACATGTACATGAATGCCGTCTTCTTCGGCAGCAATGCCTACGGAGTGAAGTCCGCGTCCATGACATTTTTCGGGAAGGACCCATGCGAACTGTCGCGGGAGGAGAGTGCCATGCTCGTGGGTATGGTCAACAAGCCTACCAGATACAATCCGGTGCGGAATCCGGACAAGGCTCTTGTCCGCAGGAATTTTGTCCTCGGCCAGATGCAGAAGGCCGGCTACATCACCAAGCCAGAGTGCGATTCTCTTCGGCAGCTGCCTATCGTGCTGTCTTACAGGATGCTGGACCATAATGCCGGTCTTGCCCCGTATTTCAGGGACATGCTCCGCAGGACTATGAATGCCTCAGAGCCGGACAGGTCCGACTACAGCATATACGAGGACTATCGTGCGGATTCCCTCCAGTGGGCCGATGACCCGCTGTACGGCTGGCTCAACAAGAATCTCAAGCCGGACGGCTCAAAATACAGCCTTGACCGGGACGGGCTCAGGATATACACGACCATCAACTACAAGATGCAGAAATATGCCGAAGAGGCTGTGGCGGAGCATCTTGGGCAGGACCTTCAGGACAAGTTCTGGATTGACCAGCGCTCCAAGGTCAACAAGCCGTTCTCAAATGACATAGACAAGGCGACCAGGGACAGGCTCATGGCCCAGGCAAGACGCTGGAGTGACCGCTGGCGTACCATGAAGGCCAGAGGAGCCTCAGATGCCGAGATAAAGCGCAGCTTCGGACAGAAGACCTCCATGAGGGTCTTTTCCTGGAAAGGGAAAGGATATGTGGATACAGTCATGACACCGGATGATTCTATCCGGTATTACAAGGCGCATCTCAGGGCTGCCTTCATGGTAATGGAGCCGCAGACAGGACATGTAAAGGCGTATGTGGGAGGACCGGACTACAGATATTTCAAGTATGACAACATCCGCCAGGGAAAACGCCAGGTCGGCTCCACAATCAAGCCGTTCCTCTATACCCTTGCCATGCAGGAAGGCATGACGCCATGCGACAAGGTCGTGAATGTGCCGCAGACATTCATTGTCGGGGATGACACATGGACTCCGCAGAGTACCGACAGGGATGAGTGGATAGGGCAGACGGTGACCCTCAAATGGGGGCTCACAAAGAGCAGCAACAACATTTCTGCATATCTCATGAAGCAGTTCGGCCCGCATGCTATGGCTGAAATGATGCGCAAGATGGGCATCACAAGCCATATAGACGAGGTGCCGTCCCTGTGCGTGGGTCCGGCGGACATTTCCCTCTACGAAATGGTCGCGGCATATAATACATTCCCGTCAGGCGGTGTGCACATCGACCCTATGTTCGTGACCAGGATTGAGGACAATTCAGGCAATGTGCTTTCAGAATTCGGCGCCCGCAAGCGGGAGGCCATAAGTGAACAGACTGCATATCTGATGGCCAACCTCATGCAGGGGGTCGTCAACAGCGGTACTGCCGTGAGACTCAGGTACAAATACGGGCTTCACGGGGAGATTGCCGGCAAGACGGGAACGACCAATGACCAGGCCGACGGGTGGTTCATCGGATATACTCCATCCGTGACCGGAGGTGTCTGGGTAGGGGCAGAAGACCGTCAGATTCATTTCCAGTCAATGACTTACGGACAGGGCTCCAACATGGCCCTGCCGATATGGGGAATCTGGATGAAGAAAGTCCTTGCAGACGGAACTCTCGGAATCTCCGAGACAGACAGGTTTGTGGCTCCTCCCGGCATGCAGCTCAATCTTGACTGCGACGGCAGCGACAATGACGCACAGAAGACGGAGAATGACATGGAATCTTATTATTTTGACTGACTCTCATGAAAAATAACCGGTAATTATGGGAAAATACAGAAATATAGCAGTAATATACGGAAGTGATTCTTCGGAATGGGAAGTGTCATGCAGGAGCGGGGAATTCGTCGCATCAAGGATTGATGGCGCTCAATATAATGTGTATGAAATATTTGCCCGTTTCGGCAGTTGGACACTTGTCTCATGCCGCAGGATAAACTCAATGCGTACGATAATTCCTGAACAGGAAAGGCCGCAGATAGACAAGACTGATTTTTCTGTGGTCCTGGGCGGGGAGAAAGTCAAGTTTGACTTTGCCTACATCATGCAGCACGGCACTCCGGGGGAGAACGGACTCATCCAGGGATATTTCGAGATGCTGTCAGTTCCGTTCAGCAGCTGCAGTTCCTTCGTTTCAGCCATGACTTTCGACAAATTCGCATGCAAGAATTATCTCCGGGACATGGACTGCGTGAAATGTGCAGATGACATGTTCATAAGGAAGGGCGGGGTCTCAGAAGGCTCTCTCGCTTCCGATGCGGTGAAGCGGCTTGGCCTTCCGCTGTTTGTCAAGCCGACCGACGGAGGATCAAGCTTCGGCGTGACAAAGGTCAAGAAGGAAGAAGATATGCTTCCGGCGCTTGATCTGGCATTTTCAGAGGGGAAGACGGTCCTTGCGGAGGCATCGGTGACCGGACGAGAAATCACCTGCGCCGTTTATTTTGACGGAAGCGGGCTTGCGGCCTTGCCGGTGATAGAAATTGTCACAGACCATGAATTCTTTGACTATGACGCCAAATACAACGGTTTCAGTCAGGAAATATGCCCGGCGGACCTTCCGGCGGATGTCTTTGCGTCGGTACAGGAAGTGTCGAAGAAAATTTATTCAAGGCTCGGCTGTTCAGGCGTGGTCAGAGTAGACTATATACTTTCTGAAGACGGGCTGTATTTCCTGGAAGTAAATACCATTCCTGGCATGACGGCGGCTTCTCTTGTGCCGAAGATGGTCCGTACGGCAGGTATGGACATGACTGCATTCCTTTCCGGGATTATTGAGAACAGCGGCTATAACAAATGACACTGGCATGTTGCTGAAGGATTTTATTTCAGAGGCAGTGTCTGCCCTGGAATCTTTATATGGACAGAACGAAGCCAGGGCAATGATTCTGGGCCTGTGCGAAGATGTGCTCGGGACCAGAAGCTATACCCATATAGTAGAGCCGGACTTCGTGATAGCGGACAGAAAGCTGCCGGAACTTCAGAAAAAGCTCTCCCGGCTGGCCGAGGCGGAGCCTCTCCAATATGTCGTCGGGCATGCCCCATTCTGCGGATATGACTTCAGGGTCACTCCGGATGTCCTGATTCCGAGGCAGGAGACGGAACTTCTGTGCAGGAATGCAATCGGATTTGCCTCAAGAATAAGCAGAATGCGGCTTTCTTCAGGAAAGTTCGCCTCTGCGGTGAGAATACTGGACCTTTGTACCGGTTCGGGTTGCATCGCCTGGACTCTTGCCCTGTCTGTTCCGGGAGCCGAGACTGTCGGGACGGACATTTCTGAGAAGGCTTTGGCACTCGCCCGTTCCCAGGATTTCAGGACCATACAGAAAAATACCGGAGCAAAAAGTCCCCGTTTTGTCCTGCATGACATTCTGAAGGCAGGAACCGGCGAGGATACCGGCAATGTCACAGGGAAGTTTGATCTGATTGTCTCCAATCCGCCGTATGTGACAGAGTCCGAGAAAGCGCTCATGTCCAGAAATGTGCTGGAGTATGAACCGGCAGGCGCCCTGTTTGTCCCTGATGACGATCCTCTTCTGTACTACAGGGCAATCGCCGCATTCTCCATGGACCATCTCAATCCGGACGGAGCCGGATTTGTGGAGATTAACGAGGCCTTCGGAGCGCAGACTGCCGAAATATTCATTGCAGCAGGGTTTTCCCGTACTGAATTGACAAAAGATTTGAACAACAGAAACAGGATTCTTCATTTCTGGCGCTGATTTCCTCCGCTGACAGCGGGCGGAAGCGGCCCTGTGAGGTTTTTTATCAATTATCCGTGTACATTTTCTGCACACGGATAATTTTTTGTCCCTTTGCAATGAAATGTTTCAGAAAATGAGTCTTAAAATATGGAGGTTATGAAAAATGTGCCGGAGAAATGCAGGGAAAGAAGAGTTCATTTCCTGCATGTGTTCATGATTTACGGCCTGTTGCCGTTTATTGCAGTGTCTGCCATATCTGTTCTTGCCGTTTCATGCGAAGAGCTTGACAATGACATTGGCCGTCATTCCGGAGCAGATAAGGATTCCCTGTCTTCTTCTGTATCGCTTGGCAGGGTGGCCACTCTCCTGGCGGAACTGCCGATAGGAGAAGAACAGCTTTCCGAAGTATACGATGCGGTCACATCTTCCTCGGAGAACGGCTATGACGAGGAATATATGATGTGTGACCTGTTCCGTCTGCCAGGAGCAGGCGTAGGTGACGACAGGCTTCCCTCCGGGACAAAGTCTCCGGCTGCGTATTCCCTTCCGATGAGGGAGCTGATTATCGGGCATCTGGAGGCTGCAGCCGGATCGGATACAGGGGCAAAGTCTTGTCACGCAAAGGGTCTGTCTTCCGGCTACGGCACTGTCCTTTCTCCGGAAGAATTTGTTTCTGCGCTGGAGAACTCCGACATTCAGATATATTGGCCGTTTTCAGAAAATTGGGACGGGAAAGAATTTCCGATAATTACATTTGACCCGCTGGACGGTTCGGAGACAAATGTCGGCTATGAAGTCGTTCAAGATGGCAAAGGGGGAAAAATTATCAGAGAAGTCATCGTTGACGAACAGATGGCTGCTGCCCGGCCGGTATGGGTCGTGAACCGCAACGATGACTGCGGCTATTCTTCTCTTGAACTGTTGCGGAGACAGGACCCCGAGTGGGGAAGCGGCGGAGGAGAAGTGATAGTCGGGCTGGACAGGGCTGAGTGTGCCGCATCCGGTATCCGGACGAAATCGGATTCTGTCCTGAGGACACTTGTGCTGAAAGAATTCACTATGCTCAGGAATTATGACTCATGGTTTGCGGGAGCCTCGGAATTCTTTGTCAAAATGGGCTCGGTCGAGAATTTTACGGCAAGCACCGAAGCGGAACTCAAGCTTTACAATCCGTCCGTAACAGATTTCATGATTGTCGTCAAGCGCAGGGACAAGGGCGTCCCGCAGCCTTTCAATGCAGTGCTTGTGTCAGAGTGGACAGGGCAGCTTGCCAGTTGCGCCTTCATGATTGTTGAGGATGACGGAGGGTCACGGACATCCTGGAAATGTACCGCTCTTGTCAGAGTCGCGTCAAAAAGCTATGGATTCGAACTGGAAATCCCGATGAATACCAGAGATGATATTGTCTGGAGAGGGCAGCTGAGCTCCAGATATATCCTGGCAAATGACAATGTGACCGGACATTTCGGAGATGTGGATCTCAAATTTGAAATCATCGAGTATCCCGGCGTATGACATTTATGCCTGTGAGACCGTCATCTCGCAGGCCCTGCAGTCAAAGTTGATGGCAAGCCGTCTTCCATTGTTCATCAGCATCAGGGGGGCGGCTTTTGTCCCCGGCTTCTGTTTCGGGCAGATTCCGAGTTCATGCCTGATGCAGTATCTTGTCCTCATCAGTTCGGCTCCGGCCGGATGTTCCATTTCGTAGGCCATGCCTTCTGTCTCTGTCCCGAGCCGCAGGTAAAGGTCGCGTGAAATATTGTTGGAGATATTGTCCTTGTATGTCGCCGGGGCATGACTTGTCCGGGCATCTGCCGTATTGTCCCGGAGAGCCGCTTCCCGGAGATATTCTGCGATGTTTCCGCTCCTGTTCATAAGCGGACGGCTGATGCACGGCATTGAACCCAGCTTTTCCGCCAGCTGTCGCCTCAAGTCGTTCAGTGTGGCTGCGGATATCAGTGGAAGGGGATTGTTTCCCGGATTTTCAGAGCCGCAGGCCTCTGAATTATCTGAGCGTATCGCCTGGACTGAAAACAAGTAATGTCCGCTGCGTCTTGAAAGCTGTCCGTCAATCAGCGACAGCATTCTTTCTCTGTTTTCCGCTTCCGTATGCCCGACATCAGCCGTTATGGATGATTTTCTGCCGTCTTCACTTTCTGCCGAGACGGTCACTGTGAATTTCCCTTTGACTGATACAGTCAGGCCGACCCGGATTTCCCTTGACGGGGAGCATTTGTCCAGCTCTTTCTCAAATGCGGAATCCAGATTCCGGTAAAGCTTTGCCCCAATGTAAAGTTCCGGTATTCTTTTGCATTTTATCTGAAGGCCGTCGCACAGGTCTCCCCTGAATCCGATGACTTCTGTCCCTGCGACAAAAGCAAATCCGTCCCCGTTTCTGAAGTTCAGGCCTTCTTTCCCTTTTGCCGGCGAGACTTTCAGGAAATTCTTTTCTTTGGACAGGTATGATACGGTGCCGACTTCTTCACCCATTGATTTGGCCGCATCAGGAGAATTCCATTTTTCTTTTTTCCCGTCTATGAACAAATCTGTATATCCCCGGTTGAATGTCTTGTCCACATCAGGGCTGAATCCTCCCGTAACTGTGCCGAATGAGGCCCTGCAATATTTCTTTCCGTCGGCAAGCCTGTCAAGTTCAATTGAATAGGCCCTGACAACATTTTTTACATACGAAATATTTTTCAGCCTGCCCTCGATTTTGAATGATGTGATTCCGGCATCGGCGAGGTCGGCAAGCCTGTCTTTGAGATTCAGGTCCTTGAGGGACAGCAGGGGTCTGTCTTTGACAAGCAGTTTCCCTGAACTGTCAATGAGGTCGTATCTGGAGCGGCATGCCTGGATGCATGCGCCCCGGTTTGCACTGCGTCCCGCAATCAATTCAGACAGGTAGCACTGGCCGCTGTAGCATACGCACAGGGCCCCGTGCACGAAGAATTCAAGTTCGCAGCTGACCGCCCTGCGGATCTGCCGAATCTGCTCGAGTGACAGCTGCCTCTCAAGTACAAGTCTGGAGAATCCGAGCCGTTCATAGAAGACGGCGTCTTCCGGAGTCCTTATGGCGCATTGTGTGGATGCATGGAGCGGAATCCTGATGCCTTCTTCTGCTGCAATGGTGACGAGGGCGAGGTCCTGGACAATGACGGCATCGGCGCCGGCGTCTTCTATTTCATGCATCAGGCGTCTTGCCCTGTCTGTTTCCCCGTCGTAGAGTATCGTGTTGAGAGTAATGAATATTCTTGCCCCATATCTGTGGGCATATCTGCAGAGTGCTGCGATGTCCCTGATGTCATTTCCGGCGGCCTGTCTGGCCCCGAATGCAGGGCCCGCAATATATACGGCATCGGCACCGCAGTCGATTGCCGCAATGCCGATGTCACAATTTCTTGCGGGAGCAAGAAGCTCCGTCTGTCTTCCCTTTAGTTGCATCCGAGGGCTGAAATCTGCTGCTTCGCAGTAGGCCCGAACTTAGGGTCACCTGTAATTTTCTGATAGTAGCCGCATGCCTTGGCCTTGTCTCCGAGTCCCTGGGAAAGAACAGCTATTGTGTAGCACATCTGGTTGAAGTTCTTTGCGTTAGGGGCAAGAGCAAGATAAGATTCAAGATACTTGACCGCATCGGCATTTCTCTGAAGCTGAGATGCTGCAGTGCCTGCCACCTGCATTGCGGTAGCGTTCTCGGCATACTCGTTTGATTTGAGGGCGGCATCGATTGCATCTTCATATTTCTTTGCCTTGAGGTAGTTGGCGGAAAGCTTCACATAGAGAGTCGAAAGCTGCTTTGCGGCTGCATTTTCCTGTCCGTGCTGCATGGCGGCTGTGTATGCTTCTGTCGCTTCTGCCACTTTCCCGGCAGCTCCGTAGGCCATTCCGAGCCTCAGGTATGCGTTGCCGTTGTCCGGGTCAAGGGCAATTGTCTGATTGTATGCCTCGGCTGCTCCCGCATAATCCCTGGCATTGATGAGCATATTGCCTTTCTGCATATAAATCTGAGGGATGAGTTCGGTTGCCTCAGTGACTACTTCAGGATTGTTCCCGAATGCCTGAGCCTTGTCAATGGCGTTCTGAAGCTGTGTGAGGGCATTGGCATAGTCTTCTGTCTGAATCATGTCCTTGGCTGCAGCGAGCGTTACCTTGGGGATGATGTCCTTGCAGTTGTTCACAAGTTCAGCACCGTCTTCACCGCAGGCCTCTCCCATTGTCAGGGCTTCCTCAAAGAATGCAAGAGCCGTGGCATTGTCTCCCATCTGAAGTGACTCGGCTCCGCTGTTATAGGTCTCTGTGGCCGTTGCCATATCCTGAGCTACGGCTACCGCGGCAGAAAGGACTGCAGCTGCGATAACAAGAAAAATCTTTTTCATATCCGTATTGTTATTAGTTAAATATTCCAAACAAACACATTATTGCAAAAATAGTAATTTTTTATTTTAATTTTGCCGCTCATATTATAAATATGATGAAAAAGCCATATTCACTGATATTTTCTGCTTTTGTCCTGATGTTTTTGCCCTTCCTGTCGGTCGGGCAGACTCTTCCGTCACTGCCTGACGACCCGAAGATTTCAAAGATTGTCCTGCCGGATGGAATTTCATGTTATCTTGTCGAGAACAAGTCAATAACCGGACATGCGGATTTTGCTCTTGTGCGCAGGGGATGTGCAGCGGAGATGTCTGTGGCGATGCTTGATTCACTCCCGAGATTTACGCGCACCTCTCCGGACTCATTCCTCCGCTCCAATGACATTCATTATGGCAGGATGGGATATGTCATCCCTGAGGGCGGCAGCAGCATAGTGCATTTTGAGAATGTCCGGCTCAGGGCGGGAGAGAATGTCACAGACTCGCTTCTGCTCGTCTTCTTTGACATGATTGACAGCAGGAGCAATCCTTCGGACGAGGCTGTAGTGATTTCCGGTGACATTGACAGGGATGCCATGCACCGCAAGCTCCGCCTGATGTCTCTGATGATACCGTACGGCTGTACGGCAGCCTCTCCGGAGCCTGTGTCACAGGAGTCTTCTTATGCTGCAGATTCGGCGGCCGCATCGTCCGCGGCCTGCCGCGAAGTGCAGCTCAGAGGCTCAGGACTCGCCGAGGTGTCCGTGACTCTTGATGCGGGGGAAATCCCGGAGCGGTTCATCGGGACAGCCGTGCCGGCAGTGTCAGCGAGAATGTGGGAAGAATATGCCCGTCTGCTCGGACGCCGAATCAGCGGAAGGCTTGAGCTGTCTTCAATCCCCGCAGCTTATGTGACGATGTCGCATTCAGGCCTGTCTTCAGGAGAAAAGAGGGACAAGTACCGGATATCAGTGCTGGCGTCACCTGAAGATACCGGACGGATTGCTGCGATTCTGGATACTGTGGTCTTGTTCGCCGGGGAAATCCCGATGGAGGAATATATGCAGGCAAAGGATGCCGTTGATATGGAGTGGAGGCGGAAGGCCATGAAGTCACCGGTCTCCAACAATGTATATGTAGACAGATGCGTCCGGTCCTTTCTGTATGGGGCTGACCTTGCTTCTGATGCGGAAAAATATGCTTTTTTCAATAAAAGGCAGATTACGGATTCTCTTGGGCACAGCCTTGTCAACAATTTTGTCTCCGGCCTGCTGTCAGGTGTCTCGGCGCCCCTTCGTCAGTCTGATGATTCCGCAGGCTTCCCGGCCTCCGTCAGGATGGCAGACACTCTCCTATTCCCTGTTCCTGCTGAAAAGTGCGGTCTGCGCATGAGCCGGAATGACCAGGCGAGCGGAGGCCGGCTTTGGACTTTTGCCAATGGCATCAGGGTACTGTATAAGCAGCTTCCGACAGACGGCATGATGTATTATTCTTTTGTCCTCAAGGACGGGTATTCTTCAATGAAGGACATGAGGGACGGCGAAGGAGCCTTTATGTCGGATATGCTTTCCCTTTATTCAGTCTGCGGCATAAGCGGGCGGGATTTCAGGGAGATGTTGGAAATAAACGGGATAACGCTTTCTGCGAAAGTGGGGCTGAATACTGTTTCCCTTTCGGGAACATTGCCATCCGCCCGCCTGTCTCTTCTGATGAAATCATTGCTGGCGCTTACCAAGTCAAGGTCTGCTGACAGTCTCGCTGCAGAGATGTATCTGAAAGGAGAGAGGCTTCGGCTCATGACCGGCAGGGGAGATGTGCAGGAAAAGATGTTCATACTTGACAGCCTTATGTGCGGGGATGACAGATATTCTCCGTTCAAGTCTGCGGAGAACCTTCATGATGACCTTCCCGAGAGAGCCATGGCTTTTTTCGACTATCTTTTTTCAAAGTCTGACGACGGGTACCTGATTCTTGTGGGCGACATGTATGAGTCTGATGTGAAAAAGCTTCTGCAGAAGTATATGGGAGGATTCCGGACAATCGGGAGGCGCTCTCTCCGCCCGGTGGTTTCGTACCAGACGGGGACAGGGGAGTCGACCTATTTTGTCAGAGGGAACATTCCGGGGATTGACATGCTGATGACTGCAGGCGTTGTGATGAATCCGGAGAATTACATGGCCTCGCTGGTTGCTGCTATGGCCTTGTCCGATGCCTTGGCGGAGGCTGTCCATGGCTCGGGAATGTATGTCACGGTCAAAAACAGATTCTCCGTATATCCTGAGGAGAGGTTCAGTGTGCTCATATCGGCAGGGTATGCCCGGAAAGAGGGTCTGCCGGGGGAAATCCGGAGAGAAAAGCTTGTCATGGCCCTGATGCGCATGCGTCTGGCTGCAGCGGAGCTTGCAAGGACAGGTGTGGACGAGGAGCATCTTGCATTGTACAAATCTGTCCTGTCGGACAGGTGGGCATCTCTCCAGTCCAGTCCGGAGTATTGGCTTGATGTTATCTCCGGCCGTTTTGCCGGCGGAAAGGATTTGCAGTCCAAGTATCAGGAAAATATTGATTCCGTAGACTCTGAGGCTGTTTCAGAGATACTTTCTCTTCTTGTCGGAGGCGGCAGGATAGAATATGTGACAAAAGGAAAGAAATGAATACGCACGGGGCAATAATACAGATAGACGATTGTCTGGTATCAGAAGAGATTCTGACAGAATATTTTTCATGTGATTATGAAAAATGCGGCGGATGCTGCTGTATTGTCGGAGACAGCGGTGCGCCTCTTCTGGAATGTGAGGTGGAGCCGATAGAAAAGAATTATCCGGTGTTTTCCTCTCTGATGAGGGCTGAGGGACGGGATACGGTCAGGAACAAAGGATTCTTTGAAGTCGACATTGACGGAGACATGGTGACTCCGCTTGTTCCTGGCAGTGAGGAATGCGCCTATACCTGCTTTGACGGGGCCGGCAATTGCTTCTGCGCCATGGAAAGATGCTGGTTCAGGGGGGACACAGATTTCCGCAAGCCGATTTCCTGCTGGCTTTACCCTATCAGGGTGTCCGTGCTCGGCAACGGCATGAAGGCCCTCAATCTTCATCGCTGGGACATCTGCCGGGACGCCTTTGCCAAAGGCCGCAAAGAAGGGGTCCGCGTCTTTGAGTTTCTGCGCGAACCCCTTGAACAGTTCTTCGGGAAAGAATTCTATTCGGCGCTTGAAGAGGCGTCAAGAATCTTTACCGCGAGGTCGTAATCTGCGGCATTGACTTTCAGTTCAATGTTGTCTTCAACGGCGTTGAGTGCCGGATAGGCGGATGACTCGCCGAAAATGGCTGATTCGATGCCGCTGTCCTTGAGCTTGGTCTGTGCGATGCTTGCTCTCATCGCGTCGTCGAATTTGGCGACAGTTTTCAGATTATCTTCCATATCCTGCTGTATTAATGGTTTGATGAGTTGCATATTGTCATTCGGATTCCCTGTTGAATCTGAATTCAAGAGCGCCTGCGATTCGGACCACATCTTTCCTCAGTCCGTCAATGACGACACCGTCTTCAGTGGAAAAGGTGATGGTAATTCTGTCTTCGAACATCCTTGCAAGTCTCCCGGAAGTCTTTTCCATGCGGAATGTCATCCTGTCCCCGGCATCAGTCTCCTTGACATATCCAAGCTGTCCCATATATTCAGAAATGACAGTCCTGTCTGCTGCCTTTTCCCCGTTGAGGGCAAGTTGCCTTGAGATGAACCCGATTTTGGGGTAGAAGGCCGCGACAGCCGCGAACAGCAGGGCTATTTTCCACAGGGCGTCTGTCCCTTCCCTGAAGATGGAGTTCATGTCCCAGTCAGCCGCTCCGAAAAGAATCAGGGCCAGCAGAACAGCTGCAAAGAAAATGACAAAACTGACAAAATATTTGAGGCTTCTTATAAAATATCTCATTTCAATGCGTATCAGGCGGCTTCGCCGGTTAAACATTGTATCATTACAAATATAGGAAATTATCCGATATTTTTCTTATGTTTGTAACATTGATGTAAAAATACCAAATAATCAGTTTCAGTCATGGAAGAAAAAAGAGTACCGGCAGATACCGGAATCGGGACCCAGAAGAAAATTGTGATTGTGCTGGCGGCTGTTGCAGTGATTCTTGCCGCAGTGCTCGCATATATCTGGATACAGAAATCGTCCCTTGTCAATGAACTCAATCTGGAAAAGGAAGACCTTACGGCCCAGATGATTGCGCTCCAGAATGACTATGCATCCCTGTCCTCTGACTATGACAGCATCAACCTGCAGCTGGATTCATCAAGGGAAGAAGTGTCGCAGCTCATTGAGCGCATCAAGAAGACGGATGCCACCAACAGAGCAAAAATAAGGCAGTATGAAAAGGAGCTCGGCACTCTCAGAAGCATTATGCGCAACTATATTGTCCAGATTGACTCTCTGAACACACTCAACATGAAGCTGACTGCCGATGCGGCTGCTGCCCGCAAAGAAGCCGCTGAGAGCAGAAGGCAGTCGGAAGAGCTCAGCAAGACTGTCGAGGACCTTTCCGGGCAGGTGGCAGTCGGCTCCGTCATCAAAGGGAGGGGCATCGTCCTTGAAGCCTACAACGCCTCCAACAAGATTACCGACCGCAGCAGCAGGGTTGTCCGCCTGATGACAACATTGAGCCTCGTGGAAAATGAACTCGCCCCGAAAGGTCCTCTCAGAGTATATATCCGGGTAAAGGGTCCGGACGGAATCCTCCTGACAAACGGGACACAGAGGACATTTGATTTCAACGGAGAGCCGATGATCTGTTCTGCATCCCGGGAAGTGGATTACCAGGGCTCGGAAGTCGAATTGAGCATATATCTCAATGACATTTCAGAGTATGTCAAGGGCATCTATACGGTCGATGTATATACAGAACAGGCACTTCTGGGTTCTGCCGAACTGATGCTGCGCTGATGCGCATTTCTGAACCGCGTCAGTGTCATGATATATGTCCATATCCCGTTCTGCGGAAGCTTCTGCACCTACTGCGGATTTTATTCAGAGACAATATCCGTGTCGGAGGGATGTTTCGCGCCGTTTTGTCGGGCATTGGATAAGGAAATCAGTCTGAGGGCGGAAGAAATCCGCCGGGCAGACAGTCCTGACACATTGTATATAGGGGGAGGCACTCCGTCGGTGCTGCCCCCTGATTGTATATCCGGCATTGCCGGGGCTCTGGCTGCTGTCCGGGGCAGAAATGGCTATGAGGAATTTACCCTGGAGGTAAATCCGGAGGATATTTCTGCAAAAGGACCAGCCTATGTGAATGCTCTCGCCTCATCGGGTGTCACCCGCATCAGCATGGGAGTACAGTCTCTTGATGACGGTATCCTGAAATGGATGAACAGAAGGCATGATGCCGAGACGGCCCGGCGGGCATACAGGATTCTCAGGGAGGCAGGAGTCGGCAATGTGAGCGTGGACCTGATTTTCGGGATATCCGATATGTCAGATGAAGTGTGGCTTGCGGTGCTGGATGAAGTCGTGAAAGGGTTCGGCACAGGCTTTCCTCCCGAGCATATATCAGCTTATCAGCTTTCGGTCGAGGAGGGCAGCGCCCTATACCGGATGGTCATTTCCGGGAAATATTCAGAAGCATCTGACGACCGATGCTGCCGCCAATATGGGTTGCTGTGCCGGATTCTTTCCGGTGCGGGCTACCGGCATTATGAAATCTCCAATTTCGCCAGGCCAGGATATGAAGCCATACATAACAGCGGCTATTGGTCTCATCGTCCGTATGTCGGACTGGGTCCGGCCGCCCATTCCTTTTCTTTGTCAGACAGGAAGCGGAGCTGGAATGATTCCTCGCTTTCCGGATATCTGTCTGATTTCAGCGGAGGGTATGAATATCTGACGGATTCACAGATGGCTCTGGAGAGAATCATGCTGTCGCTGCGGACAGACCGCGGAATCAGTGAGAATTTCCTCCGGCAGCATTCAAGACCCGGAGCCGTAGATGCTGCACTTGAAGCAGGATGGCTTATACCTTGTCCGGAAGGCCTCCGTATCCCCGAAGACCATTTTTTTGTCTCGGACAATATTATTTCGGAACTCGTGTGAACGAAGGTTGTTTTTGTAATCATAGAATCTTAAAATCGACTGATATGTCAGAAATCCATTACAAGAGAATCGAACTTCTTCGGAGAGTGATGTCTGAAGAAGGCTGGGATGCGGTAGTGTTTTCGGGCTCCGACCCTCATTGCAGCGAATATCCCGCACCGAGATGGAAAGAAGTGGAGTGGCTTTCCGGCTTTACGGGAGAGGCCGGAGAACTTGTCGTCACACAGAGCCATGCCGGCCTGTGGACGGATTCAAGATATTTCATACAGGCAGCGGAAGAACTCGCCGACAGCGGTGTGTCTCTGCATAAGACGCGTGTTCCCGGAGCTGTTGGCATTCCCGAATGGCTTGCCTCACACGCAGGGACAGTGGCCCTGGACGGGACTGCATTCACTGTTTCACAAGTGAAGGCAATCGAAGATGCCGTCCAGATGCCTGTGGCTGATGTGCCCGACATCATAGACAGGATATGGCAGGACCGGCCGGAAATACCCTCGTCTCCGGTCTATACCCTCGATGATGACACCACAGGAGAGTCCCGGCTCCAGAAAATACAGTGGCTCAGGAAATTTCTGATAAAGGAGAATTGCGATGCGATTTTGCTCGCCTCTCTGGATGAGATTGCCTGGCTGCTCAATGTGCGGGGCAGGGATATCGAATACAATCCTCTTGTGATATCGTACCTTCTTGTCACGATGGATGATGTGTACTGGTATGCCCGTAAGGGCAGTCCGGACTGCGGAGATTCTTTCCGTCAGCCTGAGTCTGATCCGGATACGGAGGACAGCTTCTCGGAATTGTCGGCAGACGGCATCACTGTCTGCTGCTATGATGACCTCGCAGCGGACCTTCATGGAATTGTTGAGGACCTTTCATTCGGCGCAGATACTTGTCCGCGTGTCTTTATAGATGAGTCCACTCTTAATTTCAATGTCTATAAAGCGGTGTCGGACAATTTCGGCCCGGGCAATGTCGTTGCCGGAACATCTCCCGTGATTTTGCGGAAGGCTGTCAGGAACAGGATTGAGATAAATGGGATGCGGGAAGCGTTCCATGCCGACGGACTTGCAATGGAGAGATTTCTCTTCTGGCTGGAGACTTCACTCGCATCAGGAATGACTCTCACCGAGTGGGACGCTTCGCAGCGGCTCACTTCTTTCCGCGCTGAAATTCCCGGATTCAGAGGCAACAGTTTCAATAATATTTCCGCATACGGACGGAATGCCGCACTTCCTCATTACAGTACGCCTGACAGGGGGTCTGCCGTAATAGAACGCAGGGGCCTGTATCTGACTGACTCAGGCGGGCAGTATGTCTTCGGGACCACAGACATAACGAGGACTGTGCCTGTCGGAGAATGCTCTTCCCTTGAGAGAGAGGACTATACGCTTGCTCTGAGAGGGATGGTCGGCCTGGCAATGTCTGTCTTTCCGAAAGGTACTCCCGGATGCAGGCTAGATGCCCTCGCAAGGATGCCGATGTGGAAGGCCCGCCGCAATTTCGGCCATGGTACCGGTCATGGCATCGGCTTCTACCTTTGTGTCCACGAAGGTCCTCAGGATATCAGGCAGAATCTTAATGCACAGCCTCTCCTGCCAGGGATGGTGACTTCCGACGAGCCCGGCATCTACAGGGAAGGAATGCACGGAATCCGGCATGAGAATATCCTTCTGTGCGTGGAGGACGAGGTCAATGAATTCGGGGAATGGCTCCGTTTCGAGACCATGACTCTCTGTCACATAGACACTCGCCCTATAGTCCGGGAGCTGATGACTCCGGAAGAAATCGAGTGGCTGGACAGCTACAACCGTCATGTATATGAGGTCCTGTCTCCGGAACTGAGTCCTGAAATCGCCCTTTGGCTGCAAAAAATGACAGCGCCGCTGTAGCCTGCGGAAAGAGAGTGGGGATACATGTCTCCTTCACCGGGTGCAAACAAAAGAGGATGAGTACGAATAAAAAGAGGGCGGGTCTGCCCCGTCCTCTTATATATTGTGTCATCAGGAAGTCTGTCCCGGATTCAATGGCTGCCGGCACAGGCTTCAATGAATAAGTCCTCAGATGAGGTTGTTGGCCTCAAGGCAGGCATTGCAGGCAACCGCAGTGAAGCCCAGGAAGATGACAGTAGCGAAGATATATGCAATCCATTTGAGTCTCTTGAGCCATACTTTGTTGTCCCAGCCGATTGTCTGGAATGCGCTCCAGAAGCCGTGTGTGAGGTGAAACCAGAGTGCCCCGAACCAGATTATATAGATGAGGACATTGTACCACTGTCCGAATGTCAGGGTAAGGAGTTCGTATGGATCTTCCGCTTCAGTTCCTGTCCATTCCTGAAGCTGCATGTCTGCCCAGAAATGAGTGAGGTGGAATGCAAGGATTCCGAGCACGATGATTCCGAGTACAATCATGTTGCGGGATGCCCATGAGTCTGTCCGTGCCTTGCTTGCAACTTCATATCGTCTGTATCCGCCGCGGGACTTGAGGTTGCTGAATGTAAGGATGAAGGCGTAGATGATGTGGATTATGAAACCGAAGGCGAGCACCGGCACCATTACAGTCACTATAGGAAGGGACATAAATTCGCATCCTAAAGCAAACAATCCGTCAGGCTCCCCGAAACTGCCTGTCATCGTGTCAATTACTGAAAAGAAATTGATGGTGAGGTGAAGGAGCAGGAAGACAATCAGGAAAAGTCCGCTGATACTCATTATGAGCTTCTTGCCGATTGAAGATGTGAAAATGTTTGCCATATCTTTTATCAATAGTTTATACTCATTTTTGACAACAGGTATGCAAAGATATACTCTTTCTTGCAAGTTTCATAATAAATCGATATTTTTGTTTCGATAAAATTAAAAAGAATGAACTACAGGAGAGTGCTTCTCAAGCTCAGCGGCGAAAGCCTCGGAGGTCCGTCCGGCAAAGGCATCAGTGAGGAAATGCTTGCCGCCTATGCTGAAGAGATAGCTTCGGCAGTGAAAGCCGGGCTTCAGGTGGCGATAGTCATCGGCGGAGGAAATATTTTCAGAGGGCTGTCCGGAGTCGGCAAAGGATTTGACCGTGTCCAGGGCGACAAGATGGGAATGCTCGCTACTGTCATCAATTCTCTCGGCCTGTCCATGGCAATAAAGTCTGCAGGAGTGCCGGCTGAAGTATTCACGGCAACACAGATGATGCCGGTGGCAAGGTTCTATATGAGGGACGATGCCGTTGAATTTATGGAGAAAGGAGGCGTTGCACTGATAGCGGGCGGCACCGGCAATCCTTTCTTTACCACTGATTCGGGTGCCGCGCTCAGGGCTCTGGAAATCGGGGCGGACGTTCTTCTGAAAGGGACGAGAGTCGACGGGGTGTATACAGCCGACCCGGAGAAAGACCCGACGGCAGTCAGATATGACGAGCTGACATTTGACAAGGCGATTGAGGATCATCTGAAGGTGATGGATCAGACAGCCTTTGCGTTGTGCAGGGAAGGGAATATGCCGATAATTGTATTTGACATGAATGCAAAGGGCAACCTTACCGGCCTTATCGAGGGAAAGAAAGTCGGGACACTGGTCCATCTGTAGCATTTGCAGGTATCCGGTATCCTTAAGACTGCATTTCATCGAAATGGATTGAATAGAAACAGAAAACAATACAGATTGCATTGCTATGATTGATAAAGCAAAAGAAATTCTTGCATCAGCCAAGACGAAGATGGGTGATGCCGTCAAGTTCCTTGAAGAGGACCTCAAGACTTACAGGGCAGGAAAAGCCAATCCGTTGGTATTCAATAATGTGGTTGTTGACTATTATGGTACGCCGACCCCAGTGCCGCAGGTAGCGTCCGTGACAGTGCCTGATGCCAAGACTATTCTTATCCAGCCGTGGGAAAAGAAGATGATTCCGGTCATCGAGAAAGCCATAATGGATGCCAATATCGGACTTACTCCCCAGAACAACGGGGAGAGCATCCGCTGCGCAGTGCCGCCTCTCACTGAGGACAGGAGGAAAGAACTCATAAAGAAGGTGAAGACGGCTGCTGAGAATGCCAAGATAGTTGTCAGAAATTCACGCCGTGATGCCATCGATGCCTTGAAGAAGGCGCAGAAGGACGGTATGCCTGAGGATATGCAGAAAGAATACGAACAGAATGTCCAGAAGGAGACCGATTCATATGTGAAGAAGATTGACGAGGTGGCTGCGGCAAAGGAAAAGGAAATACTTACAGTCTGAACGACGGAAGCATTTGAATTTTGAAGTGCGGCAGATGCACTGAGACAGGACCGGACTTGATTCAGGCCGGTCCTTTTTGTGCCCGTATAACTAATAATTGAATTCATGTCTGGACAGATGGAGAGGAAGTTTGATGTGGTCCCTCCTTCCGAGTGGGGGATTTTTCCGGACGGCAGGCCGATGGTGATTGCCGGTCCGTGCAGTGCCGAGTCCCAAGAACAGGTCCTGAGGACTGCTGAGGAGTTGAGAAAATGCGGAGTCGGAGTTTTCAGGGCAGGGATATGGAAGCCCAGAACGCATCCGGGTACATTTGAAGGAGTCGGAGCCCCTGGCCTGAAATGGCTTGAGAGGGTCGGCCGGGAGACCGGAATGAAGGTCTGTACGGAAGTGGCATGCAGGGAACATGTGGAAGCCTGCCTCGAGTCGGGGTTGGATATGGTCTGGATTGGCGCCCGCACTGTTTCAAGTCCGTTTGCTGTTCAGGAAATTGCCGATGCCCTGCATGGCGCGGACATTCCCGTTCTTGTCAAGAATCCTGTAAGCCCGGACATAGAACTCTGGTCCGGAGCCCTGGAGCGTTGTGCACAGGCCGGAGTGAGAAAGCTCGGGATTGTGCACAGGGGGTTCTCTTCTTCCGAGAAAATGCTTTACAGGAACAGTCCGGTATGGCGGATTGTCATAGAGATGAGGAGCCGTTTTCCTGAACTTCCGTTTTTCTGCGATCCGAGCCATATTGCAGGGGACAGGAAATATGTCCGGGAGATTGCCCGGCGGGCACTTGACCTCGGACTTGACGGACTGATGATAGAATCCCATTGTGAGCCGTCCTGCGCATTGAGTGATGCGGCCCAGCAGCTTGCTCCAGATGACCTTGCAGGTCTCTTGTCCGGACTGGTCGTCCGTCAGGCGGATTCGGACAGTTCCGATTATCGGGAGACTATTGACAGTCTGCGGGCGAGGATAGATGCCATAGACGGAGAAATCATTGCCGCCCTGGCTTCAAGAATGGAAATCAGCAGAAAAATCGGAGAGTGCAAGAAGAGGAGCAATATAGCCATTCTGCAGACTTCCAGGTGGGATACGGTTTTGGAGAAAGTCAGGACGGAAGGCGCACAATACGGTCTTTCTTCCGAATTTGTGTCGGCGGTATTCAATGCGATTCACGACGGCTCCGTGCAGGTGCAGAATGATATTCTTGCCAAGGACTGAAATTTCTCGCGGGAGACGGAGATATCAGGAAGATATGGACAATTTCGCGACCGGACCTTATGCCGGGAGGAAAGAGTCAAGCACTCCGGCGAACCGGTCTTTCTCTTCCTGAGTCAAGAAATCCGCCTTTATCGGAGCATAGAACATTCTTTCCTTGAGGACCGGAGGTATATTCTTCAGGTCTGCAAGCCTCTGGCTGTCTTTCTCAGTCGTGACAATTATTGCCGTAGGATATTCTCCGGAAATTTTCTTCAGAGAATTCATGTCTCCGGCAGTAAATTCATGGTGGTCACCGAACATCAGATGTCTGACTATTTTATATGAATCGCTGAGAAATCTCATCAGAGGTGTGTCATCAGCGATTCCGGTGAACATTATGGCCTGCTTTGAATAGGCATATCTCTGGTCTCCTTCACTGAAGACGGGGGCGAGGGTGTCGTATCGGACTGTCGTGAAGAACAGAGCCTGCTGTTTGCCTCCGGCAGCTGTCCCTATGCATGTCTCCGGATTATAGTCTTTGATGCCGAGGTCTTTTGCCCACTCCTCCTTTTCCTCGTTTTCCATGTAATAAGGGCATTTGGTCACTATCAGTATGTCTGCCTTGCGCAGGCGTTCAGGAAGGTCCCTGAGCCTGCCTGCCGGGAGAAGGTGGTCTGAAAATACGGGCCGGTTGTAGTTGACAAGGACAATCGAGACTGTCGGCTTGAGTGACCTGTATTGGAATGCATCATCAAGGATTACAAGCTCGGCAGGGCTGAAATCCTTGAAAACGCATTTTCTGCCTTTCTTTGATGCCGAAAGCTTTTCCGGGTGTCTGAGAAAGTCGCAGCCTTCCACACGGTTCTTGTCTACGGCGACTGTCACCTCGGGAAACTTTTTCTTTATCTGCAGCGGCTCATCTCCGAAAAATTCGGAAAGGGTGTGCTTGAGCTCATTTTCTGGTGTCCCGGAGCCGGTGACGACCTGCTGGAAGCCTCTGCTCTTCCGGCGGTAGCCTCTGGACAGCACAGCCAGGCTGCGTGCTGACCAATGCGGATGTTCTGCCAGGAGTCTTATGAGCATTTCTGTATGTGGAGTCTTTCCTGTGCCTCCTACTGTGACATTGCCGACAGAGATTGTCGGGATTTCGGCGGAACAGGCTTTCCTGATGCCCGAATCATAGAGGGCATGCCTTATTTTCAGCGTGATATAATAGGGTGCAAGAAGTATCTGGTCAAGCATTTTCTTTGGATTTACACAGACAAATATAGTCAATTATATTATTTTGCATAGACGGAAGTGGCCACAGGAGCAGGAGTGTCGCCCCATTTCTCCGCCACAAAGTCAAGGGTGGCCAGGAGTTCTTCCGGGTCTGTGAGGGTGACGAGCTTCAGCCGGGTCTCCCTGAAGTCAGGCAGACCCTTGAAGTAGCATGACAGGTGACGCCTCATCTCCAGTATCCCGACTTTTTCTCCCTTGAACTGCAGGGACTTCTCAAGATGCCGCTTGGCGAGGTCCACTCTCTGTCGGACACCCATTTCCGGAAGGAGTTCCCCAGTGTCAAGGTAATGCCTGATTTCCCGGAAAATCCACGGATGCCCGAATGTCGCCCGGCCTATCATGATGCCGTCGACCCCGTATCTGTCAAAGGCTTCCCTGGCCTTCTGCGGGGAGTTGATGTCGCCGTTGCCTATGATGGGGATGTGCATTCTCGGGTTTTCCTTCACTTTGCCGATGAGACTCCAGTCTGCCTCGCCGGTGTACATCTGGCAGCGTGTCCTCCCGTGTATGGTCAGAGCCTTGATGCCGGTGTCCTGAAGGCGTTCGGCCAGCTCGACAATGATTTTTGAGTCTGAATCCCAGCCGAGCCTTGTCTTGACAGTGACCGGCAGCTTGACGGCATCGACGATCATTTTCGTGATTTGTACCATCTTGTCGGGCTCTCGCATCATCCCGGACCCGGCCCCCCGGCGGGCTATCTTGTTGACAGGACATCCGAAGTTGATGTCAATCAGGTCTGCCCCGTGTCCTCCGGCAATCTGTGCCGCATTTTCGGCCATCTTCGCCGCTTCGACCATGGCCTCGGGGATGCTCCCGTATATCTGGATTCCAATCGGGGCTTCGCTCTCGTCCGTGACCATCTTGGCAAGGGCCTTTTTCGCATCGCGTATCAGTCCGTCGGAAGAGATGAACTCGGTGTACATCATGTCTGCCCCGAATTCTTTGCATACCGCCCTGAAGGACGCGTCTGTAACATCCTCCATCGGGGCAAGGAAAAGGGGGCTTTCGCCGAGGTCTATGTTTCCGATTTTCATGTCAGGGATTTTTCCATACAGGTCTTTCCTGCTGCAAAAATACAGAAAAAACCATGACTGCCGGACAACTTTTGGTGAATAATTTCTATCTTTGAAAGATTTTGAAAATAATTATCCACTCAATATGGCAAGAAAGATTTCAACAGTCGGTGTCCTTACTTCAGGAGGAGATGCACCGGGCATGAATGCGGCCATCAGGGCCGTGACAAGGGCTTCAATCTACAACGGATGGAAGGTGATGGGAATCTACAGGGGCTACGAGGGCCTCATCAACGACGAAATCGAGGAATTCACTTCACAGAGCGTCAGCAGCACCATCCAGAGAGGCGGGACCATCCTCAAGACAGCCCGCTCGGAGGAGTTCATGACTCCGGAAGGAAGGCAGAAGGCATACGACAATGTCTGTGCCCACAACATCGATGCCCTCATTATCATAGGAGGCAACGGCTCCCTTGCGGGAGCACAGGTGTTTGCCCAGGAGTTTGACATGCCGTGCATCGGAATACCGGGGACGATTGACAATGACCTCTACGGCACCGACTCTACCATCGGATATGATACAGCCCTCAACACCATCATGGAATGTGTCGACAAGATTCGCGACACGGCCACCTCGCACAACAGGATATTCTTCATAGAGGTGATGGGCCGTGATGCCGGTTTCCTTGCCCAGAACAGTGCGATAGCGGCAGGGGCCGAGGCAGCCATCATACCGGAGGACAGCACTGACATCGACCAGCTGGAGCAGTTCATCAGCCGCGGATTCCGCAAGAGCAAGAACAGCAGTATCGTCATCGTTGCAGAGAAGGACGGAGGTGCAATGCACTATGCAGAGCGTGTCCGCAAGGAATATCCTCAGTATGATGTGCGTGTCTCCATCCTCGGCCATCTCCAGAGAGGAGGCTCTCCGAGCGCATTTGACCGCATCCTTGCCAGCCGTCTCGGCACCGCCAGTATCGAAGCCCTCAAGGAAGGCCAGCGCAATGTGATGGTGGGTATCTCCAACGATGAGATTGTCTATGTGCCTTTCAGCCGTGCCATCAAGAAGAACAAGCCTATCGACAAGGAGCTTATCAATGTGCTGAATGTCCTGTCGATCTGATTTCAGAAATTTCTGAAAATTGCGGATGATGCCGTCCGGCATCTGATAGAAAACGGTTCCGTCTCAAGTCGAACAGGAAAGTGAGGGTCGAGTTTGGTCTCGTCGCACTCGCACACAACCTCAGGAAATACTCGGCAATGCTCTCCGGCAGGACTGCGGCTCAGAGTCCGGCCTTTGCATCCGCATAGGTGGCTTGGGCTGCCATATGAGGCAAAATGACCGATATATCATCATCAACACTCCGGACACGAATAAAAAAGAAATCGGCTGCAACATCAAAAATTGCAGCCGAATATCATTCTGCATTATGCAAAGAAGCCGACCTCAAAAATTCTCTTTTGGGCCCTTTATCAGCATATGCGCCCCTTATGGATTTCAGTGCTTCTCAAGAAACTCCTGATACAACGAAACAGGGCCATAATGCCACAGTTTTGTATCTTCTTTTTCAAGTGCCTTATAAGTATTCGAACGATAGAACATCCGGACGGCATCCACAATAGTCCCGCCGTTCTTTTCCACATAAATCTTGGCAAACAGGCTGACCTTCCCCGGCAGCAGCAGATACAGATTCTTGTCAGTTACTTCCCTGTTCATAGCCTCACCTCCTCTGCTTCAATAAATTGCAGATACTTTAAAGACAATTCCGTCTGAAACAGCATCTGATCCACAAGGCTATATGTCCGCAACTCCCTTATCAGACCTGACTTATCCAAAAAGCCGCT
Source organism: uncultured Bacteroidales bacterium (assembly GCA_944322565.1). Classification (GTDB taxonomy): domain Bacteria; phylum Bacteroidota; class Bacteroidia; order Bacteroidales; family UBA932; genus Cryptobacteroides. The sequence goes on along the minus strand of CALUPG010000002.1, from coordinate 92,007 downwards.
TTCATACAACGCAAATGCGGCATATACACGATCGTTCGCCACAGGTCCATACACCAGATCATTATCATGACGGAAATCTGCGTCTGTACGATTAGACATCACAAAATCAACCCATTCCTCCGTCGGACCTTCAAACCAAAGCACCTTCAGGACATTCAGACAAATGTCATCAAGTTCATAAATATTGACATAACCGACCTCTGCAACTGATGACATCCTGCGCCTCGTCCACAATCTGGCCTGGTCATAGGATGTTGTGGCATAAAAACCGGCGCCATAATCCAAAGACCTGGTGGGAACAATTATACGCGGCTCACTCACAATTGCCAGACTTCCATGATACAACTTCATTCTGCCCATTTCCCTCTCCTGTTTTTGATAAATCCGTCTATTTCCGACATCAGCCAATCATGGCCCTGAGTATGCAGAACATCAAAATTATCCGCCAGATAACCTGTGACACCATACCTGTCGAAGAGGTCCATCACTTCACTCCCCGAAACACCAAGATGCATCTTGTATTGCTCAATACAAAATGACACAAAATATGCTATGTCCAAATCCCGTTTTGTCATAATATCTCTTCACAGACATCCGAAACAAAAATACCCAAATTCATCGACATTACAAAAATAGTCCAATACATAAGAACTCACCAATACAAATCCTCCGATGTAACGATTAACTGCTGCTTGAAATATTCTTCGAGAGTCTTTCCGGACCATATGCAATAATCGGAAGAGATATAAAACTTATTTGAACTGCGCAAGAAACTCGGCAATGGCTTCGGATATTCTCTGTTCCGTGGCGAGTTCAACCCAAAGCCATTGCCCGTTTGGATTGCATTCAAGAAATACATATTCTAGAGAAGGTGTGACAATAAAATCGAAGCATCCGAAATTCAGCCCCATCAAATTGAGATAATTCAGACATTTGACCGAAATTTCATCAGGCAAGTTGAATGGCAACAAATTCAACCCGTAATCATAACCTTGTCTCCAGTCTATTTTCCCGGTATCTTCTGCAAGCAATTGCGAATCTATTTTACAGGCGAATATTTTATTTGTTACAGCGGTAAAATTTACGGCGGTAACAAAATTAGTGAACAGATGGAGATTTTGCTAATATCCGGTTTTAATTTTGATTGACCGATTTTCCGATTTTCATCGATTTGTCATAAAGATTTGCAGAATGGCAAAATTGTAGTATCTTCGTGGGATAAACCGGAAATTTTAACTGATTTTTCCGTTAATACTATTATTAATAACCAAAATTTCTGTTATGCTAAAAGCAATGAAGTCATCATTGTTCAGATGCTGTCTGGCGGTTCTCGCCTTGGCGGGTCTGAATATGCTGGCTGCTTTCCCGGGACATGCACAGGCCGGACCTGTTACAGACGGGGGGGGTACAGTCAGCGGAATTGTAACTGATGAACAAGGCCCGGTAATCGGGGCCGCCGTGATGATCAAGGACAGTCAGGGCGGCGTCACGACCGGGATGAACGGTGAGTTTACTCTTTCCGGACTTGACTTGAATGATGTGATTGTCGTGTCCATTCTCGGATACGAGACTCAGGAAATCCCTTACACAGGCCAGGCTGTCGTGAATGTACAGCTCAAGACATCGGCCGAATTCCTCGACGAGGTCGTGGTCACGGCCCTCGGTATCAAGAGGCAGGAGAAGGCATTGAGCTACAATGTCCAGGAAGTCGATTCCGACGAACTCCTCCGTGCCCAGGATGTCAACTTCGTCAATTCCCTCAATGGTAAGATTGCCGGTGTGACCATCAACAAGAGCTCCAGCGGTGTCGGCGGTGCGACAAGAGTCGTAATGCGTGGCGCCAAGTCAATTGAAGGAGACAACAATGTCCTTTATGTGATTGACGGTATTCCTCTCGTGAATACGACTCTCGGACAAGGAAATGATGTGATGGGTGATTCCAGGGCTACGACAGAAGGTATCGCCGACTTCAACCCTGAGGACATTGAGAGCATCTCCGTGCTGAGCGGTCCTTCTGCAGCGGCCCTCTACGGAAGTAGCGCAGCCAACGGAGTCATCCTCATCACCACCAAGAAAGGTGAAGAAGGAAAGCTTTCTGTGTCATTCTCTTCTACTTCAGAGTTCAGCAATGCGTACATGACTCCGGAGTTCCAGAACACTTATGGGAGTGCTCAGGGATCATTCTCCAGCTGGGGAAATGAATTGTCTACCCCGAATACATTTGACCCGAAGAAAGACTTCTTCAACACGGGAATGACATTCATCAACTCCCTTACCCTCACCACCGGAAACAAGCACAATCAGACATATGCTTCCATTTCGTCCACAAATGCCACAGGCATTGTGCCGAACAACAAGTATGACCGTCTGAACCTTACCATCCGCAATACTTCTTCTTTCCTGAAGGACAAGCTGCAGCTTGACCTCGGCGCTTCCTATGTCAACCAGAGTGATCAGAACATGGTGTCCCAGGGACGTTACCAGAATCCGGTGATGGCTGCATATCTTCATCCGAGAAGCATCAGCTGGGATGCAATCAAGACATTTGAGCGTTATGATACAAGCCGCAACATTCCAGTGCAGTACTGGCCGATTTCTGACAGTACTTTTGGAACTGACAACCCATATTGGACGGCCTACAGGGATGTGTCTCCGAGCAAGAAGAATCGCTATATGTTCAATGTCGGGCTGACCTACAACATCCTTGACTGGCTGAATATCACGGCACGTTATCGTATAGATGATTCGCACATAGAGTCTGAACGCAAAGTCTATGCATCTACCAACACCATCTTTACGGAAGGCTCGACTAAAGGTCTCTATGAATGGCAGTCATACAAGGACCGTCAGGAGTATGCCGATGTGATGCTCAACATCAACAAGCGGCTCGGAGATTTCAACATTTCAGCCAACATCGGTTACAGCTATACCAATTACTGGTCCCAGACAAAAGGTTATAGGGGGCCTCTCAAGCTTGTCCCGAACCTCTTCTCTTTCGGAAATATTGATGCTGCAGGTGCATCGTCAATAGAGGACGGAGGCTACAGCAGAGTCCGCAACAATGCAGTCTTCGCCAATGTGGAACTCGGATGGAAGAGCATGCTCTACCTTACCCTTACAGGAAGAAATGACTGGAACTCACGGCTCGTCAATACGGACAATCCTTCATTCTTCTATCCTTCTGTAGGTCTTTCCGCCATCATTTCAGAGATGGTCAACATGCCTCGGTGGTTCTCTTATTTGAAAGTCCGCGGGTCATATACTGAAGTCGGTGCTCCTGTGTCACGCTCCGGCCTTACTCCAGGCACAGTCACTACTCCGGTAGTCGGCGGTATCCTTCAGGAAACCGGCATCTATCCGTTCACTGATTTCAAGGAAGAGCGCACCCGCTCTTACGAATTCGGACTCGAGTTCCGTCTGTGGGAAAATCTCCGCGCCCAGGTGACATATTATAAGTCCAATACTTACAACCAGACCTTCCTCGGAGAACTCCCTGAGTATTCAGGATACAAGCAGATATATCTCCAGGCAGGTGATGTGGAGAACCGCGGTTGGGAAGCATCCCTCGGATACACCAACACATTCAAGGACTTCTATGTGTCATCAGTGCTCACATTCTCAAGGAATGTCAATGAAATCAAGGAGATGGTGCATGACTACAAGACGGATATGAGCCTGGAGCCTATCAATATCCCAGAAGTGCTGAAGGACAACGGGCGCGTCATCCTGAAGGAAGGCGGCAGCATCAGTGACATCTATGCCAACAGATTCTTCAAGAAAGACAGCCAGGGATTCGTCGAGATGGGTGGTGACGGTGCTTACTCTATGGAGAACACTGACCCTGTATATCTCGGACATACCACTCCTGACTTTACGCTCGGATGGAACAATGCGTTCTCATACAAGGGATTCAACCTCAGCTTCCTCATCAACGGCCGCTTCGGCGGAGTCGTGACATCTTCCACAGAAGCCATCCTTGACAGCTACGGCGTCTCAAAGGCTTCAGGAGAAGCCCGCAAGGCCGGTGGCGTAATGCTCCCGGGACAGGGGCTTGTAGATGCTCAGACTTATTATAATATGGTGGGAACCGGTGGTTATGAGACATCCGGTTACTATCTGTACAGCGCCACAAACATCCGTCTTCAGGAAGTTACATTCGGCTATACATTCCCGGACAAATGGTTCAACAATGTGCTCAAGGGTCTCACCCTCACATTCATCGCCAACAACCCGTGGATGATCTACTGCAAGGCCCCATACGATCCGGAACTCACTCCGTCTACAGGAACTTACGGACAGGGCAACGATTACTTCATGCAGCCGAGCGTGAGAAGCTATGCTGTAAGTGTCAAGTTTAAATTCTAATGAAAGATGAAAAAGATCATTTATAAATCATTGGTATGTGCCGGTGCCTTGTCGCTGCTGATGCTCCCGTCATGCAACTACGAGGAAATCAATACCAACCCGTATGAGATGACGGAGGAGATGGCGATTATGGACGGCGTCGGTGTCGGAGCTCTGATTACGACAATGGAAAGATTTGTTTTCCCAGTCGGAACCCAGGCGGACAGAACGGACATGATCAACCAATACCAGACGGCATATCTGCTTTCCGCTGATGGCTGGAGCGGATATATAGCTGAGGCCAATACATGGGGTGAAGGCATGAACAATCTGTCATATTATTTGATGGATGATTGGGTGTCGTCCACTTATAGGAATTCTTATACCGAACTTCTCTCTCCTTGGAAGAAAATCAAGGAGTCGTGTGAGGAAACAGGGAATATGGCTCCGTATGCTCTCGCACAGATATTGAAAATCTCAGGCTGGCACAAGACTCTTGAGTCCTTTGGGCCGATTCCTTATACTCATGCCGGAGAGATGGCACTCGTGATACCGTTTGACAGTGAAAAGGACGTCTATAACGCTATGTTTGCCGACCTGCAGGATGCAATTGCCGAACTGATGCCTCTTATAGAACAGGGAGGAACAGTAGTCCCGGAATTTGATGCAGTATATGCCGGGGACGCCAGGAAATGGGTGAAGTATGCGAATTCTCTGATGCTCCGTCTTGCCATGAGGCTCAGGGAAGTGGATGAAACCACATCAAAACAATGGGTCGGAACTGCCCTGAATCATCCAGTAGGAGTCATGACAGCGGCTGATGATGCGGCGCAGATGAGCACTGGCGCCGGTTATGTCTTTGTGAACAATATAGCATATTGCGCACAGAATTACGGAGAAGCAAGGGCCTGCACATCCATGTATGCTTATCTCAACGGATATCAGGACCCGAGGCTTGCTGCATATATGATGACATCGGAGAGTGACGAGGCCTTGACCGGGTATGACGGCAAGAAATATGCTCCGGTTCCTCCTGGTGCTCCTAAGTCTCATACAAAAGATAAATATGGCGATTATTCTCTGCCGAATATGACAAGCTCTACTCCTACATATTGGATGAAAGCTTCGGAAGTGTACTTCCTGCGTGCCGAAGCTGCTCTCTATTGGTCAGAGTTCGGGGATGCCGCGTCTCTGTATCAGCAGGGAATAGAAATGTCATTCCAGGAAAACGGGGTCAGTGCAAATATCAATGGATATTTGTCGTCAAATAATCGTCCTCAGGCAGTATCTATCGGCGGATATAGCGCCGGGGCACCGACTACAGCTACTCCTGCGTTTGAAGGCAGTCAGGAGCAGAAACTTGAGAAAATCATGATTCAGAAATGGATTGCCATGTATCCTAACGGCCAGGAAGCCTGGACAGAATGGAGAAGGACAGGATATCCTAAGTTGAATCCAATTGACGAAGGCTCTGCTTCTGCAGATGTTCCGACAAATACCGGAATACTCCGAATGGTATATCCTCTGAGCTTCAGTCAGTCATCAGAAGATGCCGCAAACCTTCAGACTGCAATCAGTATGCTGGGCGGACAGGATATTCCGACAGCCAGACTCTGGTGGGACTGCGACTGATGGAATTGGTTTATAATGCATAGCATCAAACGATAAATACTTATGAACAATAAATTCACAAAATTCCTGATATTTCCGGCGCTTGTCGCCGGGATGGCGATGTTCTCGTGCACTGAAGTCGAAAAGATCCCGGTGGAGCATATCGGCGGTTACAACACGATGGACAATGAGGAGAGCGAGGCATATTATGCTAATCTCCGTGAATACAAGGACCAGATCTATGCCTACGGCCGTCCTGTGGCTTTCGGCTGGTTCTCCGACTGGGCTCCGTACGGTGCCGCGAGGGGCGGTTATCTGACATCTGTCCCTGACAGCATGGACATCATCTCCATGTGGAGCGGTGCTCCGGGAAGATTTGAAATCACCCCGGAACAGAAGAAAGACAAAGAGTTCGTGCAGAAAAAGAAAGGCATCAAGCTTCTTGAAGTGAGCCTTCTTTCTCATCTCGGAAAGGGAAGGACTCCGGAGTCTGTATACGCTGACCTGTATGTCCAGGCTGAAGAAGAAGGCTGGAGTGACTCCCAGCTTGAGCAAGCCAAGAAACTGGCCCGCTGGGATTATTGGGGCTTCACTTCTCATGATTTGAGTAACTTTGAGGAACTCAAGGCTGCCCACACGAGATTCGCAAAGGCTCTCTGCGACTCTCTCGTAGTCAACGAGTGGGACGGATTCGACATCGACTGGGAGCCGGGAAGCGGCTTCAACGATGCCGACGGAACACTTGCCAACAATCCTCGCCAGACGGACCTTATAATCCATCTTGTAAAGGAAATGGGCAAGTACATCGGTCCTATGAGCGACCCTGAGAACAAGGGACACAAGCTTCTCTGTGTCGACGGTGTCATCGGGACATTCGTTTCCAGCTGTCCTGAATACATTGACTACTTCATCCTCCAGTCTTACGGCAGGGTGGACGGACTTGACGGATACGCCCCGAATACCCACAAGTTCATCCTGACGGAGAACTTTGAACAATATGCAGTTGATGGAGGGCGCCTTCTTGACCAGGCCCGTTATATGCCGAGCAGCGGCTACAAGGGCGGCGTCGGAGCCTACCGTTTCCAGAAGGACTATGACAATACTCCTGACTACAAGTGGATGCGCAAGGCCATCCAGGAGAACCAGCGCGTATTCAACGAGTGGAAGGCTGCCCAGGAAGGAACTGCAACAGAGAATGAACAATAAAATTGAGCAGTATGAATAAAAAGATATTGAAAATTTCAGCAGTTCTTGGGCTTGGAGTATGCCTGGCTGCCGGTTGTCAGGACAAGGAGGCGGAGCTTCTGATTCCAAAACTGTATTTTGAGAACGAGGAGAATGTGATTGATTTGGAAGAAGGGGTATCGACAATGGATTATGAACTTCAGTCCCGTCTTTCATCAATGACATCATCCGATGTTCAGGTTACATATACCCTTGAGACGGATGCTGATATCCTTGCTGCATATAACCAGAAATTCGGCAAGGAATATCCCCTCTTTCCAGGAGCAACTCTGGGAGCGGAATCTTCTGTAATTCATTCCGGCGAAATTTATTCCGATGCCGTGATGCTTAATCTTCCTGGACTTGACGCTGTTGCAGAAGGCGCGAGTTATGTGTTGCCTGTGCGGGTCAATACTGGGGATGTCCCTATGATAGAAGGTTCAGACTTGACATATATTGTCATTCGTAGACTGCCAAAGATTACCCGGGTGGCACAATTCAACAACAACTATTTCAAGATACCGATATCTCCGCTCAATGTCTTCACTGAAGTTACTTATGAGGCTCTTGTAAATATCTCAAGCTTCGGGAACAACAATACCATCATGGGCTGTGAGGGCGTGATGATTATGCGTGTCGGAGATGCCGGTGGCGGAACCGTTCCAAAGGATGTTCTTCAGATGGCCGGCAAAGCAGAAATGACTTATCATGACGGTCCTCTCACTGAAGGCAAGTGGTATCATCTGGCATTTACCTGTAACTCTGCCAACGAAGGTCATCTTTATGTCAATGGAGAAGAAGTCATCGAGGGTACATTTGCGATGTCATCCGATCTTACTGCAGGCGGAGCAGATTTCGGCTTCTCTGTCGGAATGGTTCCGAGATTCGACTGGGGGACCCGTCCTCTCAACGGATACATGTCAGAAGTCCGGCTCTGGAATGTCGTACGTTCTGCCAACCAGATTAAGGATAATATGCTTACTGTAGACCCCGCATCACCTGGCCTGTTGGCATATTATAAACTCAACGGAGAACTCAAGGATGCTACGGAGAATCATCTTGATCCAACGGATCTCAGCATGCCGAAATTCGTCGACCTCGAGAATCCGGTGGCTGTCGGCGGAGACCTGTAGCTTTTTGAAGACAACATAAGTTCATGGGCTGTATCCAGCCATGAACAATCATACTGAGGGTGGCCCTAAAGTCAGCAGTGACAAAAAGGGCCGCCCTTTTTCTTGTATATCTTCCCCGGCTGGTATTTTTCTAAAAATTTGCTCAAGTCTCGGCAGGATTCTAAATTTGCAGTCGGTAAAATTTCAAGACATCATGGCAAGTGAAATAAGAAATCCCGAATTGTGGCCGGAGGGACGGCTCAAGATTGACTGGGTGAGGCATCATATGCCTCTTCTGAACGGACTGGAGCGCGAATTTGCTCAGGAGAAGCCTTTCAAGGGGCTGAAAATCGCCCTGTCCGTGCATCTGGAAGCCAAGACGGCATATCTGTGCGAGACTCTGGCCGCTGGCGGCGCCGAGATGTATGTCACAGGCAGCAATCCTCTTTCCACACAGGACGATGTGGCGGCAGCCCTCGTGCACGGGGGTCTCAATGTATTTGCCTGGTATGGCGCCACTTCTGAAGAATATGAATCCCATATAAGAAAAGTGCTTGAGCAGGGGCCGGACCTGATAATAGATGACGGTGGAGACCTTGTCAATCTGATGCACACGGAGTTCCGCCATCTGATTCCAGGCGTAATCGGAGGCTGTGAGGAGACTACCACCGGCATTCTCCGTCTTCAGGCGATGGACAGGGCCGGGGCGCTGTGCTTCCCTATGATGCTGGTCAACAATGCCGACTGCAAGCATCTTTTTGACAACCGCTATGGCACTGGCCAGTCCGTATGGGACGGCATCAACCGCACAACCAATCTGATTGTCGCCGGCAAGAATGTTGTCGTGGCCGGCTACGGCTGGTGCGGCAAGGGAGTCGCGATGAGGGCCAAGGGACTCGGGGCAGAGGTAATTGTCACTGAAATTGATCCGATAAAGGCCATGGAGGCTGTTATGGACGGATTCAAGGTGATGACAATGGAGCAGGCCGCCTCTCTCGGAGACATTTTCGTGACTGTAACAGGCTGCGATGCCGTCATTACCGGGAATCATTTCATGCTGATGAAAGACGGCGCCATCTGCTGCAATGCCGGACATTTCGATGTCGAGGTGGATGTCAGGGGCCTTGCCTCAATCGCAAAGGAAATCAAGCCTGCCCGCAGGAATATCACCGGCTATCTCCTTGACAACGGCAACAGGATATATATTCTGGCAGAGGGCCGACTGGTCAACCTTGCCGCAGGAGACGGTCATCCGGCGGAAATCATGGACATGTCATTTGCCATCCAGGCCCTGAGCGCACGATATCTCGTGCAGAACAGGGACAGGATAGCACGGGAGCCGCATAAGATGCTCAATGATGTGCCGCGCAGCATAGATGAGGAAGTCGCAAGGCGCAAGCTCGCCTACTGGGGCTGTGAAATAGATGTCCTTACTCCGGAGCAGAGAAAATATCTCTACGGAGAGGAATAATGTCCGATGTTCCTCTTGCGGATGAGTGTCTGACAGCAGTCTGTCCGCCGGTTTTCCCTCTTATTCCACAGGAGGAAGACCGGCTTCGATGTTCCGCTTGCGGATGAGTGCCTCAAGGAAATAGTAGTCAGCATAGGCGAGTGGGACATCTATGCTGTTGCCGTGGGGTATGCTTCCCACCGAATGCATAAGGATGAAACCTCCGTTGGTTCCCTGTGCGGCCCTGTATGCAGGCGTTGAAAGTGAACAGATGATTTTGTCTGCCTTTTCTTTGTATATATCCTTGCCGGTGTGGCAATACAGTTCGTACAGGCCGGAAGCAATGATGGCTGCCGAAGAGGCGTCCCTCGGCTCGTCAGGAATGTCCGGGGCATTGAAATCCCAGTAAGGCACAAGGTCTTCCGGCATATTCGGATGAGACAGAATGAATCCGGCCGCATTCTCTGCTGCATCCAGATATTTCTTGTCCGCAGTGCAGCGGTATGCCGCCGTGAATCCGTAGAGCGCCCATGCCTGTCCCCTTGACCATGCCGATTCGTCCGCATAGCCCTGTGCGGTGCATTTTTTGAGCACATCACCTGTTTCCGGGTCGTAGTCCACCACATGATAGCTGCTCCAGTCAGGCCTGAAATGATTTTTCAGCGTCTTGTCGGCATGGCTTGCTGCAATCCTGGCGAATGTCGGGTCCCCGCTGAATTCCGTCGCCTTGAATAGAATCTCAAGGTTCATCATATTGTCTATGATGACGGGGCACTTCCACCCTCTTTCAGACTGCCATCCGCTGTCCGCATTCCATGACTGGAGTATTCCGGCTCCAGGACGGAACCTTGTCGACAGGGACTTCGCCGCATTGATGCAGACATCTTTGTATCCCTCGATGTTCTTTAGCCTGAGCCCGTTGCCGTAACTGTCATATATCATGAATCCGACATCATGATGCCATGTGAGGTATTGTATGTCTTCGAGAGCTTCCGTGTGCTTTCTTGCGTGTTCTGCCCAGAATTCGTCCCCGGTGAGTTCATACATGTACCAGAGGGTCCCGGCGAAAAATCCGCTCACCCAGTCCGATGCCGGCACGAATACCACTTCCCCTTTCTGGAATGAAGACGGTATGCGGATTGTGTCTCCGGCTTCGGATGCCTCAAGCAGAAGCCGGGTCTGGATTTCTGCATTCGCGATGTTGTCACTGATGATACTGTTGCCTGAAGAACAGAAAATTCCTGAAACCAGTACGGCGGCGGAGGCTGCCGCTATGGAAATCGCCTTTGGTCGCATGGTGTCATCGGTTTCAGGGGAAGTCAATACCAGGCTTCTGCAGGCTCGGCGCCCATTTCGAATTCAAGGGTGGCCCCAGACATTATCTGGTCATGGGTGATGTAGCTTCTGTCATAAGGCTTGCCGTCCAGCTTCACTGACTGTATGTAGATGTTGTCCTTGCTGACATTGTGTGCCAGGATGGTGAAAGTCCTGCCGTTCTCAAGATGCATCTTCACTTCAGGGAAGAGAGGCGTGCCTATCTCGTATTCTCCGGCGGCGGGGTTGACCGGATAGAAGCCCATTGCGCTGAATACATACCATGCGGACATCTGGCCGCAGTCCTCGTTGCCGCAGAGACCTGCCGGAGCATTGAAGTAAAGCTCGTGCATGACTTCAGCTGCATATTTCTGCGTCTTCCACGGCTGTCCGACCTTGTTGAAGAGATAGATGACATGGTGGCTCGGCTCGTTGCCGTGGGCATATTGCCCTATCATTCCGGTGCTGAAGAGAGGAAGTTCGTCATCTGCGGAAGGGTTGTATGTGAACATGCTGTCAAGCTTCTCCGCGAATCTTTCCTTTCCTCCGACGGCGTCGATGAGACCGTCGATGTCATGCTGCACGGACCAGAAATAGTGCCAGCCGTTGCTTTCGCAGATGTGAGGGGTATAGTCGTCAGGGGAGAACCCTTTCTGGAAATTGCCTTTGCTGTCGCGCGGCTGCATGAATGTGGTCTGCGGATTATAGACATTGCGCCAGTTCTGCGAGCGGGCGTAGAATTCTTCCGCCGTGTCCTTGTGTCCCATCTTCTCGGCCATCTTCGCTATGCACCAGTCATCGTATGCATATTCAAGTGTGCGTGAAAGCGACCAGTTCTCGGAATTGTATTTGTCCGCGACATCGAACGGCACATATCCCAGTTCCTTGTAGAGGCCGATGCCTCGGTACCAGTCCAGGTTGGCAGTGTTCACGCAGGCTTCGAGAGCCTTTTCTGCATCAAAGTCCCCGATGCCTTTCAGATATGCGTCCGCAATGACCGGCACTGCATGGTAGCCTATCATCATGTCAGTCTCGCTGCCCCAGAAATTCCATACAGGCAGTCTCCCGTTCTGCTCATAGAATGCGATGAAGGACTTTACCATGTCGTTCACCCTTGCAGTCTCCGTGTAAGTGAACAAAGGATGCGCCGCCCTGAAAGTGTCCCAAAGCGAGAATGTCCCGTAGTTGGTCCATCCTTCTGCCTTGTGGATTTTCTTGTCCGGTCCGTAATATGAGCCGTCAACATCGCTGTATGTCGTCGGTGCTATCATCGAATGATAAAGTGCCGTGTAGAAGCTGGCCCTGTCGTCCGGATCGCCGCCGATGACTTCTATCTTGCCGAGCTGGCGGTTCCAGTCCTCCCTTACTTCCGCAAGGTATTTGTCAAAGTCGTTGTGCGGGGCTTCTGTCTCAAGATTAAGGGCGGCCCCCTCCATGCCGGTGCCGGAAATAGCAGTGCATACGGTCAGCTGTTCCCCTTCTGTTGTGCTGAAGTCAAAGCGGGCGGTATATGCCTTGCCGATTTTCTTCCCGTCGCGCTCAGTGTCTGACACTTCGACTGACAATGCATCGAAAGGCCGTGAGAATCTTGTCATGAAGTATACTTTCTGGCCCCGGGCCCATCCGTCCGAGAATCTGTAGCCCCGTATAGTGCAGGAGTCCACGGCTTCAATGAACGAATCTTCCGTGAAGTCCCAGTTCATGGCCTTCTTCAGGTTGAGCAGCACTGCCGACTCTCCCTTCGGGAAGGTATATCTCTGGATGCCGCACCTTGGCGTAGCCGTAAGCTCCACATTGATTCCGTAGTCCTTCAGCAGCACCCTGTAATATCCGGCGCTGGCTTCCTCGTCTTCATGGGAGAATTTCGAGTGGATGCCGAGCGGGGCCTCTGCCTCATTGTACGGCAGGGTTACAGGCATGAAGGAGATGTCATACAGGTCTCCTGCACCCGTACCCGAAAGATGGGTATGGCTGAAGCCTGCGATGGTGCTGTCAGGATAGAAGTATCCTGCTATCCTGTCCCAGCCCGGAAGTCCGTTGTCAGGGCTCAGCTGCACCATCCCGAACGGGGCCTGAGCCCCCGGATAGGTGTTGCCTGTGAAGTCCGTTCCTATGAGAGGATTGACAGTCCCGGCATAGTCCGCCGTCCTGCCCGATGAGCATGCCACCGCCGCAAGAGCCGCCGCAGTCGCAAAAAGCATTGCAGTTTTTCTGGTTGCCATTGAAGAAAGTATTAGTCAGACAAAATGAAGTATTAATAATTCTAATAATATCAATCAGTGTCAATCAATCAGTGTCAATCAAAAGCATTAAACAGACAAAAATAATGAATTCGCCGCAATAATATATAATGAAATCCTGCGCAATAACTGAAAAGATTTCTCGCATGTCGGTTCTGCGGTTGATTGCCGGTTTGTCCGACGGTTTGTCGCGATGGTTTGCCGATGCGTCCGTCCGATGCATTCAATGCGTCCGTTGGGTACGATGCGTCTTTTGGGTGCGTCCGATACATTCAATGTGTCCGACGCATCCTGCCGGTTGATTGCTGATGGCTTGGCGGTGTGTCCGATGCATCCGTAGCATCCGTTGCGTCAGGTGGAGTAGCAAACAGGTGTCCAAGGAGCGAAACAGATGTCCACCGGGTGAAGTAGGTGTCCACTGGGCGCACTTTTACTGGAAAATCGCGCCTGATGGTCATTTGAAAATACCACTGGGCACGAAAATACGGGAAAATCGCGGCCGTTGGAGGCCATTTCACATGTCCACCGGGCGCGGTATCAAATCTTGCCCACCTGGCATGATTCGGGCCGGTTTTCGCGTCAGGAAGGCATTCTGCGCCCGGCGGAGACCAAACAACTGTTCTCCGGTCACGATGATATTGTCTCATACTCCTGTCTCAGTTCTTTTTTCGCCCCTTTTTCGGAAACAAAGATTTGTAATTGCAGAATATAGGTCGTAAATTCAACGATTATGTTGAATGAAACACTACTGTTATGGGAGAATCAGAGCAGACAAGGAAGCGGCAAAAGCATTCTGCGGACTTCCGGGAGTTGTACAGGGACGATGTGTTTGCGCTGCTGTGCGTCCTGAGCTTCAGCGCGACGATGATAGCCGGGACTGAGGGGATTGCAGGCATTGTGCTGACCGGAGTGTTGGATGTGCTCGCCCTTGTGCGTGGAATCATGGCAGTGTACGGCCGGTGCCGTCCTGTGCCGAGGAAGGCCCGTGGCGTGCTGAACGGGCTGATGTTCGTGGTGTATGCAGGGACCTGGATATGGCTCGGATTCCGCTCATTGTCCGGAGCGGCCGACCTGTCCGGTGCCGTGTGGACTGCGGCCCTGTTCTTCTCGGCTCTGGCGGTGATATGGCTTGTGATGAAAGTGAAGGACAGACATTAGAAATCGCGCCCGGTGGAAAGCGTTTTCGGCTCCATCGGGCGCGATTTATCGGTATTTTCGCGCCAGGTGGCATTTTGAAATACCTGACGGGCGCGATTTTCCGGCAAAAGTACGCCCGGTGGCGGCCTTTCCCTGGCTCCACCGGGCGCGGTATCAAAATCAGTCCCGCAAGTTTATTTGTCAAGGGAGAATGAATATGGCCTTGCTTCAGGTCCGGTCGCCCTCGTTGTGTCAGGAGTGTCTGACATCTGAAAACTGATGTATGCTCCCTTGGTCAGGTCTCCGTGGGTCAGGTATGTCTTGTCATACTTCTTCCCGTTGAGGGTCATGCCGCTGATGTAGAAGTTTTCTTTGCTGTTGTCCGATGCTCTGATTGTCAGCTTTTTGCCTCCGTCGAGATGTACGGTGGCCTCCTTGAAGAGTGGTGTGCCGATGATGTACTGGTCGGTGCCCGGGCATACAGGATAGAATCCGAGTGCGGAGAACACATACCATGCTGAGGTCTGGCCGTTGTCCTCGTCACCGCAGTAGCCGTCAGGCTCGGCTGTATAGAGCTTGTCCATCACTTCGCGGATGTGCTGCTGGGCTTTCCACGGCTGTCCTCCCCAGTTGTAGAGATATATCATGTGCTGCACAGGCTGGTTGCCGTGGGCGTAGTTGCCCATGTTCATCACCTGCATCTCACGGATTTCGTGGATGGTGAATCCGTAGTAGCTGTTGTCGAATACCGGAGGTATGCTGAATACTTCGTCAAGGTTGCGGCAGAAATTCTCTTCGCCTCCCATCATCTCCATGAGGCCTGCAGGGTCATGGAATACAGACCATGTGTAGTGGAGGCTGTTGCCTTCCGTGAAGTCCCCTCCCCATTTGAGCGGGCTGAACGGTGTGGCAAAGCTGCCGTCTTCATTGCGCCCGCGCATAAGATGGTCTTCTGCGCTGTAGAGGTTTCTCCAGTTCATTGCCCTGTGCCTGTAAGGCTCCAGCTCTGCGTCGCTTTTGCCCAGGGCCTTGCCGAGTGTGTATATGCACCAGTCGTTGTATGCGTATTCGAGTGTCCGGGCTGCACTTTCGTTGATGCCCACATTGCATGGCACATATCCGAGCTTGTTGTAGTATTCCCATCCGAGGCGGCCGGTTGAGGACACTGTCGGATGCACGCTGTTGGCATCATGGATGAGAGCTTCCCAAAGTTTCTCGATGTCGTAGCCTCTGAGACCCTTCAGATAAGCGTCTGCCACCACTGAGGCTGAGTTGTTGCCTACCATGCAGCCTCTGTGTCCGGGGCTTGCCCACTCAGGCAGGAAGCCGCTCTCAAGCCATGCGTTGACAAGACCTTCCTGCATCTTGACATTCATCTCGGGATAGACAAGGTTCAGAAGAGGGAAAAGGCAACGGAAAGTATCCCAGAATCCCGTGTCCGTGAACATATATCCCGGGAGGACTTCTCCATTGTACGGGCTGTAGTGTACTACCTCTCCTTCGGCATTGATTTCAGAGAGATTGCGAGGGAAGAGCACCGACCTGTAGAGGCAGGAGTAGAATGTCCTGATGTTGTCGAGATTGTTGTCCTTGACGGAGATTCTTCCGAGGGTGCTGTTCCAGCATTCGCGGCCTTCTTCCCTGACAGCGTCGAATGACTTGTCTCCAAGTTCATTGAGATTGAGTTCCGCCTGTTCCGCACTTATGAATGAAGATGCAACCCTGAGCCCAACCTGCTGTCCTCGCTCTGTACTGAATCCGAGGATGGCTCCTGCATGGCCGGCCTTGGCTTCCGACTCCGAGGAGGTGTTTCTGACAGATATCTTGCCGTCCGCTACAGTGGCCACATATTCAAACGGAGTGTCGGATTCGATTACAAACCAGTTGCGGAAATTATCCGGTACTCCTCCCGAATTTTTGGTTGTGTAGCCTATGATTTTGTTTTCCGACGGAATCACCTTGACATACGAGCCTTTGTCAAATGCATCTACGACAAAGTATGACATCTCTTTCTCCGGATAGGTGAATCTGAATGCGGCAGCCCTTTCGGTCGGGGCGAGCTCTGCCGTCACATCGTGGTCTGCGAGGTAGACACTGTAATAGTAAGGAGTCGCGGTTTCACTTTTGTGTGAGAACCAGCTTGCCCTTTCTTCCTCGTCGAAAACCGGACCTGTGGTCACGGGCATGATTGAGAACTGGCCGTAGTCGTTGATCCACGGACTCGGCTGATGGGTCTGCTTCAGGCCGCGGATTTTGTCCGCAGAGTATGTATAGGCCCATCCGTCGCCCATTTTTCCTGTCTGAGGAGTCCAGAAATTCATTCCCCACGGCCTTGCAATTGCCGGATATGTGTTGCCGGTGGAGAGTTCAAACTTTGACATAGTGCCGACCAGGGTGCTGACATAGTCGACCGGGTCTTCAGTCGGCACAGTGGTGTCGGCGGCATTCGTGCAGGCGGCAAAAGCCATCAGCCCGCAGATGAAAGGCAGAAGTGATTTTCTCATGTCTGTTTCTATAAATTGTTCATCTGTTGTGATTGTGAATTGTCAGTACAATTTCAGCCTCACAAATGTAAGAAATAAGTGCCGATAAAGAAAGACAACAGGCAGAACTTACTTTGTCTTTCTGCGGTACTATTTTAAAATTTGCAAAATTGCGAATTTTGAAATACCTTTGCGGGGAGATGATTTGGGATAATGGAGATTGTTACCGAGAACGAAGACCTGAAGGAACTGCTTGAAACGGGAAGGTCAAGCAAGAAAGAGTTGAGGAACCTGCAGAAGGGGACGATAAAAGGTTTTGTGAAGGCCGTGATGATATTGAGAGCAGAGGATAGTGTAGAGGGATTATACAAATATCGGGGTTTAAATTATGAAAGACTGAAGGGACGGCTGAAAGAGTATGAATCTGTAAGGTGTGATTCCCGGTACAGACTGATATTCAAAAGTTCATTGAAGAAATCCTTGGATAAAGACGGGCAAATCATACAGGAGCAGATAATAACGGAAGTGAAGTTAATTAAAATTTCAGACCACTATGGGGACATATAATTTAAGCGAAACGACTCCTTTCATTGCCGTTCATCCGGGAGAAATCCTAAAAGATGAACTGAAGGAGCGGGGGATAACTCAAAAGGAGTTGTCATCCATGATGAAAATACCGGCATCTGTGGTCAATGAGATAATACGCGGAAAGCGGAATCTGAATGCAGACTATGCCTTGGCTTTTTCAAAGGTATTATCAATCCCGGCTGAGACGCTGATGAAATTGCAGTCTCTTTATGATTTGGACAAGGCCAAGTTGGAAGAGAAGAATGTAAGGGAAGTTGAGGCTGAGAATGAATTGACTGAATACAATCATTGTTTCGATGTAAGAACGGTTTTGAAAAGATTGGGCGGGAGTTTTTCTTCAGCTGCAGAATCTCTGCTTTTTCTTAAGGAGGAATTGCAGCTGCAATCACCGGCGCAGATGCAGATTATGTTTGATGGGATGTTCCGGAAATCGGCAAGGACCGGCATAGATCATCGAATGGTCATGACATGGAAATTGCTTGCAGAAAATGCCGCAAGCCATATATCTGTGACATCACCCTATGACAAAAACAGACTGCCGGAATTGGCATCCAGGTTGAGAGACATTTTCAATGAAAATATCAACACTCTAAATAGTCTGAAGATTATATTTGAAGAATATGGTATAATATTCGGCATTGTGGAGAAAGTGGACAAGGCATCAGTTGACGGATATTCTTTCATCTGTAACGGACATCCGGCAATAATAATTACCAAGAGGTATGACAGAATTGACAATCTTGCATTTACGGTAATGCACGAGCTGGGACATGTGTATTTGCATTTCAGTTCTGAAGATTCCGCATATATCCATATATCGGAAAATGCGGATTGCTCTCTCCCCGAAAGAGAAGCCGATGCGTTCGCGCAGGAAAGTCTCATACCAGATGAAATATGGCGTACTGCCCCGAAAACGGCAATGAACATTGCACAAATACAGAGTTCATATGCGAGATGGGCGAAGTCCCGGGGAATCAACAAATGGATAGCTTTGGGCCGCGTCAGTCATGAAACCGGAATCTGGAAATTCCGGCAAGACAGCCAAAGAGCCATCAATTAACATAAGGGAGTGACCCCAAAAAAGGGCGAGTATGACTTTTGACCCACCTTCAAATGAAAAATTACATGCCTCATTCTTCGTAGTATGTTTCGTACCTTGTGAAGGTATAGGTCAGGTGCTGTCTATGCAGACGCTCTGTGATGAAGTCATGGAGATGCCAGGAAACATCCAACTCCAAAGTTTCAGGTTCGGGGAATGAAAAATGAAGATCCGTCATTGTACATCTATCCAATAAATCATCATTCTCTTCATTCTGGCCGAGCCCCATCTGGTCCTGGGTTTGAATCCCGCCATAGAAATCGGCTGTATAAGTTCCGGCCGCCCCGCATCATGGATTTCATAAAGTCATCGGATTTCCTTATCTTTGCAAGGATGTAACAAAGGGTACGGAACGATGGTCCTGGCTTTATTCGGATTTTTGAACCTGTCATTTGCGGATGTCCTTGACATTCTGCTGGTGGCATTCATCATATATCAGGTGTTCAAGTGGATACGCGGGTCTTCGGCCATGAGCATTTTCATGGCCATCATGTTCCTGTATGTGTTCCGCGTGGTTGTGGATGTGCTGGACATGAGGCTGATGTCGGCCATAATGGGCACTGTGCTGGATGTGGGAGTCATCGCGCTCATCGTCATCTTCCAGCCGGAAATCCGCCGCTTCCTTATCACATTCGGCAGCAGGTACAAGCTTGCAACCAATGGAAAGGGCTTCCTGAGCAAGCTGTTCGGGGGACAGGATGCCAGAATGGACACCACCAAGGTCAATGAGATTGCGGAAGCATGCAAGAGCATGTCTGAGACCAAGACAGGTGCGCTGATTGTCATTCCTCATTCGGACAACCTGGACGACATCATAAGTACGGGAGACATCATCAATGCCGACATAAGCAGAAGGCTCATAATGAACCTGTTCTTCAAGAACTCCCCTCTGCACGACGGGGCGGTCGTCATTGACAGCGAGCACATTGTCGCTGCAAGATGCACTCTTCCGATTACTGAGAAGGTGAATATCCCCCCGAGCTTCGGCATGAGACACAAGGCCGCCATCGGAATTTCCGAGGAGAAGGATGCGGATGTGGTCGTGGTGTCTGAGGAGACGGGGAGGATATCGTTTGTGAAAGGAGGGAATGTCACTCCGATAAAGAATATCAACGAGCTCAAGCTTCTTTTGGGAAGTTCGCTCTCTGACAACAGGATGTCTGAAGAGGATGCGAAAAAGTAAGAGGGAAAGCATTAAGGAGAAAGGAAATGGAGACGGATGCCAGACTGGAACAGAAACTCGGGTTTGACAAGATAAGGAGGCAGATATCCGACCGGTGTGCGACAGAGTACGCTGCGGCAAGGGCCGGGGAGGAGGAATTTGTATCGGATGTCGCGGAAATACGCAAAAGACAGCTTCTGACTGACGAGATGAGGCTTATCCTCATGTTTGAGGAAAGTTTTCCGTCGACGGGATACATCGATTGCCTGGCCTTCCTCGTTCCCCTGGAAAAATCGAACTCTGCAATAGACCTGCTGTCGCTCAGGAAGCTCAAGACTATGCTTGAGACGCTCCGGCGGGTGACGGCGTTTTTTGAAGGAATAGGGGACGAGGTCTACCCGAATCTCAAGCGGATGTCGTCCGCGGTATTGTCTTTCCCTGAAGTACAGAGGAGAATCGACAATATCCTGGACAAGTTCGGGGAGGTAAAGGACACGGCTTCGGATACCCTCTGTGAGATACGGAGGAGTCTGAGGGAAAAGGAGGGCATCATATCCCGCAGAATCAATTCCATACTCCGCAAGGCGCAGGAAGAAGGGATAGCCGATGCTGATGCCGGGATTTCGATCCGCGACGGCAAGATGCTCATTCCAGTCTCTGCGGCAAACAAGAAAAAGCTTCCGGGCTTCGTATATGACGAGTCGGCTTCCGGAAAGACGGCTTTCATAGAACCCGCTGAGATTGTTGAGCTTGACAATCAGATCAAGGGCCTCAGATTTGCCGAAGGCCGTGAAATTCTTAAGATTCTGCTGGAATTCAGTGATTTCCTCCGGCCCTATGCCACGGATCTCGTGATGTCCGCAAAATATCTTGGGGAGATGGATTTCCTTATGGCAAAGGCGCAGACAGCCCTTGACATAGTGGCCGGCATGCCGGTCATATCATCTGAGGGTGAAGTCAATCTCCGTAAGGCAAGGCATCCTCTTCTTGAACGGGCCCTCAAGAAGGAAAACAAGACGATAGTCCCGCTGACTGTCACTCTGACACCGCAGAAGCACATACTCCTCATCTCCGGACCTAATGCCGGAGGCAAGTCAGTATGCCTGAAGACAATGGGACTTCTGCAGTATATGTTCCAGTGGGGCATGCCGGTTCCTACTTCCGAGACATCGGAAATGATGGTCTTTGACAAAATCATGGTGAGCATAGGGGACGACCAGTCCATTGAGAATGACCTGAGTACCTACAGCTCTTTCCTTGCGGACATGAAGAAGATGCTTGCCGAGGCCGACAGCCGCACCCTTGTCCTCATAGACGAATTCGGGTCAGGCACGGAGCCGGCTGCCGGAGGCGCAATCGCCGAGGCAATACTTGCCGAACTGGACAGGCGCGGAGTCTACGGGGTAATCACTACGCATTATACCAATCTCAAGCTTTACGCTTCCCGCATGGAATGCGGGGTGGTGAACGGTGCGATGATGTTTGATGCCAAGAATATAGCCCCTCTGTTCAAGCTCGAGACGGGCCTTCCGGGCAATTCATTCGCATTTGAGCTTGCCAGAAAAATGGGATTGCCCGAAAATATCGTCAAGGATGCCGAGACCCGTGCCGGAGAGGAATTTGTCGGCATAGAGAGGAATCTGCGCAAGATTGCCCGCAACAGGAAAGCCCTCGACGAGAAGTTGACAAAGATAAAGAATACAGACAGGACACTGGAAAGCATCACGGACAAGTATCAGAAGGAACTGCAGGAGATCCAGAAGACCAAGAAAGAGATACTTGACGGGGCCAGAAAGGAAGCCGAGGAAATCATCCGGGCGGCCAACCGTCAGGTTGAGAATACTATCCGGACCATAAAGGAGGCCCAGGCGGAAAAGGAAGTGACCCAGGAGGCCCGCAAGGAGCTCCAGACCTTCGTTTCTGCCCTGGCGCAGAAGAAGGAGCGCGACCAGAAAGAGAAAGACGAATACATAGAGCGGAAAATCAGACAGCTGGACGCCAGGAAGGAACGTCAGCTCAAGCGCAAGATGCAAAGGGCAGATGAGGCTGCGCGCCAGAAGCTTGAAGAGGAGGCTTTTGAGCGTCAGCGGATAGAGGCAATGCGCAACGCCCCTCTGTCTGTAGGCGAAAAAGTCCGCGTCAAAAGCAACGGCATGGTCGGAGAAGTCGTCCGCATCTCGCCGAAGTCAGTCGTCGTCAACATAGGCAACATCAGCAGCAAGATGTCTCCGGACAAGCTGGAGCGGATATCATCGAATGAATACAAGAGTGCTGTGCGGGAAACGTCCAGGCCTGCGTCGGCCGTGCGCATCGACAGTTCCATTTCGGAGAGGAAACTTAATTTCAGCCCTGAACTTGATGTGCGGGGGGAGAGGGTGAATGATGCCATAGAAAAAGTCATGCATTATGTTGATGATGCCATCATGCTCGGCATTTCAAGCGTGCGCATCATACACGGCAAGGGGACAGGAGCCCTGCGCGAAGAGATTCAGAAATACCTCAGGACGGTGCCGGGAGTGGAGTCTGCGGCGGATGAGCATATCCAGTTCGGCGGCTCCGGGGTGACCGTGGTCAAGTTGTCATGAATGGCAATGGCTTGGCTCAAATTGCCCGGAGCGGAAGGAAAGAAACGGAAAATGAATAGTATAAGATGAAAATCAATGGTGTAGACAGGTTGAGACGGATAGCAATGGTTGTCGCCCCGGTGCTTGTGCTCGGGCTTGCCGGTGTTGTCATCCGGGCTGTGTCCGGATTGGGAAATGCGGATGGTGACAGCGACCTGACTCCAGGACAGGCAGTAGAGGCCTTCAACCGGATGCTGCTTGCCGGACGATGGGAAGAAGCCTCCGGCATGACAGACGGTGAAGACATGGAGAAATATATCTCCGGATTCCGCAGCGCATGGGAGGAAAGCCAGTCCCGGGACTCCTCCGTCATGGCTGCCGCAGCGAGAATCATTGACAGCACCGTCATAATTGTCAATGGCATAGACAGAGGCAGGGACGGCAGATGTCATGTGCATTATACTATATCGGCTGTACTTCCGGGCATGGAAAATCTGGAGAGGACAGCCAGGCTGAAAATAATACGGGAAGAGGGGGAGGAAGCCGAGGCATGGAAAATAACAGAGATTCGGGAGGGACGGGCAGGTTAGGTCGCCGAGGGGAGGACATCGTGTGCAGATTCCTCATTAAGTCGGGGCATTGCGTACTTGAGAGGAATTTCAGGTGCGGGCATCTTGAGATTGATATCGTAACTCTTGACAGGAACGGTATACATTTTGTCGAAGTCAAGACCCGCCGCTCTCCGGTCTCCGGCAATGTTTCGGAAAGTGTCGGTCCCGTGAAGCAGCGGCGGCTTGCAGCGGCCGCGGCGCGGTATCTGCGGCAGAGACAATGGGACGGGGAATGCTTCTTTGATGTGGCTACGGTCATATTCCGGGGCGGGGATACGGAGGTCCGGTATATTCCTGAAGCATTTGTTCCTGTTTTTATGTGAAATAAAAGTAAACCATTATAATGATGAGTAACACAAACTATTATTGCGTGATAATGGCGGGAGGCGCAGGCACGAGATTCTGGCCGATAAGCAGAACCGCCCGTCCGAAACAGTTCCTGGATATCGCCGGCACCGGAAAGACATTCCTCAGGTATACTTATGAAAGGTTTGCCAAAATAATTCCGCCGGAGAACATCATTGTGGTGACTACAGAACGCTATTATGACCTGACAAGGGAACAGCTTCCGGAGCTCCTCCCGGAGAATCTTCTTGCTGAACCATACGGGCGCGACACTGCTCCATGCATTGTGTACGCGACATATTCTCTTCTCAAGAGGAATCCTGACGCAACTATGGTTGTGTCGCCGGCCGACCACCTCATCATGGACGAGGACCGGTTCCGCACGACCATCCTTGATGCGCTTGACTATGCTTCCCGTACCGATGTGCTTATGACCCTCGGCATCCGTCCTGCAAAGCCGGACTCCAACTACGGGTATATTCAGGCTGTCGGAGGCAAGGCCGCATTTGAAAAGGACGAGCCGATGCCCGTGAAGACATTCACGGAGAAGCCGGACCCTGCCCTTGCCAAAGTGTTCTTTGACAGCGGGGAGTTTTTCTGGAATGCAGGTATCTTTGCGTGGAACGCCAGGACCATCAAGCAGGAACTTGAAAAATATCTTCCGGAAGTGACCCGCCTTTTCTCCGGATGGGAGAATGTGTTCGGGACTCCGGTAGAGAAGGAATTCATCTCCAGGGCATATTCGGACTGCATCAGAATCTCGATTGACTACGGGGTGATGGAAAAGACCGACTGTGCATGGATTTATCCGGCAAGATTCGGCTGGGCGGACATAGGCAACTGGGAAGCTCTCTACAGTCATTACGAGGGCAAGGACAATCATGGCAATGCCTTTGTCTCGGGCGAAAAGCTCTCCGACGGCAACAGCGACCTCCTCGTCTATTCCAAGAATAATGGCAAGCTCATGGCTATCAAGGGACTGCACAACTATATGGTCATCGACACCGATGATGTGCTCCTCGTCTGTCCGAAGGATAACAGGGAGTTCAAGGACTTCATAGCCGGCATCGCCATGCCTGACTACGAGGACTTCCGTTAATTTAAACAAATATAATCATGGAACTTGAGAAACAGATTCAGGCTGACATGGTTGCTGCCATGAAAGCCCATGAGACAGTACGCCTGGCCGCCCTTCGCGGAATAAAGGCAGCCATTCTCCTTGCGAAGACATCCGAGGGAGGAAATGGAGAAGTGTCGGATGCCGACATCATCAGGATAATCCAGAAACTTGTGAAGCAGCGCAAGGAAAGCGCCGGGATATACACTCAGCAGAACCGTCCGGAACTGGCGGAAAACGAACTTGCCGAGGCATCCGCGATGGAAGTATATCTTCCGAAGCAGCTCGGCGAGGCGGAAGTAGAGGCCGAACTCAAGGCAATCATTGCAGAGGTCGGAGCCTCGAAGCTGTCGGACATGGGCAAGGTCATGGGCGTTGCCACCAAGCGTCTTGCCGGCCAGGCTGACGGGCGGCTTGTCTCCACCATCGTCAGGAGGCTCCTTTCCTGAACTGCAATATGAGGGTTAATTTGCGGATGCTCCTTTCTTGATCATTTTGCAGAGGTCGGCGGCAATTCCATAGAATACCATATTCTTCCTGTCGGCCTCTGTATATCCGTTCATTCCCTGGAAATCCACTATGTTGACAGAGCACAGGACTTCTCCTGTCGTAAAATCGGAGATTTCCAGTGTGCCTGTCATAGTTGCCCCTCCGGCAGTCGTGCTGAACGGAACGAACATTCCTCCGACATTGCCGAGAGTCATCACTTCCGGCTTGATTGTGATACGGTATTTTACAAGTGAAGGGTCTACCTTCTGGAGGGTTTTCCCTACAGACATATAGGTAATTTCATTGCCGACATTAAATTCAAGTACTCCCTGGACTCCTTTTTTGTTCTTTTTGGTGAAAATGCCGAAGAACATGCTCTTCATGTTCTCATTGTCTGATTCCCACGACATCTGGGCACCTTCGCTTCGCGTCTTAACATATTCATTGACAGGCATGCCGTCAATTTTTGTCGCAGACCAGTCGACATCGACAGTGGCATAGACACCTGGAGTCTTGAGAATTGACAAATCACCGGATTTCACCACGATGGTCTGGCCGAATGCGAGTCCGCCGACGAACAGGAAGGCGGCGGCAATCAGGAATTTTTTCATAAAAGTGGTTTTAAAGGGTTAATATTTCGTGGGGGCTTTCATCCCGTCCGATTATTCTCCGAAGCAATAAGGGAAGTAGCCTTTATAAATTTCAGCGAGGTCCTCTACGGAATCTACAAGATGTCCGAAGTTTGTCTCGGAGAAATAGCTTTCAATGCTGACAATGGATTCGTCGCTTTCAAATTGGATTACAGGCTCATAATCGTAGCCTCCCGTATATGTACCCATCTGGGAATCCCAGTCCCCTGTATCAGGATTGAAATATGGCCTCAAAAGCAGGGAGGCAACTTTTGTTTTGCCGGGAAGGTAGGAGAGCTCGGCTGTGAATGATTCGTTGAAAAGGTCGCAATAGGCTTTATTATATTCTTCGCTCCAATAATAGTCGTATCCGAACTGGGCATAAAATATATCGTAGAGTTCGTCTTCTTCCTTGATATATTCCGATACATTGCTGCATTTGCCATAGATTCTCACTTCGTCAAGAATGACTGTCTCCGCCTCGGCTGTACCGACTGTATTCTCTGTCTCGTTGACGACATGATCCGGATCCGTCATCTTGTATCCGCTGAAATCAGTGTGCCCGTATGCGAGATTTCTGCTTCCGATGTTGAATGAAAATTCCGCATGGCCATCCGAATCCGTAAGGTCAATGTCAATGTCTCCGTTCATGTCCGTAACGGAGTATGTGATATCTACATTTGCATGGCTTCCTTTTCTGTAATCCACATTGATGACTGCCGATGCGAGCCTTGTGCCGTCTTGCATGACGCTGAAAGAGGTCTTTTCCGGGATTTCCACCGTATAGATGTCCTCATGCTGTTCTCCCTCATAATCGTCATACCAGCTGTCTGTAAATGATATAAGGTATAGGGATGCGTCCTTTGGCACAGCGGCGGTTGCCGTGACAGTCTTTCCGTCAAAGCTGTACCGGAATTCCATCTTTGAGTCATCCCCGGTATATTTCCAGCTTTTTGATGACAAGTCATATTCATAGATTCCGTAATAATCCCTGATCCGGTATACATAGTCCTTGACAATTGCTTTTGTCATCATTGCGCTGATATCCCCCTTTGTCGCGGCATCTCTCAGGGATGTGAGCATTGAAGCCATGATGGCCGTCGGGTTGACTTCGTCAATTGTGCTGCCGAGGTTTCCTTCGTCTGCATATTCGATGAATTTGTCAACAGCACGGCAGAAATCCTCATGGTTGTCCGGATTGACAAGGCTGATTATTTCAGATCCGACCTGATCGAGTTTTGCTTTGTTTTCGTCAGGAGTCAGCGGCTTTCCGCTGCCTGAGCCGGTCGTGTCGTCGCAGGATGCCACGGCGGCTGACATGGCCGCCAGGGCGAATAATTTCATGAAAAGTTTCATGTCTTGGATGTTTGAAATTAGTCGGTTACAAATATAATCCTTTTTAATTATAAGTGAAATATATATTTTTGCATCTGCTGCTTTGATAATATGTCTCATTTGATGAAAATAGTACTGGCGGCAATGGCTGCCGCCTGCCCGCTCTGCGGGTCGGCGCAGGCTCTTAAGGAGGAGTCAATAGATACGGCAGCCGTTGTAACTGCAGCATCCGGACATAAGCCGATTGCCGGTCTCCTGAAAGGAGAGTTGTCCATTAGTCCGGAAGGACTTGGCAATCTTCCGAAATTCATGGGGGCGAATGACCTTTTCAAGACTCTGCAGCTGATGCCGGGGATACAGGTTTCCGGGGAAGCCGATGCCGGCATATATATCAGGGGCAATGATTCCGGCCACAACCTCGTGCTGCTTGACGGCGCCCCAATCTATAGCCCGAGTCATCTTATGGGCTTTTATTCCATATTCAACGGAGATCACCTTGCCGGAGCAGATTTATACAAATCAGGCATTTCTCCTGAGTTCGGAGGAAGACTCGGCCCTGTGATAGACATCTCGTCCCGGACAGATATCCCGGAGACAGTGACGGGCTCTCTGAATGTGGGGCTGATTTCCTCGCAAGGAACAGTCGGCGTCCCGTTGGGGAAAAAGTCTGCCGTCTATGTGTCCGGAAGGGGAACATATATGGGTTATATAATCTCACGGCTCTCCGTGTCCGGCCAATTTACCCCAGATTACGGATTTCAGGATTATAATGCGACATGGACATATTGTCCTGACGAGGACAACAATATCAGGCTCAGTATGTATTATGGAAAGGACCGGGCCGATTTCTCGTATCTTTCATATCAGGCGCGGGCTAAAATGGCATGGAGCAATGCTGCGGCGTCACTTTCATGGGATTCCGGACTGAACGGCAGGGCGGACATGAGACATGCCATATTTTTCTCCAGGAATGGTAATGATTTCGGTATCAGGCAGGCCGGGGCCTCGATGTCGCTTCCCTCGCACCTCATGGACCTGGGTTACAGGGGAAGTGTCGGCATGAATCTTCCTTACGGAAAACTTTCGGCTGGAATCTTCTATACATTCCATGATGTCGCAGTGCAATATCCTGTCATTGAAAATCTTTATGGGAGAGACGCCCCGGAAGTGCCGGAATACAGGACTCATGAATTCGGGGCATTTGCCGGATATTCGGCTGATATTGTACCCGGTGCGGTATCAGCCGACATAGGACTGAGATACAGTTTCTGCCTGCAGCCGCCGGCCTCAGGTGCGCCTGTTTTCTATTCTTGTCCTGAACCGAGAGTGTCCCTGAGCTGGGATGCCGCCCCCAACCTGCGGGTCATCACTTCCTATTCTCTTCAGAGTCAATATGTCAATCAGGTGGCTGTCTCCGGAATCGGACTTCCGGTTGATTTTTGGATGCCGGCATCGTCACAAGTCCGGCCGCAGACAGCGCATTCGGTGACTGCAGGGATTTTCCATGCGCCCGGAGACGGAATGTTTGAGTACAGTGCGGAACTTTATTACAAGAAATTGTCCGGGCAGCTTGAGTTTGACGGGAATTTCTTTGATATGGTCAACCGTGAGTATATTGTCGGGGACCATCTTCTGGCTGGAACAGGACAGAATTACGGTGCGGAATTTATGTTCAAAAAGAACTACGGGCGGGTGACAGGCTGGGTGAGCTATACTTTGGGCTGGGCGACAAGAAGTTTTCCTGAGATAGCAGGCGGCAGGCCATTTCCCTCGAAACACGACAGGAGACATAATCTGTCTGTTGTCGCCACATACAGCCCTGTCAGCCGGCTGGAGCTTTCGGCGGTGTTCGTATATGCTTCAGGCCAGCCTTTTACTATGCCGGTATCAGTGTATATTGTCGGGGAGAATGTGCTGTCTGAATACGGGGACAGGAACGGGAGCCGTATGCCTGATTATCACAGGCTGGATCTCTCGGCAACCTGGCATCTCCGGCAGAAAGGCCGTTGCAGGCATTCTTTCAATCTTTCCCTGTATAATGTCTATGCCAGGAGCAATCCGATATTTATGGATGTGAAAGTGAATTATGACGAGCATGACAATACAGTGGAGATTTCTCAGGAGGGAATCTCGTTCTATCGTCTTCTGCCGTCCCTGGGCTATGTCTTCAAATTCTGAAATCTTGAGATGCAATGAAGTTAGGTCTGAATAATAATGGATATGCATTTTCTGCTGCCGTTCTTGCGCTTGTGGCACTTTTTTCCTGTGAGCCGGAATGGAAAAATATCGGCAGCGGGTATGAGCCGCAGATAGCCGTGGAAGGGTGGATAGAAGAAGGCTTTTTTGCCAATGTGATTCTTACGCAGACGATGGGGATTGGCGTCGGGACGGGGAATGCAACAGATATTCCCGTCCGCTGGGCAAAAGTTACAGTGAGTGACGGCGAGCATGAAGAGATTCTTGTCGGAAGAGTTGACGCCAAGTATTTTCCTCCTTTCATTTACACCGGCTCTGAAATCCGCGGCGAAGCGGGGAAACATTATACTTTGAAAGTTGAATATTCCGGGCGGACATTGTCTGCGGAAACATGGATTCCGGAATCTGTCCCTATAGATGACATTGTTGTTGAACAGAGCGAGGAAAGCGACACTCTGTATGCGATACGTATTTCTTTCAGAGACAATCCGTCCGAGAAAAATTTCTATAAGGTGTTCTCTCGGGTGACGCCGGGCGGCAGCAGGTATGGTTCTTCATTTCTGGGCACTGTCAGCGATGAGGTCTTCTCCGGGGACAATATAGGGACGATAACCGTAAGCCGGCCGTTCCGGCAGCTTGATGCAGGAGATTACTCCCCGTTTTTCAACAGAGGGGACTCCGTCTATGTGAAACTGACGCAGCTTCCGGAGGAAGGTTTCAATTTCTGGAGCGACTATGAGAATGCCGTCACAATCGGCACGGGAATCCTTTTTCCGTCAAGTTCAAATATCCGCAGCAATATCTCCGGAGGGCTCGGCATCTGGTGCGGCTATGGTGCAGATGCCGAAATGAGGGTAATTCCGAAGTGAAGAAAAATGTTTTCACAAAATATTGAATATTAAAAAATTAATCGTATATTTGCAGCCCGCAAAAATGTGTTGCGGAAGATAAGTTATTAATAAACAATTAATTAACAAACCAATGCCTGGATTAATTGGAAAGAAAATCGGAATGACTTCCGTTTTCGGTGCCGATGGAAAGAATATTCCATGCACCGTCATTGAGGCTGGTCCATGCGTAGTCACGCAAATCCGTACAGTAGAGAAAGATGGTTATGCCGCTGTACAGCTTGCCTATGACGAAATGAGTGAGAAGCATGCCAGCGCTCCGCTTATGGGGCATTTCAAAAAGGCAGGAACCACACCTAAGCGCAAGCTTGTCGAGTTCAAGGCAGACTTCGCTCAGGAGCTTAAGTTAGGCGATGTCCTTACTGTAGCAGATGTTTTCGCGAACACTGCTTATGTGGATGTCGTCGGTACTTCCAAAGGTAAAGGATTCCAGGGAGTCGTGAAGCGTCACGGCTTTGCGGGAGTCGGCGGCCAGACACACGGCCAGCACAACAGACTCCGTCACCCTGGTTCTCTCGGTGCATCATCTTGGCCTTCACGCGTCTTCAAGGGCATGAGAATGGCCGGACACACAGGTAACGAGCGTGTGAAGATCTTCAATCTTGAGGTCATCAAGGTTATGCCTGAGAACAATCTTCTCGTAGTAAAAGGCTCTGTTCCGGGGGCCAAAGGTTCTTATGTAATTTTGGAGGATTAAGGTTATGGAATTGTCAGTTTATAAAATTGACGGATCAGAGTCCGGGAAGAAGGTTGTTCTTGACGAGAACATTTTCGGCATCGAACCGAATGACCATGCCATTTATCTTGATGTAAAGCAGTATCTCGGCAACCAGAGGCAGGGTACTCACAAGACCAAGGACAGAAGCGAGGTCGCCTACAGCACCAAGAAGCTCATCCGTCAGAAAGGCTCCGGCGGTGCACGCCACGGTAGCCGCAAGGCAGGCATCTACACTGGTGGCGGACGCGTATTCGGCCCTAAGCCGCGCGACTACCGCTCCAAGCTGAACAAGAAGGTAAAGCAGCTTGCAAGATTCTCTGCTCTTTCATACAAGGCACAGGAGAATGCAATCATAATGGTTGAGCCGTTCGCAATGGATGCTCCTAAGACCAAGGAATTCATCCAGATTCTTAAGAACATCAAGGCCGGAGACAGAAAGGTCCTCTTCGTTCTCCCTGAGAATTCGAAGAACATTTTCCTTTCGTCACGCAACCTTCCTGAAGTAAAGGTGATATCTGTTGACGAAATCAACACTTATACCATCATGAATGCATATTCTATGGTCATGGTTGACGGAGTCCAGGACATCCTTTCATCAAGAATCAAATAAAAAGATTGAGCGATGGGAATCATAATTAAGCCAATTATAACAGAAAAGATGACGGTTCAAGGCGAGAAGTTGAACCGCTACGGTTTCATAGTGGACCGCAATGCCAACAAGATAGAAATCAAGGCTGCCGTCGAGCAGATGTACAATGTTACAGTTGCCGATGTGAACACCCTTAACTATCATGGCAAGAAGAAATCACGCTATACCAAGGCAGGAATGCTCAGGGGGCGTGAGAATCATTACAAGAAAGCATATGTGACTCTTGCCGGTGACGACAAGATCGATTTCTACAGTAATATTTAAGGAGGAATCAGGAAATGGCAGTAAGAAAATTCAAACCGGTGACCCCGGGTCAGAGGAACAAGGTAATCAGTGCTTTTGATGACATTACCTGCAAGACTCCTTATAAGCCGCTTCTTGAGCCTCTCAAGAAATCAGGCGGACGCAACAATCAGGGTAAGATGACCATGCGCTATATAGGCGGCGGTCACAAGAGAATGTATCGTGTCATCGACTTCCGTCGTGCAAAAGACGACTGCAAGGCAACTGTCCTTACAATCGAGTACGACCCGAACCGCAGCGCGCGCATTGCCCTGGTGCAGTATGAAGATGGCGAAAAGAGATATATCATTGCGCCAAACGGACTCAAGGTAGGACAGGTGATTGCATCAGGTCCGGGAGTCGCTCCTGAACTCGGCAACACTCTCCCTCTCGGTGAAATTCCGCTCGGTACTCTCGTCCACAACATCGAGCTTCGCCCCGGACAGGGTGCCGCAATGGCACGCAGCGCCGGAGCATTCGCTCAGCTTGCAGCGCGTGAAGGCAACTACGCAATCCTCCGTCTCCCTTCAGGCGAGACAAGGATGGTGCTTGTCACTTGCCGCGCCACAGTGGGCACTGTATCCAATCCGGACCACAATCTGGAGTCTCATGGAAAAGCCGGTCGCAGAAGATGGCTCGGACGCCGTCCTCGCAACCGCGGTGTCGTAATGAACCCGGTTGATCACCCGATGGGTGGTGGTGAAGGTCGTGCATCCGGAGGACACCCTCGTTCACGCAAGGGCATGCCGGCCAAGGGCTATAAGACACGTAATCCTAAGAGCACTTCAAACAGGTTCATCATTGAAAGAAGGAAAAAATAACGGAATAAAACTTAAGAGATTATGAGTCGTTCATTAAGAAAAGGTCCTTATATCCAGGAGAGTCTGGAAAAGAAAATTCTTGCTATGAATGAAGGTAGCATGAAGAAAGAGGTTGTCAAGACTTGGTCACGCGCAAGTATGATCTCTCCTGACTTCGTGGGTCACACTATCGCTGTTCATAATGGAAACAAGTTTATTCCGGTTTATGTTACAGAAAACATGGTGGGCCACAAGCTCGGTGAGTTCGCTCCGACAAGAACATTCAGAGGCCATTCGGGCAATCGTAAATAATTTAAAATGAAATTGTAATTATGGGAGCTCGCAAAAGAAAAATGGCCGAGAGGCTTAAAGAAATAAAAAAGCATACTGCTATTGCTAAGCTGAATGATGTTCCTACTTCACCCCGCAAGATGCGTCTGGTAGCAGACCTGGTAAGGGGAGTGGAGGTGAACCGTGCCCTTGATATCCTGAAATTCTCAAAGAAGTCAGCTTCAATCAGTCTTGAGAAGCTTCTCCGCAGCGCCATAGCCAACTGGGAAGCCAAGAATCAGGACAATTCTCATGAATTGGATAACGGCAATGTATATGTGCAGACCATCATGGTAAATGAAGGCCGCACGCTCAAGAGAATCCGTCCATGTCCGCAGGGAAGGGCCGGAAGAATCCGCAAGCGTTCCAACCATGTCACCGTCATCCTCGATGTAAAGAAACCAACTGCAACAGTGGAGGAATAAATTATGGGACAGAAAACAAATCCTATCAGCAACAGAATCGGTATCACCCGTGGTTGGGACTCTAACTGGTGTGGTGGTAGCTATGCGGAGAAAATAGCTGAAGACTACAAGATCCGCAAATATCTCATGAACCGTCTTGCAAAGGCAAGCCTTTCAAAGATTGTCATCGAGAGGACTCTCAAGCTCATCACTGTGACTATTCATGCCGCAAGACCGGGTGTAATCATCGGAAAGGGCGGCACAGAGGTCGACAAGCTCAAGGAAGAGCTCAAGAAAGTGACTGAGAAAGATGTTCAGATCAATATCTTTGAGGTCAAGAAGCCTGAGGTTGACGCTCACATCGTGGCAGACAACATAGCCCGTCAGATTGAAGGCCGTGTATCTTACAGAAGAGCCATCAAGATGGCTGTCGCCACTACCATGAGGGTAGGCGCAGAGGGCATCAAGGTTCAGATCAGCGGCCGTCTCGGCGGAGCTGAAATGGCAAGGAGCGAAATGTTCAAGGAAGGACGTACTCCTCTCCATACATTCCGCGCCGACATTGACTATGCGCTTGCAGAGGCTCATACCAAAGTGGGTGTCCTTGGCATCAAGGTATGGATCTGCAATGGCGAGGTCTATGGCAAGAGGGATCTTTCTCCTAATGCCGGTGTTGCAGCCAATGCACAGCAGCATGGCGGACAGAACCGTGGAGGAAGAGGTGACCGTCGTCGCGGTGACCGCCGCCGTTCAGACCGCAAGGAAAGCAAATAATTGACAAAGACGGCTTTTGGACGCCGTCTGCGATAGAAAAAGAGAGTGACCCATACCCTGGACCATGACAGCAGGTCATGCCGGAGGTCTGTCACTCTCTTTGTTTTGTCAGGTGTCCGGATGTCGCAGACAATCAGCAATATTAGATTCAATTGACATTACAGATGAAAAAAATCATTTGGGCAGCATGCGCTGCAGCTGTTCTGGCCGGATGCGCAAGAGTATCCGATGTGACGAAAATTTCTGGTAAGATTGACGCTGAGGGAATCAATGAAGTCAATGTGATTGTTCCTGAACTTCAGATTGATACTCTTGTCCCGGTGTCGGACGGCAAATTCTCGCTTGAGATACCGTCTGATGCCGCAGTTCTCGGAAGTATCCAGGCTGCAAATTATGGGGTGGAATTTATTCCGGACGGCACGAGGCTGTCTGTCTCCCTGTCATATGAGCCGACAGTGACTTCACGGCTTGGTGCCGGCCAGTCAGTACAGGAGAGATACAATGAGTTCAAGACCCGCTCGCTCGCTCTCCGCAATGACATGCAGGCTATCATGGAGCAGGTATCTGCCGACCAGACTCTTTCCGACGAAGAAAAGATTGCAAAGCTTCAGGAAAGCTCAGATTCAATCCTGGGCGAATATATGGAATACAACAGGACAATGCTTGAGTCCAACAAGGACAATGTTCTTGCACTGTTTGCGGTACAGAATCTCGCGATGGATATGGAAGACCCGGCCCTGGATTCTCTCCTGAGCACATTGTCCGACAGACTTCAGAAAAATGAGTTTGTCCAGGAGCTTCGCAGGAGCATCAGCATCAGGGAAAATACGGCAGAAGGAAAAATGTTCACAGACTTTTCCGTCAAGCAGCCGGGAGGCAAAACCGCAAGTCTCTCGGATTATGTGGGCAAAGGCAGGTATGTCCTTGTGGACTTCTGGGCCTCATGGTGCGGCCCATGCAAGGCAGAGATTCCGAATATCAAGGCTGTCTGGAACAAATACCGCTCAAAGGGGCTTGATGTGCTGAGCGTGGCTGTCTGGGACAATCCGCAGGCGACCAAAGATACAGCCAGGGTATATGGGGTGAATTGGAAACAGATTGTAAACGCTCAGTCTGTGCCTACTGACCTTTATGGCATCGAGGGCATTCCTCATGTCATTCTTTTCGGCCCGGACGGGACTATTCTCAAAAGGAATCTCCGCGGAGAGCAGATAGCCGAAGAAGTGGCGAAATATCTTGACTGACCTGTGGCCTTGTGTCCGGTGATAATTTGACGGCATATTTTGACACTCAGAGAAAAAATAGCATTGTTCCCGCATTCCCCCGGAGTCTACAGATACTATGACGCTGAGGGAAATGTCATTTATGTGGGAAAGGCGAAGGATCTTCACAAGCGGGTGGCCCAGTATTTCGTCCCCCCTGAGAGGCTGACAAGAAAAACGGCCATAATGGTATCGAAGATTGCCGATGCACAGTATTCGGTGGTGGATACAGAGGCCGATGCCCTCCTGCTGGAGAACAATCTCATCAAGCAGTACAAGCCGAAATACAACATACTGCTGAAAGATTCCAAGACTTATCCGTGGATTTGTGTCAGTGCCGATGAATTTCCGAAGGTTTATCTGACGCGGCGCATAACCAAGGACGGCTCAAGGTTTTTCGGCCCGTACAGTTCTGTAATGCATGCCCGCAATCTTCTGGAACTGTTCTCTGAGCTCTATCCTCTGCGGACATGCAACAATAGAATCACATCTGACTCCATCCTCCGCCGCAAGTTCCGTCCGTGTCTTGATTATCACATCGGAAAATGCCGGGGCTGCTGCATCGGGGGCATTTCCGCCAGGGAATACAACGGATATATTGAAGAAATAGTAAGGCTTTTGAAAGGCGGCGGACGTGAAATGATACAGCACTACCGTTCCCTTATGTCCAGGGCGGCGGCAGAGCTGGACTTTGAGGCTGCCGAAATCTACAAGGGAAAGATGCAGTCCCTGGAGAAGCATTACAGCAAGTCGATTATCACCGGGACAGGGACTGCAGATGCGGATGTATTCTCCCTTGTCTTCGACTCAAGCGATGCTTACGGCAATTTCATGCGTCTGCGCCAGGGCGCTGTCGTCCAGTCTCTGAATCTCGGATTCAGGATGAACATAGAAGAAGACCATGCGGAGGTCCTGGGCATGTTCATCGCTGAAATCCAGTCAAAGTTCGGCTCACTGTCCCGGGAAGTCATAGTGCCGTTCTATCCGGACGTGGAGATTGATGGAGTGCAGTTCAGGATACCTGTCCGCGGAGACAAGCTTGCCTTGCTCGAACTCAGCGCCAAGAATGCCAAGGAGATGAGATTCAATGCCTTGAAACAAAAAGAGCATACAGATCCCGATGAATTCAAGAGAAAAGTTCTGGAAGAGCTCCGGGATGCACTTGGCATGAAGGTCCTTCCGGAACATATCGAGTGTTTTGACAACTCCAATATTCAGGGAACCAACCCTGTGGCTTCATGCGTTGTTTTCCGCGGCGGAGTCCCCTCCAAGAGGGATTACAGGCATTTCAACATCAAGACAGTGGTAGGCGCCAATGACTATGCGTCCATGAAAGAGGTTGTCAACAGGCGTTATTCCAGGATGCTGGCGGAGGCTCCGGATGATCTTCCCCAGCTGGTCGTGATAGACGGAGGCAGAGGACAGCTGGCTTTTGCATTCGAGGCCCTGTCGGAGCTGGGTCTGACAGAGAGACTGACTGTCATCGGTCTGGCAAAGCGGCTTGAAGAAGTCATCAGGGTCGGTGACCCGTATCCGCTTTTCATAGACCGGAATTCACAGGCACTTAAAGTCCTTCAGCGCATTCGGGACGAAGCTCACCGGTTTGGTATCACGCATCACCGCAACAGGCGCAGCAAGGCGCAGATTGAGTCTGCGTTGCGGGATATCAAAGGTGTCGGAGAGAAAACCGAGCAGCGCCTCATCCTGCATTTCGGGAGTGTGGCAAGGATTGCTGCAGCCCCGGTAGAAGACATTGCTCACCTCGTCGGACATGACCTTGCGGCCAGGATTCACGAAGCTCTGCAGAAAAAGTGATATAAATGGGAAATTCTGCGAATAAGGTACTCAATGCCTATGATTTGTTTCTGATAGCAGGCGTCATTGCAAGCAATGCCGTCTATTCATTCATGACGGATACATTCGACCTTCTCGGCTCCGCAGCGGGCATAGCCGGAGTGGTGTGTGTGGTACTTGTGGCGAAGGGCAGCATCTGGAACTATGTTTTCGGTCTTGTCAATGTGACTCTGTATGCAGTCATTTCCTGGAAAGCCTCTCTGTATGGGGATGCTGCCCTCAATGCATTGTATTATCTTCCGATGCAGCTTGTGGGCTGGCTGCAGTGGAGAAAGCGGGGCGCGGCTGTGTCTGAATCCAAGGCCGGCGGCCCTGGTCATGATGTCAGAGTCAGCGCCCGCCGCATGACATGGGGGCAGCGTGCGGCGCTTTTTGCCGGATGCGCCTTGCTTGTCGCCTCTGTCGGCTTTCTGCTCGACAAGGCAGGAGATCCTCAGCCGTATAAGGATTCCGCGACAACAGTCCTGAGTGTCATTGCCCAGGCGTTGATGGCAATGGCCTTTATGGAGCAGTGGGTACTTTGGATTCTGACCAATGTCATCAGTATAGTGATGTGGGCCGTCTGCATACGGCAGGGGCAGCCGCACGCTGAGGTGATGGCAATAATGTGGTCATTCTATCTGCTCAACTCAATCAACGGTTTCCGGGTCTGGCTCAAGCTCAGCAAATGCCCCTCCGAAGCTGAATCTGAGCCCTGTGGACAGAGGAAATAGCAAAAAATCTTTCATTTTTCGTATTTTTTTACTTATTTTGCACCCCAGTTCAAAACCTATGGGTATATATTTGCGATTAATCAAGTGTATTCAAACATAAACTATTAATTCTTAAATTTTACAATCATGTCAGAAGTTGCAGCAAAAGTAAAGAAAATCATCGTTGAGAAATTGGGCGTTGATGAATCAGAAGTTACAGAGACAGCAAGTTTTCAGAATGACCTCGGAGCAGATTCTCTTGATACAGTAGAGCTTATCATGGAATTTGAGAAGGAGTTCGGCATCAATATTCCTGATGAGGATGCAGGAGACAAGATTTCAACTGTAGGTGATGCCATCGCATACATTGAGAACAAGCTGAAATAATTTCTGTACTTATTGATAATAAAAGAGAGCGGTTTCATTGAAGCCGCTCTCTTTCTTTGTTTCCATAATGTCTGTCCGTCATCTTTTCGGGACAGAGTATGTCACTTTCATCATAGGAATTTTCCTTTCTGAAAGCGGAATGGTCATGTCATCGTATCCCGGCCACTTCGGCCCATGCAGAGAACATACATAATATCTGTCCTTGTCAAGCTGGGCTGCGCTGCTCGTTGACTCGCTTGAGGCATTGCTCATCATTGCCGCAAGGTAGTAGTAATTGTAGTAGTTGTTGTAGTCATAGTATCCGCCGTAACCGTAGCCGTAGCCATAGCCATAGTTGCCGTACCCGTACATATTGTTGTAATAGTTGGCGTATGCCAGATTCTGGAGGTAGTCGTTCATGTCAGAGTTGTCATTCTTCTGGGTGACCGTCTCTGTCGCCAGTATCAGCATCCACATGTCCCTGTTCCTGAAATCCGCGTCGGGGGACATCTTTATTATTTCCTGCACATGGTGTGTGATATCCGGAGCATAGTTTAAAATGGACCAGTTGACATCCCCCTGGTTCTCCGACTCTACGCTGGCATCAGTGAGACCTGCGTAATATACTGAATGTGTCGTCTCTTCCTCCCCGTCGGATGATGTGATTTCGGAGTCCAGCTTGCATGTCGGACTCAGCATTGTCGGGAATATGCCTTTGAGGCTGAAGTCCGGGTCATCGAACGGCAATATCAGTGACGCCTTGTTGATTATCACCTTTGCAGAATCTACCCCATTGAGACGGAAATGCCTGCAGAGCGAATCTCTGATTTCTTTGGCCGAAATCACCGGCTTCGGCCCGTATCCGCCTTCTATATTTATGAATTCCGTCGCCTCGGCAATATTGGCCTGATGGTCATTGGGATTGAATTTTTCGTGTGAACACAGGTTGAGGGCATACTGCGAGACCGTGCTGCTGTATGTGAGACTCTGGGCTCCGAAGTAGAAAAGGAATGATGTGTCTTTCCGTTCTCCCTCATATTCCGCCGAGAATTTCAGCTGGGCATAATTGCCGTTGACAAGATAGTTGTCAGAGACACTTATCGGCAGGTCGAACATGTTGATGCGGCCGGAATTGCCGACAGGCTCATCTGCGCAGATGTATATTCCCGGGAGTTCCGCCGTATACTTGTCAAGGGAGTCCATGTCCGCGAATTTCTCTTTGAGCACATCAATGTACTTCTGTCCGAATTCCGCAGAAAAATCAAAGGAAAGCGAGTCGCCGCCGTTGTATACGGTCTTTGCGATAATCTTGTCCCCGATGACTCCGTCTTCCTGCATCCTGTAGCCTGAGCTGGCATAAATGTATTTTGAGCCGAGGTCTTCGGTGATTTCGTAGACATAGAGATTCTGCAGAATGTTTTCGTCCGACTCATTCGGGAACGACAGGGTGTCCTTTGCCGCAGAGAGGTGGAACTGGATGATTTCAGGATCCGTTCCGAAGTCCATCTCTTCTGCCAGAGGAATCAGAGTGAACGAACTGCTTCTGGTCGAGAGCCCGTTGACAGCATCCCTGACGGCCCCCACCGTGATTCGGCTGGAACTGAATCCGGAAAGGCTGTCACAATATTCTGTCTTTATGTCTGTAAGCGGAAATTCATAAATGTACAGGTCATACATCTGGTCTGTGGGAATGAAATTTTCTCCCAGCCCCTCATCTATGTATACGCAGGATGACAAGCCGAAGGCGGCAGACAATCCGGCAAACAGGCATTTCTTCAGTGCGCGTCCCGTATTTTTCATTTTCGTAATCTGTCCCAAATTCATTTTCAGTTGTCTTTCAGATTCCGTAGTCTTCTCTGCCACTCAGACCTGACTGTAGAATCTGTCATATTCGTCTATGTATGAGCCTTCCTCTAATGACTTTGCGTCGTATTCAAGCCTCGGGACATTGAGGCTGCTGCAATATTCTTTCAGTCCTGCGCTTATGCCGTCGGAGCCGAAAATGATGCCGTCAGAGTATCGGGCGGCCATTTTTGCAACATCTGTGCCGTCGGGGTCTGCCGGGAGCCCGAGGTCATCTGCGGTCAGGCTTCCCATGATGATTTTGTCCTGAAGGTCCGGAGAGAATTTTTCTTCCGGTATGTCGTTGTACAGGGAGAGCACCACTTTGCTTTCTGAGAATATAGGGTCTTCACGATACACTTTCTTGAGGTATACCGGGAGGATATGGGAAATCCATCCGTGGCAATGTATGATGTCCGGGGCCCACCTGAGCTTCTTGACGGTCTCGAGTACGCCTCTTGCAAAGAAAGCCGCCCTTTCCCCGTTGTCTTCAAAGAACACTCCGTTTTCGTCCCTGTATATCTGTTTTCTGTGGAAATAGTCCTCGTTGTCAATGAAATATACCTGAATCCTGGCTGCGGATATCGATGCCACCTTGATGACAAGCGGCCTGTCCACATCATTGATGATAATGTTCATCCCGGAAAGTCTGATCACCTCATGAAGCTGATTCTTCCTTTCGTTTATGCATCCGTATCTTGGCATGAAAGACCGGATCTCCTTTTTCCGTTCCTGGATTCCCTGCGGGAGGTATCGTCCTATGCGGGATATGTCTGATTCCGGCAGATACGGGAATATTTCCGAGTTGACAAAAAGAACTCTCTTAACAGAATCTCCCATATTCAATTTTTTAAAGACAAAATCTCAACAAAGATAATATTTATTTTTGATATTTCACTATCTTTGACCCCAATTGGAATATTGTACATGTCGAAGGGAGAAATAAGGACAGTCCGCAGGCGCATCGTCAATGCGTATATTTCGTCGGTCATAAGCATCAGTCTGGTGCTGCTGCTGGTCGGGGTGGCAAGCCTGCTGCTTGTCAATGCCCGGTCGGTGTCGGATTATTTCAAGGAGAACATGCAGGTGACCGTCATGCTGAAGCCCGATGTCTCCGACGAGGAGGCCGTCGGTTTCCAGTCTGTCCTTGAGGAAATGAGGTTCATCAGAAGCACTGAATATGTGTCTCGGGAGCAGGGAACTGAAGAGATGGCAGAACTTCTCGGCGAGGATTTTCTCGATGTGTTCGAGTCGACTCCCATCCCGGTTTCGGTCGATGTCACTTTGGATGCCGACTATGTGTCGCGTGACAGCCTCGAGGTAGTGCGGGAAGAGATAGCCGCTTCTCCTCTGGTGGATGAAGTCGTCTACCAGACGTCGCTTGTCGAGGCCCTGAATGCCAACCTCAGTAAAATTTCTTCGGTCCTGGCAATATTCATCGCCCTGATGCTGTTCATTTCCTTTGTCCTGATAAACAATACGGTAAGGCTCAGCGTATTTGACAAGAGGTTTACAATACATACCATGAAGATGGTCGGCGCGACACGGGGCTTTATCCGGGCTCCTTTCATGCTTCAGTCTCTGTTCCAGGGGCTGTTTTCGGCTATAATAGCCATTCTGATGCTGCTTGCGATATTGTTTTTCATCAGGAACGGCTTTGCGCAGCTCTTTGAGATATTCCGCCTGGACCTGCTGCTTGTTGTCATGGGTATAGTCACTGCTTCCGGAATAATAATATGTATGGGCAGCACATGGCTGACGGTCAATAAACTGGTGTCTCTGAACAAAGATGAACTTTATTTTTAAATGACAATGGACAAGAAGACGACATACGCTAAAGATAAGGGGCTAAATGTCCCGGATGACGAAAGAATGGCAATGGGAAAGAAGGGGCTGAGGCTGCTTCTTGCCGGTCTCATTGTCATGGTGTCAGGATATATGCTGATGACAGGGGGAGGTAGCGATGATCCGGCCGTGTTCAATTACGCCATGTTTGATTTCCGCAGGCTGGTAGCGGCGCCTGTCGTGATTGTTGCCGGCGTAATAGTGGAAATTGCCGCCATAATGAAAATCTTCAAATGACAGTGGTATGGAATGGTATGAGGCAATAATCCTCGGTATGGTTCAGGGATTGACCGAATTTCTTCCGGTAAGCAGCAGCGGCCATCTTATAATAGGCAAGGAACTTCTTGGCATAGAGGCGGCTGATGACCTTGTCTTTGAAGTGCTTGTGCATGCGGCTACCGTTTTGAGCACAATTGTGGTTTTCCGGAAACAGCTCTGGAGCCTGGTGAAAGGATTCTTTAAGTTCAGATATAACGAAGAGACTGACTATGTGCTGAAAATAGGAGTATCCATGATTCCTGTTTTCATTGTGGGGGTGTTCTTCAAGGATTTTGTCGAAGGTCTTTTCCAGTCTCTGTTTGTTGTCGGCGTCGCCCTTATGTGTACTGCTGTGCTGCTGTTCCTTTCGGACATGGCTTCCGGCCCGCGCTCCCGGGCATCTTTGTCTGAAAGAAAAAATTATCGCAACGGCATCTCGTATTGGCAGGCTTTTGCAGTAGGGCTCGGCCAGGCTCTTGCCGTTGTTCCGGGTCTGTCGCGTTCAGGAACGACGATTTCAACGGGTCTGTTATGCGGTGTCAGGAGAGATGTCATGGCGCAGTTCTCGTTCCTTATGGTCATGATTCCGATTCTGGGAGAGTCTTTCCTTCAGCTTGTCGGAGGAGAAATGTCGCAGTCTGTGACAGGGGCGCTGCCTCTTGTCCTCGGTTTCATTGCGGCATTCGTTTCCGGGCTTTTCGCCTGCAAGGTCATGATAGCTCTGGTCAA
The DNA here is from genome assembly GCA_944322565.1 of uncultured Bacteroidales bacterium. Classification (GTDB taxonomy): domain Bacteria; phylum Bacteroidota; class Bacteroidia; order Bacteroidales; family UBA932; genus Cryptobacteroides. Next base: position 49,244 of record CALUPG010000002.1, on the reverse strand, counting down.
GAAGGCCCGGCTTTCATGGTTTGCCCTCTATTGTGCGGTTGCTGCCGCTCTTATATTCATCTTCGGGTAGCGTCCGGAATAATATGGAGACCGGCAGGACATTGGCATATTTTGTCGCAGATGTGCATCTGGGACTGGATGTCAATTCTCCGCAGGAGCGGGAAAACCGTTTTGTGGAATTCCTGAAGTCCATTCCTGCCGGACGGACCGGAGCCCTGTATCTCCTGGGAGATATATGGGATTTCTGGTACGAGTACAGGGATGTAGTCCCGAAAGGTTATGTCCGGGTGTTTGCTGCCCTTATGGATCTGATGGACGCCGGTGTCAAGGTGTATTTTTTTCAGGGCAATCATGACGTGTGGACATACCGCTATTTTGAAGAACTCGGGATGAAGCGGCTTGTCCAGCCGTGCGTAGTGCGGATAGCAGACAAGGATTTCTGTCTCGGCCACGGAGACGGGCTCGGGCCTGTGCCGGCGGGCTACAGATTTCTCAGAAATGTTTTCCATTGCAGGCCTCTTCAGGTCCTGTTCAGCATGCTGCATCCCAGGATAGCTTTCTGCCTGGGCAATTCCTGGTCGAAGGGCAACCGCCTTGCCAGGCACGAGGAATATGTCTTTAAGGGTGCGTCGGAGCCTCTGGTGAAGTTCTCCGAAGAATTTTCACGGCAGCACCATGTGGATTATTTCATCTTCGGACACTACCATTGCGAAGTCTCCATGACTTTGTCGACAGGGGCGCGGCTGTTCGTTCTCAAGGACTGGATAAATTCTTCCCCTTATCTGTATTTTGACGGAATTTCTGTCTCGGGCGGGTATTTCCAGAAAAGCGAGTAGTAGAGTCCTTCGAATTCCCCGTTTTCCCATTTTTGAACGAGATCTTCTATCGGCTCGTCTTCCCCGTCCGGGTCATACGGCCTTTTGAGGTCTGTGCCGAAGATTCGGGCCACTCCTTGCCAGAAGCCGGCCGCGATGCCGTTTTTGTAGTCTCTTATTATATTGTATGATGATTTCCCGACTTCCCTGTCAATCAGTCTCATCAGAAGAGCTCCCTGTGAGATGGTAAGATTCTTTAGAGGCGTTTCAAAGACTTCGAAAAGTTCTTTCTGGACCTCATTTATATATCTGTCCCGTTTGATTCGCTTCAGATTGTCTGCGGCAATCGTACTGTCCACTTCCTGCACGAGGCTTCTTGCCACGAGGGCATACGGGTATACCTTGCTGAAATTGTGCACAAGCCTGTAATATTTCCTCCATTCCCGTCCTTTCTGTTTCGGCAGTTTTTCGTACACCATGGAGGCGCGTATGTTGTCCACATATACGGTATCCCCGTCGGTAATGACATATTGCAGATATTTGCGTTCGTCCTGAATGCCGGCGGTTTCATGCCCGTATGCGTGCACCCTTCCGGAAACAATTTCCCTTCCCCCGGCCGTGTGTCCGGCAGCGGCAATCAGGATGCAGACAATCAGCATTCTGGCAGTATGGGCAAGAATCTTCATTTCGGAAATTTGTCCGGTCTGTTGTGTGCGGACTTACAAACATACATAAAATCGCAGAACATTCCCGTGCCTGACTTTTCATGGAATCTTCGGTCTTTGGTCGAAAACCGGCGGAAATATTTTTTATAAGTATTTGTAACTGTATGATAGAATGATATTTAACTGTCAAAAATTTTGGTCAAAAATATTCTGATTTTTTTAAAATATTATTTGGTTTTAAGGATTTTTTACTATCTTTGCAGTCCCTTAATTGAGGATAAATCCGTCCAATTGAGTGATGCTCAATGATTTAAGGTATAGGAAAATATTATTTAAAGTAATAGAACGATGTTACAACCGAAGAAAACAAAATTTAGAAGGCAGCAGAAAGGCCGCATGAAGGGTCTCGCCCAGAGGGGCAACCAGCTTGTGTTCGGCTCTTTCGGCATCAAGACCTTGGAAAATTGTTGGCTTACCGGTCGGCAGATTGAGGCTGCCCGTCAGGCTGTAGTGCGCTATATGAAGCGTGAGGGAAAGATCTGGATCAGAATATTCCCGGACAAGCCGTATACCAAGAAGCCTGCTGAAGTGCGAATGGGTAAGGGTAAGGGTAATCCCGAGGGATTCGTTTGTCCGGTTACTCCGGGCCGCATCCTGATTGAGGCTGAAGGCGTTCCTATGGAGGTAGCGAAAGAGGCTCTCCGTCTTGGCGCACAGAAGCTCCCTGTGACCACCAAGTTCGTTGTGCGCAGAGATTATGTTGAATAGTTTAATGGAGACAGAAAATGAAAGCATCTGAAGTACGTGAAATGTCAATCGCAGACCTGCGTGACCGCATCGAGGCCGAGAAGGCGGCTCTCGACACAATGAAGATCAACCATGCCGTCTCTCCATTAGAGGATACGTCAAAGATCAAGAAATCAAGGAAAGACATCGCCCGCATGATGACCATCCTTGCTGAAAAAGAAAAACAGAACTAAAATTTGAGTCTGATGGAAAGAAATCTTCGTAAGGAAAGAATAGGAGTAGTGGTCAGCAACAAGATGGACAAGTCTGTCGTAGTTGCGGTTGCAACAATGGAGAAGCATCCTGTTTACGGCAAGTTCGTGAAGAAGACCACCAAATTCGTCGCTCATGATGAGAAGAACGAGTGCAGCGAAGGCGATACAGTCCGCATCATGGAGACCCGTCCTTTGAGCAAGACAAAGAGATGGAGATTAGTAGAAATCGTAGAAAAAGTTAAATAGCAATGATACAGCAGGAAACACGTTTACAAGTGGCAGACAACAGCGGAGCCAAGGAAGTACTTTGCATCCGTGTTCTGGGTGGTACCCGCCGCCGTTATGCAAGAGTAGGCGACAAGATTGTCGTTGCAGTGAAGAGCGCCATACCAGGCGGTGACGCCAAGAAGGGCTCAGTGTCAAAGGCTGTGGTAGTGCGTACAAAGAAAGAGATCCGTAGGGCCGACGGTTCCTATATCCGTTTCGATGACAACGCATGTGTCCTTCTCAACAACCAGGGCGAAGTCCGCGGTACCCGTATCTTCGGGCCTGTTGCCAGAGAGTTGCGCGAGAACTATATGAAAATTGTTTCACTGGCACCTGAGGTCCTCTAAAATCAAGAATCATGAAGAAGTTCCATATTAAGAAAGGCGACACCGTTTATGTGAATGCCGGCAACGACAAGGGGAAGACCGGCAGGGTGCTTGAGATGATCACTGATAAGGATCGTGCCATAGTCGAGGGTGTCAATATGGTGAGCAAGCATACAAAACCGAATCCGAAGCATCCTCAGGGAGGCATCATTAAACAAGAAGCGGCTATCCATGTTTCGAATCTTCAGCTTGTTGACCCTGTAAAGGGCGGTCCTACAAGAATCGGACGCAAGTTCGTTGACGGGAAGAAGATCCGCTATGCTAAAAAATCTGGAGAGGAGATCAAATAATGGCAAAGACTAAGAAGAATACAGCCGAGGCAGCTGTGACTGCTGCCGTGCCTTCTGGATATGTTCCGACTCTTAAGAAGGTTTACAAGGATGAGATTGTTCCGAAGCTTATGAAGGAATTCTCATATACTACTGTCATGCAGGTTCCGAAGCTCGTGAAGATAACCATCAATCAGGGCATCGGAGATGCTACAGGCGACAAGAAGCTTGTTGAGACAGCACAGCAGGAACTTACTGCCATTGCCGGACAGAAGGCAATCGCAACTCATTCAAGAAAGGATATTTCCAACTTCAAGCTGCGCAAGGGTATGCCTATCGGAGTGAAGGTCACTCTCCGCGCAACGAAGATGTACGAGTTCCTTGAGAGACTCATCCGTATCTCTCTTCCTCGCATCAGGGATTTCAACGGTATTTCCGAGAAGATGGACGGCAAGGGCAACTATACCCTCGGTATCAAGGAGCAGATTATCTTCCCTGAAATCGACATCGACAAGATCAGCAAGATTCTCGGAATGGAGATAACTTTCGTAACGACAGCCAGAACTGATGAAGAGGCCCATGCCCTTCTCCGCGAGTTCGGCCTGCCTTTCAAGAAACACAATAACTAAAGGAGAACAAGATGGCAAAAGAATCAATGAAAGCCCGCGAGCTCAAACGCGAGAGACTGGTTGCCAAATACGCCGCAAAGAGAAAGGCTCTGAAAGAAGCCGGAGACTGGGCTGCGCTTGACAAGCTCCCGAAGAATTCGGCTGCGTGCAGGCTGCACAACCGCTGCTCACTTACAGGCCGCCCGAGAGGGTATATGCGCAAGTTCGGCCTCAGCCGTATCCAGTTCCGCGAGATGGCGAGCAACGGCCTTATCCCTGGCGTAAAGAAGGCCAGCTGGTAGCATAAGGACTGAAACATACACTTTCAAAATAATTTATTAACAATTAGGATATCGGGCGCCCTGTGCGCCGGGTTCTGTTAAAAATGACAAAACAATGACTGATCCAATTGCAGATTATCTTACAAGGATCCGCAACGCTTACCTCGCAGGAAAGAAAGTTGTCGAGATACCTTCGTCAAAGATGAAAGTGGCCATCACAAAGATTCTTTGTGACAAGGGCTACATCCTCACCTACAAGATTGTTGAAGGTGAGCCTTACAACACCATCAAGATTGCCCTCAAGTATCATCCTCAGACAAAGACTGCGGCCATCAGGAAGATAGTCCGTGTGTCAAAGCCAGGTCTCAGGAAATATACTGATGTGGAAAACATGCCGCGCGTGCTCAACGGCCTCGGTATCGCAATCATCTCCACTTCCAAGGGTGTCATCACTGACAAGGAGGCAAAGGACCTCAATGTCGGCGGTGAGGTATTGTGTTATGTGTATTAATCTAAAAGAATCGAATAATGTCAAGAATTGGTAAATTGCCTGTACACCTGCCAGCCAAGGTGACCGTTGAGGTTCTCCCCGGCAATGTGGTAAAGGTTAAAGGACCTCTCGGCGAACTGAGTCAGAAAGTTGACCCGGATATAACAGTGACCGTAGAGGGAAATGAAGTTAAAGTGACACGTCCTACTGATCTTCCGAGACACCGTTCTCTCCACGGACTTTACCGTGCACTCATCCACAACATGGTTGTCGGAGTGTCCGAGGGATACACCATCAGACAGGAACTTGTCGGCGTAGGTTACCGTGTGGACGTGAAAGGCCAGATCCTTGAGTTTGCACTCGGTTTCTCACATGATGTACATCTGATGCTTCCTGCAGAAGTGAAGGCAGAGGCTGAGCCGGTAAAGAAGGGTGCCAACCCTGTGCTGGTGCTCAAGAGCGCGGACAAGCAGCTTGTAGGACAGGTTGCGGCAAAAATCCGCTCACTGCGCAAGCCGGAGCCTTACAAGGGCAAGGGTATCAAGTTCGTCGGCGAACAGCTTCGTCGCAAGGCAGGTAAATCAGCAGGCGCTAAATAATAGGAGACAGAGTTATGGCATTGAATAAGATTGAAAGAAGAAGAAGAATTCACTACCGTATACGCAAAGTCATCAACGGTACTGCTGAGAGACCGAGAATGGTCGTATTCAGAAGCAACAAGCAGATTTATGTGCAGGTTGTGGACGACACAAAGGGCATGACGCTTGTCGCTGCCGCTTCCAATGACAAGGAGCTTGCGGCTGCATGCAAGGGCAAGGCCGGCAAGGAGGCTGCTGCCGTAGTAGGCAAGGCCATTGCAGAGCGTGCCATCGCAAAGGGTATCACTACGGTTTCATTCGACCGCGCCGGATACCTCTATCATGGAAGAGTTAAAAGTTTGGCTGAAGCTGCCCGCGAAGGTGGCCTAATTTTCTAATCAGAGACTATGGCAAATACAAATGTTAAAAAAGTAAAGACATCTGATCTTGAGTTGAAAGACAGATTGGTAGCCATCAAGAGAGTGACCAAGGTCACAAAAGGTGGCCGTCACTTCAGCTTTGCTGCCATTGTTGTGGTCGGTGACGAGAACGGAGTAGTCGGTTATGGTCTCGGAAAGGCAAACGAGGTCACGACTGCAATATCAAAGGGCATCGAGGATGCAAAGAAGAATCTCGTGAAGGTTCCGGTGCTCAACAGGACAATCCCGCATGAGCAGGAAGCCAAGTTCGGCGGTGCAAGAGTATTCATGAAGCCTGCGGCTCCCGGTACAGGAGTGAAGGCCGGTGGTGCCATGCGTGCAGTGTTCGAGTCAGTGGGTATCCACAATGTGCTCGCAAAGTCAAAGGGTTCGTCCAATCCTCACAATCTTGTGAAGGCGACAGTTGCCGCCCTCGCACAGATGAGGGATGCCTATACTGTTGCCGGACTCCGCGGTATTCCTATGAGCAGAGTGTTTAAAGGTTAATCATGGAGGAAGAAGAAATGGCAAAAGTAAAGATAACCCAGACAAAGAGCCGGAACGGAGCCAGCAAGAGGCAGATTGCGAATCTTCAGTCTCTCGGTATCCACAGGCTTCACCAGACAGTTGAAGTTGAGCTTACTCCAGTCACCAAAGGTATGCTGGAGAAAGTCCTTCACCTTGTGAAAGTAGAGGAAATTTAATTTGGAGGAATTACAGATGAAATTGCATAATCTAAAACCTGCTGCCGGTTCAAAGGGCAGGGAGAAGAGAATCGGACGTGGTGAGGGATCAGGTCACGGCGGTACATCAACCCGCGGACACAAGGGAGCTCAGGCTCGTTCCGGATATTCCCGCAAAATCGGCTTCGAAGGTGGTCAGATGCCTATCCAGAGAAGACTTCCGAAATTCGGTTTCACAAGTCCGAACAGAGTTGAATACAAGGGTATCAATGTATCCGCCCTTCAGGCTCTCCATGAGAAGACTGGTGCGGATGTCATCACTTTCGACACGCTTGTTGAGGCAGGCTTCGTTTCAAGCAAGCATATCGTGAAGATTCTCGGCAACGGGGAACTTTCTGCAAAGCTTGACGTGACTGCCCATGCATTCTCCAAGAGCGCAGTTGCCAAGATTGAGGCTGCCGGCGGCAAAGCTACAACAATCGAATAAAGATGAAGAAGTTTATACAGACAATCAAGAACATCTTTAAGATTGAAGAGTTGCGCAAGAGAATCGTGTATACGATTCTCCTGCTGCTGGTTTATCGTCTCGGTACATTCATCGTGCTTCCGGGAATCGATTCCACCATGCTTGCACAGCTTAAGGACACGGCCTCTACAGGTCTCGTCGGCCTGCTGAACATGTTCTCCGGAGGAGCATTCGGCAACGCTTCCATCTTTGCGCTCGGTGTGATGCCTTATATCTCGGCATCCATCGTGATTCAGCTTCTCGGTGTCTTTGTCCCTTACTTCAGGAAACTCCAGATGGAGGGGGAAAGCGGCCGCAGGAAGATGAACCAGCTTACCCGCTATCTTACCATAGTGATTCTCTGTATCCAGGGACCTGCCTATATGGCATCTCTCCACAGCCAGATTCCGGATGACGCTTTCCTTGCAATCAACAGACTCGGCTGGAGCTCATTCATGTTCAATCTTGTGTCCACCGTGATTCTCATCGGAGGAACAATGTTCGTGATGTGGCTTGGTGAAAGAATCACTGACAGGGGTATCGGCAACGGTATTTCCCTCATCATTATGGTGGGTATCATTGCCCGTCTTCCATACGCTCTTATTGCGGAAGTCGGAGAAAAGGCCTCTTCTGCGACAGGAGGACTTCTCCTTCTCGTTGTCGAACTGATTATCCTCTTCTTTGTCTTCGTGGCTGCGATTGCCCTCGTTCAGGCAACAAGAAGAGTCCCGGTACAGTATGCCAAGAGAATAGTAGGCAACAAGCAGTACGGCGGCGCAAGACAGTATATCCCTATGAAAATCAATGCGGCGGGTGTGATGCCTATCATCTTTGCACAGGCACTCATGCTCTTCCCTCTGATTTTCTCCAACTTTGATGCAACCAGAGGCTTTGCTGCCGTGATGAGCAACTATACCGGTTTCTGGTACAACTTCGTGTTCTTCATATTCGTGGTTGCATTCACATATTTCTATACTGCCGTTACGGTCAACCCGACCATGATGGCGGAAGACATGAAGAAGAACGGTGGCTTCATCCCTGGTGTAAAGCCGGGCAAGAAGACTGTGGAATATCTTGACACCATCATGTCGAGGGTTACCCTCCCGGGTTCCATTTTCCTCGGACTTATTGCGATTCTCCCTGCCGGAGCAATGCTCTGCGGGGTGAACAACCAGTTCGCAAGCTTCTACGGAGGTACATCCCTCCTGATTCTTGTGGGTGTGGTTCTGGATACGCTCCAGCAGATTGAGAGCCATCTGCTTATGCGTCATTATGACGGTTTGATGAAGACCGGACGACTGAAAGGCCGTTCAGGTATGTAGTTTTGATAAATTCATTTGAAGATGGTTGAGCCGAAAACAGAAGAAGAGATAGCGCTGATGCGCGAGAATGCCATTCTCGTGTCAAAGACATTGGCTGAGGTCGGTAAGGTGGTTGCCCCTGGTGTGACAACTCTCGAGTTGAATAGGGTGGCCGAGACCTTTATCCGTGACAACGGAGCTATTCCGAGTTTTCTGGGATATGACGGCTTTCCGGCTGCTCTCTGCATCTCTGTCAATGATGTCGTGGTGCACGGATTCCCTTCGGACTATGTGCTCAAGGAAGGCGACATCGTGTCAGTTGACTGCGGGACATTCTATAAAGGATATAACGGTGATTCAGCCTACACCTTCCCGGTCGGGGAGGTGGACGCTGAGACCCGTAAACTTCTGGATGTCACCAAGGAATCCCTCTACAGGGGGATTGCAGCGGCAGTTCACGGAAACAGGACCGGCGACATAGGACACGCGGTACAATCGTATGCAGAGTCATTCGGGTTCTCCGTTGTCCGCGAACTTGAAGGACACGGAATCGGCAGGAAGATGCATGAAAACCCGGGAGTGCCGAACTACGGCCACCAGGGCAGGGGAGCAAAGCTTGTCGATGGGATGACAATCTGTATCGAACCGATGATCAATGCCGGCACACGCGGAGTCTACCTCGCAGACAACGGATGGGAGGTACACACTGCGGACCGGAAGAAATCAGCGCATTTCGAACTCACGGTTGTTGTCAGAAAAGGCGCCGCCGAACAGCTGTCTACTTTTGATTTTATTGAAAAAGGAAATGTTGAATTATAAAGTGATGTGTCTATGCCGAAACAGTCTGCAATAGAACAGGAAGGAGTCATAGTGGAGACTCTGCCGAACGCGATGTTCAAAGTCGAATTGGAAAACGGACATGTGATATTGGCTCACATATCCGGCAAGATGAGAATGAACTACATCAAGATTCTGCCTGGAGACAGGGTTAAGGTCGAGATGTCACCCTATGATTTGACAAAAGGAAGAATTTCTTTCAGATACAAATAAAAACTACGATAATGAAAGTAAAGGCATCCATCAAGAAGCGCAGTGAAGACTGCAAGATCGTAAAGCGCAAAGGCCGTCTTTATGTGATCTGCAAGAAGAACCCTAAGTTCAAAATGCGCCAGGGATAATAACTGATTGTATAACAAAAAAGTAAAAATAGATTATGGCAAGAATAGCCGGTGTTGATTTACCTAATAACAAAAGGGGAGAGATAGGTCTGACCTATATCTTCGGTATCGGCCGCAGCTCCGCAAGGAAAATCCTCTCCCAGCTGGGCATCGATTTTGACACAAAGGTCGGCGACTGGAACGATGAGCAGATCGCAGGTATCCGTGGCGTCATTGCTCAGGAGTACAAGATTGAAGGTGAGCTCCGTTCCGCCGTCCAGATGAACATCAAGCGTCTGATGGATATCGGCTGCTACAGAGGTATCCGTCATCGTCTCGGGCTTCCTGTCCGCGGGCAGAGCACAAAGAACAATGCCCGTACAAGAAAAGGCAAGAAGAAAACTGTTGCAAACAAGAAGAAGGCAACCAAATAATTGATGAATTATGGCAAAGAAGACATCTACAACAAACAAGAAAAGAGTTGTCAAGGTTGAGGCAAGCGGCGAAGCCCATATTTCATCAACCTTCAACAATGTCATCGTTACCCTCACCAACAACCAGGGTCAGGTCATCAGCTGGTCATCAGCCGGAAAGAGCGGCTTCAGGGGTTCAAAGAAGAATACTCCGTATGCTGCCCAGGTTGCTGCCGCAGATGCTGCCAAGACAGCTTACGACCTCGGTCTGCGCAAGGTGAAGGCGTATGTAAAGGGGCCTGGTGCCGGACGTGAGTCAGCAATCAGGACAATCCATGGTGCAGGTATCGAGGTTACGGAGATCATTGACGTTACTCCAATGCCACACAATGGCTGTAGACCAAAAGGCCGTCGTAAAGTTTAATTCGAGATTTTCATAAAGAACAGAATACTATGGCAAGATATACTGGACCAAAGACAAAAATCGCCCGTAAGTTCGGCGAACCGATTTTCGGAACAGATAAGGACTTTGAGAAAAGAAATTATCCTCCGGGACAGCATGGTTTGGCTCGCAAGCGCAAAAAGATTTCCGAGTACGGTACTCAGCTCAAGGAGAAGCAGAAAGTAAAATATACATATGGTGTACTTGAGAGACAGTTCCGCAATACATACGAGAAGGCATCCCGCATGAAGGGACAGAAAGGTGAGAACCTCATCATCCTTCTTGAGTCTCGCCTTGACAACATCGTATACCGCCTCGGCATCGCCCCTACAAGACCTGCCGCAAGACAGCTTGTGTCACACTGCCATATCACCCTCAACGGTGAAGTCTGCAACATCCCTTCGGCTCTCGTAAAGCCAGGTGATGTCGTTGCAGTCAGGGAGCGTTCAAAGAGCCTTGAGGTCATTCAGAACAGTGTGGCTTCCGCATCAAAGTACTCATGGCTTGAGTTTGATGCCAAGTCTCTTGTAGGAAAATACCTCAACATACCTGTAAGGGCGGAGATTCCTGAAAACATCAACGAGCAGCTTATCGTCGAGTTGTACTCCAAGTAATAATTAACACCTTAAACAAGAACAAACATGGCAATCTTAGCATTTCAGAAGCCGGACAAGGTGATAATGCTCGAAGGAACGGACACTGTCGGCCGTTTCGAATTCAGGCCGCTTGAGCCTGGATACGGACAGACAATCGGCAATGCCCTCCGTCGCATATTGTTGTCTTCTCTGGAAGGTTTTGCTATCAATTCAATCCGCATCTCCGGAGTTGACCAGGAGTTCGCTACTATCCCGGGCGTGATTGAGGGTATGCAGGACATCATTCTTAACCTCAAACAGGTGAGGTTCAAAAGAATGGTAGAAACTGTAGACTCCGAGGTGGCAAACATTGTTATCAGCGGCAAGCAGGAGTTTACCGCAGAGGATATTTCAAAGGGATTGTCTTCTTTCAAGGTGTTGAATCCTGAGCTCCACATCTGTTCTCTTGAGACGGCGGTGAAACTTGAGATTTCCCTCACAATCGGCAAAGGCAGGGGCTTTGTTCCGGCAGACGAGAACAGGGATCCGGACACACCTATCGGAACAATTCCGGTGGATGCCATCTACACCCCTATCAAGAATGTCAACTGGACAGTGGAGAACTGGCGAGTAGAACAGAAGACTGACTACGAGAAGCTGACAATTGAAATCGTCACTGACGGTTCCATTTCACCTAAGCAGGCTCTTCAGGAGGCAGCCAATATCCTCATCTACCATTTCAAGCTCTTTACAGACGAGAAGAAGCTTTCTCTTGAAAGCACAGTCGAGTCCGAGTCCAAGGAACTTGATGAAGAGTCACTCCGCATGAGGCATCTCCTTCTTACCAAGCTTTCGGACATGGGACTTTCCGTAAGGGCCTACAATTGTCTGAAAGCCGCAGACATTGATACGTTTGCAGATCTGGTTTCCTACTCAAGGTCCGAACTCATGAAGTTCAGGAACTTCGGAAGGAAGTCTCTCAACGAAATCGACCTGCTGGTGGAGAAGATGAAGCTTTCATTCGGAATGGATGTAACCAAATATAATATCGAACCCAAGAAAAAGACTGTATAAATATGAGGCACAATAAAGCTATCAATCACCTTGGACGCAAGAGCGGTCATCGCAAGGCTTTGCTTGCCAACATGGCTACCTCTCTCATTCTCCACAAGAGAATCAATACGACTGTAGCCAAGGCAAAGGCCCTCAGGATGTATGTTGAACCTCTCATCTCCAAGAGCAAGGAGGACACCACACATTCACGCCGCATGGTGTTCAGCTATCTTAAGAACAAATATGCTGTCACAGAGCTTTTCCGCGTGGTAGCTCCGAAGATTGCTGACCGTCCGGGCGGATATACCCGCATACTCAAGACCGGTTTCAGGCAGGGAGACGGTGCAGATATGGCTCTCATTGAGCTCGTTGATTTCAATGAGGCAGCTCTTGCTTCAACTCCGAAGAAAGAGACCAGGAAGAGCAGTACACGCCGCAGCCGCTCAAAGAAAGCAGCTGCTTCTGCAGCAGAGCCTGCCGCATCCGCAGCGCCGGCAGAAGAAACTCCGGCCACCGAGACTGTTGCTCCTGCCGCTGATGCACAGGTTGCAGAAGCTCCTGCATCAGAGACTCCGGCTGAAGAGAAGAAGGCGGAGTAATAAGAAGCAACCGGGTAATCGGGAATGGCGGAGTATTTTCTTCGCAGTTTATTAAAAGGACCGACTCTGATTTTGAGCCGGTCTTTTTTTTGTGGGTAACATGAAAAAAAACAGGAGACCCGAAGGGAATTTTCAGCTTCATGTCTGAAATTCCACGGTGCAGGTCTCCCGTTTGTTGAGCTTAATCCTGTTTGTCAGGCCTATCTTGCATAAACAGCAGACGGATATATTACACTGTTCTCGGCATCAGGGTCTGCGGCTATGGTGATGACTCCGGTTTTCGGAGTGTCAGTCAGTTATGATATGACATATCCTGGATTTGCGGAATCCTTAGCCCAAGAGAATGATTGAGTGGATGAAATCGTCCAAGTTCCTGTCCATGCCTCCACTCCTGATTCCTCTCCTCAATCGATAGGCTCTCCAGGAGTGCCGCGCAGCTTGTACAGCTGTTCGCTGCCGCTTTCAAATCTGACATAGCAGCAGATATCGTATGGAATGCCGGTTGTCAGCCCGCTGCTGTTGTAATTTACTGCCTTTCCTTCTGCAAGCCTTGCTATATCTGTGGATGTGAATGTAAAGCTCTGTGACTGGGTGATCATCATGTCTATTATGGTGTTGTCATCATAGCGGTCTGCCTCGAATGCAATGAAATTGACAGCGGTTACGCCGGATCCTGTTGCGCTCCAGCTGAGGCTTTCCTGATTTGTGAATAAGTCCTTGATCAGTGTCATGCTGAAGCTTTCTTCTATTTCATTCTCAAGGGTCACTTCAAGCGGTTCGGACCAGTCTGAATCAATGTAGGCCTCGTTGTCGGAAGTTGCCTTTACTTTCAGAGTATAAGTCGTTCCTGGCGTGAGTCCGTTGAATGTGACAGAAGTTCCGTCCGTCTCCTCTTCCTGTCCGTTGTCAAGCATATATACATATCCTCCGGCATTTTCCACGGCTACCCATGAGACGGTAAATGAAGTTGCGCTCTTGTCCTGCACTGTTGGGGCAGGGGTGTCAAGCTTCTCAGGGGCTTTCAGTACAACTTTTATGTCCGACCATGCTGAATCCTTGAAGTTCGGATCCGTGGCTACAGCCATGACTCTCACCGTATATTCACCCGGTGTGAGATCTGGGAATGATACGGAGAGTTCCTCTGTCGTCAGCTCCTGTCCGTCATTGAGTGCATATTTGTATGAAGCGGCATTCTCAACCGCCTCCCATGCTACGGTGAAGGATGTCATGTCCTGTTCAGTTATGGACAGGACAGGCGCGGCAAGCTGGTCCGGTTCGCGCAGCGATACTCTCGCTTCCGCCCATTCGGAATCGGAGAAAGATTCCTTGTCTGCAGAAGTCGCCTTTACCTTTATCGTGTAGTTGCCTGATTCCAGTCCGGTAAATTTCACGGATGTCTCCTTTGTGGACTTTTCCTGTCCGTCATCCAGAATGTATGTGTATGAATCTGCATTTTCAACTGCCGTCCATGTTGCTGTAAAGGATGTAGGGGTCTGGTCCCCGATGATTATTTCAGGTTTTGCTAGAGGCACCGCCGCCCCCCCCGGTTCCTGAGGTTCTTTCTCGCAGGATGCAAGAAGAACTGTTCCTGCCAATGCTGCTGCAGCTAATGACAGCAATTCTCTCAATGTTGTTTTCATAAAGCAAGTTGTTAATAATACACTTCGATATAAATTTATGAATAATTTCATAAAATAGAAGGCCGGGAGTCAGAATATTTTGTCCCCGTATTGTTTCCGGAGTCCTTCCAGCTGCACCTTGAGGCTGTCTGAGAGATTCTCATAGCCCGGCTGTCCGCAGAGGTTATGCAGCTCATTCGGGTCTTCATGCAGGTCGTAGAGCTCCCAGGCGTCTATGTCATGATAGAAATGTATGAGCTTGTATCTGTCCGTACGGATGCCGTAATGCCGCTTCACACTATGTTCGGCCGGATATTCATAGAAATGATAATATAAGGACTGTCTCCAATTGTCCGGATGCTCTCCTTTCAGAAGCGGGACAAGAGATTCTCCTTGTATGTCATCAGGTATTTCAGCACCGGCGAGTTCCAGAAATGTCGGGGCGTAGTCTATGTTCTGAACCAGTTCCGTGATGTCGTGCGCTTCCAGTCCGTTTTCTCTGACGAATCTGTCAGGCAGTCTCATTATAAGAGGTGTGCGCATTGATTCCTCGTACATGAATCTTTTGTCGAACCATCCGTGCTCTCCCATGTAGAATCCCTGATCTGAGGTATATACAATAAGGGTATTCTCAAGGAGACCCTCTTCCTCAAGATGGTCAAGCAGCCTTCCTACATTGTCATCCAGCGACTTGACTACTTTGAGATAGTCGCGCATGTACCTCTGGAATTTCCATTCGGCCAAAGCTCTGCCCTTGGGGGACTTTTTCTTGAAGTCTTCAATGACTGTGGCATAGAATCTGTCCCATGCCGTCCTCTGCTCGGGATCAAGTCTTTCCAGCATGCCTGCGTATGCCTGTCCCAGACCAGTCTTGCCTGTTTCTTCCGTGACCGTCTTGAGGTCGTAGGCAAGGTCCATGTCCTTGAAGATGCTCATTTCCTGGGCTGCGGCAGCCTGGCGTCCGGAATAGTCATCCCAGAAGGTTTCAGGCAGAGGAAATGTCTTGTCTTCGTAGAGGGCCAGATGTGCCGTGTCGGCCATCCAGTTGCGGTGAATTGCCTTGTGGTGGACAAGCAGGCAGAACGGCTTGTCCTTGTCCCGCCCATTGTCAAGCCAGTCTATCGCATCGTCCGTGATTATGTCCGTGATGTAACCGTGTTTCTGTATCGTATCGTTCTGCCGGGTGATGAACAGAGGATTGTAGTAGTCGCCCTGTCCGGGAACAATCTCCCAGTGGTCGAATCCTGTGGGAAGACTCTCAAGATGCCATTTGCCGATGACTGCAGTCTCGTATCCTGCTTTCTGAAGCAGTTTTGGGAATGTCTGCTGAGAAGCGTCGAAGACGCAGTTGGTGTTGTCGTAGAAGCCGTTTGCGCAGGAATGCTTTCCAGTGAGCATACATGCCCTGCTGGGTCCGCTCAGCGAGTTTGCCACGAAACTGTTGGTGAATCTTACTCCTTCATCAGCAATTCTGTCCAGATTCGGTGTTTCGGTGTACCTTTCGTCATAGCAGCTCATTGTCTGGAACGAGTGGTCATCTGTCATTATGTAGACAATGTTGTACTGTTTCTGTTCTTTATTCTGGCATGATGTCAGTGCTGAGCCGGCCAAGACTGTTCCTGCTATGACGGTTCCAGTTCCTATTATTGCTGTCCCCGCTGCCGGAAGGATTCTTTCCGCAGGCGGGACGAATTTCTGTTTTCTGCTCATGTCCCGGATTATTGCGAAAAACCGGGAAATCCAGTGTGTCTTGTGGACTTCCCGGCTTCTGATGTCAGATTTCCAATCAGAGGTTGTCTTTCTCGATGTCTTTGAAGTATCGGTAGGTGTTGACCTTGAGCTCTCCGGCTGCAAGTTCGTCGCAGACTATGATGCCGTGCCGGTGTGCCTGGAGCGCAGACAGTGTGCAGGACTGCGAGTATGCCCCTTCCACTGCCTGCTGGAGGGCGCGGGCCTTCTTGTGTCCGAAGGCAAGTACAAGCACCTCCCGGGCGGACATCACTGTGCCTACGCCGACAGTCAGTGCCAGTGCCGGAACCTTGTCTATGTCGTTGTCAAAGAATCTTGAGTTTACGACTCTGGTGTCGTATGTGAGAGTCTTGACTCTTGTCCTGGACACGAGGGAAGAGAACGGTTCGTTGAATGCAAGGTGTCCGTCTTCTCCGACTCCTCCCATAAAGAGGTCAATGCCGCCGGCAGCCTCGATTCGGGCCTCGTATGAAGCGCATTCCGCAGCAAGGTCAGGAGCATTGCCGTTGAGGATATTGATGTTCTCTTTCGGCACATCCACATGGTCGAAGAAATTTGCGGCCATGAAAGAGTGGTAGCTTTCAGGGTGTGATTCAGGAAGTCCCACATACTCATCCATGTTGAATGTGATGACATTCTTGAATGATACCTCGCCAGCCTTGTACATCCTGATGAGTTCCTGATATGTCCCTATCGGGGTCGAGCCTGTAGGAAGCCCGAGCACGAACGGCTTGTCCGTGACTGCCGCCTTGGCTTTGATTCTTGATACTATGTATCTTGCGGCCCATACTGAGCCTTTCTTGCTGTCGTTTTCGATTATAAGTCTCATATTTCTGGTTTGTTAAAAATTTTTACAAAGACCTTTTAAAAAAGTTTCACAAAGACCTCGATAGCCTGGTATTCGGCCATCCCGAGCTCGTTGTAGAGTCTTGCCGTGTTCTGCGTCCTGTCCTCGGCTCTCTGCCAGAATTCGCGGGAATCATCACCAGGGAACGGTACGATGTCCTTCTGGGACACATGCCTGTAAATGGCGTGGCGTTTCTTGATGACCTCGTCCGGGCTGAGCGGAACTGCCATATCCACTTTGCCGAGTTCCCATTCCATCCAGGCTCCCCTGTAGAGCCATACATGGCATTCCTTGAGCCATGCCTCATTCCTGAGCTGGTCAAGAGCCTCAAGTACGGCCTCAGTACATACCCGGTGCGTGCCATGCGGGTCGGCAAGGTCGCCTGCAAGATAGATCTGGTGCGGCTGTACTTTCTGGAGGAGGTCAATTATGATATCAATGTCTTTCTGCGTGCGTTCTCCTTTCTTGATGCCTCCTGTCTCATAGAAAGGCAGGTTGAGGAAGTGTACGTTTGTATTCTCGTTCAGGCCGAAAGATCTTACTGCTCCGCGGGCTTCGGCACGGCGGATGGCCGCCTTGATGTTCAGAAGCGGACGCGGCTCCGGCTCTCCCGGTTTCTTTGAGTCGACGATTGCCTTCACCTCTGCAAATTTGTCGGCGAATCCGAGTTCATGTGCAGTGTCCATATGCTGGAGCACGACATCGTCATGTACGGCAACATTTCCTGAGGTCTCATATGCGACATGGACATCATGTCCCTGCTCGACGAGACGGATGAATGTTCCCCCCATGGAAATGACATCGTCGTCAGGATGCGGAGAGAATACCACCACCCTCTTCGGGAACGGCTTGGATGACACCGGCCTTGTGGAATCATCGGCATTTGGCTTTCCCCCCGGCCATCCGCTGATTGTGTGCTGCAGGTCGTTGAAAACATCGATGTTTATCTTGTCGTATGGTCCCTTGAGTTCAAGAAGTTCTCCGAGGGAGTTTTCGATATAGTCCTGATGCGTGAGCTTCAGAATTGGCTTGTGAACTGTCTGGCAGAGCCATACGACGGCCTTTCTGACGAATTTCGGTGTCCACTCGCATGGTCCGACAAGCCACGGGGCAACAACCCTTGTGAGCATGCTTGCCGAATTGTCGTCCGCATACATGCGTATATTCTCATGTCTCTGGAGGAATGATGCCGGGCAGGAAGGCGTCATGGCTTCTTCCGTGACATCCTTCACCACCTGCGCCTTGTCTTCTCCCCATGCCATGAGGATGATTTTCTTGGCGCTCATCATTGTTGCAAGGCCTATTGTGATTGCCGTCTTCGGGGTATCGGCTATATTCCCGTTGAAGTTGCGGGACTGGGCCTTTCTTGTCTTGTATGACAGGAGCACTGTTCTTGTCCTGCTCTTGGGCGATGCTCCGGCCTCGTTGAAGCCTATCTGTCCGTATTCTCCGACACCCACGACCAGAAGGTCAAGACCGGAGACAGCTCTGTCATAGTCTGCACAGTATTCTGTAATGCGGTCTTTGCTGACCGACCCGTCAGGGATATGGATGTTCTCTCTCTTTACATCCACATGGTTGAGAAATTCATCGTAGAGCCTGTAATTCCGGCTTTGTCTTCCGCCTGTCTCGGCCGGGTAGTATTCATCTATGCTGAAAATCTCAACTCCGGCGAATGATACCTCTCCTTTCTTATATCGGCTGACAAGCTCCCTGTACAGAGTGACAGGAGTCGTTCCGGTGCTGAGCCCCAGACGGAATACACTTCCGTTGTTTTCCTTGATTGCCGAAATTATGATTCCGGCGATATCAGAACAGGCATTCTCGGCAGTGTCGTAGATTTCTGTCGGAATTGTCTCATAGCTGTGGAGAATGTCTTTCGGCAGTCCTGCCTCAATCAGTCCGCCGTCCTTTGGTAAAGAAAAGTGCTTCATATATTATGTGTATAGATATTTCAGAAATTTGACTATATATTCATTCCACATCCCACAAATATACGAAAACTACTTCAAATACGGATGGAATTTGCTGCTTTTCCAGCAAAACCGCGCCCGATGGAGCCGAAAATGTCCTCCACCGTGCGCGGCAATAAAAACGGCCCCGTTCCCAAGGAAGGAGCGGAGCCGCAGTATTTGAGTTATTCAGAGATTATCTTGCTGAAAATGATGTTGTTGTCGGGTATTCAACCTTTACCGGAGAATAGACCTTTAATGTGCTGGATTTTGTGAGAACTGCAGCTGATGTGTCGGATGAAACATAAGAGAGAGTGAGTGTCCCGGCAAACGCATCGTCGCCCAGAATTGAGCTGGATTGTCCGTCTGTGTAGACTAAGTTAAGTGATACAACTGTAAATGTCCCTGTGACTCCGTTTCCTAAATTTACTCCTGACGAATAAGCTGTGCTGGTTGCTGTTTTTTCAGATAATGTAAAAGTAAATGCAGGATAGCTACCGTTAATCCCGCTGTAGTAAGGTGCATATCCGTCTGCGGTTATATGGCCGACAGAAGTCCATGCAAGATACTTTCCAGACTCATCAGCATTAGTAAGCTGTGCTGCCCATATCTGAAGATTTCCGGACTCATCGAGCATTCCTATTGCAGGATATTCTTCTCCGGCATCTGTCCTGTATGAGCTTAATCCATAAATGTAATACAGGCCTTCTCCTTCGTCAGTGATTGTCAGTGTTCCGGTCTTTGCTACTTCATTTACTTGAGGAACGATGTATCTGTTATCGTCAGGGTCAGGAGCCCAGACTTGAGTATGGGTTGATGTTATGTTCCATGTGCCTGCCCATCCTGTAGGCGTTTCTTCTCCGCCGTCCTCTTCCAGTGTCACTTCCGTACTTGCCCATTCTGAGTCAGTGTAGTTCTCGTCCTCAGATGTGGCCTTTACTTTGACTGTATAGTCACCTGCAGTGAGGCTCGTGAATTCGACTGAAGTGGATGTGGTGGTTTCCTCTGCTCCGCCGTTGAGAGTATAGGTATATGAGTCAGCGTTTGTGACTGCTTTCCAGGTGACTGTGAAAGATGTGTTTGTCTGGTCTTCTACTGAAAGGCTTGGAGTGGCGAGCTGTGTCGGCTCTGACGGCTCCGGGTCTGGTGTGGGATCATCCCCCCCCTGCGGCTCTTTTTCGCAGGATGCCAGAAGGGCAACGGATGCGAATGCTGTCATGGCAGCATAGAAAAATCTGTTCAATGTTTTCATGATAATTAGTTTAATTGTGGTTCATTTCCTCCAAAGTTAAGAAAAATAAATTTTACGACGGTTCATTTTTTTGTTTTATTTTCATAAAGTCACTGAATATTATTGCATCGCGGCCGTTGGACATATAAAATGGGTGCCACCGGCCGCGATTTCCCCGCAAAAGTGTGGCTGACGGCATTTTGAAAATGCCGCCGGGCGCGAAAATCCCGAAAAATCGCGCCCGGTGGAGTCAAAAATGCTGTCCGACGGCCGCGCCTCGGAAAAGGAAATTGAACGAGTTCATTTCCTTTTCTCTCGGCTTCTGCGTATATTTGTGCCGGTGACGCAGGGACGGCTGTCTTTATGCGGACTGGACCGGACTTGCGGGTGATGTTGCCTGCATGTCGGGGCATGTGCCAAGTGACTGACAACTGCATGTGCCAAATGACAGATGTTCGCATGTGTCAAATGACTGACAACCATTTAATTAATGACTGATAACTTATGACCGATCTGTTTTATCTTGTGCCTGCTGCGGCTGTGGCGGCACTGTTCTTTGCCTGGCTCTTTTTCCGCCAGATGATGAAGGAGAGCGAAGGCTCTGCGACCATGAAAGAAATAGCACTCTATGTGAGGAAGGGGGCAATGGCCTATCTGAAACAGCAGTACAAGGTGGTCACGATTGTCTTCGTGATACTTGCTGTGTTTTTTGCTGTGCTTGCTTATGGATTTAATGTGCAGAATCCGTGGGTGCCGTTTGCTTTCCTGACTGGCGGCTTCTTCTCCGGTCTGGCCGGATTCGTGGGCATGAAGACTGCTACATATGCTTCCGCAAGAACGGCAAATGCGGCGATGCGTTCCCTGAATTCGGGCCTGAAGCTGGCATTCCGTTCAGGGGCTGTGATGGGGCTTACTGTTGTGGGCCTCGGCCTTCTGGACATTTCGCTGTGGTATATCATACTTGACCATTTCATAGACGCCACGGGGCCGCAGAAACTTGTGACAATCACCACGACGATGCTTACATTCGGAATGGGGGCTTCGACACAGGCTCTGTTTGCCCGTGTGGGAGGCGGCATCTATACCAAGGCAGCCGATGTCGGCGCTGACCTTGTAGGAAAGGTCGAGGCCGGGATTCCGGAGGATGACCCGCGCAATCCTGCGACCATTGCGGACAATGTGGGGGACAATGTGGGGGATGTCGCCGGCATGGGGGCGGACCTTTATGAGTCATACTGCGGTTCGATACTTGCGGCTGCGGCTCTCGGGGCATCTGCCTTCTATGGTGTCGGCGAGGACATGCAGATGAGGGCGGTGTTTGCCCCTATGATTATTGCGGCAGTAGGTGTGGCCCTTTCCATCATCGGCATCTATACCGTAAGGACGAAGGAAGGAGCAGGGATGAGCCAGCTCCTGAAGTCTCTCGGATTCGGCACGAACCTCAGCGCAGTGCTGATTGCCGCTGCGACATTCGGTGTCCTGTATCTTCTCAAGCTTGACAACTGGCTCGGAATATCATTCTCGGTAATCGTCGGCCTTCTGGCGGGCGTCATCATCGGCCAGTCAACCGAATATTACACTTCCCATTCTTACAAGCCTACGCAGAAGCTGGCTGAAAGCTCCAAGACAGGCCCTGCCACAGTCATCATTTCCGGCATCGGCCTCGGAATGATATCCACGGCCATTCCTGTGATTACAATAGCCGTGGCCATTCTTCTCTCATATCTCTGCGCCATCAATTTCGACATGGCAAACATGCTTGACCCGCAGAATCTGAGCATAGGTCTGTACGGAATCGGCATAGCGGCCGTGGGAATGCTTTCAACTCTCGGAATCACTCTCGCGACAGACGCATACGGGCCTATAGCCGACAATGCCGGAGGAAATGCCCAGATGAGCGAACTCGACCCTGAGGTCCGCCGCCGCACAGATATTCTCGATGCTCTCGGAAACACTACGGCGGCCACCGGAAAAGGCTTTGCAATCGGTTCCGCGGCCCTGACTGCCCTTGCTCTCCTTGCCTCATACATGGAGGAAATCAAGATTGCCCTCGGACGCACTGGGGAATATATTGTCGGTGCCGCAGGAGAGGCCGTCGAGGCTGCAAAGGCGACTATCCCGGACCTGATGGCTTATTATAATGTGGACCTCATGAATCCTACCGTACTTGTCGGCGTCTTCATCGGGGCGATGATGTCGTTCCTGTTCTGCGGACTCACGATGAATGCCGTGGGCCGGGCCGCTCAGAAGATGGTGGCTGAGGTACGCAGGCAGTTCCGCGAAATCAAAGGCATACTTACGAAAGAGGCCGTGCCTGATTATGCAAGGTGCGTTGAGATTTCCACCAAGGGAGCCCAGCATGAGATGCTCTTCCCGTCGCTCATTGCTATCATAGTGCCTGTAGTTGTGGGACTTGTGCTCGGTGTCGCCGGTGTCATGGGGCTTCTCATCGGAGGACTCGGTTCGGGTTTCGTGCTTGCCATCTTCATGGCTAATTCCGGAGGTGCGTGGGACAATGCCAAGAAGTATGTGGAGGAAGGCAATCTCGGAGGCAAGAATTCAGAGAGCCATAAGGCTACGGTAGTCGGAGACACGGTGGGAGACCCGTTCAAGGATACTTCCGGCCCGTCCCTGAACATCCTCATCAAGCTAATGAGCATGGTGTCGATTGTCATGGCCGGCCTTACGGTCTGGATTCATTGAGTAACCAAAATATTGCTATCTTTGCAGATTCCCGGGACGGAGACATCGTGTGATTTGCATGGCGGTGTCCCAGTCCCCGGATACAAAGTCAAGGCAATATGGATGACAGGACAGAAAAAAATATACTTCAGGATATAGCCGGACAGGAATACGAGCATGGCTTCGTGACGGATGTGGAGCAGGAGTTCATCCCCAAGGGACTCAATGAGGACATCATCAGGCTTATTTCTGCCAAAAAAGAGGAGCCGGAGTGGCTTCTTGAGTTCAGGCTCGGAGCCTTCAGGCGCTGGCAGAAGATGAAAGTCCCTGCATGGGCTCATCTGAAGATACCGGAAATAGACTTTCAGGACATAATCTACTATGCTGCTCCGAAAAAGGACAGCGACCGGCCCAAGGAGATAGACCCGGAGCTCGAAAAGACTTTTGACAAGCTCGGGATTCCTCTCGGTGAAAGGGCGGCCCTTGCCGGAGTGGCTGTGGATGCTGTGTTTGATTCCGTGTCGGTGGCGACTACATTCCGTCAGGCGCTGTCGGAAAAGGGCATCATTTTCTGTTCGTTTTCCGAGGCAGTGAAAGAGCATCCGGACCTTGTCCGCAAATATCTTGCATCAGTCGTTCCTGTCGGGGACAATTTCTATGCAGCCCTCAATTCCGCCGTGTTCAGCGACGGCTCTTTCTGCTATATCCCGAAAGGCGTGCGCTGCCCGATGGAGCTTTCAAGCTATTTCCGCATAAATGCCAGGGGTACGGGCCAGTTCGAGAGGACTCTTATTGTGGCTGATGAAGGCTCGTATGTGAGCTATATGGAGGGCTGCACGGCACCGATGCGCGATGAGAACCAGCTTCATGCCGCTGTGGTGGAGATAGTGGTGGAAAAGGATGCGGAGGTCAAGTATTCTACGGTCCAGAACTGGTATCCGGGTGATGCGCAGGGCAGGGGAGGAATCTTCAATTTCGTCACCAAGAGGGGAATTTGCAAGGGGTGCGGCAGCCATCTTTCGTGGACTCAGGTCGAGACGGGTTCCGCAATCACATGGAAATATCCGAGTACCATCCTCAAGGGGGACAATTCTTCCTCGGAATTCTATTCTGTTGCGGTGACTAACAACTGGCAGCAGGCGGATACCGGCACCAAGATGATACACATAGGCAAGAACACCCGCAGCCGCATCATCAGCAAGGGAATTTCGGCCGGACATAGCCAGAACAGCTACAGGGGGCTTGTCAAGATGCTCCCTGGGGCGGACAATGCCAGGAACTATTCCCAGTGCGACAGTCTTCTGATAGGGGACAAGTGCGGGGCGCATACATTCCCGGACATTCAGAATGCCAATATGACTGCCGTCGTCGAGCATGAGGCGACAACTTCGAAGATAAGCGAGGACCAGCTGTTCTACTGCAACCAGCGCGGCATCGGTCCGGAGGAGGCGGTCGGACTGATAGTGAACGGGTATGCCCGCGAGGTGCTGTCAAAGCTGCCGATGGAGTTTGCTGTGGAGGCCCAGAAGCTCCTGCAGGTGTCTCTGGAGGGGTCTGTAGGATAGAACGGCAGCCGGGGCAGAACAGGCGGTCCGGGCGGACGGGAAATGTGTTGAGGACAGGAAAATGAAAGATTTTTTGAATTATTCGTTGTTTACAATCGGCGGGGATATGCCGGTTCTCCTTATCGACCTGATTACGTCGGTATGCGGACTGACCTGTGTCTTCCTTGCGGGGCGTAACAGCAAATATAATTTCTGGGTGGGCTATGCATATACATTTTTCCTGTTCCTGATGTTCTGGAACAAGAATCTTTATGCGAGCCTGCTCCTTCAGCCGATATCATTGGGGATAAACATACTCGGGCATTACCGCTGGACGCATCCGAAAAAGAACGAAGAGAGTTCAGGACACCGCGGGGAACTGAGGGTGTCGGTGCTGACCTGGCCCCAGCGGGGTGCGGCAGTCGTGTCTGTATTCATCATCGCATGGCTCTGGGGCTGGCTTTTGAGCCAGTTGGGCAACAGGTGGTGTGTCGGTCTGTTCCCTTCTGACCCGATACCGTATCTGGATGCCTGCGTCACCGTGCTGATTCTTGTCGCACAGTTTCTCTCGGCACTCAAGAAGTGGGACTGCTGGATTGCGTGGCTGCTGGTCAATGTCACACAGATGGCTCTGCACATATCAGTGGGTCATGTCTTTATGCCGATTGTCTCCGGGCTTTACCTCATCAACGGCGTGGCTTCTCTCTGCAGCTGGTACAGGCTGTATCAGAAAAAGGCATGAGAGGCAGCTGCAAGACACATGACGGTATTATTTGCAAGAAGAAACTTATGGAGGAAATACAATAGATATGAGTGAAATATTATTGGAAATAAAGGGTCTGAGGGCTTCTGTTGAGGACAAGGAGATTCTCAAGGGAGTAGACCTGAGTATACGCAGGGGCGAGGTACATGCCATCATGGGCCCGAACGGAGCCGGAAAGAGCACTCTTTCTGCGGTGCTGGCAGGACGGGAGAATTTTACCGTCACCGGCGGCAGTGTGACTTTTCTCGGAAAGGACTTGCTGAAGATGTCGCCTGAAGAACGCTCTTGGGCAGGTATTTTTCTCTCTTTCCAGTATCCGGTGGAGATTCCCGGAGTGTCGATAACCAATTTTATGAAGACTGCGGTCAATGCCCATCGCGAGGCAAAGGGGCAGGAGCCTCTCCGAGCCGGTGAATTTCTCAAGATGATGAAGGAAAAAATGGCGTTTGTGCAGATGAAGCCGGAGTTTTCAAAGAGAGAAGTCAATGTGGGCTTTTCCGGAGGGGAGAAGAAGCGCAACGAGATATTTCAGATGGCCATGCTTGACCCTGTGCTTTCTATCCTGGATGAGACAGACAGCGGACTTGATGTGGATGCCCTCCGGATAGTGGCCAATGGAGTGAATGCATTGCATACTCCGGAGAAAGCAGTGATAGTTATCACTCATTACCAGAGGCTTCTGGATTATATAGTCCCGGACTATGTGCATGTGCTCAAGGACGGAAGGATTGTCCGTTCCGCAGGCAAGGAGCTTGTGGCGGAAATAGAGGAGAAAGGCTATGACTCCATCAATTGAACGTGAGGCTGTCATGGAAAATGTCCTGCAGCCTGTCCGGGAGAATGTCAGGACTGTCACTGTTGCACAGGGGGAGACTCTTGAGCGGGTATTCATGCTCAGGGATTCCTCTTGCGGACTCCCGATGGAGCATCTTGTACTTGAAGCGGGTTCCCGAGCCGATGTCACAGTTGTCGTGATGCCGGGTGTCAGCTGCGACATCAGGCTTGCTGTGGATATTGCCGGAGAGAATGCATGCTGCTCTGTCAAGGGCATCTATCTGTGTCCGGACAATGAGAAGGTGCATATTGCGGTTGACATGAACCATCTTGTGCCGCACTGTTCTTCCCGTCAGTTGTTCAAAGGGATTGCCGGTGGCTCTTCTTCCGTGGATTTCTACGGTAAAATCATAGTGGCTGCTCTTGCACAGAAGACAGAGGCATATCAGGAAAACCACAGTCTCCTGCTGTCGGACAAGTCCTGCGTCAACACAAGGCCTCAGCTTGAGATATATGCGGATGATGTGAAATGTTCCCACGGGGCCACCATCGGCAGACTGAACGGGGAGGAGCAGTTTTATATGCGTTCCCGCGGCATCACTCTCAGGGAAGCCCGTGTGCTCCAGATGATTTCATTTCTCTCCCCGGTATTTCATGATATGCCTGAATCCGCTGTCCGCGAGGAGATTGAGGAGGCCGTTGAAAAGGCCGTAAGACAGATGTGACATATAAGCCGCTGTGAGATGACAGTATATCCTTGTGTAAAAGTGAATCTCGGGCTCAATGTCCTGCGGAAGCGTTCTGACGGCTTCCACGACATCGAGACCCTGTTCGTCCCGTCCGGGGAATATCATGATGTGCTTGAAGTAATCGCAGCGGATGACTGGAGCCGGACTTCGGCCGCGCTTTTCTCCAGATACGGCACTCCGTCCCAAGTTTGTCCCGAGTCCGCCGGGTCGGGTGCCGGTCAGCTTGTACAGGCAATTTCCGATGACGGCAAGCTCATGATTACAATTGCACGGCAGGAAGGCGTGGACTGGAATCCTCTTGATGACTTGTGTGCCAGGGCATATAGCCTTCTTGACAAGGATTTCGGCCTTCCTGCAGCAAAGATTTTCCTCGAAAAATTGTCTCCGACAGGAGCCGGGCTCGGAGGCGGGTCGGCCGATGCGGCATATACGATAAAGGAACTCAACAGGCTTTTTTCACTTGGACTTGACGATGCTGCAATGGCTTCATATGCAGCCCGTCTCGGCAGTGACTGCGCATTTTTCATCTACGGAAGGCCGATGTTCGGGGAGGGAAGAGGCGAGATTCTTTCAGACTTTCCTCTGCCTGTGCTTGAATCGCTTGACTTGAAGATAATTGCTCCTGAAGGAATATCTGTATCCACAGCGGACGCGTATCGCGGCATCTGTCCGAAGATGCCGGCTGTCGCACTAGGGAAAGTGCTTTCTATGCCTGTGCAGGAATGGAAGTCTCTTCTTGTCAATGATTTTGAGCAGACTGTCTTTGCCCGGCATCCTGAACTTGCGGCAATAAAACAGTCTCTATATGATTCAGGAGCCGTATACGCATCAATGTCAGGCAGCGGTTCGGCTCTGTTTGCCTTATATGAAAAAAACAGGCCAGTGACAATATAAAAAAAAGAAAAAATCGCAAAAAAGAGAAAAATGGGGTGAAGTCTCTGAATCTGGGGTGAAAGATTTGGGGACTTCTTTCTTTTATTGTTCTTTTGTTTCGGCATTATGACGGGCGGCCGTATGGCAGCAGATGGGGACCGGACATTATCGGAAATATTGTGAGGAGATTTTATTATGAGGGGAGGAATCTTATTCGCTCTGTCGGCCGGATGTGCCTGTCTGACATCTGTCCTGGCTGTTTCATGCGGAACAATGGAGATTGAAAGAATCCCGCTCGGGGAAGGTCATCAGTCAGATACCCTGCAGCAGCCTGCCGGGGAAAAGGTCAGGCATCTGTATGTTACGGGCGTGGAGTATCCGGAAGGCTATGACTGGCATTCCGACAGGGATTATGGGCATGTGGCGTGCACACTTTTTCTTATGAAAGGGGATGAGAGGATTCTTGAGATTCCGGTAGGCGATGAAAATTTCGTGTCTCCGGATCATGATATGCACAGATGCGCCGACGGTCATATTTATACGGACTATTCTACGGATACGGAGACAATCATCAAGAAAGACGGGGAAGAACTGTTCAGATATCCCGACAGGGAGATGATATGCGGTTTTCAGGTTCAGGGGGAAGATGTGTATACTTTGGGGGTACCACGAAACGGTGACGGATGGACATACCGGGTCAACGGCAAGATTCTCATGGTCAAGACAGCCGGCTATCTCATGACCGGGCTCGGGAATGACAGGGGGAATTTCTGGTTTGCGTATGCGGATCCGATAGAGAATGCCGGAAAGAGATGCTATCTGGCGGTCAACGGGTCATCTGTCCCGGTAGGGACTGCGCAAGACATAGAGACAGTGGACGACATCCTTCTGTATGACGGGAAGATATATTATGCGGCAAGGGTGACAGGAATGCCGCAGCATCTTGTCTATGCCGGAGATGAAGTCTATGCCGTGGAGCTCGAATCCGCGGATGAATCGCGGGACTGCAGGTTGCATTATGACGGGGGAATAATTTATGTCACGGGCAAGAAATGCTATTGGGGAATAGGCGAATATGAGACTCTGTGGAAGGATTTCATGTCGGTGTTCAACTATGCGGGCAAAAAGGAGATGCAATATTGCGTAGACGGAGACAAAATGAATTATGTTCTTATGGGACAGGATAATGATGACAGGGATTATGTCAGTGTCTTCAAGAACTGCATTTATGTTGAACTGGGTGAGGACATCAAGTATAATTACATGTCTCTGGGACGACAGTGCGTGTGCGCTGAAGACGGGCATCTGTATGTAGCCCTGCATCCGAGGCAGTCAGGCCGAAATCCGGCACTTTTGTCGGATGATGTGGTGAAGGTGTATGATTTCAACGGCTATTTTACTTCCGTGTCGGTGTGGTGATTCTGCCGGACGGCGCCCCGATAATCAGTTCTGCGGGGCGCTGTCATCATCCCATGATACAGTCCTTGACATGTCTGGGTTGACAGTTATCAAGACGCGGAGAGTTTCTTCCGGAAGAAGCTCCTCAATGTTTTCCGGCCATTCGATGAGGCATAGCGCATCGCTGTACAGATAGTCGTAGAGCCCGATGTCAATGGCTTCGGACAATCTGGTGATGCGATAGAAATCGAAGTGATATACTGGCTCTCCAGAGTCTGTCCTGTACTCGTTGATGATGGTAAATGTCGGGGAGCATACGGGGTCCTGTACGCCAAGACAGCTGCAGATGGCCGTAGTGAAAGTTGTTTTACCGGCTCCCATGGGGGCGAAAAATGCAATTATTCTGTTGTTCCCGATTTCCCGGAGAAATTCTTCGGCGGCTCTTCTGAGGTCTGATGTGTCTCTGATTATGACTTCGTGTTTCATTCCAATTGTCATTTTCTCGGCCTGGCCTCCGTCCGGATGAACGGCAGGGCGGAGTTTCCGGGACAAAAGTAGCAAAAATCCGCCGTATTCGTCAGAACATCGTAAGGCTTTTGTCAAGAAATCTGTAGCCGGCCGCCTCGCTGATATGCCTGATGGAAATGTCAGTATCTTTGTTCAGGTCGGCTATTGTTCTGGCGAGTTTCAATATTCTTGAACATGCGCGTGCGGAGAATCCTGATTGTTCGGACAGCTTGAACAGAAAATTCTCGGTGTCGGGTGACAGCCTGCAATACTTTTCTGTGAGTTTTGTGTCCATTTCCGCATTGCAGAAAATCCCGTCGCCGGCAAATCGTTTCTTCTGGATTTCTTTGGCGGCGGCGACTCTTTCGGCAATTCTGCTGCTGGGTTCACTTTTGTCTCTCCCGAGCAGTTTCCTCCTGTCTGCCGGATGTATCCACAGGTGTATGTCAATCCTGTCGGCAAGCGGACCCGAGAGTCGCGCCAGATAGGCTTCTCTTTTGCCCGGGGTGCATCTGCATCTGTCATCTTCTCCGTAGTATCCGCAGGGACATGGATTGGTGGCGGCGACCAGCATGAATGATGCAGGATATTCAATTTTGGCCCGAAGTCTTGATACGGTTACTTTTCTGTCTTCCAAGGGGCCTCTGAGGGCCTCCATGGTTTTTCTCGGCATCTCAAGGAATTCGTCAAGAAACAGAATCCCGTTGTGGGCAAGTGATACCTCTCCCGGCATTATGTAGTCTGTGCCTCCTCCGAGCAGAGTTGTCAGGGAAGTGCTGTGGTGCGGAGCCCGGAATGGCCTCTTCTTCATAAGTCCTGCGGAGAGGCCGCTTTTGCCGGCTACAGAATATATCATGCCGGTCTGCAGTGCCTCTTCCCTGTCCATTTCCGGCATTATGCCCGGAATCGCCTTTGCAAGAGAACTCTTTCCGGAGCCCGGAGGTCCTATCATTATGACATTATGGCCTCCGGCAGCAGCTGTTTCCAGTCCCCGTTTGGCCCCTTCCTGTCCGTAAATGTCCGCAAAGTCCGCCGAGCACCTGTCTTCTTCCTGCACGGTATGCGCAGGATTCATGTTCCGGACAAGCAGATGGCCGCATTCCATGCCGGAAACAATCCGGATTACTTCAGAAAGCGTTGTCACGCCGAAGACTGGCAGAGGATTGTATCCGATTGTTTCCATAGCCGATTCGGCCGGAAGGATACAGCCCTTCAGCCCCATTCCCGCTGACAGCTCTACAATCGGCAGTGCCCCCGGGACTTTTCTGACGGACCCGTCAAGCCCCAGCTCGCCCATCATCAGATATGCAGACAGCTCGGGAAGATATTCCTGACCTGAGACGGCAATGATGCCTGCCGCTATTGCCAGATCGTAGCCGCTGCCTTTCTTCTTTATGTCTGCCGGGGCAAGGTTGATGACGATTTTCTTCCCGGGAATCCTGTATCCGAGAAACTGCAGGGCCGATATGGTTCTTGTGAGACTTTCTTTTACCGCCATGTCTGCCAGTCCGGTGAGATGTATGCCTATTCCAGATGTCATGTCCACTTCTACAGTTACCGGTATGGCCTTTATTCCCAGGCATCTGGCTCCAAAAACATTTGTAATCATGATTTTTTTCTCAAATATCCGCACTCGAAAAAGAAAAAATCGTCAAAAAGGGAAAAATGTGGCGAAATAAATGAAAGTGTTTCTAAATTTGCATACAGTATGCTAAAGAGATTTTTGGAATCAGTCGGCCGTTACTGTCTTTTTCTGAGGATGGTATTCCGCAAGCCGGAGAAATGGAGGATTTTCTGGAAACAGTTTGTCATAGAGACTGACAAACTGATAATATCTTCTATTCTCATTGTGGGTGTCATTTCTCTGTTCATCGGCGGAGTTCTGGTCATACAGACGGCCTCAAATATGTCGAATCCCATGCTTGACAGGATGCTTGTGGGCTATATGGTCCGCGAGACTCTTGTGCTGGAGTTCTGTTCTACCGTGGTCGCCTTGATACTGGCAGGCAAAATGGGGTCGAACATAGCCTCTGAAATCGGCAGCATGCGCATTTCCGGCCAGATTGACGCCATGGATATGATGGGAGTCAACTCCGCAGGTTTTCTCGTTCTTCCGAAGGTCATGTCGGCCACATTGCTCAGTCCGCTTCTGATGATGTTCAGTTTCGTCCTCGGGTTGCTCGGAGGCTGGGGAGTAGTCGAATTGACGGAGATTATCCCGGCATCGAAATACATTACGGGCATCAAGTATGCCTATAATGGCTTTTATGTGGTCTACAGCGGCTTCAAGATGGCGCTTTTCTGTTTCCTGATATCTTCCATATCTGCGTACAACGGCTATTATGCTGCCGGCGGTTCCCTCGGAGTGGGAGAATCAAGCACGAAATCCATAGTGATTACCAGCATCCTGATACTTCTGTTTGACCTTATTGTCACTCAGCTGATGCTTTATTGAGGAGACCGGTTATGATAAAGGTGGAACATCTGTACAAAAGTTTCGGTGACCTTCATGTCCTGAAGGACATCTGCCTTGATTTTGAACCAGGGAAGTGCAACATGATAATAGGAGCCAGCGGGTCCGGCAAGACCGTTCTTCTCAAGAATCTCATAGGTCTCATGTCTCCCGATTCCGGTGAAATATGGTATGGCGGGCAGAAACTCTCTGAAATGGACTATGATGAGAAAAAGGCGCTTCGGCAGAAAATAGGTGTCCTTTTTCAGGGCAGTGCCCTGTTTGACTTTGAGACAGTCCTGGGCAATGTCATGTTTCCGATGAATTTCTTTACGGACTGGTCCCGGGAGCAGAAGATTGAACGGGCAAAATTCTGTCTGGACAGAGTGAATGTAAAGGGGGCGGACGACAGGTATCCGAGCGAACTCAGCGGAGGGATGCAGAAGCGGGTCGGCATTGCGAGGGCCATTGCACTGAATCCGGATTTCCTCTTCTGCGACGAGCCGAATTCCGGACTTGATCCCTATACGTCAAATCTCATTGACAAACTGATACACGGGATAACCGAAGAATATAATATCACTACGGTGATAAATACCCATGACATGAATTCAATGCTTGAGATCGGAGACCACATTGAATTCCTGTACAACGGCTCGATATTGTGGAAAGGGGACCGTCATTCAATTCTTGGAACTGACTGCTCGGAACTCCGGACTTTCGTCGGGGCCAATGTGCTGGCAAGAAACATTATCTGAACCTTATCCTCAGTCCGGCCTCGAAACTCAGCATGAGCGGCTGTACGGTTCTGATGCTTTTCGGCTGCCTGCTTTTGAAGTAATATCTTACGCTCGGGTCGATGTACAGCCCGAATCTGTCCGCAAGTATGAATTCAACTCCGATACCTGCATTTGCAGACATCTGGACTCCCGGGCTTTTCCCTCTCCATGTAATGCTGCGGTCCGGTGTGTCGATGAGATAGGTGTCGCTGATGCATTTTTCCACGGTGCCGCCTGCATATGCATAGAAATTGAAGAAATCCGCGCTTGCTATGCTGAAATAGACATTCACCGGTATTCCTATGTAATGTTGGTCGTTACGGATGTCCGAGTCGGAAAATGCCTTCCCGTTTCCGTCATAATATGCTCCGGAAAATCTTCTCGTGAGATATGACCAGTTGACTCCGGCTCCAAGAGCCCATCTTTTGGTGAAAGATATTTTGGCTCCTACGCCGAATGAAAGAGGGATGCCGTATGAAGTGGCCAGGTCTTCCCTGACTTCATTTCTGGGAATGACACCCGAACTCTGCATCGGATCACTTTTTCTTACGCCCTGGTTCCCGGAATTGTTGCTTATTGCGTTCCCGAAGACTGAGAATGCCACCTCCGGCTTTTTTCGTGCCGGGGTCTGCTCTGCCGGCAATGCCCCTGACCAGTCGTCTTCCTCACCGGTGCCGTCGCCTTCTGTCATGATGTCCCGGCTGTTGTCCTGTGCTGCCGTGTCCTGCCTCTCTGTTCCGTTCTGCCTCTCTGTTCCGTTCTGCCTCTCTGTTCCGTCCTGCAGTCCGGTTTCTTTCTGCTGCGTGGTTCCGTCCTGCAGTCCGGTCCCGTTGTTCTGCAGTTCTTCCACATCTGCCCGGCTGTTTTTGTCCCCGTCTGCCGGAGCGTCATTGCCGGTCTGTTCTGCAGTTGTTCCGCTGACGGTATAATATGAGTCTATGGACTGCGGTATGAATTGTCCGGAGATGACGGATTCATTTGTCTCTTCGGAACTGAGGACCGGGTCGGGACTTTCCGTAAGAATCCTGACATCTCCCTCCGGAGGGATTATGCCGATGTTCCCGCTGCCGCTGTCCGGCATCCGGGTGAAGACAGCAACAGCGGCGACAGCAGCGGCTGCTGATACTGCAGCGGAGGTTATCCACCTGATGGCGGCTTTCCGTCTGTCCGTGTCCATCCTGCCTTGAATGGCATTCCAGACCCGGTCAGGGACTTCTTCCCGGCCGCTCTCCAGTATGGATTTTATCTCCTTGTCAAATATGTTGTCGTCTTCATGCATCTTTTTTCAGTTCTTTGATTCTGACCTGCAGCCATGTCCTTGCCCTGCTCAGCTGGGTCCTGGAAGTTATTTCGGTGATTCCCAGCATCTGTGCTATTTCCTTATGGGAGTATCCCTCCACGACATACATGTTGAAAACTGTCCTGAAACCTGTCGGCAGAGTCATTATAAGCGACATCAGCTCCTTGTATCCGATGTTTGCCGTCTGGGATGTAATGTCGGACGCAAGATTGCGGGCGGTCTCCAGTCCGTCGCTCATCTTCAGCGCATCCTTTTTCCTGAGGTACATGAGTGCAGTGTTGACAAAGATCTTCCTTGACCAGCCTTCAAATGAGCCTTCGCCCTTGTAGCTGCCTATTCTTGAGAAAAGCGTGACGAAACCTTCCTGCAGGACATCTTCGGCTGTGGCTCTCTCTCCGACATATCTCATGCATAGCGGAAACATTTTGGGCGCCAGCCGGTCATAAATGGCCTTCTGGGCTTTTCTGTTCCCTTTTTTGCACAGTTCAACCAGTTCTTGCTCCGGGTTTGCGGTCACAATACAGTCTCCAATCTACAAGGTTCCGTATACATTTCCGCGACCATAAAGATGCAGAAGCCATGACAAATGTTGCAATGCATCCAAAACTTGTGGCCGCGTTCTGCAAATATCAAGATTTTGTGCTAATTTTGCAATTTGTGCGACTGGTTTTGAAATGATGAAAGCTCGAATATATCTTGTCTCGGCACTTCTCCTGATGCAGGTATTCCCCGTGTCCGCCCAGACCCGGGGGGAACGCCTGATTGAAAATATGGTGGTGTCGGCTGTCGAACAATATGATGCAGGAAATTTTACCCGAGCAGCGTCCATTCTCCGGGACATAATTGCAAAGGCTCCCGAAAATGATGCGGCACATTATTATCTGGGTCTTTCCGACTTCTGTCTCGGCAACAGTGATGCGGCAGAGACAGAATTGAGGACGGCCGTCAGCCTTGATTCCTCAAATTTCTGGTACAGGTATCGTCTTGCCATGGTATATTCTGCGAACGGCAAGCCGGAGCTGACTGCGGTCATGTATGAGGATATGCTCAGGGATTTTCCGAAGAAGACGGAAATATATTACAATCTCATAGACCTCTACCTTTCCTCCGGCCAGACCCGGAAGGCTCTCGACATTTTAGGGCAGATAGAGACATTGGCGGGAAAGAACGAGTCTACCGCCCTCACCCGCTTTGACCTTCTGCGCCAGCTCGGGAAGACGGAGGATGCGTATGAGTCTCTGGTCCGGTTCAACGAGGAGGAATATCCTTCTCCCCGGATACTGTCGGTGCTCGGGGATTACTACATTTCAATGTATAATGATACCAGCGCCCTGAAGTCTTACAGCGAGGCTCTGGATATGGCTCCTGACTATGCTCCGGCTCTGCTCGGAAAGGCGGAGGTCCTTAGGATTACCAGAAAATATGACAGGTATTTCCCTGCCATAATGGAATTTGTCCGGTCCGAATCGATTTCTCCCGAAGGGAAAGCCGACTATATGACGAGTCTCTTCCAGCACTCGGACCCTATGTTCCTGCGGACATTTTCATCGGAACTTGACACTATGGTGAATGTGTGCGTGCAAGTCCATCCGAAGGACAGTTCGGTGCTTGAGGCGGCCGGAATTTATTATTATGGGACAGAGCGGCCTGCACTTGCCGGAAAATACTTCAGGGAAAACATGTCTCTGTTCCCTGAAAGTGTCTCCGCCGCCGCCAATTATGTGGAGTTCCTCATGTACACGGACAGGTGGGACAGTCTTTCGTCAGAGGGACGTGCGGCGTTCAGGCGATTCCCGCAGGAGCCGGCCTTTCTGGAAATGGCAAGTCTCGCCGATTATCATAAGGGAGACTACCGGAAGGTGCTGGGTGTCTGTGACACGATTATAAGAATTGCTGCGGGGGACAGTACCAGGATGCTTTCCGCTTACACGACAATGGGAGACATGTATCATCAGCTGGGAGAGAGCAAGAAGGCATACAAGGCATACGAAAATGCTTTGAAAATCAATCCTGAATATCTTCCGGTCCTGAACAATTATGCATATTTTCTGAGTATGGAGGGCCGCCGCCTCAAGAAGGCCTACGCCATGAGCAGGATTACCGTTGAGGCGGAGCCGGACAATGCGACATATCTGGATACATTCGGGTGGATTCTGTTCCTGCAGGGAAAGGCTCTTGAGGCCAAGCCTTTTTTCAAGCATGCAATGCTGTACGGAGGCAAGGAAAGTCCGGTGGTTCTTGACCATTATGCTGAAGTGCTGTATGCTCTCGAGGAATATGACCTTGCGTTTGTCTATTGGACACAGGCTCAGGCAAAGAACAACGGGGAGATAGAAGGCCTCGAAGAAAAGGTGAGCCGGAGAAAATCGGAGATGAAACGATGAAAGCCATGTCCCTCAGATTTATTGCAGTCCTGTTTGCCCTCTGCATAACCTCTCTTGCCGGGTATGCTCAGAATACAAAGGCATATGAAGCCAGGGTCGCTGCCCTCGAAAAGGAAATAGACATCCTCGACAGGCAGATATCGGCGAATGCGGCCAAAAGCAGCAATCTTCTCTCCGAACTGACGATGATCAGGAAGAAGATTGCAAACAGGAAAGAGCTTGTCCGGGCGGCGGACCGTCAGATCAGGGTATATTCGGACGAAATTTATGCCACCCAGAGAAAAATCAACCGGCTTCAGGAAAGAATCGATACCCTGACAGTCCACTATGCCGGGCTGGTAAGGAGTGCCTACAAGAACAGGGATGCGAGGATATGGTATATGTATATTCTTGCAAGCGACAATCTCGGGCAGGCATTCCGGCGCTACGGCTATTTCAGGAACCTTTCGAGGGAAATCAAGTCCCAGGCCGCCAAGATAGAGGCCGCAAAGGCGGAACTTGAGGTTCAGAAGCAGGAAATTCAGAAACTCAGGAAAGAGGCGGAAGCTGTCAGGGCGCAGCGCCAGAGTGAATTGGCATCTCTTCAGAAAGACGAGAGCAAGTCTGAAATCATGGCCGGCAGGCTGAAGCAGGACAGGCGGAAATACCAGAAGCAGCTTGCGCAGAAGAAAAAGCAGGTCGAGGCTCTCAACAAGGAGATAGAGAGGCTTGTGGCTGAGGCCATGAAGGCCTCCGGCAAGGGAACTGATTCTCCTGAAGTCGATTACAGGCTTGCAGCTGAATTTTCCAAGAACAAGGGCAAACTTCCGTGGCCGGCACAGGGACCGGTGGTTGACGGTTTCGGACAGCGGTATCATCCGGTGTTCACTTCTCTGAAACTGCCGTTCAACAACGGAATAGACATTGCCCTCTCTGCCGGGACATCCGTAAACGCGGTATTTGACGGAGTTGTCAAGCAGGTAGTGGTGATGCCCGGGTATAATATCTGTATCCTTGTCCAGCACGGGAATTATTTTTCTTTCTACTGCAAGCTCCGCAGCAATGCCGTAAAGGCCGGAGACAAAGTCAAGACCGGACAGAAGATAGGGACTGTGGATACAATCAACGGCGAGACCAAGCTCCATTTCCAGATATGGCAGGGGCAGAAGCCTCAGAATCCTGCATTGTGGCTAAGATGACCGGATGCCCCGCAGATATTAAGACAAAACATGATTGCGTAGAATGAAAAAGACAGTTTTTCTGACCGGAGCCACCGGAAATATGGGCTGGGCCGGTTTTCAGGAATTATATAAGAAGAAGGACAGGTTCAGAATAAGGATTCTGGCAAGAAGAAGCCCGAAAAATCAGAAACTTCTGAGAAAATATCTCAATGACCCGGATGTGGATATAATCTGGGGCGACCTTATGGTATATGAGGATGTACTTGCCGGAGTCTCAGGCTCTGATTATGTGCTTCATGTCGGTGGAATGGTATCCCCTGCGGCTGATTATTTCCCGGAGAAGACATTGAAAGTCAATGTCACGGCGGCTGAAAATATTGCCCGCGCGGTTCTTGCCCAGCCGGACCATGGCAGGATAAAGGTCGTATATATAGGGTCTGTGGCCCAGTGCGGAGACAGGTTGAGTCCGATTCACTGGGGCCGTTCCGGGGATCCTGTCTATCCGAGCGCATATGATTCGTATGCCGTTTCCAAGTGTATGGCGGAAAAGGCAATTGTTGATTCCGGCATTGAGAATTGGGTTTCTCTCAGGCAGACCGGCATTCTGTATCCCGGGATTTTCCGGCAGATCAATCCGGTGGCTCTTCATGTTCCGATTAAAGGCGTTCTGGAATGGGCGACGGTCGAGGATTCAGGGCGTCTTCTTGCGAATGTATGCGAAGACTGGGTCCCTGAGGAATTCTGGAACCGCTTCTACAACATAAGCAGCGGAGAGCAGTACAGAATGACCAATTATGAGTTTGAGCAGAGACTGCTTGCGCCGCTGGGCATCAAGTCGGTGGAAAAAGTCTTTGAGCCGCAGTGGTTCGCCACAAGAAATTTCCACGGCATGTGGTATACTGATTCCGATGAGCTTGAAGACTATCTGCATTTCAGGGCAAATCTGCCTGTGGATGAATATTTCCGGCATCTGGCATCGCAGCTTCCGTGGTATTATTCTTTGGCAAGAATAGTCCCGGCATCTCTGATAAAGGCTTTCATGAGGCCGCTCGCCTATGAAAAGGGGCTCGGCACGCAGACATGGGCCGCTCATTCGCCTGAAAAGCTTGAAGCATATTATGGTTCAGAGGCGGAATACCGCTCAATAAAAAGCTGGGAACAGATGCGTCCGCCTTATATGGAAAAGAATCAGGCAAAGGCAGATGCGGCAGGAGAAATCCTCCGGCTGAATCATGGCTATGACACATCCGTGTCAATATATGACCTTGATGCTGAAGCCATTGAAAAGGCATCGCAGTTCAGGGGCGGACATTTTCTCGGCCCCGGCCAGTCTGTGGGAATTCCAGGTACTGTCTTCGAGTGGGAATGTGAGCATGGACACCGCTTCCGTGCATCTCTGGAGTATGTTCTTCTCGGAGGCGGCTGGTGCCTTGACTGTGACCAGACCAATATCCGCAGGACAGTGACTGCAAAGAACAGATTTATTTCACAGGTACTGTCTTCACAGTACCTGGAATAATGTCGTCTTCTTTTCCGTGGAGATATATTATCCTCTGGTTGGAACTGCCTCTGAAAAGCAGTTCCGTGTCCCGGAGCTCCAGGATGAACGGCCCGTCCACAATCACATCTACATACGGCAGAATCATGGACAGTCTCGCGTCGGCCCTGATTTCTTCAATTGTGAAGCCTGTGTAGCACCAGATGGTCTTGGATGAGTTCTCCTTGATTTTTCTTGCGAGCTCAGTAAAGGCTTCAACCTGATACAATGGGTCTCCTCCGGTGAAGGTCACATTGCTGAATTCATCGTCAAGGATGACTTTCAGGATATCGTCGACTTCCATCGGATTGCCTCCGTTCATATCCCAAGACTGGGGATTATGGCAGCCCGGGCAATGGTGCAGGCATCCGGCACAATATATTGAAGTACGGAGACCCGGGCCGTCGGCCATGGTCTCCTCCAATATATCAAGTACTCTTAGCTTCATGACGGTCATTTGACCCGGAAATCCTCCGGCCTATTTGTGGACGACGCGGTCCTTGAGTTCGGCCAGTTTCGCGCTGTTCCACCTGTCTGTGGTGCCTACGAGGTAACCGGTGATTCTCTGCAGTCTGTCTATCCTGTGGCTGTGGCATTTAGGGCATTCCTCAAGATTTTCGTCGGCGTTTTCAAAGCCGCAGTCCATGCAGCGGTTCCTGTTGTGGTTCACGGAGCCGTATCCCATGTTGTATTTGTCCATGAGGTCTACAATCGCCATTATCGCCTCCGGATTGTGAGTGGCGTCGCCATCAATTTCCACATAGAATATGTGTCCGCCTCCCGTCAGGCTATGGTACGGAGCCTCGACTTCAGCCTTGTGCTTCGGTGTACAGTGATAATATACCGGCACATGGTTGGAGTTGGTGTAGTATTCCTTGTCTGTGACTCCCGGTATGACGCCGAATTTCTTCCTGTCGGCTTTGGTGAACCTGCCTGCGAGGCCTTCTGCCGGAGTGGCGAGCACGCTGAAGTTGTGCTGGAATTTTTCGGAATATTCGTTGACCTTGTCTCTCATGTAGGTGATTATCCTGAGGCCGAGCTGCTGAGCTTCCTCGGATTCCCCGTGATGTTTGCCGATAAGGGCTATGAGAGTCTCGGCAAGCCCGATGAAGCCGATTCCGAGAGTGCCCTGGTTGATGACGGATTCAATTGTGTCGTCTTCCTTGAGATTCTCGCTGCCTAGCCAGAGAGCCCCCATCAGGAGAGGGAACTGCTTCTTGAGAGCGGTCTTCTGGAAATTGTACCTCTCGCAGAGCTGCTTGGCCGTGATGTCAAGCACCCTGTCTAGCTTCTCGAAATACATTCTGATTCTTTCGTTCTTGTCGGGCTCTCCCATGCATTCGATGGCAAGCCGCACGAGGTTGATGGTGGTGAACGAAAGGTTTCCCCTGGCTATGGATGTCTTCGGCCCGAAGCGGTTTTCAAACACTCTTGTGCGGCAGCCCATCGTGGCTACCTCGTATTTGTATCTCTCCGGGTCATCAGCCCTCCACAGTTCATGCTGGTTGAATGTGGCGTCAAGGTTGAGGAAGTTCGGGAAGAATCTTCTGGCGGACACCTTGCAGGCGAATTTATAGAGGTCGTAGTTCTTGTCTTCAGGCAGGTAGCTTACCCCGCGCTTCTTCTTCCATATCTGGATAGGGAAGATGGCCGTGGAGCCGTTTCCGACCCCCTCGTATGTGGTGTTGAGAATCTCCCTGATGACGCAGCGCCCTTCGGCCGATGTGTCTGTGCCGTAGTTGATGGAGCTGAATACCACCTGGTTGCCTCCTCGGGAATGAATGGAGTTCATGTTGTGCACGAATGCCTCCATGGACTGGTGTACCCTGCTTACAGTCATGTTGATGGCATGCTGTATGACTCTTTCCTCTCCCTGGATGCCGATAAGGTCGCGCTTGATGTAGTCGTCTATGGCAATGTCCTTGAGGTGGCTGTAGTCCACTCCGGTCATCGCGCTTATGTTGTTGATTTCCTCATGGAATGTCTTTCTCACGAACGGGGCCATATAGAAGTCGAATGCCGGTATCGCCTGGCCTCCGTGCATTTCGTTCTGGACCGTCTCCATGGATATGCATCCGAGGATGCTGGCAGTCTCTATCCTCTTGGCAGGACGGGATTCCCCGTGGCCGGCAAAGAATCCGTTCTTCAGTATCTTGTCAAGCGGATGCTGTACGCAGGTGAGGCTTTTGGTCGGATAATAGTCCTTGTCATGGATGTGTATGTAGAAGTTCTGCACGGCTTCCTTCACATCTTCAGAGAGAAGGCATTCATCCACGAACGACTTTGTCGATTCGGAGGCGAATTTCATCATCATTCCCGCCGGCGTGTCCGCATTCATGTTGGCATTCTCGCGTGTCACGTCTGTGGCCTGTGCCTCGATGATTTCCTTGAATATTTCGCGGGATTTTG
Source organism: uncultured Bacteroidales bacterium (assembly GCA_944322565.1). GTDB lineage: Bacteria > Bacteroidota > Bacteroidia > Bacteroidales > UBA932 > Cryptobacteroides. The sequence goes on along the minus strand of CALUPG010000002.1, from coordinate 8,028 downwards.
CCTTGCGTGCAAGATTTCTCTGGTTGCGGTATGCAATGTATTTCTTGGCGACTTCCTTTCTCGGACTGTTCATGAGCTCCATCTCGACATTGTCCTGGATATCCTCCACGCTCATGCTTTCCGTCTCAATCTTGGAGATGACAGCGGCGATTTCTGCGGCGAGCACAATGTCCTCGCCTGCTTCGGTTACATCCATTGCCTTCAGGATGGCATCAACAATCTTTCTCTTGTCAAACTCAACGACTCTTCCGTCGCGTTTTATTACATACTTTACCATGATTCAGAACTAAATTTCAATATGGTCTTAATGATTGGAAGGACTCCTTTTCAAGGGAAATCCCTTGCTCGTGCGAAAGTGAAGACAAAGATAAACCAAATATCAATACCGAGGTTGAAATCACTCCGCAAAAGTTATCAACATATACGGAAATACCCTGTTAACTCATTTGTTAACAGGGTATTAAATAGCAAATTAAATTTGAATTCTTCAAATTTGGATAACAAAGATGTTTTATCCGACAACCCAGACGAGCACATGTCTGTCAAAGGTGATGTACTCGAGGTCGAACTCTTCCTCATAGCCGTCCTTGTGGATGAAAGTGGCCTGCATTTCTCCTTCGTCCTTAGGGTTGAAGCGTCTGACCTGAATCTGTTCGGCGAAGTCGACCTTGTTCTGGGACATTCTCTTGAAAATGGCCTCCTTGGCGCACCAGTAAAGGGCAAGCTGCTCGCTGATTCTTTCGTCATCATCGTCGAGGTCATCCCTTTCTTCGTCCGACAGCGCCTTTTCGCGTACGGCGGTGAAATCCCGGTCAATGGACTCCATGTCGATGCCCAGGTCCTCTTCCTGATGGGTGATGATGGCTACATATTTTTCTGTGTGGGTGATGCTTATGTTCGTGATGCAGTTTTCAAGGAATGGCTTCCCGTTGTCGTGGTGGCTGAGGTATACCTTGTCCTCGAAGACTTCATTCAGCAGAGCCCTGACGGCAAGCCTCTGCTTTCGCAGGCTTTCGCTGCGTATGAGCGAGATCTCTTCCATTTCATCTGAGGGCACGGAACTCAACTGCAGCAGTTCGTCTTCCGTCTCAGTGATTTTCCACACCGATATCTCGGCCTTGTTCTCAAGTGTTTTTCTCAGATATAGTCCCATTATGTATTTGAAAAGCAAAAAGTTCTGTCATCAAGACGCGAAATCTCCGGGCATGCCGACATACGAAAGCCCCGCGCGCACGGAATATGTGTACACGGTATGATGTTCAGGCATATTGTCATCGGGGCCTGTTCCAAAAATCATGAAGATGCTGTCCGCCAGCGGATCTTCAGATGTCTGATCCGCCGTAGACTGATTCGTCAGTATTGGACTGGGAGGTTCCACTTGTCTTAAAATTAAATTGCGACTGCAAATATAGTTATTTTTTTATTATATTTGCGGTCTGCATGAAAATACATTTAAATTAAATTTATATTATTATGAGTTTCCTGACAAATGACAAACTGACCATTGTCGGCGCAGCCGGAATGATCGGATCAAACATGGTCCAGACGGCCATGATGATGAAGCTTACTCCGAACATCTGCCTTTATGACCCATACGGACCGGGTCTTGAGGGAGTAGCCGAGGAAATGTACCATTGCGCATTCGACGGTGCAAACATCACATGGACAACTGATATGAAGGAGGCTTTGACCGGCGCCAAGTACGTCATTTCTTCCGGCGGAGCTCCGCGCAAGCAGGGCATGACAAGGGAGGATCTTCTTAAGGGCAACTGCGAGATTGCAGAGCAGCTTGGCAAGGATCTCAAGTCATATTGTCCGGATGTCAGGCATGTTGTGATAATATTCAACCCTGCGGATCTCACCGGCCTTGTCACTCTCCTTCATTCAGGTCTGAAGCCTTCTCAGGTGACGACTCTTGCGGCACTTGACTCGACCCGTCTGCAGAGTGCCCTTGCCAAGGAATTCGGTGTCCAGCAGTGCAAAGTCGCCAATTGCCACACTTACGGCGGACACGGCGAGCAGATGGCCGTATTCGCATCAAAGGTGACAGTCGACGGCAAGCCGTTCTCCGAGCTCCTCGGCACGAAGCTTCCTCTTGTCAGATGGGAAGAAATAAAGGGCAATGTCATCCAGGGCGGAAAGAGAATCATCGAGCTCCGCGGCCGCTCTTCATTCCAGAGCCCGGCGTATGTGTCTGTCGAGATGATTGCTGCGGCCATGGGCGGCAAGAAATTCGAGTGGCCTGCAGGATGCTATGTCAATACCGGTAAATATCACAATGTGATGATGGCGATGCCTACGGTGATTGACGCTGCCGGCGTCCACTACGGACAGGTTGAGGGTACTCCTGAGGAAATGGCTGCCCTTGATGCATCCTACGAGCATCTCTGCAAGATGCGCGATGAGATTATCTCGCTGAACATCATCCCTCCTGTATCAGAATGGAAGACTCTCAATCCGAATCTGTAGAGGCTGGATATTATGAAATCTCCTGAGGACCGGACCGGTTTGGCCCGGTCCTCTTTTTGTCCTGGCGGACAAGTCCTGTTTTTTCCGTTTTTGTTACCGTTAAATTTTTATGACTGAAAAAAATTAAGTAGTTTTGCGCCTGCATGAGCAATCTGATGCTCATGAATACAATCTGACGGGAATTTTTAACAAGACGCACAATGGCAAGTATTGATGAATTGAAGAGAATTTCCTCCCAAGTGAGGAGAGACATCATCAGAATGGTCTCGGGGGCAAAGTCGGGGCATCCCGGCGGGTCCATGAGCAGTGCTGATTTTCTTGTTGCGCTGTATTTCAATGTGATGGACCATGATCCTGCTTCATGGACGAGGGACAGCCGAGGGCAGGACGCATTCATCCTGTCCGCAGGACATCTGAGTCCTCTGTATTATTCTGTCCTTGCCAGATGCGGCTATTTCCCTGTTTCGGAACTGGGCACATTCCGGAAGATTGGCACGAGGCTGCAGGGGCATCCTTCCGTTGACAGGAATCTTCCCGGTGTTGTGCAGACCTCCGGGTCTCTCGGGCAGGGGCTTTCTGCTGCAGTGGGCGTTGCAATCGGCAAGAAGATGGACAATGACCCGCATCTTGTGTATGTCCTTGTCGGTGACGGGGAATGCGAGGAGGGCCAGATCTGGGAGGCGGCCATGTTTGCCGCCCACCATAGGGTGGACAATCTCATAGCCGTGACAGACTGGAACAGGCAGCAGATAGACGGTAATGTAGATGATGTTGCGGGAGTGGGGGATTTGAGACCGAAATGGGAGGCATTCGGATGGATTGTGCTTGAATGTGACGGACATGATTTCAGTTCAATCCTCAAGGCATGTTCAGATGCGAAGGCAGCCTGCGGACAAGGCCGTCCTGTCATGATTCTCATGAAGACGGTAATGGGAGAAGGGGTTGACTTCATGGCCGGGACCAATGAGTGGCACGGCAAGGCTCCGAACCCGGAGCAGTGTGCGGTGGCCCTGTCTCAGCTTGAGGAGACTCTGGGCGACTATTGACGGCAGGCCTCAATCAAATCGGGAATATATTCGGAATCATATCAGAAAATCTTCAGAAATGAAAAAATATATAAATACCGGCAACAAGGATACCAGAAGCGGTTTCGGTGCAGGACTTCATGAGGCTGGCAAGGCAGACCCGAGAATCATGGCTCTGTCGGCGGATCTCGCCAGTTCAGTCAAGATGGATGCATTTTTCAAGGAATTTCCGGACAGGTTCATCCAGTGCGGTATTGCGGAAGCCAATATGATAGGCGTGGCTGCGGGCCTTGCCATTTCAGGAAAGATTCCTTTCGCCGGCTCCTTTGCAGAGTTTGTCACAGGCAGAGTCTATGACCAGATCCGTCAGGAGGTCGCATACGGACAGGTGAATGTCAAGATTGCCGCATCGCATTCCGGACTTACTCTTGGGGAAGACGGGGCTACTCATCAGACCATGGAGGACATAGCCCTTATGCGCGCTCTTCCTGGCATGGTGGTCATCAATCCATGTGACTATAACCAGACGAAGGCCGCCACACTGGCTGCTGCAAAATATGTCGGCCCGGTGTATCTCCGTTTCGGGAGGCCGGCAATGCCTAATTTTACTCCCGTTGACCAGGAGTTCATAATCGGTAAGGCCGTAATGATGACGGAAGGCACGGATGTGACGATATTTGCCACGGGGCATCTCGTCTGGGAGGCTCTTCAGGCTGCCGGACAGCTGGAGGCGGAAGGCATTTTTGCCGAAGTCATCGATATCGCGACAATCAAGCCTCTTGATGCCGGGGCTGTCGTGGCTTCTGTGCGCAAGACCGGTGCAGCTGTTTGTGCAGAAGAGCACAATGCTGTCGGCGGACTGGGTGAAGCCATAGCATATGCCCTTTCCGGCGGCTGTCCTGTCCCGCTTGAGTTTGTCAACGGCGGAGACAGATTCGGCCAGTCCGGGACCCCGGCGGAGCTTCTGAAAGCTTACGGCCTTGATGCAGAGCATATTGCTGCTGCTGCCAGAAGAGCAATCGCAAGAAAGAGGATATGACTGTCGCTGCGGACAGATGATGAATGACAGCGAGATATACGCCCTCTATGTTTCCGGCGATTGTGAGAAGGCTTTCAATGAAATCGTAAAGAAATACAGCGAAAGGCTCTATTGGCATATCCGCAGCTTTTCATGTTCACATCAGGATGCTGATGACATCCTTCAGGATACATTTGTAAAAATATGGAACGCGCTTCCCTCATTCCGTGGTGAGGCGCGTCTTTTTACATGGATATGGCGCATTGCCACCAACCAGGTGCTGAACCATATCCGTCATGAGCGGCTCAGGAATTTCCTGACTCCTGCTTCCGAGGCGCGTCCGTATCTGGAAACTCTTGAGGCTGACCAGTATTTCAATGGTGATGATGCTCAGAAGCGTCTTCTCTCCGCAATAGAAAAGCTTCCCCCGAAGCAGCGCATGGTCTTTGTCATGCGTTATTTTGAAGAACTAGAATACAAGGATATTTCAGAAATCATGCATTCTTCTGTCGGTTCCCTGAAAGCATCTTATCATCATGCGTATATGAAAATCAAGAAAGAAATCTCCGGAGATTGATAAGATTTTTCATGCCTGCGTTTAACCTTTTCATTGTGCCGGTGTCTAATGAGTGTTTTGTGCAATAATAAGCTGAATTATGAAAAAATTGCCATACGATGTGCCTGACGGCTATTTTGATTCACTTCCCGGGAGACTTGTGTCGGTCTGCGTGGAGCGGAGAGTGCGGAACAGGCTCCTGTATGTCGGGGTGGCTGCCTGTCTTGCAATAGCCGTTGTCTGCGGTTTCCTTTTTTCGGGCGGCAACCGTGCGGCTGATGCGGATTATCTGTATGGTGACGGCGGGCTTGCCGTGTCCGGACTGTCTGCTGATGAGGTCTATGAAGAGTTTCTCTATTCGGACCTGATTCCGGAGACTGATCCCGATTTGTTTTTCTACGACGGGTCTGCTGAATATTATCCGGACGGGACGGATGAGGCGGGCGCAGGGAATGACACGCTGATGATTGATGATTTATAATGATTTAAAAGGAGACGATTATGAGAAGATTTGTTTCAATGGCAGTGATTCTGCTGGTTTCTGCTGCGGCGGCATATGCCCAGGCCCCGCATGGAAAATGTGAGAATGACTGGAGGGACCGCATGAGGACAGAGAGGATTGCTTTCCTGACGGAGGCCATGGACATGACTCCGGAAATGGCAGAGAAGTTCTGGCCGGTATACAATGAGGTCCAGAGTCAGAAGAGAGATGCACAGATGAAAGTTATGGATGCATATCGCGTCCTTGAGGAGGCTGTCAGGTCCGGGAAGCCGGAATCCGAAATGGCGGCAGCTCTGGATGAGTACCTGAAGGCCCTTGCGTCAAGGCGTGATGTCAACAAAAAGGCGGAAGCCAGCCTCAAGTCTGTCCTTTCTGATGCCGAACTGGCAAAATATTATGTGGCAGACGAGAGATTCCGTCGTGAACAGGTGCACAGGCTTCATCATGGTCCTCGTCCGGACTTCGACAGGAGGCCTGACTGCGGTCCTGGCGCCAGATGATGCCGGCTGCGGAGTCATCCATGAAAGGCTGATGATGTCTTTTTATCAGCTCTTGAGGAAATTTATAGGCTTATGAGGAAATCGGACAGCAGGGACCTGTAGTCTTCGGACCAGGTTCCTGCGTCTTGTATGGATATGGTTTCTTCCTGAATGGTCCCGGTCCGTTTTCGGGAAAATTCCGCAAGAATCCTTTTCGGCTTTTTCCTCGGGACAGTCTTTATATTGATGAGTCTGGACAGGTATAATCCGTCTGTGGCGGCAGTGCGTGTCAGTGCGGTCCTTTCCTCTGAAGGAAGAATGAGAGCCAGTCTTCCGTCTTCGCTGAGATACTTTTGGGCAAAGGTGATGATGTCTCCCCAGGAAAGGGATTCGGAATGCCGTGCATGGCAGCGTCTCGGGTCCGGAGCTTTCATGTCTCCTCCATAATAGGGAGGATTGGAGAAAATCATGTCAAACCTTGCTTCGTCTTCTCCTGATGGATTGCCTCCGGCAGAAAGATTGCCTTCAATTGCCATCTCGAAATCTTTCAGCGAGGCGTGGACAGCTGTCAGCTTGTCTTTCCAGTCGCTTCTTCTGAAATTCTCATCTGCTTCCGTCGCAGAGTCCCCGTCTATGTCTATCCCTGTAATGCGGAAGTCTGCCATGTCAGGATTATGATTGTCCGCCAAATCCGAAAGCCGCTGGGCGGCCATCAAAGCTATGGTTCCGGTTCCGGTACCGATGTCCAGCAGCCGCCTTTCTTTTCCGCTGAAGGACATGGCTGCGCCAAGAAGTACTCCGTCGGTATTCACTTTCATCGCAGAGCGTCGGTTGATGACGGAGAATCTTTTGAATCGGAATACAGTTTCTTCCGATGCTGCATTCGCTGTTGCCGGGCTGCGGGTGTCTGTATCTGAGGAATCTGTTCTTATGTCCGTGTCGCCAGTCATGTATTTCTGTCTTTCGTCAGGAAAAGCCCGTCTTTCATGTATAATGTCCTGTCGCACATCCTGGCCAGTTCCGGGTCGTGTGTGACGATTATTATTGTCTGTCCGTATTTGTCCCTCAGCCTGAAAAACAGTTTGTGCAGGTCTTCTTTGGTCGCCGAATCAAGATTGCCTGACGGCTCATCGGCAAAAAGCACGGCCGGGTTATTTACAAGAGCCCTGGCTATTGCGACCCGCTGCTGTTCACCTCCGGACAGTTCTGCCGGCTTGTGGTTGAGTCTCTGCGACAGCCCGAGGTCATCAAGAAGGATTTCTGCCTTTGTCTTTGCCTCTTTTTCCGGCTTGCCGCCAATCAGGGCCGGAATCATTACATTCTCAACAGAAGTGAATTCGGGAAGGAGATGATGAAACTGGAATACAAACCCGATATGTCTGTTTCGGAATTCTGATATCCTGTCACGGCTCAAACTCAGCACATTCGTGCCCCCTATCATCAGTGTTCCCTTGTCAGGGCGCATCAGGGTCCCGAGAATCTGCAGTAATGTGGATTTCCCTGCCCCGGACGCTCCCATGATGGACACAACCTCTGACTGTCCGGCTGTGAAATCAATCCCCTTGAGAACCTTCAGCTGTCCGAATGATTTTTCAATATCATGTGCTTCAATCATTTGTCATTGCTTCAATTATTCATTGGTTGCCCAAACATTTCCCAAAGATAGATATTTTAAAAAATATTATAAGAAAGTATTTAAAATTTTGGATATTCAGAAATTAGATGTATCTTTGCAGTCCAATTCAGAATATCGGGGTGTGGCGCAGTTGGCTAGCGCATCTGGTTTGGGACCAGAGGGTCCTGTGTTCGAGTCACAGTACCCCGACTTTTAGGAAGAGCAATCAATTGGTTTTCAGTTGGTTGCTTTTCTTTTTGTGTATTCGGGTGAGATGTGGTAATGATGGTATAATTGACAAAAACGGTTGGTAAAGTCACTGTAAGTTGTTAAAATTCTGTAAAATATAGAGATTAGATGAAAC
>CALUPG010000001.1 GCA_944322565.1 uncultured Bacteroidales bacterium | reverse complement strand
AGAAGTTAAGCCCGCGCGCGCCGATGGTACTGCCCCACCAGGTGGGAGAGTAGGTCGCTGCCGCTTTTAGAGAGCCAATATAGGCGCGGAGTCCCGGAGATGACGGAAGTCGTCCCCGGGACTCTTGCGTTACGGAGGGAGGAAAGGCGTGGCATTCTCTTTTCAGCGGGGCGGGGCATTCTTTCTTGTCATCTGCAGCCGGAGCATTTTCTTTTCAGCGTGGCCGGGGCATTCTTTCTTGTCATCTGCGGCGGGAGCATCTGCTGAGCAGACATCTGCGGCCGTTGGAAGGCAAAACGCATGTCCATCGGGCGCGGTATTGCAGCAATTCCGCGGCCGTCGGCAGTTTGAGTATGCCGTCCGCCACACTTTCCCTGCAAAATCGCGGCCGGTGGAAGCCATTTTATATATCCACCGGCCGCGCTCACGAGCTGCCATGCCTCTGGGAATGCCAAGCCTCCGCTTCACGAAATGCCATGCCTTCGCCTCCGGGAATGTCTTGCCTTCGTCTCCGAAAATGCCTTGCCTCCGCTTTACGAAATACCTCGCCTTCGTCTTAGAAAATACCCCGCCTTCGGGAATGCCTCGCCTTCACATTACGAAATTTCCGCTCAGCAAAGGCAAATCTCTTGTGTCAGTGGCGGAGGTGCATTCTTTCATCTGCAGCGAAGTCATTTTCTTGTCAGCGAGAGCGGGGACAGGGTATCCTTTCATCTGCAGCGGGAGACATTTTCTCGTCAGCGGGGCGGGGCATTCTCTCATCTGCGGTGCCGGAGCATCTGCTGATCAGACAGCCGCGGCCGTTGGAAGGCAAAACGCATGTCCATCGGGCGCGGTATTGCAGCCATTTCGTGGCCGTCGGCAGTTTGAGTATGCCGTCCGCCACACTTTCCCTGCAAAATCGCGGCCGTTGGAAGCCATTTTATATGTCCACCGGCCGCGCTCACGAAAATACCCCGCTTTCGCCTCCGGAACTGCCCTGCCTCCGCTTCACGAACTGCCTCGTCTTCGCTTCCGGGAATGCCTCGCCTTCACTTTACGAAATTTCCGCTCAGCGAAGGCAAATCTCTTGTGTCAGCGAGGGCGGGGCATCTTTTCATCTGCAGCGTGGCCGGTGCATCCTTTCATCTGCGGCCGTTGGAAGGTAAAACGCATGTCCATCGGGCGCGGTATTGCAGCCATTTCGCGGCCGTCGGCAGTTTGAGTATGCCGTCCGCCACACTTTCCCGGCAAAATCGTGGCCGTTGGAAGCCATTTTATATATCCACCGGCCGCGCTCACGAGCTGCCATGCCTCCGGGAATGCCTCGCCTTCGCTTTACGAAATGCCTCGCCTTCGCTTTACGAAATGCCTTGCCTCCGCTTTACGAAATGCCTCGCCTTCGCCTCCGAGAATGTCTCGCCTTCACTTTACGAAATGCTCGCCCTGCAAAGGCAAATGTTCTGTTTCCGGATGAATAATGTTCTGCGATTTCATAATTGGTATTGATTGATGTGTTATCAAGTGTTTGCAGGATAATAACTTATGATGCGGATACAGAAAAATTCGGCATATTTAACCTTGTAATTGCTATAATGTCAAAGGGATAAAATTTAAACGCGTATTTTTTCTGAACACAGATAAATATTTGTTATTTACGAAAAAATACGAGATGAATTATTATCATATCTGTACAAATGCATTGAGGTCTTCTCTGTTGTTCCGGGACAGCGAAGATTATATTACGGGTATCAATTATCTGGCTTTGTGTGCATTCATATACCGGAATATTGAAATCTGTGCTTATTGTATGATGTCCAATCATTTGCACATTGTCGTAAAGGGTGACGCGGAGACGGCGAAAAAGTTCATAACAGGATTCAAACGCAGATATTCGCTGTGGATGACGAGAAAGTACAACGAATACAAGACATTGAAGAATGTCCCTGCAATTATCAAGGTGATTGATAATAAAGAGTATCTGAAACAAGTAATCGCCTATGTGCTGAGAAATCCTATCGCGGCAGGGATAAACGTGAATCCGTTTGAATATAAATGGAGCAGTGCTGGGGCATATTTTGGACATGATGAGGATGGTCTGGGCGGTAAGAGTATCCGTAGCGGTGATATTAAGAGTATCTGTAGCGGTGATATTAACTGTAGGGCCAAGAATATCTGTGGTTGTGATAGCCTTAGGTTAAATGAATCAAGGCGTCTGTTTAAGACAAAGACAAGGATTCCGGAGTCAATTAATCCCGTAACGATATCCGGACATATGGTTGATATGAAATCTTTCGTGAATTATATTGAGGTCGAAGGCTTGTTCAGGACATCAAAGTCCTTTATGTATTTTATGTCCAAGGATTTGGATTCGGAGATAGAGTCTCAGTTAAGCATGCATAAAAAGATTGTGTTTCAGGATTCATTTGTTGCGAAAGCAGTTGTCGGCATATGTGAGGAAAGATTCAATGTATCACGTGCCAATGACCTGAATGTCGCCGGCAGATGTAAGCTGATAAGTACTCTGAAGCGTCGCTTCAATTCTTCGCCGAAACAAATTGCAAGAGTCCTGAATCTGGATTTGGATATTGTCATGCAGCTGTATTGAAATGACCGCGGCCGTTGGAAGGCAAAACGCATGTCCATCGGGCGCGGTATTGCAGCCATTTCGCGGCCGTTGGCAGTTTGAGTATGCCATCCGCCACACTTTCCCGGCAAAATCGCGGCCGTTGGAAGCCATTTTATATATCCATCGGCCGCGCTCACAAACTGCCTCGCCTCCGAAAATACTTTGCCTCACGAACTGTCCCTCCTCCGGAACTGTCCCGCCTCCGGAATTGCCTCCGCCTCCGGAATTGCCCCGCCTCCGCCAAGGCAATTATCAGAAGCGCGCCTTGATATTGTAGTTGTTGCGGCTTGGGCTGTTGCGTGAAATGAGTTCGCTGGTGAAGCCGGAAAGGAAGAGCATTACACCCATCAGGACAGCGACAAGTGCCAGATAGAAGAGCGGCTGGTCTGTGACCGGCCGGAAGTCAAGCCCGTTCAGCTGATGGACTACCTTGCTTATGATGAGCCAGACTGCGATGATGCCTCCTGCAAGGAACATAAGTATGCCGGTGAGTCCGAAGAAATGCATCGGGTTTTTGCCGAAAGTGCACAGGAACCAGATTGACAGCAGGTCAAGGAAGCCGTTGACAAAGCGGCTCATGCCGAATTTGCTTTTGCCGTATTTGCGCTTCTGGTGGTGGACCGGCTTTTCTCCTATTCGGGTAAATCCTGCATTCTTGGCAAGATATGGGATGAACCGGTGCATTTCTCCGTAAACTTCGATGTTTTTTACGACTTCGTTACGGTAGGCTTTCAGTCCGCAGTTCATGTCGTGCAGACGGATGCCTGTCAGCCATCTTGCGGCGGCATTGTATATCTTTGATGGAATGTTCTTTGTGAGCTTGTTGTCTTTCCTGTGCTGTTTCCACCCGGATACCAGGTCGTATCCGTCTTCAGTAATCATTTTATATAGGCCGGGTATTTCGTCAGGCGAATCCTGCAGGTCTGCGTCCATGGTGATGACCACACGGCCTTCCGCGGCCTTGAACCCCCAGAATAATGCGGCGGATTTGCCGTAATTGCGCCTGAATGAGATGCCCCGGATGTCATTTGCTCCTGCTTCTTGTCCACTGCCCGATGCTGCTTCTTGTCCACTGCCCGATGCTGTTTCTTGTCCACTGCCCGATGCTGTTTTTTGTCCACTGTCCGGGACGCTTGCTGGTCTATCTCCCGTGGCACTGGTCTGTCCGAAGTCCGGGGCTGCTGCAGTCTTAGTGCCAGTATGTGCATTGGTGTTTCTCTCTGTGGCAAGTTCCTTGATGAGTTCCCATGAACCGTCGCTGCTGCCGTCGTCAATCATTATTATTTCATAGCTGAAACCATTGTCTTTCATTACTGTTCTTATCCAGCTGACGAGCTCCGGCAAGGACTCTTTCTCATTCAGCAGAGATATGACGACAGAAATGTCCTTCTGTGTTTTTCCTGTTAATGGCCGGTCTTCATGTAACGGATTCATATTCTGGATTATTTTCTGCTGTATTTGTTGAGTATTTGAATTTATTCCTGAAATATCACCCATTGCTGCTTGCTCTTTCGTTTGTCTGCTTGCTCTTTCGTTTATCTGCTTGTCAAGTCGTTTTGCTGCTTGTCCTTTCGTTTTGCTGCTTGTCCTTTCGTTTGTCTGCTTGTCGATTCGCTAAGCCTCTGAATTGATATCTGCAAACGGGTCTATTTTGGGAATGTAGCGTGACAATATGGCTGACAGTGCTGTCCCGTAGAGATAACAGTATCCGAGTGTGCTGATGAATGATATCAGCGGATATGTGTCCATCATCTCTTCCTTCTTGGAAAGAGTATTGTAATCAAGAAATTGTGAATAGGACTGCATGATTATGTCAAATTCTTCTTGCATGAGCTCTGGTGAGATGAACAGTATGTTGGCCAGATTGAATGCCGCAAAAATGAGGGCTGAAAGAAACGCGGTGGCAGTGCCGAATATCATTGTGTCGGCATTGGTCGCCTCCGGATATTTACGGCACAGGCGAATCATGAAAAATCGCATCAGCCAGATGCAGCCTCCGAATTTTATGACCCATAGGAGAATGCTGGCTGTCAAGCCCGTCATCCGCAGTTCCGGAGTAGAAAAAGCTTCGCTGCAAAGCTGGTTTGCGAACATTATGGCTGTGGTGGCCAGGCCAAGTATTGCCCCGCTCTGTCCGGCATTATTCCATAGATTTCTTCTGTTCAGTTTGCTTTTCATATTATATATATAATGGAGAGCAAAGATAGAAAAAAATTTATACCTTTGCAGTCTTGTAAAAGAGCAGAATACAAAATATAGAGATATAGAGTTATGATTGAGATTACATTTCCTGACGGTAGCGTGAAGACCTTTGAAAAGGGTGTCACCGGCTATGAGATAGCGCAGAGTATCAGCCCAAAGCTTGCGGCGGAAGTTCTTGCCGTACATGTTACGGCGGCATCTGATACAACAGGAAAGGGAACGACATACGACCTTACGCGTCCTATTGAGGAGAATTCTTCCGTAAGGCTCCTGAAGTGGGAGGATGATGAGGCGAAGCATGTTTTCTGGCATTCGTCGTCACATCTTATGGCAGAGGCGCTTGAAAGTCTTTATCCCGGAGTGAAATTCGGTATCGGGCCGGCCATAGAGAACGGATTCTATTATGATGTGGACCTTGAGGGCAGGCAGATTGCCGAGTCGGATCTCAAGGCCATCGAGGATAAGATGATTGAACTTGCCCGTACAAAGGAAGTCTTTGAGAGGAAGGAGGTATCAAAAGCTGAAGCCCTCAAGTCTTTCACAGAGAAGGGCGACGAGTACAAATGCGAGCTCATCGGAGAACTTCAGGACGGGACCATTACGTTCTATACCAACGGCCATTTCACAGACCTTTGCCGCGGCCCGCATCTTCGTGATACCTCGGTTATCAAGGCTGTCAAGCTGACCTCTATTGCCGGAGCATATTGGAGGGGGGATGAGAAGCGTCAGATGCTCACCCGTATATATGGTATCACATTCCCTAAGAAATCCATGCTGGACGAGTATGTGGCAATGCTTGAAGAAGCCAAGAAGCGCGACCACAGGAAGCTCGGCAAGGAGATGGAGCTTTTCGCATTTTCCCCGAGGGTAGGCCAGGGTCTTCCCCTGTGGCTGCCTAAAGGTGCAGAGCTTCGTGAACGCCTTGAGAATTTTCTCCGGAAGGTCCAGAAGTCATACGGATATCTTCCTGTGATTACTCCGCATATCGGCAACAAGGAGCTTTATGTGACTTCGGGACATTATGCAAAGTACGGCAAGGATTCATTCCAGCCGATTCATACTCCGCAGGAGGGAGAAGAGTTCCTTCTCAAGCCGATGAACTGTCCTCATCACTGTGAAATCTACAGGACAAAGCCCCGTTCATACAAGGATCTTCCTCTGAGGTTTGCTGAGTTCGGCACAGTGTACCGCTACGAGCAGAGCGGTGAACTCCACGGATTGACAAGGGTGCGCGGATTCACTCAGGATGACGCCCATCTTTTCTGCCGTCCAGATCAGCTGAAGGAAGAGTTCTGCAAGGTCATTGATATTATTCTTTATGTCTTCAAGACATTGAATTTCAATGAATATGTTGCTCAGATTTCCCTTCGGGACCCGGACAACAAGGAAAAATACATCGGGTCTGACGAGAATTGGGCCAAGGCGGAACAGGCTATCATAGATGCCGCTGCTGAAAAGGGTCTGAATACGGTCGTGGAGTATGGTGAGGCTGCATTCTACGGACCTAAGCTTGATTTCATGGTGAAGGATGCCATAGGAAGAAAGTGGCAGCTCGGAACTATCCAGGTGGATTACAACCTGCCTGAAAGGTTTGAACTTGAATATACCGGAAGCGACGGACTGAAGCATCGTCCGGTCATGATTCATAGGGCGCCGTTCGGTTCCCTCGAGAGATTCGTGGCAGTGCTCCTTGAGCATACCGGAGGGAAACTTCCGCTCTGGCTGACCCCTGATCAGGCAATCATTCTCCCTGTAAGTGAAAAATTTACAGATTATGCAAAAAAAGTTTGTGATTTGCTGAATAATTCCGATATTCGCGCCTCAATGGACGACAGAAACGAGACAATCGGCAAGAGAATCCGGGAGAGTGAGCTCAAGAGGATTCCTTTCATTGTGATTGTCGGGGAGAAGGAAATGTCAGACGGGACGGTTTCTGTCAGAAGACAGGGAGGAAAAGATGAAGGTTCAATGTCTGTTGGTGACTTTGCCGCTCTGGTTGCTTCAGAGGTAAAGGCTCAGCTTTCATAGCCTTTTTCAGCACATAGTATTAATTAAAATTTTAGGAGGACACATTTATCGCAGCACCATTCAGACCATCTGCACCCCGTTTCAATGGTCCAAAGCCATCCGGGCCGGGAGCAGGCCGTCCTGACAGAAATGGCCAAAGGAAATCGGCCAGGGACGAGAACGGATTGAGAATCAATGAAGAGATTACGGCTCCGAAGGTTCGCATCGTAGGCGACAATATTGAGGAGCAGGGAATCTATCCTATTACGCAGGCCATGAAGATGGCTGACGAGCTCGGACTTGATCTGGTAGAGATAAGTGCAAAGGCAGACCCTCCGGTGTGCAAGATTATTGACTATCAGAAATATCTCTATCAGCAGAAGAAAAAGGCGAAGGAGATGAAGTCCAATTCGGCCAAGATAGTCATCAAGGAAATCCGCTTCGGACCGAATACTGACGAGCATGATTTCCAGTTCAAGCTGAAGCATGCAATGGAGTTCCTTCAGGAAGGTTCCAAGGTGAAGGCTTCGGTGTTTTTCAAAGGACGCTCCATCCTTTATTCCGATCAGGGAGAGAAGCTCCTGCTGCGTTTTGCGGTAGAACTTGAGGAGTATGGAAGGGCGGAGCAGATGCCTAAGCTTGAGGGCAAGCGCATGATAATGATGATTGCTCCTGTGAAGAAGAAATGACATTTTATTATAAATTACTAACAGTCAAATAATTCAATTATGCCAAAGATGAAGACCAACTCCGGTTCGAAAAAGCGTTTCACGCTTACCGGAACGGGAAAAATCAAGAGAAAACACGCTTACAAGAGCCACATTCTCACCAAAAAGACCAAAAAGCAGAAGAGAAATTTGACTCATTTCGGACTGATTGATTCAGTTGACCAGAAGAGAGTCAAAGCTTTGTTGGCCATCTAATTATTAACAAATGTTTAACTTGGAATACAGTCGGAAGTTCCGGATAATCCCGGGCACTGTATCCATAAAAAATTGAATTTATGCCAAGATCGGTAAATGCTGTTGCCTCAAGGGCACGCCGCAAGAAAATCCTCAAGAAAACCCGCGGCTATTTTCTTGCAAGAAGAAATGTTTGGACGGTAGCCAAGAATACCTATGAGAAAGGTCTTACCTACGCATACCGTGACCGTAAAGCCAAGAAGCGCTCTTTCCGCGCTCTCTGGATTCAGAGAATCAATGCTGCCGCACGCCAGTACGGCATGACATATTCTCAGTTTATGGGCAGATTGTCTAAGCAGAACATCGGGCTTAACCGTAAGGTTCTTGCAGACCTTGCCATGAACAATCCGCAGGCATTCGAAGCAATCATAAATTCTGTAAAATAGTCAACTGTTGATGAGCCTGAAGGAATTGTTTCACAGCCGGTGGGCAAGGTTCTCTTTTTGGGCCGTGCTTTATCTCCTGTGGGTCATATGGCTCGGAAACTGGTGGTGGCTTCTCGGCCTTGCAGTCATATTCGACCACCATATTACCCGCAAGGTGAAATGGATGTTCTGGAAAAAGGACTACAAGGATGATGAGAAGAGAAATGTTTTTCTTGACTGGCTTGACGCCATAATCTTTGCTGTGGTCGTCGTGACATTCATCAACATCTTCTTTTTCCAGGCTTTCAAGATTCCTTCGTCCTCTATGGAAAGTTCCCTCCTTACGGGGGATCACCTTTTCGTCAGCAAACTTGCATACGGGCCTCGTGTCCCTCAGACACCGCTTACGATACCTTTTACGCATAATGTCCTGCCCAACGGCAAGGAATCCTACTCCACCCTCATTCACACTGACTACAGGAGACTTAAGGGATTCGGACATGTCAAGCGGGGCGATTATGTCGTTTTCGGATTTCCGCATGGGGATACAATATTGACGAAGGCTCCTGCCGAAGACTATTATGCAATGGTCCGGCTGAACGGAAGAGACTACACCATTTCACAGCTCGGTCCGGTAAAGGTCCGTCCGATGGACAAGAAAGACCACTATGTGAAAAGATGTGTTGCCGTTGCCGGCGACACACTCGAAGTCAGAGACGGCAGAGTCTACATCAATTCGCAGGCACAGGAAATATATCCGGGAGTCCAGTCCACATACAAGGTGGTGACGGACGGAAATCAGATTAATCCGAAGAATCTGGAAAAGCTCGGAGTCAATGCTTCTGAAATCAGATTCGACTCCCGTCTGCCCGGGTATTATGACCTGCCGCTGACAGCTTCAATGCTGGACGGTATCAGGCAGTACTCCAATGTCGTGTCCGTTGAAGAGAATATTGATGTCTGGCCTCCGGATTTTCCGGACTCCTATCTGATGCTTTTCCCGTTTGCGAAACAGTTCAGATGGACGAGAGACAACTACGGGCCGATATGGATTCCTCAGAAAGGCGTGACGGTGGAGCTTACGCCTGACAATCTGCCTCTTTACAGAAGGATTGTCGAGGTTTATGAGGGGAACGACCTGAAGGTGACTGATGACGGGCGCATTTTCATAAATGGGGAAGAGGCTCGGGACTATACTTTCAGACAGGATTATTACTTCATGATGGGAGATAACAGGCATAACTCACTGGATTCAAGATATTGGGGTTTTGTACCTGAAGATCATGTGGTCGGGAAGCCGTCCGTGATATGGTTCTCATCTGACAGAAACAAAGGTTTTCCGAAGAATATCAGATGGAGAAGGATTCTCAAATTCGTATAGTTTTCCTGTTAAACGGAAATTTTCTTGTTAATTAGAAAAATTTATACGATATTTGCAGCCCTCCGTATCAGGCGTGAGTCTGAAAATGTCTTTGGAACAGACGGATTTACATTTGAAATATTTAAAAAGTACAAATAATGGCAAAGGTTTGTCAAGTAACAGGTAGAAAGAGAATGGTAGGAAACAATGTTTCCCATTCCAAGAGGCGCACAAAGCGCGTTTTTGCCCTGAATCTCAAGACCAAGAAGTTCTGGTCGGAGGCAGAGCAGAGGTTCATTACCCTTAAGGTGTCTTGCAAAGGCATCAGGACAATCGAGAAGAATGGCCTTGATGCGGTTGTCAAGGATGCTCAGAAGAAAGGTTATGTAGGTCTTGTTTAATTCGGAGGATTATGGCAAAGAAAGCAAAAGGCAACAGGGTTCAGGTAATTCTGGAATGCACGGAACAGAGGGAAAGCGGTGTTCCCGGGATTTCAAGGTACATCACTACCAAGAACAAAAAGAATACAACTCAGCGTCTGGAGCGTATGAAATACAATCCTTACCTGAAGAAAGTCACTCTCCATCGTGAGATTAAATAAGGGAGAATTGAGATATGGCAAAGAAAGCAGTCGCAACCTTCAGTGCCAAGTCAGGCGCAAAGAGCATGGTGAAGTGCATCCGTATGGACAAGTCAGCTAAGACTGGCGCTTATGTCTTTAAGGAGGAACTTGTGGAGGCTGACAAGGTGAAAGAATTTTTCGCCAAGAACTAAGTCAGCAGCTGACGATATCAGGAAGACGGTCCGTATGGGTCGTCTTCTTTTTTTGCATATTTTTATGTAACTTTGTATGTTTTTAACGCATCGGCACTCATGGGAATTTTTGACAAAGGTGTACAGAAGACAAAGAAGAGTTTTTTTGAGCGGCTTTCTCGGGCAGTTGTAGGTAAATCCAAGGTTGATGATGACACCTTGGATGCCATTGAGGAGGCTCTGGTGTCCACCGACATGGGAGTGGACACGGCTCTGAAGATTATTGACAATCTTCAGGAGCGTGTACATCGCGACAAATTCATGTCGTTTGACGAGCTTGTAGATATCCTTAGGGATGAAATTGAGCATTTGTTTGATGCCGCCGGCTCTTCTTCAGGTGAATCTGTTCATGGCGCAGCCGGGACATCCGCTTCCGGTCAGGAGCCTCTTCCATTCGATTTTTCAAAGAAGCCATATGTGGTTCTTGTGGTAGGGGTCAATGGAGTCGGCAAGACGACCACTATAGGCAAGCTTGCCGCAAAGCTCCGGTCACGGGGCAAGAAAGTGGTGCTCGGTGCGGCAGATACATTCCGCGCCGCTGCGGTCGACCAGCTTGTCATCTGGTCCCAGCGTTCCGGTGCTGACATAGTAAGGCAGGAGATGGGTTCGGATCCTGCGTCGGTGGCATACGATACGGTCAAGTCTGCTGTAGCCAGGGATGCTGATGTGGTGCTCGTGGATACGGCGGGGAGGCTGCATAACAGGATTGACCTGATGAATGAGCTGACCAAAATCCGCAATGTCATGCGCAAGGTTGTTCCCGATGCTCCCCATGAGGTGCTTCTTGTACTGGATGCATCGACCGGGCAGAACGCTTTCCAGCAGGCCCGTGAGTTCTCCCGTGCAACTGATGTGACAGCCCTTGCTGTCACCAAGCTTGACGGTACTGCAAAGGGAGGAGTCGTGCTCGGCATTGCAGACCAGTTCAGGATACCTGTCAAGTTCATCGGTATCGGAGAGGGTGTCGATGATCTCAAGGTATTTGACAGGAAAGAATTTGTCAATTCTTTGTTTTCCAAGGAAGATTTGAAGAAATAAAAAGTTCAGGATATGAAGATTTCTTACAATTGGCTTAAGGATTATATAAAATGTGACCTTACTGCCGAACAGGTGGCTGATGCGCTGACTTCCATCGGCCTTGAGGTGGATTCCCTCGAGCAGGTGGAGGCTGTGCCAGGAGGTCTTGCCGGAGTGATTGTAGCTGAGGTCGTTGAATGTACGGAGCATCCGGACTCTGACCATCTGCATGTGACAAGGCTTAATACCGGGGAGACAGAACATCTTCAGGTAGTTTGCGGGGCCCCTAATGTGGCTGCCGGTCAGAAGGTGCTGCTGGCGACTATCGGGACTGTCCTTCCGGGAGACTTCAAGATAAAGAAATCAAAGATACGCGGCATAGAATCATTCGGGATGATATGTGCCGAGGATGAGCTCGGCATTGGTGCTTCTCATGACGGGATAATGGTACTGGACTCTGATGCTGTGCCTGGGACACCGGCCCGGGACTATCTCCGGCTTGAGACGGACTGGGTAATAGAAATCGGTCTGACTGCCAACAGGGTGGATGCGGCTTCGCATATTGGAGTGGCAAGGGACCTGTATGCATGGCTCCGGCTGAACAATATTCCATGCAGCCTCGAGATTCCTGATGTGTCTGCATTTGCGGAAGGTCCGGAAGGAGTATGTACATCTGCTGATGAAATCAACGGGGCAATTCCGGTAGAGGTGCCGGCAGCAGATGGAGCCCCATGGTATACCGGGACTACGATTAAAGGAGTCCGCGTCGCCCCCTCTCCGGAGTGGATTCAGAAAAAGCTTCTGTCAGTAGGTCTCAGACCAATAAACAATATTGTGGATATCACGAATTTCATTCTGATGGAAATCGGCCAGCCGCTCCATGCTTTCGATGCATCGAAGATTTCCGGCAACAGAGTGATTGTGCGCAGGGCAGCCGAGGGAGAGAAATTCGTGACTCTCGACGGGGTTGAAAGGACTTTGTCGTCAGAGGATCTGATGATAGCGGATGCACAGAAGCCGATGTGTCTTGCCGGCGTATTCGGCGGTGAGGAATCAGGTGTGACGGATGCTACGACAGATGTATTTGTGGAAAGCGCATGGTTCAATCCGGTTTCCATCAGGAAATCCTCAAAGCGGCATGGGCTGAAGACTGATGCGTCGTTCAGATATGAGAGAGGGGCGGATCCTCTTGCTGTGGAGTATGCAAGAAAGCGGGCAGTGCTGCTGATTCTTGAATTGGCCGGCGGACATGTTGTCGGGAAAGTTCAGGAATTCTGTCCGGAGAAATTTGTCAGAAAAACAGTTGACCTTGACTATGACAGAATAGAGAGATTTGTAGGAAAGAAAATCGGTCATGATGTCATTGAAAATATTCTCGGATGGCTTTCATACGGATTCCTTGAGAAGAGAACTGGCGAAGATGGCTCTCCTGCCGGGGCAAAGGTGGCAGTACCGTCATATATGTCAGATGTTTACCGGGAATGTGATGTCGTCGAGGAGATTCTGAGGATATACGGATACAACAACATAGAGCTTCCGTTGTCCGTGAGAGGCTCTGTGAATGCTGTGGAGCAGCCGGAGCCGGAGAAAGTGAGGAATGCCGTTTCTGATTTTCTTGCCGCCAACGGTTTTGTCGAGACGATGAACAATTCACTTACCAGGTCCGCGTATTATTCTCATCTGAAGACTTTCCCGGAGGACAGATGCGTCAAGATTCTCAATCCGCTCAGCTCAGACCTCAATGTCATGAGGCAGACTCTGATTCTCAATGGCCTGGAGGTTGTGGCATATAATATTAACAGGCAGATTTCCACGATGCGCACCTTTGAATACGGGTCAGTGTATGGAATGAGGCCCGGGACGGACGGAAGTACTCTTGGCTCATACGACGAGACTCAGGCCTACGCCATGTTTCTGACGGGACCGGGGGAAAAGTCCTGGTGCTCGGAGCCTCACAAGGGCAGTTATTTCCAGCTGAAGGGCTATCTTGAACTGCTTCTCCGAAGATTCGGAGCAGACATATACTCATTGCAATATGAGGCGGCTCCGGCAGATATCTTTTCTGAGGGGCTTCTGTACAGGCTCCCCGGCAGCGGAGAACAGCTTGCAGTGATGGGAACTGTGGCTCCGTCCCTGCTCAGGCAATTCTCCATACGCCAGCCTGTCTTTGCGGCTGAAATAAACTGGCCGGTATTTTTTGAACTCGTGAAGAGAAACAAGATCAAATACCGGGAACTTCCGAAATATCCTGAAGTCAGGAGAGACCTTGCTCTTCTGCTTGATGAGAATGTTTCATACGCGGATCTTCGCAAGAGTGCATTCCGGGTCGGCAAGAAATTGCTGAAGAATGTTTCTCTCTTTGATGTATACCGGGGGGACAAGATACCTCAGGACAAAAAACAGTATGCCATGAGCTTTGTACTTCAGGATGTCGACAAGACTCTGACTGATGCCGATGTGGAGAAATTCATGTCGAAGCTCATGTCTGTATTTGCGAACGAATACGGGGCACAGCTCAGGGACTGATATGATTATGTCTGCGGTAATCATGAAGAGGATATCGGCATATTTGCTGCCGCTTGTCTTTGCGGCGGTGTCCTTCGTCTCCTGCGGGGGTGATGTGAAGGTCATACCCAAGGACGAAATGGCGGAGATATATGCCGAGATGCTGCTCATGGACCAGTGGATAACAGCACATCCGCAGGCAAGGAGAACAGCAGATACATCATTTGTCTATGAGCCGATATTTGAAAAATACGGCTATACTTCCGATGACTACCGCTCAAGTGTGGACTATTATCTGCAGGATCCTGACAGGTATGCAAGAATCCTGAAGAATACATCGCTTATACTGGAAGCAAGACTCGGCGAGCTGAGGCGTGAGAAAGAGATTATCAATGACATCAACACTCTTGCCGAGAGGCGTCTGCTTTATTCTGTCGAATATGATTTCGGAGAACCACATGATTATCAATATGATATAACTGACAGTGTGGAGTTCTATACCGATACTTCCGGCTGTGTGCTGAAAGTCCGTCAGTCTGTGCCTTCCGATACTGTTCTTGCAGGACCTGCCGTGTATCTTGTTTCTGACAGTCTGGACATCGGCGAATTAGTCAGGGAGCAGGTCACTCCTTTCTCTCCTGCTGTGGAGCAGACAGACATTGAGACGGTGGCTCCTGCCAAGCAGCTTTTGGAACATAAAACACTCACGATAAAATGAAAAGGGCAGCAGCTTCGTATCTTTATACACTGAAGGATTCGGCAGAGCCGATTGTCAATGGATTTGTGGAATATGACGATGACGGTACGGTCATAAGGACCGGGGCCTGCGGGAATCCTTCGGCAGAGGAGGTGTTTTATGACGGGGGTGCCATTGTCCCCGGATTTGTGAATGCCCATTGTCATGTCGAACTCTCGCACCTTCAGGGCAAATTCCGCAAAGGGACCGGAATGGCCGGATTCATTGACCAGATAAATGAACTCAGGGACAGTTCGTCCCGCGAGGACAAGATAAAATGTCTGTCGTATTGGATGGACCGGCTTTGGAGGCAGGGGGTCTCGGCCATGGCGGATATCAGCAATTGTGATGACAGTTTTGCCGTCAAGGCTGCCTCACCGATGTATACGAGGACTTTTCTGGAAGTATTCGGCACTGAGCCGGAAGATTGCAGGCAGGTCATTGATTCTGTGCTGAAACTTAAGGCTGAGGCAGACAGTTTCGGAATTGATGCGGCTCCGACTCCGCATGCATGCTATACCATGAGTCCGGAACTTCTTGCGGTTGCCTCGGCAGAGGCTTTGAAAGCAGGGTATCTTTCGTATCATTCGCAGGAGAGCAGGGAAGAGGAGGACATGATTATGTATGGCACCGGGGCAATGTATGAAAACCGCCGGCGCTACGGCATGAGCACGCCCCCTGTCACGGGACAGCCGTCGCTGATGTACTTCATAGGCAGACTGCAGGAAGTACATGCTTCTCCATTTGACGAACATCTGCTCCTTGTTCACAATGTCTGTCTTTCTGATGAGGCGGCGGAAGTTGCCAAGACTGTATTCAACAAGGTATGGTGGGCCATATGTCCGTTGTCCAACAGATTCATTCATGATACGGAGCCTCCTGTGCGTCTTATGCGCAGGCATGGTCTGAAACTGACTGTGGGGACTGATTCCTTGTCCAGCAATGATACACTTGACATGGTGGCGGAGCTTCATTGTCTGCAGACATCTTTCCCTGACATACCTTTGGGAGAGATGCTCGGATGGGCGTGCCGCAACGGGGCGGAATTTCTCTCCAGGAACGATGTCCTCGGGACGATAGAAGAAGGGAAAAAGCCTGGTATCGTACTGGTGGACAAACTTGACGGAGACGGAAAGCTTACGGCCGGCAGCACTTCCGTGCGGCTGGTATGATTCGGACTGGGATTCTATATTTGTGACTGGTATTCTATGTTTGAGATATGCTTCATTTTGACCAGATAGCCTTCGGTCCCATACACAGCAGACGCCTGGGGACTTCGCTCGGTGTGAATATTCTTCCTGCCGAGGGTAAACTGTGCAATTTTGACTGCATATATTGCGAATGCGGATGGAACCGCGACGCATCCTCGGGGAAGAAGATTTTTCCGACGGCGCATGATGTCCGGAAAGCATTGGATGTGAAGTTGGGACAGTGTCTGCAGGAACATCTGCGGATAGATTCGATAACATTCTCCGGCAACGGGGAGCCTACACTGAATCCTGATTTTCCGGAGATAGCCGATATTACCCTGGAACTCAGGGACAGATTTTTTCCGGACGCCAAGGTTTCAGTCCTGTCCAATGCAACAACACTCGGCCGTAAGGGCGTGCTTGAGGCCTTGAAGCGGGTTGACAATCCGATAATGAAGATTGATGCGGGGGATGATGACGGGGTGCGCCTGGTCAACAGGCCTTCCGCCGGTTATTCGCTTGAGCAGACCGTATCTATGCTGGAGCAGTTCGGAGGGAATTTCATTCTCCAGACAATGTTTCTCGGAGGACCTGACTTCATTACTTCCTCTCCCGGCAATCTTGGCCGATGGATGGACATTGTCAGGAGACTTCATCCGAGGGAAATTATGGTTTATACGATTGACAGGGAGACCCCGATGAAAGGGCTCAGAAAGTTTTCGGCAGAACAGATGGAGGCCTTGACCCGTCCTTTGGCGGATGAGGGATTCCATATACAGATCAGGGGATAATGAGAGTTGTGATTCAAAGAGTGTCGGAGGCATCCGTAGAGGTGCGGGAGCAGGACTACAGGGCATCGGTCGGTCCGGGGCTGCTGGTTCTTGCTGCTTTTGTTGATGAAGATGATGATTCGGACTTGTCTTGGATTGTCCGGAAGATTGTCTCCCTGAGGATTTTTGACGATGAGTCCGGGGTAATGAACCTTTCAGTGACGGATGTCGGAGGGGAAGTGATGGCAATAAGCCAATTCACTTTATATGCCATGACGGCAAGGGGTAACCGTCCTTCCTATATAAGGGCTGCAAAACCTCAGACGGCCGGGCCTCTTTATGAGAAGTTCTGCGGAATGCTGTCAGAAAGCCTTGGCCGTCCTGTCCGGACTGGTATTTTCGGGGCTGACATGAAAGTAGGCCTTCTGAATGACGGTCCGGTGACAATAATAATGGATTCAAAGAATAAAGATATATGAATGAATTGCTGAACAAATACGGATATGTCCCTGATAAGGTGAAGATAGACCGTGCGCTTGAAATCATTGCGTCCAATCTTGATACTGTTGCCTCTGATGCTGTGCTCAAAGAGTGCTTTTCAATGATGGACCTTACTTCATTGAAGACAGATGACACGAAAGAATCTGTTGCAAGACTTGTGGGAAAGGTAAATGATTTCAGAACGGACTATCCGGACTGGCCTTTGCCGGCATCTGTCTGCGTATATCCCAATTTCGCTTCGACGGTCCGTGAGGCAAGGGCATCGGATGATGTCCATGTCACTGTGGTTGCAGGATGTTTCCCTTCTTCGCAGAGTTTCCTTGAAGTTAAGCTCAAGGAATGCGGGCTGGCTGTGAAATGTGGGGCGGATGAAGTGGATATTGTCTTGGCTCTCAATTCTTTCCTTGCCGGTGACGAGGATTCTGCAGCTGAAGAAATAAGACAGATAAGGCGCTGTGTCGATGACGCCGCTGCATCTCAGGGCCGGAAAGTGATTCTGAAGGTGATACTTGAGACCGGCCTGATTCTGAATCTTGAAAGAATTGCAGAGGCTTCATTTCTTGCTATGGAGGCCGGTGCGGATTTCATAAAGACATCCACCGGCAAGGTGAGTGTCAATGCTACTCCGGCCGCAGCATATGTGATGTGTGAATGCATTTCCCGATATTATGCTGCGACAGGAAAAAAAGTGGGCTTCAAGCCGGCAGGCGGCATATCATCAGCAATGGATGCCGTATCCTATTATTCAATAGTTTCTGCCGTACTCGGAAAGGACTGGCTGACCAAAGATTTTTTCCGTCTCGGGGTAAGCCGTCTTGCGAACAATATTCTTTCGGAAGTCAGAAATACGACGGTGTCATATTTCTGATAATACGCAATGGCTTCATAATAAGGCCACTGTGGCCGCATTTCTGTTTTTTGACAAGGCTGTGGCCTTAAAAATCGCCCTCCGGATATGCTGGAAGGGCGATTTTTGTTTTAATCGTTTCTTTTTCATGAACACGGATAGTACGGGATATTTTTGCCTCTGAATTTAATAACAGATGCCATGAAAAAATATCTTGTATTGCCGATGCTGCTCATGACTGTTCTGTCATGCAGCAAAGACGGGCCTGCCGGTCCCGATGCGGGAAAGATTCCGCATGATGACTATTTTCTTGCCCATGACATGATTGTTCTCGGGGAAAAGCTTCAGAATCCCTACAAGACTGAAAATGTCAGGAGGGCCTATACTTCATTGTATCCGACGCGTTCCGGATCCGATATAAGTACAAACAATCTTTATGTGAGATTTTTGCCGGATGATTCATCAGAATATGGCATTCTCGAGGAGCTTGGTCTTGAGCTCTTTGATCATCCGGTCGATTATGCCATCATCACTGACGGCGACTATTACCACGACCCGTCCATAGATGAGGAGTCATTCACATGGCAATATGCCGTGGTCCCGGAAGACTTTGAGTTTCCGGATGTAAGATATGAGATTCTGGACGAATGCTTTATTGCGGACTCGGATATCACGACACGCTCCGGCGAAACCATTGACTGGGATGCACTTGAAGCGGAGGCATACCGGATGACCGGAAATGCGGACAGACTCCTGCCTGAAACAAAGGCCGGGAAGGCCAGGCCGTCAGGACGCATAACGATAACAGACCCCCATGCCAACGGCGGAAAGCCATTCGGTGTATCCGGCGTAAGGGTGCGCTGCAATACTTTTGTCAAGATTGCCACAGCCTACACGGACAGGGACGGATATTATCAGATGTCAAAAAATTTTTCGGCCAAAGTTAATTACCGCCTCGTGTTTAAAAATGAAAAAGGATTTGCCATCGGGTTCAATAAAGTTATAGTGCCGGCCTCCACATCTGCCCTGGGCAAGGCTGAGCCGCAGGGACTTTCCGTCACCGTGTCGACAGACTCGGACAGGAAACTGTTCAACAGAAGTGTCGTGAACAATGCTGCCTATGATTATATCACCCGATGTGCAGATAATGACATGGGCATAGCTCCGCCTCCGTCTGACTTGAGGATATGGCTGTTCTCTGACCTGACGGCGAGCAGTGCAGTGATGATTCATCATGGAGCCTTGGTGGAAGGACATCTGCTGTCGGGCTTTCTCGGAGTCTTTTCAGGCATCATATCATATTTTGCCCCGGACATTACCATAGGAACGCAGGGGAATCCGGAATACAGGGACCTGTATAGCACAACATGCCATGAGCTGGCTCATGCCAGTCATTTTTCAAAGGCGGGGAAAACATTCTGGAACAATTATATCCTCTTTGTCCTGTCTTCATGGATTTCGTCAGGAGGCACAACATACGGGGATGGCACCGAACCTCTTGCCGGATATTGCGAAGTCGGCGAAATGTGGGCCTACTATCTTGAGAGCAAGATGTATAAGGAGCGTTATGGAGGACAGACTCCTTCTTTCGGAACATCATTCTGGTTCCGCCCGCAGATATTCCGGTATCTTGACGACAGGGGCATTTCAAGGTCTGATATTTTCCAGGCTCTGGAAACTGATGTCGCAGACATCGAGATTCTTGAAGAAAGGCTCAGGGAAGTCTGTCCCGGAAAAGAGTCTGTGATAGAGCAGGCATTCAACAGATACGATTGATCAACTCAAAAATCGCAATAATCATGAGGATACTGAAATATTGTCTTGTGCTTGCCTGTATGGCAGTTATGTCCGCCACCGGGGCAGAGGCCAGAAGATTTGCGGTGTCAACCAATCTTGCAGGCTATGCCAGTCTCGGGACTCTGAATGCCGAGCTTGCATATTCTTTCGCGAGGAGATGGACGGTAAATGCCGGAGTGAAATACAATCCGTGGACATTCAGGGCTTCCGGTTCCGGACGCCAGTTCCAGAACAGACAGCAGTCGTATTGTGCAGGAGCAAGGTTCTGGCCCTGGCATGTCTATTCCGGGTGGTGGATTGCGGGCAAACTTCAGTATCAGGAATACAATACCGGAGGCATAATATCCCGCAGGACAGAAGAGGGAGACAGAGTGGGGGCAGGATTGACTGCGGGATATACTTATATGCTGCATCCGAATCTGAACATTGAATTCGGAATAGGCCTGTGGGCCGGGGTGAAATGGTATGTTGAATATGCCTGTCCCGCGTGCGGCCTGACCCTGTCGTCAGGCAGAAAGGGATTCATTCTTCCGAATGACCTTCTGATATCCATTTCGTATGTTTTCTGAACAATTCTGGCATTATGGACAAGAAACGATATGTCAGCGGAAATTTTGCCCGGGGCATTTCCGTCAGTGTGGCGGCAGCGATTGCATCGCTTGTTCTGCCGGTGTCGTGCGGGGTGGGAAGCAAGGTCTCCGATATTTTGGACAGGGATGTCCATGTTGAGATGTCCATTCCATGGGAAGAGGACAGGCCGGCTGCGGATGACGGATGGAAAGGCGGGTGCAACATAGTGGCGGATACTGCTGGCAAGGAGCAGAATGACGGAGGAGACCCGCTGATAATGAATGCTGTACGAGAAACTTCTACCGGAGATATGGTCGCGACTGATGTGATTTCGGCTTCGCGGGTTGTCGCAAGATTCCGGAATGTGGCGGAACGCGGCGGGGCGGTGTCTCTTGAATTTGACATTACCGTTCCTCCGGACATGATAGACTCAAGGTGGAAACTGAAGTTCCTTCCGAAGATGGATGCCATGGGCCGGAAATCATCGTTGGAGCCATTGTATATCACCGGCGTCCGTTATCGTGAGGCTCAGCTGCGCGGGTATGAGAGATATCAGGCATTTCTTGCATCAATCATCACTGACAGTTCGGCCTTCGTGAGAACTGACCAGCTTGAGAAATTTCTGATGCGGTATTATCCTGGAATATATGCCATGAAGACAGATTCGTCATTTGTGTCTGATCCTGAGGCTGAAAACCTGTTCGGCGTAAGTCAGCGGGAGGCCCTTGAACATTATACCAGACATGCACTCGTGCAAAGGAATGAAAACAGAAAAAAGTCAAGGGAAACTATGTTCCGGAAATATGTGAAGGATCCCATTGTTTCCGAAGGGCTGAGGCTGGATACGGTGCTGGCAGGCGCTGACGGGGCATTGTGCTACAGATATGTGCAGAATGTGCGCAGCTTTCCCGGACTGAGAAAAATTACAGTATCTCTTGACGGAGAAGTGTATGCAGACGGCAGGAAGCTGCTTGCCCTGCACCATCCCGACTCTCTTGTCTTCTATGTCAGCAGCCTGTCTTCTCTTGTGGATGATACGCCG
Organism: uncultured Bacteroidales bacterium; assembly: GCA_944322565.1. GTDB lineage: Bacteria > Bacteroidota > Bacteroidia > Bacteroidales > UBA932 > Cryptobacteroides. The sequence goes on along the minus strand of CALUPG010000001.1, from coordinate 289,955 downwards.
AAATATAAGACGGTAGTGAGGTATCGCAGAATTTATGACAACACCAGTGCTTTTATCGACTTCAGCCAGGGATCGGCCGAAATTGATACTCTTCTTGAAGGCAATGTATCGGAATTGAGGCGCATCAGAAAGTGTATTGAAGACATATCCTCAAAGGCAGAATATGTGCTGGATTCAATGACTGTGACCGCATCATGTTCTCCGGAAGGAGATTACGGATTCAATTCCCGGCTTGCCGGGGCCAGGGCGTTGTCTGTCCTTGATTTTGTCAGGACAGAGTTTCCGGACAGCCTTCATCAGAGGCTGAGAACGGCATCAGTTCCTGAAAATTGGGACAGGATGAAGCTGCTGGTGAGGAATGACAGCACCCTGTCTCCTGTTATCAGAGGCAAGATTATGTCAGTCTCTCCCGCGTGTGACAAAGATTCGGCGGAGACGGTGCTTTCGACATTGCCGGGGTATATTTATCTGAGGGAGAAAATCTATCCCAGGCTGAGGAGTGTGAATTTTGAGTTTTGGCTTCACCGTCCTGACATGGCGAAAGATACTGTACATACTGCTGAACTTGATACGGCATATATGTCCGGCGTTGAGGCAATACGGAATCTGGACTACAGGAAGGCAGTCTCGCTTCTGCGGCAATATTCGGATTACAACAGCGCCCTGGCTTGCCTTTCAGCCGGATACGAAGAGACTGCACTCTCGATTCTTGCGGGTATCCGGCAGAAATCCGCCAAGGCCAATTATCTGGCGGCACTTGTGATGGCAAGGCTTGACATGAAGGCCGAAGCCATGGAATATTACAGCAGGAGCGTAATTCAGGATCCCTCGATGAAATTCAGGGCGAATCTTGATCCGGAGCTGTCCCCTCTGCTGAGAAAGTTGAATGAAGAAGAAACATATATCACCGATTAATTATAAGTTACAATGAAAAAGACATTTATTGCAGGTGCAGCCGCTGTTTTCTTTTTGGCGGCTTGTACAGAAGAGCTCCGGCCTGTGTGTCAGGAGTCTCCGGAAAAAGTTGAATTGAGTGTGACGGTTCCTGTCACTTCCATGACAAAAGTGACGGATATAGGCAATGAAAATGCCGTCAGCAGGGTGCAGGTCTTTGTATTCAGGGAAGACGGGAGCATTGACGCCTGGAGCATTGCCGAATCAGACAGTCTTATCATTGACTGTACTGCCGGGGACAGGGAAGTCGTGGCTGTAGTGAATGCACCGAGAATAGTGAATATATTCAACATTGATGCGCTTAGGGAAGAAGTTTCGGACCTGCAGGACAATTCTGTCGGCTCGCTGGTGATGTCAGGAAGCAAAAAAGTGACATTGTCGGCATCGGCAAGTATTACCGTGCCAGTCAGACGACTCGTGGCAAGGGTTTCCATAGAGCGGATAGTGACTGACTTTGCCCTGGAGCAGTATCGCAATTCCGAGTTCATTATCAAAGGAATCTATCTGACCAATGTCGCCGGGGATGTCCATTATATCGGCGATGATGCCCCTTCCTATTGGCACAATTCACAAGGGAAAGACCTGCTTGAGCAGGAGCTTATTGAAACTGGCGAAATGTCCGAACCGGTGGCCCCCGGCATCCCGTATGATACTCCGCATTATTTCTACTGCTGCCCGAATCCATATCTGGCGGATTCTTATGCGGAGGAATGGTGTCCCCGCCATACCAGACTTGTAGTTGAGGCCAGTCTCTCAGGAAGGATATGCTATTATACCATGACAATGCCGGTGATAGAATCCAACCACCTGTATACAGTCACGGAACTCCGGATTACAAGGCCCGGGTCTTCGGATCCGGAACAGGAAATGTTGCCGGGTGACGCATCATTTGCAATTGAGGTGGAAGACTGGGAAGAAGGCTATACCGGTCAGTTCGAAATTTAAATAAAATATGACTGAAATGAAAAGAAAGATATCGCCCGCAGTGTTTTTGTTGTTGATGGTCTTCATGATGCCCGCAGGGTGTTCGGTGAAGGAGGACAGAGGGGATTGCCCGTGCTGCATAATGTTTGACTTGAGTGGGGTGGATACGGATGCCATGGATTCAGTGTATCTGAGCGTGACATCGGCGGACGGCTTTCTTTTCTTTGATAATGTGCCGCAAGAATCTTTTGCCGACGATTATTGTGTCAGAGTGCCACGGGGGGAAGTTCATGTCAATGTCAACAGCGGTACAGAAGGGCTTTATATGGATGGACAGGGTCTGGAGATACCATACGGAAGCCAGTGTCCTCCTGTCTATATGTACTGCATAAGACTGAATGCGGACCGGGAGTCTTGTGAATGCCGGCCTTTCCCTGCCAAGAATTATTGCGGCATTATTCTGCATCTGGTGTGTGAAGAAGAGCCGGATCTGCCTTTTTCTCTTCGGATAACCGGCAATGTGTGCGGATATGATGTCATGGGCCGTCCTCTTGACGGGGATTTTTCTTATGTTCCCGAATTGGCTCCGGAGGGTGTATGCTCGGTCCGCATCCCGCGCCAGAAAGACAATTCCCTGTCTTTGGAAATAGTTGAAGACGGCAGGGTGCTCAGAAGTTTTGCTCTGGGTAACATGATGGCTGAAAGCGGATATGACTGGTCCGCCGAAAGTCTCGGTGACATGGAGCTGACGGTGAATTATTCAAAGACTGATGTGACATTCATTGTGAATGACTGGGAAAAGGAATTCGTGTTTGACATCACTATATGACATTCGCCATTGGCAAAAATTGAAGATATTTTTAAGATGTTATCAAAAAAATAGTATGAATTAAAAAATCTTTTGTATCTTTGCAGCCACTTTTGAGGCGCGGGTGGCGAAATTGGTAGACGCGCTACTCTCAGGAGGTAGTGCCAGAAATGGCGTGTCAGTTCGACTCTGATCCCGCGCACTCCCGGAAGGCGGTCCGCTTCAAGGCGGTCCGCCTTTTCTGCATCAAAGGATATTTATATAGGATATTTGGTATAATTTGACGGCCGATATGAAGATAGTGTTTCTGGATGCCGCCACTATGGGCGAAGTCTCATTTGCGGCAATAGAAAAGTTCGGAGAACTCGTGCTTTACCGGACTTCGTCTCCGGAGGAGGCGCTGATAAGGGTGGGGGACTGTGACATCCTCATCATAAACAAAGTCAGAGTTACCCCGAAACTGATAGATGCGGCGCCGCGTCTCAGACTTATATGTGAGGCAGCAACCGGTGTCAACAACATAGACCTCGCCTATGCGGAGAAGAAGGGAATTCAGGTAAGGAATGTCGCCGGCTATTCCACTGATTCAGTCGTGCAGAATACTTTCATGCACATATTGACTCTTGTCGGCAGAGCCAGGCATTTTGATTCCTATGTGAAGGACGGACGGTATTCCGCAGGCGGGATTTTTACGGATGCCTCGGTGCCCTATCTTGAACTTGCAGGCAAGACCATGGGAATCATAGGAATGGGGACCATCGGCAGCCGCGTGGCCAGGGTCGCAGAGGCTTTCGGGATGAAGATTTGCTATTTCTCCACTTCCGGAACTTCCCACTGCCGCGAATATCCGAGTCTGCCGCTGGATGAACTTCTGGCAAAGTCGGATGTCGTGTCAATACACGCACCGTACAATGAGAGGACAGCCGGGCTGATAGGAGCGGAGGAGATTGCGAAAATGAAGTCCACCGCCGTCATCATCAATATGGGCCGCGGGGGCATTGTGGACGAGAAGGCCCTTGCCGATGCCGTGGATGCCGGCATTATAGCCGGAGCTGGACTGGATGTGTTTTCTGCCGAGCCACTTCCGGCAGACAGCCCTCTTCTGTGTATGAGACACCCCGAGAGGATGAACTTCGCCCCTCATGTCGGCTGGGCTTCCGTCGAGGCCAGGCAGAGACTTGCGGACATGATAGCCGACAACATCAGTGCATTTGCCGGAAATATTCAGTGATGTCAGTGCCAGTCCTTGTATTCAAGATAGCCTGCGGCATTGTCGTGGGCCATCTTTGTTATTTTCTCTGACCCGTCCTTTACTTTTTTTGCCGGTACTCCGGCATAGATGCCCGGCTCCAGGACACTGCCTGCCAGGATGACGGCCCCTGCAGCTATGACTGTCCCGTCCGGTACTACGGCGTTGTCCATGACGACCGCACCCATTCCGATGAGGACATCATTGCCTATCCTGGCTCCATGCACGACTGCGTTGTGTCCTACTGAGACATATTCGCCGAGAACAGTCTCCGAGACCCCGAGGGTGCCGTGGAGGACTGCCCCGTCCTGGACATTGCTGTTGTCGCCGATGCGGATTGCCCCGACATCTCCGCGCAGCACGGCACCGTACCAGATGCTGCAGTTTCTGCCGATTGTAACATCTCCTGCAAGCGTCGCATTTTCTGCAACAAAAGTCCCTTCGCCGACAGAAGGGACTTTGCCGTTGTTTTCTTTGAGAATCATATATTTCTTGAATAAGGGTCAGATTCCTGAATATTGGATAAGAGTCATGTCCGGCCTGTCATTCCCACTCTATGGTGGCAGGCGGCTTGGAACTTATGTCGTAGACAACCCTGTTGACCCCGCGTACCTTGTTGATGATGTCGTTGCTCGTCTTGGCAAGGAAGTCATACGGGAGATGAACCCAGTCTGCTGTCATTCCGTCGGTGGAGATCACCGCACGGAGGGCGATGGTGTTCTCGTATGTCCTTTCGTCACCCATCACTCCGACACTGCGGACAGGAAGCAGTATGGCCCCTGCCTGCCAGATGGCGTCGTAGAGGCTGTATGCAGTCATTGTCGGGTCTGAGGCGGAGCGGACGCAGGTTGCACCCGGACCTGCGAGGGCCTCTGCTGCAGCCTTGTTGCCTTCCAGCGAATATTCCTTGAGTCCTCTGATGAATATGTCGTCGGCTTCGCGCAGAATCCTGAGCTTTTCTTCTGTAACATCTCCCAGTATCCTGATTCCGAGGGACGGGCCCGGGAACGGATGCCTGTTGATGAGTTCGTCCCTGATGCCGAGGGCCCGGCCCACACGGCGCACTTCATCCTTGAAAAGGGAACGGAGCGGCTCCACAATTTTCAGGTTCATCTTCTGGGGCAGTCCTCCAACATTGTGGTGAGACTTGATGGTGGATGACGGTCCGTTGACCGATGCCGATTCAATCACATCCGGATATATGGTGCCCTGGGCAAGCCACCGGGCATTCTCGATGCTCCGGGCGTATTTGTCGAAAGTCTCTATGAAGAGCCTTCCGATGATTTTTCTCTTCTCTTCAGGCTCGGTGACTCCGGCAAGGGCTGCGATGAATTCCTTTGAGGCATCGGCGCCGATTACATTCAGACCCATGTCCTGATATGAGGCGAGCACATCCTCGAATTCATTTTTGCGCAGCAGCCCGTTGTTCACGAAGATGCAGGTGAGGTTGCTCCCGATTGCCCTGTGGAGCAGGACTGATGCCACTGTGGAGTCGACGCCCCCGCTCAGTCCCAGGATGACTTTGTCGTCGCCGAGTCTGCTGCGGAGTTCAGAGACGGTGGTGTCTATGAACGATGCCGGTGTCCAGTCCCCCTTGCATCCGCAGATGTCGTATGCGAAGTTGGCGAGTATCCTGCTCCCTTCCTTCGTGTGATAGACTTCCGGATGGAACTGTACGGCATATGTGTCTTCTCCCTTGATGTGGTATGCGGCATTCACAACATCGGATGTGGATGCGATGACTTCTCCTCCCTCGGGAAGTCTTGAGATTGTGTCCCCGTGCGACATCCATACCTGAGAATGTGCGGCCACTCCCTTGAGGAGCCGGGTGTCGGACTTGGTCACTTCAAGTATTGCCCTGCCGTATTCGCGGGCTATGGAAGGATTCACGTCCCCTCCGAACTTGTAGGCAAGGTATTGGGCGCCATAGCAGATTCCCAGCAGAGGCAGCTTCCCCTTTATGGCGGAAAGGTCTGCCTGCGGGGCCTTCTCGTCCCTCACTGAGAACGGGCTGCCCGAAAGAATCACTCCCTTCACATCTTCTCTGAGAGCCGGAATCTTGTTGTAGGGGTAGATTTCACAATAGACATTCAGTTCCCTGAGTCTGCGCCCGATGAGCTGGGTGACCTGAGAGCCGAAGTCCAGAATGATTATTTTTTCTGTCATATCCGTGATTGTAGAAGTTTCTTATTTATCTGCGCAAAAATAATATAAAAACTTCATAAAGACGGGAGAATTGTATATTTTTGCAGCGCATTTTCAGAGAAATATAGTGTTGGTTATGCAGGAAATAAGGAATATTGCAATTATCGCGCATGTCGACCACGGAAAGACGACACTTGTCGACAGGATGATTTATCAGGCGCGGCTCGTGAGAGACCAGGAGAAACTCGGGGAACTGATTCTTGACAACAATGACCTTGAAAGGGAAAGAGGTATAACTATTCTTGCAAAGAATGTCTCGGTAATATATAAGGGAGTAAAAATCAATATAATCGACACTCCGGGCCACAGCGACTTCGGCGGCGAGGTCGAGCGCGTGCTGAATATGGCGGACGGAGTGCTCCTGCTTGTGGACGCATTCGAAGGCTGTATGCCTCAGACCCGCTTTGTGCTTCAGAAGGCCATTGAGATGGGCAAGAAGCCGATAGTGGTCATCAACAAGGTGGACAAGCAGAACTGCCGTCCGGAAGAAGTACAGGAAGAGGTATTCGATCTGATGTTTTCTCTCAATGCGACAGAAGACCAGTTGGATTTCAAGACTGTATACGGAAGTGCGAAGCAGGGCTGGATGTCGCTTGACTGGAGGAAGCCTTCAAATGACATAACCGCCCTTCTTGACACGATTCTGGAAGAGATTCCTGCCCCGGCCCATAATCCGGGGACGCCGCAGATGCTGATTTCTTCCCTCGAGTATTCTCCTTATGTGGGCAGGATTGCCGTGGGAAGGGTGACCCGGGGAGAATTGACCTCAGGCATGAACATAAGTCTCTGCAAGAGATATGACATAGTGCAGAAGCAGAAGATCAAGGAACTGATGGTCTTCGACGGACTCGGAAAGTCAAAGGTGGATGCAGTGCAGTGCGGTGACATCTGTGCCGTAGTGGGGCTGGAGGGGTTTGAGATAGGTGACACAGTCGCCGACTTTGAGAACCCGGAGCCGCTCCCGCCTATTTCCGTGGATGAGCCTACTATGAGCATGCTCTTCTGCATCAACAATTCTCCTTTCTTCGGAAGAGAAGGCAAATTCGTCACTTCACGCCATCTCAAGGAGCGTCTGGAAAAGGAACTGGAGAAGAATCTCGCCCTGAGGGTGAAGCCGGGTCCGAACGCTGATTCGTTCATAGTGTACGGAAGGGGAGTCCTTCATCTGTCCGTCCTGATAGAGACGATGCGCCGCGAGGGCTTCGAACTTCAGGTAGGCCAGCCGAAAGTACTGGACAAGACCATAAACGGGGAGCGCTGCGAACCTATCGAGAATCTTACCATAGAGGTTCCGGAGGAGTTTGTCGGCAAGGCGATAGAAATCACCACAAGAAGAAAAGGCGCCCTGATTCACATGGAGACAAAGGGGGACAGGACGCATCTGGATTTCGATATCCCGGCGCGTGGACTCATGGGGCTGAGGAGCAATCTTCTCACGGCTACCCAGGGAGAGGCCGTTGTAGCACACAGATTCAAGGGGTATGAGCCGTACAAGGGTGACATCGAGCGCAGGACCAACGGTTCTCTGGTATCTCTCGAGACAGGTGTCGCCGTGGCGTATTCAATGGACAAGCTTCAGGACAGGGGCCGTTTCTTTGTCGAGCCGGGAGACGATATTTATGCCGGACAGGTCGTCGGGGAGCACACGAGGGAGCGCGACCTTAACATAAATATCTGCAAGACCAAGAAACTGACCAATATGCGGGCCTCCGGCAGTGATGACAAAGTGATGCTCCCGCCTCCGATAAAATTCTCTCTTGAGGAGGCTTTGGAATATATACAGGAAGATGAACTTGTTGAGGTTACTCCTAAATCTATGAGAATCAGGAAAATAATTCTTGACGAGATTGAACGTAAAAGAAAAAGTGGCAATTTGGATTGATTTTCAAAAACTTTTTTATACCTTTGCAGGCTCAAATCTGTTTACGGGTTACGGATTTTGCAGGTTGAGGTCATAATTATGGACAGCCAGGAATTTTTGATACCTCTAAATGGATTGGCATCCGGCAGGAAGCGTTTCTGCTGGAATGTCGGCAAGATGTTCTTTGAAGATTTCGGCAATGCGGAGATACTTGATGCCTCACTGTCAATAGAGGCGGAGGTTGAGAAGTGCGGGCGTGAGATATTGGTTGACGGTGTTGTTTCCGGCACGGTGACAGTCCTTTGCGACAGGTGCATGGACGAACTTGCCTTTCCTGTCAAGACTTTGATAAGTCTTGAGGTCAGATATGACGGCAGGCCGGGCTCCGAGCAGGCAGAAGATTCCGGTTCGGACAGCTCCGAAGGAGATTTGGCCCTCAGGGAGAAGATATTTCTGTCACCGGAGGAGAAAGAGCTTGACATGAGGCAGATTATATATGATTATGTCTGTCTGGCTCTGCCTCTCCAGAGGTTTCATGAGGACGGCGGATGCAATCCTTCCTCAATGAAAATCCTTTCATCCGGGATAGCGATAAAGGGTGCGTCCGTAAAGGAGGACGGTGAAGCGGCGGCTGAAAATCCTTTCAGCGCATTGCGTGACATTTTCAAGGAAAAAAGTGATAATAATAATTAAATTGATATAGAACAATGGCACATCCGAAACACAGAGTCTCAAAGCAGAGAAGAGACAAGAGAAGAACTCATGACAAGGCTGTGGTTCCTACATTGGCAACATGCTCAAATTGCGGTGCTACCGTAATGTATCATAGGGTATGTCCTGAATGCGGATACTACAGAGGCCGTCAGATTATCCAGAAGAGCGCCGAGTAGGCTCTGCTTCTGAACCGGCCCCGTAGTTCAACGGATAGAATGGAAGTTTCCTAAACTTTAGATAGCAGTTCGATTCTGCTCGGGGCTACAAATAATATTGGCTGAAGAGTCTCGGGGATTGAAGTCCCGGGACTCTTTTTTTGTCATTATGGCTTCCGGAATGTTTACTTTTCTTTGACATTCTTTCATTTAAGTTTTAAATGAATTAAATTTGCATGATATACATGATATAAATCAAGACAGACATGAAAAAAGTGATAGCAACACCGGATGCCCCCAAGGCTGTGGGTCCGTATTCTCAGGCAATAGAAGTAAACGGAACGCTTTACATATCAGGCCAGATTCCGGTCAATCCGGCTGACGGGACTGTCCCGGAGACCATTGAGGCCCAGTCTCGTCAGGCTTTGGAGAATGTGGGGGCGATACTTGCTGCCGCAGGCCTTTCGTATTCAGATGTGGTGAAGACAACGGTCCTTCTTGATGACATTGCCGATTTTTCTGCAATGAATGCTGTATATGCCGAATTTTTTACTGGTGACAAGCCGGCTCGTGCATGCTTTCAGGTAGCTGCCCTTCCGATGGGAGTGAAAGTTGAAATCGAAGCCGTAGCCGTCAGGTAACTTCGCTCATGAGCAGAAAGGCTATAATCGTTTGTGCGGCGGTCGCTGCCGCTCTTCTGGCGGTAGTTGCTGTTGCGGTGGCTGTGCTGTATTCCGGGACCGGAAGCGGAGACAAAACTCTTGACGATTCAAGGTATGAACTTCTTGCTGCAGTTCCGACGGATGCTGTTGCGGTCATGAGATTTGAAAGTGTCGGTGACATGGTATCTTTGCTTGCCGACACTTCTTCCGTGCTTAATCAGTTGACCTGCTCATACGGGCAGTCTTCTTTCGGAAAGTTCCTCTCATCCCTGCATGAAATGTCCATGCACGGGAATCTGCCGCTGAAATCATCGCCTGCTGTCATATCTTTCCATTATAACGGAGAGCTTGTGCCTCTGCTGGTCGTTGATGCGCGCCGTGCTTCTGCGGAGGTTTCCGAAGAGGCATCTCTGCTGATGTCTGCCGCAGACTCTGCCGGAATCTGTTCTGTGTATTCGGATTGTTCCGGAATTTTGTCTCCGGGAGACGGACTGTATAAGAAAAGTATTGTCGCGGCATCTCCGTCAGAGGCTCTGGTAGGGTCTTCGTCCCGCCATCTTTCACGAAGATTGTCAGTGGCGGATGCCAAAGGCTTTGTGCAGACGGCTTCTGCCGCAGACGGCAGTAATCTTCTTCTGATTTCATGTGGGGCGGCGGAAAAGTTTGCTGAAGAAATCTTTTCTCCAAGATATAGAAAATATGCTGATTTTCTGTCCGATATGACCGAGTGGCTGGCCTTTTCCATATATTCGGCAGACCAAGGGCATCTTTACCTCAGCGGGGAGCAAAGAATCGATGACAACGGAGAGGACTTCATGTCCGTACTTGCGGACATGCCGGGGGCGGCATCTTCTGTTTCCTCCATTGCTCCGTCATATTCTGTCTTTGTGGCCTCTCTTCCTCTCGGTGACTCCGGGGCATATCTTTCTTCATACGGCAGATTCCGCGACTTTCATTCCGGAAGTGCTGCTTCTGTCGCTGCAGAACTTGAAAAAATGTCAGGCATCAGTCCTGAAGACTGGTGCGGGACCCTTGATATAGAAGAGGTTGCTTCCGTATCATTTTTCGTAGGGAAGGACCTTGAAGATGTTGTGCTCCTGAAAGTCGGCAACCCGGATGTGCCGGTGATTTTTAAAGGTACGGACGTGACAACACTTAAGGATTATGTTCCACAAGTGCATGAATATGCGTATCCAGGTTTTGCCGGTTCGCTTTTCGGCTCACTCTTCAGCCCGGATGATGAAAGTGCCTTCACATATATTGACGGCTGGATAATATCCGGAAGCCGTGCCGCCGTGCAGGAATATGTTTCCGGCAGGGCTCTGGAGAATACGCTCAAGAGATATATGGAGGATGCAGGTCTGCCTGACAGGCTTTCTTCCAAGAAGCGTTGTCTTGTCGCATATTTCTCTGCTGCAGAAAACTCCGGGCTTGTCAGGGATATGTTTTCTCCTGCTGTCGCATCGGCTTTTGAAGCCGCCTCCGAAGGTGTTTCATATATGCCGCTCACATTTTCCGTGGGCAAGTCCCGCTCTTCTCTGGACTTGTATGCCGAGCTGGACCGTGTTGTGGTGACAAAGAGCAAAGCTCCTGAATTTGAGCGAGATACTCTGATAGAAGTGCCGAAAGGTCCGTTTCGGGTGAAAAATTCCGGTACCGGACGCATGAATCTGTTTTACCAGCAGGACAATATGTACCTGTGCCTTCAGGAAGAGGATGGCCGGGGACTATGGGGAGCTCCATTTTCTTCCCCAATCTGCGGTCGGGCAGGTACAATCGATTACTTTGCCAACGGCAAGCTTCAGATTTTGTTTGCTTCCGGTTCGAAACTCTATCTCATAGACAGGCTCGGACGGTTTGTCAATCCTTTCCCTGTCGACCTCGGCAAGAAAATAATTCTCGGTCCGGACATTTATGATTTCAACGGGACCAGAAAATACAATGTGATGGTCCTTCATGATGACAATACCGTTGACATGTACAATCTGCAGGGGAAGAAGCCTGCGGCATGGAAGGGAATCACTGCAGATGAGACTATAAAGGGACTTCCTGAACCGGTGAAAGTGTCCGGAAAGACATATTGGGTCGTAAGGACATCCATCAGGACGCTGATATTCCCGTTCTACGGAGGAGCCCCGATTACTGCCGGGACAGGTGACAAGATGATCCGTTCTGACAGCAAGGTTGTCCCGGCCGGAGCCAATTCCGTGACTGTCGTTTGCTATGACGGCAGGGAACGGACCCTGGAACTGTAGGGAGAGATTCGTGACTGTGGCGGAGCAGCCCCCGGAGCCAGAAACTGAAAAGAGGGGCAATACAGAAATAAAATGGACATTACCAAGAAACAATCATATGGAATTTCAATCAGTCAATAAACTTTACGAAGAAAGTTTCAAAAAGAATTGGGACAGGCCGGCCTTGTCGAATTATCAGGGAGTTACTCTTCCATACAGGGATGTGGCCAGAAGAATAGCCAAGATGCACATAATGTATGAGGAATGCGGACTGGTAAAAGGCGACAAAGTGGCGATATGCTCACGCAACCAGGCCAACTGGGGAGTCGCTTTCCTGTCTGTTCTGACATACGGGGCCGTCCCTGTGCCGATACTCCATGAGTTCAAGCCCGGGAATATCCATCATCTGGTCAATCATTCTGAGGCAAAGATTCTGTTTGTGGACGATGTCGTGTGGGAGGGCCTTACGGAGACCGAGATGCCGACTCTCCAGGCTGTGGTGCAGATAAACAATTTCCATTTTCTGTTTGCAAGAACCGGCAGGATAATGGATGTCAGGCAGCATCTCAATGAGCTTTTCGGCAAGAAATACCCGATGAATTTTACTCCCGAGTGCATCTGCTATTATGAGGACAAGCCGGATGAACTGGCTCTTATCAACTATACTTCCGGCACTTCAGGCTTTTCCAAGGGCGTGATGATTCCTTACAGGGCGGTGTTCTCCAATATATTCTTTGCAAAGAAAGTGCTCCCTATGCTCAACGAGAATTCCAATGTCGTGGCCATGCTGCCTTCGGCACACATGTACGGGATGATGTTCGAAGTCCTGTTTGAGCTTGCCATAGGATGTCATGTGCATTTTCTTACAAGGGTTCCGAGCCCGAAAATCATTATGCAGGCTCTCTCCGAAGTGAAGCCGGACATTGTGATTGCAGTGCCGCTGATAATTGAAAAAGTCTATAAGAGCAAGCTGAAGCCTATCCTGGAGAAAAACGGCATAAAGGTACTCATGCATCTTCCTGTCCTTGACCATATGGTCATGAAGAAAATCCGTAATGAGCTTGTGACGGCTTTCGGCGGCAGGTTTGAAGAAATAATCATCGGAGGAGCCGCATTCAACAAGGAAGTCGAGGCTTTCTTCAAGAAAATCGGATTCCCGTTCACCGTGGGCTACGGCATGACGGAATGTGCCCCTATTATAACATACGATGACTGGAAGACGGCAAGACTGTATTCCTGCGGAAAGGCCGCTCCCAATATGGAAATCCGCATTGATTCCGAAGATCCGGAAAATATTCCAGGGGAAGTGCTTGTCAGGGGAATGAATGTCTTTCTCGGATATTTCAAGAATCCGGAGGCCACGGAAGCTGTATTTACAAAGGACGGCTGGTTCAGGACCGGAGACATGGGCGTGATGGACAAAGACGGGTATCTCTATCTCAAAGGACGCTCCAAGTGTATGATTCTCGGACCTTCAGGACAGAATATCTATCCGGAGGAGATAGAATCTGTGCTTAACAATATGCCGTATGTCGTGGACTCTCTTGTGATTGAGGATGACGGTGCGCTTACGGCCCTGATTTATCCGGATTTCCATCAGGCAGAACTTGACGGGCTTTCTGGCGAGATGCTCAAGACTCACCTTGACGACTCACTCATGCATGCCAATCAGGAACTCCCCAACTATGCCCGCATCAAGAAGATAGAGATAATGCCGGAGGACTTTGAGCGTACTCCTAAGCGCAGCATCAAGAGGTATCTTTATCAGAGAAACTAATGGAAAAATTTGACCAGAGTTATCTTGAGATGGCCACAGTCTGGGCCAGAAATTCCTATTGCAAGCGTCGGCAGGTAGGTGCCCTGCTTGTCAAGGACAGGATGATAATATCTGACGGCTATAACGGGACTCCGTCCGGCTTTGAGAACATATGTGAAGACGAAAACGGGGTGACTAAGCCGTATGTTCTCCATGCGGAGGCAAATGCCATCACCAAGGTTGCCAAGTCAGGGAACAACAGTCTGGGAGCCACATTGTATGTGACCGCCGCTCCGTGCCTCGAATGTTCAAAACTTATTATCCAGGCCGGCATACGCAGGGTAGTGTACCGCGACGAATACAGGCTTACGGACGGGGTGGATCTGCTCAGAGCGGCGGGAATTGAAGTAGAGAAAGTAGATTAGCCGAAATGAAAAAGGAAAGTCTTGCAGTCGCCGTTTTCGGTGTCGTAATCGGTATTCTTGCCACTATGTTGGTTTATAATCTCACAGGTGGCAGAAATGTGAAGTTTGACGGGGATTACAACAGGTGGAGGAAACTGAATCTTATTCTGGAGCAGGTCCAGGAGAATTATGTCGATACCATTGACATGAAAAATATGACCGATGCTGCCGTCGTGGCCGCATTGGCAGAACTTGACCCTCATTCAGTCTATCTCCCTCCTGTTGATCTTGAGGCTTCAGAAACGGCACTTGCCGGGAATTTTGACGGAATCGGCATTCAGTTCAATGTGCCGAATGATACTGCAATTGTCCTGAATGTCATTCAGGGAGGCCCTTCCGAGAAGGCGGGACTTATGCAGGGCGACAGGATTATTAAAGTGGACGAGCGCGTGATTGCCGGAAGCCGTACTCCGCAGGACACAATGGTAAGTCTGATGAAGGGGCCGTCCGGCACGAAAGTAAAGATTACCGTCAGCAGGGACGGCAGTCTCATCCCTTTTGAGATAACACGGGGAAAAATTCCTGTACATTGTGTGGATGCATCATTCATGATAGATGATACCACCGGATATATCAAACTTTCCAAGTTCACACGTACTACATACGCTGAATTTGCAGAAGCATCGGCCAAATTGCTGTCCTGCGGCATGACCAGGCTTATTTTTGATTTGCGGGGCAATACCGGCGGCTATTTTGACCAGGCTTATCTCCTGTGCAATGAGTTCCTGCCGCATGGGGCTCCGGTGGTATATATGGAAGGGCTGCACCGGCCGAGGCGGGATTTCAATGCTGACGGCAACGGGAAATTGCAGGACATCTCCCTGTCCGTGCTGACTGATGAATCCACTGCTTCATCCAGTGAAATTTTTTCAGGAGCAATGCAGGACAATGACAGGGGAGTCATTGTCGGCCGCAGGACATACGGGAAAGGACTCGTGCAGGAACCTATCAATTTTACTGACGGCTCCGGCCTCAGGCTGACGGTCTCAAGGTTCTATACTCCGTCCGGACGTTGCATTCAGAAACCGTATACTGACGGTTATGACTATGCTTACGATATTTACGAGAGATATGTCCACGGGGAATTTACCGATGCAGACAGTATGAAAGTCGACAGGAGTGTGGAGTATCATACGCTCGGAGGCCGGACTGTATATGGAGGAGGCGGGATAATTCCGGATCTGTTTGTGCCGATGGACACGACAAGGGCCACTGACTTTTTCATCAACTGCAACCGCAAGGCCACGCAGATGCGTTTTGCCTCGGCAGTCTTTGACAAGTATAAGTCCGAACTGTCAGTCATTGACGATTTCAGCCGTCTGCAGTCATATCTCGATGCTCTCGGTCTTGAAAGAATGTTTCTGGATTATGCTGCGAAAACGGATGGACTCAGGCCTGTGTCCGGGGAATGGGATCTTACAAAAGATTATATGCTTCCGCAGATATATGCTCTTGTAGGGCGGTATTCCAAACTTGACGATGAGGCATTTTACAGGCTGTATCTTCCTGTCGACGAGACGATAAAGGCTGCATACCATGGTCCGGTGAATGTGTGGGACCTTTCTATTGGGGAATGAATCTGTAGACTATTTCTCCCTTCTGCCGCAGCGGCGCAGTTGAGGATGAGGAGAATCTGGACAGCCTTGCTGCACGCAGGGCAAATTCCCGCAGACATCTGTCATCGGATGATATGTCATCATGGATTTTCGCATTTACGACATTGCCGGAATTGTCAACGGAAATGATAACTGTGACATCTCCTCCTCCGATGCATCTGTATGCAGGAATGCTTAGCCTGCTCGCCTTGCGTCCGTCAAGGCTGTAGGATATTACTGAGGGCCCCCGGTATTCGTTGTCTGAGGTGTCAGTGTTGTCTGAGGTGTCGTTTCCGAGGTCTGCAGTTTCATCTCTCATATCCTCTTCAGCCTCAGGTCCTGTCCCGTTCCTGAGTTTATTTCTGAGTCTCTCGGCATCTGCATAGAGTGCTTCGGCGTCAGTATTCCTGTCGTCTCTCAATGTTGATGCATCGACTGCTATATTTCTTATTTCAGATTCAGACGGGGCAGGGGCAAGGTCTGCATCTCCGTAGATGAGTTCGTCCAGTCTTCTGCTGATTTCTTCTTTAAAAGCCGCTTCCTCGGCAAGCCGCTCCTCTTCTTCCTGCCTGCTGAAATCAAACAGATATGATGATTCTGCTGTCAGGGCAGATGTCAGACCTCCGGCAAGCAGAACAATAATCACCGCCAGATGAAAAATGACGGTGACATATAAGCCGGCTTTGTCTTCTGTACTGAGTTTTTTCCGGATTGCTTCTATGTACTCTTTGACTTTCAAGCGTTCTTTTTGTGCAGAGCCTTCTCAATGGTTGCGGCTATGATTTCTATTGCGACCTTGTTGTGCCCTCCCTGGGGTATGATTATGTCCGCATAGCGCTTGCTCGGCTCG
The DNA here is from genome assembly GCA_944322565.1 of uncultured Bacteroidales bacterium. Classification (GTDB taxonomy): domain Bacteria; phylum Bacteroidota; class Bacteroidia; order Bacteroidales; family UBA932; genus Cryptobacteroides. The sequence continues at coordinate 273,524 of CALUPG010000001.1, read as the reverse complement.
ATGAACTGCAGATACATCGGCTTGACTACCTTGCTGTATCTGGACATAACAGCCTCCATATCCCTTCCTCTCTCTTCAATGTCCCGTACCAGGATGCGCATGAGTCTGTCATCGTCATCGGCATCCACGAATATCTTGATGTCCATCTGTTCCCTGAGTTCCGGACAGGTAAAGATCAGGATTCCTTCAATGATTATCACTTCTGCGGGAGTGACTGTGACGGTCTCTGTCTTTGACCTTGAACATGTCAGGTAGGAATATACCGGCTGTTCTATTGTCTTGCCCTCCTTCAGCTGAGCCAACTGTTCGGCAAGAAGCTGAAAGTCAATGGATGACGGATGATCAAAATTGACTTTCTGCCTTTCTTCAAGCGGCAGGTGGCTGGAATCCTTATAGTAGGAGTCCTGCGGCAGCACGACAACTTTCTCATTCAGTTGTTCTGTAAGGGCTCTGACGACAGTCGTCTTTCCTGACCCTGAGCCTCCGGCTATTCCTATGACAAGCATTGCGGCGGATTTTAATCAATCAATATTCAGCATTTTTCGGTGTCCTCGGGAACGGAATGACATCGCGGATGTTTGCCATCCCCGTCACGAAGAGCAGAAGCCTTTCAAATCCGAGACCGAATCCGCTGTGAGGGGCAGAACCGAATCTTCTTGTGTCCAGATACCATTCGAGGGTATCACGCTTCATTCCGAGTTCGTTTATGCGGGCCTCGAGTTTTTCAAGTGAAGATTCTCTTTCTGAGCCTCCGATGATTTCTCCGATTTTCGGGAAAAGTACATCCATTCCCCTGACTGTCTTCCCGTCATCATTCTGCTTCATGTAGAAGGCCTTGATTTCTTTCGGATAGTCAGTCATTATTACAGGCTTGCCGAAATGTTTTTCAACAAGGTATCTCTCATGTTCGCTCTGAAGATCCACGCCCCAGCTTACCGGGAATTCAAATTTCTCTCCCGATGCCTCAAGGATTCTGATACCTTCGGTATAAGTGAGTCTTACAAATTCTGTGTTGACAACACTCTCAAGTCTGGATATGAGTTCCTTGTCAAACATGTCGTTGAGGAACTTGAGGTCTTCTCCGCAGTTTTCAAGGGCATATCTTATGAGATATTTTATGAAATCTTCGGCAAGTTCCATATTGTCCTCTATCTCATAGAATGCCATTTCCGGCTCAATCATCCAAAATTCGGCAAGATGTCTCGGCGTATTTGAATTTTCTGCCCTGAATGTAGGCCCGAAAGTATATATTTCTCCGAGAGCCATTGCCCCGAGCTCTCCTTCAAGCTGCCCGCTCACCGTCAGGCTTGTCTGCTTCCCGAAGAAATCCTGGCTGTAGTCAATATTGCCTTCCGGTGTGTGCGGAACATTGTTGAGGTCAAGTGTGGTAACCTGGAACATCTCACCCGCTCCTTCACAGTCAGAGCCTGTTATGAGCGGGGTATGCAGATATACGAATCCTTTGTCATTGAAATATTTGTGTATGGCAAACGCCATTGCGTGACGGATTCTGAGCACTGCGCCGAATGTATTGGTCCTCGGCCTGAGATGTGCGATTGTTCTGAGGAATTCAAGTGTATGGCCCTTTTTCTGAAGAGGATATGATGCTGGGTCTGCTTCCCCATAAACTGATATCTCTTTGGCCTGTATTTCCACTTTCTGTCCGCTTCCCAATGATTCGGTGAGGGTTCCGAAGACGCATATACATGCCCCGGTAGTTATTTTTTTCAGCAGATTCTCGTCAAATGATGCTGTATCCGCCACTATCTGTATGCTGTTTATTGTCGAACCGTCGTTGAGGGCGATGAAGGATACATTCTTGTTTCCTCTCTTTGTCCTCACCCAGCCTTTCGCAAGCACTTCCTGTCCAGGATCGCTCTTAAGCAAGTCCTTTACTTTCATTCTTTTGACTTTTTCCATTCCAGTTTTCTTTTGGTCAGTGAATTATTCCTGTATAGTTGAGACTTTGCCGAGAATCCGTCCCATGATTTCCGTATTGTCCATTCTTCCGGCAAATCTTTCTGCTCCGCAGCCGATTGCATATATCGGGACCGGGGCTCCGGTATGGTTCGAACTTGTCCATCCGATACCATATCCGTTAAGTTTCCTGTTTTCGTCCTGTGATGACGGTTCTCCTTCTTCTTCCCAGGCTTCTTCCAAAACTTTCCAGTCAATCGAGAGGGACCCGTTGCAGCCGAGTGTTATTCCGCCGGTCTCATGGTCGGCTGTCACGAGGATGAGCGTCTCATCCTTATGTGTGAGATAGAATTCATATGCTGTTTGTACTGCTTCGTTGAATCTCAGGACAGCGTCTACCATGGGCATCGTCATGTTGTCATGTGCCGCCCAGTCTATTTCTCCACCTTCGCACATTATGAAGAACGGCTGGCTGTCGGTGATGAAGTCAAGTCCCATCTGAAGCATTTCGGCGAGTCTGGAGTCATTCTCTTTCTCATCGTTCACTTCATAGTTCCCGGCTTCAGCATCTTTCCCGCTCGGCTGAATGAAAACTATATGGTCGGTCGAGTCCATTTCGGCCCTGAAGGCAGTTTCTCCGAAGCAGACCGTATATCCTCTTTCTTCCAGCACTTCCGGAGTCGGCCTGCTTTTCCCGTCCTTTCCTTTGAACTGGAGGAAGCCTGAGCCTCCGAAGAAGTCAAAGCCGCTTTCCGGGATTTCCATGCTGATGCTGTAGTAGTCTTCCCTGTCGGGGTTGTGTCCATAGAATGCGGCAGGAGTCGCATGATTGACCGGCACAGATGACATTATGCCGATTTTGTATCCATTGTCCTTGAGTTCGTATGCTATGCTCTTGAGTTTGTTGCACTGCGGGTCTACTCCGAGGTAGCCGTTGTTCGTCTTTACCCCGCATGAGATTGCTGTTCCGGCTGCCGACGAGCATGTTATCTGGTGGTCAGCTGAATATGTAGTGCATGTCCCGAGTACTGGAAACTCACTGAAACAGAGTTGTTCTCCACCTAATTTCCCTGCTTTGTATGAAAGATATGACTCTGTCACCGCCGCATGGCCTGCGCCCATACCGTCTCCGATGAACAGGAATATGTACTTCGGAGAGTCTGCTGTTTCTCCGTTGCCTGAAGTTGTCCCGCAGCAGGAAGTCATTGCAATCATGCAGATTGCCGATGCTGCAAGAAATGTTTTGAATGATGCTTTTCTCATTGTACCTATGAAATTTCCGGCACAAATTTAAAAAAAAGCAGTCGGTTTCCCAACTGCTTTTTTATTGTTTCTGATGCCTGAAGGCTTAGTCCTGTGCCGGTTTCCTTGCTGCATACATGATTTTCAGGGCTGAACATCTTCTCAATTCCTGTTTGATGTCCGTGATGATACCCATTCTCACGTTTTCGTCAGCTTTGATTGAAACTGTCATGAACTGCCTGTCTGCCTCGCTCTTGGATTCCCTTTCAGTTGCAATGAAATCCCTGATGTCATCCACTGTTCTGAATGAATCGTTGAGCTGGATACGGGCATCGTTACCATATTGAGCCTGCAGATTTCTTGTCGGCGGACCTACATTGATGTAAGCTGCGAGGTCTTTTCTTTCAAGTTTGGCAGACTGCGATGCTTCCGGGAGTCGTACCATGACTTTGTTCTCGGTTTCACGCAGCTGTGTCGTAACCATGAAGAAAAACAGCAGCATGAAGACGATATCGGACATTGATGCCGTAGTCAGTCCTGGCACTTCTCTTTTTCCGCTTCTTCCGAATTTTGCCATTTTTTACCTCCTTTAGTTTTTGCTTACATCCTTAGGCTCGGCCTCAGAAATGTTCTGCGGTATAGCCTCTCTTACAATTTTCTGCTTATCCTCGTCAAGGCTGAGGTACGGCTTCCCGTAGTGAGCTCTTGAGAAATCATCACGGAGTTCGTCAATGGCCTTCACAATCTCGTTCTGAACCGCAATGTACATCTGGTAGCTTGTACCGCGGTCATTCTGAAGAGAGATGACGCCCTTTGAGACTTCATATTCGCCGAACCCTTCAATGTTCTTCATTTCCTTTTCAGGGAGCTTCGGGTCATTGTTGGCGTTGACAAGGTATTCCTTTACTTTGTATTTCAATAGGCTAACATCAATTGGCTCATTCCCAGCCATAAGTCTGTCTGCAGAGTTGACCTTTACCACAAGGATGTTCCTTCGGTTGATCTTCTGGTTCTGGACTTCCTGGTTCTCATCTGGCATAGGCGGCAGACGGCGCTGCAACCCCGAATTCTGCTCCATGTTTGATGTCATGAGAAAGAATGACAGCAGCAGGAACGCGATATCGGCCGTTGAACTCGAATTTATTTCTGGTAATTTCTTTGCCATATTGATATTGTGTTATTTTCTGCCACGGATTGCTGTAAAACAAGCTCCGAAGATGATGGCGATGATTGCTCCGCCACATGCTATGTAAGCAAGATTCAGTATCGTGTCAGTCATTTTAAGTGTGCCTGCATCCGGCTGTGTGCCTATATAACCGACAAGCTCGTCACCGCTTGCAAGGGCGTAGGCAACACCTACCACTACTGCACAGCCTACAAGTGCAAGAAGCATCTTGACAAGGCTCTTGGGATTGTTGATGACGGCGATGACAAGTCCCATGAGAATCGCAATTGCAATTCCTGCGATTACCATCACATATCCCCATCTGAGCAGGGCATCTACGGAAGCGTCATTGAAGTCCGCTGCGAATCCCCATACTCCGATGGCAACGCCGATTACCATCAATACCCAAAGTACTATTTTTACTATTTTAGAGTATCCCATTTTATATGACTATTTTTTCGCCTGATATTTTGTCAGCATATCTACAAGTGAGATTGAAGTGTCTTCCATTTCGATGGAGATGGCATCAATCCTTGAAATGATGTAGTTGTAGAAAATCTGAAGGATGATGGCCACGATAAGACCGCCGACTGTGGTGATCAAGGCAACCTTCATACCTCCTGCGACAACGTTAGGAGAAATATCACCGGCAACCTGGATTGCATCAAATGCCTGAACCATTCCGACAACTGTTCCGAGGAATCCGAGTGAAGGACCTACTGAAATGAAGAGGCCGATCCATGAAAGGCCGTTCTCCATGAGGCTCATCTGAACTGAACCGTATGATACGATGGTCTTTTCAACAACCTCGATGCCCTGGTCAGCGCGGAGAAGACCCTGATAGAAAATGCTTGCGATAGGGCCGCGGGTATTGCGACAAACTTCCTTTGCTGCTTCAACGCCGCCGTTCTGGAGGGCTTCCTCAATCTTTGCAAGGAGTTTCTTGGTGTTGGTCTTTGAAAGGCTGAGGTAGATGATTCTCTCAATGCAGACAGCCAGACCGAGAATAAGACACAGTACAATCAGGGACATGAAGCCTGGACCTCCGTCGATGAACTGGGTCTTGAGCTGCTGGTGGAGCGGAACATCCTGTGATGTTGCTGCAACGAGGTCAGCCAGAGACCCGGCTTCTGCAGGAGCAGCTGCCTCAGCAGCAGTTGTGTCTTCGGCAGCAGTCTGATCCTGCGCTGCTGCGTATTGTGCAGTAAAGGCCATTACGCCGATAACTGCCAAAAACATGAAAATTTTTTTCATAATTGTTTTTGTGTGTTTAATTAATAATGTATTAAATCGTTATAATCATCAAAGAACTGAATTCCAATACGGATTAATTCTAAAACCGGTGCAATTTAGCAATTAATTTTCATTTGACAATATTTATTTTGATATTTCTCCCCTAAGGTTTTCTTCAAGCAATTCTCTTACTTCCCGATTTTCCTTATATTTTCCCATGAGATGAAAGAGTTTTGCAAGTGCGCTTTCTGTCGTGCAGTCATATCCGCACACTACTCCGGCTTCTTTAAGGATTTTGCCGTTCGCATAAATGTCCATGTTCACGGAGCCGGCAAGGCATTGGGTCACGTTGAGCAGGATCTTGTCCATCGCCGCCGCTTCTTTTATCATGCTGATGAACCACGGCCGTGAAGGGGCGTTGCCCGACCCGAATGTCTCTATTATTACAGCTCTTGTTTCCTTGCCGCACAAAATGTCTCTGACCACCTGCGGCGTAATCCCGGGATGCAGTTTCAGAATCGAGACTCTGGTATCCAGGGCGGTATGGAATACCGGCTGTCTGTTCCAGTCGTCAGGTTTCCTGATGAGTCCGTCGTTGTATCTGATGTAAATTCCCGCTTCTGCAAGAGGAGGCAGATTCTCGGAGCGGAATGCCCTGAAATTGTCTGCGTTGATCTTGGAAGTCCTGTTGCCCCTCATCAGCATGTTGTCGAAGCATACGCACACTTCAGGTACTCTGGCGTGTCCCGACGGGTCTTTTGCGGCAGCTATCTCTACGGATGAAATCAGATTCTCCTTGCCGTCTGTCCTCGGAACTCCGATCGGAAGCTGGCTGCCCGTGAAGATTACAGGCTTGGTCAGACCTTCAATCATGAAACTCAGTGCGGATGCGGAATACGACATCGTGTCTGTGCCGTGAAGAATGATGAATCCGTCATAGCTGTCATAGTTTTCCCTGATCATTGACGCGAGGTCCATCCAGGAGGCCGGCTCGATGTCCGACGAGTCTATTATCGGATCAAATGAGACTGAGTCTATGCGGTAGGCGAATTTGTGAAGCTCCGGCACTTCTTCCAGAATCTGTTCGAAATTGAATGGCTTCAGAGTCAGGTCGGAGGGATCCTGCTTCATGCCTATGGTCCCGCCGGTATATATCATCAGCAGGGATGCCTTCCTGTCTGACGGGTAATGTCTGCTGTTGGCGATCATTGACTGGATTTTGTTTGTTTATGCTGATTTGAATCCGAACAGGGCGGCGGCATTGGCGGTGGTGACTGCCGCAATTTCTTCCGTGCTCATCCCTTTCTGGGCGGCGACTTTTGCTGCGATGTACGGTATGTAGCTGCTTTCATTCCGTGTGCCTCTCTTCGGCACAGGCGTCAGGTATGGAGAGTCTGTCTCAAGCAGAATCCTGTCTGACGGGATTGATTTGACTGTTTCGGCTATTGAGGCATTCTTGTATGTCACTGTTCCTCCGATGCCTGCGTACCAGCATCCGTATTTCTGCAGTCTGCGGAATGTCTCGATGCTTCCTCCGAAGGCGTGGAATACGCCCCGCAGGTCAAGATGCCGGCATTGTTCAAGAACTTCAAAGATGAGTCCGGTGGATTCCCTTGAATGGATGATGACCGGAAGATTCTTCCTGTGGGCAAGCTCCAGCTGCATCTTGAAGACCTCTTTCTGCTCGGAGATATAATCCTTTGACCAGTGGCAGTCCATCCCGATTTCGCCGATGGCATAAATCTGCCTGTCTGCCCATTCCTCCATTTTCTCATATTCCGTCCTCCAGCCTGCATCTACGGATGTCGGGTGCAGGCCCAGACATGGGAATACTGTGCCGGGATGTCTTTCTGCAACTTCAAACATCAGCCTCCTTGTCTTGCTGTCGATGTCAGGGAAAACGAGTCTTGTCACTCCGGCTTCTGCCGCCCGCATTATTGCGGCATCGGTTTCTCCTTCTCCGGCAAAGGCCTCTTCGTAAAGGTGCGTATGTGTGTCTGTGTATTGAATCATGATGTCTTCAGATGTTCATTCTGATTTTTCTGCCCTGGGGATGAAGATTGTTGCATCTGTCTCCTATATTTTTGATGAATCCGAGTCTTAGCCCATTGTATGTGAGGCAGACATATCCTTTCCTGCATTCCGGGCGGATAGGGTCGCGGTGCAGGAATCTGAGTGCTGTCCCGAGGTCAACTTCCGTATCCGGCCATGCATTGCCTGCCGCCAGAAGTGACAGCGCAAGGTCTGCTGACGGTATGAAATCTCTCCCTTTCAATGCGCCTGCGCTGCATCCGTATGACAATGTCCTGATTGTCTCTGCCACTGTCCATACATCGGCTGATATCTGTTCGGGAACAGCCTTGATTGATTTTTCATCCCCCGTCAGCCTGACTGGCGATGAAAAGAGGCTGTCCGGCAGCATGCTTCTGAGTTTTCTGTCAGCGGAATATGCGTTTTTGGGGCTGCCCGGCTTCCTCTTTCCCGGGATTTGTCCTGATTTGACCACTGCGCTGCAATATTGTCCTTCGCCCGGGACCAGTCCCGGAACGAGAAGAAATCCATACTCAGTCTCTATTATGCCCGGATATCCGTTCCCGGATCCGGGGTGACTGAATATGGGAACTGCTTCGAGGTTGTCGCATATCCATTTGATATTCAAATCATTTTCATATCTGTTGAATGTGCATGTCGAATATATGAGAATCCCGCCTTCGGCAAGGGATTCCCATGCGTCGGCGACGATTCTCCTCTGTCTGGACTGGCACAGGGCGACATTGTCGGCTGACCATTGTGCCGCAGCCTTGTCGTCTTTTCTGAACATTCCTTCTCCGGAACAGGGGACATCGGCGACAATAATGTCAAAATATCCCGGCAATGCCCTGAAATTCTTCGGGTCGGCTGATGTGACCATGACATTGGGGTCTCCCCATATTGCCGTGTTGTCTGCAAGCACCGATGCCCTTTGCCGGATGACTTCATTGGCGACGAGGAGAAAATTGTCCCCGGCAGCCATCCTCAGTGAGGCAGCCAGATCAGTAGTTTTTCCTCCCGGGGCGGCACAAAGGTCAAGGACCCGGACAGGATGTCCGGCCTGAGATGCCTGCATTCGTCTCTTGAGTGCCGTCCTGAATATATGTCCGACAAACATTGCCGAAGAGTCCTGTACATAGTATCCTCCGGCATGGAAAACGGGGTCAAGTGTGAAATTCGGCCTTGTGTCCAGCAGCACTCCGAATCTGCTCCATGGGACAGGCTCTCCCTCAGGCCTCTCTCCCTCAGGCCTCTTGAACGGATTCATTCTGACTGAAACTGACGGGGGCATTCCGAATGCAGAAAAAGCGATACGGGCATTTTCCTGCCCGATCGCTTCTTCAAGATATTTTCCGAAAGTTTTGTCCGCTGCTGTCCCTGACATGGTATATCAGTTGAAATATCCGTTCTCTTTTGCCTTTCTGAGCATTTCGGGGTCGATTCCCTCCGGCACTCTTCCTTCTGAAACTGCGGCCATTGTGTCCACAATCTTGTCAAGTGCTTCCTGCAGCTTGGAGCCCAGAACCATCTTCATCATGAAATTCAGTTCTGCAGACATTTCAATATGGAAATCCGTCTTGTCGGGATCTCCTCCGGCAGCGTCGAAGTGCATTGTTATCCCGAATGGAAAGGGGGCTCCGTCGTCTTTGAATTCTATGCCGGAATACGGAGTGCGTCCGACGATTCTGATGCCTACATTGAACCCTTGCACAGTGGTCCTGATTGAATCATAGTCGGCCGAGACGTCATTCTTCTTGTCTTCCGGAAGAAACTGCACGAAATTGCGCATGTCGACGAACATCATATATAATATATATGGAGCCTTTGAAACAATTGCGTGCTTGCTCTTGATGATAGTCGGCATTACTCTTCCTTTTTGCCCCAGGTTGAAGGCGAGAACCTCCATTCCTTGAGAAGTTCCATGTCTGAATCCTTGATGTAGCCGGTCTCTTTGGCCACTTCGATGAGCGTGTCGTAGTTTGTCAGTGTATAGAGCTCGATGTCGGCGACTTCGAAGGCTCTTCTCGCCTGATTGAAATTATAGGAGAAAATGGCTGTCATGCCAAGGACATTCACTCCTGCCCTGACAAGGGCGTCGACGGCCGACAGGCTGCTCGAGCCCGTGGAAATCAAGTCTTCCACAACCACTACCTTGGCGCCTTTTTCTACTGAACCTTCTATCTGTGAGCCGGTTCCGTGGTCCTTCGGCTTCGGCCTGACATATATGAACGGCTTCTTGAGAATATGGGCAATCAGCATCCCGTGCGCTATTGCTCCCGTAGCAACGCCGGCGATGACCTCAGCCTCAGGGAACTTCTCTGAAATTATCCCGGCCATCTGCCTGCAGGCTTCCTCCCTCAGTTCAGGATATGAGAGAATCCTCCTGTTGTCGCAATATATGGGAGAAAGCCATCCGGAAGCCCATTTGAAAGGTTCGTCCGGCCTAAGTGTCACGGCTTTGATGTCCAGAAGGGACTTCGCTACTTTTCTGTCAATGGATTCCATACTATTCATATTCTTTGTATTCAAATTAGTTTGGATTCCGATGTTTCTGCCTATCTTTGTGCTCCGTATGAACACCGGAAAACATATCGCGCAAAATTAATAATTTTAACCGAGAAATGCATAGGATATATTTGGAAAAAAGATGCATTATCATCTGTCCTCCGGACGAGCCTGCTCTTTCGGATCCGAATGCAGTACAGTATAATGTCGGAGAAAATCCTGATGTCCACTCGCTTATAAATATGTTTGAGTCATCTCAGTCTTTGGGCAGGATATATATTCCGGTCAGTCAGACCGAGGACACCTACAGAAAAATATGTTCGGAGTTCGTTCAGGTGAATGCGGGAGGTGGGCTCGTGTCAAACAGGCGCGGGGATTATCTGCTCATCAGCCGCAACGGCCTTTGGGATCTGCCGAAAGGCCATCAGGAGGCCGGAGAGGACATCCGGACGACGGCTTTGAGGGAAGTGCAGGAAGAGACCGGCATAAATGACTTGCAGCTTAGGGACCTGATATGTGTCACCGATCATTGTTACCGGAGGAACGGGCTGTGGCATCTCAAGCATACATGGTGGTTTGACATGCTGTATGATGCTCCTCTTGACCTTACTCCGCAGCGGGAAGAGGACATATCCCGTGCCGCTTGGGTGGCAAGGTCGAGCCTGACTCCCTTTTTGCTCAATACATATCCGTCGATAGTTGAGGTATTCCGGGCTGCAGGTTCAATATGATTCATGATATTTTTGTGCTAAGCATAAAAATATCCGTAAAGTGAAACAAATTTGCGTAGAAATCGTATAATGAATTGAATGTGTAATCTACAGGTTATATCGAATCATGAAACTTTCACAATTCCAGTTCAACCTTACCAAAGACAAGATAGCATCGGAGCCGCCGAGGTGGCGGGATGAATGCAAATTGATGGTCCTCAATAGGAATACAGGAGAAATCGAGCATAAGCTTTTCAAGAATATCATAGATTATTTCGGCAAAGGAGACACTTTTGTGCTGAATGATACCAAAGTATTCCCCGCACGGCTGTATGGCAACAAGGAAAAGACCGGGGCCGACATAGAGGTATTTCTGCTTAGGGAACTCAATAGGGAACAGAGGCTATGGGATGTCATAGTGGATCCTGCCAGAAAAATCAGAATCGGCAACAAACTGTACTTTGGTGAAGATGAAAGTCTTGTGGCAGAAGTGATTGACAATACTACTTCGCGCGGACGGACACTCAGGTTCCTCTATGACGGGAGCTATGAAGACTTCAAGGACACGCTGTTCAGTCTCGGGGAGACTCCGGTGCCCAAATGGGTGAAGGAGAAGGTCACTCCGGAAGATGCGGAGAATTTTCAGACAATCTTTGCGGCGCATGAAGGTGCGGTGTCTGCTCCTGCAGCAGGGCTGCATTTCAGCCGTGAATTGTTCAACAGAATGATTCTTAAGGATATAAACAAAGTATTCATAACACTTCACATGGGCATAGGGCATTTCCGTTCTGTAGATGTGGAGGATTTGTCCAAGCACAAGATGGATTCCGAGCGGCTGATTATCCCGCAGGAAGCTGCTGAAGCCATCAACAGGACAAAGCGCGGGAAGCACCGTGTACTGGCGGTCGGCGTCACGGTAATGCGTGGTCTTGAAACTTATGTGACGACGAACGATGAAGTGAATGCCTATGACGGTTGGACCAACAAATTCATTTTCCCGCCCTACAGGTTTGCGGTTCCTGATGCAATAGTGTCAAATTTCCATCTCCCGTGCTCTACCATGCTCATGTCCGTGGCTGCTTTCGGCGGGTATGAGAATGTGATGAAGGCATATGATGCCGCCCTGGCCGAGGATTATAAATTCGGTCCATACGGAGATGCTCTTCTTATAATTTGACAAAAAAGAGAAAAAACATAAAAAAAGATAAAAATATGGACTTCCGGAGCAGGAAGTCCATATTTTTATCCAGATACGCGTTTCTCTTTTTAGTATTTTTGTGACGGCATTTCCCGGCATTTCCGGAATATTTGCCTGACAGTATGAGCGGAGAGGAAGAAGAGAGAGTGAGCTGTTGTGCTCTGAATAGAATTTTCGGATATGAACCGGGGATATCTCATGCCATCATTGAGACCATGGGCAGTGCGTATGCTGTGTTCGGACTTGATGCTGACGGCCTTGAGACTGTATTCGGCCCATATTCAAAATACAGGAATCATATATCGGCCGCGGCTCTTGACTCAGCGGCAGAAGATTTGGCCCGGCTGTCTGCCTGCGGCTGCGGATTTGTCGGGTGTACGGACAGCAATTATCCGGCGCTCCTGAAAGAGTGCCCGGATGCTCCGGCCGGACTATATTTCCGGACATCGCTGGCTCTCGACCATGTATTTTCCGGCAGGGACATGATTTCTGTTGTCGGTACAAGGGATATGTCTCCTTATGGAAGGGAGTGGACCGGAAAGCTTGTTTCGGCAATGTCCGCGACAAAGTCCCGTCCGGCAGTTGTGAGCGGACTCGCGTACGGCATTGATGTCACTGCACACTGCGCGGCTCTGGATTCTGGCCTGATGACCATTGCCGTCATGGCAACAGGCCCTGATGCCGTGTATCCGTGGAAACACAGGGCAGTCGCAGAAAGAATAGCCTCACAAGGGGCTCTTGTCACGGATTTCCCGATGGGAACGTCTCCGTTGAAAGCAAATTTCCTCCGCAGGAACAGAATTATTGCCGGGCTTTCGGGCTCTACGCTTCTTGTTGAGTCGCGGCGCAGGGGAGGAGGCATGATGACTGCATCCCTTGCGTTTGCATACGGCAGGGATGTCTATGCTTTGCCGGGGCGTGCGGATGACGTGAGGTCTCAGGGGTGCAACTGGCTCTTGAGGACCGGAAAGGCTGAAGCGGTATACTCTCCCGATGATTTTGTCGCAAGGGCAGGTCTCGGCAGGACAGGGTGTCGGGCGCATCTCTCGTCTGAGTCTTTGATAAGAAGCCGCTGTCCGCATAGAACTGGCGAGGACAAGATCATGGCTATGGCGTCCATACTGTCTGCCATACGGGGAAACAGAGGGATTACATTGGATGAGCTTGTTGAAATTTCAAAACTTGCATGGGACGAAGTCAGGGAATATGTGTCCCGTCTGGAATGCGAAGGCCTTGTGTCTGTCGATGTGCTTCAGCGCTGTTGCATAAAAGGTGGCTGAATGCTCACTTGGAGTTGAGAGCCTCAAGTCTTGATGCTGCGGCCATGCTCTCGCTCTCCGGACCGTATTGAATGAGCATCGGCAGATATTTCTTCTCAAGTCTTGTGTTTTTCATTTTCCGGGCTGCAATTATGCAGTTCTTAATGGCGGCGTAGTCTCCTGGCTTGACTTTGAGAACTTTGTTATACCATTTTACTGCAGCTTTGGGATTGTTTTCCGCAACCAGCATGTACGAACCTATATTTGCAAGGAATATGGGGTCCTGGGGAAATATCGACAGCATTTTTTCTGAAAGAGCCCTGAATGCCGAATACGAGTTCTCCGTGCCTGTGGTATAGAACAGGGCACAATATTGCTGCATCAATGATTTCATGAACCTGTCGTCCACAGTGTCTCCCGGATATTCCCACCTGTTTCTGTCTTGCTGCCAGATGCCGGCAATGTCCTTGAGCTGTGCGAGCGCCATGTCCGGACTTCCTTTCTCGTATGCACAGAGTGCGTCTGTCTTGAGAATCTGCAGGTCAAGCCTTTCCGGAGCCATCATGATGGCGGTCCCTATATTTTTCATGGCTTCGGCAAACAGCCGGTCATTATAGAAATATTCATTGTGAAAGTATACCGGAGTCCCTGTCGAGTCCTTCAGCGTCAGGATTGGCTCAGAGCCGAGATGCTTTCTGCTGCCGGTCTGGACGACCGAGTCCCGTCTTGACTTGGCGAAATAATATCTGAACCTTGCCTCCGGAATCCTTATGTCGGACGAGTCTTCCTTTTCCCAGGCATCAAGAAGTGTCTCTATGCCGACTCCGTCATAGCCGAGCTTTGATACAAGCAGGCTGTACCTTTCTGCAAATCTTTCCGTATTCCCTGAAGCTGTTCCCGGATTCTGTGCCGACTGTCCGAAGATGCTGCCGGAACTGACGGCAATGCACAGCGAGCAGATTATGGCTGAGTGAAGTATTCTCATCATTATCTTATCTGAAATTCCGAAGTATGAGATGCAAATATGCGGATTTTTTTTGAAAAGTTTGGCCCAATAAAGATGAAAATGTATACCTTTGCGAGTCATGTATGAATTTAATGTGTTGACTGATGAAGAAAATTCTGTTGATGATAGTCCCTGCTCTGGCAGTGGCCTGCAACGAAGCCCCGCAGGGTACCCCTGCAATCAATCTTGAAAATTTTGACATATCCGTGTCTCCTGCCGAGAATTTTTATCAGCATGTGACCGGAGGCTGGCAGAAGAACCATCCTCTGAAGCCGGAATATTCAAGGTATGGTTCATTTGATGTCCTGAATGAGAACAATCAGAGGCGCATCAATGAGATGTTTCTGTCGCTCGGACAGCAGTCTGTCATGCCGGGAAGTGCCGAACAGAAAATAGTTGACCTGTACAGGATGGGGCTTGATTCCACAAGGCTGAATGCCGAGGCTTCGTCTCCGCTCCAGCCTTTCCTTGAGAGGGTCAGATCCATCAGGGATCGCCGCGGGCTGGTGGAGGCAGTGGCAGGAATGCATTCAGCGTCTGACTATCCTTTCTTCAGTATTTATGTGGCTCCGGACCTTATGGACAACTCCAGGCAGATAATGTATTTCTCCCAGTCGGGCCTCGGGATGGGAAACAGGGACTATTACGTGGATACGGCAAATGCAGAACTAAAGGAAGGGTACAAGGCATTCCTTACGAAAATATTCTCCTTGTCAGGATATTCTGATCCGGGAAAGGCTGCTGCGGACGCCCTTTCCGTAGAGGATGAAATTGCTGCTGCATCGTGGTCGAATGTTGAGCTCCGGGATGTCCTCAGGGGATATAACCCGACATCTTCCGCTGAACTTGTCAAGCAGTATCCGAACCTTGATTTCTCTGTATATTTCAGGGCTCTCGGCCTTAATGACCAGGACAAGCTTGTCGTGGAGCAGCCTTCATATTTTGCTGTCCTTGATTCAATTTTTGCCGGCACTGACATTGAGGTCATGAAGAACTATATGGCGGCCCGATTGATTTCAGGGGCCTGCAGTGCATTGAGTGATGACTATTATGACACATACTTTGACTTCTTCGAGAAGCAGATGGCAGGCGTCCGGCAGCAGAAGCCTCGCTGGAAAAGGGCTATGGCCGTTCCGAACAATCTGCTTTCGGAGGCGGTCGGAAAAATGTATGTTGCCAAGTATTTCCCTCAGGAACAGAAGGACAGGGTGCTGGCTATGGTTGAAAATATCCGCACCGCGCTCGGTGAGCATGTGGACTCTCTTGAATGGATGAGTGACTCTACCAAGATGAAGGCCCATGAGAAACTCAATGCCTTTGTTGTCAAGATAGGATATCCTGACAAGTGGAAGGACTACTCCTCGCTCATCATCAATCCGTCTCTCAGCTATTATGAGAATATAAGGAATGCATCCAAGTGGTATGTGGCAGACAATCTGTCGCATCTCGGAAAGCCTGTCGACAAGACGGAATGGCATATGAGTCCTCAGACCGTCAATGCATATTACAATCCTACTACAAACGAGATATGTTTCCCTGCAGCCATTCTTCAGCCTCCATTCTACAATCCTGAGGCTGACGATGCCGTAAACTATGGAGGAATAGGGGTTGTGATTAGCCATGAAATGACCCACGGCTTCGATGATCAGGGCAGAAATTTTGACAAGGACGGCAACATGATCAACTGGTGGACAGATGCTGATGCCGAGGCGTTCAATGCGAAGGCCAGGATTCTTGTGGACCAGTTCAATGCTGTTGAGATACTTCCCGGACTTCATGCCAACGGGGCCTTATGTCTTGGCGAAAACATCGCTGACCAGGGAGGACTGCGTATTGCATACACAGCCATGCAGAATTCATTCAATGGAGAGACTCCTGAGCCTGTTGACGGCTTCTCTGCAGAACAGAGGTTCTATATCTCATATGCAACTCTGTGGGCACAGAACATAACTGACGAGGAAAAGGCGCGGCTCACAAGACTGGATGTGCATTCTCTCGGCGAGTACAGAGTGAATGTAACCCTGCGCAATCTTCAGACTTTCTTTGATGCTTTCGGCATAGAGGCCGGTGACGGCATGTTCCTTCCGGAAGAGGATAGGGTCATCATCTGGTAGCCTTAAGCCTGCAGATGGATGTATCGCTTTTTATAGCACGCAGAATAAGATTCAGGAACAGGATTGCGTCAGTGGCCTCCGCAGTCAGTTTCCTGGTGATGATAATAGCTGTCGCAATTTCGTCCGGCTTCCGCCACGAAATCCGCGACAGCATTTCTTTGCTGTCAGGTGATGTGCAGCTGACATCTTCAGACATGAACTGGACCGGAGAGTCATCTCCGATAGAAAAGTGTCCGTCGTATTTCGGCCGCCTCCAATCTATCCCCGGGGTTGAAAGTATCGTTCCCTGCGTCTACCGGGGCGGTATAGTGAAGAGCGGTGACAATATCCATGGCGTCATGTTCAAGGGGACTGAGGCCGACACCTCTTTGGCCGGACTGGGCATATCTGTACCGAAGAGACTTGCGTCTCTCCTCAATTTGTCGGCAGGCGATGAGCTGACGGCATATTTTGTCGGGGAACGGGTCAAAGTCCGCCGGTTTGTAATCCGTTCGGTATATGACAGTATAATTGATTCGGAAGACAATCTCCTGATATATGCGTCATTGTCAGACATGCAGCGAGTAAACGGGTGGGATAGCGGGTCTGTGTCCGCGCTTGAGATTCATCTCGACCGCAGAATGACGGATGAGAAATCAATAATTGCCGCTGCAGAAGAGGCAGGGATGACGGCCCTTGCATTTGCCGGCGAGGATGAAGCTTCTGCAGTTGCCGCGTCCTCGGTGTCCAGATATCCTCAATTGTATGACTGGTTGAATCTAATTGATTTCAATATGTTCCTGGTGCTTGTACTCATGACGGTTGTGGCCGGCTTCAATATGATTTCAGGCCTTCTTATAATGCTTTTTGAGAATATACCTATGATAGGAACTCTGAAATCAATGGGAATGAAAGACTGGTCAATCGCAAAAATATTCCTTTCAGCGGCTTCTCACGCCGTGCTGAAAGGAATGGCTGTCGGCAATGCAATCGCCTTTCTCTTGTGCTGGATTCAGAGTTCGACACATTTGCTGAAACTTGATCCTCAGAATTATTTTGTGTCGTTTGTTCCGGTTCATCTTGACGTCCTGAGTGTTCTTGCTGCCGATGCTGCCGCATATGCGGCAATAATGCTTCTTCTGTTGATTCCGTCATTCTTTATTTCCGGTGTTGATCCGGCAAAGACTGTTCGGGTAGGGTAGTCGCCGTCACTTCAATATTTTCGGACCTGGCTATGCAGGACATATCGTGCAGAAAGCCTCATAATGGCTCAAGACACTGTCGACATAGCTGACTGTCTCTTTCCCGTTGAATTTGCCGAATTTGAGCCCGTGCTCCATGACAGTCTCGGGATTGCTCATCTCCGGGATGGCCTTTACTATCTCGTCCCATCTGGTGTCGTCAAGGCTGAGGGCTTTGGCAAATGTCCTGCAGTCTGCGATTCTGCCTTCTCCTGCATTGTAGGCGGCAAGTACGAATTTTATCTGTTCCTCCTGGCTTATGCCAGAATTCCTGAACATTCTCTGCAGCCTGGCAAGGTGCGAGGTCCCTGCCATTATGTTCTGCTCAGGATCAAGGAGGTCAGACACTTCATAGTGTTCAGCCGTTGACGGCATCACCTGCATGAGGCCTGCGGCTCCTCTTGATGAGAACGAATTGATTGAAAATCGCGATTCCTGGTAGATGACTGCCGCAAGCATTCTCCAGTCCCAACCCATGTTTGATGCATATTTCTTTATGAGGGAATCGTATGGGCTTATTGTGCCGGTGCGCATCCCTTTTTCTGCCTTTGTATGAGGATTGTAGTATCTGCTGAACCTTGATTCAAGCCTGTCATATTCTTCCGAACTTGAGAAATGGCTGAGCCATAGGTTGATTTCCCTGATGTGGGACAGCTTCCCCGATTTCAGTGCCCATACTTTCCCGTCATACTCTCTTGAAAATGATATTCCTGAGATGGAAGTGTCCTTATACGGGAGTACTACCATGTCGATGCTTCCTGTCCGGAGTGAGTCCAGGTAATCTTCGGCATTTCCCCGGGCCGGGACAATTGTCATTCTGCAGTTGTCTGCTTTCGCGAATTCCCTGAGCACTTCGTAAGACATACCTGTTTCAAGGCTCTTTGAGTACATGTCATCTTCAAGTGCAATTGCGCATCGAATGGAATCACCTGAAAATGTGTCAATTGAGTCCAGTGCATCCATAACGATGGCGCGCTGCTGGAATGTGGCAATGCAGAATATTGCCATTGTAGCAGTGATATATTTCAATACCACATTCTTTTTTGCATCTGCGGTCTTGCTGACCTTTTCATTTCTGACCTTTTTCTTGCAATTTAAACTAACCATAATATTTTGTTTTAGCGCACGGTCCGGGTTGCCGTTGTCATTCCGCCACCCCCGAATCTGCCGAATCCGCCTACGCCGGTTCCGGCATTGGACCGCCCTCCGTCACCCGACGTTGTCGATCCCCCTACGCTTGAATTCTTCTTTGACTGTACATAGAAAGGCCAGAATATCCCGAACTTGATGGCTCTCTGGGGTCTTATGTAACCGTCTGCGCTGAAATAATCAACGGCATTGTCCGGCCATCCCATTCCGAGATTCACGGCTTTCACGAAAATGCACGCCCGCTTCCACTGGATATTGACGAAAACATCAATGTATGGGCTGTTGCCGTACAGTTCGTCATTCTGGTTGTGGAAAAGACCTGTATCCGGACTGTAGGCTGGGGCATGCCACTTTGTCGTGAAGGTAGCATTTGCACCTATCTGCATCTGCATCACTTTCTTGACTACATCAAACTGTAAATAATATCTCAAATTGAGTGCCAGCATGGGCAGAGGCAGTACATTCTGGTTGGAAGACATCTGGAAGAGTGCCATATTGTCAAAATGCAGCTTCCATAGCCTGAAATTCTTCATTGCATGGACTGTCATCACGCTCATAGGTGTGCCATTCTGTCTTGCAATGCCCATGTTGTCATAGTATATGTTGTTGCTCAGCAGAGAATAACCGAATCCGGCATTGAACTTCCATCTCGGTATGTCGATGCCGGCCTGTACTTTTGTGACAGAAATCTTTCCGAAGTCATTGTCCCACCAGTGATGGTTGGTGTGCATGTGCTCCTGGTAATAGTCAGGCTCACGGAGTGAGGTCTCGAAATGGGCTTTCAGGGAAAGAGGGCTGTTCCTGTCCCGCCTGAACGGATAGAAATTGACGGATGCATTCGCGCTTACAAGAAAGTCATTGATTTCCGCACCGAGGAAGGTGTATCTTCCCATTGCGTCCCAATTCAGGTATTTCTTGTACTGGCCCTGCGCTCCGGCGTACAGGTACAGTGAATTCCTTACTATGTTTTTCCCTTTCTTCAGGAAATCATTGGTAGCAGTAATGTCGTAATAGTTAAGCAGTTTGTCTCCGAGACCCACATCAAGCTTCGACACTATCCCCTGGTCGGACCATGGCTGCAGCCGCAGGTAGATTCTGTTTTCAAACTTCATTACACGCATAGAGTCTGCCGAAGAAGTCGGGTTCATGTAGAAGCGGTTGTCATAGAAGTTCCTTCCTGTCTCGTCCGAGGCTCCTATTTCGTCTGTGTAGTATTTGGTAAACGCTGAATATTCTGAACTGTGACCTATGAAGGCGGTAGTCAGTGAGTTGTCTATCGAATCGGCTGCTGCGGCCTTTGCCTGTTCCTCTGCAGCAGCCCTGTCTGCTTCTTCTTTCAGAAGATTGGCTATGGCCGTGCTGTCTCCTGTGGCAAATATGCTGTCTCTTCTTGCCTGCTGAGCCTTTCTTTCTTTTCTCTTGCCTTTGCCTATGTTATATATGAAGTCAAACGGAATCCTGTATGACTGGTCAAGGAAGATGGTGTTCTTCTTGATCTTGTTTCTCGCATCAGTCAGGTGGACATTGATTTCCCTGGCATCCACAGTCGTGTCCCTGATCCACATGTTGTCCACTATTCCTCCGTTTTCGCCTCTCTCAACCTTATTGTAGATATATCCGGCATGCATCAGGTATCTCTTGCCGAGATAATTGGTCGAGGCCACGAATGTCCTGTTGTCGGTGTCCTCGTTCTGGAGCATTCCGTTGGAGCCGAACCTGTGGTATTCCAGAGTAAGGTTCAGTTCCGGCAGGATATTCTGGGTCGTGAGTATCTTTATGTTAGTCTCTTCCTTTTCCGAATTGGCAAACAATGTCCCCCAGTAGGCCAGCTCAGTGTACGGTGTCTTGGTGTTGAACATCGGAAGATTTTCCGGGGAATAGTTGTATGTCCTGTACGGCGTGTAGAATATCGCGTTCTCCTCGTCTTCTCTCCTGAAGAAATTGTAGGTCTCGGCAGGAGAGCCGATGACTCCCAGATATGTCGCATTGACATCCGTCTTCATGAACGGATAGTCGTTGAAATGGTAATTGTATGAAGTGTCCTGCGGCTGCAGGCTGACATTGTTGAAATATCTGTCATGCGTCCACATTATCAGTCTCTTGTACTGCATGGAGTCCGGCACGGCATAAGTCTCCAGAATCCTCGGAGTGGCCGCAATGATGCTGTCCCTGCGTGCCCTGATGCTGTCCTTTGCATTAAGTATGCTGTCGGCCCTTGCCATCAGCTTCGGAAGCTCAAGCTCTGCAAGATACTTCTTTCTCTCTCTTCTGGACAGGGAATTGAACCATGCTATGGAGTCCCTGTATGCAGTTTCGGATGAGTCCTTGAAAATGAGTGAATCCAGCCTGTGCAGCTCAAGCGAGTCTCCTGCTGCCCTGAGCGAATCGCGGGTGCTGAGCCTCGTGAGCGAATCCTTGAGTTCGACAAAATATCTGTATCGGAGCGGGTCCGTATCCCTGAGCGAGTCCGGGGCAAAGATTGTGTCCCTGGCAGTCAGCTGCGGAATCAGCTCAAGAATTGTTGAGTCAGTGGCAGCGGAGTCAGTAGCAGCGGAGTCAGCGGCAGCGGAGTTTCTGGCAATGGAATCTATCCCAGCAGAGTCCATGGAGAGGGAATCTGCCACTGTTTCTGATATGCTGTCGCGAAAATGAGAATATCCGGAAGAACCGGCCGCTCTCCCGGCGTCTATCCCGAAAGACTGGACCGCAGCCATTCCCACAAGTACGGCCGGAATCCATATTTTGGATATAACGCTTCTCATAAGAACCGACAAAGGTAGATACAAATTCTTAATTTTCAAAATCCATGGATTTCAGGACGGCATTCAGGACGGCAAAGGTTAAAATGTCGTGTTCTGTCGCGGCCGGTGGATATGTGAAATGGCATCCACCGGACGCGATTTTCCTGCTAAAGTGTGGCCGGTGGTATTTTGAAAATGCCGTCGGGCGCGAAAACCGTGCAAAACCGCGGCCGGTGGACAGCATTTGGGGGCTCCACCGGCCGCGCTGCAGAATGACCGTGCCGACAAGACTCTTCCCGGACATTTGTATTACAGGAGGCCTTTCGCCTGATGCTGTCCGGCATGACGGTTTCTATCGGAGAACCATATGCGCTTCGGAAATTATTTTTCCACCGAAATACCTTCCTCGGCCATTTCCTTCAGCGCTTTCTTGTGGCCTTCGTCATCGACCCAGGCGAGGGCGGGGGAGAGCAGATGCACTTTCATGCCGGCCCGGAGGATGTCCTCGCAGGTGGCGCGGACGCAGTATTCGGTTGCGATTCCGCAGACATAGACATCTGTAGTGTCCAGAAGAGAGAGTATTTCTCCGAGTGACTGGCCGGCGTTGTTCATGGCTTCAAAGCCTGAATACTGCTCCACTGCAGGGTCGCATCCTTTGTAGAAAGTCAGCTCTTCCCCGGCATACGGACTAAGGCTCTCATGGATGTCACCCCCGTGAGTGCCCTGTACGCAGTGAGCGGGCCAGATGCCTCCGAATTCCTTGAATGAACTGTGGTCGGCAGGGTGATGGTCGCAGACAAAGAGAATGGGGAAAGTGTCCAGGATTTCTTCCCCGGAGTCCCCCTCCTGACTTTCCGTGAGCCTGTCAATTGCTTTGACTGCCTCATTGACTGCATTTTCTGAATTTTTGCATGCCATAGACCCGTCGATGAAGTCATAGAGCATGTCGACGACTACCAGTGCTGAATTTTTCATCATTTGAGATTGAAATCGTTAATTTCTTTTGTGAGCCGGTTGATTATGTCCATCTTGAGGTCGTAAAGAGAATCGGAGATGTCAACCTTGTAGTAATGAGGGTTGATGAGCCGTTTCTCGCTTGGACTGAAGTGCCTGAGCGTATTGTCGTAGTAGGCTTTCTTCTCGGCGAGGGTGTGTACGGAGACACATCTTTCCCCATTGCTGATTACCTTGTGCTGCAGTGGCTTGGATGTGTAGTCCCCGGCTTCGAAAGTCTTGAACTTGTATCTGTCATTCTCGTCGTAGATGGTGAATGTCTCACCGTTTTCTATCTTTGAGGAAAGTTCATCTCCCCTGAGGCAGGTGACGTCGGCCTTGAATATTTCCCCTTTGTCTGGGTCGTTCCTCGTGATTCTGTATGTAATCTGGAATCCCGGGTTGATGAGCTTGGCCTTGTCTTCGGAGCGCTTGAGGACAGGCTGGTCGTCTATCTGCACGAGCTTGTACACATTGCCGAAGCACGGGTTGGCCTTGCTGGTTGCAATCGCGTCCCCGACCCCGTATGAGTCTATGCAGGCTCCCTGTCTCTCAAGGTCTGAGATGAGGTATTCGTCAAGGGAATTGGTCGCGAAAATCCGGCAGTTGCGGAAGCCGTTTTCGTCAAGGATTCTACGGCATTCGCAGGACAGGTATGCAAGGTCTCCGCTGTCAAGGCGGATTCCGTAGCCTGAGGGATATAAGTCGTCTATGCCGTTGGCCTTGAAGGCACGCATGGCATTCAGTATGCCGCAGCGCAGCGAATCGTATGTGTCGATGAGCATTATGAGCGGTTCCCCCCGGTGTGACTTTATGTATGAGTCGAATGCGTGGTATTCCCCTTCGACTGAGCATCCGAAGGATGTCACATAGCTGTGTGCCATGGTGCCGGTGGAGCCGTAGTCGTACATTACGCCGGTGAGGATGTTTGAAGTGCTGCTGCATCCCGCTATGATGGCGGCCTTTGCCCCGTAGGTCGCCGCCCATGGCCCGTGGGCCCGCCTGGAACCGAACTCGCTGACGGGGCGGTTGGTGGCACGGCAGACTCTTGAAGCCTTTGTGGCCACTGCCATCTGGTGGTTCATTATGCAGAGAATGGGAGTCTCGAGTACCTGTGCTTCAATCATCGGACCTTCTACAATGATGACGGGCTGGGACGGGAATACTATTTCTCCTTCCCTCATTGCGTATATGTTCCCAGTGAATTTCATTGCAGAAAGGTATTTCCTGAATTCGGAATATTCAGGACCGGGAAGGAATTTTTCATAGAAATCTTCAGGCATTTTTCCGAGATTTCCGACCATTTCAATCACTTCATCCACGCCGCTGACGACAGCCCAGTTGTTGTTTTCCGGAGCCTTGCGGTAGAACATGTTGAAAATTGCGGTCTTGTCCTTCATGCCGCAGTCATAGAATGACTTTCCCATCGTGTACTGGTACTTGTCCGAGCAATAAGCCGTATTCATCATAGGTATCCCGAAGTATATTAATGGTATGACCAAGTCATAATTGTGCAAATGTACTCTTTTCTTTGTAATTTTGTCATCCGTTCAACATAATATTTGTCATTCAACAGTGTCTGATGGAAATTGAGAACCTTTTTGAAAAATTCACCGGCTGCAGGCCGGAAGAAACAGCCCTTCTGTCGGCTTCAGGAAGCAACAGGAAATATTGGCGGCTGACAGGCGGGGGCTGTTCCCTGATTGGTGCGGAAGGCACTGAAGCCAGTGAGAACAGGGCTTTCGTGGTGCTTTCAGAACATTTCCGCAGCAAGGGAGTCAATGTCCCCGAAGTCTTTGCCGTCAGTGACAACGGCATGGCTTATCTTCAGGAAGACCTCGGGAGAGAGTCTCTTTATGATGCAGTCGCGTCAGGACGGGAAACGGGGGAATATTCGGAGAAGGAGAAGGCTCTTCTGACCAAAGTCATTTCACAGTTGCCGGACATCCAGTTCCTTGGGGCTGAGGGTCTGGACTTCAATGTCTGCTGGCCTGAACCGGAGTTCGGACGAAGGCTTGTGACAGCTGACCTGAACTATTTCAAATACTGTTTTCTGAAGACGACGGGAGTCAGTTTCAATGAAGTGAGGCTTGAAGATGATTTTTCACGCCTTGCCACGGAACTGCTTTCCGAAAATCAGTCGGCCTTCATGTACAGGGATTTTCAGGCAAGGAATGTGATGCTTAAGGATGGAATGCCGTATTTTATTGATTTTCAAGGCGGAATGTACGGACCGGTCTATTATGACGTGGCATCGTTCGTGTGGCAGGCAAGGGCGGGCTATCAGGATGAATTCCGCCGCAGCCTTGTAGAAGCCTATATGGAAGCCCTTGGAAAATATGTCCATGTGGATGAAAGGGCTTTCAGTAAAAGACTGGGGATGTTCGTGCTGCTGAGGACTCTGCAGGTGCTCGGGGCATACGGGTTCAGGGGAAAGTTTGAAAGAAAACCGCATTTTCTGGAAAGCATTCCGTATGCCGTAGCCAATCTAAGGTCTGTACTTGGCTGCGTGCCTGAAGAATGCGGATATCTCCGGTCTGTACTCGAATCAGTTGCGGGGCTTCCCCAGGCCGGATTGTCTGCGGATGCCTTCCCGGCATCACTCTCGGGACTGCGTGGGCCAGGCCTGTCTTCTGAAACCGGTCTGGAGGTACTTGTCACAAGTTTCTCTTTCAGGAAAGGATTGCCGGAAGACCCTTCTGGCAATGGAGGCGGCTATGTCTTTGACTGCCGTGCGCTGCCTAATCCCGGAAAATACGAATATTACCGCAAGTTCACCGGAATGGACCGTGAAGTGGAGGATTTTTTCATTGACAAGCCGGAAATGCCGCATTTTTTGGAATCTGTGTTCAGCCTGGCTGACGCACATCTCCGGCGGTTCCTTGACAGAGGCTTTACGCATATGATGATTTCTTTCGGCTGCACAGGCGGACAGCACCGCTCAGTATATTGTGCCGAGAGGACTGCCCGACATCTGGCGCAGGAATTCGGTGTCAGAGTCAGGCTCGTGCACCGCGAGCAGAATGTCACGAGGACTTATTGAGTGGAACAATGAAGGCAATGATTTTTGCAGCAGGCCTCGGGACGAGGCTCAGGCCATTGACGGACACCCTTCCGAAGGCTCTTGTGCCTTTGTGCGGGAAGCCGCTCCTGTATCATGTCGCCCGGAGGCTCATTTCGGCAGGGTTTGATGACATTGTGATTAATGTGCATCATTTTGCCGACAAGATAGAGGATTATCTGAAGTCGGAGAATAATTTCGGTGTCAGAATGTCTGTCTCTGACGAAAGGGATTTGCTGAGGGACACCGGAGGCGGCCTCATGCATGCAAGAAAATATCTGGAGACGCCGGGGAGGGGATTCCTTGTGCACAATGTGGATATAATCTCCGATGCCGACCTCGGTGCCTTTGTTGCCGACAGCAGGCCGGAGGCTCTTGCCACATTGCTTGTAAGCGACAGGAAGACATCAAGATACCTCCTGTTCAATGACGACATGCGTCTTGTCGGCTGGACCAATGTCTCCACCGGCGAGGTCCGCACTCCGTTTCCCGGGCTTGATGTCAGGTCGTGCCGGCATCTTGCCTTCTCCGGAATACATTATGTGTCGGCAGGCATTTTCTCTGAAATTGACAGAATGAACTCCGAGTCGGAAGCTTCTGGAAAAGGCCGGGCATTCGGGGACTGTTTCCCGATAATGGATTTTTATATTCGTGCGGCTGCCGCCTGTCCGATTTATGGCAAAGAAATGAAAGGACTGCATATCGCCGATGTCGGCAAGGTGCAGTCCCTTCATGAAATTGAATCTGTCCTGAAGCCGGCCCGGCCTGACTGTCCGGGGGCTGTATAAAATATTACTTCCTGTCTCCGGATGCCGCAAGGTCTTCTGCAGATATGACATCGATGTTGCCTTCCGGAGATTTCATCGGGATGTTCTTCCAGACAATGTCCACAAAGAGCACTATGATTATCAGGCTCGCGGCCAGCAGTGAAATGTACTGCCACCTGTCCATAATCTGGAACAGGAAGTCGACATCCCTGAGACTGTCAATCTGCCCTGTAATCACTGCAAATGTGTTGTTGACGCAGTGCATCAGCATCGTCAGCCTGATAGAGCCTGTCTTGTAGTACACATATGCGAAGAGCATTCCGAGAACAAATGCAGGGATTCCCTGCCAGGGGTTGAAATGAATAAGGGCAAAGCATAATGATGAAATCACCATTGCCCATACCGGATGTATCCTCTGGAGAAGACCCCTCAGTATCATGCCTCTGCACAACCATTCCTCAAAGATAGGTGCCATTACTGACACGGACAGCAATGATACCCATATCGGGCCGTCAGATACCATATTCTCCATGACTTTTTCAAGGTTTTCCGGCATCTCCGGCAGCACCGCGCTGATCGGGTCCATCAGGAATCCTGCCGCAAGCGTGGCGACCGAGACCATTATGGCCATGAGCCATCCGCCGACATTCCCGAAATTGTTGCTGTCCAGTGCATATCCTGTATCAAAGAGTTCATTCCTCCGGCTCATGAACGAGGCGTAGGCCATCGGCGGGATGAACATGACCGGATATGCAAGAAGATATCCGTAGGTCATTGCGGCATCATTGCCGAAAAACATCTGGAACAGCATTACGACTGCATTTCCCATGAGAAATCCGGCCATAAGCAGGAGTATCAGGCCTGCAGTCCCCATTATCCCGGGAACATAGTGGGAATAACCTGAAAACAGGTCGTATGATTTCTTTCTTGTCTTCTGAAAAAATGCTGACATAAATTTTATAATAGCCGTACCGGTTTCTCATCAATACAAAGGCGAAGGATAGATGCCTTTGTCGGCAAATTCCTTGAACTTGGCGACGACTCCAGGGCGGTCTTCCTTGAAAGTGACCCCGAACCAGTGGGATGGGGTGGATAGCAGCTCTGTCTTGGCGGAACCGTCCTTTATCATGCAGTCGATGGCGTATGGGATATAGAATTCTGCCTTCAGTTCGTTCAGGTTCTTTGCGATGAAATCCTTGAATATCGCCTCGCTCTTTTCAAAATAATCCGGGGTGAAGCCCCACATGTTCATGGAAGCCAAGGCCTTGCCGTCAAGGCAGACTCTTTCTCCCCTGCTGTTTTCCCCGTAG
This sequence comes from uncultured Bacteroidales bacterium, assembly GCA_944322565.1. Classification (GTDB taxonomy): domain Bacteria; phylum Bacteroidota; class Bacteroidia; order Bacteroidales; family UBA932; genus Cryptobacteroides. The sequence goes on along the minus strand of CALUPG010000001.1, from coordinate 245,903 downwards.
ACATTCCCGTCGCCGGCCTTAGAGATGTTGTGATGTTCCTCCACATGTGTCAGAAAATGACTCCTGTCTGCAGAGCATATTCCTCTTGACACTCCTCCCGATTCCGACAGGGTGTGGTCAAGTTCAAATCCTACCATACAGTAGTGTCCTGACGTGTTATCATGCGCTGTCAGCCATTTGGCGATGATGGCGAATGATTCTTTTCCATAATAATCGTCTCCGTTGATGACGGCAAACGGCTCATTGATGACATCCTTTGCCATAAGAACGGCATGTGCTGTTCCCCATGGCTTCTGTCTTTCGGGATTGTATGTGAGTCCGGCCGGAATCTTGTCGAGTTCCTGTGTCACGAATTCAAATCTCAGAGGCGTTCCGTCAGTGCAGAGCACATGACTGTATTTCTTTTCTACAAGTTCTTCAAACTGTGGCTTGAAATGCTCCCTGACGATGTATACGACTTTTCCGAATCCGGCATGTACGGCATCGTAGATTGAATAGTCAATGATTGTTTCTCCGTTCGGACCGAGCCCGTCCATCTGTTTCAGTCCTCCGTAGCGGCTGCCCATTCCGGCAGCAAGGACCAGCAATGTAGGTTTCATTTTATTTTTGTTTATTTATGATGTCTTTTGTCAGTCATGACAATGGAGTTTTATATAAAATCTTCCAAAATTAATTATTTTTGTGGAAATTTCCCTCTGAAATGAATGTGTTCAGAAAAATATTCAGCGGCAGGCATGGGGACTTTGCCAAATTTGTTGCATGGACGACAGGAATATTCATTCTTTTGATGATATTCTGGCCGGGCAACAATGTTATCCGATGGATTGGTGCGGCCGTTGAAATAAAAAAGGAAGAAAAAGAAATTCGCGAATACCAGCAGCAGATAAATGATATGAATGAGCGTATCCGCATGCTTACTTCAGACAGGGATACCCTTGAAAAATTCGCCCGGGAGCAATTCAATCTTGCCGAGCCGGGCGATGATGTCTATATCATTGAAGAATGATTCCGTTTCCCGGGGCTGAATCAGCCGCAGCTGCCCGGAAAAATTCACTTGTCGTCAGAATCCGGTGTATGTCATCGGCGTGATGGCCCTCATCTCCGCCTTGACGCTTTCATTTACATCAAGTCCCTCGATGAATGCCGCGATGGTCTCATGAGTGATGGCTTCTCCCGTGCGGGTCAGGGCCTTGAGGGTCTCGTATGGATTCGGATATTTCTCTCTCCTGAGAATTGTCTGCAGGGCCTCTGCAACCACCGCCCAGTTCCTCTGCAGGTCTGCGTCTATTGCCGGTGTGTTGAGAATCAGCTTGCCAAGTCCTTTCTTGAGAGAGTTCAGGGCAATCATCGTGTGGGCCACAGGGACTCCCACATTTCTCAGTACCGTTGAGTCAGTAAGGTCACGCTGCAGCCTGGATATCGGAAGCTTCAGCGAGAGATGCGTGAAGACCGCATCAGCCATGCCGAGGTTGCCCTCCGCATTCTCGAAGTCTATCGGATTGACCTTGTGCGGCATCGCCGACGATCCCACCTCGTTCTTGTTGACTTTCTGGTGGAAATATTCCATCGAGATGTAGGTCCAGATGTCGCGGCAGAAATCAATGAGTATTGTATTGATGCGGCGGATGTTGTCGAAGATGGCGGCAAGGTTGTCATAGTGCTCTATCTGTGTGGTCGGGAAAGATCTCTTCAGTCCGAGCGATGCCACAAACCTGTCTCCGAACGCAATCCAGTCGATGTCCGGATATGCCACCTTGTGGGCATTCATGTTGCCTGTAGCTCCTCCGAACTTTGCGGGGTATGAGAGTGTGTCCAGCTGGCGGAGCTGCTCCTCAAGCCTCACCTGGAATACCCTGAACTCCTTTCCGACGCGGGTAGGGGAGGCCGGCTGCCCGTGAGTCTTGGCAAGCATCGGGATGTCCTTCCATTCCTCCGCCATTGATTTGATTATGTCCAGGACTTCCTTCATCAGCGGAAGATAAGCCTCATGAATGGCTTCCTTGAGGGAAAGCGGAACGGAAGTGTTGTTTATGTCCTGTGAAGTGAGCCCGAAATGCACGAATTCCCCCCATTGGAGGATGTCCATTTCTCTGAATCTTTCCTTGATGAAATATTCCACCGCCTTCACATCGTGGTTCGTCACCTTCTCTATCTCCTTGACCTTGGCGGCGTCCTCCGGAGTCATGGTTCTATATATGTCCCTCAGAGCCTCGAACTTCCCGTGGTCGAAATCCGCCAGCTGCGGGAGCGGCAGTTCGCACAGCGCGATGAAATATTCAATCTCCACCCGCACCCTGTAGCGTATGAGTGCATATTCGCTGAAATATTCCCTGAGAATACCTGTCTGGCGCGCATATCTCCCGTCCACGGGAGATACCGCCAAAAGTGAATGACTGTCCATTGTCCGTGTGTTTTTCAGGAGGCAAAGATAGTCAAAAAAATGGTATTCTTTTAAGCAAAGATATCCATTGAGAGAATCATCGCGCCCGGTGGAGTTGTTTTCTCTGTCCGCCAGGCGCGGTTTTGCATGTTTTTCGCGGCCATCGGCATTTTGAAAATGCTATCGGCCACACTTTTGCAGGAGAATCGTGGCCGTCGGATATGTAAATTGTCGTCCACCGGGCGCGATGTCCGCAGGTCTCACATCAGTCTCCTGTAGGCCGCTATTGTCCTTGTTGCCTCGGCGACATCATGTACGCGGAGTATAGCCGCACCTTTTTCCAGAGCGGCGAAATGCAGAACCTGCGTCTGAGCGAGGGATTCTTCCGGGGTGATGCCGAACAGACGGTATATCATGCTTTTGCGGGATACGCCGACGAGAATCTCATGTCCGAGAGTCCGGAACCGGTCAAGTTCCCGGAGCATCTGCCAGTTCTGCTCCACAGTCTTGGCAAAGCCGAAGCCGGGGTCGAGAATCCAGTCCTTGATGCCGGCCTGTGCTGCCTTTTCCCCGAATTCACGGAAATATTGCAGCACATCTTCCGTGACATTGCCGTATTCGCAGAGGCTCTGCATTGTCTTGGGTGTGCCTCTCTTGTGCATTGCGATATATTTAAGTCCGAGCCTTCCGACGGTCGGGAGCATCTTCGGGTCATCTTCGCCTGCGGAAATGTCATTGACGGTGAAAGGGCCGATGAGGCCGGCTGCCTTTTCCACGACTGAAGCCCAATATGTATCTATGGAAACGGGTACTGACGGAAATTCTTTCCGGACCGCACACAGGACAGGTTCGAGTCTTCTCCATTCCTCATGCTCTCCGACAGGATCCGAACCCGGTCTGGTGGAGCATGCCCCGATATCAATGATGTCTGCGCCTTCTTCAAGCATACGGCTGACCCTTCCGAGCACCTTTTCCATGTCTGCGCTCCCGTCCCGGCCGAGGCACCGGCTGGAAGCAAAATAGGAATTGTCAGTGATGTTGACAATTCCCATTATTTCTATTTTTCTATCCTTCTCCATCTTCATCCCTGACGATTGCGGGACAAAAATAGGAATTTTTCTAAAACGGTTATCCGCAAAAGTGTCCCTGATGGCATTCCGTGCCTGATTGGGGCCGGGGCCATTGCCGTTGAGCGGGAACAATCGGATTTTCAGATGCCTGTCATATATGAAGGTATTCTTTCAGAGTCCTGACATATTCGTTGAGGGCATCCCGCCCTTTAGGGGTCAGGGAGCAGGTCGTGCGCGGCTTCTTGCCGACGATTTCCTTCCTGACGGAAATGTACCCGGCTTCGGACAGCTTGTCCAGCTGCACGCTGAGGTTGCCGGAAGTGGCTTCCGTCTTTTCCTTCAGCCAGACGAAATCCGCCTCTTCCACCGTCAGCAGCAGGGAAACTATCGCCAGACGCAGCTGCGAATGCAGCAAAGGGTCCAGTTCTTTCATGACCTGCTTATCTTATGTCTTACAATATGTGCCGGGAGCACCATGTAGATGAGGAACGAGGCCGCGAAGAGCAGGTTCCATGAATTGTCGTAACTCCCTCCTGTCCATCCGCATGTGAGCATCCAGATGGCTGCGGCGAGTCCGGCAAGCGGAGTCCATACAAACCATTTCTCGTTGATTATCAGTCCGGTGATGGAAGTGCCGATTCCTGCATAGATTATCGACAGAGGCATCATCATCGAGAAATCAATGATTCCGGATATGGCTCCCGCCACTACGATGATGAGGAGGCTGATGCCGAACATCGATCCGATGACCTTCCATACGCTGTCCATCATCCTGTCCATGTAGGTCACCACTTCCGGTTTCCCTTTCTTGAAGAAGGACAGGAGGTATGGGATGAACATCGCAAACCATCCGAAGCACCACATATCGTTGCCCGTGAAGTGTGTAAGCAGCCATACGGCTATTGAAATGGCTACTGCCGCATATCCGTATGCCAGAAACGAATTGAAGTCATCCCCGTTCATCTCGTTTCTTGTCTTTTCAATCATCCTGGAGATCAGTTCTATGCTCTCCTTTTCAGTCAGTTCATCTGTTTTCATTTCTTTTCGGTTTTTCTGCCGCCGAGGCGACAGTCTGGTTTATTTTATAAACTTTAGCCGGCTTTAAAAAGCAGGGAGTGCGCATCTCTCCTGCTTCTTGTTGGCAAATATAAACAAGTTTATTTTATAAACCAAAATATTTTGAAAAAATATGTTTATTTACAAGAAAGTTCGTCTGCTCCCAAAATTTTTCTGCACAATATGCAGAACCGCGCCCGGTGGAAAGCATTTTTTGCTCCATCGGGCGCGATTTTACGGAATTTTCGTGGCCGATGGCATTTTCAAATTCCCATCGGCCGCACTTTTGCGGGAAAATCGCGCCCGTCGGAAGCCATTTTATATATCCATCGGGCGCGATAAATATCATTTTTTGATTCTTCGGGTTATACGGCTTCAATTCTTCGGAGCACCCGGCAGGGGTTTCCGGCGGCGACCACACCTGAAGGGATGTCTCTGGTGACCACGCTGCCGGCTCCTATGACGCAGTTGTCGCCTATGGTCACTCCGGGGAGCACGCAGACATTGCCTCCGATCCATACATTGCTGCCGACCTTGATGGGACGGGCGTATTCAAGCCCTTTGTTGCGCTGCTCTGCATCCAGTGGGTGACCTGCCGTGTAGAATCCGCATCCGGGGGCGACGAACACATTGTCCCCGAAAGTGACCCTGGCACCGTCAAGGATGACGCAGTTGAAGTTCATGAAGAAGTTTTCTCCGACTTCAATGTTGTATCCGTAGTCGCACTGGAAAGGGGAGCGTATCTCGAAGTTTTCGCCTGTCTTGCCGAGAAGTTGCCTTATGAGCGCCTTCCTCTCTGTAGCCTTTGTCGGGGGCAGGGAATTGAGTTCAAAGCATTTTGTCGCCCCGGCCGCCATTTCGGCGAGGAGTTCCGGGTCATTGTTCGCATCGTACAGCATTCCTGCCGCAGCCTTTTCTTTTTCTGTCATGGTGATGTAATTACTTTAATTGTATGCTTACAAATTTATTTATTTTTGTAAAAAATTCAGGGAATGATGAGGGTATTTTATTGTATGTCATTGATTTTTACGGTATTTGTGACTACTGCGTGCGGCCGGGCGGGAGATTTGGAACAGCGGTTGATGGAAATTGTCTCCGGAAAGGATGCCGAAGTGGGAATTGCTGTGATTTTCAACGGTAAAGACACTCTTGCCCTTAATAACTGCAATCATTACCCGATGATGAGCGTGTTCAAGTTCCACCAGGCACTGGCTGTCGCCGACCACCTCGCAAAATCAGGAAAACATCTCAGTGACAGGATACACATAGAGCCGGAAGACCTGCAAAAAGACACTTACAGTCCCCTCAGGGACAAATTTCCTGACGGCAACTTCGACATCAGCATCGCTGAATTGCTGCAATATACCCTTCAGTTATCCGACAACAACGCCTGTGATATCCTTTTCAAATATATTGCAGGCGTGAATGAAACAGATGATTTCATCCGTTCGCTCGGACTCGAAAAGTTTTCAATTTCAGCAAATGAGGATGACATGCACAAAGACCTCAGCCGCTGCTACGACAACTGGAGCACTCCACTCGACGCAGCGCGGCTGCTTGAAATTTTCATCACGCAGGATGTTCTGCAAGAGGAATATGGCGATTTCATCAGGAAAACCATGACTGAATGCACCACGGGGCAGGACAGGCTTGTCAAACCACTGCTCGGAACAGATGCAGCCATAGGACACAAGACAGGGACGGGAGACCGGAATGCCGAAGGCAAACTCATAGGCACCAATGACATCGGATTCGTTTTTCTTCCCGACGGAAGCCGTTATACGATAGCCGTGTTCGTCAAAGACTCCTCGGAGACGCCAGAGGCCACCGCAAAAATAATCGCCGACATATCTCAGGTGGTATATGAATATGCCATTGCGCAATAAACCTGTCACTCCCGTCAGTGGAGTTCCTGCAGCAAGAGAACGGTCTGCCTAAGCCAGTACATATCCCTCTCCGGACTTTGTGAGAGTGCCCTGGCTGACAAGCTGGGATACGGCCCTTGAAAGAGACGGGCGGGCGACGCCGAGGATGAAGGCTGCCTCCTGGAGATTGTCCAGCGGTCCGTTGTGTTCTATGTAGCTGACAATTCTTGAAGAAAGCGTCTGGAGTGCGAATTCATTGAGGCGGCGGCTCAGGAACATGCTGTGGTCGGAGATGACCGTGAGATAGTTGTGCAGCACTGTCTTGTCTGTCTCTATGATCCTGCGGATGCTTTCCTTGCCCACAACCCAGATGCTGCAGTCCGTAGATGCGAGAATCGTGACGGGGAATATCCCTTCGCTGCTGAATATGAATGATGAGGCGAGCACATCCGGGGCAGAGAGGGTGTCGAGCGTGAATTCCTTGCCTTCTTCACTGACCATCTTCGCATATACGCTTCCGTTGCAGAGCAGGAACAGGGAACGGCAGGCGTAACCCTGCATGGCAATGATGTCTCCTTTGCCGTATGTGGAATATCTTCCGGGAGATTCTTCAAATATCTTCCTTATGGCTTCCCTGTCTCCCCCTCGGAACAGTGGCATGTCGCAGATGTCGTAATGCACCATGGCCTTTCGCTTTGTTCTGTCAATCCATGTGGCCGCGGAATGTGTTTCCTTGTGTTTTGCGGATTTTCGTATGCCGGTAACAAATGTTACGGATTATCTTTTCCCCGGGATATACCTTTGCATCCGAAAAATCCCCCGGACGGCCGTCCGGACGGGTACAAAGATAACATAAAAAAGGATATCGGCAGATGAAATTCAAGAATATCATGTTTATGGCGGCGGTATCGGCCGCAGTGTCCGTTTCCTGCATCAGGGAAAATGGGGTGGTGACACTTCCCTGGCCGTTGGACGAAGGGATTTCCTTTACATTGTCACCGGAAGACTATGCAGGTGCCGGAAATTCCGGCCCTGTTCAATTGACATCCGCAGGACCGGACGGATACGACAGGGTGGAGTTCGCGGTTATTGACATGGAAGGGAAGGCCGTGGGCGGATTGAAGGGATTTTATGACCCGCAGTCATCGTCTGTCAATATAGAAGGACTCAGGGAAGGAAGTTACAGCCTTCTCGTTCTCGGGGTGAAGGGCGACTATGAGAGGGACGGGGTGGAATTCGGCAGGATATCCGATGTCTCCGACACATGGATATCCTTTCCGGAGGATATGGAAAGTGCTCTTTCCGCAGAATATTTCCACTCGTCAACCCCGTTTTCGGTGAAGGCGGTGCATACTGGTGACGGGAAAGAGTTCGTGGCGGATGTCACCGGGACGATAAGTCAGAGAAGGGTAGTGGGGAGGCTGGATTTTTCGCATGAATTTGCAAATCCTCATACTGAATCCGCCGTATTGTCCAATGTGGTGATTCTTGATTCCCCTCGGTTTTTCACCGGAATGTCTGCGGATGGGGCATTTACCGGCACGAGCAGCGCCGGACGCATTGTCCTTGATGCAGCGGAGAAGAAGGAGTTTCTTTTCATGCCCACTGTGGAAGGAGAACGCATATCCGGTGAAAATGAAATCATTACGAGAGATTACCGAGGGGTGCGGGTCAGACGGGTTTATTCGTTCGCCGGCGCGGGGATCGCCCCGAATCATGTCAATGGAGTGAGGATTGAAGCCGTGCATCCGGATGATGAGACGGGGACGATGTTCATAACAGAAAAGCATTACATCAAGAGCGGCCACGGTACCATTCTCAGCGACGATGAGCATCATTCCGTATATACGGATGCATCGCAGAGGCGTTTCAATACTTCGGAGCCGCTGCAGATTTCAGTAGAGGAGGGCAGGCTGCATGTGAGGTTTTATTCTCCGAAGCCGTTGTCCGATGTGCTGGTGAAGGCTGTCTTGCCGGGTACGGACGGAGAATATGTGGATCTGGCATGGTTTGACAGGATTCCGGCGTTCGCTGACTTTTATGAGACCCTGCCCATGGCCATGCGGACAGCCTTGTACAGATCCGAGTCGGGCAGGCTTGTGGAGATACCGGCAACTGATGCGCAGGACATTTCCATTACCGGGTTCAAGGTGGAGTCAGAAGACCCTTACTGGTCTAAGCTCCAGGATATAAGGCACGGATGGAACATAACATTTTCCCTCTATGGGGGTGATCCTGACCGTGAAGACGGCGGTCCGGCGGGAAACTGGATGGGAATACGCCCTGTGCATTGCCGGGAGGCGGTGGCCCTTTTCCTGAATTTCACCTATATGATAGACATGCCTGAGCATGAGGAGATATTGCAAGAGAACCAGGACCGTCTGTACGGTAACGGCGGGCCTGATGACAAGGTCACTCCGGAGACGGTGCTTGCACAGATGAGGCAGGAAAGGAGCATAAATGTGGGGCTTGTCTATACCGGGAACGGTGTCCTGGGGCTCGGAGGAGGAAATGTGTTCGGGGCATATCAGGGCGGATGGTTCAACCATTATACCTCGGAATACGCCTGCGAGGTGATGTTCCACGAGCTCGGACATGTAATGGGATACAGCCACAGCAGCGCTTTCACATACGGTCCGTGGGCACAGGAACTTATGAACAGGTTTTATGTTTCCCACATTTCTTCAATGCCGGTGGATTCTCCGGAGTATCTGGACAGCCGCAACAGCCCGTACCTGTATGCCTCACAGCCCAAAAGCATCTCTGAGGGCCATGTCAGGATGGGACATGCAGGAATATGCGGGGCGGAATGATAAACGGTTTATTGTGAGTATATGGAAAAGAAAATTTTGAAGAATATGCTTGTGGGGCTTGTGCTGCCTGTCTTTGCGGCCATGACAGGATGTTCTGACAGGCAGCTTGCCGCTGATACAGAGGGAACATCTCCCGTGAAGTTCAGGTTCAGGACTTCTGCAATGACGGGGGATGCGTCGGAGGACAGCAGGGTAAATGATGTGACAGCCTGCAGGTTCGAAGACGGGATGCTCATGGAGATTCTCCGGCTTCAGCCGCCTGATGCTTCCGGAATCTGCTCTTTTGAGACAGAGAGGATGTCCGGAATACTGCATGTGATTGCAAATGCCTCTTTCCTTGAGGCCGCCGGAGACCTTGAGCCGGGGAAAACTACTCTTGCAGACTTCCTCCGGATGGAGGCATCAGCAGATGAAATGACGGCTGAAGGGCTGACTATGACCGGAAGGACCGTCCTCGGCCAGGCAGCAGGGACTGTCACGGATGTACAGATGACAAGGAGCGTGGCAAGACTTGACATCTCTTCGGAAGAGAAGGATGTCTTTGTCCACAGGGTAATCGTCCGCGGGCTGCACGACAGGGGGCCGGTCAATCCGCAGGATTCGGATGCATCCGGAGATGATGTACAGGTCTCCGGTGCAGGAAAGACGGCTGGAATGACCGTGCCGGCCGGCGGTACTGAGCATGTGACGGATTTTTCTGACAGCCCGCTGCACAATTCGCGCAGGAAGCTTGTCTATGTTCCGGAACAGGAAGGTGTGGCCGTATCGGTTGAGGTGACTGCTGCATTCGGAGGAGCGCTTCACCGGCTGACGGCTGAACTTCCGGCGAAAATCCGGAGGAATACGGTCTATACTCTTTCAGTACATGGCAACGGCGCGGGCATTTCGGTCTCTGTCATTGACGGGGATTGGCAATCAGGGGATTCCTCCGATTCGTCGCCGTCACTGAAAGGGCTTGTGGATGTGGACAATTCTGTCTTCGGTGACGGAGTGAGGGTGAATGCGACAAGGGATACTGTCTTTGTCGGCCATCTTGAGAATGACTTTGTATTGTCCCTGCTTGCGGAGCCTTCTGCGGAGGTGACAGTGGACGGCAAGGTCCGCGGAGTGGAAATCAGCTTCATGCCTTCCGGAGGAAAGACGCTTGTCCCTGCCGCCGCCGTATCGGTGAGATCGGCTTTACGGATGCCGGGGAGAGGTGCAGAGAGGATTCATCTTGATGTGCGTGAGGGAAATGTCCATTCCGGAAGGGTGGTGCTGGTGTTCGGTGCCAATCCGGTTAAGATAGACGGCATCCTGAGATTCGATGATGAAGGCATTTGTGATTTCGGAAGATATGTGGAGGGGGAGTTGGCAGTGATTAGTCTGCCTGAAGGCAGGGAGCTCAGCCTTGAATTCGGCTCCGGCGAGGCTTCATGGATGAAGGCGGAAGAGGTGCAGGCAGGCACTGGAATGCGGGAGACCGGCTCAGGGAAATCATACAGGCTCCTCGGAGGATGGAAGCCAAATGACCCGGAGGCAGACGGGAGAGTGCAGGAAGGGATTCTGGTAATTTCGGCTCCGGACGGTTCGGACAGGGAGACATATACGGTCAGGAGGCTTAACTGGGGGCTTCCGGTGGTGAAGATGGGGGAGACCTGGTGGTGCAGATACAATCTCCGTGGCAATGTGAAGGATTTTGAGGACCAGATCACCAACGGCATGGATCCGGCTCCGGACGGCGGACTTTATGAAATGCTCGCAACCCTTTCCGAAGATGAACTTCTGGAGCTGATGGGAGACCAGTACCAGGCAGGTAATCATGACGGGCTGCCGCTGAGCCATGACGGGACCGCCTTCTTTCATGAGGGCATGAAGTCCCAAGCGATGAACTTCGGACTTCTGGATCCGGAAGAAATGGCTCCTGAAGGCTACAGGATACCTGATTATGACGACTATGCGTTCTTTTCAGCAAGCGACAATTTCAATATCGGAGGCATAGGCGAGAGGTCTTTCAACAATATGTCCGGACGGAGGCTCAATGTGAGGATAGCGGAAAGGGAGGTCAATTTCCTCGGACATGAGTACGGCATTCTGTCTTTCTACGACTTCGAGCATGAGGGAAACCATTGGACACTGTTCGGGCTCGGCCACCAGTGGAATACGGAGCCCGGAAAAATAGCGGTAAAGACCCTGCTGCTTGCCACATACGGGAATTCCGGCAGGACCTGGGTCATGGAAGGCTATGCGTCATCGGACCGTCCGGGACAGAACTGGATCAAGTTCGCGGAGAACAATTCCGTGAAGACGAGAATGATAAGGTGTGTAAAGACGCCGGTGGAATATATTTACGAATGAATTTTATGAATGAGTTACTTATGAAGACAATTAAAAAAAGGAGAAGATATGAAGACAAATGTGACAAAAACTGCGGCTATTGCCGCATCGGCAGGACTTGCGGCAATGGCACTTTCAGTTTCATGTACAAAAGACAGGGTGGCTCTTCCGGATACTGATGGCGGAGCCGCAGGGAGCGTGACGGTGAGGGCGAGTATCGCCGGATACTATGGCGAGGATCATTCCGCAGGGGAGGACAATGTTGTCAGGGACCTGCAGGCCTGCATATTCGAGGGCGGCAGGATGACCGGCATCTTTGACAATCTTTCCCTGTCCGGGGGCAGCTGCGACCTTGCCATCGACGGGCATTCAGGCACATTGTATATGCTTGCCAATACTGACGGGCTCATCGACCTTGCCGCGCTCCAGGCAGAGGAGATTTCCGAGACAGAATGGCTCAGGACAACCGTTGCGATGAAAGACGGGGCACCGGCCGATTTCTTCAGCGGAAGTGTTTCTCTCGACGGGATGGACAAGTCACAGACACGGATTCCGCTTTCGCTCAGGAGAGGAATGGCCAGGTTTGACCTCAAGTTCAATACGGCAGGCAAGGCTGAAGTCCACAGGGTGACTCTCCGCAATGCAGCCGAATCTGTCTTCCTTTTCCCGGTTTCAGGCCAGTATTCCCCGGAAGATGTGTCCAGAAAGGATTATTCCGCAGAATTCAGGGAGCAGCCGCTCACATCTGATACGGAAGGTGTGCTCCATGTATATGAGCAGAGCACCGGAAACCGTGTCGTGATCAGCGTGGATGCGGTGATAGACGGGAAGACCGAGGTGCTGACGAAGGAGCTGGAGGAACCCCTCAAACGCAATACAATCTATACTCTGACCTTGCGCAAGGATACCATCGATGTGAGCCTTGAAGTGTCTTTTGATGAGTGGGAGCCGGGCAGTGACACGGAACTCATGCCTTGAATGAAAGATGTGATGTATCATGAAGAATTATCTTGATCATATTTTGGTGTCAGCGGCATTTCTGCTGTCATCGGTTTCCTGTGACGGCATCCGGAACGGACCGGATGCCGTTCCTGCCGGAGGAGGAACTTTCATGACGGAATTCTCCGGGTACGCAGGAGAGGTCCCGGCCCTCCCTTCCGAAGAATCCGTTTCAGAAATTGCCGCTTTCCATTTTGTCGGAGGCCGTCTTGCCGGCACATTCCACCCGGAGCCCGGACAGGCATTTGACCTTGCCCTTGAGAAGTTGTCCGGTACCGTGTATGTTGTGGCCGGCACTCCCGGGGCACCGGGGTATGAGAAGCCCGGTAGCGGAGTTTCAGAATCAGAATGGCTTCTGTCAGTCGTGTCTGCAGGAGACGGGGGTACTGGAATATACTATACCGGCAAGGCTGATCTGGACGGTGCCGTCTCCTCTGTCATCCCTGTAAGGCTTGAAAGAGGAGTGGCCAGGTTCGACCTGGATGTTGATGTGAAGGGAAATGCGGAAGTGAAGGAGATTGTCTTCCTGAATGCAAGACAGGACGCCTATCTTTTCGGTCCTTCCCTTACGGGCGGGAAACTGAATCACGACGATGCATCCGAAGGAAGCATAAGGGTGGACTTTGATGAGCCGCTGACCTCTTCCAGGGAAGGTGTGGCGTACATCCTGCCGCAGGACAATGCTTCGCTGTCAGTGTCGGTGACGGCTGTCGTTGACGGCACGGAACATGTGCTGGAGTCGCCGCTGCCTGAGAAGATTTCCAGGAACACCGTATATTCCCTCACCTTGAGGAAGGACAGTGTCGGAGGAAGTCTTTCCCTTTCCGTGGCCGAGTGGGGTGACGGAGGCGAGACCGGCATGTTTCCCGACAGGGACAGGCCGATTGCAGTGGATCCTGTTTCCGGGGCGTTGCCTGAGGGAGCCGTACTTTCGGATGACGGCAGGACATTGTCCCTGCCCTACGGCATGTCTGAATTCATCCTCTCGATAGACAGCGATGACGAGCTGGAAGTGCTTCCTTTTGAAGGGCATCTCCTCAGCATTGCTCCTGCCGGTGACGGCGGTACGGATGTCTCTGGTGAAGTATCTGTGCAGACTGTCCGTCCGCGAGTCGGAACTTCATTCGGCAGTGTCAACAGATTTCTGGTGAGGAAAGGCCTTTACGCCCCGAATGTGGCTGCACGGGATGTGGAGATAAGGTTCCACAGGAAAGGTCTGTCTCACTCCTATCCTGATGACGCCATTACTCTCAGGCTCGAGGCCAATCCTACCTTGTTTGAAGGAAACATGTCTTTTGACAATGAGAAATACATGCATGATTTCGGCCGGTATGCGGACAATGAGTTCGGTGTGTTCACTTTGCCCGACGGCAAGGAGATTTTTGCCGAATTTCCGGAAGGTGAGGATCCGTGGCTTAAGGTTTCGGCCGTGGAGGACGGAGCGCTTTCCCCGGGAGGAAGGGCCTTCAGGGTGCTCGGAGGATGGAGACCAAATGACCCTAAGGCGGACGGAAGGGAGCAGAGGGCTGCAATCGTCATCCGCAATGCCGCAGACGGGTCGGACAGGGAAGAATATGTCATCGTCAGGCGCAATTACGGACTGCCCGTGACATGGCTGCATGGCGTCTGGTGGTGCAAATACAATGCGATGGGAGATTCCAGGTCCTTTGAGGACCAGATACTTTCCTCCGGAGACCCTGCGGCGGAGGCCGGCATGACTCTCTTCGACTATCTGTCGTCATGCAGTCCGGAAGAGTACCGCCGCCTGTGGGGATGGTCATACATAGGGGATACCGGCACCGGGATGCAGGTCATCGACGACAATGGAATCCCGGCCCTTGAAGGCTACAAGGGCGGACAGACAGTGCATATAAACAAGCTCCCGGCCGACGCATTGTCGCCTGACGGCTATGAACTGCCTTCGATGGAAGATTTCAACAGGGTATTTGATGCCACAGATTATGTATGGGTCATGTGGAACGGCACCCATCACCTGAAGAATCCATGGAACGGCCATTATGAAATAAAGAGGGTGCAGAAGCGCAAGAACGGCATTCAGGTGGGTTCCCTGGAACTGTCAGACCTGATTTACATCTCCATGTACTCGCCGGACTATCCGGAGCATGAGCCGGTGGTGTGGTACGGCCCGGGCGCGCAGTGGAATACCTCCGACGGCATCCGCCATAACGGTCATCACAACAATATCCTTTTCGGAGTGCATTCTCCGCAGGGGCAAGGATGGTTCATAGCCGGCGGGATGGAGAATCTTTATCTGCACAAGAACGGGGCAGGGAACAATGACACCCGTATCCTGAGATTCAAGAAATCAGATGTGGAATACATCTACTGAAATTCCGGATTGATTCAATAATTTGATTTTCTTCTGCATGTGCAGCAGTTTGGCACATGCAGTGTTTATCTTTGCCGCAAAAATCATCCATGATGGTACAGATACACACACTTTCAGTCGCCGACTTCAAGCACACGATGCGGAACAATGACTTGTACGACAGTACAATAGAGTCCATGCCGGAACTTGCCGTCATATCGATAGGCAATTCCTTTGACGATTTCGACCCTGATGACATCTTTTCCAACGGCCCTTCATCAAGATGGTTTGCCCGCCGGCACAGGAATGTCCTGAACATGACATTTGACGACATCACTTCTCCGGAGAAATGGCAGCTCCTCTCGCAGTTCGGAAATTCCCGGCACTCTGATGATTCGTCCGGAAACGCTTCTGCAGAGAAGGATTATGTCCTCTTTGACCAGGATATGGCCAGGGAAATCGCTGACTTCGTGGATGCCAATCATGAGGCCCGCACTTGGATTGTCCACTGCAGTGCCGGCATCAGCCGCAGCGGTGCCGTTTCCCGCTGGCTGAAGGACTGGCTCAAGTTCAAATACGGTATCGATGCAGTGAATGTGGACGGCAAATATGCCATCCCGAATTCACATGTCCTTTCTGAGCTGAACAGGATGTTTTATTGATGGTCATGTGTTAAGACAGTGGATGTGCTGACAGGACAGGAAGGGAAAAGATAGGATTCTAGATAAATTGGCTGAAAAAACAGGTATGGACAGATTGAGCCTTCTGTTTTTTCAGCCTTTTGAACAATCTTTTTGTCACAATGTAAGTTTTCAGATTTCCCTTTGTTACTGAGAGTTTATTCCGGACAGGATTTTGGCAAGTTCTTTCTTTCCTTTGACCAGGACGCTATATTTGTCGTTTGGATTATGTTCACTATCGGGATGCTGTCCGGAGGTCACAATGCCGACGCTTTCCAACTGTTCCATGATACGGCAGCCTCTGAGATACCCGACGGCAAACTTACGCTGCAGATCGGAAACCGATACCTCCGCTCGCTTGACAACATATTCTGCGACTTCTTCAAAAAGAGGGTCAAATTCGGTCACAGGAACTGATGCCTTCTTTGCGTCCTCATTTGCCTCATCATGAGGTTTCGGAAGAATGTATGGGCCTTCAGCGGATTCTGTCTGTGCAGCTATGAAATTCACAATCTTAGATATTTCGTCGGGTGTAATGTATGCGCACTGCATCCTTTCCATTTCCTTGCCGACAGAATAGAGCATGTCGCCCTTTCCGATGAGATGTTCCGCTCCCGGAGAATCGAGAATCGTAAAAGAATCGGCTCTGGTGCTCACCTTGAACGCTATGCGGGTTGTGAAATTTGCCTTGATGAGACCTGTAATGACATCCGCTGACGGACGCTGCGTGGCGATTATGACATGGATACCGGCGGCACGGCCTTTCTGGGCAAGCCGGATGATTGAAGCCATTATGCTGGTTGCCATACTCTTGGTTTTCACTCCCATTTGCCCGGCCTTGATGAGGTCGGCATATTCGTCAATCACGACCACGATGTACGGCAGGAAATGGTGTCCGTCCTCCGGACGGAGAAGACCGTCGCTGTATTTGCTGTTGTATTCCTTTATGTTTCTCACTTCGGCCTGACTTATTAGCTGAAATCTCATGTCCATTTCCGCGCAGAGGGAACTGAGCATATCTTCCGCCTGCTTCGGCTGCGTCACTATGGCATTGTCTATTTTCACCTTCTCGTCAGCAGCATCCGGAAATACGGCAAGATAATGCCTTATCAGCATGGAATACCGGGTGAATTCGACCATCTTCGGGTCAATGAGCACGAATTTCAGCTCTGAAGGATGCTTTGCATAGAGGAGGGAAGTTATTATGTCATTGATTCCTTCAGTCTTCCCCTGCTTTGTCGCACCTGCTATCAGAAGGTGCGGAGCATCCGCAAGGTCAAATACTTTGACCTTATTGAAAATGTCAACTCCCATCGCTACCGGCAGTTCAGCCGTACTGTTCAGGAATGCTTCGTTACTCAGCATGGCCTTGAGCGGAACTGCCGATTGGCGGTTGTTAGCCACCTCTATGCAGACAGAATCGGAGAGGCGTACGACTCTGACGGACTTTGTGTTCAATGCAAAGGCGATATCCTCTTCGATGTTCCTGATGGCGGATATCTTTATTCCTTTTGCCGGTACAATTTTGTAGAGGGTGACTGTGGGACCGACAAGAGTGGACACATTTTCCACCTTTATCTTCAAGTCCTTAAGAACCTCTATGATTCTTTTGCTCTTTTCGAGGATCTCTTCTTCAGACACCATATATGCCTCATCTTCATGTCCCTCATGAAGTTCCAGCGAAGGGAAAATATAAATGCCTGATTCCATGTTTTTTATTTGTTTATCCAATATTTTCTCAGCAAGTCTTCGAATTTGACTTTTCCATGAATTCCGCCGTCCCGGTTCCACCATATACTTGCCGGATGTGAGACATGTTCGATGATGATTCCTTCATAAACAAGATTGTTACGCCGGAGGAACTGACTGAATTCCGTGTATGCTTTTTTGCTCAGGAATATTATCAGGCTCGGACAGATTTTTCTGATGATGTCAACCAATGCAGTTCCGGATATTTCCCTGTCAATACTCTGCGGAATGAAGCCTTTGCTGTTGCCGTTGTTGTATGCCGGACGCAGGAAATAGTTATAGAAAGCGGCTTCTTGAAGTCCTGTTTCATGTTCAATGACAGAGCTGGATAAGACTTTATCCATAATATTGAAGACTTTATTAAAAGTTTCGTATCCTATCCAGTTACTTACATCTTTTCTACGATATTCCGGGAT
This sequence comes from uncultured Bacteroidales bacterium, assembly GCA_944322565.1. Taxonomy (GTDB): domain Bacteria; phylum Bacteroidota; class Bacteroidia; order Bacteroidales; family UBA932; genus Cryptobacteroides. Next base: position 228,230 of record CALUPG010000001.1, on the reverse strand, counting down.
CAGTTTGGCTTCAGTTGATTTGTACCATGCTTCAGCATTTTTAAAGTCACTATGAGGTACATCATTGTCATTGAAATAGTTGCTTTCTCCTACGAGCAGCATATTCTTGTGTGCACTATCTTCTCTCCAATAGTGATCACCTATAGCCGGAATCAGTTCAGGGAAGCGTTCGAATATTCCCTCTTTGACAATACCGTCTTTGCCTATTCCGTAATAGAATTCCGGCTGGTTTGAATTATATTCTCCCATGATATGTGAATTTATTTAATTGTCATTAATGTAAGTGCCAATCAGTTTCCAGACCATCATGTCCATTTCCCTCATAGCCACATTTATCGGCAGATTGCCATATTTTTCATTGAGCCAGTCATTTTTCAGGACGATAAGAATATCCGTTTCGTTTCGGATGTCTTCCAAAGTCTTTTCTGCTGACCGGCAGGTCTCTTCGCCTTCACTGGAGAAAGGCATGATACATACGCACAGGCATTCTATATTTTTCCCTTTTGCGGTTTTGAGTACATTCGGGGCTATTTTGCTGCATCTGCCGCCAAGGCATGTAATCAGTACGACTTCAGACAAATCATCCGGAAACAGCGGGTCAATGTCTGGTTCGTCAATCTTGCCATTGTCTGAGCAGAGCGATGCAGTGGCAACTTCCTGTGGAAGATGCTTACGGATGCCATTGAGGATGTTTGTGCCGCCGTTTCCGAGGCTTATGATTTTGAGGCTGTTCATATTATATCCAAAAAAGTAATATCAATTACCCTATTGGTTCACATTTAAGATATCGTTCTGATGAATAGTTCAACACGCCTTCTTTATATAAATCAACTCCATACTTATCCATGAAAGCAGTATGTATAACTTTCATGTCCGAATTATTTTGGATTTTGAATGGGTTAATATAATTACCAAAAAATGATGAAAGTTGCTTTGAACTAATTTCCACATTCATGCCAATTTCGGCTTTAGCATAATTGTTTCGCTCCATGTGCTTGATAGTAATTCTGTAAAGCATATAATATCGTTTTAGTGTTCCCCGATGCCGAAGGTCGGTTGTCTATGATATGCAGAAAGCGTGGCACCGAAGCCTATTTCAGCAGACGGGTTCTGGAATACCTTGAAGATGAAATAAGCAACAGCCCCACGCCCATACCACGAGTGATATGACATGGGGAGATGTCCGCCTATCCTCTCTTCTTTGAATTTTCCAGATTCGTCCGCGAGAATAAACTTACACTCTCCGTGTTTGTCAATATGTCTCTCAAAATTAGCAAACATATCTCGAAATGCAAAACTAATCTGCGATGCCAGTATCGTGCGTAAAAGCGTGCGGCTGTTGCAGTGCAAAAGGCTTACTGACGGCACAGCATCTGCTCCATTTCCTTGACCTTCATGTCAACCATGTTGCTGTAGAAATAGCTGTCCTTGAGCAGTGCTGACGGGATGTACTCCTTGTATTTGTCATAGAACTCTTTTGTGCATCTTTCAGAATTGTGGTAGTTGGATATGAACTCTCTCCATACAATGAAGTCCTTTACTTTGGAAATTGTGTCATCTGAAAGGTCCTGCCTGCCGGATATTACCGACCAGTCCCAGCAATCCTTGAATTTCAGAAGGATTTCTGCAGAGAAAAGACTTTCCTGGGAGGAGTCTGAAAGTTCTCTCCAGTCAATCAGTTTCTTGAATTTTTCCAGCATCGTTACTGTCCAGCATATATTGCTGTTCCCGCTGACACTGTGCCAGTCAAGTCTGTCCTTGTATTGTTCAAGAAGTTCGGCAGAGAAAGGGTACGACGAAGAAAGCCTCTGCCACGCTTCGTCTTCAATCATCCGGTCGAATGCGCCGTCAAAAATGTTTGTTTCCATAATGTTTACTTATTTGTTTTGTTTCTGATGCAAAAGTAATCCGCCGGTATGCCAAAACACGGCTCATCATAAAAAGTAGTAATCTTTGTAATCTTTTATGATGTTGCCGCCGTTCTGTCCGACCACCTGGCGAAGATATTTTTCTGAACGCTCATCCAGTTCCACATCGAACAATTTGACATTCTGCAATGATGACCGGTTATGCAGTCCAAGTCTTTTGATTCCTGAATAATTCAGTTCCAGTTCCCGTAAGGCCAAGTTCCGGGACAGGTTCAGCTCATTTAAGTTTTTGCAGGAATAACAGGTCAGTTTTTCCAACATAGGATTGTTGCGGAGGTCCAATGCGTCAAAAGTCCCGTGTTTACAATGCAGCTCTTTCAATAACGGATTGTGTGATGTATCAATATTTTCAGCATAGGCATTCTGAAAATACATCAGGGATGGACAATTGGATATATTTACATTCTTTAATGTTTGTCCAACGTCCGTCGAGGCACCGAATCCGACAATGTCCTCTCCATTTTCTGTAAAGATATGAATGGTGTGGAAGCTTCCTTCGGAAAAATCGTAACCATGACTGTCCCATTGCCATTCACCTGTGCTTATATGCCGTTTTGATGCGCCGTCACCCCATTCCACAATCCAAACGCTTCCGGCAGGAGTCAATAAGTTAATATGATACCAGTACCCTTCAAAGTCCAAGTATATTTCTTTATTCATAATTAGTGATTTGCTTTATCCATTCTTTGTTGCCCTGACTGATACCCATGATTTCACTGAAGGATTTGTTCCAATTGGCATCTCTCCGGTATGCTTCCACACTGTTTTCCGGAACATACAGTACTGCATCCTCGGCAATGCCTTCAAATGAGACTGAGTCAATAGAGGCAGGGACTTCTGCAAAGCATACTACTTCCCTAAGTTGATAACAACGATAAAAAGTCCAAAAGCCGAGCTCTTTTAAGCTGGATGGCAATATTACCCGTTCAATATTAACGTACCTCATGAATGTTTCTCCCTGTATGCTTTCGATTCCTTCTCCAATCACTACAGTCCTGACTGCATCATGGTAAGAGAACCAGGGATAACAACATACAATCGGATAATAAAATGCATGAATGTCGTAGTCAGTTTCATCTACTCTGTCGCCAAAGTCATCATCGATTTTACTCATATCACCTTTGCCTATGATTATCAATGTGCCGTCGCCCGTCAGCACCCAGGACAATTCAGTATCGGCATATGAAAAATTACCGGAGGCTCTGATGCCTTCATCTTTCAATTTCTGAAAAAGTTTCATGTCAATCATAATTACTTGTTTTATCAGGATGTCCGGATTGAGCTGTCAACGATTGTCTTAATTATTCATTTTTAGTTTCAGTGTCTTCTGTCCTTGATTCCGTTGCAGATGTTTCGATGTCATATATAAACTTGGTGAGAGAAGATCCCTCCGTCTCCAGTTTTCTGATTTCCCCTCCGTTGCGGTTTATGACCTTTCTGAGCCTGTCCAAAGACGAATCGCTGAGCGGAGTCATTTCGTATATAAGTGTTTTCAGGGCAGAATCATCGCTTACCGATATGTCTGTCAGGTCTGAATTGCAGTAACAAGCCAGATATTCCAGTTTGTTGCATTTTGTCAGGTCAAGTTGCTGTACCTTTTCCCTGCCGCCCAAGCAGGATTGGATAAAAAGGCTTTCGAGCTCATTGCTATGGGAAAAATCCAGTGATGGACAACGCATTTGCACAAGGTCTATCGCCTTTATTCCGGGATTGGTGCTGATGTCAAAATTGTCTGATGTCGTTCCGAAGTATTTAAGGGACTGGCATCCGCTGATGTCGATGGCTTCAATGTGTGCATATATGGAATTGTCGTCATCGGCAATTATTCCGATGATATTTTCCTTATCTGAAGTTATTGTTATCTGCCGGCTTGTGCATTTCGGGGAATATACATGCAGCCCGTAAAGCAATTCCGTCCCGTTTGCATAGAGTTCAGATGCGTGTCCGTCACCCCAGTCGATATGGCACGAACCTCCGTCAAGCAGGACATAGACATTTCCGGCGTATCCGGTAAATTTATCGTTCCCAAATGTATTGACGGTCATCTTTATCTGTTGCGGAACAGGATTGACGGTGTCTGAGAAATTTTGTTTGAGAGGCATGAAAGACTCCCGTTCGAGTTGCCCGAAATTTCCTCTGAATACAAAACTGTCGCGCCTGTGCCTTTTGATTCTGCCTTTGTTTTGTTCTATGGTTCTGACTATTTTTCTTATGGAACTTCTGGGGAAAACCGTCTCTGAATATACAAATTCTTTTAAAGCAGAATGTTTCGGCAACACTATTTCCATATAAAGATTATACATGCAGGTAAGAATTTCAAGTTTACAGCATTTTGACAAATCAATTATTGCGAGGATGTCATCATCTGGTGCTCCCCATAATGCTGAATTTAGTGATAGTTTTTTGAGCTCCCGACTGTTGGAGAAATCTGCAATCCAGCACGCTTCGGTTTCAAGTTCAACTTCCCTGATTCCGGGATTTGCCGTGATATCAAAGTGCTCAATCCAACCCGCTGCGAAATACAGCAGAGACTGGCATCCGCTGATGTCGATGTCCGTGACATGCATATTGGCTGATTCTGATATGGTGCTGATGCCGACAATATTATCCTCATCTGAAGATATCGTGATGACGAATGTCTTTCCGGTTTCTATACATTCTTCCGGGTATGTATGTCTTATATGCTGTTCTTCCCCTTCGGCATGGTGTGTCGTAGTAGTGCCGTCACCCCAGTTGACTATGCAGAAGCCACCATTGAGCATCAGCCGGAAGTCGGCGATGTTTCCGTACTTGAAATATGAATTCTCCTGTACTGTCAGTATTATCTTTCCCATGATTTTTTGTCTTTTTTGCAAATAAAAAACGGGGATATGCCAAAACAAGGCATTGGTGAGTAATAAATTGTCTATTTGAGGAAAAATCGATAAAGTAAATAAAATGGGAAAATGTGAAATTTATAGGTAAAAATGGTGTGGAAAATGTGAAATTTATAGATTGAAAGTGTGCGGAAAATGTGAAAATAACTATATTTGCAATGTGTGGAAAGTTCGCTGATATGGATAAAATGTTGAAAAGGAAAATTGATGCATACCTGATTGCATGGAAGAATAATCCTGACAGAAAACCTCTTATTGTCAAAGGCGCCCGTCAGATTGGCAAGACACGATCTGTCGAATGGTTTGCGACATGTAATTATGCGAGCGTCATCCAGTTAAATTTTGTCGAACAGAAAAAATACAGGGATATTTTCAATGACGGATTTGAGGTTGATACCATACTCAAAAATATTTCATTGCTGAATCCGGACTTCAAATTTATACCGGGAAATACAATTTTTTTCTTTGACGAGATTCAGGCTTGTCCGAATTGTGCCACTTCCTTGAAATTTTTCAAATTGGACGGACGCTTTGATGTCATCTGTTCTGGTTCACTTATGGGAATCAATTATAGGGAAATCGAATCCAATAGTGTAGGGTACAAAGATGATTATGAGATGCATTCAATGGATTTCGAGGAATTTCTTTGGGCAAAAGGATATTCGGAAGATTTCGTGGGGGAACTTTACAGGCACATGCTGGGCATTGAACCGCTTTCAGCTTTGCAGATGGATGTACTTTCGGAGCTCTTCCGTGATTATGTGATTCTCGGAGGGATGCCGGAAGTTGTAAATACATACATCAAAAACAAGAACTTCAGCGGCACATTGGAAATTCAGAAGCAATTGCTGAAAGACTATGAGGAAGACATTACCAAATATGTGGAAGGATTGGACAAAGCAAAAGTCAAAGCTGTATATAATCATATTTCAACTTTTTTGGCTAAAGAAAACAAGCGTTTTCAAGTGACAAAGATTGCAAGAAATGCACGGAACAGGGATTACATCGGTTGTGTGGAATGGCTTGCGGATACCGGTGTTATCAATGTATGCTATTGCATGAATCTGCCTGAACTTCCTCTCAAAGGTAATTATGACCCAAAATTGTATAAAATATTTTTTAAAGATACCGGACTTCTTATTGCATCACTTGACGATGAGGCACAGAATGATTTGAGGGCAAACAAGAATCTCGGCACTTATAAGGGAGCGATATATGAAAATATCGTCGGCGATATGCTTGTAAAACAGGGCTATCAACTTTTTTATTACAATAGCGACAAGCCGTCTGTTGAAATGGATTTCTTTGTAAGAGATGCGGATTCGCTTATACCGGTGGAAGTAAAGGCTAAGGATGGGGCTACGGCATCCTTGAACAATCTGATAAGGGACGAGAAGTATCCTGATGTGAAATACGGTATCAAGTTAGGATATAAGAACATTGGTTTCAATGGCAAGTTCTATACATTCCCATATTTCTTGACATTTTTGCTGAAGAGATTTTTGTCCGAGAGAAAAAATCAACTATAAATGTTTGAGTGTCATTGTTGTCTTTCCAATGATTTTTCTGTCATTCATTGCAACTCATCAGGATTTTGCCAATTCCCATACATATCACCAAATACAAAGTCTTCGTCATTCTCTTGTTCTGTTCTGTTCTGTTCTGATTTTGAAGTACAGATCTCCGAGGCGGCTGCATGACGAGGCTGAATTTCTTATGAATTTCTCCAGTTCCTTGTGGATGGCTGCAATGTCAAGTCTTTCCCATTGTTTTTCATATTGAGGGATGTTGCGGATGAATGACACTGCCAAACTGACTGCATCTTTTTGGTCGCCTATATCAAATCCTGCATTATTTTCCCCGTTTGAATAGGATAAGACTTTGCCTTTGAACTGGTCCAGATATATTGCCATATATATGGAACATGTTTCTTGATCATTATGGAAACGGATGCTGTATATTCTTTGACAGAGTTTTATGTAGGCATCCGTGGCTTCAAGCCTGTATATATATTCATTGGAATTGTCATTTGAAATGATGTCAACACAGGTAAAACCGGCAACTTCCAACTGCTGCTTCAGTTCGGCAAACCATTCTTCTGCTTCAACCAAATTTGTTTTATCGTAAGAATCTGTCCACAAGGAACAGACTTTGAACTGGGAATATATTATCTCGTGATAAAATTCCCATTTTATCTCATCATCGGAATCGTTTCCGACAATGTGTTTCATTATTTCTTTCTTGTCCATATTATTTTGTTTATTTACTTACACTTACCTCGTTTGCTCTTTATGATTCTACCATTGTTTTGCTCTACAATGTTCACGATCTTTTTAAATTTCCGTTTTGAAATGCAGAAATCTACACTATCGTCATATACAAATACTTTTAACGGAAAATATTTCGGCAATTTTACATTAATCGGTTCTATAATGGCAGTGCATTTTAATTTTTCCAATTTACTGCATTTGGACAAATCCAGTTCGAACAATTGCTCAGAGTCACTGCATGCAAAACAAAAATTAATGGAAAGTTCCTTCAATTCCAAGCTGTTTGACAAGTTCGCAATTCCACTAACATCACCCTGCAGGTTGACTTTTGTTATTCCCGGATTGGTCCTAAGGTCAAAATGCGTCGTTGATGTAAACAATGATGCAAAATATCGTAAAGACTGGCACTTGCTGATGTCAATGTCCGTGACATTCATATAGGCAAATTGGTTTCCTATACTGATGCCGACAATATTATCCTCATCTGAAGATATCGTGATGACGAATGTCTTTCCGGTTTCTATACATTCTTCCGGGTATGTATGTCTTATATGCTGTTCTTCCCCTTCGGCATGGTGTGTCGTAGTAGTGCCGTCACCCCAGTTGACTATGCAGAAGCCACCATTGAGCATCAGCCGGAAGCAGGCGATGTTTCCGTATTCAGGATGTGAATCCGCCCGTACTGTCATTGTTATCTTTCCCATGATTTTCTGTCTTTTTACAAATAAAAAGCGAAGATATGCCAAAACAAGGCATAGCATAAATTTTTAAACCTGTGCTATGCTATGGCATATCTCAGTTCCATCTTTGTATTAAAAAATAAATGACTATGAATTTTAAGAGTGCTTCAAGAAAAATTGAACAGGCAATCAGGAAAGGAGTTGTATTGGAATTGTTCTATAGGATTGATGACGGGAGTAAGTTTTATTTCGTTGCCGCACCGGTTTGTATAAGGGAGAACAATGGACGGCAATATCTGATGGCTTTGGATCATAAAGACTGGGCCATAGCTTTCGATATAGCAAGGATCTCGGCCATGTCCGAGTATTGGGCGACTTTCAGTATAGATGCAGAGTTCAATGTGGAACTGTTTGCAGACAAGGTGTTCAGCGAGGGAAATTATCAAGACGGGTATATTTCCATGCAGCCTCCTTGTCCAGTTGAGGTCAAATGAAAAAATATTGTTGAGTCATATTTTGGCATAGCATGAGCCGACATTTGCTGAAAAATAAATTCATCAGCTATGGAATCATTGAAGAAAATCTATCCGAATGTGGTTGTGCCCCAGCACGGAAGGGGCTATTTCGGCATCGGAATCCATTGTCCGAAAGTGACCAAGAACATAGGGACATTATGGCGTACCGCTCATATCCTCGGTGCAGATTTCATGTTCATCATAGGAAAACGGTACGAGAATATGAGAACTGACACACGCAAGAGCTGGAGACATGTTCCTCTTTTCGAGTATCCGGATTATGAGACATTCCGTTCAAGCCTGCCGAAAGGAGCGAAGCTTGTCGGAATCGAACTGGATGAGCAGAGCGTGCCTCTGGCTACATATTCTCATCCGCAGCGGGCAGTGTATCTGCTCGGAGCTGAGGATTTCGGCCTGCCTCCGGAGGTGATTGCCACTTGCGATGATATTGTACAGTTACCGGGTGAGGCTTCATTGAATGTCTCTGTTGCCGGGTCAATTGTAATATATGACAGGCTGCTGAAAAGGGGAGGGTTCGGTTTCGCTTCTATGGGAAACAGTCATTGAATTCCGGGAATTATGGATTTGGATATTGAAAAACTCAGGGAAGAAGTAAAAGGGATCGAAGCTGAGATAAAGTCCATGATCGGCCAGTCCGGAAATGATGTCGATTATGTCAATATTCCGGAATGCGCAGCCCGTGGGCGCCTGAAGGAGCTTCTGATGTCCAGGCGTCATAGTCTCGACATGCTTTTCAGACGGGATCCTGAAGGAGTGGAGCGTTTCCGGAAGGTCAATGCTTGCCTGAAAGATCTGTCCGACCGCCTTTACATGAAGGGTGCGAGGATTTACAGGCAGTACCTTACTTATGGTATGGACGAAGAGTTCGACGATGACTTCATGATAGATGCCGATCTGAGGTTTGTGTACAATGGACCGGAATCGGTAGCTATCTTGGGAGATGAAGAATACTATGGGTCGGATTTCAATTATATGATGAATGTCATATATGATTATTGCAAGGACTTTCCTAATGTCGGCGCCTCATATTCAAAAAGTTTCGGAAAGACGGACCGTCCGGAAATGACAGACAGTGAACTGGAGCTTGCCAACAGGTATGATTACAATGACTGGGGTGAAATAAAGATATGGATACCGGAACTCGAAGGCATCAAGATATGCAATGCAGTCAATGAAATATGCGTATACGAAAACGGCTATTCAGTAGCTGACCTTCTGCGGATGAATTATTTCTGGTGCGAAGTAAAAGGTGTATACCAGCTCATCTCAGACCGGAACGGGGAGCATATGAGGCTTTGCGATAAAGACTGAGTTTGGCAGGTATGTGAAATTTAAAATAAACTGCAAGCCGAGTACAGAGACAAAATTTATTTTGGCTATGCCGAGGCGCAGCGTGTTTGTATGCAAAGCATAAAATAACAGAAAAATGAAATTGGCAGAAGCACTGAGCGTAAGGGCGGACCTGCAGAATATGACGCTTAAAGAACTTTTTGACAAGGTAGATTTCGATAGTCTTATTCCTTATCTGAAATCATACGGTAAACGTTATGCTAATACCATATATAGTTTTCGGGAGGCATATGACATTCTCAGAAATATGAAACCGTCAGCGGACTTTGAGGGCGAAGCTATGGTCAGGTGGAGTGGAGAGGCATACGGGAATAATCAATGGATTGGAGTTTTTCACCTTGACGGAGACATTTGGGAGAATGCTCTTGCCAAGAGGATAGTCATCGGAGAGAATGTCAATCTGACCATGGAAGAGATTGCCGCCAAATGTCTATGGGAAATAACTTTCTACGGATTTTCTCCTAACGAGATAACCAAGACATTCGATGAAATGCACGGCGCGGAAAAAAGAAACCGGTTTGACATACTATTGGATCGGCTTGAAGAGAGCGAATGGCGTCATCAGGTGCCAAGTAAATATCGCTCAAAACATGACGGTATGAGGTTTATCAGCGGAGAATGGAGTGGTAGAGACTTGTACAGAAAAGGCTTGAATAGGCCCAAGAGGATGAGAGAGCATCGACAGGAAACACGTAAGAAATACCTGAAATCAATGAGCCGGAGGGAAAACAACATCCTCGACCTTATGGAAGGTAATAGCACTTTCGTCCGCAGAGACCTTGATTTCATCCTTGAAGTCAAATATGGAATGAGGTATGATTATCGTTCAGTGACAGGGCCGAGGGACTCCGTTTCAGACACCATGGAAAGTGTGGAAAAGAGGCCGACAGAGACAAACATGGAGGCAGATCATGACAAGCGGCTGGACTATATCCTGGACTCCATCACAAAATACCAGAGTCTGGACTTGACGCAATATGACAATGCCGTGGTCGGCATATTTTATTCCCCTGAATATCCGGTCGGACATCTTGCCCTTTCTGGATTCTGGACTGAAATCAGGAATTTTTTCGGGTATGAAGATATCCGCACAGGTACTGTTTGCGACACCGGATGCGGCAGGGAAATCAGGGCAGTCCTTCTGCTGAACAAAATGCAATGAACAGAAGAGCATTATCCCACTTAATAATAGTCGACACCGTAAAATAATCAGATATGGGAGATTTGAAACCAAAGGCTCTTGTCGGACTGAATGAGAGCAATTATGATTATCCTCTTGCAGATGTTTCGCATCTTTCGGATGAGGAGAAAGATGCTTTGAGGATACGTGGAATTCGAGCGAGAAATGAGTTGAATTCCGATGAGGAATTTGAACAGTGGGTCGCTGTATTTGCTCCGAGGAATGTCCTGGAAGGAGCAATCCTGACTGACGGAACAGTCCTGAAGCCTGATCCGGACAGCGAAGAAACTAAGGAAGATATAATGTCTTGTGCTGCGTATGAACGTTCTCTCTGGTATCACAGGAAGAGGTTCCGGGCATGGAAAGAGAAGCATCTTCAGCCTCTTGTCGATGACCTTGTCGATACGGCAAGAAATGCTCCCCAGTATGATTGGCGGTACCTCTATGAACTTGAATACAAGAAGCTTATATGCATGAGGGCATATTTTCCCCATTCGCTTATTGCGGATGAAGACGGGAATTATGGCTTCAATAGGTGGATAGATACATGCATAAGCCTGCTGAAGTATATCAAAGATGACGGAATGGCCATTTCAGAAGCGCAGATTGAGAAAATGAATGTACGCAATCTCGGCGATATTGTAACACAAGGCGAACTTGTGAATTTCCTGCAGGCTCCGGCAAAACAAGAAGATGATGACATATATCCAGACAAAATCTATTTTGGCACAAGACTATATGTCCGCAAAATGGAACGTCTGTATTACAGGATCCGCCTGTACAAGATGCGTGAATGGTGGGAATAGGATTTAAAAAGGCGACAGCCCGCTCTGGCAAAACTTTTGAAAAAAATGGAAAACAATTCTAAATTTGAAAGAAATATTGACGGACACGGAAAGTGTAAGTCTGTTCCCGGATACGAATCTGGAAAATTCAAGGAAGAGGGAATGGGCGGACATCTTCTCACGTCATATCACTTGTGGTATGCGCGTGGGGCTGTTGCTTATTTCATCTTCAAGGCTTTCCAGAGCCTGTATCCTGAAATGGGCATCGGTGCCACGCTTTTTTGTGTCGGAATAGATTACATAATTTTGATATAACACTAGATTTATGAACAATGCTACATTCAAGACAATCGGGGAAATTCTTTATCGGCCGTTGGCTGGTAAGCCAGGATATAAGGAGATTGTCATTCCAAATTATCAGCGAGGGTACAAGTGGGCCGTTAAAAGCAATAACGGAGTATCATCTGTAGAAAAATTGTTGGCAGACATTGAAAATCCTTGCCGGAACGATTATGATTATTTTCTGCAAGGCATTACTGTACAAGAAGATGAGAATAACTTAATAGTCATAGACGGGCAGCAGCGTCTGACAACAATTTACCTGCTCATATGGTATTCAGGAGGCAAGGCCGCAATTTCCGACATCAATTTTAAGTATGATATCAGGGAAAAATCGGAAACGTTTCTTACGGGTCTGAAATCAGACGAAAGTCCAGGTGTCATGAACTCGGATGAGATTGACCAGAAATTTAAGCCTTCAGATTCCGACGAGCAGGATATTTATTATTTCAAGGAGGCTATCGGGCAGATACACGGATTCCTTGCAAAAAAGAAGGATATAGTTGTCAAACTGGTAAACTATATTAAAAACAGGCTCAAAGTCATATACATCACTGTAGATTCTCAGGAAAAAGCTGTCCGTACTTTTACAATGATGAACGGAGCCAAGGCTACTATGCTGGACGAAGAACTTGTAAAGGCAGAACTTCTCAGACAAGTATCCCGTCCTCTTCCGAAGGAAGTGAAGACAGTAACGTCCATTGACTATGGTCTGGATTTGTTGCGCGATATCTGTGCTGAAGACTGGGAAACGACTAATTTAAGAAGCAGATATGCAAGAGAATGGGACAGATGGCTTTATTGGTGGAACAGGGAAGATGTCGGTAATTTTTTCGGAACGCATACTCCGATGGGGCTGCTTTTGGATTACTTTCATAGAGGCAAAGAAGAAAACAAAAAACAGGTTTTCAGCTTCAGTTCGTTTTCAAAATTATTGAAAGATACAAAAACGGCGGCTATTGAAAGTGATGCCGAAATGTTGGAAATAAACATCCGTACAAAACATGTTTTCAAAGAACTCAGGCATCTCCAGAAGTCATTTGAGGACATGTATGATGACCCGATAGTTCATAATTGGCTCGGATTGAGTTTTAAATGTGATATACAAAATGAAAAGTATGATATAATAAGGTATTTTCTGAATAACAAGAATGACAAAAAGGCTTTGGAATGGTATGCCAAATGCAAAATGGCCGGGGCTACACACCTGCAGATAATAACTCCCGACAAAAAAGAAGAACTTGACAGTGTCCAACAGTCTTTCCTTTCCGCACTTTTGGACAAGGCTGCGTTCAATACCGCAAAAAGACAATGTTATGTATATCTTATGTATTTGAATGTTGTTGAAGACAACAGACTGAATGTTTCCGGAAAGTTTTGCGGAAGGAAATTCGACTTTACTGTATGGACAGAGAAGTCTCTAGAGCATATTTTTCCGAAGTCGAAAGTTTATCATACGGATGAGACTGGAGATTATTGGAGGGGTGATGACGAAAAATGTTCAGAAGAAGAAAAGGCCGCAATAACGGCAGGAGACGGCACATGGCTTGCACGAGAGGAGATAGAAAGTGAGTCAGAGGCTAAAATTACCGAGCACTCCATCGGAAATCTGGTGCTGTTGTATAAAGGTAACAATTCCGAATTCGGGAATAAGACTTTCGAAGAAAAGAAAAGGACATTCTTCGATGTTAATGCTGGTTTCCAAAGCAGGAATCTTCTGCATTCGGTTTCAAAATTCGCCAAATCAGATTGGCGGGCGAAGGAAATAGTTGAAAATTATAATGAGATAATCAAGCAAACTGAAACACTATATGAAAAATAATAACCATTTGACAAGTGGAGAAGAATATAGTCTCAAAGATTTGTTTTCCGGAAACTGGAAAATTGTAATCCCCGATTTGCAAAGGGACTACTGCTGGGGACGGCAGACGTACGATCAGAACAAAAAAGGTCAAGGCCAACTCGTGACACAGTTTATTGAAGGCATCATTGACGGTTATAAAAAAGGTGATGCTATGACTTTGGGAATACTTTACGGATATGAAGAGCCTAAAGGTCAGATTCAGTTGTGTGACGGGCAGCAGCGTCTGACCACCCTTTATCTCATGTTGGGTGTGTTGAATATGATGGCAAACCACAACAGACAGCTGGAATCATTGCTGATGACTGATTTTGAAAAAAAGGATGATCAGGAACCTCAACTGCAATATGCGATAAGGGAAAGCACTTTGTCTTTCCTCAGTGACCTGGTTTACCATTGCTTCATTATGGAAGACCATAAAGTTGAAAATATTACCGATGTTGACTGGTATTATAGGGAATACGACCAAGATGCGTCAATACAGGCCATAATCAGCGCAGTCAAGCATATAGAGGACGCTCTGTACGAATTAAGAAAACGTAATTATGAATTGTCCTCATTTGTAGACTTTGTCATCAACAAGCTTCACTTTGTCTATTTTGACATGGGTGACCGGCTGCATGGGGAAGAGACATTCGTTGTCATAAACACAACAGGAGAGCCGCTGACTGCAACAGAAAATTTGAAACCGGTCCTGATAGGCAATCTGAAAGATGAAAGCCAGAGAAAACAATTTTCAGATGAATGGGAGGAACGAGAAGACTGGTTCTGGAAGCATCGTAATAAAGATAAGGAAGCGACTTCTGACAACCTGAGCAATGACTTTTATGTTTGGTACTGGCAGTTGCAGTTGCTTCAGGAGAAGGTGTGGAAGGAAGGCACGGAGTATGATATTCTCCCCAAGGACATGTTTTTGAAAAAGACAGAAACTGCTGGAGATGAATCAGAAGAATATGATTCCACTCATAGGTGGAATGATAGCCTTGCCAATGTGCATAGACGATTCAGGGCATTGAAAAAGTTATATGAAACTATCGATAGTGATGAGAAGTTAAAGAAGGTGCTTTCATCATTCAATAAGGCATTTGATAATAAGGCAGGAGATGATATAGTCTTTATTTTTAATGCATTGAGAAAAAATGCAGACATGCTGCTGCCACTTATCAGTTTCTGCGAGAAGTTCGGCGACTACAATTCATTCAAGCATGATATTTTCTTATTTTCCTGTCGTATGGCCAAAAATGTACTTGACAAGAAATATGGACGCGTGCGCAGAAACGATTCCGAAACCACTCTTGATTGGCGTTATGTTGTTCAGATTATAGAACAGGCTGAAAATATCGGTGCTTTGCTGTCATTCGACAGCTTGAGGGATGATGCTTTCTCAAAAAAGATTCCTAATGTGAAAGTCTCATGCTGGTTTGACCATGACGAGAGAATGAAACGTTCATTCTACAATTTCGTTAAGGATTCTGCTTCAGAAGAAGAGGCTGACAGGATCATTTTGCAATATGAGGGACATCCAAGTATTCTCTTCGACATGTCTGTCCTTTGGAGCGAAATTGATGACGGCAGTTGGACACAGGACTCAGTCCGACAACTTCAGAACAGATTTGACAATTTCAGGCTGTTGTATGACAGTATTGACAATGAGTGTGCGACAGAAGGTCTTTCCCATAGTGACGATGTCAGGCTTTCCAATTTCTACCGGCTATATCGCTTCCTCTGCGGGTGGAGTGATGCGGTGGGGCATATCTATTATCATACATGGGATGCTTCCGGCATGTCTTTCGGCAAGTATGATTATTTGCAGGCATATAATAATGAATATCGGGACGAGCGCTTTTCAAGTTTATTGTCTTCTCAGGACTTGGTCGTGTCCTTGCAGAAAGCAGTAAGAGAGGAATATAAGGAGTCGGACATCATCATGACTTCTGAAACATTTACTCCTGCCAATTACCTGCGCGTTTGGCTCCTTCTAAAAGTCCTTGCTGCCAACAAGGCCGAAGAAAAGATTACATATTGGACTGCCAAAGCTATTGGTTGTTACAAGAACGCTTACGACAACAGAATTAACATTAATTGCGAGTTTTCAGTCGGCAATTCCTCTGCCGGTTACATTTACAGAGACGGTGTCCGCTATGCGGATAAAAACGGACATGACAATCCGGTTCTTCTTGACCGTCCGTTGTATGCCCCTGGAAAAATTGCTGATTACGATAGCTTCAAGAACAGGCAGGTGCCGGATGATATCCTTAAATGCAATGACGCATATATAACGGAAATTTTCAATGATTTTCTGAAATCGGCTGATGAACAAGGGCGGTAGATTTGTACGAAAATCATTGACTTGAATAGGCGAGCGGCCGGAAATTTCTGACAATGTTTTTTCAGTGAATTTCCGGCTTTATTTTAAACTCGTTTTATTGTATACTTGAGCCGTGTTTTGGCTTATCATCGGATTTATTTTGCACAAAATAATCAGTACGGATAATGCTTTATAATTGAAACGATATGGCATTTGCACATCTTCATGTTCATTCCAGATACTCTGTTTGTGACGGAGTCGCAAATATTTATGAGCTTTTCAAGCGGGCCAGAAGCTTAGAACAGGCTGGGCTGGCTTTGACAGACCACGGAGCACTGTATGGTGTCCCTGAATTTCTGGAGATAGCACAAAGGTTTCCGGATATCAAACCTGTTGTCGGCTGCGAGATTAATCTTACAGACCATTATGACCACAAAATCAAAGATATTTTCCACAGGAAATGCTTTCATCTGACACTTTTGGCGAAGAATCTTGCCGGATACAGGAATCTTGTCAGGATAGTGACCTTAGGCAATATTGAAGGTGAATATTATGGCAAGCCACGTATAAGTCACGATGTGCTGGCTGCCCATCATGAAGGACTGATAGCACTGTCGGGCTGCATTGCAGGAGAGATTCCGCAGGCTGTGCTGCATGATGACTTGGACAAGGCAGTGGCTGCCATAGAATGGTATCGGGAGGTTTTCGGAGACGATTTCTACCTTGAGGTCATGTCGCACAAATGGTCAAAATCAGGCAAGGGACACAATCTCAAGGAAATGCAGGACAAAGTCAATGCTGTGATTTTCGACCTTGCTGAAAAGCACAGCGTGGATGTCGTCGCCACTAATGATGTGCATTTCGTTTTGAAAAAAGATGCAGTCCTGCAGGATGTGATGTTTAAAGAATATCTCTACAAAGGTGAAAAATATAGTCCATTATACACGGGTGAAGAGTATATCAAGTCCGAGAAACAGATGCTTGCGCTTTTCACTGATCATCCTGAAGCCGTCAGCAATACGATGAAAGTCTTGGATAAGGTAGAACGGTACAGTATAGAGTGCCCTCCGGAATTGCCGGATTATCCTGTACCTGACAACTGTTCCCAGTTTGAATATCTGGAGCATCTCTGCACTGCCGCTCTTACAGCTAAAGGATGCGATGACGAAGCGCATTGGAGTCGGCTTGAAAGCGAACTCCGTATGGTGAAGGAATTGGGCTATACCAATTATTTCCTGATATTATACGATTTGTTTCAAGCTGTCAGGGAAAATGGTGGAGTTATATCATCGAGTTTTTGCGAGATTTTCAGTTCTCTGATAAATTACTTGCTTGATATTACGGAAATTGACCCCGTAAAATACGGTTTAAATGAGAGGTTTCTCAATGATTCAGATTCCAATTATCCAATTCTATGGTTAATTCTTGACAAAGAAGGCAGTCGTGAATCAGCCATTAATCACCTGAAGTGCAGATATGGGAATGATAATGTGGCGAAAGTCGTCAGGTTCATAGGTTTTGACAGAGAAGATAAAGTTAAAATAAATCAGGTTCTGAAAAAATATAAAATATCATCAGATTGCGAAAACAAACTGATCTATACAATTCATTCTACTGTTACTGACTACGGAAAAGAGATTCTGCTCAGTAAGAAGCCAATATCTGAATATGTGCCGATAACATCGGATTCTTCAGATAATGATATAGTAAGTCAATATACCGGGTTAATAGAAACAGGTCCGGTCATATTTTGTTTCGTACAAAGCGCTCTTTTGGAACTGATAGGGAATGTGACAAGAGAGTGCAATATAGATTATCATACTATTCCTTTGGATGATGAAATGACATTTGCCCTGTTTTCGGAGGGAAGGACAGACGATATATTTTGTTTCTCCGACAAAGACAGTATCCGGATGTTGCACAGAGTGAAACCGGACAATTTTCAAAAACTTGCTCTTTCCGGAATATTGTCGCAAAGTGATAAATTCCCGGGATTGATGTCACATTATATTGACCCGTCAAAAATTTCTTATCCTCTGTCCGGCATATCTGATATTCTTGACGACACTTATGGTGTGCTTGTCTATGAAGAGCAGCTGATGCAGATAGTGCAGAGGATAGCGGGGTTTACGCCTGAAGAGTCAGAACGGTTAATGGCGTCAGTAGGCAACTGGATAAAAGAAGATCTTTTTGAGATGAAACGACGGTTCATCAGTGGTGGGATTGCAAACGGTTACACAGAAGAGGAACTGGCAAAATTCTGGGCAGAAAATTTGCGGTATGATCTTTCAGCTTCTTTTTTAGACAAGAACTTTTTTCTGTGTAATATTTATTTCGCATATTTGTGCGGCTATCTCAAGGCACATTTCCCTGAAACATACCAGAAATACAATAAAAAATTGACCGAACATTATTGCAAATTATAGTCAAAACCATCCTATATGGATGTCGTGTTATAATTTAGCATATCATCGTGTTCTCTTTGAAGAAAAAAAATTAAATCAAGAGATTACTATGGAAGCAGAAAGCAAGGGCACAGCTATGCAAGAAAACTCCATTCCGACAGGATTTCCGTACTTGGACAAGATAACAGGAGGACTGCATCCTTCTGAACTGGTAATTGTTGCCGGTAGGGGTTCCGTAGGGAAGACAGCACTTGCGTTGAATATTGCCAGAAATGTTGCCGTTGATAGTCATATTCCGATGGCATACTTTTCTTTGGAAGCACCTGCAGTGCAGATTGCCAAGCGATTGATAAAGACCGAATCAGGAATTTCCATTCATAAGTTGAACGGAGCCGTGGAGATAACACGAGAAGAATCGGATGATTTGGATTGTCTTTGCCGTAATTTGAAAGAATCTCCGTTATACATGGATGACACGTCTTGTTTGAAGACAGAGGACTTTCATGATAAGGTAAAGCATCTTGTCGAAGATAAATGGATAAAATTGGAGATAGTTGATTATTTTGAGTTAATGACGGGACCAGAAGGAATCCGTAAGATAAAAGATCGCAAACAGGAAGTACAGGCTATATTAAAGTCCCTGAAGTCCACTGCCAAAGAATTCGGGATTGCTGTCGTTGCCATTTCTCAGATACCACGGAATACTGGTATATTAAGAAATGATTTTGTGAATAAATTCATTGAATATAAATGTGATTATATCGTAGATCTATCCGATACCATAATTTTTATGGAAAACGAAAGCCAAATCGTAAAGCGTTATGCACACCCAATTCCCGTCGATACAGATTACACAAAAATATATGTTGCAAAGAATGGTGCTGTATTGCCAGAAAGTACGCTGCTGCAGTTCAATCCAGACAGAGTGTGTTTCCAGACGCCTGATTCTGTAAAGACAGTTATAAACCTGGAATGGAAAATCACCGGCCCGTGTCCGGGACAATGGGATGCCTGCTTTTACAATGAATTGGACGGCAGGACATACGATGTATATCTCCGCGAAGACACTTACTGGTGGTCGGCATCACTGTTTTCTGCGAAAGGTCAATATACTGTTGAAGAATTTGAGCGACTGCCTTACGAACAAATGACAGATGAAAGTATTCCATTAGCATTTTATTATGACACCGACATTGACAACGGTCCGAAAATAGTCGAGGAAGCAATTCTATATCTGCAGCATCGGTTCCCTTATCTCCTTTTCGATTCAAAAATCAGGGAGCAGTATGATTTTACGGTTGGACTGGAGGATATGGATAACGATAATCGCAACGAACTGTTGGAAAGGCGTGCCGAGCTGATGAGAAGATATTTGGAAAAATATGAAGACTTCAAGAAATCCCATTTATGAAAACCATCACCCGTTCCGATCCACTGTTCCCTGACAGGTTTAGGAAAATTCCGGATTGTCCGGAAGTCTTTTATGCACTTCTGGGTATACAATCATAGAAAGAGGAGATAATGGCAAACATCACCGATGCCGTTGATGTCGTCAATGTCATCAGACTTGTATTAAATTCCATGGCTGCAGAATAATTGGAATCATATCCGGAATCCTATTTTTGCCCGGACGGAATCGGAAATGCGTTCGTTCCGGCAAATTTCGATTATCGACTGCAGGTCAATGCCATCTTGCCCCGACAGGATGGCGTTGACTGTATATTTTCTGGTAATGTTCTCGATTTCTCCGCCGGAAAGGTCAAACTGGGAAGCAAGAGTCTGCGCATCGTTTTCCGTCAGCGACGGCAGCATGGCTTGCCAGATTCGGTAGCGTGCATCGGCAGTGGGACGGTTGAACTGAATCTTGTAAAGGAAGCGGCGTTCAAAAGCCTTGTCAAGATTGCCTGTGAGGTTTGTCGTGGCAATCATTATGCCCTCAAGGGACTCCATCTCCTGAAGAATGATATTCTGTATAGAATTTTCCATTTTGTCCACGGCGCGGGTAGCCCCTTCCATACGCACGCCGAGAATGGCATCGGCCTCGTTGAAAAGAAGAATCGGGGCAAGAGACGAATCCTTGCAGATATTGCGGTATCTGTCGAACAATTTTTTCATGTTCTGCTCGCTTTCGCCGACCCAGCAGCTTTTGATTTTGTCAACATCCACCCGCAGTATGTCGCGTCCAGTAGCACGTGCTATCTGATATACCGTTTCTGTTTTTCCCGTACCGGGAGAGCCGTAGAAAAGGCTGCAGAACCCAGTCCTCATTCCTGCATTGCGCAGCCGTGACTGGATTTCGCAAAAGCGGTCTGCGGAAAGAATGGAGGAAAGTTCGGTTATCTGGCTTCTCTCGGAAGGATTGTAAATCAACTTTTTCTCAGAGAACGAGTCAAACTTTATCAGACTTTCCCTGGACTTTGCCTTGATTTTCAAATCCAATTCCGAAAGCACGTCGGACTTGGCATATTCTGTCAGCTTGAAGCAGTCCGAACGGGCCATGCCTTCCTCATTCACATTTTCAATCAAATTGCAGTCAAACAGTTCCGAGGTATGTCCGCGGAGTTCGGTTTTGCACCAGTTGGGGATTTTATTGTCGTCATACAGGTTCTCCAGGTCAACGAATCCGATACGGTCATCATTGTTTTCCACAAAAAGATGAGCCATGTAGATGAACAGCAGCCTGTTTTCATCGTCGAGGCTGAACCTTTTCAGCGACCGCACAAAATAAGAATCCTTGATTTCGGAAAGGTATTCATCGGTCTGATGAAGAAGTACCTCATGCGTTGTCTCATTGTCATTCATTTCTTCCATCAAATCATTGAACCTCTCAAAAAACGAATGAAGGTCGGATATAGGCTCTGTTGTGTGGATATATGGGCGGTTCTCCTTCAGGGCTTTCAGGACAGCTCCGGGAACGCGGTAGGAAAGCCTGTCGTGCGAACGTGAAGCCCGCAGATAGTGTTTGCTTTCAAGCACATCTATTTCTGAAGAAAGCCTCAGTATTTTGGTCGTGCGGCATCCTGAGTAAGATGCGATTTCAGAAATTCTGATTTGATTATCCTCGCTCCTGTCCACGAAGAGCGCCAACAGGACAGTCTGCATCTGTGACAAAGCCAGCTTGCGGGATGCGTACTTGATATATTTGGAAGCAGTCCTGAAGTAAATATCGTCAAGATTACTGTCTTTAGCCAGTTCAACGATATGCTCGAATGCCTCAAGCACACTTTTGATTCTTTTGATTCGTATCCGATTCATGATTTGTGCCGGATTCATTATGTCTATAGGGGTGTCAGCTTCCTTGTGGATTTTTAACATTCTCATTATGTGCTACTTTGGGAATTTCAGCACAAAGATACAGCCATGATGTTCCATTTATTGGTACAAGTATCGAAAAAATAACTTTTCCCTAAAACTATCTATGGAAAGCCCTCAACAAATCTGGAGTTGTGTATAAAAGTGAGACATGTTGGGCATTAATTTGCGATGAATTTTACCGGCGGAGTATTGGACGACATATAAATGCCATAGTTTTATTAATTTTACGGAAACCAAACATACTGAAATATGCAACAGCTTCAAAAGTACACATGGCTGATAGACACTATCAGGAGAGCAGGAAAAATTTCTTTGGAGGAGATTTCCGAGCGCTGGGAGCGCAATAAGGACCTGAGTGACTATAAACCCTTGAGCCGTTCTACCTTCAACCGCTGGAAAGATGCCATTTTCAGTCAGTTCGGTATAATAATCTCATGCCAGAGGGCAGGCGGCTACCTCTATTATATAGAGAATCCGGAGGATATTGACGAGGATGAGCTTAAAAAATGGATGCTCGACTCGTTTGCCGTAAGCAATCTCATCAGCGAGAACTTTTCACTGAAGGACCGTATTATCGTCAACAGCATTCCGTCAGCACGCAACCACTTGTCGGCATTGCTTGATGCTATGAGGGAAAGTCGTGTTGTATCAATCACTTATTGCCGGTTCAACAAAACTGAAAGCCATAAGTTTGCCATTGAGCCATACTGCGTAAAATTGTTTGAAGACCGCTGGTTTGTTTTGGCACGCAATGTCCAATATGATGATTTGCGGATTTACGGGCTTGACCGCATAGAGGATTTGGAAATGACGGATGACACATTCAAGCTTCCGAAAGATTTTTCCGCTTCGGATTATTTCTCGAATTATTACGGAATTGTCACGGACAAGAGCATGAAGCCTCAGCGTATAGTCATCAGGGCATACGGAAACCATATCCCATATATAAAATCTCTTCCTCTGCATCACAGCCAGAAGTTGCTGGAAGATAATGGGGAGTATGCGGATTTTGAGTTTTTCCTGACTCCAACCTATGACTTTGTCATGAGATTGCTTCATGTAGGCGCAATGATAGAGGTCATCTCTCCGGCGTCTTTGAGAAAGACAATGAAAGGATGGGTGGCTGACATGTATAACTTGTATAAAAATGATTGACCATGCAGGATTTTGCAGCAATAGATTTTGAAACAGCCAACGGACGGCGTTCCAGCATATGCAGTGTCGGAGTAGTGGTAGTCCGGGAAGGAAAGATTGTCGATAAGTTTTACAGTCTAATCCAGCCGACACCCAATTATTACACTTATTGGACAACGGAGGTCCATGGGCTTACGCACGGGGATACAGACAATCAGCCCAGGTTTCCTGAAGTCTGGGCACAGATAGAAGGACGAATTGCAGGACTTCCCCTTGTCGCCCACAATCGTCCCTTTGATGAAAGTTGCCTGAAGGCTGCATTTGAAGAATATGGGATGGAATACCCCGGATACGAATTTTATTGTACTCTTGCGGCTTCACGT
Organism: uncultured Bacteroidales bacterium; assembly: GCA_944322565.1. Classification (GTDB taxonomy): domain Bacteria; phylum Bacteroidota; class Bacteroidia; order Bacteroidales; family UBA932; genus Cryptobacteroides. Next base: position 204,880 of record CALUPG010000001.1, on the reverse strand, counting down.
AGATGCCTTGACATTCCGAGTCATCAGCTTCATCTTTCGGCAGCTGCTTGCGGCTACAGCATGGAGAACCACCACAATGCGCTTGCCGATGCGGAAGCCTGTGCCGCCATTGCATTGAAGTTGTTGTAATCGGACTGAAGTCTGAATAATGTTATACGACTTTCCATTCCTCGATTCTGCGGGATGACTTGTCGAAATTCACGCCTATTTTAAAGATCCTGCGGCTGTCGTCGGCAAATGCTTTGGCGTAGCCTTTCTCCTCAATTTGTGCCAAGGCCTCGTCGGCGCTGCCGTCGGTCTTGATCTCAATGATGTAGATGTAGCTTTCGGTCTGCAGTAGGATGTCGATGCGTCCGTTGCTTGTCTGGTATTCAGTCCGGACATATTCTCCGAGGAGTTCAAATATGAGGTACATGGCATACTGGAAGTCGCGCTCGGCATCACCCTGGATCTGGTAGTTTGCCCTTGCGAACAGGCCTTCTAGGAGGCGCATCATCTCTTCCGGCTTGCCTGTACACGCTGCACGTGCCAGTTTTGAGATGAGGGTGATTCCGGATGTAGGCTCACCCGGAATGTAATACTGGAAAATAAAGTTCAGAAAACCAGTCTTGACTTCGGAATTCGGGAATCCGAGCCGGTAAAGACCGAATTCCCTGTCATAGCCGGTAATGGTAAGGTATCCGCTCTGATACAGCAGAGGAATCGGGTTTTCAAATATCGTGTTTATGCTGCTCAAGAGCGTCGAATCCACTTCCTCGTCGGAAAGCGTAGTGATGTCGAATGATGTCCGCTGCATGACCATTACAAGGAATGACGGTGTGCCGGTCTCGAACCAGTACTCGCTGAATCTCTTTTTTTGGAGCGTGTTCAGGAGGCTGAACGGGTTGTACATCCCTTCAGAGTCTTCGCTGAAATGGTAGCCGTCATACATTTCCTTGAGTTTGGAATAGCATTCATCCTCGGTCAGACTGTTCCTTTCTGCGAGTTCCTTGACCGATTCGGGGAAATACTTGTGCAGGTCGGAGCCGCTGATACCGCAGATGTCCGAGTATTCAGGGTCCATTGAAATGTCGTTAAGGTTGTTGAGCCCGCTGAATACGCTCAGTTTCCCGATTTTGGTCACCCCTGTCAAGAATCCCAGCCGAATGCTGCCGTCCTTGGCTTTCATCACTCCGTAGAATCCCTGCAGCAGGCTTCTGAAATATTCCTGAAGTTCTATATTGTCCAGGTTGTCGATTATCGGCTTGTCGTATTCGTCAATGAGAATCACTACCTGGCGTCCCGTTGCAGTGTATGCTGCGTCTATGATTCTTTTGAACCGTGTTTCAGGATTGTTGTCTATACATTCTGCTGAATATGCCTTCTCCCATTGCTCCAAATGGTAATTCAATACATTCGGGAGAGCCTCTTCAGTATTGTACGCCTTTCCGCTCAAGTCGAGATGCAGCACCGGATATGCAGCCCATTCCGTCTCCAGTTTTTCCAATGCAAGCCCTCCGAAAAGGTCTTTCCTGCCGCTCATGTACGACTCTATCGAGGACACGAGCAGACTCTTCCCGAAGCGCCTGGGACGGCTCAGGAAATAATATTTGCCCGTAGATACAAGCCTGTGTATCTGTTCGGTTTTGTCCACATAGATATAACCTCCTTTTCTGAGGTCCTCAAAATTCTGGATTCCGATAGGGTACAGCATAAAATCATGTTTTGTAGCCATTGGTGCTGTTCACCACCGTGCTATGGACACCGCAGGCTGACTCATTTCATACAAAAATAACAAATAGTTCTGAATACTGCCCAATTTTCATTGATATTGCAACCATTGCAATCGTTGTGTCCATATTTGGCCGTATAAGCCATTCGTGGCACTTTACAATAATTTTCCGACAGTGTCACGATATGGCACAGCCGGTATTTATTTTTACCGGACAAAATGTTCTGAAAGAAAATACTAGAAAATGCAGTTCCCAAAACTTGATATGACGGCGGAAAAATTGAAAGCGATACTCCTGGATATCTATCAGCCGAAAGTTGATTTCAGTATTGTCTTGACAGACAGGAAATACAGACGGAGGCTCGGAACGTATTATCCGGTCAGGCATCTGATATATGTGCATGGAGGATGGGGTGACGATATTATGAACATAGGTACTGCTATCCATGAATATGCACATCATATCCATTTCACGGAAAGAAGTTCCGGAGCTTTCGAAAAGTCGCATGGATACGAATTTCGGCTGATACACAAGGCATTGCTCGCCATTGCCGAGTCCAAAGGATATTTGGGGCGCAGTTCAATTTTCAAATGATGACATGGTAAACATAATAATATGAATGTAACGGTAAACACCAGAGAACTGAAGAAGATTCTCGACCTGACGCCACCAGAACAGAATATCATGCTCGTCGGACGGCACGGGATAGGCAAGTCCGAAATCCTTGCAGAATACTATCTGTCGAAAGGGCAGAAAGTCATATCCTTTTTCTTGGGACAGATGAGTGACCCCGGAGACCTTATCGGGCTACCTCACAAGAACGAAGCATCCGGCAAGACCGACTTTCTCCCACCATACTGGTTTCCGACCGACGGTGAGCCGATTGTCCTTTTCCTTGATGAACTGAACAGGTCCAGACCGGAGATATTGCAGACAGTCATGGACCTGACGCTGAACAGGACTTTGGCGGGACGGAAACTCCCTGCAGGAAGCCGCATCATCTCTGCCGTGAATGACGGAGACGAATATCAGCTGACGGACCTTGACCCGGCATTAGTCTCCAGATTCAATATCTACTGGTTCAGGCCGACTGTATCCGAATGGCTTATTTGGGCAGAAGAAAACGGAGTGGACAGGAGAATCATAGCATTTATTTCGAAGGAACAGAACTGGTTGGATGATGATGACAGCGGGGAAGGGACAGACTTGGACAGACATCCGGACAGACGCAGCTGGAAGCGTGTGTCGGATATTATCAGCGGCAGGCCGGAGTTGGAACCAATAGACAAAAAGCTCATTTCCGGAATCGTGGGGACGAAAACCGCTGCAAAATTCATCCAGTTCGTCACTTCTGAAAATACATTGGCAGGAAGCGATGTCCTGCTCCAATGGGACAAGTACCGCTCGAAAGTCTATAAACTCCATCTGCACGAATTGTCCATGCTTAACGAATCCATGTTCCGTTTCCTCGAAACAGGGAATGATGTAGAAGAAAACAAGGATGTCATATCTTCTGCCTTGGAGTCATACCTTAAACATCTTGCCTCGAACAAGAAAAATGAAGCATACGCCCATTGGGTATCATTGTTCGGGAGCAACGATTATCCTCATGCGGTGCTGTTTATAATGACACAGAAACCGGCTCTGTATAAGGATATTATGAAGTTTGTCAAAAATCTGTAAAGCCGGTCGGTCATGAAAACAATGAAAGAAAGCAGACTGACGGTCGCTGCCGAAGAGCGGTTCAGGCATCTGGCGGAACAATGGTTCTTGTCAGAGCCTGCTTTCTTTGCCGTCTATTGTACGCACAAATTGGTGATGAATCCCAATATCTGCTGTGCGGTCAGAACAGGGAAAGGGCGGATAGAGTACAATCCTGGTATGATTGGCAGTCTTAGCGACAATGCTTTGGAAGAGACGGTCGGTATCGAGATGATCCGCCTTTTTCTGAAGCATCCGTATGAACGACGACCGGAACATTGCTCCGGAAGCAGGATGTTGGCTGCCAGCGATATGGCGATATGGTCAAACTACAGGTTCAGCTATTGCGTCATTGATTCCCCTGACTCGGCGGGATTGCCTGAAGGACAAAGCTATGAATGGTATCTGGCTCATTTGTCCACTGGGGGAGACGACCAGACAAGTTCTGATTCGGAGACGGGAGTTGTTGAAGGTTCGGAAATGGATCCGGATTCAGGTATGACAGCGGACAATGGCAGTCCGGATTCAGAACCGGATTCAGGAACCGGACCGGCTGATTCTAATGCAGGACAGAAGCAGGATGTGAGTGAGCAGGATTGTGGAAATGGTGATCCAGAGCTGGGAATGAAAAGCGACGGTGTTGCAGAAGCCATGACGGAAGAATCAGCTGAAGACAGGACTGCATTGTGGGAGGAGGACAGTTCCATGTCGGAAATGATAAACGACATAGTCAGAAATATAAAGGATTGGGGGTCGCTTGCGGGCAGTATGGCAGAGCAGATAGTGGCCAGCAGCCGTTCCCGTATCGACTACAGGAAAATCCTCAATTCTTTCCGTGCTTCCATTATCTCGACGAAACGTTGTCTCACGCGTATGAGACCGAGCCGGAGATACGGTTTCCAGCAGATGGGCAGCAAATTCGACTTTACTACAGGCCTTCTGATAGCAGTGGATACGAGTGGTTCTATTTCATCAGATATGCTGGAATATTTTTTCGGTGTCATCAACAGGTTTTTCAAATATGGTATCAAGACCATAGATGTAATCCAGTTTGACTGGGAGCTTCATGGCGATGCGGTCACATTGGAGAAGGCAGTAGCGAAAATGGACGTATCAGGACGAGGAGGCACGTCATTTCAGCCTGCCATTGACTATGCGGCGAAACATGGGAAAGAATACGACGGTCTGATATTCCTTACTGATGGCTATGCTCCTGAACCTGTTTTGCCAAAGTATTTTCCGTTGAAGATAGCATGGGTATGCGAAGACCGTCATTCGTATGAACAGCACCACGAATGGATGAGAAAATTAGGACGGGTTTGCTACATGGAACTGAAATAATCAGTTGAATATGAAGTATATATTAATATGAAAAACAAGAGTGTCACCAAACGTCTGAAACAAGGCGAAGACATAAGCAATATCAGGAAAAAATTTTATGAAACCAAATTGTCAGATGTATGCTATGTGTCTGGCTATTACAATTATTGCAGGTGTACGAAAGCCGATTTCGGAGAAATCGTGAAGAATCTGTCAGGAACTTCCGGTCTGAACTGCCGGGTTATACCAAATGATGGTTCCCAGGGCAACAACTTTCTTTCAGGTCAAGAGATCCTTTTGGGTGACCGGCTCAAATACTGCATACATTTGTACAGGACTTTCGGCACACGCCCATTTTTTTATATGAGCAGCTTCCTGACTTTGGATGATATGGAGTTTTATGTAAGTCCATATCATCCGATTCAAACAGGCTATGATTCCGACGGATTCGGGGCTAAATTGCTACAGATAGCGGCAGAACTGCCGCAATGGAACGCCGAATGGCAGAAAATGAATGCGGATATATTGAAATTGCGCAAGCGGCTCAATGTCGGTGCTTCAACAATAGAATCGGTTCTTCCTGTGATTTTGGAAGAGCTTGGTTATCCATATTATATCGAATACCAATCGGGTGATACATACCTTTATGTGAAATTACCATATCATCGCTGTCTGTGTATCAAGCTAAAGCCGGAAATGGATATGACAAAACTGATGGAACTTGCTGAAAACATAAAGGCGATTGATGAGGCGTTGAAGAAAATGGGCAATATTTATCTGAAAGTAAGGAATTACGGGAATGACATTAAATGGAACAAGTAAATCTTAAACTTGTGCCGCGATTTGGCATACCTGCGGGCTATCTTTGTCATAAAAGATAACAGATATGAAATTAGCAGAAGCATTGAGCGTCAGGGCAGACCTGCAGAAAAAGGTCGCCCGGCTGGAGGAACGCCTCCAGGCAGTAGCAAAGGTGCAGGAAGGAGATGAACCGGAGGAAACCCCGGAAGATCTGTTTGCCGAACTGCAGCAGGCGATAGGGGAGCTTGAGAATCTTGTATTCAAAATCAATCTGACCAACCTGCACACTGTCAGGGACGGGGAGTCAATCACAAGGATGATTGCCAGGAAAGATGCCCTGACTTTAAATATCAATACTTTGCGCAATGTCCTCAAGACAGCGGCAGGTAGGGAAACCAGGTATAGCCATAACGAGATAAAGTACGTCAAGGTAATAGATACCGCAAGGCTGAGGAAGAAGATAGACACTTTATCGGCAGAGTTGCGGAAAGTCGAACTCAGGATACAGGAAATCAACTGGACAGTCGAGCTGGAAGAAACCGGCGATTGACATAATAATACAGGCATGTGCGTGCGGGGCGGTTGTTCCCGGCCCGTATGGCATACCTGAAAGGGAGTAGTATCACATACAGGGCGAGCATAATTCTGGTCGAAAATGGCAGAAAAACGATTCTTGCCGTTTCTCATACCGGGCAAAGGATATGGACACGAAGGAGCTGCCGGCTGGAACCGGGAGCGTCGTGAGTCAAGAAGCATTTCCAGCATATTGCCGAGAGGCGATTCATAAATGCAAGACGCAAGGACAGAGATTCCATTCAAACTGCATTACCGGATGCTGACTGTAATGATACGAGGGCGGGAATGGGGAATTATTATACGATTTTGTAATGCGTGTACAATGAAGACAATAGAGAACCACGACGTGAAGATATTCACCGACAACATTGAAGAGGCAGCAATGGAGCAGATAAGGAAGCTCCTGTCAATAGACGTGTTCAGCGGCTGCAGAATCAGGGTGATGCCGGATGTTCATGCCGGAGCCGGGTGCGTGATAGGCTTTACTGGTGACCTCGGAGACAAGGTCATCCCTAACATAGTGGGAGTGGACATCGGCTGCGGCATACTTGTGCAGCCGTTCAGGGCAAAGAAAGAATTGAAATTCCATTGGCTGAATGAATTTATAACGGAAAACATCCCGGTGGGAAGAAATGTCCGGGACAAGAATTTCGCCCAGCTGAAGCATCAGTATATGGAAGATTATTCCCGCTCGAAGTACCTTGTCAAGGAACTGGTGTGCTACCGTGAACTGAAAGACTCCAAACGGGTGATCAGCGGAATAGGCTCTCTCGGTGGAGGCAACCACTTCATTGAGGTGGACACTGATGCCGACGGGATGTCATACCTTGTTGTACATACAGGCAGCCGCAATCTCGGCAAGCAGGTGGCGGACATCTATCAGAAACTTGCCCTCAAGAACATGTCCGGCTGGGACAGGCTTCTTGAAGAGCAGAACAGGATGATAGCGGAATACAAGGCTGCGGGAAGGAAAGAGGAACTGCAGGATGCCATAAGGGAACTGCACAATTCATTCAGGATGCAGAAACCTTCCATTCCGCAGGACCTGTGCTGGCTTGAAGGTGTCCACAGGGACAACTATCTCCACGACATGCGCCTGTGCCAGGAATGGGCAGTCATCAACCGCAGGATGATTGTCGCCATGATAATGGAGCATTTGCGGAGTTACGACGCTGTCGGAGAGACCGGGGAGGCGTTTGAAAGCGTACATAATTATATCAGCGATGACAATCTTATCCGCAAAGGGGCCATATCAGCGGAGAAGGGGCAGAAATGCATTATCCCTCTCAATATGCGTGACGGTTCGCTGATATGCTTGGGAAAAGGCAATCCCGACTGGAATTGCTCTGCCCCGCACGGTGCCGGACGAATCATGAGCCGCGGGCAGGCCTTCAGGGAGCTCTCCATGGAGGATTTCCGCACTTCAATGTCAGGAATCTACAGCGAGACCGTGACCGAATCCACAATAGACGAGTCTCCGATGGTTTACAAGCCGAAAGAGGAAATTATGGCAAACATCACCGATACCGTCGATGTCGTCAATGTCATCAGTCCTGTATTCAATTTCAAGGCTGCAGAGTAAATTTCCATAAAAATATCTGATGTGTCAAATTTTGGCATAACTTTATGCCATATTTGCAGGAACGAAACTACGATATTATGGCAAAAGACTTGTTTAACAGGTATATCTGGCTGGTGGACACCATATACCGGGCCGATGGGATTACATTTGAGGAAATCAATGAGAAATGGACACGCAGCAGCATGAGCGGAGGCGAGGATCTGCCGCTCAAGACTTTCCACAACCACAGGAAAGCCATAGAAGACACATTCGATATCAATATCGTATGTGACAAGAAGAACGGTTACCGGTATCATATTGAAAATGCGGATGACATGAAAAGGGGAGGGGTGAGGACATGGCTTCTCAATACCTTTGCCGTAAACAATCTGATCAATGAGAGCCATCATCTGAAACGCCGCATCATGTTTGAGCAGATTCCGTCAGGACAGAAATATCTAACACCGATAATTGAAGCGATGCGTGACGGCCGGACCCTTGAAATGACATACAAGAGCTTCTGGAGGCAGAGCCGGTATGTCACGGAAGTGGAACCTTATTTCATCAAGATCTTCAGGCAGAGATGGTATATGATAGCGAGGGATGTGAGCAGGGATGTCATGAGGATATATGCGCTTGACAGGATCCAGGGGCTTTCGCAGACAGAAAATGCCTTCGAAGTTCCGGCGGATTTCAGCCCGGATGCATATTTCTACAATGCGTTCGGCGTGATAGTGGAAGATGCATGCCCGCCGGAAATCATTGAGCTGAAGGTGTATGGCACGCAGCGGGAGTATTTCAGGACTCTGCCTCTCCATCATTCCCAGGAGGAGATTGATCCCGGCGAGGACTATTCCGTATTCCGCTATTATCTGGCTCCGACATATGACTTTATCCAGGAAATCCTTTCACACGGCTATAATGTGGAGGTCAAGTCCCCGGCACATCTCAGGGAACAGATAAGGCGGCATGCTGAGGTCATCCTGTCAAGAGGGTAGTGCATCATTCAGACAAGAGTGTAAAAATTCCTCCTGCACATTGACAATAGACCGTTCCTGCGCAAACTCTACTTTTTTAAGGAATAAAATTTCATTTTGGTGTCAAAAGTACATATATTTGCACTGCGGCCGCGCAATGCTTAACTATGATTTTGGCCGTAAAACTTTTCGGGAGGGGCTGACCGCAACAGGTTGGCCTCGTTTTATAAAAATTTGTAGAGATGAGACTTCCTGCAGAATGGGAAAGGCAGAGCGGAGTACAGCTGACATGGCCGCACAGGGATACCGAATGGTATCAGATAGACAGGGTGCTTGAATGTTATGTCGACATAGCCCGCAACATACTGGATTTTGAGCCGCTGATGATAGTGGCAAGGGACATCGATGAGGCGAAGAAGGACATCGCTGAAGTCTGTGCGAGGACAGGTATGACGCTTGATACGGACAGGATAATGTTTTATGAGGCTCCGCTCAATGACACCTGGGCACGGGACCACGGCGGCATTTCCGTACATGGGGATAACGGGGAAAAGTATATCTATGACTTTGTGTTCAACGGCTGGGGGCTGAAATTCGCCTCTGACCTTGACAATCAGCTGACCAGGACCATATTCAGCCAGGGGGCATTCAATGATGATGTCTCTGGCGTGGACATGCGCCCTTATGTCCTTGAGGGAGGAAGCATTGACTCTGACGGATGCGGCACTATGCTCACCACATCCTCCTGCCTGTGCTCGGTCAACAGAAACGAATATCTGGACCGGGAAGAAATAGAGGAGGAACTGACGGGGGCTTTCGGCCTGTCACGCATACTGTGGCTGGACCACGGCGGAATCATCGGAGACGATACGGACAGCCATGTGGATATTCTTGCCCGCTTCTGCTCTCCTCACACGATAGCATATACGAAGTGCGAAGACCCGGACGATGACAATTTCGCGGAGCTCGACGCCATGGAGAAGCAGCTGGAGACATTCAGGACAGCCGACGGGAAGCCGTACAGGCTTGTTCCGCTTCCGCTTCCTGACCCTCTCTGGCTGGATAGCTACAGGCTTCCTGCGTCATACGCCAATTTCCTCATAGTCAACGGAGGAGTTCTTGTTCCAGGTGCTGCTTCTCCCAAGGATGAGGTGGCCCGGAAGAGGCTGCAGGAAGTGTTCCCGGACAGGGAAGTCAGAGTGATAGACTGCCGTGCCCTTCTGTCAGGTCACGGCTCCCTGCATTGCGTGACAATGCAGTTCCCCGAAGGGTATCTCAGGCTTGACTGACAGAGACTTTGCCGGAAGACTCGGGCATAAGCCGGGAAACGGCCGAAAATATTATTATAAACTTGAATAACAGGGAAACAGAAAATGAATATACTTAAGGTCGGGATGGTGCAGCAGTCATGCGGTACTGACATTGCTGCCAATATTGAAAAGCTCAAGGGCAATATCAGAAAGTGTGCATCGGAGGGCGCTCAGCTCGTCGTGCTGCAGGAACTTCACAATTCCGTGTATTTCTGCCAGACTGAGAATGCGGCGCTCTGCGATCTCGCGGAACCGATACCGGGACCGTCCACAGAGATATTCGGGGCATTGGCGAAAGAGCTCGGCATAGTGCTCGTGCTTTCTCTTTTCGAGCGTCGTGCCGCCGGTATCTATCACAATACGGCTGTCGTAATCGAGAAAGACGGTACGATTGCAGGCAAATACAGGAAAATGCACATTCCGGACGACCCGTGCTATTATGAGAAATTCTATTTCACTCCCGGAGACCTGGGCTTCAGACCGATAGAGACTTCAGTCGGGACTCTCGGAGTCCTTGTGTGCTGGGACCAGTGGTATCCTGAGGCGGCGAGACTGATGGCCTTGAACGGGGCACAGCTTCTCATCTATCCTACTGCCATAGGCGGCGTCGGTACCGATCCTGTCGAGGAACAGATGGTCCAGTGCGATGCGTGGAAGCTTGTCCAGAGAGGCCATTCAGTGGCCAATGGACTGCCTGTCATCACGGTCAACCGCACGGGACATGAGGATGACCCGTCCGGAAATACTGTCGGACTTGATTTCTGGGGCAACTCGTTTGCCACAGGTCCTCAGGGAGAGATTCTCGCACAGTTCGGCAAAGAGGAAGAAGGGGTGAAGGTCGTTGACATAGACCTTGGCAGGACCGAGTATGTGCGCAGGGGCTGGCCATTTTTCAGGGACCGCAGGATTGATGCCTATGAGGATATCCTGAAGAGATACGGGCGCTGAAAGACATTGCGGAAATTGACGATTAAACCAATAGGGACCATGACAAAAATAGGGACAACATTCACTAAGTACGGCAAGAAGGCCCTGCTGTGCGGCTCGGGTGAGCTCGGAAAGGAAGTGGCCATCGAGCTCCAGCGCTTTGGGGTTCAGGTGGTGGCTGTAGACAAATATGAGAATGCTCCTGCAATGCATGTGGCGCATTCTCACCATGTAATATCAATGCTTGACGGGGCTGCCCTGAAAGAAATCATAGAAGAGGAGAAGCCCGACTATATTATACCTGAGATAGAGGCGATTGCCACCGACAAGCTCGTCGAACTGGAGAGCGAAGGCTTCAATGTCATCCCTACGGCCAAGGCAGCAAGAATCACGATGAACAGGGAAGGAATCCGCCGTCTCGCGGCAGAGACGCTCGGACTGCCAACTTCACGGTACCGCTTCGCTTCCACAAGGGAAGAGTTCGATGCCGCCGTGGAAGAAATAGGTTTCCCTTGTGTGGTTAAGCCTGTCATGAGTTCTTCGGGCCACGGGCAGAGCACCCTCAGATCGGAGGCCGATGTCGACAGGGCCTGGCATGTCTCTCAGGAAGGCGGTCGTGCAGGCAGCGGAAAAGTTATTGTAGAGGGCTTTGTGGACTTTGATTATGAAATCACTCTCCTTACTGTCCGCCACTGTGCCGGGACTACATTCCTCAAGCCGATAGGCCACCATCAGGTGGACGGTGACTACAGGGAGTCTTGGCAGCCGCAGGCAATGTCCCCTGAGGCATTGGCCAAGGCCGAGCATATCGCAGGGGAAATAACCGCGGCCCTCGGAGGATACGGTATCTTCGGAGTGGAGCTTTTCGTCAAGGGTGACGAGGTGATTTTCAGCGAAGTGTCTCCGCGGCCTCATGATACAGGGATGGTGACGATGATTTCCCAGGACATGTCCGAATTCGCTCTGCATGCAAGGGCAATCCTCGGTCTCCCTGTGCCGGAAGTCAGATTCTTCGGTCCTTCCGCATCAAAAGCCGTTGTTGTCGAGGGCAACACAAGGGAATACGAATTCCAGAACCTCGAGAAGGTGCTTGAAGAGCCGGGAGTCCAGATGAGGATATTCGGCAAGCCGGAAATTGCCGGGCATCGCCGTCTCGGAGTCCTGCTTGCGACCGCAGACTCTGTCGAGGAGGCCCTCGCCAAAGTCGGGCGTGCGTATGCAAAACTCTCGGTGAAGGTATATTGACATGACCGGGCTCCTTCTGCCGTAGGAGCCATAAAGAGAGCATTATGGCGGACAACAAGTCTACAGGAGGTTTTTGGCATTCATTGTTCTCAAAGGGACCGTCTCTTTCCGACCTTCCTTTTGAGACGGATATGCATTCCCATGTGCTTCCGGGAGTGGATGACGGCTTCCGGACATCGGAGCATTCCTGCAAGGCAGTTGCGAGGCTTGCGTCCATCGGTGTCCGCAACATGATTCTTACTCCGCACATTTATCCGGAACTGTATCCGGAGAATAATCATGATTTCATCAAGGCCTGCTTCCGGAAAGAGGAGCCCGTACTTCAGGATGCATCCAATGTGATTAATTTCAGGATAGCCGGAGAGCACATGGTCTACGAAGGCTTTGAGGATACTTTCTCTGCGCCGATGCTGCTGTTGCCGGGAAAGCATATCCTGATAGAAATGTCATACGCATACGAGTCCGCCAATATCGACGAGGTCATTTTCAAGTTGGTGTGCCTGGACTTTCATCCCGTGCTTGCACATCCGGAACGCTATATCTTCTATCCGGCCGATTTGAAAAGAATCTGCAATCTCATTGACAAGGGATGTGAGCTCCAGCTGAACTTGCTTTCCCTCGGAGGATTCTACGGCAGGGGCGCCTTCGTCAAGGCCGGGGCCATATTGGAAAAAGGCCTGTACTCGTATGTCGGTACAGACCTTCATTCCCTTGCCCAGATTGATATGCTGCGGAGTCTGAAATTCAAGAAGAAACATGCTGCGGAGCTCGAACGCATAATGCTCGGCACCACAGCACTGTTCAATTCTACTCGCTGACAATGGTGACTGTCGCCTTCTTCAGTCCTCGGGAAGTCGCTTCAAGGATGATTTCGCCGGGCTCTTCAGTAGAGGACACGATGGCTGTCATCATTCCGGAGAATACCTTCATCTGTGGCTTCTGGAACGGTTCCAGGGAGGTCGGATTGCCGTTGGCCCCTGCCCTGTACCAGCCTTTGCCCTTGACCTTGAAGCTGATTTCGTTGTCTGCGAGAGGGCAGAGGTTTCCGTCCTTGTCTGTCACACGGACTGTGACGAACGAGAGGTCCTTGCCGTCTGCCTTGATGACGGTCCTGTCTGCCACAAGCTCGATTCTGTATGGTTTGCCTGCAGTATGGATTTCTTTCTCTGCCGCAGGATTGCCATCCTTGTCGTAGGCGACTACACGGACTGTTCCCGGCTCATAGACTGTCTCCATCCACATCAGGCGGTATCGTGTCTGTCTCTTGAGATTGGCCATTGAGACTGAATCCGCGCTGTTGAATACGGTCACGGTAGTGTCCTTGGTACGGATGCCCTGGCTCTTGCCGTTTATGAAGACTTCGGCGGAAGGATAGCTGGTGTAGACAAAAATCGGGGTCACTTCACCTTCGCGACCTTTCCAGTTCCAGTGCGGCAGTATATGCAGGGTCTCGGCATCCTTGTTCCAGTGGCTTCTGTAGAGCCAGTATCTGTCCTTTGGAATGCCTGCAAGGTCGATGATGCCGAAGAGGGACGAGTGGCTCGGCCAGTCCGAATAGTACGGGGTAGGTTCCCCGAGGTAGTCGAAGCCGGTCCAGACGAATTCTCCTATGCAGTACGGAAGGTCGTCATGCTGGATGAAGTCGTCTTCAGGAAGATTGGACCAGCCGCAGTGCTCGACATCGTATGAAGATGCCATGTGGTCCGGATATTTGTACATTGAGCGGCGTACGACAGGGAACTTGTAGATGCCCCTTGCACTCAAGGTGGAGGCAGTCTCGCTGCCGAGAATTATTCTCTGGGGCAGCTTGGCATAGTTCTCCTGATATTTGTGCGGCCTGTAGTTGAATCCCGGCACATCCATCACGGCGGCCATGTTGTTGTTTACCACGGCATCCGGAGCATCCATACCCTGTGTGACAGGCCTGGTCGGGTCTTCTCTGTGGCAGATGTCCTGGAGCATCAGCGAGAGCTTGGGACCGCTGTCACCGTTCCACTGGTCAGGCACCTCATTGCCGATGCACCACATGACTATGCTCGGACTGTTGCGGAAATGGCGCAGGAGGTTGACAAGGTCTTTTTCAGCCCATTCGTCAAACACCTTGTGGTATCCGTTCTGGACTTTTGCCGTAGCCCATTCGTCGAAAGATTCGGCCATGAGCATCATTCCCATTTCGTCGCATGCTTTCACCAGTTCCGGGGCCGGCATATTGTGGGAAGTCCTGATGGCGTTGCATCCCATGTCCTTGAGGATGCGTATCTGCCTTCTGATGCCCGCTTCGTTGGCGATGCCGCCAAGAGGCCCGAGGTCATGGTGGTTGCAGACTCCTCGGAATATTACCTTCTCTCCGTTGAGGTAGAAGCCCTTGCCGTGGATTATCTCTGCGGTGCGTACTCCGAAGACGGTTGAATATTCGTCTTTCAGGGTCTCACCTTCATAGATTCTTGACACGGATGTGTACAGATAAGGGGTCTCGGGAGTCCACGGATTCGGGTCAGGCACCGTGAAATTCTGTCTGAATACTCCTCCGTCGAATTCTGTCCCGCAGCAGGAAGCCTCTGCTACGATTCGGCCTTCCATGTCTTTTATTTCAGTCACTATCCTGTAGTCTCCGAATGACTTGCCTTCAGGGACATCGAGTGCTGTCTTTTGTGACACCTTGGCGAAGTTTTCTCCGAGTTCCTCGGTAATCACCTGGGTTCCCCAGACAGGAACATGTGCGTCCTGGGTGAATATGAGGTGGACATTCCTGTACAGGCCGGCCCCCGGATACCACCGTGAACTTTCAGTCTCGTTCTCCAGCCTGACGGCCAGGGTGTTTTTCCCGGGCTTCACATAAGGGGTCGCGTCAAAATGGAATGAATTGTAGCCGTATGGCCAGAAACAGGCTTCTTCCCCGTTGACATATACCCTGGCATGGCTCATCGCCCCGTCAAAAAGGAGGGTGCATCTGAGTCCTCCGTCCATTTCCGGTACATCGAAGTATGTCCTGTACCATCCGGCTCCTGTGAACGGGAGGCCTCCCGTGCGGCCGGCGTGCTCCATCGGGTCAGTCTGCCCGTCCTGGAGAATCGCAGTATGATGCTTGTCGTTATGGACGCTGAAAGGTCCGCAGATGGCCCAGTCGTGCGGAACAGTCACATCCTGCCATAGGGCATCGTCATAAGCGCATGCGGAGAATTCCGGGGCATCTTCCCTCGTGAATTTCCATCCTTTTTCCAGCAGGGTTTCGGTCCTGGACTGTGCCGCAGCCCCGCAAGGCATCATCCATGATGCCAGTCCTGCCGTCAGCAGGGTAAGGAATAGATAGGAGTGTTTCATCAATTGTGGCTTTATGTATTATTTGAAATTCGAGAGTCTCAGAAGTTCATGGTCGGCCTTTATCTTGTCTATGATGGAGCAGACGACCTTGTATGTCCTGCTGTCCTTCGTGTAGCAGGCGGGAGTAATGAAATTCACCCTCTTCTGTTTCAGCAGTTTCTTGGCGGTCTCGTGCTTGCCCGGGGTGAGAGGATTGTACACGGCGATGGAATGTCCTCCGAACATCTTGACAATCTTCATGCAGGGGACATCTGTCTCTCCGTCTCCGAAATATATCATGTGGGGGAAAGGTATCCTCTTGTTCTCCTCAAGCTGGCTTTCGTTGACCAGCTTGTTGTCCCTGATGCTTAGGATACCCTTGTTGATTTTGAAAATGAACTGGGTCTTGGCCGTATAGTCGACGGCAACGCCGGGCCATACCGCATTCCCGTCCGCATCGTAGAGAAATGAACAGGCGAATATCCTCTTGAACTCGTCTGCGATGGGAGAGCCCTCTATCATTTCTGCAAGTCCCGAAGAATTGATATAGTGCTCGATGCTGACCCCATGCTGACGGCCGTATTCGTTGATTAGCCCGAACCATTCCCTGACTCCGTCAAAAAGTTCGATGCTCTTGCCGAAGCTCCTGAATTTCTCTCTCTGGAGACTTATGCCTGCCTTCCTGGCCTCGTCGAACATCAGTTTCATATAACTGAGAATGTTGCTCGCATCCTGTCCGATGGCAATCTCGTCGCTCATTTCCCAGAATTCCGCCGGACTCTTCCCGATGGCCTGGATAAATCCGAACTCCTGCATGTTGCCTGGAGAAAGTGTCCCGTCAAAGTCATAGATGAGGGCTACTATCGGTGTCTTTTTCATTTCAGTCCTGATTCACAATCTCCAAAGATAAGAAAATTTTCTTTTATTCTGACCGCAGGACATTATTCAGAATTTTATACTTTTGCAGAGTCCGGTGACCGGATAAATTTCCTGTGTCATGAATATTGCTCAAGCATACAGAAACAAAGAATCATTCATATCCTCCTTCCCGGAGATAAGGCCCGGCATCGTGGAATATGTCTTTGGCGAGATAGTCCCTCGGTATGCGGCCTTTGACCCTGCCCATCGCGAGGACCATGCCTGTGATGTGATTGAAAATTCCATGGACCTGTACCGACGGGCGCCGGAGGAGGTGAAGGGGAAGCTTGACCCTGAAATCCTCTTTGTGGCTGCCGCCTGCCATGACCTCGGGCGCATCAACGGCAAGAAGAACCATCATACGGATTCCGGGAAGATGATAAGGGCTGACGCCAGTCTCCGGAGGTGGTTTTCTCCGGAGCAGATTGAGGCAGTCGCACAGGCTGCAGAAGACCACAGGGCATCGCTCGACTATGAGCCGAGGAGCATCTGCGGGAAGATGGTGGCGGAGGCTGACCGTCTGATAGATTCCGGGACAATCATCCGCAGGACTCTCCAGTACGGCATGTCAAGATATCCGGGAATGTCCCCTCAAGAGCAGATAGACCGTGCCCTTGACCATCTTTACGACAAATACGGTCAGGAAGGCTATCTGAAGCTCTGGATTCCATGGAGCGGCAATGCCGTCCGTCTCCTTGAGCTGCGATCATTGCTTGCTGACCCGGACGCAGCCCGCGCTGAAGTCGTGAGGATATACTCAAGTCAGAATATATAGCCTGCACGGATCATGATGCAGCTGTAGCCGGCTATACCGCCGTAAAATGGTTCTCGCTTGGAATCATCAATACTGTCGTCATAAATTTCACCTCTTGATGTTCCTGTGATTTTGCTGCGGTTTGTGCCGTTGAACAGGATTCCGAGGGTCAGCTTGTCCCACAGAAGGATGCCGCATCCTGTCTGATATGCAAATTGTATGTTCGGATTGTAGTTATAGCTTTCTTCGTCACTTGAATATAGTTGTATCCCGTTTTCCGTGTACATATAATGGGAGCCTGCCGTATTTATTAATTTAAGAGAACTTATGAACCTGAGATTCGCTCCGGCTGCAAATTCTCCCCAGACCCCGATTGTCTTGTTGAAGTTATACTTGTAGTTGATTCCTGCGGTTATCGGGACAGACACGAAGACGGGCATTTTGTCAACGCGGAATGCATAATATTCGTTTGCGACAGATGAAAATATGCCATTGATAAGATTTTCTGCTTCCTTTTTCGTCGGATTGATTACAAAATCCAGGTTGGTCACAATGCTGAGCCCTTTGACTTTCTTGATTCCATAAAGCATCTTGCATCCGAATGTGGCTCCTGCACCTGCTGCAGCTCCTTTTTCGCTATATATTGTCGCGGGGGCTGTTATATAATTGCCGTATAGTCCGGTCGGAATCGCCACTCCGGCATGAACCCCGAATCTAAGAAGCTTTTCTCCGGGCTTGGCGGCAGGCTTGTATTGTCCATAATTCTGTTTCTCGGAGGTGTTATGTCCGTCTGGTGATTCCCCTGCGGCGTCTGTCATTGCGCGGGACTCCTGCGGGTTGAATTCCTGACTCGTGCCGTTCTGGAATTCAATTCTGCTGATTGTCTCTGCCTTTGTCGTGAATGTAGGTCCGTTCTGATAGTCAAATCTCTTGTATTTGACATATGAAGTTGAGATTTCCAAGACAATGGCCTCAATACTCTTGCCGTCTCTCATCACAATGATATCCTGTGCCGATGCTCCGATGCAGCAGATGAATACTGCGATGGCGCTAATCAGTGTCTTTTTCATTTTCCGAATTTTTGGGATTGATAATTTGTCTCTCCTGTATCTCAGAACGCCATTGTAAGGCCTATCCCATGCGGAGCTGCTCCGAAGTTTATTTCACAGGAAGGTTTTCTTGCATAGCCCTGGACATGAGAATTGTATCTGTCGACAATTGAATTGCATTCTCTTTGGCCGGAGTAGAAAATAGGCATGGCTATCGGAAGCCCTATTATGGTTCCGAGGCCTATAAGTACGCTCGCTGCGATGACTTCAGTTTCAGTGTCGGCCCATATAAGTGTTCCCAATCCTCCGCCTATGAGTCCTCCGCCTATGCCTGCAAGTACATTGCCTGCTGTCATCCTGCTTTTTGCGGACTTGAATCCGTCGCTGAGCGACGGGTCGTATGAACTTATAATCAATTCCGCGGTAGTGGCATTGATAGCGGCCCCATTATAAAAATAGTTGTTGTTGGCGCGGGTTATCGGCATTGGATTGTCCGGGTCAAAGTAGCATCCTCCCGCACCTAGGATTCCGATTATCTGATTCCGGCTGTTTCCCTGATTCTGCATGCTGCCGGATTGCCTTGAATCCGGAGCAGGTTCATCATTGAAGACTTCAACAGCCCCGTTGGCATAGATGATGGTTGAAATCTCGCTTTTGGGCAGAGTGTATACGGGGCCGTCCTGATTGTCGGCTCTTCGGTATTTTATATCGTCAATATTGACTTCCGTAATGTAAGCGCTGATATCCTTGGCGTCCTTTGTGATAATCCGGTCTTGTGCCGATGCTTCAAGACTGAAAAACACTGACATCAGGACAATGATGAAGCAGACTTTTGACAGCATGCTCCGGCCTCTGCTGCATGAGGTAGTGCTGAATGTTTTCATGGTGAAGTGTGATTTGATTTCAGATTCAGAATGTTAATGCGAGTCCGACCCCGTATTTGCCCTGAATGAGTTTCAGTTCATGGCGAGGCACATATGAATAGTCATTACTGCTTTTGATGTAGCTGTTGTAGTCTCTGATTGTCTTGTCCCGCATCTTATAGCCGACTACCCACATGGTCACTCCGGCCGGAAGAGCCATCAGTGTACCGGAAACGAACATTGCTGTGCCGACAGCCGTCAGGGTATAATCCGGACTATACGAATCGGTGCCCAACATCATGTAAATGAAGCCAAGCCCCGCAAGACCGCATCCGGCTCCAAAGAGTCCGATTCCCGCTTTCCCGAGACGCCTGTAAGCGAGCAGGCGGTTGGCAAAGTCAGGGACCTCCCTGTTGAGTATATTGTAGATGGTGTTGTAGTTTACTTCAGAATTGTTGTAGTTCCATTCTCCCCGCACAATGTCAAATTGACGCGGATGCTCAGGATCCCACCAGCAGCCTCCGTTCATCGGATCTCCTATGGGAACCATCCCTTCATATGACTGGGGATATCTGCCGTTGTTGTGAAAATTCTGTTCCGGCTTTTTTTCTTCTTCATTGAAGACATCGATGCTTCCGTTGCCGTATATGATTGTGGCTACGTCGGACTTGCTGATGACAAAAACAGGACCCTGCGGATTGTCCGCCTTTTTGTACCGGATGTCGCTGATGTTGATTTCAAGTACGGTAGCCTCGATGGTTTCGGCGTTTTTTGTGATGATTTTGTCCTGCGCAAGTGCATCTGGAGCTGCCCAGAAACCAAGAAATGACCCTAAAATGACTGAGAGAATGTAAAACCTGATTTTATCCCCTCCGATGTTTTTGATGGTAGTTCCCATTGCGAATATTTTTAGGTTACATAAATATACAAACAATGACAAATTTAAATATAAATGTCAGATATTCAAACCGGATTGAAAATAATTGAAAAAACATGTATAGTCCTGAATAACCGTTACAGTTATTCAGGACTATACATACTTCTGATGGAGTCCGGTTCCAAATATTCAATTCTCTAAGAGGAAAAATTCCTTTCGGGTCATCCACTTTGAAAATGACTTGACTGTAGCCGGAAATGCACCGTCTCCTCTACAGGGTCCTCTTTACTTCAATCACATTGTATGCCTCGACAACATCTCCGACCTTGATGTCATTGTAGCCGTTGATGTTGAGGCCGCAGTCCATGCCGACGGAGACTTCCTTGACATCGTCCTTGAATCTCTTGAGCGAACCGAGCTCCCCGGTGTAGACCACAATTCCGTCGCGTATTACGCGGACTTTTGATGTCCTTGTCAACTTGCCTTCCTTGACGATACATCCGGCGATGGTGCCGACTTTGGAAATCTTGAAGAGTTCCTTGACTTCGGCGGTTCCTGTGACTTCTTCTTTCTCTTCAGGCGCAAGCATTCCCTCGATACCGCTCTTGACCTCGTTTATGGCATCATAGATGACTGAGTAGAGCCTGATTTCGATGGATTCCTTTTCTGCCAGTCTGCGGGCATTGGCGGACGGGCGTACCTGGAAGCCGATGATGATGGCATCCGATGCGGCCGCAAGGAGGACATCCGATTCCGATACTGCACCCACCGCCTTGTGGATGACATTGACGCGCACCTCTTCTGTAGAGAGCTTGAGCAGCGAGTCGGAGAGCGCTTCCACGGAACCGTCCACGTCGCCTTTCACGATGATGTTGAGTTCCTTGAAGTTGCCGATTGCGATGCGGCGGCCGATTTCCTCAAGGGTCATGTGCTTCTGGGTCTTGATGCCCTGGATGCGCAGCAGCTGCTCCCTCTTGTTGGCTATATCCTTGGCCTCTTTCTCATCGGCCATGACATTGAATGTCTCGCCCGCTGTCGGTGCACCGTTGAGTCCGAGCACTGACACAGGAGTAGACGGGCCTGCTTCCTCCACCTTCTGTCCGCGTTCGTTGAACATTGCCTTGACGCGGCCTGTATAACAGCCGCTCAACATGATGTCCCCGACATGCAGTGTGCCGTTCTGCACGAGCACAGTGGCAAGATAGCCCCGGCCCTTGTCAAGGGATGACTCTATTACGGCCCCGACGGCCCTGCGCTTAGGATTGGCCTTAAGGTCAAGGAGTTCAGCCTCAAGAAGAACCTTGTCAAGGAGCTTGTCCACATTGATTCCTTTCTTTGCGGATATTTCCTGGCACTGGTATTTGCCTCCCCAGTCCTCCACAAGTATGTTCATGTTGGCGAGCTGTTCGCGGATTTTGTCAGGATAGGCTCCCGGCTTGTCTATCTTGTTGATTGCAAATATCATCGGTACCCCGGCAGCCTGTGCGTGGTTGATGGCCTCGACTGTCTGCGGCATTATGGCGTCATCCGCCGCGATGATGATGATTGCAAGGTCTGTCATTTTGGCTCCGCGTGCACGCATCGCCGTGAATGCCTCATGTCCCGGGGTATCAAGGAATGTTATCCTCTTGCCGTCCGGCAGTTCCACATTGTAGGCTCCGATGTGCTGGGTGATGCCTCCGGCCTCGCCGGCAATCACATTTGCCTTCCTTATGTAGTCGAGAAGGGAAGTCTTGCCGTGGTCGACATGTCCCATCACCGTGATTACCGGAGGTCTCGGCACGAGCTCCCCGTCATCATCAGTCTCCTGTTCAATGGTCTGGGTCAGCTCAGCAGTGACAAATTCCACTTCATACCCGAATTCTTCTGCTACGAGCACAATCGTCTCTGCGTCAAGCCTCTGGTTTATTGATACCATCAGTCCGAGGCTCATGCAGGCGCCGATGACTTTCGTCACCGGAATATTCATCATGGTAGCAAGGTCATTTGCGGTGACGAATTCCGTTACCTTGAGAATTGTCTTCTCAAGCTCCTGCTGCTCCATTTCCTCATGAAGCTTCTGTGACGCCAGTTCTCTTTTTTCCCTTCTGTGCTTTGCTCCGAAGTTGTTCTTGGACTTGCCTTCGTTCATCCTCGCGTAGGTCTCCTTGATCTGCTTCTGGATTTCCTTCTGCATCTCTTCCTCTTCGGCCTCAGTCATCGCAGGCTTGAATCTGTCTCTCTTGCGGTTCTTGCCGCCTCCCTGTTCCTGTCTTGCGGCATTCTTGCGGCTTTCATCGCGGCTCTTCTTGTTCTTGTCCTTTCTGGAAGAATTCAGGCTGTTGTCCTGCTCTGCGCTGACTTTGGTCACATCGACTTTCTGACTCCCGCTTTTGGATATCCGTTCTCTTTTTTTGTTCTTTTTGCGGTCAAACTGTGAAAGATCGATTTTGTCCACGATTTTCGGCCCCTGAAGTTTTTCCACTTCAAGTTTTATCTCTCTCGGCTCACGCTTTTCTTCTGCAGGTTCCGCCGGGATGTCTTCCCGGCTCCCGGAATTGTCAGGCACCGGCTCCTGCTTTTCCTGCTTCGGCTCATCATGATGCTTTTTCTTGTCAAACTGTGAAAGGTCGATTTTATCAACGATTTTCAGCCTCCCCGGCATAGATTCATCGTTCTCCTCCGGTGTGTCGGCCGGGGCACCGGCAGCAGCTTCTGCGGCTTCCTCCTGATGCGCTTCTTCTGCAGAAACGGCAATGTCAGCCTCCGGCTCATCCTTGTCCTGGGACCGGATGCTTTCCTGTGCCGGAGAGACAGTTTCCTGTCTTGAGTCAGGCTCGTTCTGCTGAGGAACATCCGGAGCGATGCCGGTGCTCTTGATGATGATTTCCTTGACAGGCTCGTCCTCCTCATCCTCCTCTTCTTCCGCAGGTTTCTTCCTGGTGCCCATCTCGATTATTTCCTTGAGTTTGATTGCGACTTTTTCGGAGTCTTGCTTAAGTTTCTGTTCTTCCCCGAACTTGGCCTCTATGGCAGGCAGAAACGAATCCGAAATCTTTGCATTCGGATTCAGTTCCACATCCGCCCCTTTCTCTTTCAGAAAATCGACCAGAGTCTGGAGACCTATGTTGAATTGCTTTGTAAGTTTGCTAAGTCTTATTTCACTCATATATTATAAATTAATCCTCAAATTCGGCACGCAGAATCCTGAATACCTCGGCGACTGTCTCGTCTTCGAGGTCGGCCCTTTTTGCTATGTCGCTTTCAGAAAGGGCGAGTACGCTTTTGGCGGTGTCGCAGCCGATTGACTGGAGCTTGTCTATGATCCACTGGTCAATCTCATTGCTGAATTCGCTCAGGAGTACATCTTCCTCACCTTCCTCATCCTGCTTCGGAAGTTCTCTCCAAACTTCGATTTCCCTGCCCACGAGCATGCTGGCAAGCTTGATGTTGCAGCCGCCCTTGCCGATGCCTTTCTTCACCTCGTCCGGAAGCATGTAGACTTTGATTTTGTCTGTGCCGTCGCCCAGGTCGATGGAAGAGATCTTCGCAGGGTTGAGTGCTCTCTGGATGAGAAGCTGCGTGTTGCTGGTCCACTGCAGCACATCGATGTTCTCGTTGCGGAGTTCCCTGACGATACCGATGATTCTTGAGCCTTTGACTCCTATGCAGGCTCCTATCGGGTCAATCCTCTCATCGTAAGATTCCACTGCTACCTTTGCCCGTTCTCCCGGAATGCGCACCACTTTCTTGATGGTGATGAGCCCGTCATAGATTTCCGGAACTTCCTGTTCGAAAAGTTTCTCAAGGAATTCATTCGAGGTACGGGACAGTACTATGTATGGAGTGGTGTTGTTCTTCATCTCCACACTCTTGATGATGGCCCTGACTGTGTCGTTCTTCTTGAAATGCTCTCCGGGAATCTGCTCGGCCTTCGGGAGCCTGAGCTCGTTTCCGTCCTCATCGAGAATCAGCACTTCCTTCGCCCATGTCTGGTATATCTCGCCGGTGAATATCTCTCCGATGCGTGCGCTGTACTTGTTGTAGAGGTTCGCCTTCTCGATGTCCATTATCCTTCCCTGGAGATTCTGTCTGAGGTTGAGGATGCCCCTGCGGCCAAAGCTCTTCATGTCCACCTTGGTGGCGTATGTCTCTCCGATTTCATATTCGTCGTCCTCCTTGTTCACTTCGGATAGGGCTATCTGTGTGTTCGGGTCTTCGACCTTGTCCACCACTTCACGGTTCCAGTAGATTTCGCAGTCTCCCTTGTCAATGTTGATGATGATGTCGAAATTGTCCGCAGAGCCGTAGGTCTTGGCCAGCTGGGTGCGGAATACATCCTCAAGGACTCCCATCATGGTAGCCCTGTCAATGTTCTTCAGGTCCTTGAACTCTGAGAAAGCATCTTTCAATCCTGTCTTTTCCATTATATTTTTATTGTTTTTTCAATTATTTGATGTCTGTCATTCAACTGTTCATCAATGTCTGTCATTCCGGGAATATTGTCATTTCATGGAAATATATGGCCTCACCGAATTTACCATGTCCATGCCTATTCTGTCGTTGTGCTCTACGGTTTCCTTCTTTTTCTTTCCTTCGACTGCCTCTCTTGCGGTGTAGCGGACATTGATTCCTTCTGCATCGGCTCCTGTCAGTTCAGCCACGAACTTTTTCCCGCCTTTGAGCGAGACTTCGACTTGAGTCCCGACGGCCTTCAGATATTGTTTCAGTACCTTGAACGGCCTGTCCAGTCCCGCTGAGGTCACCGTAAGAGAATAATCCTCTTTCTCCCTGTCGAAGATTGATTCGAATATTCCATTGATTGTCACGCAGTCATCAAGAGTCATCGTGCCTGTTTCAGATTCAACCGTAAGCTCCACGTCGTTGTCCGGACTCACATTTATTTCAACAAAGAAATATCCCCGTGCAACAATTTCGCCCTCCAGGGCATCTTTAATCTCCGTAATGTTCATGACGACAGTTTTACTGGACCGACATATACAAAATAAGGGGACTGCCCGTCCCCTGAAATCATACTCACGCCGCAAAGGTACGAAGTATTTTTTCAATAACAAAAAAATCGGCATTAATTTTATAAATAGCACCAAAAGTATTTACTTTGTGAAATTTTTGAGGTGAACCTTGAATAACCAGACTTGCAAAGTCATTGAATTGATTTTAATATGGAGTTCAAAGCCAAAGAGATAGCTGAAATTATCAACGGTACTGTCGAAGGTAATCCCGAGGCGAGTATTTCTGCTTTCGCCAGAATTGAGAACGGGAAGCCCGGCACCATCTGCTTTTTTGCCAATCCGAAATACGAGCATTATGTCTATGAATGCAAGGCGGACATCATAATTGTCAACAATTCTTTCGAACCGCAGAAGCCGGTGCAGGCTACAATGGTGAGGGTGGAGAATGCGTATGCGGCGATTGCGCAGCTGCTGGACTATGTCACTGCGAAGAAAAGGTCGTACAGGCGGCACAGGGGATTCCGCTCGAAAAGTTATTTTTCCACCAGGTTCGGCAAAAAAGTCTATCTCGGGGATTTCAGTTATGTCGGCCGCAGGACTGTCATCGGGGACTATACGAAGATTTATGAGAATGTCTATATCGGCGATGATGTCAGAATAGGTTCAAAATGCATTATATATCCCGGCGTACGCATCTATCCGGGGATGGAAATCGGAAACAATGTAATCATTCATTCCAATGCTGTGATAGGGGCTGACGGATTCGGTTTTGCTCCGCTGGAAAACGGGACCTACAGGAAAATTGAACATACCGGTAATGTCGTCATAGGCGATGATGTTGAAATCGGGGCGGGAACCACGGTAGACAAGTCGCAGATGGGGTCTACCGTTATAGGAAAAGGAGTCAAGATTGACAATCTCTGCCAGATTGCGCATAATGTTGAAATCGGCGACAATACTGTCATTGCGGCCCAGAGCGGAATCGCAGGGTCCACAAAGATAGGAAAACATTGTGTGCTCGGCGGTCAGGTCGGTGTCGCAGGTCATATTACGATTGCCGACAACACTTCTTTCGGGGCCCAGTCCGGAGTGCTCGGCAGTGTCAAGAAGGAGGGGCAGGCCTTCCTCGGGACTCCGGCCATTCCATACAGGGAATATCTGAAGAGCTATGCGATTTTCAGAAAAGCCTCTGCGGAAAAATGATAGGAGAAAATGAAAATTTAATTATCTTTGCGGTTCGCAATTGATTTATAGGATGATACAATTACAGCAACAGACAGTCGGGAGAAGCTTCAGTTTTGAGGGGAAGGGTCTTCATACCGGAAAGGTCTCGAAAATTACGATAAATCCCGCTCCTGTCGGCCATGGAATCAGATTCAGAAGAACGGATATCGGTGAGAACGCCATCATAGAGGCGCTTGCGGACAATGTTTCCGGAACGGCCAGGAGCACTACCATAACTTCAGGAGAAATATCTGTCATAACGATTGAACATCTTATGTCGGCCCTGACCGGCATGGGAATAGACAATGCCCTGATAGACATTGACAATGTAGAAGTCCCTATTCTTGACGGGAGCGCAAAGCCGTATGTGGATGCAATCTGGAAAGACGGCATTGTGGAGCAGGATTCCCCGAGAAAATACATTGAACTCCCGGAGCCAGTCGAAGTCAGGGATGAAAGGACCGGAGCATATGTCCGTATCGAACCTTCCGATGAGCCTTCATACGATATTCAG
Organism: uncultured Bacteroidales bacterium; assembly: GCA_944322565.1. Lineage (GTDB taxonomy): Bacteria > Bacteroidota > Bacteroidia > Bacteroidales > UBA932 > Cryptobacteroides. The sequence continues at coordinate 178,299 of CALUPG010000001.1, read as the reverse complement.
ATTGATTTCAATTCAAAAGTGCTTGGTGTGCAGACGGCCCATTGGGATCCGTCTGTTATTTATGCCGAGGAAATCGGAGTCTGCAGGACTTTTGTGTTCTTTCATGAAATTGAGGCTCTCTTCAAGAACAATCTGATCAAGGGCGGAGATGTGGACAATGCCGTCGTGATAGTCGAGAACCCTGTTTCACAGGAGCAGCTGGAGCATATTTCCGAACTTTTCAATGTCCCGGTGCTTGAAAGGAGGGCTGACGGATATCTCAACAATCTTACCCTCAGGTTTCCCAATGAATGCGCCCGCCACAAGCTGCTTGATCTCATGGGAGACCTCCGTCTCACCGGCGGTTTCCTGAAGGCCAGGGTAACGGCAATGAAATCCGGACATTCAATAAATATCAAGGCAGCCTGCGCGGTGCGGGACTTGCTGCGAAGCATCAGATAATTCGTAAAATAGTTATTTACAATAAGTTGATTATGAATAAAATACATCCACTTGCCTCTGTGCATCCGAATGCAAAGCTCGGAGATAATGTCGAGATAGGACCATACGCATTTGTCGATGAGTTCGTGGAAATAGGGGACGGCTGCCGGATTCTTCCGCATGCAACAATCTTCAATTATGTCAAGATGGGAAAGAATTGCAGTGTGTTTCCAGGTGCGGTCATTGGGGCTATCCCGCAGGACCTCAAGTTTGACGGAGAAGTGACCTATGTGGAGATAGGGGACAATGTGAATATACGGGAATGTGCCACTATCAACAGGGGAACCAAGGCCAGCGGAAAAGGTGTGACGAAGGTGGGCAGCAATACACTCATCATGTCCTATGTGCACATAGCGCATGACTGCTGCGTCGGAGAGCACTGCATACTGGTGAGCTATACGGGCATTGCCGGGGAGACCACTGTGGAAGACTGGGCTATTCTCGGAGGGGGTACACTTTCCCACCAGTTCTCGAAAATCGGGAAACATGCTATGGTCGGCGGCGGTTCAAAGGTCAACAAGGATGTCCCGCCTTATATTCTCTGCGGAAGGGATCCTCTCTCCTATGCCGGTGTCAATATTGTCGGACTCCGTCGCAGAGGCTTTTCTCCGGATCAGATCCGCGGCATCAAGGATATGTATGATATCATATACAACGCAGGGTTCAATTTCAGTGATGCCTGCACCAAAATCGAGGCCGGATTCCCTCAGTCAGAGGAAAGGGATGCCATTTTGGATTTCATAAGAAACTCCAAGAGAGGTATCGTGCGCGGCATGACTTCCAACTCCAAGGGAGAAATGGAATAGTTCCGTGCAGCCGATATTGCTGACAACGGCGTATTTTCCGCCGATAGAATATTTTGCCGCCATGGCGGCCGGATTTACCCTGTCTCCGGACGGGGTAAATCCGTCTGTGGCGTATATCGAGGGCTGCGAGAATTACCAGAAACAGTCATGGCGGAACAGATGCAGATTCTTCTCCGCCTCGGGCCCGCAATATCTGACGGTCCCTGTCGTCCATGAGGGTGGAACACACAAGCTCCCGATAAGGGAAATCAAGGTGGACTATTCCTTGCCGTGGGTCAGGCAGCATCAGCGGGCAATAGTCTCGGCGTACAGGACATCAGCCTATTTTGAGTACTATTGTGATGAATTGTTCGCAATCATGGATTCGTGCCAGGAAACTCTTTTCGGACTTAATGCGGCATTGACAGAGTTTTTTGTGACAAAAATCGGAATGCCTGCCGAGATGCGGATAACCGGTGGGTATGCGGCTTCCTCAGGTCTCTGCGAAGACCCGTCTTCCCCGTGGCGCTCATTGCCGCTGGCATCTGACTACGGCATTGACCTCAGGAATATGCTTCATCCGAAAAAATCCAATGACATATTGGCACGCCTCGGATTGGAAAAGCCGTATTTCCAGGTATTTTCCCCGAAATTCGGCTTTGTTCCCAATCTGTCTGTCATGGACCTCCTGTTCAACGAGGGTCCTGACTCCATAGTATATCTCAAGAAACTTCCGGTCAGAATCTGAATCCTATGGTAAGCAGCACGTTCCATAATGTCCGTCTGCTGAGGATTTCCGGCACGGCCACACTTGTGTCCACCAAAAGCTGGTCTCCGTCAAAATACCAGTAGTCATAAGGATAGATGTAAGTGTCCCCATATTTAGTCATTCTGACTGCTGCGTCTGCATAGAACGAGCCTTTGGAACTGTATCCGAGCCCGAAGGAAAAACTGTGAGTGTCACCCTTGTATTTTTCCCAGATATACTGGTTTTCATATTCGATGTCTTCCGGTATGGCAGACGTGGAGATGATGTAGCCGGCCCTGACAGCCAGACTTTGCAGAGGCTTGATTTCAGCGCCGAGGCGCAGTTCATGTGTCATTCCCATATTTCTCCTGATGTCAGTGTTGACTCCGTCGAAGGCACTGTTGTCGTTTGTACTTTTTTCAACGAATTTCATAGACCTGTAATTGCAGGCTTCGTAGTCTATGCTCACAAGGCCGATGTTCCCGAATGTGTATGCTGCACCTACATTAAACCGGAGTGGTGATACCAGACGATATTCGTAGTGTCCCTCCGGACTTTCTGAACTTCCTCCCTGATGCTCTTCGGAAAAGCTCGTCTGTTCGGCTCCGAGATGCCAGCTTTCAGCGATTGACATTGATGTCGGTGTCTGGAAAGCGGCTCCAAGCCTCAGACCGGATACGGGTGTGACGATGAGCCCGAATTTTCCGTATACTCCGATTCCTGTCGCACTGTATCCGTATTCATATTTCAGGGTGTTGAATCCCGTCTCAAAGAATGCCGGGTCCTGTGCGCTCTCCCGGATGTAATACTGGTGGCTGTAGTTCAGCGAAGTGATGCCGAGATTCACCCCTACGAACACTTTGTCGGAGAAGTTGCCGCCGAAATTTATAAGATAGTCATATTTGCTTCCGGTTGTCCGTCTTGCGAATGTCTGATCCAGGACTGCTCCACTCGGAAGGCCTATTTCCCACCATCTGTTGCCGTCAAGGTCTGACATTTCTTCGGCGTCTTCCGTGATGCCGATATACTGGTCCGTCGGCCCCATATCTTCCGGCTGGCCGTCAAAGAGCGGAACAAGCTCTATGATGCCGGACTGAAGGGCTGCAACTGCGCGCCAGTCGCTGACGGGCACCATGTCATATGCATTTTCTGCGGCAAGTTCATCAATGAACCATCCGTTGGCGAATGACGCGAGGGAGCCGGCAAGCGATGTGGTGCTGTTGGTCCCTTTTGCCACAAGATCGTCCAGATAGCTGCCTGTCATTTCTGCCGAGAATCCCAATGTCCAGTTCTTCAGACCGGAAGTCCTGTGGGTGTCGAAGTTGATGCTGAATCCGAAGTTCGGCATTGCGAATCTTCCGATGGATGTCCTCAGGTTCTTTTCAAATCCTTCAAGTCCGCCTGTCACGGGAGACTGTATTCCCGTGCCCATTGCGGAATTGACGGAAATGTTGACGCCGGGTGTAATGGCAATCTGTGAATACCGGGCCACGGCCGAGCCTGCCGGATTTATGGCGACAGCACCAAGATCCCCTCCCAGGGCGGTGAAGGCATTTCCCATCGCCACTGTCCTTGCTGTCCCCACATAGCTGCTTTTGCTGAAATTGAGCGCGTCATACATTGTCTGCGCTCCCGCACTTGCCGTTATCCCCGCAAGCAAAAGTGCAATTGCTGTCTTCTTCATGATATTTATGATATTTACTGTTAATGGTGAATGTTATCTTCTGTAACTTCCTCCGCTGCGGGAGCTTCCTCCCGAGTGTCCGGATGAGCTTCTGCTGAACGAAGATGAACTCCTGCTGACGGACGAAGAGCTTCTGCTGACGGACGAAGAACTTCTGCTGAACGACGAGGAGGAACTTCTGCTGAACGATGAGGAGCCGCTGTTGTATGAGGTTGAGCTTCCTCTGCCGTACACAGGTCTGCTGTAAGATGACGAATTACCCCGTGATGCGGATCTTCTGACAGAATTTACGGCAGTCCTGGCGCTTCCATCTGATACCGGCGTGATAATGCCGGCTGAAGAGCCTGCGGATGACTTCCTCCGGTATGAGGAGGCCACTGCGCTGTGTCTTGTCGCTCCCGCAGAGGATGAGCTTCCGGAAATGGCAGTGTTTGCCGGTGTCGACGGAGTCCTGCGCACTGCCGTTATTCCGGATGCGCTGCCTCTGGTGGCGACTGCAGATGTCCTGGACTGTCTTGTGCGGGATACTGCAGTCCTTGTCCCTCCGGATGCTGAGGCTGCACCTCTTCTTGCAGATGATGTCCCTGACAATGAGCTCGTCTGTCCGGTCCTCGGTCCGTATGTGCTTCTGACGCTGGAGCCGGAGGAAGTGCGGTGTCCGAAATATCTGTCAGGCTGTCTGTCTGCTATCAGTCCGGGGCAATGCCCATGGTGTGGATGGTGCCAGTGCGGGTTGTAAGGAAGATGAGGCGCCCCCCAGAAATACGGATTGCCGAACCATGGATCCCACCAGATGCTTGAATAGCCCCAGTACCATGGGTCATAGTACCAGGCACTATTGTACCATGGGGAATAATACCCCCAGTATCTTCCGTAGTACCACGGATCCCACCATGTGCTTGCGAATGTTACGGGCCTCCAGTAGGTCCACGGCCAGGTGTCGTAATATATTTCCGTGAACGGGTCGGCTGTGATTGTGACTGATGTGCCGCCGTTGTCATTGAGTCTGATTACTGCAGATTTGTCCTCTGGAATGACCAATGTGTCTTTCTTGTCCCCGAAGAGGAACAGCCTGGTCTCTTCTGTCCTGTCGGCGAGGCTGGCAACTTCCTCATCCGAGACAGTCTGCGTGATGATTTTTTCAGGCTTATAGTAGATTCCGTCCGGAAATTTCTGTCCGGAAGATGCATATTGTGCCGCTGTCCCGCATGATGCCAGCACGAGGGCGGCTGAAAACAGAACTGCAAGTCTCTTTTTCATATCTGAATCTCCTGTTATTTGCAATATTATTTGTATCTTCGCGACCGCAGGCTGTGGCATCACAAATCTGCGGGTGCGCCGGGCTATTCCCGCAACAACCGTACCTTTGACCCGCGGCCGTATGCAATGTTAAATATAAAATCAAACAAAAACAAGCAATACAATGGCTAAAGAGGTAACAAAGAGAGCGGACAATTATTCGCAGTGGTACGATGATCTTGTAGTGAAGGCTGACCTTGCCGAGCGTTCGGCCGTGCGCGGATGTATGGTCATCAAGCCGTACGGCTATGCCATCTGGGAGAAAATGCATGATGTTCTGGACAAGATGTTCAAGGATACGGGACATGCCAACGCATATTTCCCTCTTTTCATACCGAAGTCTTTTCTGAGCCGTGAGGCGGAGCATGTCGAGGGCTTCGCCAAAGAGTGTGCAGTTGTGACACACCACAGGCTCATGGCCAATCCTGATGGTCCCGGAGTGGTGGTCGACCCTTCAGCAAAGCTTGAGGAAGAACTGGTGGTAAGACCTACATCCGAGACAATCATCTGGAATACCTACAAGAACTGGATAACATCCTGGAGAGACCTCCCTATTCTCTGTAACCAGTGGGCAAATGTGGTCAGGTGGGAGATGCGCACAAGGCTTTTCCTGCGGACAGCAGAGTTTCTCTGGCAGGAAGGCCATACAGCCCATGCCACAAGGGAAGAGGCAGAGGCAGAGGCAATGAAGATGATCAATGTGTATGCGGACTTTGCAAGAAATACCCTTGCCCTTCCTGTAGTAGTGGGACACAAGAGTCCGAATGAAAGATTTGCAGGTGCGCTTGACACCCTCTGCATAGAGGCGCTGATGCAGGACGGAAAGGCCCTGCAGGCCGGTACTTCGCATTTCCTCGGGCAGAATTTTGCCAAGGCTTTTGATGTACAGTATACCAACAGAGAAGGAAAGCAGGAATATGTTTGGGCCACTTCATGGGGAGTGTCGACCCGTCTTATGGGGGCTCTTGTCATGGCTCACGGTGATGACAACGGCCTTGTGCTGCCGCCGAAGCTTGCCCCGATACAGGTTGTGATGGTGCCTATATACAAGAGTGAAGAGGAGAGGAACTCCATTCTCGGGAAGATGGATGAACTCAGGAAGGAGCTTGAAGCGCACGGACATACTGTGAAGATTGATGACAGGGATACCCTCCGTCCAGGATTCAAGTTCGCTGAATGGGAACTGAAAGGAGTGCCTGTGCGCATTGCCATAGGCCCGCGGGATCTGCAGAACGGACAAGTCGAGCTTGCACGCAGGGACACGCTTGAGAAGATGTCCGTACCGCAGGAAGGCCTCGGCAAGAGGATTGAGGATCTTCTCGTTGAAATTCAGAACAATATATATGCAAAGGCCCTGAAATTCAGGGATGAAAGCATCGTCAGGGTAGATTCCTGGGATGATTTCAAGGACAAGATAGAGAAAGGAGGCTTCCTGCTCTGCCACTGGGACGGAACCACCGAGACCGAAGAGAGAATCAAGGAGGAGACAAAGGCGACCATCAGATGCATCCCTATAGACAGTGCCGTATGTGAGGAGGAAGGAAAGTGCATCTATTCAGGCAAGCCGTCGCACAGGAGAGTCCTCTTTGCCCGCTCATATTGATTCACGGCGGATTCCATTTGGTGAAGTTTGATATTATTTAGTTTAATTCTGATTTTATGCTGAAGAAATTATTCGTAAGTATCTTTGCGGTATCCATGACTTTTGCCGCGTTCGCCCAGGAAGACATCTCCGAAGCCCAGAAAGCTGCCGCAGCTGCCGCTGAGGCCATCCAGTCTGCTCCTGAAGCCGAAGCTCCGAAAGAGCCTGCCGCAAAGTATTGGAAGACATCTCTTCAGACTAAGCTTGACCTCGGCCAGACATCTTTGACCAATTGGGCGGCCGGTGGATACAACACAGTGTCTCTCAAGACATTCATTGACGCCAATGCCAACTATAGCAAAGGCGAGATGTTCTGGAACAACCGTCTCCAGCTTGACTATGGCTTCCTCTATTCCGCAGACAAGCCCATCCTGCAGAAGACCGACGACAGGATTTATCTTGAGAGCAAATGGGGATATACTGCTACAAAGAACCTGTATTATTCAGCCGAATTCAATTTCAGGTCGCAGTTCTCGAACACTTACGACTTTCCTACTCCTACCCGTACCCTTGATCCGGGCGAAGAATATACCAAAGAGGACTGGAAGGACGCAAGGGTGCTCAAGTCCGGACTTCTGTCTCCTGCATACACCAATCTTGCGCTCGGTATGGATTACAAGCCCCTCAAGTGGCTTTCAGTCAATTTCGCCCCGGTTACGGGAGGTTTTGTAATTGTTGACGATCCTTTCCTGAGAAAATCCTACGGCCAGCCCCTGAAAAAGGAATACGAAGGTATGGCTGAAGCGGATTTGCCGAAGGATGGTGACGGGAATATTGACGGCAATGTCTACAAGGCGGCAAAATTCGAGTTCGGTGCCCAGCTGAAGGTGGATTTCAAGGTCAATGTCAATGACAATTTTGCCTTTTCGTCACAGGTGGTTCTCTTCTCGGACTATCTTGACAAGCCGCAGAACCTTCGTGTCAACTGGGACAACAGGATAGACTGGAAGATAGCCAAGTTCTTCTCGTTCACCATCATGACCAACCTCATCTATGACGATGACATCATCATCCAGACCCAGGATGACATCAAGGCGGGCCGTGCCGGGAAGCAGAGGGTACAGTTCAAGGAATCCCTCTCATTCGGATTCGTATATACATTTGCTTCAAAGAATTATTGACAATCATGCAGTCCAGGTTTGATTCCTGTCTGTCTCGGCTGCTGGCCGGTGTTCCTGATGCCGGGGAAAAGCCTGTACTGCTTGCCATCAGCGGCGGCATAGATTCCATGTGCATGGCAGAGCTTTTCCGCCATGCATTGTCATATCCTGATTTTGCCGTTGCGCATTGCAATTTCTGTCTCCGGGGAGAGGAGAGCGACTCCGACGAGGCATTTGTCCGCAGCTGGGCGGAGAAAAACAATGTGCCGTTTCATTCCAGGAGTTTTGATACAGCGGCATTTGCCGCCTCCGGGTCCGTCAGCATCGAGATGGCGGCAAGGGAACTGAGGTACAGGTGGTTTGCCGCTTTAGCCAGAGAGAAAGGATATTGCTGCGTGGCTGTCGCCCATAATGCAAATGACAATGTCGAGACCTTGTTCCTCAATCTGCTCAGAGGAACGGGGATCAGAGGTATTGCGGGTATGGAAGAGTCCGGCTTTGTTCCATGCCGGGAAGAAGGCAGTGCCCCTGTCCCCCTTATTCGTCCCATGCTTCATTTTACCCGGCAGCAGATTGAAGGGTATATGGTGTCACGCGGCATCGCCCATCATGATGACAGTACCAATTCAGGGACTGAATACAGGAGAAACAAGATAAGGAATCTGGTGTTCCCGGTCTTTTCGTCCATAAATCCGTCTTTCGTAAAGACAGTCGGCCGGGAAATCGGATATTTTTCGGATGTCTGCGATATAGCCGACGACTATTTTGAGTCGCATCGCAAAGAAGTGGCGGACACTTGTGATGCCTCAGGCGGATGCCGTATCAGCATCCGGAGACTGATGTCCCTGCGGCACTGGCGATATATGCTTTATCGCCTTCTTGAACCTTACGGCTTCAATTCATCATCTGTCCAGTCATTGGCAAGGGTACTTTCCGAGTCGGACACGGTTGCCGGAAAGAAATTCTTGTCAGGAAAATATGAATTGTTCACATCTTCTGACCGGATTGTCATCAGAAAAACTGAGATGACGCCCCCCGGATCCGGATTTCCTGAATGGCGTCTGACAGGAACGGCCATATCGGAATCTGAACCGATAATGGTCATAAGAGGTGCGGGAAATTATTTTTTCAACGGTTCTTCATTTTCTGTAAAGGTATGCCGCAGAAGTGATATCCATACTCTGCGACAGCCGGCAGGCGTGCTGGTTTTCGACAAGGACAAGGCTGACTTCCCCCTGTTGCTCAGACGATGGATGCCCGGTGACTGGATTGTCCCGTTCGGGATGAAGGGCCGGAAGAAAATAAGTGACCTGTTCACTGACCTTAAATACGGGCAGATTGAAAAGGAACAGGCTGTGATGCTTGTCAGACCCCCTGCCTTTGACGCCCTGCCGGCAAATCCGGCAGAATCAGGGAATGCCGATGAGCCTGAACATCATGTCATTGCCGTGGCGGGAACAAGAATCGACGAGTCTGTGAAAATAGATGCAGATACAGAAAATGTCATAATGCTGACGAGAAATGCCGGCCATTGACAATTAGTTGACAATATTGATATTATGAAGAAAGTACTTACTGCTGTTATTCAGTTTCCGGCTGCTTTTGCAGCATGTCTTGCAGTGCTGGTGTCCTGTTCCGGAGGATTCATTTCCGACAAGGCTTACCTTCGTGCCGTTGAAGACGATTTCAAGTCCAGGGCTGTCCTTATGGAAAAAGCCGGCATCTGTCTGGATTCCATGTCTCTGACAAAAGATGAAAAAGAGGCGATGGAATTTCTGTATTCATATATGCCGTTGGGTGATGTCCTGAATTATCCGGCGGAATATTATCTTGACAATTTCCGGCTGACACAGCAGGCTGTCAGGACAATGCCGTGGGGAAAATCAGTTCCGGAACGGGAATTGAGGCATTTTGTGCTTCCTGTCAGAGTCAACAATGAGAATCTTGACACATCAAGGGCAGTTTTCTACAAGGAGCTTGCTCCGCGTCTTGCAGGTCTTTCCATGAAGGACGCAATCCTTGAAGTCAATCACTGGTGTCATGAGAAAGCTGTATATCAGCCGTCTGATTCCCGGACGAGCTCTCCTCTTGCGACCGTAAGGACAGCTTGCGGCAGGTGCGGGGAAGAGTCCACTTTTCTGGTTGCTGCCCTCAGGTCGGTGGCTATTCCGGCGCGGCAGGTCTATACTCCCAGATGGGCTCATACTGATGACAATCATGCCTGGGTTGAGGCCTGGGCCGACGGAGAATGGCATTTCCTCGGGGCCTGCGAGCCGGAGCCGGTACTTGACCTCGGCTGGTTCAATGCCCCTGCGAGCCGAGGCATGCTGATGCACACAAAGGTTTTCGGCCGCTACGACGGGCCGGAAGAGGTTGTGTCCGTTTCTCCGAATTATACGGAAATCAATGTAATACATAACTATGCCCCGGAATCTGCCAGACTGGATGTCACTGTGCAGGACCTTTCCGGAGCGCCTGTGCCTGGCGCCAGGGTCGAGTACAGACTCTATAATTATGCCGAGTTTTATCCTGTGGCAGTAAAGACTGCAGATGATGCCGGCCGTTCATATCTTACGGCGGGTCTCGGGGATATGGTTGTCTATGCCACTGACGGTGAAAATTATGGCTTTTCAAAGGTCACATTCGGCAAGGACAGGAATCTTACCGTTACGCTTTCTTTTAATGCCGGGAACATTCCGGGGCATCTTGCCTTTGAATCGGTTCCTCCGGTTGAGAATGCCGTCCTTCCTGAGGTGACACCCGAACAGAGAGCCATCAATGACATGAGAATGGCGCAGGAGGATTCGCTCAGGAATGCTTACACAGACACATTCTTTGACCGCTACCGGGCGGAAGCATACTGTGCAGGCCACGGTCTTCCCGAGGAGGCTGCCGCATTGCTTGTCTCCTCAAGAGGAAATCATGAAGAAATCAAATCCTTTTTGGCATCCGCTTTGTCCTGCGGCCGTGCGGACGATGCTGTTGCCTTGCTCAAGTCCGTGTCTGAAAAGGATTTGAGGGATACGCCTTCTTCTGTATTCGAGGATCATCTTTTCAATACTCCTGCAGGGGAGAAGGACATCATGGTCTATTGTCCGAGAGTGTCTTCGGAATTGCTTTCCCCGTTCAGGGGATATCTCAGGACTGCAGTTCCGGATGATATGCTTGCCTCTATTGCTGAAGACCCTTCTTCTCTGGTCGTATGGTGCCGTGACAGTCTTGAGCTGATGGATTCCATATCAATGAAATATGTTCAGATACGCCCTTCTGAAGTATGGAGGACAAGGGTCGCAGACAAGGATTCCCGTGAAATCTTTTTTGTTTCCCTCTGTCGTACATCAGGCGTGCCTGCATGGAAAGATCCGGTGACAGGAATCGTCAGATACAGACATGATGGCCGGACCTATGATGTGGATTTTGATGCAGCTGCCCAAACCGCCGCCAGGACCGGTACCCTCAGACTGGAATTTTCACCGATACCTCTTCTTGAGAATCCTCAATACTACAGGCATTTCACATTGTCCAGACTGGAAAACGGGACATTCTCCCTGCTTTCCTTCCCTGAGTCCGCCACATGGAAGACGGATTTTGCCGCAGGTGCAGAACTGCCGGAGGGCATATATGCCCTGGTTTCAGGGGCAAGGATGTCAGGGGGCAATGTGCTTGCCGATGTGGATTTCTTCCGGATTGAGACGGGGCGGACTACCGTCTCTGAACTTGTTGTCCGCGATGACCCGTCCCAATACCGTGTCATAGGCACATTCAATTCCGAGGCACTTTATGACAAAGTCCCTACACCGTCAAAAGATGCGGTGTGTACGAAGGAAAGAAAATCAGTGCTTTCAGAAACAGGTCGCGGCTACTTTGCCGTTGTCCTTGCGGATTATGGCCGTGAGCCCGTCGACCATGCGATGAGGGACATTTCTGCAGCAGCTGCCGAACTTGAGGCGTGGGGACGCCCGCTTCTGGTGATATTTGCCACTGAGGATGACTGGAGACGCTTTGACTCTGACAAATATTCTCTTCCGTCGACAGTCAGCTATGGCATTGACAGCGACGGCTCAATGAGAGAAATGATGATGGCCGGGATGGACCTCAGAGGGAACGGCATGCTTCCGCTTGTGACCGTAGCGGACACATTCAACAGAGTGGTCTTCTTTTCCCAGGGGTATTCGATTGGTCTTGGAGAAAGGCTTGTGAAAGTGTCGAAAAGCCTCTAGAGGCTTTCAAGAGCCGCAATGGCGGCCCGCACTTCATTGCTGTCAGTTTCCATAAGAGAGTAGAAATCCGTTTCGCCGCCCATGACGACCTCCGGGCGGCGAAATTTCATTTTGCTCTGAAGAGGTCTGCGTGCCGAGAAATGAAACTCGTGAGCCCCTGTTCCGGCAGCAACAGTCGCGATGTTGCATGAATTGATGCCGCTGCCCGGCATTATGGAGATTCTTCCGGCAGACTTGGCTGTCAAATCCTTGAGAAGCTCCGTGCCTTCATCTGCTGTCGGACGGCAGCCGGATGTCAATATCCTGCTGCATCCGAAACTGATGATTTTCTCCATTGCTTCGAGAGGATTCTTTGTGTGGTCAAAGGCTCTGTGGAATGTGACAGGGAGGTCTCCTGCGGCCGTCATCAGGATTGTCATTGCTCGTTCGTCCACATCCCCCTCTTCGGTCAGTGCCCCGAAGACAAGACCGTCGGCTCCGGCTTCCTGTGCCGCATAGATGTCATATTCCATCTGTTTGATTTCACTGTCGCTGTACAGGAAATCTCCTCCGCGCGGTCTGATTATTACATTAAGCCCCAACGGCCCAAGAACTTCCCGGCTTCTGCGTATCATGCCGAAGGAAGGAGTTGTCCCTCCTTCCGGCATTCCCGCACAAAGTTCCACTCTGTCGGCACCGCCGTCTCTGGCGGCAATGCAGCTCAGGACAGAGCCGGAACATATTTCTATCTTGAAATGGTTTCTTTCCATAATAGGCTTCCAGTGTCGCCGCTTCAGGCAGCTGGCGGTATGTCATCGGACGGATATTTCGTATGGCATTCTTGCGTATACCTTTCCGCTTTCTTCTGCATCCCATGATGAGAATGCCTTTTCCACACTTTCAAGCGGTGTTCCTGCGAATACGGATTCTCCGCTTCCTCCAGTGAGAGATTCAAGCAGAAGCTCAAATGTAGTCAGCGGTTTTGGATATTCGGCAATCTGCCATGACGAAAGATCCGGGTATCCAGCTGCAGCGGCTGCATACAGGATGGCGTCGTTGAGTGTTCCGATTTCATCCGCCAGACCTATTTCAATGGCATCGGCTCCGGACCATACCCGTCCCTGCGCAATTTCATCCACTGCCTCTACATCCATGTTCCTTCCGTCAGCGACGGTTTCCGTGAATCTGTCATAAATTTTTTCTACGGATGCCTGCAGGTATGCCGTCTCGGCCTTGTCCAGGGCTCTTGTTCCGGAATACATGTCTCCATGCATATTTGAACTGATGGTGGTGATGTTGACATGGGCAATGTCCTGGAGTGTCCCGCTGAAGTCGGGTATCATGCTGAATACTCCGATGGAGCCTGTCAGCGAGCTTGCATTTGTGAAAATGTAGTCGCAGCTGTTGGAAATCCAATATCCGCCCGATGCGGCATAATTGCCGAATGATGCTATGACCGGTTTCTCTGCCCGGAGAAGGTCGATTTCATTCTTGATTTTTTCCGAGGCCAGAACGCTGCCTCCCGGAGAATTTACCCTGAATACGACGGCTTTCACGGACTCGTCATTCCTTATGTCAGCAATGATGGAAGCGAATCTGTCTCCGCCTACCTGAGTCCTGTCATCCCCCTCAATGATTTCGCCGGAGGCATATATCACGGCTATCTTTCTGTCTGCCTTGAAATTAGGGACAGCCCTGAGTGTGACATAGTCCTGGAATGAGATAAATGGTATGTCGGTGAATTTCCCGTTGCCGGAGAGAGTGCACAATTTCTCCCTGAGCTCTTCCTGGCTCATGAGCTCGTCCACGAGCCCGTTGTCGAGATAGTCGGAAGGAAAATTCAGCTCAAGGCCGTCTATAAGTGCGTTGAACGCTTCCGGAGCAATTCCTCTGGCCTGAGCCATGTCTGCGCTCCATTCACCCCAGATAGAGCTTACCATTTCCTGGTTCTGCTCCCTGTTTTCCTCGCTGATTTCATTTCTGATGAACATCTCTCCGGCAGACTTGTATTTGCCGTGGCGGATGAGCTGGACATTGATTCCAAGCTTGTCCAGTATGTCCTTGAGGAAAATCAGCTGGGAGGACATGCCTGTTATCATGGTCATGCCTCCGTCGTACGAAGTCATGTATATCTTGTCGGAGACTGATGCCAGATAATATCCTGCATTGGAAGGGTTCTCCATATATGACACCACTGCCTTCCCGCTGCTCCTGAAATTTATCAGGGCCTGCCTGAATTCTTCTATTTCGGCAAGGCCTCCTGATGCCATGTCCGGCTTCAGGTATATCATCTTCACATCAGGGTCAGTTGCGGCTGTATTGACGGCAGTAATTGCGTTCCAGATGCCTATAGGAGGAAGATTGTCATTCTGTAGAGCCGCAAGCGGGTCTGCCTGTGCATTCTGTTCTGCCAGAATGAATGTGCCCATGTCTATCTTCAGCACCGCGGACCTCGGCATGACGGGCTCCGACTTCCCGACGGAAGCGAGGCTTCCCAGCAGCATCAGGCAGAAAAGAAACATAATGATGCTGACAACGAAAACGCCCAGCATCGCGGCAAGTGTCATTTTGAAGAATTCTTTCATCTTGATTGCATTTTATGAAATCACATCATACAAATATACATAGAACGGATGAATTTTCCTATTTTTGCAAGTCGGAATTTCTCGAACCGGAATATCGGGATTTTATCAGGACAGATTGATGACAGAATATCTGAAAAACATATTTGCATTCCTGCCTGCCGCAATGCTGTGGCTTTGCTTCATGATGTCTTCGCCTGCAGCCCATGCGCAGGAAGCCGTGGACACACTCGGGGAAGAATGCCGGGCGGAAGCACCTCTTTCCCTTGAAGCTTCGGTGATGAGTGACACGCGCATTGGCTTCGATGCCTCATCCTCATTGCACCTCAGCCCGAAATGGAACACTGTGATTGCCGGACAGGCCACAGGGAATATACGGAGCTTTGACTGCAACGGGGACGGCTTTATGGACAATCCCAGGATGCTCATCTTCGGTCTGTCCAACAGCTGGACCTATACCGGAGACAACGGTGCACAGGTACTTTTCGGCGTCAGGGCATTGCATGACGGAAGCCGCGGAGGGCAGGAAGGATATGACCGTCTGACTTATCGGGAATGGGAAGGGGCGCATTCTGATGATCCGTGGGGCATGGAAATCCTTGACCGCTCGCTCTGCGGCTATATTGAAATGAAAGTCCCTCTTTCCCCGGACAATTCCGGGAATATGACTTTTTCTGCCGATTATATCTATACGGATATTGATTCATGGTACGGGCAGTCATCCTGGCTCGGAGAACAGCATTCCATGTATGCCGATCTTGCCTATGACAGGAGATTCAGTGAATCCCATGGACTGAAGACAGGAATCTCATGCTATTTTGACAGGGATGACACCATTCTTGACCGTATCGTGAGGTCTGAGATTCCGGATCCGGAGACCGGTCTCCCGCTTGCCGTGTGCAAAAGCCATTCTGTGGACAATCTTGCATCTTTGGGGATATTCGGAGAATATGAATTCCGCTCCGGAGACAAATTGACGGCAGCCGCAGGTCTGAAAGGAGAGTGGTACATGAGAGACGGACTGCGGCTTTCCCCGAAACTGGAGATAGAATACAGGCCGGTCGAGGCGATGAGCCTCAAGGTCAATGCAGGCAGGTCGCTCAGATATGTGGAGCCTCTCCAATGCAATACCGGCGTATTTTTGACCGGCAAGCGTTTTGTCGGCGATTTTGAAGATCACACGCTTGAAGACTCATGGACATTCGGGGGCAGTCTTACATGGCATCTGCCTTTGGGCTCATCGTCACCGGCATATATAAGTCTCGGCTATTCCAGGACTGTATTTGCCCAGCAGCTTGTCGTGGACTATGAGCATGTCCGTAATGCCATATCATTCTACAACCTTGACGGACGACGGTCATTCTCGGACGATTTTCATGTGACCTTCAGCGCCGGCCTGTTCCGTGGGTTCGCTCTCACGGCGGCATTCAGATATACGGATGACCGGGTCGAACTTGAAGGCAGGGGGCTCGTCGTGCGCCCGATGACAAGCCGTTACAAGGGCGAACTCAATCTCCGCTATGCCACGAATCTTGAAAAATGGATATTCGATGTGTCGGCTTCAGTCAACGGTCCGTGCCGGGTCTATGACTTTATGCGCACTCACCGTGATGCCGAAGGGAATCTCCTGTATGAGAAAGGTTATACTCCGGTATATCCTCTGCTGAATATCCGTGTGACCAAAAGATTTGATTTTGCGGACATTTATATCGGAGGAGAGAATCTTACCGGATTCAGGCAGAAGGACATCCTGCTCGGAGCCAGAGATTCTTCCACAGGGAGGGTTTCTCCGCACCAGTCTTCATTCGATGCGAGTGCCGTCTGGGGACCTGTCATGGGGACGGTAATCCATGCCGGAGCCAGATTCACTCTTTTTAAAAACAGTAAGTTCGGAAAAAATTAAGCGAGATATGTTTGAAATTATATCAAAAGAAATGCTTTCTCCTGCCATATGCAGGATGAAAGTCTATGCACCGAGGCTTGCCGCATCAGCTCAGCCCGGACAGTTCCTGATAGTGATTCCTGAGGCCCACGGGGAAAGAATCCCATTGACAATCAGTGACTACGACGCAGAGGCCGGCACTGTGACAATAGTGACCCAGAGAATCGGAGTCTCCACTGGTGAAATCTGCTCTCTGGAAGTGGGGGACAGCTTTTCCGATATCACGGGGCCTCTCGGACAGCCGTCGGACTTTGTGGGGAAGACAGCAGAAGAACTCTCGGGAGAGCATTATGTCTTCATAGCCGGCGGCGTCGGCACAGCCCCTGTCTATCCTCAGGTTAAATATCTTCATTCTCTCGGAGTGAAAGCTGATGTCATCATCGGCGCAAAGACCTCTGACCTTCTCATATACAAGGAAGAGATGGCTGCTGTCTGCGACAATCTCCATATCTGCACTGATGACGGCTCGGAAGGATTCCACGGCATGGTCACCGGACTGCTTGAGAAGCTCGTGAACGAGGATGGGAATAAATATACCATGGCCGTGGCCATAGGTCCTATGATAATGATGAAATTCGCCACTTTGACCGCAAAGAAGCTCGGTATTCCGATAACAGTGAGCCTCAATACGCTGATGGTGGACGGAACGGGCATGTGCGGGGCCTGCCGCGTCACGGTGGCAGGCAAGACAAGGTTCGCCTGTGTCGAAGGACCGGAATTCAACGGCTATGAAGTGGATTTTGACGAGGCCATGCGCCGTCAGGGGATGTACCGCACACAGGAGCATGAGGCGTCAGAGGAATATGAGCACGAATGCAGAATAGGTTTGTCTGGAGAGAAGACGGAACATGGCTCCGCAGGACCGGAAGAATCTGCCGGATCTGCATCTGTCAGACGAGCCAACCGGATTCCCCGGGTGCCGGTGAGGGAACAGGACCCGAAGGTGCGGGCTGCCAATTTTGAGGAAGTCTGCTACGGATATGACGAGAAAGAGGCCATGCTGGAGGCCACAAGGTGCCTTCATTGCAAGAATCCGCGGTGCGTGACCGCCTGCCCAGTGAATATTTCTATTCCGGAATTCATTGCTGCAGTGGCAGACGGTGATTTTGCCAAGGCTTCGGGGGTGATAGCGCGAGATTCATCGCTGCCTGCCGTGTGCGGTCGTGTCTGCCCTCAGGAGACGCAGTGCGAAGGCAGCTGTATTCTTGGCGTGAAGTCCGAGCCTGTCGCCATCGGAAAACTCGAGCGCTTTGTGGCAGACTGGACCATGCAGCACAGTCCATCAGAGTCCGGACAGTCCGGCCCCCATGTCTCCGGTACTGACAGGGCAGGTGCTGCCCGGCACAAAGTGGCTGTCGTCGGCAGCGGGCCGTCCGGACTTGCCTGTGCTGCAGACCTAGCCAAGCTCGGCTATGATGTGACAGTCTTTGAGGCACTCCACAAGGCCGGGGGAGTGCTTGAATACGGTATTCCGGAATTCAGACTGCCGAAAGAAAAGGTAGTTGCCGCTGAAATCAACCAGGTAAAGGCCCTGGGTGTCAAGATAGAGACTGATGTCGTGATAGGACGGACCCTTACTGTGGATTCACTGCTTGACAAGGAGGGTTTCTCCGCAGTATTCATAGGCTCCGGAGCCGGGCTCCCGCGTTTCATGAACATTCCAGGCGAGAATCTCAACGGAGTGTTCTCCGCCAATGAATTCCTGACAAGAAACAATCTCATGCATGCATACAGCAGTGACTACAGGACTCCTGTCTTCACCGGACGCCGTACAGTCGTAGTGGGCGGAGGAAATGTGGCTATGGATGCGGCGAGGACAGCCCTCAGGCTTGGCGCTGAGACAACAATTGTATACCGGCGCACAGAAAAGGAACTTCCTGCGAGAAGGGAAGAGGTGCACCATGCCAAAGAAGAGGGGGTTGAATTCATGATGCTCTCCAATCCGGTCGAGATTCTCGGTGACGACAAGGGCTGGGTCCGCGGTATACGCTGCATCCGTATGGAGCTCGGCGAACCTGACGAAAGCGGACGCCGCTCGCCTGTTCCTGTCCCGGGTTCGGAATTTGAGATAGAGGCCGATTCGGTGATAATGGCCCTCGGTACTTCTCCTAACCCGCTGATTTCCCATACGACATCCGGACTTGAGACCAACCGCCGTGGCTGCATAGTCGCGGACCAGGACGGGGTGACATCCCGCCCCGGGGTTTTTGCCGGAGGCGATGCCGTGACAGGGGCGGCGACAGTTATCCTTGCCATGGGTGCCGGACGCAAGGCCGCCGCAGCCATAGACCGGTACATCCGCTCGCTCTGACAAATGATACCTCACGACAGACAGCTGATGCCTTAAGATATTGCTTACTGCCCGCCGGTTCGAAGCCCTTCTCAGGGCCGGCATACACTCTGCCACAATCAGTCTCGACGGCTTTGAGGCTGACCATGAATGGATGAGAGGTGTGCCCGGGTCTTTCAGAACGGCTGAGCAGGCCGTAAAGCTGTTTGTCTCCGAGCCTTCTGTCAAATTCGATGTGGTCACATGCGTCAACAACCGGAATTATGATACTCTCGGAGAATTCAAGGAATACCTGATATCTCTCGGCCTGAAAAGCTGGAGGCTTTTTACCGTGTTTCCTGTCGGGCGCGCCGCCAGGGATCCGCATCTGCAGCTGGACAGGGAGCGCTTCAGAGGGCTCATGGACTTCATATCACAGACAAGAAAAGAAGGCCGTATAATGCCGTCATACGGATGCGAAGGCTTTCTCGGAGAATATGAGGGCAGGGTCCGGGACAATCTCTACATCTGCCAGGCAGGACTTTCTGTGGCTTCCGTCCTCGCCGACGGCTCCATTTCAGCCTGTCCGAGCATCAGAAGCGACTGGCATCAGGGCAATATCGCCACCGATGACTGATATCTGCGGACAAGCATTTGATTTTTCTGTCAGCAATGCAACGAAATGACATGCCGGTGCATCTTATAGGCGTTGTTTTCCTGATAACCGTCAATTGTTGCCGTGTCATGAGAGAAGTCATTGTCGAAACCGTAAAAAGAATAGGGGCATTCGCCGTAGTGGCCCTGATACTCGCGTCATACATTCTTTTTTCATAATAATTCCGTCTGTATACCGGCAGACAAAAAATATCCGTCATTTCTCCGATTTCTGTATGTATTTGGGCGGGTTTTCCTATATTTGCGCCCAAAACAGTTTGTATATGGCACAGAAACCGTCGATTCCGAAGGGAACAAGGGACTTCGGCCCGGCCGAGATGGCGGGAAGAAATTATATTTTCGATACGATACGCTCGGTGTTCAAGACCTACGGCTATGCTCCGATTGAGACTCCGTCGATGGAGAATCTGAGCACTCTTCTCGGGAAGTATGGGGAAGAGGGGGACAAGCTTCTTTTCCGCATTCTCAATTCCGGGGATGCGTTTTCCGGAATAGATTTCGGCGAATACAGGCTTCCTGAAGGGGAGAACAGGTACAACAGCAGGGCACTTTCACTGAAGGTATGCGAAAAGGGCCTGAGATATGACCTGACGGTTCCTTTTGCGAGATATGTGGTGCAGCATCAGGGGGAGATTTCATTCCCGTTCAAGAGATACCAGATTCAGCCGGTGTGGAGGGCGGACAGGCCGCAGAAGGGCCGTTACCGTGAATTTTACCAGTGCGATGTGGATGTGATAGGCTCAAAGTCCCTTCTGAACGAGTTGGAACTGGTGCAGATAGTCGACAGGGTGTTCGGACTTTTCGGGGTGCGCGTATGTATCAAGATCAACAACCGCAAGCTTCTTGCCGGGCTGGCCGAGATTTCGGGCTTTCCGGACAAGATGACAGACATCACGGTAGCCATAGACAAGATTGACAAGGTCGGGCTTGAGGCCGTGGAGGCGGAAATGCTCGAAAAAGGGCTGACAGAGGAGGCCGTCAAGGTTATTGAGCCTGTCCTCACATTGTCAGGTTCCACTTCAGACAAGCTGGCTGCAATGCGTGCCCTCTGCAGCGGAGGTTCCGCGTCCGGGATTGTCTCGGAGGAAGGCCTCAGGGGGCTGGACGAGCTGGATGAACTGTTCGGTCTGATTGATGCCGCATCCGTGTCACAGGAGGTGGAGCTGGACCTGTCTCTGGCGAGGGGACTGAACTATTATACGGGGGCCATTTTCGAGGTCAAGGCCAAGGATTTCCAGATAGGAAGCATCTGCGGAGGAGGACGCTACGACAATCTTACCGGTATTTTCGGCCTGCCGGGAATGTCCGGCGTCGGGATTTCATTCGGGGCCGACAGAATCTATGATGTCCTCAGCGGACTCGGCCTTTTCCCTGACGAGGTGACGACATCGACCAGGATACTGTTCTCCAATATGGGCCAGGGCGAGCTGAAGTACCTGATACCAGTTGTCAAGAATTTGAGGAACAGGGGTATTCCGTGCGAGATATATCACGAGTCCGGCAAGCTCAAGAAGCAGTTCGAGTATGCGGCAAAAAAGAATATACCGTTCATGTCCATAGTCGGGGGCGACGAGATGGCTCGGGGAGAAATCAGCCTCAAGGACCTTTCTTCCGGGGAGCAGAAGACATTCGCGGTCTCAGACCTTGACGGGATGGCCGCCTTCATCGGATAGATATCATGCCAAAGGACATTTCTTCCGTCTGGGGCTATGTCGCCGGTATCGTGACCGGTGTCACATACGGCCTCAATCCTCTCTTTGCCGTACCTCTGATGAGGCAGGGAATATCGGTGGATGAGATACTTTTCTTCAGATATTTTCTGGCAGTCGTTATCCTCGGGGGATGGCTTCTGGTCAGGAAGGAGAGCTTCAGGGTCAGTCTGAAGCAGACCTCGAGGCTGCTTATCCTGGGCATACTCTTTTCCTTGAGCAGCCTCACCCTGTTCGAAGCTTACAGATTCATCCCGTCAGGGGTTGCCACCACCATAGTTTTCCTATATCCGGTGCTTGTGGCACTTATAATGGTTTTCATGCGGGTCTATCCCACATGGCAGGTCTGGCTGTCGATATTCATGACATTCACCGGAGTTCTCTTCCTTTGCCGCACGGACGGAGAGGGCCTTCTCCAGTGGAAAGGCCTTGCACTGGCATTTGCATCCGCCCTGTCGTATGCGATGTTCATCGTCATCATCAACAGGAGCCGGGCCATACGCACAGTGTCGAACTCGCTGCTTACATTCTATGCCCTGCTGACGGGGACGGTGATATTCGTTGCCCACAGTCTCATTTCCGGGGGAGGAGCGGCTTCGCTTTTCACAGGACTTGACCGCATCGGAGTGTGGCTCAATCTTCTGGGCCTGGCCGTCATGCCTACCGTGGTCTCCACTGCTACCCTTGCGATGGCCACCCGCATAATCGGGGCGACGAAGTCATCCGTGTTCGGTGTTTTCGAGCCGGTGACCGCCATTCTCGTCGGAGCTCTCGCCTTCGGGGAAAGCATCACAGCCAATATAATAATAGGAATAGTCCTGACAATGGCGGCTATTGTCTTTATGATAGTCTCATCGTCAAAAAAATGAAAAAATTTGACTACCTTTGCTCCGGTCCGGAAATCAGACGGTACGGCACCGGACCTGTTATCTGAAAAATAATTCTATTGTCATGAAAGTAGGGATAATAATGGGCTCCACCAGCGACTGGGAAGTCATGTCGGGCGCGGCGGAGATGCTTCAGGAACTCGGGATAGACTTCGAGAAAAGGGTTGTCAGTGCCCACAGGACGCCGGATCTGATGTATGAATATGCGCATACTGCCCGGCAGCGCGGCATAGGCGTGATTGTCGCAGGTGCAGGCGGGGCTGCCCATCTTCCGGGCATGGTGGCGGCAATGACCACTCTTCCTGTCATAGGGGTCCCTGTCAAGTCAAGGGCACTCAACGGCCTTGATTCCCTCCTTTCAATAGTGCAGATGCCCGGAGGTGTCCCTGTGGCGACAGTTGCCATCAACGGGGCAAAGAATGCGGCTCTGATAGCCGCGTCGATTCTCGCCCTCGGGGACAAGACGGTTGCGGAGAGACTCGAGAAGTTCAGGAAAGACCAGACAGAATCCGTCCTCAAGGCTGAAATCTGATGAAAAAGAGAATAGGTATAATAGGCGGTGGGCAGCTCGGGCTCATGATAGCCCAGGCGGCTCACCGTCTTGACGCATTTGTTACGGCGCTGGACCCGTCTCCGGATGCACCTGCATTTGCCGAGGCGGACGCAAGGATTGTGGGGGCATTCGATGACCTTGCCGCCCTCGAGAGGCTGTGCGAAGCCTCGGATGTGGTTACTTACGAGTTTGAGAATGTTCCCGGTGACATTCTCCGCCATCTGGAAGGAAAATATAACATAAAGCAGGGCATAGCCCCGCTGTTCGATTCACAGGACAGGCTCAGGGAAAAGGACAATGCCCGTATGCATGGGCTTGAGCCACCGCGATACAGGGCTGTCCCGGCTATAGACGATGTCCCTCTTGATGCGGAGGCATGTGCGGCCCTGAGTCCTCAGTCAAGGCTGCTTCATCTCGGCATGTCCGTAGGGAAAATCGGCATGCCGTGTGTCCTGAAGACCCGCACTCTCGGCTATGACGGGCATGGTCAGGCCATAATACGTGACATGGAGGACATGGAGAAGGCTGCGGACCTGCTTTCTGTCCCGTGCATACTCGAAGAAATGGTGGATTTTGACTTCGAATGCAGCGTAATCATGGTCAGTGACGGGAAAGACATCATCCATTTCCCTGTGTCAAGGAATATCCACAGGGACGGCATACTTGACCTGTGCATAGTGCCGGCCTCCGGACTTCAGAATGGCGGCGGTGAGAATGACTTGTGCCGCAGGATTACAGCGTCCTGCGAATCATTCATGAAAAGCTGCAGTTACAGGGGCATACTGGCAATAGAGCTTTTCGTCAAAGGAGACAGATTCTATTTCAATGAAATGGCCCCGCGTCCTCACAACAGCGGCCATTGGACGATAGAGGGATGCACCACCAGCCAATATATGGAACTCTGCCATTTTCTGCTCGGTCTGCCTCTGAAAAGACCGGAGCTCATCTCTCCTGCCGTCATGAAGAATATACTCGGTCAGGACCTTGATGCCGCCAAGACCGTGGTTGCAGAATCCCTTGTCGGTGCCGGCCCCGGCATAGAAGTTTCTGCATCGGAAGATGTCGACAATGCCTTCTGCGGGGAAGCCGGGAAGGGGGTGTATGTGCATCTGTACGGGAAGACACAGTCCCGGCCGAAAAGGAAGATGGGCCATATTACCTTCGTGCCGATGACCCCGGAACGGTATTATTCCGGATGGGCGGCAAGATTCGTCTGAAAAGGCACAAGACTCGACGAAAAGACCGAATATTTGTCAGAAAAGACAGGACAGTCAGAATTGATAACATTAAGAAACCGATATATGGGCAATTACCGCGTATTTGTTGAAAAATACCCTGAGTTTCAGGTTGAGGCGAAGAGCCTGATGAATGAACTTAACGAGAACCTGCAGCTGTCCCTGGGCAGCCTCAGGTATCTCAATGTCTATGACCTTTTCGGGTTTACTCCCGAGCTTCTGGAAAAGAGCCGCTACGGTGTATTCGGAGAGATAATGACCGACAAGGTCACTGATGAATGCGACCTGAGCGGGACAAAATACTTGGCCGTGGAGTATCTCCCGGGACAGTTTGACCAGAGGGCTGCATCTGCGGTCGACTGTGTGCGGCTGATTGACCCGAAGGCTGATGTGAGGATAAAGAGCTCCAGACTGCTCATTTTCGACAAAAATGTCTCTGACGGGGATCTGGAGAAAATCCGTCATTATTATATAAATGCAGTCGAGTCCAGGCAGAAGGACCTTTCAGTGCTCAGCGACACGGAGCAGGCCCCTGTCAGGCCTGTCAAGGTGCTCGAGGGCTTCACCCTGATGAAAGAGGAGGACCTCGCCCCGTACTGCAGGCAGATGGGACTTGCCATGAACAGCGATGATCTGCGTGAAGTGGTCAATTATTTCAGAAAAGAGGGCAGGGACCCGTATGAGACGGAGCTCAGGATTCTGGACACATACTGGAGCGACCATTGCCGCCACACTACATTCACCACCGGGCTTCAGAAGATTGACTTCGAGGAGTCATTCGCCAAGGAGGAAATAGAGGGAACATATAATCTCTATCTGAAAATCCGAAAGGAACTCGGCCGTGAAAACAAGGGGCTGAATCTCATGGATATGGCGACCATAGGAGCCCGTTATCTCAAGTCAAGGGGACTGCTGGACGATATGGAGGTGAGCGAGGAGAACAACGCCTGCAGCATCTATGTGGATGTGGATGTGGACGGAAAGATTGAGAAATGGCTGCTCCAGTTCAAGAACGAGACGCACAACCATCCGACAGAAATCGAACCGTTCGGAGGTGCTGCGACCTGTCTCGGCGGAGCCATCAGGGACCCTCTTTCCGGAAGAAGCTATGTCTATCAGGCCATGCGCGTCACGGGTGCCGGCAACATATACCAGCCGGTTGCGGAGACTATTCCGGGCAAGCTGCCCCAGAAGGTCATCAGCCGGAAGGCAGCAGCCGGATATTCCAGCTACGGCAACCAGATAGGACTTGCCACAACGCATGTCCGCGAAATCTATCATCCGGGCTATCTGGCGAAAAGGCTGGAGGTCGGAGCCGTGGTCGGGGCCGTGAAGGCGGAGAATGTGCGCAGGGAAAGCCCGTGTCCGGGAGATGTCATCCTCCTTCTCGGCGGAAGGACTGGCCGTGACGGCATAGGAGGGGCCACAGGCTCTTCCAAGGAGCATACGGAGGCTTCCCTCGAGACCTGCGGCAGTGAAGTCCAGAAAGGAAATGCGCCTGAGGAACGGAAACTGCAGAGGCTTTTCCGCTGTCCGGAAGTGACAAGGCTCATAAAGAAATCCAATGATTTCGGAGCCGGCGGAGTGAGCGTGGCAATCGGAGAGCTTGCCGACGGGCTTGACATCTATCTTGACCGTGTGCCGGTGAAATACAGCGGCCTTAACTCCACCGAGCTTGCCATCAGCGAATCTCAGGAGAGGATGGCTGTAGTGGTCGAGGCGAAGGACAGGGAGCAGTTTGAGAAATACTGCGCGAGAGAGAATGTGGAGGTCACCCATGTGGCTGATGTCACCGGCAGCGCAAGGCTCAGGATGTACAACGGGGACAGGCTCGTAGTTGACCTTTCTCGCGAATTCATCGACAGTGCCGGAGCAAAGCACTATGCCGAGGCTGTGGTTCAGGCAGTGGAGAACAGGAATCCGTTCGTCCGCAAGGTGGAAGGAGATACTCTTGAGGAAAAGATTGAAAACAATCTGCGCGACTGGAATGTGACTTCCCAGAAAGGCCTCATAGAAATGTTTGACTCCACCATAGGCCGCTCGACGGTGCTCATGCCGTTCGGAGGCTGCCTGCAGACTACCGAGACCCAGGTGTCGGTCCAGAAACTCCCTGCTGACGGCTATACCGACACGGCCAGCGTGATGGCCTTCGGATATAACCCGTATATTTCTTCATGGAGCCCGTACCACGGGGCGGCATATTCCGTGGTCGAAGCCTGCGCCAAGGTGGTGGCATCCGGTGCTTCATACGAGAAGATGAGATTCTCGTATCAGGAATATTTCGAGAGAATGCATGACAGCCGTTCATGGGGGAAGCCTCTGAGCGCTCTTCTCGGAGCCCTGAAGATGCAGCTTGAGCTCGGCCTTCCGTCAATCGGAGGCAAGGATTCCATGAGCGGGACATTCGGGCACATCAATGTCCCTCCTATGCTCATGGCCTTCGGCATCACGACAGTAAACGCCGGTAAGGTCATATCACCTGAACTGAAGTGGGACGGAGACAGACTCTATCTCATCAGGCACACTCCTCTGCAGAATTTCATGCCGGATACGGAGCAGCTGAAGAGGAATTTCAGATATGTCCATGAACAGATTGACTGTGGGAATGTATGCGCTGCATACGCGATAGGATTCGGCGGCGTGGCCGAGGCCTTGTGCAAGATGTCATTCGGCAATGCCTTCGGCGTGGATGTCAAGGTGTCCGAAGAGGACCTGTTCAACTACAGCTACGGCTCCATCCTGGTCGAATGCGACAAGCCCCTTGATTTCCCCGCAGCTGAATATCTGGGCACCGTCACAACAGGCGAGGACGGCATGCTCCACATCAACGGCACTTCGCTTTCAATCTTTGAACTGATGGAGACCTGCGGGGAAAGATTCTCTTCAATCTACCCGTCGGAATGCGAGCCTTCACATAAGGCTGTGGTTCCTGCCGGCCTGGGCAACGCCGCTCCTCTGAAAAAGAAAAAGTCTGAGATGAAGTGGAAGGGAGAGCCTGTCGGGACACCTGTCGCATATATCCCTGTGTTCCCGGGAACCAACTGCGACTATGATACCGCCAAGGCATTCCGCAAGGCCGGGGCGGAAGTGAGGATGAGCGTATTCTGCAATCTGACTGCCGATGACATCTTCCGCTCGATTGCCCAGATGAAGAAAAACATCTCTGAATGCCATATACTCGCTCTCTGCGGCGGTTTCTCTGCCGGAGACGAGCCTGACGGCAGCGGAAAGTTCATAGCGAATGTGCTGAACAACAAGGATATCGCTGAAGAAATCCATAAGCTCCTTGACCGCGGCGGTCTCATCCTGGGCATCTGCAACGGTTTCCAGGCCCTCGTGAAGTCCGGACTTCTTCCATACGGGCGGCTTGGCATGGTGACAAAGGACTCTCCGGTGCTTTTCAGAAATGACATCAACCGTCATATATCGCAGATGGTAACGACGAGAGTCGCGTCTGTCAATTCCCCGTGGCTCTCAAGCTTCTGTGTCGGAGACCTGCATACAATAGCCGTCAGCCACGGCGAAGGCAAGTTCGTGGTTAATGAGGACCTTGCGCGGAAACTCTTTGCCGACGGTCAGGTCGCCTTCCAGTATGTGGATCCGGTCACTGAAGAAGTTACCATGGAATCCCCGTACAATCCGAACGGTTCCTGCTATGCAATCGAGGGCATCATCAGCCCTGACGGACAGATTCTCGGCAAGATGGGCCATACAGAAAGATATGAGAGAAACCTGTTCAAGAACATCGAAGAAGAGCTTGAGCAGCCACTGTTCGACAATGCCGTAAGGTATTTCAGGGGGAAATAGAATGCCGTACAGGAATATAAATGAAGAATGCGGGGTGTTCGGCGTCTGGGGCGTTCCGGATGCTCCGACTCTTGTATATTACGGACTTCATGCCCTTCAGCACAGGGGGCAGGAAGGCTGCGGAATAGTGGCATCCGGCCCTGACGGGAAGATGAAGAGAATCAAGGGAGAGGGACTGGTTACCGAAGTATTCACGGAGACAAAGCTCTCCGGCCTCCAGGGAGACATGGCCATAGGTCATGTCCGCTATTCCACTACGGGGGGCGGCGGAATCGAGAATGTCCAGCCTTTCCTTTTCCGGCATCACACCGGGGACTTTGCATTGGCACACAACGGCAATCTCGTCAACTACAGCCTCCTCCGCAGACAACTTGAGAACAGGGGTAGTCTGTTCCAGTCCTCGTCCGACAGCGAGGTGCTGGCCCATCTCATCAAAAAAGACAGCGCAGAGGCCCACAAGCCGAGGATTTTTTCCATTGTCAATGCTCTCAATACAGTAGAAGGGGCATTTGCATTCCTGATAATGACTTCCAGCCGCATATACGCCTGCCGGGACAAGTACGGCCTGCGTCCCCTGTCCATAGGCCGGATAGGAAACGGCTATGCCGTGAGCAGCGAGACATGCGCATTTGATGTAATAGGAGCGGAATATCTTCGGGACATAGAGCCCGGGGAGATTGTCACAATCGACAGTCACGGCCTGCGGAGCAGGAAATACAATACTCATTGCCGTCATGCCATGTGCGCCATGGAGTATGTCTATTTCGCCCGGCCGGACAGTGACATCGATGGCAGGAATGTCCACAGTTTCAGGAAAGAGACGGGACGGCTGCTTTATGAGGAAGCCCCTGCCGACGCGGACATAGTTGTCGGTGTTCCGGATTCGAGCCTCAGTGCGGCAATGGGCTACAGCGAAGCCAGCGGGCTTCCGTACGAAATGGGCCTGATAAAGAACAGGTACATTGCCCGGACATTCATACAGCCTTCACAACCGATGCGGGAAAAGGGCGTGAGGATGAAGCTGTCGGCAGTCAAGAGCATTGTCAGGGACAAGAGGATTGTGCTTGTGGACGACTCAATCGTCAGGGGAACCACATCAAGGAGGATAGTCTCCATGCTCAGGGAGGCTGGAGCACGGGCCGTGCATCTGCGTATAGCCAGTCCTCCGATCAAGATGCCTTGCTTCTACGGAGTGGACATATCCACATACGAGGAACTTCTCTGTGCGGGAAAGTCCGTGGAGGAGGCCCGCCTGGCAATAGGAGCGGACACTCTCGCATATCTGTCTGAAGATGCCCTGTACAAGGCCGGGCAGAGGACAGACTTATGCCTCGCGTGCTTCAACGGACGGTATCCTACAAGTCTCTATCAGCCGGTGGAAGATGCCAACAAGGACGGAAAGTTCTGACATATCAGCAACAGAACATATTGAGCTCTGACATATCCGGGAAGAAACATATTTTTGAAGATATCCGTAAAGAAATGATGCCATGGTAGTAGGAATTGATGTCGGCGGGAGTACCACGAAAATTGTAGGAATAGAGAATGGAAAAGTATGCTCCCCGCAGTTCATCACCGCAGCCGATCCGATTACTTCCCTTTTCGGAGCATTCGGCAAGTATATTTATGACAATCACATAGACCTTGACTCGGTGGAACAGGTGATGCTCACGGGTGTCGGAAGTGCGTATGTTGACGGCAGCCTGTATGGCCGGCCCACAGCCAGGACGGATGAATTCATGGCGAATGCCCTCGGGGCGAAATACCGCAGCGGGCTGGACAGGATGATTGTCGTGAGCATGGGGACGGGCACATCTTTCATAAAGGTGGACGGGGATGCGATAAAGCATGTCGGAGGCATGGCCATCGGCGGAGGCACTCTGCAGGGCCTTTCCCGGATAATCTTTCATTCGCATGACATCCGCCAGACAGTCGGCATGGCATTGAAAGGGGATACCTCAAGAGTCGACCTGCAGATCCGGGACATCTCGAAGACGGAGATACCGGGGCTTCCGTACGGAGTGACAGCCTCGAATTTCGGAAAAGCCGAGGCCAATGCCGCTCCCGAAGATATTGCAGCCGGACTCATCAACATGGTACTCCAGACAATAGGCAGTGCCGCAAATCTTGTGGCATACAATACCGGCATAAAGGATTTTGTGCTGATAGGAAATCTCCCTATGCTGCCGCAGAGCAGGCCTCTGTATGACAGAATTGAGGCCCTGTACGGCATCCGGGTGCATATACCGGAATATCCCGAATACAGGACGGCAATAGGCGCCGCCTTGAGCTGCCTGCCCGGGAATGCCTGCCGGTGAGGCATTCATGGCAGAGATGTGATGAGAGAAGCGAGGTGAAGCGAGGTGAAGCGAGGTGAAGCGAGGTGAAGCGAGGAATTGTGCATTATGCATTCTGCGATAAATATGTTATATTTGCAGGATTGAATAATACCATCAAAGAATAATACATCCGATACAACCGGACAATACCATCGGGATTAATAAACACAATACAGATATGGCAGTCAGTTATGAAAAGGCGGGGGTCAACCTTGAGGCAGGTTACGAGGTGGTCCGCAGAATCAAAAGTCATGTGGCCTCTACGGCGCGTGCAGGTGTCATGGGCAACATAGGCTCATTCGGAGGAATGTTCGACCTTTCCTCCCTGAATGTAAAGGAACCTGTGCTGGTCAGCGGCACTGACGGAGTGGGCACCAAACTCAAGCTCGCCTTTGCGATGGACAAGCATGACACCATAGGAATTGATGCTGTGGCAATGTGCGTGAATGATGTTCTTGCCCAGGGGGCGGAACCGCTTTTCTTTCTTGACTACATAGCCGTCGGGCATAACGAGCCGGAAAAAATCGAGGCCATAGTTGCCGGTGTCGCAGAAGGATGCCGTCAGGCAGGATGTGCCCTTGTCGGCGGCGAGACCGCCGAAATGCCCGGAATGTATTCGGACGGAGAATACGACATAGCCGGATTTACCACCGGTGTAGTGGAGAAGTCGAAGCTTATCGACGGCAGCAAAGTGAAGGCCGGAGATGTCCTTGTAGGCATAGCTTCGTCCGGTGTGCATTCCAATGGCTTCAGCCTTGTGCGCAAGATATTTGCCGATGCGGGACTGGACCTCAGGTCTTCATATCCGGAGCTTGGCGGACAGGTGCTCGGGGAAGTAGCCCTCACCCCGACAAGAATATATGTCAGGCAGGTGCTCGATGTCATCCGCAGCTGCGATGTGCATGGAGTCGCCCACATTACCGGAGGCGGATTTGACGAGAATATCCCGCGTATCCTCAAGGACGGTCAGGGAATTGAGATTCAGGAAGGTTCATGGGAGATTCTTCCGATATTCAGGCTTCTTGAGAAATACGGGAAAGTCGCACACCGCGAAATGTTCAATATCTTCAACATGGGCATAGGCATGGTCCTCGCCCTCGACGCTTCCGAAGCGGAAAAGGCCATTGCCATCCTTGAGTCACACGGGGAGAAGGCTTCCGTCATCGGCCGTGTCACGGACCGTCCGGGAGTAGACATAAGGATGAAGGATTGACCCTACAGGTCTCAGAATGAATTGAAAGCAAACACAGCCATATTATGAGAGCTTTATTTTCAGTAAGCGATAAGACGGGCGTGGTAGAATTCGCCCGTCAGCTTGAGTCTCTCGGGTGGGAAATCATCGCCACCGGAGGTACCATGAAACTTCTTCAGGAAGCAGGACTCAAAATCATCAGCATCAGTGAGGTAACCGGATTTCCGGAAATCTGCGACGGAAGGGTCAAGACCCTTCACCCGAAGGTTCACGGGGCACTTCTCGGCCGCAGGGACCTTGAGAGTCACCGCAGGCAGCTTCAGGAAAACGGAATAGAATATATCGACCTTGTATGCGTCAACCTCTATCCGTTCAGGGAGACAATATCAAAGCCGGATGTGACCATGGAGGATGCCATCGAGAACATCGACATCGGCGGCCCTTCAATGCTCCGCAGTGCGGCAAAGAACTGGAAGGATGTCACTGTAGTCTGCCATCCGGAGGACTATCAGAAAATCATTGACGAAATCCGTGAGACGGGGAACACTACGGCAGAGACCAGACTCCGTCTGTCAGCCGAGGCCTATACCCATACGGCAGAGTATGACATGATGATAGCCTCATACATGAGGAAGCAGGCCGGGCTCAATGAAAAGCTTTTCCTCGAGTATGACTTGAAGCAGTCGCTCAGATACGGGGAGAATCCTCATCAGGAGGCGATGTTCTATGCCTCAATGGAAAAAGTTCCGTTCTCCCTTGCCACAGCTCAGCAACTCAACGGCAAGGAACTCTCCTACAACAATATCCAGGATGCAAATGCAGCCCTCAATATAGTAAGGGAATTCGACGAGCCTTTCTGCGTCGGACTCAAGCACATGAATCCGTGCGGAGCCGCAGTCGGAAAAGATGCCCTGGAGGCATGGCAGAAGACATTTGAGGCAGACAAGGTCAGCATCTTCGGCGGAATAGTGGCCTTCAACAGGGAAGTGGACCTTGCTGCGGCAGAGCTTCTCAAGCCGGTGTTCCTTGAAATAGTGATGGCTCCTTCGTTCTCTGCGGAGGCTCTGGAGCTTCTCCGCACAAAAAAGAATCTCCGTCTGCTCAAGGTTGACATGACCAGGGATGACAAGGTGAGAAAACAGTATGTCAGTGTCAACGGCGGTCTCCTCGTCCAGGACCAGGACACCAGGACCAGGACGGTGGTACCTGAAATGTGCGTCACTGATACAAAGCCTCAGGCCGGTGACATGGATGACCTCAATTTCGCATGGCGCATCGTCAAGCATGTGAAGTCCAACGCGATTGTTGTGGTCAAGAACGGCATGACCTTCGGCGTGGGAGCCGGACAGATGAACCGCATCGGCTCGGCTGAGATTGCGCTCAAGCAGGCAGCAGCCACATTCTCTGCGGAAGGCAAGGATGTCAGGGAAGCAGGTCTCGTCCTCGCTTCAGACGGCTTCTTCCCGTTCGATGACTGCGTGGCCCTCGCCGCAGAATACGGGGTCAAGGCAATCGTGCAGCCCGGCGGAAGCATCCGCGACAACGATTCCATAGCCAAGGCCAACGAACACGGCATAGCCATGCTCTTCACAGGCAACAGACATTTCAAGCATTGAATCGCTATGGAAGTCGTCGTAAACCATCTGCAGCCCGGGCCTGACGGCCATGCTGCGGTCTATACAAAACATCTGAAAGGCATTGGAATGGAGCATCCCAGGGAAGTGGCTGTCCTGGTAGTAGGCGGAGGCGGACGCTGCCATGCTATCGTGGACGCGTTGTCCCGTTCACCGCAGGTCGGGAAAATCTATTGCGCACCGGGCAATGCGGGAATTGCCGCACAGGCTGAATGCGTTCCGTTGAAAGACACGCAGGTGGAGCAGCTCAGGGACTTTGCCCTGGAAAAGGGCGTGGACCTCACTGTCGTTGGCCCGGAAGTGGCGCTTGCTGCCGGTATCACTGATGCCTTCACTGCTGCTGGGCTGAGAATCTTCGGCCCGGCCAGGGATGCCGCCGTCATCGAGTCAAGCAAGGATTTTGCCAAGCGGCTGATGGCCAAATACAATGTTCCAACTGCGGCATACCATACATTCGAAGACTACAATGAGGCACTCGAATATGTAAGCAGGGGCTCGTTCCCTGTAGTGCTGAAATATGACGGCCTTGCCGCCGGCAAGGGCGTGGTCATTCCGGAGACATTAGAAGAGGCTGACCATACCCTCAGGGACATGCTTCTTGACGACAAGTTCGGCAAGGGCAAGGTAGTCGTCGAGGAGTTCCTGACCGGTCCGGAATTCTCGTTCATGTGCTTCGTGGACGGGGAGAGAGTCTGGCCGATGGCACTTTCACAGGACCATAAGAGAGCATATGAAGGGGACAAGGGCCCGAATACGGGAGGAATGGGTGCATATTCCCCGCTTCCTTTCATCACGGAAGAGGACAAGGAATATGCGATGGAGCATATCATGAAGCCCGTTGCTTCTGCGATGGTGAAGGAAGGCCGCCCGTTCAGGGGCGTACTCTACGGAGGCCTGATGAAGACTCCGTCCGGCATCAAGGTCATCGAGTTCAACTGCCGTTTCGGCGACCCGGAGACGGAAGTCGTGCTGCCGCTGCTCAAGACAGACATTTACGATATCTTTTCGGCTATAGCCGACGGCTCCGCCATGCCTGAAATCAAGTGGGAGCAGAAGTCATCGGTGGGCTTCGTGATGGCATCAAAGGGCTATCCGGCCTCATACGAAAAGGGATTCCCTATAGAAGGCCTCGAAGATGCACTTTCAGACCCGCAAGTGCGCATATATCACATGGGAACAGCCATCAGGGACGGGAGGACAGTTACTTCCGGAGGCCGTGTGCTGATGGTCATCGGCTCCGGAGACACATTGCTTCAGGCCCGCGACAGAGCCTTGGCTGCAGTTGACAAGATCAGGTGTGACAATCTTTTCTGGCGCAGAGACATAGGCTGGAGGGTGCTGCAATGACCTCTTTCGGCGCAGGATAGATTCCTCCAGGTACAAATGAGACCTTTGCATGCTCAGATAATAAATTACAATAGAAGAGACATATAAAATACATCCAATGACAATAAGCGGAAAAGAACTTTCGGCGAGGCTTAAGGCTGACATGGCGGCTGAAGTGGCGACATTCCCGGAAAAATACGGACGCGTTCCCCATCTTGTTGTAATCCTTGTCGGAGATGACCCTGCCAGCATATCCTATGTGACAGGAAAGGCCAAGGCCTCGGAAGTCGTCGGCATCAGAAACACTACAATACGCCGGCCTGCCGATATTTCTGAAAATGAACTTCTGGACCTCATCAGACAGCTTAATGCCGATGACACTGTCGACGGCATCCTCGTCCAGCTGCCGCTGCCGGCGCATATCAGCGAAGCCAAGGTCATAGAGACGATATCCAGAGATAAGGATGTGGACGGATTTCATCCGCTCAATGTGGCAGCCCTGTGGCAGAAACAGCCGTGCATACTTCCATGTACACCGAAAGGCATCATAAAGATGCTCAAGGCTGCAGGAGTGGAGATTGAAGGCAAGAGGGCGGTGGTCATCGGCCGCAGCAACATTGTCGGTCTTCCGGTGGCAAAGCTTCTTCTGGACAGAAATGCCACAGTCACCATAGCGCACAGCAGGACGAGGAATCTTCCTGAACTTGCACGGCAGGCAGAGATTCTTGTCGTTGCCATCGGCCGTCCGAAATTCGTGACTGCCGACATGGTTTCCGACGGAGCGGTTGTCATTGATGTCGGTGTCAACAGGGACCCTGAGACAGGCCGGCTATGCGGCGATGTGGACTTTGCTGCCGTTGAGCCTAAGGCATCCGTCATAACCCCGGTGCCCGGTGGCGTGGGCCCTATGACAATCTGCTGCCTTATGGAAAACACCATTGAATGCTTCCTGAACTCAAGAAAGAAAGGGAGAACCGATGCTTAAGAAAATTCTGAATTTCAATTTTTTCAGATTAAATTGGAATATAAATTTTTTGTTGTAAATTTGCCGACTTAAAGCATATTAGAATTTAGCATATTAGAATTTAGCAAATTTAAATATCATGAAAACTATGCGTGTTTTTTGTGCATGTGTCCTGGCTCTCTTGGTGTCAGGCTTTGCAGCAACGGGAGTCTGTGCACAAGAGGACAACAACCGTGATGAAAACGGCAAGATTGTACGTGGTCCATATGAGACAAACAGACTGTTTGACAATGTATGGGTCGGAGTTGGCGGCGGTGTGAACATATATGAGCATGACTTCAAGGTCCCGGGATCATTCGGCGGACGCCTCGCTCCGTCACTTGACATAAATATCGGCAAGTGGCTTACTCCGAGTGTGGGTGTCCGTATCGGATATAAGGGGCTGATGGGTGCGTCCTGGTCTGAAAACCAGTATAATTTCTCTTCGGATGAACCTTATGACAATGGCCTGTACAAAAACAGTTTCGGTACGATGTACATCCATGGAGATGTAATGTGGAATCTGTCCAATGCAATCAGCGGCTACAAAGAGACAAGGCTCTGGAACTTCGTTCCGTTCCTTTCCGCCGGCTACGCACGGTCCTACAAGTCCGGAGTCGATTGGAAGAACAACGAGCTTGCGGTAGGAGTCGGTCTCCTCAATAATATCCGTCTCAGCAACAGAGTGAACCTCACTCTTGAGTTCCATCAGATGATTGTCAAGGAAGGATTTGATTCCCAGCCAGCATCATCGCATGGAGGAGTGGCCGGCATGACATCCGCAACATTCGGAGTTGCCATCAATCTTGGCCGGACGGGTTTCAGACGCTCCAACAGGGAGGCTCTTGAAAATCAGGTGGGAACACTTCAGACAAATAACGAGGTTCTCGTAGCTGACAATCAGGAGGCCAAGAACAATAACGATGAACTTCAGAAAGAAAACGATGCGCTCAAGGCCCGGCTTAAGGAAATGGAAGAGCAGCCGAAAGTAGTCGAGAAGAAGATTATGCTGGATGTGACTCCTGGCGCAGTATTCTTCCAGATAGGTCAGACAACACTTTCAAAGCAGGAGCTTTTCCATCTTGACTTCTATATCAAGAATGTGATTGAGCAGGACAAGGACAAGGTGTTCACTCTTACCGGATATGCTGACAAGCAGACAGGATCGAAGAAGCGCAACCAGCAGCTCAGCCAGATGAGGGTTGAATATGTATACAATCTTCTCCAGACCAAGTACAACATCCCGGCAGAGCGTCTCGTAATCAAGGCGGCAGGCTCGGATGTCGACAGATGGGGGGATCCGCTTCTCAACAGATGCGTAGTGCTTGAATAGAGCATCACAGGGGTTGATAACTTTTTGAAACAGATATAATCGGGAGGATGCCGGCGTGCTTCCTCCCTTTTGTTTTTAATATAATATTTGCTAATTTTGCCTTTCCTGAGAGACAATCAGGATAAATCCGTAATGATGTGTGTGGGGGGGGTAAAATAATGACCTTCTTCCCTGTTGTCGGTTATAATTATTTGGGGCTCAATGTTTTATGTGGGCCTCAAAGCCCCGGGGCTTTATCTCTGCTGATGCAATGGTACCGCAAATTCCGGAAAAGATACAGTGGTTCGCCATGCGGGTAACATACCGCAGGGAACTCAAGGCCAAGAAAAATCTTGATGCAGAAGGAATCGAGAATTATATTCCGATGCGCTGGTCAAGCAGGATTCGCCATGGCCGAAAAGTAAGGGAACTTGTCCCTGTTGTCAGAGGTCTTGTCTTTGTCCGCACGGTATTGTCCGATATTCAGCGCGTCAAGCAGAAGATGCCATATCTCCAGTATATCGTAGACCACCGTTCCGGGACCAAAATAGTCGTGCCGGAAGACCAGATGAAACTTTTTATTGCGGTGACCGGGACATACGATGACAAACTTCTCTGGTTCGGTGAAGACGAGGTCAATCTTTCCGCCGGAACGAGGGTGCGGATAATCGCAGGTGAATTTGAAGGTTATGAGGGTATTTTTCTTAAGGTAAAGGGAGCCAGGGACAAACGGGTTGTGATAGCTATTGAAGGGGTAATCGCCGTGGCTCTTGCAACTATAAGTCCCGAACTGATAGAGGTCATCTGAATGAAACACGCTTACCAGATGTGACCTGTTATATGGGGGCAGTAAAGGAAATCATAGGATATCATGAAGATAGGAATACTGACATTGCCTTTATCAGTTAATTTCGGCGGCATACTTCAGGCGTTTGCCCTGAAGACTGTAATTGAAGGAATGGGCAATACTGCAGTCTTTCTTAACAGACAATACGGCCGACCCGGCTTATTGCTCTTGCTCTTTCGATTTGGCAGTGTCATCAAATGTTTTGTGCGGAGGTATATTCTCGGGCAAAGGGATTATCATGTGGTCAATCCGTTCCGCGTTCACTATAATGTGAGGACCAGGATGAGATACAATTATTCAGCATTGGCAGAATTTATTGAGAAGAAAATCAATAGGACAGTTCCCTTCCGGTCAACATATTCTTTGGCAAGGTACTGCAGAAAACACAAATTTGATTGTCTGCTCGTAGGATCGGATCAGGTATGGAATGAGTCGTATTCTCCGGATATTGCTGATTATTTCTTATGTTTTTTGTCAGATTCGGATGAACCCCCGAGAATAGTATATGCGGCATCCGGGCTTCGTGAAAATATTAAAGACAATCCCGAATTGAAAAAATGTATCGCATCAGCAAAGAAATTCAAGGCAATATCAGTCAGGGAAAATACCGGTGTCGGAATTATCAATGATATCTTCGGCCTGAAGGCCACGCAAGTCCTTGACCCGACATTGCTTTTGTGCCCGGAAACATATCTGGAGCTGTGTTCGGAGTATAAGGAGAACATCATTGAATCCGACAATATTCTGACAGATTACATATTGGATTATTCCGGAGAGAAGCGGAACATTGTGGATGACATTTGCCGGACATTACATCTGAAGAATATTTCAATATTGCCTCAAGTATTTGACGAAGAGGAATTTCCACTATCGATAGAGAAATGGTTATTTCAGATTTCCAATGCTGATTTTGTAGTTACGGATTCTTACCATGGCTGTATATTCTCTATAATTTTCAAAAAACAATTTATAGTGATAGAAAATCCCCAGAGAGGCAATGACCGCTTTGAAACACTACTGCGCAGTCTCGGGCTTGAAAATCGTATTATATCTCTAACAGGTACAGATTATTACAACAGAAAAAGCAATTTGCTGCAGCCGATAGACTATGATGTCGTTTCTGAAAAATTGTCGGAGATGAAGACTGCAAGTCTGAATTTTTTGAAAGGGGCATTATATAATTGAATGCTAAAGGTTTAGAGTGGGATTTCCATGCAAATTGCGAAAAATGATGACACATGCCGGAAAAGAATTTGTGGGATTCGTGAAGACGGATGAATGGAAGGACAAGGTACTCGGATGGCATTTGTTCACAAGATTCTACAGGTCAAAAGGACGCTTGGCACGGAGGCTTTCCGGAATCCGTCCCGGATGTGAAAAGGTACTCAACAGTCTTTTCCCCCGGAAATCAGACGGGATTGAGTTCCGGAAAGGAGCCAACTGGGTAAGCATTACCAATGATTTTTGCGGATACCTTCTGACAAAGAGAAAATTTATAAGAAAATATTTCAGACACACATTGTGCGCAGATGAGATATTCCTTCAGACAATCCTTTGGGATTCGCCTTTCAGGGCGGCCATCTATTCTTCAGATGATGAATATTCCGGAAATATGAGGGAAATAGACTGGGACAGAGGTCAACCATATATTTGGGGCCAGAATCCGGAAGACACGGACATTCTGCTAAATTCCCCAAAACTTTTTGCAAGGAAATTCAGTTCCCGTCATATGGGGATAGTACAGGAAATCATAAGATATCATGAAGATCGGAATCCTGACATTTCATAGTGCGGCCAATTATGGAGCCGTGCTCCAGTCGTTCGGATTGCAGGAGTATCTGATTTCTGCGGGGCATCAGGTCTCCGTGATAAATTATTGCCCGGATTATATTTCGGAATTGTATAAGGCTTTGATAATTTACCCGGAATCGGGTTTCTTGAAAAGTATTGCTTCCCTGGTGAGATCTCTTTTGGTAGTTCCTATAAGGAGCAGACGAAATGCCCGTTTCCGAAAATTTATTCAAGATAAAATCCATTTGTCAAAACTTGATTTGTATGGAAGTCAGAATGATTTTGATGCATTTGTTCTCGGAAGTGACCAGATATGGAATCATGATATAACAAAAGTGTGGGATGATATCTTTTTCGGGAATTTTCCTGCCGCCTGCGGAAAAAGAATCATTTCTTATGCTGCCAGTGCAGGAAGTGTCAGCCAGATAAACTCATCACATACAGAAGACATTTTTATTACAAAGTTGTCAGCTATTGACAGAATCAGTGTAAGGGAGACATTTCTGGCGGAATATCTGGCTGCAAGACATATAAGGGCCGAGGTCGTTGCTGATCCGGTTTTTCTTGCTGGGGCATTGACCTTCAAGAATATAGCCCGTTGTCCCAAAAGGAGGAAACCATACCTGCTTTTTTTCCGGTTGAGGTTGGATTCCTGTCTGGTAAAGACGGCGGAAGATATTGCCCGGAGACTTGGCCTTGAACTAGTTGTCATTACCTCATCATCTGAATCAATCAGGAATCCGAATATTCGCCAATGCCTTTCTCCGGAAGAATTCATAGGTTATTTTTATGAGGCTTCATATATCATTACGACTTCATATCATGGAATGGCATTTTCAATTTTGTTTGAAAAGGATTTCAATGTCATAAGCATTATAAGGAATGAGACTGAAAGGATGAGCTCTCTGTTGTCTATTCTCGGTCTTGAAGACAGAATTTCAGACCAGAACTCGGAACTTAAGGTATCTGCAGTGGATTATTCTGAAGTCAATCCGAAGCTTGAGGCTTTTGTCGCAAGATCCCGGAAGTTTCTGGACAATAGTCTTTCTGTCTCTGCCTGTGAATCTGATTCATGAAGATTTGGATATGAGTTATCCTGCTGTTTCGGTGATAGTGCCTGTCTATAATGCGGAAAAGACACTTCGGCAATGTGCAGAAAGTGTCAGATGCCAGTCTTTTACAGATTGGGAATTACTTCTTGTTGATGACGGAAGTACTGATGCGTCAGGCAGTATATGTGATGAATATCAGCTGTTGGACAGCAGGGTCAAAGTATTTCACAAGCCGAACGGAGGGGTGAGTTCAGCCAGAAATCTGGCTCTTGACAATGCTTCGGGCCGTTGGGTAACATTTTTGGACAGTGATGATGTCATGCTGCCGTCCGGACTTGACTTCCATGGTGATGATGCGGACATGATCATTTATTCTTGGACGGAATCATATTCTGACGGACATATTTGCAGTCATGGATATGACGATTTGTTGCTGGCGGGAGAAGATTTGAGAAATTTTATAAAGGATCATTTCCTGTATATGGAAATGAAGACGGTATGGGGCAAACTTTTCCGCAGAAGTTTTGTGGACGGTATGCGCTTTGATGAAAAAATTCATTTGGGCGAAGACTATCTGTTCATGTTGCAATATATGCACAAAGTCCGCCTGTGCCGACTTTCTTCCAATATTTTGTACAAATATTCACAATACGATGTCCCGTTTTGGTCAAGGTACTGTCTGTCTGTATCTGATGCGATATATGTGATGAAACGGTTATATGAAGCATACAAGGAACTTGGAATCCGGTCTGATGCCTTTGAAGCGCAGCTCTTCTTTGAGCACAGGATGTTGTGTCGCGATGCTGTTGCTTCAGATCCGGATTCATGGTACGGGAACAG
The DNA here is from genome assembly GCA_944322565.1 of uncultured Bacteroidales bacterium. Classification (GTDB taxonomy): domain Bacteria; phylum Bacteroidota; class Bacteroidia; order Bacteroidales; family UBA932; genus Cryptobacteroides. The sequence continues at coordinate 137,367 of CALUPG010000001.1, read as the reverse complement.
GGATATGAATGCCGTCTATGCCGAAGTAAAACATGCGCTTGGATGGGGCTACCGGATAAAGTACAGGCTGCTGTCATGTAAAATGATATCAAATCTAAACAGAAAGTTTGATTCTTGCAGGAGATGAGAGGCAAGCCAAATATATCAGTTGTCATCCCGGTATATAATGTAAGAGATTACCTGGACGAATGCTTGGCTGGAGTCTTGTCGCAGGATTACATGAATTATGAGATTATATTGGTTGATGACGGTTCAACTGACGGGTCGGAAAATATATGTGACAAATATGCTGCAGAATATGAATGCGTAAAAACATATCATAAGCCGAACGGAGGATTGGCCAGCGCCAGAAATTTCGGTGTGGACCATTCCTCTGGAAAATATATCATTTTCCTTGATTCGGATGATTACTGGTGCTGTTCTTCGGCATTGTCGACCCTTTTTATTGCTGCATCATCAAGCGGAGCCGATATTGTAAGAGGCGACTATAAAGAAGTTGACCTTCGCGGAAATGAGTCCTCGCATAAGGAAGCATGCAAATCAATGCGATATGCAAAGAAGTTATTGACAAATAGGGAATACCTGCAGAAAATCGCAAAAGGAGAAAATTTTGCATGGCTATCATTGTATTCCAGGGAGATTTTCAACAAGGTCCGCATGAATGAATCCTTGAGATTTTTTGAAGACATAGATTTTACGGCCAGATTGCATGTACATCCACTGAAATGCATGTATGTTCCTTTGTTGTTCTATGCATACCGCCAAAGGCCCGGATCATTGGTCAACATGCAGGATGACAGGAAACTTGGAGATTCGTTCAATGCATGTGCCGTGTTTGGCTCATGCGCTGAAGCAATCTCTGACAGGGGTCTCAGACATTATTATCATCGGATGCGGGTTATGATGTATTATTGGACATTGCAGACGCTGGCCACAGATCCGTTTTATGAAGACAGGCATCATATCATATACAAATACAATCTGGCGGGTCTCAGAAAGGATGTCAATTCCTGGTTTTGGGAAGACTGTCTGTCAGGATTTTCCCTTGTGTTTTTCATGTCGCCTGCAGCCGGGACCGTCTATTTGAGAAAAAGGACAGGAGTCACCCTCCCGATTAGGAAAGCGATGTCAAAGCTCAGGAAGATATTTTCAGCCGGTTGAATTTGAGAAACGGGATGGGGACAAGGCGTTATACAGCTGCCATAAGGACTCTCGGCACGGCCGGTGAGAAATATATCAGACTTCTTGATTCTCTCAATTCACAGACAATCAGGCCGGAAGCTATTATTGTCTATATAGCGGCAGGCTACGGGATACCGCAAGGTACTCCGGGCAATGAGAGATATGTCCATGTCAGGAAAGGTATGGTGGCTCAAAGGGCCCTTGACTATAAGGAGATTGATACAGAATATATACTTTTTCTGGACGATGACCTGTATTTGTCTCCGGGAGCAGTTGAAGAATTTTTCGATGCACTGGACAGGACCGGTGCGGATGTTGTCTCTCCGGATGTATACCACAATTCGGACCGGAGTTTCGCGGGAAAAGCCATGATGTTGCTTTCCGGGAGGATGAGGCCAAGGCGCGATGACGGAGTGTGGGGGTATAAAGTGATGAGAAATGGGGGATATTCATACAATGAGTCACCCTCGAAGAAGATATATTTTTCGCAGACTAATGCCGGAGCATGTTTCCTGTGCCGCAAAGAAGATTTCCTCAAGATCCATTTTGAGGACGAGGGCTGGGTGGATGAGGTTCCGTATGCCATGGGGGAAGATCAGACGATGTATTATAAGATGTATTTGAATGGATTGAAAATCATAACATTGTATAACGATTCAGTGGTCCATCTTGATGCTTCATCTTCAGTATCCTCAGGCGATAAGGAGAAGCTGCGGATTTATGCGGATTTTCGTTTCAAGACGATATTCTGGCATCGCTTTATTTATCGGCAGGAGACAAATTTTCTTGCCAGATCAGCTGATATATTTTGTATAGGGTACTATTATCTTTTTTCTATTGCTGTTTCTTTGTGTAAAATGAGATTTGATATCTTGCGGCTGAAGATACAGGGAATAAGGGATGGCATCAGATTTTTGAAACACAATAATCAGACTGAGTTTGTCAGGTTCTCAGATGCGGCAGAATCAGAAACAATATAGACTGGCTGTAATAATTCCATATTTCGGTGCATTCCCGGAATGGATGGAGCTGTTCATTTTAAGTTGCAGGAAGAATCGTACTACATCAGACGGAATAGCAATAGACTGGTATATTTTTACAGATAATGCCGAAAAGAAAATTTCTTACGACAATGTAAGACTGATTCCGATGACCTTTTCTGATTACTGCAGAAATGTTTCTGAAGTGCTGAAAATAGATTTCAAGCCGGTCACCCCGTACAAATTGTGTGATTTGAAACCTTATTATGGTGTAATTCACAATGATTTGCTGAATGAATACACCCATTGGGCCTTCGGTGATCTGGATTTATGTTATGGTGATTTGTCTATTCTTGTCAATAACAGGCTTCTTGGAAGATATGACCTGATAACGACTCATGCGGACAGAGTTGCAGGCCATTTTACCATAGTGAACAAGTCTTCCCGGTTCAATTGTGCATGTCTGGGATTCTCCGGATGGAAATCCAGACTTGCGGACAACAGCAAAGTATACGGACTTGATGAATATGAACTGACATATTATGCCTGTCCCCTGATGAAACAGTGGCTCCGCTTATATCGGATTGCCCGAAGGGTATTCAAATACAGGAAAGGAATATATGATTTTATGAAAGTCCCGAATATCTTTCATAATTTGATTTCCCGGAGTCATATCCGGGAGTATTATACCTCGCCTCTTCCCAAAGACGGTGAAATATGGGAATATGATATGGAGCATAACCGGATAACCGATCCCTATGGAAGAGAACTTCCATATCTTCATTTCCTTTTTTTCAAAAAGACTGCGTTCTGGGACAATGACCGGTATTGGCGTCCAGGTTTCTGGAAAATCAGGAATCTCCGGGAGGAGACTTGCCGTAAGATACTGTTTGACAATTCATGCGTAGAAGCAGAAATTGAGCACTGATGAAAACAGTCCCTGTTGCATTTGCATTTGACAATAATCTGATATTGCCTGCATGCGTGTGTATTTCGTCATTGATGATGAATGCTGGCAAGGATACATTCTATGATATCTTTGTCCTGTATTCTGACAAATCGGGTCTTGACAGAAGAAGCATTGACAGTATTCCTGTGCATTATGCCAACTGCAGGTTGAATTATTGTCCTGTGGACGGCAGTTTTGAACAGGCATTCGAGACCAGAGGCATAACGGTGGCCACATATTACAGACTTCTCCTCCCTGAATTGATTACAGAATATGACAAGATCATATATTCGGATGTTGACATGATATTCAGAATGGATCTGTCGGAAGTGTATGGCACGGATGTGTCTGGAAACTATCTGGCTGCAACACATGATGTCGGCATCAATCTCTCTCCGGCAGGCAGAAAATATATTGCTTCAATGCGGGGGCTTGAGGCCGGGGAATATGTTCAGGGTGGATTTCTGCTTATGAATCTGCGCAAAATGCGGGAAGACGGAATGACGGAGAAGTTCAGGGCACTCGTCGGCAGGAAATTCAGATATCAGGATCAGGATATTCTGAATCTTTCCTGCAGGGGAGGAATAAGATACCTGCACCCGAAATATGATATGACGGATTATTCGTTCTATTATGCCGTTCATCATATGCAGGAGTTTCAGGCATTGTGCGGGACAGATGATACGGCTGAGGCAATGGATGCCGGGAACCTGCATTTCAACGGACATAAGCCGTGGAAAAAATATTGCGTGAATTTTGACATCTGGTGGGAATATTACAGGAAATCGCCTGTATTCGACCGTCAGTTCTATTTTGACTTTTTCTACAGCAGGCTCAATGAATTAGACAGGCTGTCCCTGTGGAAAAGGATAAAGATTCTTGTGCGTTATTTCGTGTATGGAAGGTCCCGTTAAATTATTGGACTGTCCCCCAAAAGTCGGACAGTCCAAATCTGAGGGCAGGGTCCGGTATCTTGACTCGTTCCGCGGGTTTGCCATAATCCTCGTAGTTATGGGGCATCTGATTCAGAGCAATTATGCTTCAGGTATCCATAACCATATTTTCAATGTGATATACGGGTTTCAAATGCCGATGTTCTTTTTCATAAGCGGTTTTTCCCGGTCATTGGAAGAGAGCAGGAAGGGAATGATATCCACCGCAGGCGATCTTATGAGATACATCTGGAGCAAGTTCCTGACGATTCTTCTGCCGTCAGTGTCGTGGACTTTGATTGTGCCGCTGTTTTTCTCGGATGAATTGTCGTGGGATTCCCGGATATCCTCGTTCTGGTTTCTGAATGTGCTTTTTGCAGTATCTGCAATCTGGGGTATATTTTCATTTGTTGACATCGGTTTTCTGAGTCGGACGGAAGTCTGTTCGGGCGTGTGGCTTCAGGTGTTTGTCCTGTCGGTGTTGGCAATACTCATCGCCTTATGCTGTATTGGGATACAGAAGGTATTCTCGGCATTCCCGTATTTGGGCGGCATATTGTATGGCAAATGGCAGGGAGGCGGGAGATGAAAGCGGTTGTCAACATGGCCTGCGGACTTGCGAACAGAATGTTTCAGTACAGTTATTACCTGTATCTGAGACATCTCGGCTATGATGCGTACACGGATTATTATACGAGGGCAAAGCTTCCGCATGAGGAGGTGGACTGGAATGGAATTTTCCCGGATGCGGCTTTGCGTCCTGCACCCTCAGGCCTTGTCAGGAGACTTGGCGGAGGCAGCGGAATCACAGACCGGATACGGCGCAGATTGCCGGTCTTCAACCGCGTGATACAGATGCCGTCTGCCTTTGATGTGAGGTTGCCGGACAGCAACGGCGCAGACCGATATGTCATGGGGGTATTCCAGAATGCGGAAATGGTCGGATGCATAGCAGGCGAGGCCCTGCGTTCGTTTGTCTTCTCCCCGTTGTGGGGCGAGCGCAATCTGAGGCTTGCCGGGGAAATCGCATCCTGCGAATCCGTCGCCGTCCATGTCCGCAAAGGCAAGGACTATTCATCCCGGATATGGTATGAGGGAACCTGCGGGACTGACTATTATTCATCTGCTTTCGGGGTCATGCGGAGACTTGCGCCGGGGTGCAGGTACTTTGTCTTTACGGACAATCCTGAATGGGTGTGGATGAATTTCACGGGATTTGACTACACCCTTGTTGACTGGAATCCGGGGGCTGGTCAAGGAAGTCATCTTGACATGCAGCTGATGAGCCTGTGCCGGCATAATATAATATCCAACAGCACCTACAGCTGGTGGGCAGCCTGGCTGAACAGAAATAAAGACAAGAAGGTCATTGTTCCCGACCGCTGGTTCAATCCGCAAAGCTGCAGCGAGTGGAGGTCGGAAAGACTGATTTGTCCGGAATGGCTGGCGATATGACCAAAGTATCGGTAATAATTCCTGTCTACGGAGTGGAAAAATTCATCGGAAAATGTGCGGCTTCTCTCTCTGCGCAGACATTCGGTGATGCAGAATATATTTTTGTCGATGATGCCACTCCGGACGCAAGCATGAAGATACTCGGGCAGTTCCTCTCCGGGAAACCGGATTTTGCGGCGAAGGTCAGGATATTGCGCCACAAGGAAAACAAAGGGCTTCCCGCCGCAAGGAATACAGGGCTCGCGGAGGCAAGGGGAGAATATGTCCTCCATTGTGACAGTGATGACTATATGGAACCGGATATGCTGGAGAAGATGTATTCCGCTGCAGCCGACGAGAATGCCGACATCGTCTGGTGTGACTGGTATCTGACATTCTCAAGAAATGAGAGGCATATGAAGGAACCTTCATACACGGAGTCTTCCGATGCCCTGAAGGCAATGCTCGGGGGTGCGATGAAGTATAATGTATGGAACAAGCTCGCCAGAAAAAGCCTGTATGAAGACAACGGGATTTCTTTTCCTGCCGGGTATGCGATGGGCGAGGACATGACCATGATGCTGCTTTTTGCCTGCGCCTCAAAGGTCTGCCATGTTCCGTATGCCCTGTATCATTATGTGAAGATGAATACTGTTGCCATTTCATGGACTCCTTCTGCAGAAAAGTATGAGGCACTGAAACATAATGTCACTCATGTCACCGGATTTATCCGGGAAAGATACGGAGCCGCCATGGACAGGGAACTGGCTTATCTGAAGCTGGATGCAAAATTCCCGTTCCTTATCATGACTCCGGACCGAGAAAGATACCGGCTCTGGACGGAATGGTATCCCGAGACCGGCAGATATATAATGCGTAACAAGTCTGTGTCTTGCCGCCGCCGTCTGCTCCAATGGTTTGCATCCAAAGGTCAGTTCTGGCTGGTCAGACTTCATTATTATCTTGTCTGCAGACTTGTGTACGGAATAATTTACCGCTGATTTTATATATGATACCATGCTGAAATTTCTGCAGGTTATATTTGCAGTCATCTGCACCAGCTTTTATTTTTTCCCGTTCGAGTTCGTGTTCTTGCCGGGAATAAATACCAAGATGGCCATGGCAGGCATCGGACTTGTGCTTGTCTGCATTGATGCCGTCAAGAAAAAGGACGGACTTGTCAACAAGGATTTCCTGTCTCTCAGCATCTATGCACTGGCCGTCTCGTTCATAAGTCTGGTGACAATCATTCTGCACAGTACATACGACCATTCCTTCACCACATATTTCCTGTCGATGTGGGTATGGCTCGCCGGGGCATATATGGCCTGCCGCATAATCAAGGCAGTGCACGGGTATCTGTCGCTGGAGCTTGTGGCGACATATCTTGCCGTTGTCTGCGTCGCCCAATGCCTCCTGGCATATGTCATGGACATGTATACTCCGCTGCGGATGGCTGTGGACAGTTTCCTCAGCCAAGAGGAGGCATATATGGGTGTGGCGGAGGGGCGTCTCTATGGCATCGGCTGCGCCCTTGATGTCGCCGGTCTCCGGTTTTCAGCGGTACTTGTCATAATAGCATATCTGTGCCAGTTCGGAAGCGGAATTGTCCAGAGGCATATTAGCTGGTATCTGGCGGCCTTTGTCATCATATCGGTGATAGGCAATATGATAGCCAGGACAACCACTGTCGGGATGGTGGTAGCCCTGGCGTTCTGGGCCGTAAATGCAGTATTATATTCGTTCCGGCAGGGACGGCAGAGATGGAAATTCCTGAGGCGGTTCGGGGTCATTATGCTTGTTTCCCTTCCTGCCATAATCGCAGGATATAATCTGAGTCCGGCATTTGCTGCCAATATAAGATTTGCCTTCGAGGGCTTCTTCAGTCTGTTTGAAACAGGAGAATGGTATGTCCAGTCCAATGAGATATTGCTAAACAATATGATTGTCTTTCCTGACAATGCCGAGACATGGATTATCGGCGACGGATATGCAGCAAATCCGGTATATAATCCTGAAATCGATCCATATTATACAGGGGAAGTGACCGGCGGATTCTACAAAGGTACCGACATCGGCTATCTCAGATACATATTTTATTTCGGTCTGATCGGTCTTCTGGCTTTTATCCTGTTCTTCTGCAAGGCCGCCTCAATATGCTGCAGGAGGTATCCGGAATATACGGGAATGTTCCTTCTGATTCTGGCAATCAATTTCATAGGCTGGCTGAAAGTGTCGACTGACATATTTCTTGTATTTGCAATATTTCTGGCGGCCGGCTGGTATTCTTCTCCGGAAGAGGACATCACAGAAGAGGAGGGTGAATCTCCGGAGTCCGTGGATGACGGCAACGGGAATCTTTCGCGGTCATGAAGATAGTATACTGCACACATTCGGTCTCGAATCCCGGCGGGATGGAACGGGTCCTTTTCAACAAGGTGTCGTGGCTTGCATCGCACACGGACTGGGAGGTCATGATTGTGACGACTGACCAGCACGGGCTGCCTCCGTTCTACCCGTTTCCGCAGCAGGTGCGCATGACAGATCTCGGCGTGAATTATTCGGAAGACAATTCTCTCGGGGCAACAGCCAAGATTCTGTCTTTCTTGAAAAAGAGACAGCTGCACAGACGGAGGCTGGAAGCAGTGCTTATGGCTGAGAGACCGGACATTACAGTGACGCTTTATCCGTCGGAGTCCTCTTTCATACCCGCTCTTAAGGACGGAAGCCGGAAAATACTTGAACTCCATTACAACAGATTCTTCAGGCTTCTTTATGCCCGTAAAGGACTTCTCGCTCTGGCAGACCGGTACAGGTCATGGAGGGACGGGAGGATTGTCAGAAAGTTTGACAGATTTGTTGTGCTGACAGAGGAGGACCGGGGATATTGGGGCAATCTCCCGAACCTGTCTGTCATCCCGAATGCGGCAGTGCTTGCAGGAGACACTCTTGCCGACATGTCCGCCAGGAGAGTCCTTGCCGTCGGGCGCTTTGACTATCAGAAAGGCTTTGACCGGCTGATAAAGACCTGGAAAATCATTTCTGACAGAGGAAATGCCCCGGACTGGCGTCTGGATATTTTCGGGCAAGGGGAATGGAAGGGAATGCTGGAGGAAATGATAGAGTCTGAAGGGCTGGAATCGTCAGTGACTCTGAATGCCCCGGTCAAGGATATCCGGGCAGAATATACAAGAAGTTCAATTCTTGCGATGACTTCACATTACGAGGGCTTTCCGATGGTGATGGCGGAGGCTTTGGCCTGCGGGCTGCCGGTCGTCTCATTTGACTGCAAGTGCGGTCCGAAAGATATGATTGCCAATGGAGAAAATGGAATCCTTGTCAGGGACGGCGACACAGAAGCAATGGCGGATGCCCTGTCGTCCCTGATGGCAGATGAAGACCGCAGGCGGAAGATGTCAGCCGAAGCCGTAAGAAGGTCGGAAAGATATTCGGAAGACAAGGTGATGGCAATGTGGATTGACCTGTTCAGTTCCATGAAAAGATAATGACAAGGAAGCTGCTGCAAATCAACAATGTGTTGAGAATGTCAACTTCTACCGGACGCATAGTCAGGGAGATAGGAGAAATGGCTCTGTCCCGGGGCTGGGAAAGTACGGTGGCATACAGCAGGGGGCGTGACGGGGAACAGTCCTGCACTTCTGCCGTCCTTCCTGTCGGGAGCTGGCTGAGTGTGGCGTGGCATGGGCTTGTCACAAGGCTGGCGGACAGGCATGGGCTGGCATCGTCGGCGGCGACAGCGCGGCTTGTCGGAGACATCGGAAGCCTGAAGCCGGATATTGTCCATCTTCACAATATTAACGGCTATTTCCTGGACTACATGATTTTGTTCAGATATTTGTCTGCAAGCCGTATTCCTGTTGTCTGGACAGTGCATGACAGCTGGATGTATACCGGACATTGCTATTATTATACTGCGGCAGGATGCGACAGGTGGATGACAGGATGCGGAAATTGTCCGCAGCGCACGGCATTTCCTGCAAGCCTTCTGGCAGACCGTTCTGCCGGGAACTGGACTGACAAGAAAAAGTCTTTCACATCTGTCCCGAGAGACAGGATGACCATAGTCGCCGTGTCTGAATGGATGAGCGGGGAGCTGAAGAAGTCATTCATGGGGGACTATGACATCAGAGTGATTCATAATGGAATAGATACAGTGGCCTTCTCTCCTTTGCCTGACGGGCTCGCCGTCAGACAAAAATATGGTCTGGGCAATCGCCGCATTATCCTGGGAACAGCCGGCGTGTGGACCAGAGAAAAGGGATTCGGGGACTTTCTGGAACTCTCACACTCCCTTGACCCGGCTGCAGAAGTGATTGTTCTTGCCGGAGTCACTGACGCCCAGAGGAAAAGCCTTCCGGGCAATGTCGTCGGCATACCGAAGACTGCAGATGTACGCGCTTTGGCTGCCCTTTATTCTGCCGCAGATGTATTTGTCAATCCGACATGGCAGGACAATTATCCCACAGTCAATCTTGAGGCAATTTCCTGCGGGACTCCTGTCGTGACTTACAACGTCGGAGGAAGTCCGGAGTCTCTGACTTCCGGCATCGGGGCGGTTGTGGACAAGGGCGATGTCAGAGGCCTGCGCGATGCTGTGAAAATGATTTGCGAAAAAGGGAAAGATGCATACCGGTCAGCCTGCAGAGAGCATGCATTGAAGAATTTCCGGAAGGAGGACAGATATGCCGAGTATATGGACTTGTATGAATCATTGTTATGAGGGTACTGCAGCTCGGTAAATTCTACCCTGTAGAGGGAGGCATTGAAAAAGTCATGTACGACCTGACAAGAGGACTGTCGGAGGCCGGTATACATTGCGACATGATGTGCGCCTCGGCTGACGGCAGACCAGGAGTATATACTCTGAACACATGCTCTGAACTCATGACCTGCAGGGCATGGTTCAAGTTTGCCGCCACAATGATTTCCCCTGCAATGATCGGTGAACTCAGGAGGCTGTGCGGGAATTATGACATCATCCATATCCATCATCCTGATCCGATGGCCTGCATGTCATTGTTCCTTTCCGGGTACAGGGGCAAGGTCGTGCTGCACTGGCACAGTGACATTGTCAGGCAGCAGGTTCTCCTGCGCCTTTACAGACCGTTTCTTAAATGGCTGATACGCAGGGCCGACCGCATAGTCGGCACTACGCCTGTATATCTTGACTCCTCTCCGATGCTCAGGGCAGTGCAGGACAAGACCCTGTGCATCCCCATCGGCATCCGTCCAATGCCTGGCAAGACTGCGGCTTCAGATGCGCTCAGAGCCTGCTGGCCGGGGAAAAAGCTTGTCTTTACATTGGGACGGCTGATAAGGTACAAGGGGCAGAAATACCTTGTTGATGCCGCCAGATATCTTGACGATGACTATGTGGTGCTTATCGGCGGAACAGGCCCGCTGCATAAGTCATTGCTTGAACAGATACGCGATGCGGGACTTGAGTCAAGGGTGAGGCTTCTGGGATTTATTCCGGACGAAGCTGTAGCGGACTGGTACAATGCGTGTGACATATTCTGTCTGAGCTCAATAGAGAGGACTGAAGCATTCGGTATAGTGCAGATAGAGTCCATGTCATGCGGAAAGCCTGTGGTGGCCACGACTATCCCGGGATCAGGGGTGTCCTGGGTGAACGAAGACGGATATTCCGGTCTCAATGTCCCTCCAGGGGATCCGAAGGCACTCGCAGAGGCAATCATGCAGATAATGTCTTCGCCGGAAGTATATTCTGAATATTCGAGAAATGCTGTCAAAAGATACCGGTCTCTGTTTTCTGCAGAAAAGATGATAGGTGACAGCATTGCCTTATACGAAAAGATATTGAAACTATGAGCAATACAGGGAAAGATCCATACATGGTGCCGGTCGTGTACACACCAATAAAGAGAGTGCTGGACATCTTCGGCGCAATAGTAAGCATGATAATATCACTGCCGCTTTATCTGCTGATAAGCATACTGATAAAATCAGAGGACGGAGGCAAGGTAATATTCCGTCAGGAAAGAGTAGGCTACCGGGGGGGGCAGTTCACGATATACAAGTTCCGCTCGATGGTGCCTGATGCAGAAAAGGACAATCATCCTTTGCTGTGCCGCGAAGATGACCAGAGGCTGACGCGCATAGGAAGATTCCTCAGGGACCATCACATAGACGAGCTCCCGCAATTGTGGAATGTCCTGAAAGGCGACATGTCGTTTGTCGGCCCCCGTCCGGAAAGGAAATGTTTTGTGGATGCTATAATTGAAAAGAATCCCGACTACCGGTATCTGTACAGACTTCGTCCCGGGCTGTTCTCCGAGGCCACATTGTACAACGGGTATACCGACACGATGGAGAAGATGCTTGAGCGGCTAAGAATGGATCTTGAATATCTCCGCAGGCAGTCATTTCTTGTTGATGCCAAGATAATAATATTGACCGGGTGGTCGTTGCTCAGCGGGAAGAAATTCTGATTGGATTATGCGACTGAACGAAGATTTGAAATTGAGGCAGATCGGACCTTATTACATGATAGTGAAGACTTCCGGGGAAAGGACGGATATGACGGATGTCTTTTCCTTGAATGAGACTGCCGCATGGCTGTGGAAAAGGGCCGAAGGCAGGGACTTCACGGCTGCAGACCTCGCGCAGTGGCTTTGTGATGAATATGATGTGACGATGGAGGTAGCACTCAGGGATGTCCGGAAAATGCTCCTGGAGTGGCAGGAGGGAGGCCTTCTCTCAGAAGACTGACAGATGGGCAGCAACAACAGAACAGGCAGGCGTACAATGATGGACAGAGAGACATCGGCATTGCTTTCTCTGCTCCGGTCCGGACTCTGGAGCCGGAGCCTTGATGACATGTCTTGTTTCCCTCTGTCTGCATCCGAATGGGAAAAGGTCTGTCATTCAGCGCGGCAGCAGACTGTTTCGGCATTGGTATGGAACGGGCTCAGGTATCTTCCCTCAGAATGTCTGCCGGGCGAGCAGCTTCTTATGCAATGGACTGCCGATGTGGGCATAATTGAAGCCAGAAACAGAAACATGGACAGCATTGTGGCCGAACTTGACGGAATCTTTTCCTCCGCGGGACTGCATCCCGTGCTTCAGAAGGGACAGGGCATCGCGGCCTTATATCAGGCCCCTCTGTTGCGGGAAAGCGGGGACATAGACTGGTATTTTTGCAGCAGGGAGGAGAACGACAAGGCGTTGTCCATTGTTTCCGGAGCCGGATGCAAGCCGGAAAAGAGGCCGGACGGAAGCTGGTTCTATGTATGGAAGGGCATTGGTGTCGAGCATCATCTGAGGTTGTTTGACATATACAGCCCGTTCAGGAAAAGCTTTCTTGCCTATATGGCGGAGGCCTATGACTGCTCCAGGATGACTTTCCCCTCCGGAAGTGAAGGCCCGCTCGTACCGGCAACAATGCAGACACTTCTTATGGCAAGTGCGCATATCTTTAAGCATATTGCAGGCAACGGCATCGGCCTCAGGCAATTCTGTGACATGGCCTGCTGCTGTGTCTCTGCCTATGGAAAAATCAGGCAAGAAGAGTATCTGGATATGATTTCTTCGGCAGGGCTCAAGAAATGGAACAGTGTTCTTCAGGCTTTTCTCACAGAATATATCGGGCTTGAAAGAAAATATCTCCCGCTGCCGCAGGAAGATGCCTCCATGAATGCCGCCCTGCTTTCCTCTGTGTTTGCCGGCGGCAACTTCGGGCATTACAGACATGGCCGCCACAAGCGCGCCGGCAGAAAACTGAGGACGGCCCTGATGTTCCTGAGAAATACAAGACTTACATTCCGGCTGGCTCCGTCGGAGACATTGTCGGTATTCTTCAATCTGCTGTCCGGGCAGTAGGACAGATGAAATGTGTGCTGACGCAATGACATCGGACAAGGTGATATTACGCAGTCATTTTTACAGGGTCGGAGGTTTCCCTTTCCGCATCGATTTGCCTTGCGGAGCCGATGCCGACAGGATGCTGCCGACATTCAGAGACTTCAAGTGCGGCAGGAGAGAAGATTTTCTGTTCAGTGCTGTATGTTCATTTGCAGACTCCTCCTCCGGAGGGGACTTCAGGGCAGATGATTTGCCGGGGCTGGAGCAAGTGGATTATGTCAAAAATGACATGGGACATATTCATCTGTTCAGGACAGCTGACGGGTATGCAGTCAGGCTTCTGCCCCATGGCAGCAATGCAGTCCATTTCCTGAAGGCATCCGCTGACTTTGCATCCGCGCAGCTTATGCTCATGCCGGATGATTCCAAGGCAGGCTGTGCCTTGTCTTCTATGCTCAAGATGATTTATTCCCAGGCAATTCTCAGGCATGAAGCCTTCCTTCTGCATGCATCTGCCGTTGTCCTTCCCGAACGGGATGCGGCATATCTGTTCCTTGGCAGGAGCGGCACAGGGAAAAGTACTCATTCAGCATTGTGGATGAAGATTTTTCCGGGATGCAGCCTTCTCAATGATGACAATCCTGTGGTAAGGCTGGACAATGGTGTGGCATTCGTCTGGGGGACTCCGTGGAGCGGCAAGACCCCGTGCTACAGAAATATTGCATCCAGAATAGGGGGGATGGCCAGACTCAGCCAGTCTGACCGCAATCAGTTCTGGCCGGAATCGGGACCCGCCGCTTTTTCACTTGTCCTTCCGGGATGTTCCGTAATCCGCACTGACCCGAGCCTCTTCGAGAGTCTGTGCGATACGCTGGCAAGTCTGTGTTCCGGCGTGAAAATCGGCCGTATGGAGTGCCGGCCGGACATTTCAGCCGCAATCGTATGCCGCACCGCCCTGTGCTCCGGGCAATGACCCCGGACAGAAGAAAAAATTATGGAAAATATTCAGTCAACAATATTCACCAAATTTTAATTATTCAATGAAAAAACATTTGATTTTCATTATTTTGTCTCTATCTTTGCTGTTTACATCCTGTGCTGCGACAAAGAATTTTGTGTACCTTCAGGATATGATTCCAGGTGAAAAATATCCAGTGGACATAAAATATGAGGCAACCATCATGAAGGATGACCGTCTGGACATCACTGTGAGCAGCAGCAGAAGTCCTGAACTCGCCATTCCTTTCAATGTGCATGGAGCCAGTCTCCGAGTGGGCAGTGACGGAAGCATAAGCACGGCACAGGGCGGGACGGCTTCAGGAGAAGAGGGCTACCGGGTGGATGTGAACGGAGACATAGACTTTCCGATACTCGGCAAGCTGCATCTTGAAGGTCTGACTGTGTCCCAGGCCATAGACCTGATAAAGAACAGGATTGAGGATGGCAACTATATGAAGATGCCGATGGTATCCATAGAGTTCCTCAATTTCAAGTATACGGTTATGGGAGCAGTGAGCGGTGTAGGAACCTATAATGTGACTGGCGACCGCATAACGATTTTTGAAGCTCTTGCAAGGGCAGGCGGTCCGGCGGTGAATGCCAGGCTCGACAAGGTGGCTGTCATCAGGGAAGTCGGAGACGACAGGGAGATGCTTGTCGCTGACATCAGGACAAAGGATGTCTTCAACTCCCCGTGCTATTATCTTCAGCAGAATGATATAGTGTATGTGGAGCCGAAATACATCAAGAAAGACGCAGAGGACAGAGGATGGCAGATAGGAACGACGGTATTGTCGGTTGTGACGGCGATATGTTCGGTAATATGGGCCGTGAGTGCTCTTAAATAATATCTGCAGAGGCAGGTAATGGTGATTTTGAGTAAGAACAAGAGAGAATTTTATAGACGAAATGTCAGCAAACAATAAATCAGACAAGTCCAATTCGGGAATCAATCTTCTCGACATATTCTTCTATCTGCTCTCAAAGTGGAAGTGGATAGTATTGTCGGTCGCTGTGTTCCTCGGAGCGGCATGGATATATTATGCATGTCAGCCGTTCGTGTATTTCTCCTCAGCGACTGTCATTATCAAAGATCCGTCGAACAAGACGGCCACAGCCAGCCTTGACCGCTATGACAATCTCATCAACCGGGTCAATGTCTCCAATGAGATTCTCCAGTTCCGTTCGAAGAAGCTCTTGCGTGAAGTCATAACGCGTGTGCATGCGGATGTTAACTATAAAGTCAATGACAAGTTCAGGCAGCTGGAGCTGTATTCGCAGTCCCCGGTGGCAGTCTCGTTCCCTGATGCAACGCCGTCCCAATACATATCCATGACGGTGACGCCTGTCACTGCCGATTCTGTAAGAGTCGTCCTGGACAATGGGAAAGGGGAAGAGAGCAAAATCGGGGCAAGGATAGCCGATACGCTTTCAATCGGCAACGGCCAGCATGCTGTCATAACTCTGACCAATTATTACAACAATTCCTGGAAGGGGCGTGACATACATGTGACAAAGAAATCCCTTGAGTCTGTGGTCGGATATTACCGTTCCAACTTTGCCATCCGTCAGGAGGAAGACGAGTCCACTATTCTCAATCTGTCTCTCAAGGATGAGTCTCCGGTCAGGGCGAGGGATGTCCTGAACATGCTCATCACTGTGTACAACGAGGAGACAATAAATGACAAGAACCAGGTGGCAATCAATACGGCCAACTTCATAAACGACCGTCTGATCATCATTGAGAATGAACTCGGCTCAGTCGAGTCTGACCTTGAGCTCTTCAAGCGGGACAATCAGGTGCTTGACATCAACACTACATCAGGCATGTATATGCAGGAGGCACAGAAATACAATACTGATGTCCTTGAACTCGAGACACAGCTTGAACTTGCCGACTACATAAAAGAGTACCTTTCTGATCCCGCCAAGGAAATTGATCTGATACCTGTCAATACCGGTATCAACGACATGAACATAGAGAGCCAGATATCCCAGTACAATTCCGTCAAACTCAGAAGGGACAAGCTCATTGACGACAGCAGTGAGATGAACCCTGTGGTCCTTGAGCTCAACAACACCCTCAGAACAATGAAGCAGAGCATCGTCCGCGCTGTGGACAATATGATAGTCAGTCTCAATGTCAGGCTCAACGATGCCAGGAGCAGGGAGGAGCGCGCACAGAACCGCATGACTTCCATCCCGACCAAGCAGAGGGAAATGCTTTCCATCGAGAGGCAGCAGAAAATCAAGGAGAGTCTCTATATGTTCCTTCTTAACCGCCGGGAGGAAAATGCGCTGGCGCAGGCCATGGCCGACAACAATGCCAGAGTCATAGACGAGGCGTCCGGAAGTACGGCTCCGATTTCACCTGTCAGGAACCGGATTCTCATTCTCGGTCTCCTTGCCGGCCTTGTGTGTCCTTGCTTCATATTCTTGATGATCATGTTCTTTGACACAAGGATACATAGGAGAAAAGATATTGAGGATGTCGTTGATCTTCCTTTCCTCGGGGAGATTCCATACGACAAGAGCATAAAGGACGCCCAGAGCAAAGGCAAAGTGCCTGTCGTTGTGGAGGAGAGCAGAAATGTGATTTCGGAAGCTTTCCGAATACTCAGGACGAACATGTCGTTCATGTTGAGGAAAGCCTCCGGCTCGCAGGTCGTCACCCTTGTCTCGATGAATGAAGGAGCAGGCAAGACATTCATTTCCATGAATCTTGCCACCAGCCTCGTCTATGCGAAGAAGCGAGTGGTTCTTGTTGACCTTGACATCAGGAAGAGATCCCTGTCGAAGTATTACAACAAAGGCCATTACGGAGTGACAGACTTTTTGGCCAATCCTTCTCTTACTGTGGGTGATATCCTGAGGCTTGACTCCAACGGCCCGGACATCATCCTTGCCGGCACGGTCGCCCCGAATCCGACCGAGCTTCTCATGGACAGCCGTCTTGACGAACTTTTCGCCGAACTCCGATCCCGTTACGAATATATTATTGTAGACAGTGTACCGGTAGGAATCATCGCCGATGCCATCATCGTCAACAGGATTGCTGACCTCACCGTCTTTGTCGTAAGAGCAGGCAAGATGGACAGAAGGCAGCTCCCTGAAGTCGAGCGTCTGTATGCCGACAAGAAGCTCTCCAACATGGCGCTCCTTCTCAATGGCGTCGATTTCAAGCATCAGGGCTATGGATACGGTTACGGATACGGTTACGGATATGGTTATGGATATGGATATGGCTACGGCCATAGTTACGGCTATGGCTACGGTGCCGACGATTCATCAGAAAAGAAAAAATAATGATTGATATTTTATGAAAAAGAATGTTTACATGGCGCCTGTGATGATGCATACATCAGTTGAAGCCGAAAACGGATTCATGGGCGGGTCTGTGTTTGATCCAGAAGCTGAACACGATGAGGGCGTGACCATAGAAGGTCATGAAATAGGAAATGAAGGAAATTATTTTGACAATTCCCTCGGTGAAGAGTGGAATTCTTGGGATAATTAAACATCAGAAATTATGAAAACTGAAGTCAGATATGCCTGCATTGCTGCAGGCGCAATATTTTCCTTTTGCCTGACGGGATGCCAGACAGAGGAAACATTTGTCCCGGTTACGGAGGGTGAGGAAATCACTTTCGGCTCTTCGCTGCCGGGTGCAGTCAGTACCAAGACCATATATGGCGATGAAATTGTAACCGATGGAACGGGCCGCAGATATTATCCTGTGTATTGGGCGGACAATGACTGCATAGCTGTGTATTGTCCGGAATCTTCCAATACGGTGCGGGCGGACTATATGATTACTCCTGCAAAAGATACAGACGGCAACCCTACGAATACCTCGGCTGCCGTTACGAAGACAGGTGAGGTGGGACTTCAATGGGGATCTGCCTCAAAGCATAATTTCTATGGCTTCTACCCGGCAAAGGCAGTTTCTGGTGTGGACGGTGACGGTCTCATACAGGCCTCGGTTCCTGTACTGCAGGATCCTGTCCGCTTTGAGGAAAGTACGGTGGACGGACATAAGGTAATCCGGGGCATAGCTAACACGGATTATGCATATATGTGGGCTTACACTCAGGTGGATAAGGAAAAGATGGAAGCCGGTACAGATGTGCCGCTCACTTTCCATCCGCTCAATACAATTCTTGAGATCACGATCAATGGTCCTGCTACCAATTCCGCCCCAATCAAGATATCCAGCATCAACATAAATGCTGTTGATCCTGACGGAGCAGGGCAGAATATTTATCTTACCGGAGATTTTGAGTGCGACTTCACCGGCATAAAGGACGGGACAGGAACAACCCCGACATGTGAAATCTCTGGAAATCTCAGTGAAGTCAGGAACAGAATCACCATTTCCTGCTATGATGAGGCTAAGAAAGATTTCATTGAACTCGCTCCCGGCGACAAACTGGTGCTTCAGGCATATCTTCTGCCTAACGATGACGGATTCGAGAAGCAGACTCTTCAGATATCTGTTTCCCCGCTTAACAGCGCAAACCTTGTCAAGACTCTTCAGACTGACCAGATTCTCGCGCACAAGGTCAATCTCGTTTCTCTCCCTGCTCTGAAGACAGGAGGCACGAACTATTGGATGGATTCCCTTGACCCGACCATCTATATCACTGAACTCTCTCTGCCTGGCAGCAAATTCTCCATATTGACCGAAGCCAACAACTCAGACATCATATATCAGAATGCCACAATCCAGCAGCAGTTCAATACCGGAGTCCGTGCGTTTATAGTGCAGACCGGAGCTTTGTATGACACCGGACTTTTCGGCAGTTTCAAAGAAGGTGAATTATATGCATGTGTAGACAGCCGTCGGCTTGATAATGTCCGGGATATAATAAAGGCGCTGGGCGAATGTATCGATAATGCTCATGCGGAAGGAAAAGACAATGAATATGTCTTTCTGCAATTGACGTTTGATGGAGGGGCAACTGATAATCAGGGGGTCAGTTGGAGCTATGATGACCAAAGAGGCTGGATAGAGACAGTGGAATACGCAGTCAAGGAATATTGCAATGATTCTGCATTGGGCAAGTATATTTATCAGGGCGAAATTTTGCCGACGACTACAATTGATGATGTAAAAGGCAAGATTGTACTGAAGGTCAATTACAATAATACAACCATGGGGAATTACATCCCGGCAAATTCAGGAGTGCCGTGTTTGTTCTCATTGTGGGAGACGGCGTATGTCGAAGGCGGTGTCCCTATGAAATGGGGCTCCTCAAATGTCAATCGTCAGACGGCATTGACATGGCTTTATCAGGAAGTCACGACTGTGGGGATGGACGGAACGAATCTTGGTGAGTCCGGGCCTAACGGCAATACGACCCTTTCAGACAAAAAACAATATGTTTCTGATTTGTTTACAGAGAGTGTAAAAGCATACCAGGAGAATAAAGATTTTTCCACATGGTTCATGAACGATCTCGGAGGATGTCTCGTAGGCAGGCCATACAGTAACTCTCTGTCATCGGAAGGAGTCGTGGCTTTGACAAAGGAGATGTCTGTGTTTGCGGTACAGCAGTTGCAGGAAAGGAGTGAGAACGCTTCTCTCGGACTGATTTTCTTTAATTTTGCTGATAATCTTCCAGAATCAGGTCAGGAGTATGGCACTGCCAGTCTTATTCAGACCGTGGTTGACAACAACTTCAAGTTTGCATTGAGAAAAGATTCTCCATCGGCAGGAACCGCCGCTTCCCGGCCTGTTACCCGCTCGTCGGACGGCTGGGACGAATAGGCCCAGACATGGCAATGGAGGGCGAATTCTAGGTTGAATTCAAATTTATTTTAGGATTTGCCTTAAACTTATAGAAGAATGGCTTGAGGCCATTCTTCTTTTTTATTTTATTATGTATGTTGTAGTTGTGGGGCACAGTCCCAATATCCATACTGGGGCTGTGCTGCCTGCCGATTCCGCTCTGCCCATCAAGGCAAGTCTCCGGTCGGCTTCGGCGGTTGGAGTCTTGCCGGGTGTTTGTCTCCGAAGGACAGATTAGAATGGAGGAACGGAATCCTAATCTGTCAGGATGAGGCCATTACAGGACAAGTCAGTGAGGGATTCGGGAAGAGCGGAGACGCATTTCTTCAGGACAACTCTCGGAGACTTGTTCCTGTCGCCGGCGAATGTCCTTTCGTTACTTATAATTGTATCCGTATCTATTATCCAGAATACAGTGGTGTAGGATTCCGCCAATGTCTGGACTTGCTTAAATTGTTCCTCCAATGTCTTCTTCTGAGGAAGTTCCGGCCTGATTGATATGCTTTTCATTGACGGCTCATTCCGTTTAAGCATATTCAGATACCATATTTCAGTCTCGCCATCCACTACACAGGCAAAAGAATTACGGAGTCTTTGGCCGTTTTGCAGTCTGTTATTCATCCCCATTGTCATTTATATCAAGATAATAATCGCCCAAATTCGGTAATGCACCCAGTCTTCCTGCATTGTATGCGTTCAGTATATTGCTGGTATTGCGTATGACCGATGAATCAAAATCCGACAATTTGTACAATGTAGTTGCGCAGGCATCATCCTTTTCTGTAAAGAATATCATATCATTCCTGAATATGTCCTTGTTGTTCAGGAACTCCCTGTCATGGGTGGTCGCTATGAGTTGGGAATTCTTTGCGTTGACACAGAATGTCAGAAGGAAATGCTTCGCCAGTTCCGGATGTATGGATGATTCCAGTTCATCCAGACAGAAGCAGCAGGAATTCTTTATCATAAGATACAGGATTCCGGCAAGGCCGAAGTAGCGCTGGGTCCCCAGAGACTCATACTTGAATTTTATGTCTGAAAAATGTTCCCCGTCTTTATTGTCATGCCGGAAGCGGAGATTGTATATATCGTAACCGACAGAACCGTCTTTTATTTTCGTCCTGAAAATTTCGTCATCTTCAAAATATCTCGATGGGGTATAGCCCAAAGTTTCACTTCGTTTTTTTATTTGAATATCAGAAATATTTAAATCCGCTTTCATCAAAATGGGTATCAGCCCTTTACTGTCAATACTGCCATTGTCAATATTCTCCAAAATGAAACCTGTCAGATCCAGAGATGGTCTTATGATTGAATTCAGATACCGGCTGAACCAGTCTGAAACTTCTTTCAGGCAAGGTTGTTCCATATTGGTTTTCAGGAAACCCGCTATGACGGTTTCATTCCATAGGGTATTCTTTG
The DNA here is from genome assembly GCA_944322565.1 of uncultured Bacteroidales bacterium. GTDB lineage: Bacteria > Bacteroidota > Bacteroidia > Bacteroidales > UBA932 > Cryptobacteroides. Next base: position 115,833 of record CALUPG010000001.1, on the reverse strand, counting down.
CCAGCACGACAATATCATACTTGTCCTTTAACTGTGAGAATGTCCCCCATTGAATATCGGAAACCTGGTTGTCGGCATCTGTCGTCCTTTTATATACCAGTTTCCCGTTTTTCCTTGTCTTCAGGACTTCACTTACTATATATTTATCGTTCAGAATAAGTTGGTAATAATATGTCTGCCCGTTTTGGATAAAATTGATTTCAAACATAGTGTCTTTCCCTCGCGAAGAATAATCCATCAGAAACGGCACTCTGGCGAGAGATGTATTTTTTGAACTCTTAGGGTCAATAACTACTGACTTGAAGAAATCCAGGGCATTGAGTATTGTCGTTTTCCCGGAAGCATTGGCTCCGAAAATCAATCCTGCCTTCAGGATTCTTTTCCCGGCAACCTCTGTCACATAATAATCTTCCAGATGCCGGATACTGTCCTCTGCGAGGAATGACAATGTCTGCCGCTCTCTTATTGAGAAGAAATTTTCTACTGAAAAATCTATTATCATGGCTTATATTTGTAAATCGTTTACAAATATAGCGGTTTATATCTGATTTTTCAATATAATTATTCATAAATATGCCATTCGTTTGCAAATCCTCCCAAAATGTCGGTATGCTACTTCCTGCTTTGTTTACATTTAAATTTTCTAATTTTTTGATGCCGGTTATCCTCAAAATAAAAATCGTCAAATGATTGACTCATCATTTGACGATTTGGAGGTGCTCCCTCAGGGGCTCGAACCCTGGACCCCAACATTAAGAGTGTCGTGCTCTACCAACTGAGCTAAGGAAGCGTCGTGAAGACCGTTGCCGGTCGACTTCGTGATCCGTTTGGGATTCGAACCCAAGACCCCAACATTAAAAGTGTTGTGCTCTACCAGCTGAGCTAACGAATCTTCCCGTTCAATCCCAAATCCGAATCTGTCCCCGAAATCAGGTCTTTTCCGAAATGGGATTGCAAAGGTATGCTTTTAGATTCAATTCTCCAAATATTTTTTCTGATTTTAATGCCTCCTGGAGAATATTTCAAAACAACTTCGTAAAATATGCCGGATTTTGAGTTATAAAAAGTATCTTTGTCTTTTGTAAATTTTTTGATATGGACAACGGACAGAATGATTCCCGGACAAATCCTCAGGATGGTATACGTCTGGAATACAACACACAGCGGGAGAAGCTCAGGATGCCGGAGTACGGCCGCAATGTGCAGAAGATGGCGGAGTATGTGAAAACTGTGCCGAACAAGGCCAAGAGGGACGAACAGGCGGAGGCCGTGATTAAGGTCATGGAGATTCTCAATACTCCTGTGCATTCTCAGGAGAATTATGAACAGAAGTTGTGGGATCACCTTTATATCATCTCGGGATTTGACCTTGATGTGGATTCTCCTTATCCGAAGCCGGAAGAGTCCCAGTTTACTGCGCCTCCGGCAATGATTCCGCTCAAGCGTAAGCCGATCAAGGCCACTCATTACGGCCGTAATATAGAGAGTATCATCGACCTTATCTCCGGCATGGAGGATGGGGAGGACAAGACGGCGATGATCCGCTCTCTGGCAATATATATGCGCCAGCAATATCTTATCTGGAACAAGGACTCCGTGGCGGACGAGACGATATTTCAGGATATTGAGAAACTTTCCGACTATAGAATCAAAGTGCCTGCGGACTTGAAGCTCACGAGAGTTTCGACAGAAATGTCATATTCCCGTCCCGGACTTAATCCGGTGAAGTCCCGGAACGGAAACCGCCCGAAAAATTCCACAAGACAAAGAAATCAGAGGAAATAACTGATGGCGCGCGGAAAAAAGAAAGAAAATCCAGGCAATGGAAATGCCATAAAGGAGAAGCGGCCGGGCCTCTGGGCCTCATTGGACGAGGAAAAGCGCAAGAAAATTCAGAAATTGGGCGGCCTCGCAATAGGAGCATTTGCCGTTTTCACAATCATTGCAATTGTTTCATATCTTTTTACCTGGAAGGCGGATCAGAGTCTCCTTTCAGAGGCGGATATGCTTGATTCTGACATCGAGGTCCACAATTCTGCCGGAAAGCTCGGGTACAGGTGGGGGCATTTTCTTGTTGCCCGTTGCTTCGGGCTGGGCAGCATTGCCTTTTTTCTGCTTCTTGCTCTGATTTCATTGAGGCTTCTCTTCGGCAGGCGGAAGACGAGTCTTCTGAAGGCATTCTTCTCGACAGTGTCCGGTGCTGTCATATTTTCTGTCTTTCTGGCGTTTGTCGCTCCCTTTGCCGGATTGGAAACGGCATTTGGCGGAGGCCTTGGAGGAGACTGCGGCGCTGCGATATCGGCATGGTCATGCAACCTTGTGGGAGCGGCTGTGACTCTGATTATTATCCTTGTCTTTCTTATCGGATGGCTCATGTTCGTAAGCACAAGGATTTCGGGATGGATTCTTTCTGTCTTTGAGAGGCGTCCTGACAAACCTTCCCCAAGTGTTTCCGGAGATTTTCCCCCGGAGACAGAGCCTCAGGAGGACAATGAGTCCGGGGAGAAGGATGAAGCTGTGATTGCAGAAGAGCCAGCCTCGGATGATGAGCCCGTGGAGGAAGTCGCGGCATCTTCCGAAGAGTCTGCTGAATGGGAATCTTCAGAAGAACAGGATGCCCCTTCTGATGATGAGGAATCCCTGCAGAAGTCTGATGATACCCTTGAGGTAATAACATCAGAGCTCGCGACTGATGTCAGAAAGGAGTTGCCGAGGATAAATGTCAGGGATGAACTGGAAAACTACAGATTCCCGAGTCTTGACCTTCTGAATGACTATCCGGACGGACGGCATGAGGTCTCGCAGGATGAGCTGGAAATGAACAACAATAAGATACGTTCCACTCTCCTGAGTTATAAGATTCAGATTGAAAAAGGCTTTGCCTGCGTGGGACCTACTGTGACCCTTTATAAGATAATCCCGGCAAAGGGAGTCAAGATATCTGCAATAAAGAGTCTGGAAGAGGACATAGCCCTGTCTCTCGGTGTCAAGGATGTGAGGATAGTTACCCTTGAGGATGCTGTCGGAATTGAAGTGGCAAACCAGAGGCCTTCCATTGTCCCGCTGAAGTTCATGCTTAATGACGATGCGTTCAGGAACAACAGATATGAATTGCCGGTGGCTATAGGAGCCACTATCACCAACAAGGCGAAAGTCTTTGATCTTGCTGATTCCCCTCATCTTCTTGTGGCCGGAGCTACAAAGCAGGGAAAGTCTGTCGGGCTTAATGTCATCATTACTTCTCTTCTTTATTCAAAGCATCCGTCCGAGCTCAAATTTGTCTTCATTGACCCTAAGAGGGTTGAATTTACTCTGTATTCAAGGCTGATCCGACATTATCTCGCGGTTTTGCCTGATGCGGTCAGTGAAAAAGATGAGATGGAGAATGCCATTGTCAAGAAGCCGAAGCAGGCTGAAATGGTCCTCAAGTCTCTGTGTGTGGAAATGGACGAACGGTACGACCTGCTTAGCCGGGCTGAGGTGCGGAATGTCAAGGAATACAACAACAAGTTCCGGGACAGATATCTTCTTCCGACGGAAGGCCACAAATATATGCCATATATAGTTGTGGTGATAGATGAATATGCTGATCTTATAATGTCCAGCACGGGAGGAGAATCAAAGACAATCTCAAAGAATATCATGGACTGCATTATCCGTCTTGCCCAGAAAGGGCGAGCTGCTGGTATCCATCTGATTCTTGCGACGCAGAGACCGTCCACGAATGTTGTTACAGGGCTTATCAAGAGCAATTTCCCTACGCGCATAGCATTCAGGGTCAGCAGCCGCATGGATTCAATGGTAATTCTTGACTCAACCGGTGCCGAGAAGCTTATCGGAAGAGGAGACATGCTGTATTATTCCGGCATTGAGATGGAAAGAGTCCAGTGCGCATTTGTCGACAAGGAAATCAAGTCCATAACCGAGTTCATCGGCTCCCAGACCGGGTTCCGTCAGGCTTACTCCACTCCATATTATCTCCCTGCCCCTCCTTCTTCTGACGGTGAGTCATCCGGAGGAGAAATGGTTGACATGCAGAATATTGACCCTCTCTTTGAAGAGGCGGCCAAGATGGTCGTGCTCAATCAGATCGGCTCTACTTCTACTCTCCAGCGCAAACTCGGGATGGGATATGCCCGTGCAGGCCGCGTGATGGACCAGCTTGAGGCGGCGGGTATTGTCGGTCCGCAGGAGGGCTCCAAGCCACGGCAGGTGCTTGTCCCGGACTATGAATCTCTGCAGCCTATTCTCAAGGCTTATATGAAATCAGAATGACGGGATGTGTATATGACAAAGTTCAAATCATTGGTTTGTTTGCCCCTGACAGTATTCGCCTCCTGCCTTACCATGTCTGCCGCAGAACCTGAGGATATGGTCGGAAGGTTTCTGAAGAGTATCGATGGGTATTGTGTTTCAGTCGGTTATACATATTCAACGCTCAGCTCCGGAATCAGATTGACGGGCGGCGGAAAGGTGACTTTTCAGGACGGTTCATTCTTTCTTGAGGGTGACGGTCTTGAAGTATATTGTGACGGGGTCGTCAAGTGGACGGTCGACAGAAGTTCATGTGAGGCCGTCATCGAATCAGTTGATGCGGAACATCCTGATTACCTTGCATATCCGGTCCTGATTGCAAAGGATATCAGGCAGGTCTTTGATGTCGTGTCTGAATCCAGGTCTGATTTCAATGGCTCGGATGCCGTAAAGGTCAGTCTCATTCCAAATACCGATCTGGGGAATATAGTTTCGGCAAATCTGTTTTTCCGGCCTTCGGGAGTTGTGCCGGCGGGCCTTGTCCTTGAATTAGATGACGGCTCGGACATCAGAATGGTATTCAATGAGTTCTCAGTGTCTGACAGAATCACTGCGGACAGATTTTCCTTTGATGCCGGCAGCCTCAGTGAGGATTATATTGTGACGGACATGCGGTAGCGCTGCATTCTACCAAGAGCCGGATGCTCCTCCTCCTCCGAAGCTTCCTCCACCGAAACCGCCGAAACCGCCGAAGCCGCCGCTGAAACTTCCTCCTGAGGAACCCCTGTGGCCTTTGTCAATCAGACTTCCGATTATGATTGCATCCAGAAGGTCCGGACCATTTCCCTTGCTGCGGTTGTTGCCTCCTCCGCCTCGCCTGCCTGACGATATTGCTGCGCAGATTATTATGAAAATGCCTGCCAGAAATACTATGGCAATCCAGTCCCCGTTGCCATTCTTTTCTCTGACTTCGGATATTTCTCCGGAGGCCAGTTTCATGAGTACAGCGCATCCTGCGGAGACACCCCCGAAGTAATCGTTTTGAGCAAATCTCGGAATCATCTCATTGTCAATGATTCGCTTGGCGTATATGTCGGGGATTGCTCCTTCAAGGCCGTATCCGACGCTGATATTGACCTGCCCGTTTGAGTCCGGAGTCTTTGGCTTGACAAGAACCACAATCCCGTTGTCATATTGCTCGGCCCCGACGCCCCATTCAAGGCCGATTCTGGTCGCATATTCTGCGGCAGTGCTGCCTTCGAGGTCTGAGACAGTCACAACTGTTATTTGATTTGATGTTGAATCATCAAATGCGGTCAGGATTCTTTCCAGAGAGTTCTTCTCGGCAGGGGTGAACAGTCCGGCAAAGTCATTGACCAGACGCTGCGGCTCCGGTCTTGCCGGAACTGCCGTGCATATTGTGCCTGCTGAAAGAAAAATCGCAGCTGCAACCGTCAGCCATAAGTGTGTTGTCATTTTTCTGCTTGCTGGCATGAGTATGATATTTCGTCAGGGAGTTCGTTCACATCGTCCTTGCGATACGGAAAATATTCCTTCAGTTTTTCGCCGGTCATCCGTATTGCCTTGACAAGTCCGTCGGCATAGCGGGACTGGGAAAAATTTTCTTTCATCACTTCTGTGACATCTTTCCAGAAATTCTCCGGAACCACATCATTGATGCCTTTGTCTCCGATTATTGAGAAGACTTTAGACTGGCACGCCACATAGATGAGGACTCCGTTATGCTGCTGCGTTTTGTCCATGCCGAGAAAATAGAATGCCGCCTCGGCTTCTTTGAGCGGTGTCGTCTTGCATTTCTCGTCAAGATGTACCCGGATTTCTCCGGAAGTGTCATTTTCGGCATCCCGGATTGCACCGGTCACCTGCCGGACTTCTTCTGCAGTCAGAAAATCCTTGGCCTTCATTACAGAATCATTCTATTCGTGCAGGGGGATTGGTCAGAACTTGACTTCGGGAGCATTTTCCGCTCCTTCTTCTGCCTTGAAGTATCCTTTTGTCTCAAATCCGAACATCGAGGCTATGATGTTCTTAGGGAAACTTCTGACCATTGTATTATATGCGCGGGATGACTCGTTGAATTTCATCCGTTCAGTGCTGATCCGGTTCTCTGTCCCCTCGAGCTGTGCCTGCAGATCCCGGAAATTCTGGCTTGCCTTCAGGTCAGGATAGTTTTCCGTGATCATAAGAAGGCGTCCGAGTGCCTGGGAGAGTTCTCCCTGTGCATTCTGGTATTGCGCTATGGCCTCTTCGCTCAGGTCGGCAGGATTGACCGTCAGCTGTGTGGCCCTGGCCCGGGCTGCAGTGACTTCTTCAAGAGTCGAGGACTCATGCTCTGCATATCCCTTTACGGTGGCTACAAGATTGGGAATGAGGTCCGCGCGGCGCTGGTATACATTTTCAACCTGTGCCCAGGCGGCACTCACCTGTTCGTCTGCACGGACGAGTCCGTTATATGATGACTTTGCCCAGAAGAACAGGGCGAGCAGAATGGCAACCGGCAGAATGATGGCCAGTATACAACCTTTTTTCATTTCAGATATGATTTTTGATTTTACTTATTGACTGGTTTGTAGTTATTGACTGGTTTGTAGTCCCGGTTCTGCTATTGGGAGTTTCTTACGCAGCGGACTGGAAGGGCGAAGCCATTTTTGTCAACATAATTGATTTTCAGATCCGGATCATCTTCATACATATATACATAGTACGCCTTTGTGCTTCCCGAGTCATCCCCTTCTCCCGGATTCTGTCCCTGTACATAGCCGGACGATGTCCAGAAGCCGGCATATTGTGAGAAGCCCGAGAATGTCCAGATGTCGTCCGCGCTTCCGCTGAACTCTTTCTCAAGGACGGTTGCATAGCCTGTCGGCAGTACTGAAAATCCGCTTTCGTTGGTTATCTGAACCGCAGGCCAGTATTCCCACATTTCATCATTGTTGAAATAGACATTGGTCATGAGCTTGCCGTTGACGCCGCTCCATTCGGTCAGGGAAGTCTCGCCCTGCCCTTGGTCGTCTGAAAACATCTCCCCGAGCGTATTCCAGTCGCTGACACCCGGAAGTCTCCATCCTTCTCCGAGGCCTTCGCAGATATATGATGCATCACTCCATTTGTAGAAACGGCCGAACAGGCCGGAAACGGCTTCGGAGTTTTCCAGTGCCTTTCCTGTCGTCACGCCAGCTCCTGTAAATCCTATGTTTTCGGCAGTCCACTCAAGGCCGTCGGCTATGACAGTCCTGTATGTCCTTGAATCCCTCGGATCCGTGAAGGAACTTTCTGTTATACCCGGGGCAAGCTGGCTGTCTCCCTCGAATGCAAGTGACTTTTCGCCTACTGTCGTCACATCGGCGGAAAAACTTGTGGAAGAGTAGCCTGATGCACTTGCGCTGCATGTTACCCTGAATGAGCAGAGAGTGTCCTTGACTTCTGCTCCTTCAAATGTATATCTGAATGTCCTTCCTCCGTTTTCTTCAGGTGTCGTCTCGTCCACGACAGTCTCTCCTGCCCTGGTCACTGTCCATTTGTATGTAATGGACGCACCTGTGGGGTTGGATGTCTCGGCTGCTGTGAAAGTATGTGAACTGCCGGCTTCAACATACCTGTCTGCACTGAATCTTGGAGTCCCGGTAAGGTATGGCAGTGAAACTGTTTCTTCCTCATCCTTTTTGCAAGACAGCACAGCCGCCGCAACTGATGCGGCAAGGGCGGCAAAATATAATTTTCTCAATGTCATTTCAACAGTTTTTGTTCAATCTTAACAGAAGTCTGCATTTCGTCTCAACTTACAAAGATGTGCATTTTTTATGTAAAATCCGTTATTTTTGCAGAAATACTTTGAATGTGATGGAAGTTTTCCGAAAAATATTCCGCCCGGTGCGCTTTCTGCTGGCTGTGCTGCCTGCATGTTTTATCTCATGTACTTCTTCTTCGCAATATGTGTCATTGTCCGGCTATGCCCAGGGCGGGAATTATTCTGTTAAAATCAATCTTGACGGTGTCCGTAAAAGTGCCGGAGCCCTTAAGCTCGGGATTGACTCCGTGCTGAATCTTGTGGACAATTCTCTTTCGGGCTATAATGACAGTTCTGTCCTGTCTGCATTCAATTCGGGGAGAAGGGTCACCCCGGACAGTATCTTCATTGAAATGTACAGTCTGTCGCACAAATATTTTGAAATGACGGGTGGCGCTGTCGACGTCTCGGCGGGGGCACTTTTCGACAGGTGGGGCTTCGGATTCACTGCGGATTCTCTCCCTTCTGGCGAGGAAGTGGCTGAAATCAGAAAATATATCGGAATGGACAGGCTGCAGGCAGACCTTGCCGGTGCACTTGATGCCGACGGAACTCTCGCCGCCTCTGATATTGTCATTGACGGGCATCCGGAGCACCGGCCCGTACTTAATTTCAATGCAGTGGCCCAGGGATATTCCTGCGACCTTGTTGCCGCTTACCTTGAAAGGGAAGGGGTTAGGGACATGCTGGTGGACATAGGTGGGGAAATTATATGCGTCGGGCTCAATCCCGGCGGTGTGCCATGGACCATCGGAGTCGACAGACCTGTGGACGGGAACAATGTTTCCGGCGCCGACCTCAAGGGCATATTGCAGGCGGGGCCCGGAAAATGCGGTGTGGTCACTTCCGGCAATTACCGCAAATTCTATGTCAAGGACGGCCGGAAATATGCTCATACAATAGATCCGTCCACCGGTTATCCTGTCTCGCATTCCCTGCTCAGTGCTACGGTAGTGGCACCGACAGCCGCAGAGGCTGATGCTCTTGCGACATATTGCATGGTGCTCGGCAAGGAAAAGGCCGCGTCCTATATCGATGCCCGCAATGACATAGAGGGATATCTTATATATGAGGATGACAAGGGCGTGATGCGCACATGGAAATCAGACGGCTTCCGTCTCATTCATGATTGATCCGTCTTTCTGGCGGAGTGCTTCTGATGTATGGCCCCGTCCTACGGCAATGCGCTTATGAGGCCAAGTATGTCTATGAGCAGCAGGGCTGATTCTTCGGCGGCGGATATGAAGAAAGCCGGGCATATTCCGATGTGGTGCAGGAAAGTTACCGCTGCGGAAAGCAGCATTATGAATGTTGACAGCGGTACGGCAATCAGGTTGGTCAGAAGAAAATATTTGGGGAATGTCCCGAATATCAGCCAGACTGCGGGCCCTGTGAATATCTGGCATGATATGGACAGGGCCGAAGTGTCCCACAGCCATTTCAGGGGATTGCCTCTTCTCCCGGGATACCAGGACTTTATCTTTGGGTAGACAAGATATATTCCCGCCATGGCAAGATATGACAGCTGGAATCCTGCTCCCATGACATTTGAAGGCGCTATTGTGAGCTGGATGACAAGGGCGATGAAGAATATGTTCATGGGTCTGGTCTCCCGTCCTGCCATTTTGGCGGCTTCATTCAGGGTGATGAACAGCAATGCTCTCACGAGGGAGGCAGATGCCCCCGTGATGAGGGTGTACCATGCGGAAATCAGAATGACCAGACATGACCTGACATTCCTGACTGCCCTGAAATTGCCGAAGACCGATGTCACTTTGAGAAGAATCCAGTACAGGACCCCGAGATGCATTCCTGAGAGGGCGAGGATATGTGAGGCCCCGCTGTCCCGGAATGCGGAATTGATTTCTCTGCTGACATCTGACTTGTCGCCGGAGAGCAATGCCTTTGTCAGTGCGTTGCAGTCTTTGTCCCCGAAAGGAACCGCATCTATGGCTGCTTTGAATGATTCGGAATTCGAGATGACGGCATTGCGGACAGATGCCGACGGAGGGAATGCATCATGGCTTCTGATGCCGCAACACAGAAAATCTGCCGTGGCGCCCGACAGTCCGGCCATGAGAAATGCGGCGGGAATGATGAATTCCATGTATCTGTCGCCGGATGTCGGGGCCGTAGCCGGATTCAGGTGCCGATATCTTATGTACATCAAAAGGAATACAAGGGCTGCGGTGACGGCAAAAATTACTGTTGCTGCTGATGAGGCGCAGGACAGGGACATGAATTCTGTCCGGCACAGCATTTCTCCGGCAGCTGTCCCGGCGATAAAAAACAGGGCGATTCCCGCAATGTCCCTCTCCACTCCCATTTCGTTCCCGTTTCTTGCGAAAATAGTTATTATTTTATAACTTTGAATGATTTTTGATTAGAAATTTTTCTTAAATGCTTTTATATGATAATTCTTGTTCTTAATTGCGGCAGCTCGTCTCTCAAGTATCAGCTTCTGGACATGAAAGGCGACAATGTCTATTATCTGCTTGCCAAGGGGCTTGTGGAAAGAATCGGTATGGAGACCGGATGCATCAAGCACAGGGGTGCACTGGAGGAGCAGTATGTGAAGGAAATGCCTATAGCTGACCATACGGTTGCAATCAAGGCTGTGATTGAAGCTCTGCTCGACAAGAAGTACGGTGTGCTTGAGAAACTCGAGGATATCGAGGCTGTCGGCCACCGTGTGGTGCATGGAGGCGAAGAGTTCATGAGCAGCTGTCTCATCAACGATGCGGTCGTGGCAAAGATTGAGGCCTGCTGCGATATAGCGCCTCTTCACAATCCGGCAAACCTCCTGGGAATAAGGGCCGTGACCAGTGTACTTCCGTCCGTGCCTCAGGTCGCTGTGTTTGACACGGCATTTCATCAGACCATGCCGGCTTATGCCTACATGTATTCCATACCGTACGAGTATTATGAGAAGTACCGTATACGCCGTTATGGTTTCCACGGCACCAGTCACAGGTATGTGTCAGAAAAGGGCGCCAATTTTGTCGGCCTTGACCCGACCAACTGCAAGGTCATCACCTGTCATCTCGGCAACGGAAGTTCAATTGCCGCTGTATTCAACGGCCAGTCTGTCGACACTTCAATGGGGTTCACTCCGCTTGAGGGCGTGACAATGGGCACCCGTTCCGGCAGCCTCGACCCGGATGTCGTGACATATATTCAGGAAAAGGAGCATCTGTCTCCAGAGGAAATCAGCCGTATTCTCAACAAGAAGAGCGGATTTCTCGGTGTATCAGGAATATCTTCCGATGCGAGGGATCTCGACGCTGCTGCAAATGCAGGAGAACCGAGGGCAAAGCTTGCCTTGAAGAAGCTGACTTACGAGGTGACAAAATACATCGGGGCATACGCAGCTGCGATGAATGGTGTGGATCTCATCGTCTTTACCGGAGGCATCGGCGAGAACAACAGCCGTCTGCGCCGCAGAGTGTGCGAGAATCTCACCTATATGGGTGTGAAATTTGACTATGAGGCCAATGTCGCCACAGGCAAGGATACCCTCATATCTCTTCCTGATTCGAAAGTGAAGGTGGCTGTCATCACTACAGACGAGGAACTCGTGATAGCCCGTGATACCATGCATATTGTGCAGGGACAGGCATGACGGACATTGCAGTGCCGGTTGAGCCTCATAAGAATATATAAATGAATATAAACAGAATAAGATAATACCATGTTTACAAAATTCGAAGAAATCTTTGCCGAACTTGCGGGCAGGAGTTCGCGCAAGAGGATGGTGGCCGCCTGGGCTGTCGACGGACATACTATAGCAGCAGCAAGCATGGCTGTTGACCTCGGCATAGTCGATGCCACTCTTGTCGGCGACGAGAATATGATTAAGGAACAGTGTGACAAGGAAGGAATTGACATCAACAAATTCCGTGTGCTCCACAATCCGGAAGAACTTTCTGCGGTTACCCAGGCTGTGACTATGGTCAACCAGGGTATGGGAGACATACTGATGAAGGGCCTTTGCAGCACGGACAAGTTCATGAGGGCAATCCTCAACAAGGAGACGGGGCTGCTCCCTCCGAAGGCTGTCCTCAGCCATGTTGCCGTGCTTGAGAATCCGAATTACCATAAGCTTCTTTTTGTCAGTGATATGGCCGTGATTCCGCTTCCTGACCTGGGGCAGAAGAAAGCCATGCTGAAATATCTCGTGGATACAGCCCATGCCATGGGCGTCAAGACTCCGAAGGTGGCTCTCATTGCAGCTACAGAGCAGATGCTCGAGAAGATGCCGGCATGCGTGGAGGCTGCCGTTCTCTCCAAGAAAGTCGAGCGGGGGGAAATCAAGGGGTGCATAGCCGACGGGCCTCTTGCACTGGATGTCGCCGTTGACAAGGAGTCGGTTGAAATCAAGAAACTTGTCAGTCCTGTTGCCGGGGATGCAGACTGTCTGCTTTTCCCGAACATCGAGTCGGCAAATGTGTTCTACAAGACCAATTCCAAGCTTGCGGCCAATGTTAAGCAGGCTGGCATGGTAGTGGGGTCAAAGGTGCCTTGCGTACTTTCCAGCCGTGCTGACAGCATTGATACCAAGTTGAATTCAATCGCGATAGCGGCAATGTCGGCCAAGTGATATGAAGGGGAGGGTATTGGCTATAAACACAGGTTCTACATCTACCAAGATAGGTTATTCCGTAGACGGGAACATGGTGTTCGAACAGAACCTTGTGCACAGCGTATCCGACCTTTCCAAGTACAGTTCCGTGATGGCTCAGGACCTTATGAGGAAGGATGCCATCACGGATTTTCTTTCGGAAAAAGGGATTCCGCTGTCTGACATAGATATAGTGATGGCCCGGGCTGGCCTTATTACTCCCGTAGAGACGGGGGTGTATGAGGTCAACAGTGCCATGCGTCATGCTCTCGTTGAGTCCCGCAACGGCGTACATGCCTGTAATCTCAGCGGACTGATTGCGGATGAGATTGCCCTGGAGATCAATCAGGCAAGAAAGTCTGCAGGCAGGCCGCTTTCATGCCGGGCGTATATTGCGGATGCGGCAATGGCTGATGAGATGCTGCCGGAGGCAAAGGTCGGAGGACTTCCTGAGTTTCCACGACGGGCGTTGTGCCATGCGCTCAATTCCAGGGCGATGGTCAGGCGCTATGCCAGGGATCACGGGGCAGATTACATGAGTCTGACGGTCATTGTCGCCCACATGGGCGGAGGAACATCAGTGACTCTTCACAGGGAGGGGCGCATCATAGATACCAATGATGCGCACGGAGGTGATGGCCCCTTAAGTGCCGAAAGGGCTGGGACGGTGCCTGGATTCCCTCTTGTGGAGATGTGCTTCAGCGGCAAATGGACAAAAGAAGAAGTCAAGAAGCGCCTTGTCGGAGGAGGAGGGGCCGTGGCATGGTTCGGCACCAATGACTTCAGGGAAATCCTGAAGATGGCTGAATCGGGAGACGCCAGGGCAGCCACATTCATAGAGGGCTATTGCCTGAGTGTCGCCAAATATATCGCCGGCCTTGCGACGGATGTCTTCGGCAAGGTCGATGCCATAATTCTGACAGGTGGGATTGCGCACAGTGCCAGAATGATGTCCGGAATTACGGACAGGGTGTCATTCATTGCTCCCGTTGCCGTATATCCGGGCGAGAATGAACTTGAATCTCTCGCGGACAATGGCTACAGGGTGCTGTCCGGGGAATTTGAAGTCAAGACATATTCCGGGAGTGACGGGGACTGAATCTCCGGCAATACGCCAAGCTGGAAAAATATTCTGCTGCCGGGGGCGGCGGAGAACAGATTTCTTTCAGGAAGCAGGGGACTGTAGAGTTCCCTGCATTTTTTGAACATGGCTTCCGTATACCGTGCGAGTCCCGGCCCTCTCCATGTGCTGGTGTTGGTGATGAGAATCCAGCATTCGCCGTCAGGAAAGTATTTTACGAGGGCGCTTGTACCGGAGAAAGTGCCTGTCCTCGTCCATTCTCCTGTGGGCTTTGTGTCATTCCATCCGAGCGAGAATGTCTGGGAATCAAAATATTCAGTCATTGCGGCGACGCTTGCGGATGAGATTATGTCAGGGATTTCCGGCCTGCCGTCTATCGAGGCCACGAATCTGCAGAGCTCGGAAGGAGAGCCGACCCATGCACCGGCTCCGGACAGGCTCTCAATGTCATTGCCGCCGTAGCATTTCTCGACCATCCGTCCGCTCATGTTGAATTCCGGGCATGGTTCAGAGCCGGCGTGCATGTAGTACCTTACCTCATTTGGATAGCGTTCTTCATAATAGTTGCGGGCAATGTGCATGTCATGGCATCCTGCCGGTTCGAGAATGTTTGCCTTTATGAATGTCTCATAGTCTGTCCCGGACACTTTTTCTATTATCATTGACAGCAGGAGGTAGCCGAAATTGGAATATTGCTGCCATGAGCCAGGGGCGAATCCGAGCTGCCGTCTGAGTATACATCTGGTAAGTGTCTCATGGTCAGGGGCTCCGTCAAGTCTGAACTGGCGGATTATATCCCGTGTGGAGAACATGGGGTCTCCGAGCGAGCAAGTGAAGCCTCCCTTGTGCCTGAGCAGATCTTCCACAGTAATCTGCAGGTAATTGCGTTTTCTCCCTATGGCGGCTGTGTAAATGGAGTCACATAAAATTCCTGATGGACCGAAGACTGTGTCCCCCAGCGAAAGCATACCCATTTCCTGCAGCTTCATGATGCCTGCTGCGGTAATCAGTTTGGAGACGGATGCCATCCTGAGTATGTGTCCGGGAGTCATGGGGACATTTTTTTCTTCGTCGGCCCAGCCGTATCCTTTCGCAAATATGAGTGAGTCGTTGCGCATCATTGCAAGCGACACTCCCTTGAGATCCCACCTTTTTCTGTAGTTCTCCACTATCCTGTCCATCCCGGAGAGTTCGGTGAAGTCTGAAATGGAGTTGCTCAGAGTATCGTTCAGGCTCAGGATTTCTTCGTCCGCAGAGGTTATTTTGGCGTATTTGTCATGGGATGACGCCGACATGACAGTCAGTGTGCATACTGCACAGAGCAGGCACACGATGCTTATTGTCCATTTGTTTCTGTCTGCGGTCATCTTCATTTCAGCATTCCCGCTCTGTCCGCAAAGTCAATGATGTAGTCCGCGGTCCCTTCTATATCCAGGATGGAAGAGTCGACGCAGAGGTCATAATTGGAGGCGACTCCCCAGTTCCCGAAAGTGAAGTAGTTGTAGTATGTTTCTCTCTTTCTGTCTGTCCTGGAAATGAGCTCCGCGGCCTTGTCCGGCGTTATCCCGAGTCTGTCGGACACCCTTTTCTTCCTGTTTTCAAGCGGGGCGCAGATGAAGACATCAAGAGTGAAGCCTGTGTTTCTCAATATGTAGTCGGCACATCTTCCGACGATGACTGCAGACTCTTTTTCCGCAATGTCTGTGATGACTTCACTCTGTATCTTGAACAGCTCGTTCTCATTCACATAGTTGTCCGGCAGCCCGAATCCGTTGGTGCTGAAGAATGATGAGAAAGAGAGGAAATTCCTTTTCTCATCCTTTTCCCTGAAGAAGTCCTTGCTGAATCCGCTTGCTTCCGCGGCCTTTGTAATCAGTTCATTGTCATAGACATTTATGCCGAGTTTCTTCCCGAGTTCAAGTGCGACCTGTTTTCCTCCGCTTCCGAACTGCCTTCCGACATTTATTATTATTTTCTTCATCGTATTCTGTGCTTAAGGTGATATGGTGGTGTGAGGCTGTCAGAGTTTGCTTCCGAGTATTGACGGGTCATCCCCGTCCTTGAGCCTGCCGAATTTTCTCAGAAGATCCCACATGAGAATCGCTGAAATTATGAATGCCGCGAAGTCCGATATTGGAAAACTTATCCAGACACCGAGGTTTTTGAAAAACAGCGGCAGGACATAGATGCACGGGATTAGGAATAGTATCTGCCGGGCCATCGATAGGATGATTGCCTTGTTGACCATGCCCAGGCACTGGAAGAAGTTGGATGACACCATCTGGAATCCTACAAAGGGGAAGGCGAGGGTGAGAATCCGCAGCCCTTTGGCTGAGAAATCAATGAGCTGAGGGTCGGAAGTGAAGATGGATACTGCCTGCTGCGGGAACAGTATGGCTATCAGGAATCCGGTCGTTGTCACGACTGTGGCGTATTTGACTGTGGTCCACATGACTGATTTGACTCTTGTGTAGTTCCTTGTGCCGTAGTTGTAGCCGGCAATAGGCTGCATGCCCTGGTTGAAGCCCATGACTATCATTATGAACAGAAAGCTGATTCTGTTCACGATGCCGTATGCTCCTATGGCAATGTCTCCTCCGTAGTTCCCGAGCTGCTGGTTGATGAACAGTGTCACTATACATGCCGCGGAGTTCATCAGAAACGGGGCGAGGCCTATTGACAGGGAATCCTTGGTGATTCTCCACTCAAGGCGGAAGATTCCTTTGCTGAAGTGAAGCAGCCTGTCCTTCCGGCTGAAATATCTCAATATGATTATAAGGGATACGCTTTGGGCGAGTACCGTGGCTATTGCGGCTCCGCTTATTCCCATGTCAAGCCAGAATATCAGCACCGGGGCTACTGCCGTATTGATGATTACTGACAGTATAGTCAGCATCATGGCGAATTTCGGCTGGCCGGAGGCCCTGAGCACGCTGTTCAGTCCAAGGTACAGATGTGTGACAGCATTCCCGGCGAGGATTATCTGCATGTATTCCCTCGCGTAGACGATGGTATTGTCGCTTGCACCGAAGAAATACAGGATAGGGTCAAGGAAAATGAGTGACACGGTCATGAAGAGCAGACCGATGATGGTGTTCAGTATTACCACATTGCCGAGCACCTTGTTGGCAATGTCATAGTTTTTCTGTCCGAGCAGGACAGACACAAGAGTGGTGGCTCCGACACCTACGAGGGTCCCGAATGCCGCCGAGAGGTTCATCAGCGGAAATGTAACCGCAAGCCCGGCTATGGCAAGCGGCCCTACGCCATGACCTATGAATATGCTGTCAATTATATTGTATAGAGAAGATGCCGTCATGGCAATTATGGCCGGCACGGCGTAGCTTTTCAGAAGTTTTCCTATCGGTTCCGTCCCGAGTTCAACCGGAATTGCTGATTTTTCTGCCATTGGCCTATTCCTCCGGATTTTCTGTGAACTCTATCTCGAAGATGAGCGGCGCATACCCCGGTATCATGTCTCCGCTTCCGGAGTAGTTGTACCCGAAGTCTGACCAGAACATTCCTGCGGCTCTGGTCACTCCTTCTCTGCAGCTCATCCTCCACAGGGTCTTTGCGAAACCTGTGATTACCGAGTTCTCGTCGTCTCCCATCGTTATTGAGGAGTAATTCTCTCCCCATGTGATCTTTACCGGGGCATACTCTTTCCCAGAGGAGTATATGTTGTTGTCTTTTGCAACTCTCTCAATTGTTGTGTCGAATGCCTGCCCGTCAAGGCGCCTTCCGGTATAATTGATGTATACTGTCGTGTCTGCGCTAAACAGGGTGGATGTGGTGTCCGTGTCAAGTCTTTCGATATCAGATGCACCGGACTCCAGGACTCCTTCATAATAGAACCCGGTTTCCGTCGTGTCTGACGGGGACAGCATGGTGAACAGCCCGAGTTCATTGTCTTCAACGAAGTCTGCCATCCGGTCGGACTGCCATGCAGATATGTCGTCTGTCTGCCCGACAAATTCTATGTCGTAGATTGCATGGCTGTTCCCTGTCACATTGTTCAGGTATTCTTCCTCGGAACCGTATTTTACGGATGATGCCATCCAGCCCGGAATTATGGCCTGCCTTCTGCCTCCTGTCTTCATTCCGTCAAGGTCGGACATCGCATAGAATACTCCAGCCGTCATGGAGCCGGTCACCCAGACCTCAGGTCCATAATAATTCTGCTCCTTGTATGTGCCAAGCTGCCTGGCGTCCTCTTCCCTGGTCGATGAAGTTATGGTCCCGGAAAGATCCCGTACAGTATATTCCACAAAAAGATATCCCTCCTTGACTGTTTCTCCGGTTCCCTGTGTCTCATTCTTTTCGTCAATGTAGATCCAGTGCTCCGTCTTAGTCCAGTCCGGATGATTCACATGCATCCATGCGTCAAAATATCTTTTTTCGTTCTCGTTGTTCGGGATTTCAGGACTTGTGGCGCATCCGGCAGCTGCCACAGCTGCACAGATGACGGCAAACGCAAGAAAAAAACCTCTCATATTCATGTTGTCGTTCTATAATGTGTTATAGATATTCTGCATCGTGTATCGGATAATCCTGCAAATATAGTGTTTATTCAGATACATTTTTAACCCAGATATGGTATGCGAGGGCCGAATTTGCAGGAATCGTGCCGACATGACGGTTGCCGTAGCCGTATTTCCCTGAAAATATGACGATGCATTCTTCCCCGGCCCGTACTCCTTCAAGTCCATAGTACAGGCCTTCAAGAAGCTCATCTTCATCCAGTTTGACTTCCTTGTCACTGAAGTCCGCATCTGTAAGATTCCATCCGGCCTCTTCGGCAATTGTCCTGTTGTTTGTTGCAAAAAGGCCCGATGCGCTGAGGCTGCTGCCTGAAAAGACATAGCCTGCGTATAGAAATGTCAGGGTGCCTCCCGCCTCGAGCGCATTTCCGCTTCCCCCGGAGATTATCAGCCTGTTGGACCCGTGGTTGTGCACTACGCTGTAGCTGCTGTTGTTCTCCAGCTGCGAAGTGATGTAACTGTCGATTCTGTCTTCCTGGCGGGAATATGTGGTCTCCAGGCTTTGCTTGGTGCACCCTGCGGCGACAATTATGGCCGCTGCGGCCAGAAATGCCGGTATTCTGCCGTGGGTCAATGAGAATGTCTTATTGAATATTCTGTGCATTGTCTCTGTTCATGAAAATATGTGTGACTCTTTCAATATATCCGGCGGCCTCCGAAATGTCCCTGATGTCCTCGGGGATATGCAGCCTGCCTCCGGAGGCCTGTTCGTGTCCTCCGCCGTTGAAAAATTCAAAAGCGCATCTGTTGGCGGAGATTCCTTTCTTGGACCTGAGTGATACTCTGAAGAATCCGTCGTCTTCCTTGAGCAGGCAGCTTAACTTTACTTTCCCTACCGAAAGAGGAATGTTCACGAAGCCTTCAGTCTCGCCTTCTTCTATGCCGAATTTTTTCATTGCAGACTTGCTGAGAATCATGTAGGCTACGCCGTCTTCCGTAATTTTCATTTCATCAAGCAGCTGCCCGAGTATCCTGAGCCGGCGCTCCTTGTATTCACTGTACAGCCGGTCGAGTATCATATCCCTGTCAACACCAGCTTCAAGCAGGGCCGAGGCCATTCTGAATGTAGATGGAAATACGGAGTTGGCAAAATTGTTCGTGTCTGTAGTCATCCCGGTGAACAGGGCCTCCGGAACACCGGCAGGGAGTTTTCTTGCATCACTGCCTGTCCCCGGCATTTCATTGAGTATCCAGAACAGGAGCTCCGAGGCGGAGGAAATTTCAGTTTCCGTAAATGCAAGGCTGAAGCGTTCAAGTTCCGGTGCGGGATGGTGGTCAATCAGGATTCTTTTCCCTTTGAACCTTTCAAGGAGCGGAGCCAGCTTTCCGCACCGGTTTTCAGCCAGCCTGTTGAAATCAAGGCAGATCGCCAGGTCTGCCTTCCGGAAAAGCTCTGAGGCCCTGCCGAAGTCATCCTCCGCAGATATTATATGCCCTGTTTCATGATTTTCTGCCATGAAGCCGAGGCTCTGCGGGAATCTGTCCGGCAGAACTATGTCTGCATTCCCTCCCAGACTCCTGATATAACGCATCATGGCAAGGCAACTGCCCATTGCGTCGCCGTCAGGCCTGATGTGAGATGTGATGACCGTATGGCCGCTCTGACATACGGTCCTGTAAAATTCTTCTATATTTTGTCTGTCGGGTTCTTTCATGAAAAGAAAAAATTGGTTTGCAAAATTACAAATTATATTGCATATCATAAATCAAATTTTTAACTTTGTCCGGAATTTGAAATAAACAAAATTGAAATAAACAAAAACACATAACAATGAAAGTAGTTAAGACACTTCTCACCTATCTTATCTTTCCTGTAATCATTATAGGAATGGTCTATGCCATTGTCCAGAGCGTAATGGAGCCTGTGAACTTCAACAATGACAAGGCAGCCAGGGAGGCTGTGGGCATCCAGAGACTCAAGGACATCAGGGATCTTCAGGTCGCGTTCAAGAGTCAGTACGGACATTTTACCCCGTCCGTTGATTCTCTCAAGGATTTCTATAACAACGGTAAGATCAAGCTTGTGATGCAGATCGGCTCCCAGGATGACTCAGTGGCTGTCGAGCATACAAAGCAGATCAAGAGAAGAAATCCGAGGATTACCCCTCAGCAGATGTATGAGATGTATCGGAAGGGTGACCACAAGCTCGTATTCCAGATTGAGCGCGACACTCTTGTAAGGCAGGCGATGTTCCTTGGCCGCAACGATTTCTTCGTTGACTCTCTGGCAATCGTTCCTTTCAGCGGCGGTGATTCGGTCTATATGGCTTCTGCGGTGAAGACTGTTTCCGGTGTGAAAGTGCCTCTCTTTGAAGCAAGCATGACATACAATTCTCTTCTCAAGGGGCTTGACAGGCAGCTTGTCATCAATCTGAATGCTGAAAGGGAAGATACGGGGCGTTTCCCTGGTCTTAAGGTCGGCAGCATAGATGCTCCTAACAACAATGCCGGCAACTGGGAGTAATTCCCCCGGCTGTTGCGCTTAAGGAGCAATTGTATGACATATACAGACAGAATATCCATTCAAGTCAGCTTGAGTGGATATTCTTTTGGAATACATGCGGACAGCAAGACTGAATTTTCCGGATGGCTGAGTCCCGACCGCATCTTTGCCACAAAGGAGTTTCAGTCCAGGCATGAGGAAGTTGAAATCTCGTTGTTTACTCCGAAATGCACACTTGTCCCGACGCATTTTTTCTCTGCTTCCCGTTCTCGGGAACTTCTGGCGGAAGTCTGTGAACTGAATGATGCGGATTCTGTGGATTCTGTTGAGATTCCGTGGTGCGACGCGAGTCTTGTATATTCGCTCTCTGCCGGAGAGGCCATCTCAAGGATTATTTCCGATACGGTGCTCAGGACCGACGGAAGCAGGGCAAGAGTGCTTCCCGAGATGTATTTTTTGCTGCGGGATGCGTATAATCTGAATGACTACAACAGGATAGCGGCTTCATATGCGGACGGAAGACTGTATCTTGCCGTATTTCAGGGAAAGACTCTGCTGCTGGCGAATTCATTTGAATCTTCTGATTTCATTACTGCGGAATATTTTCTGTTCATGGTGCTGAAGAAGCTGCAGCTTAACCCGGAGCAGTCTCTCGTATATTTCAGGACTCCTCTGGAGCCTGAATGGGAGATGTCATTGTACAGCTATTTCAAAGGAGTGGAGCGGATTTGACGGATGTCGCAGAATCTTATTGTGCATGAACCATGAGAATCATCGGTGGAAAACTCAAAGGGAAGTCTGTCATCCCGCCGGCAGGCTATAAGGCTCGGCCTACTACCGATTTCGCCAGGGAAGGCCTTTTCAATGTGCTCAATAATGAATATGAGTTTGAGGGGCTTTCCGTTCTTGATCTTTTCGGCGGAACCGGGGCGATATCGTTTGAGTTTGCTTCGCGGGGTGCCTCTGAGGTCTATTGTGTCGAAATGTCACCTGCCAACGCCTCTTTCATCAGGACTGCTGCGGCTTCTCTTGGCCTGGGCAATGTCGTCACGGTCGTCAGGCATAATGTCTTTGATTTCATCCGTATCTGCAGAAAAAGTTTTGACCTTGTGTTTGCCGATCCTCCGTATGCCATGGAAGGGCTTGCCTCTCTTCCGGACAAAGTGCTGGAATCAGCAATAGTCAGGGACGGCATGTATTTCATTCTTGAGCATCCGGCGGACTATTCGTTTGCCGGGCATCCTTTTTTCTTGAAAGAGAAGAAATACGGGAATGTGCATTTTTCTTTTTTTGAGAAAAAATAATTGTGATTATGGGACTGTCATCGGAAAATCGTGAAAAGAAGATAGCGGAGGTGACGCTTGTCGGCTCCGTAGTCAATCTTGTTCTGTCGGTCGGCAAGATTGCCGCAGGCCTTTTCGGGCGCAGTGCTGCCATGGTTACTGACGGAATACATTCTCTGTCGGATCTTTTCAGCGACATAGTCGTACTTGTCTTTGTGAAGATTTCCTCAAAAAAGAATGACGGCAGCCACGAGTACGGGCATGGAAAATTCGAGACTCTTGCAACGCTGATTGTGAGCCTGATACTCCTGGTCGTAGGTGCCGGGTTCCTTGCTTCGGGCCTCCGGAGCATAGTCACTGTAGCCAAAGGCGGGCAAATTCCAGAACCGGGCTATATCGCACTTGCAGCTGCAGTAATCTCCATCATATCCAAGGAGTGGCTCTACAGATATACTGTGGCTGTGGCAAAGAGGGTGGACAGTCCTGTCATGGTGGCCAATGCATGGCATCACCGTTCCGATGCCCTTTCCTCCATTGCTTCTCTGCTCGGTATCGGAGGAGCCATCCTGCTCGGAGACAAATGGACTCTGCTTGACCCTCTTGCCGCCTGCATCATCAGCATAGCGATAATCGTCATATCAGTCAAGATGGCCGGACCGGCCCTGAATGAACTTATGGACGGCTCACTTCCTCCCGGCATGGAATCAGATATCATCGCGCTTGCATCAGAAGTGCCCGGAGTAAGGAATGTGCATGGACTGAAGACACGCAGGAACGGTCCTTCGGTAATCATTGAAGCTCATGTCGTTGTAGATCCGGATATGCCTGTGCTAAGGTCGCATCGGATCGCAACGTCCGTGGAAAAGGCCCTTAAGGGAAAATTCGGGCCTTCGACGCAGGTCTCGATACATATTGAGCCTGACATAAATGCCGAATGACTGCTTGCCGGAGCTGTGGGCATGGCAATGATTTTTTTCGTATATTTGACTGCTTGAAGAAGTAATAAGAATAATTCCATACTATGTACAGATTCGGATATATTGTCGTTTCCGTCGCAGTGGCCGTACTTTCTGTTTCGGCGGCTGAAGCGCAGACTGCCAAAAGCCTTTTCCTTAAGTCTGACGGAAAGCAGGTTACGAAGATTTTCTCGGAGTCGGGGGATGAATACAGTACGGTCGGCCATCATGGCCCGGCGGTTGAAAATGCGTATATGGCTCTCCGGATATATTTCAATGACAGCGGGGCCATCGATGTGTATTCCAAGACCGGCCGCGGTATGGAACTGGAGAAATTCGGCTGGTATCCTTCAGAGCAAGAGCAGGAGTCGCTCGGACTCGGATGCGATGAATACAAGGTGGGAAATACAGTCGGTCTCGGCGGCATTGCCCTTTGGGACGGGGAGAAGGAAGTCAGGCTCACGGCAACGGAAGGACGCATGGCGCAGGTCGGGGATACGAGGAAAGGATGTTTTGCTGAAATCATTTCTTATGGTGTGCCGTATAAGGGAGATATGGTTGATATACGCGTGAGGGTTGATGTCACATACAAGACCCGCAATGCCAAAGTCACTGCTGAAGAACTGTCCGGGAAGAAGGTGCAGTTTCTTACCGGAGTGAATTATCATGAAGGCTTTTCCGTGAATTCCGGCGAAGAATATATCTGGGTGTGGGGTGTCCATCCGGCTGATGTGTCGGCTTCTCCATGTCCTGTGGGTGCCGGTATGTTTTTCCGGAAATCTGCTTTCGGTGCCCCGGAAAAGACTGATGACATGGTTAGGATTATCTCCAGGCCGGCGTCAAAGGTCACCACGGAGATAGTGTCAGCATCTACCAAGGAAGCCGAACTCAACAGTCCCGGCCGGTTCAAGGCATATATGACGAAGTAAGAACCTGCATCAGGATGGCGAAAAAGCAAAAGATAGAAAAAACAAATGCTGCGCGTCTGCTTGACAGAGCCGGAATCCGGTATGAACTGATTCCGTATCAGGTGGATGAGAATGACCTTGCCGCAGGCCACATCGCGGCGCAGCTCGGAGAGCCCCTGTGTCAGGTGTTCAAGACGCTTGTCCTCGAGGGTGACAGGACGGGGCATTTCGTGTGCGTGGTCCCGGGGGATTCGGAGGTGGACCTGAAGGCAGCCGCAAAAGTGTCAGGCAACAAGAAGTGCGACCTGATTCCGATGAAGGAGCTTCTTCCTCTTACAGGGTATATCCGCGGGGGATGCTCTCCTGTGGGCATGAAGAAACCGTTTCCGACATGGTTCCATTCGACTGTACTGGATTATCCTTATATCTATGTGAGTGCAGGGGTCCGCGGGCTCCAGTTCAAGGTAGCTCCCGCCGACCTCATCGGCTATGTCCATGCTTCCGTGGCGGATATTACAGGCTGAAATGAAAGTAGTGCGGACCGAATCTTTCGGATGCGGCCTTCTCGAGCATTTCCCTGTGGTCGGGATGCGCCACGCTTATCACGAGCTTGGCTCTTTCCTGCAATGATTTCCCGTACAGGTCCACAGCCCCGTATTCCGTGACGAACCAGTGGATGTGCGCCCTTGATGTGACTACTCCGGCTCCCTGAAGCAGCACCGGGGATATTTTGCTTTCGCCCTTTTTCGTGCATGAAGGCATGGCTATGATGGCCTTGCCCCCTTCAGAAAGCGATGCCCCGTAGACGAAATCCACCTGTCCTCCTGTACCTGAATAGAATTTTGTCCCGAGGGAGTCTGCACATACCTGTCCGGTAAGGTCCACCTGAAGGGCGGAGTTTATGGCGGTTGTCTTCGGATTCTTTGCAATCATGTATGGGTTGTTGGTATAGCCGACATCCATCATCGCCACCATCGGGTTGTCGTCTACGAAGTCATAGCATTCCTGTGAGCCCATCAGGAAGGTGGACACAAGCTTTCCTTTGTCAATGCCTTTGTTGGAGCCGTCGATGACGCCTTTCTCGACAAGGGACAGCACCCCGTCGGCGAACATTTCTGTGTGTATCCCGAGATGCCTGTGTCCTCCGAGCTGTGCGAGGACTGCATTCGGTATTGCTCCTATGCCCATCTGCAGGCAGGCCCCGTCTTCTATGAGGGAAGCGCAGTGCTTGCCTATCGCGGTCTCGACTTCATCCGGCTCGCTGAAATGGGCCGGCATCAGCGGAGTGTCGTCTTCCACGAATATGTCAATCATGTCCATCGGAATCATTGCCTGCCCCCAGGCCCTGGGGACATGTGGATTTACCACCGCAATCACTGTCTTGGCGCATTCGATGGCTGCAAGTGTCGCGTCCACCGAAGTCCCGAGGGACACGAAGCCGTGCTTGTCGGGAGGACATACCTGTATCATCGCCACATCGCACGGGAGGGCTCCGCACCTGTAGAGCTTCTGTGTCTCGCTGAGAAGAACCGGGATGTAGTCCGAATATCCGCTCTGGACGCTTTTCCTGACATTTGTCCCCACAAAGAAAGCCTGGTGGAAGAATATCCCCTCGAATTTCGGGTCGGCATACGGAGCCTCGCCTTCAGTGTGGAGATGATGTATCTTCACATTTCTGAGCTCTCCGCTTTCTCCTCTCCGGCACAGGGCTTCAATCAATACTTTTGGGGCGCTTGCCACGCTGCTCAGGTGGATGTGGTCTCCGGACTTTACGGCCTGCACTGCTTCGTCTGCCGTTACAAAATGAATCGGTTTTCTCATTCCTGACTTAAATATTATATGTGGAATCCTCTGTTTCGTTGTATTTGGTTGCCAAATATAGTGTTTTTCTTTAAATTCCAATGCTGCCAACTGTGTTTTGGCACCGGAAGTATTCTTTTCGGGGCATTTTGGAGAATTTATTGTAATTTTGCCGGGCCGGACAGATGTGGTTCCGGATCAGGAGGACAAAAATGAAATCAAGAGAAGAAAAGCTTGCCGCTTTCGGCAGGATACTGGACATCCTGGATGAGCTCAGGGTAAAATGTCCGTGGGACAGGAAGCAGACGAATGAATCTCTCCGTCCGCAGACTATCGAGGAGGTCTATGAACTGAGCGATGCCATACTCAAGGGAGATGACCATAACATACCCAGGGAACTCGGGGATGTGCTGCTGCATGTGCTCTTCTATGCCAAGATAGGGGAGGAAAAAGGCGCATACGATATTGCCGATGTCATAAATTTCTTGTGCGACAAGCTCATATACAGACACCCCCATGTATTCTCCACGGCTAAGGCAGAGGATGCCGCTGATGTGGTGAAGAACTGGGAGATGCTCAAGACCAGAGAAAAGGACGGGAACAAAAGGGTGCTTTCCGGTGTTCCGGACTCTCTTCCGCCGCTGCTCAAGGCATACAGGATGCAGGACAAGGCTAGGGGAGTGGGGTTTGACTGGGAAGAAAAGTCTCAGGTCTGGGACAAGGTGAAGGAAGAGCTCGGCGAATATCAGTCCGAACTGGATGCCATGGAGTCCGCAGCAAGTGAACAAGAGCGGAAGGAGGCATACTTCAGGGCTGAGGAGGAGCTCGGGGACTATCTTTTCGCGGTGGTGAACGCGGCGCGGCTCTACGGACTGAATCCCGACACTGCCCTTGAGCGCACTTGTGCCAAATTCAAACGCAGATTCACATACCTGGAGGAACATACCATCCGTCAGGGGCGGGACCTTAAGGACATGACTCTCGCCGAGATGGATGCGATATGGGACGAGGCGAAAGCCAAGGGCCTTTAGTCTGTGCCGCACATATTGTCAGAATGGAATCTTATCTTGTTTGGAAATGACAGAAGAATGGAAGGAGCGGACCGCCATGATGGTCGGCGAGCAAGGACTTGCAGTGCTGGAGAATGCGAATGTGGCAGTCATCGGAGTCGGGGGAGTCGGCGGATATGCGGCCGAGATGCTTGTGCGTGCGGGTGTGGGCCATCTGCTGATTCTTGACAGCGACAAGGTCTCCGTGACCAACCGGAACAGGCAGATTCTTGCCCTGGATTCCACCGTCGGGCGTCCGAAGTGCGATGTCATGAGGGAAAGGCTCCTTGACATCAATCCGGAGCTTGACCTGACAGTGCTGGACACTTATCTGGAGGCTGATGCGGCAGAGCAGGTCCTCGGAGGATATGCCATTGACTTTCTCGTGGATGCCATAGACACCCTTTCTCCGAAGATGTCACTGATAAAGTATTGCATGGACAGGAATATACCGCTGGTGTCCTCGATGGGGGCAGGAGCAAAGACAGATGCCACCAGGGTCCGTATTGCCGACATTTCAAAGTCATACAATTGCCCCCTTGCATTTGTCGTGCGCAAGCGTCTCCGCCGCATGGGGATAAAGAAGGGATTCAAGGTGGTGTTCTCGGAGGAACTGCCCATGAGGTCAGCCATAGTGGAATGTGACGACAGGAACAGAAAATCCCTTGTGGGCTCTATTTCGTATATGCCTGCGGTCTTCGGCTGCGTCTGTGCCCAGGCGGCCATTGCACATCTGCTGGATTAGTATTGTATATTTTTTACTACCTTTGCATCCGGTAAGTCGGCTGTCGGACTGCCGGATGCCTTTTTTGTATTAAATTCAGATATATATGCCTGATTATCATATTGTTGAGGTAAAGACAAAAAATGACCTCAGGAAATTCATCTCTTTCCCGGACAAGCTTTACAAGGACTGTCCCCAGTATGTCCCTGCCCTTCATTCCGACCAGGTGAAGTCACTGACGAAGGTCTCGTCGCTTAAATATTGCACGCGGGTGATGTGGCTGGCCATGGACGGCAAGAAGGTTGTCGGACGCATCTGTGCCATGATTAATCCGAGGTACAATGAGAGATATTCCAAGAAGCGCGCCCGCTTCGGGTGGTTTGACACGATAAATGACATTGAAGTGGCCCGCCTTCTGCTCGGTACTGCGGAGAAGTGGGCCAAGTCTCAGGGCATGAATGAGATACATGGCCCTCTTTATTATAATACGCTCGGAAAGCAGGGGATGCTGGTGGAGGGATTCGAGAACCTCGCCCCGTTCAACTGCATATACAATTATCCGTATTACAATGACCTGGTGACCGCTCTCGGTTATGTCAAGGAGTGCGACTGGCTGCAGTACAAGATGAAGGCAGATCAGGGTATTCCGGACAAGATGGCGGCAATAGCAGACCGCCTGAAGGACAGGTATAAGCTCAAAGAAGGGGACATTGATTCCCTCAAGCATGACAAGGCCCTCGTGCGCGAATTTTTCCGCATCTACAATGAAAGCTTTGCCGAAAGCGTGTACAATTTCGTCCCGTTCACCGACGAGGAGATAGAGGAGGAGGCTGCCCAGACAATAGGTCTTCTGGACAAGAGGCTGTGCTGTTTCCTTCTTGATGAGAATAATGAGATCGCCGCGTTCGGAATATCGTTTCCGAGCATTTCCAAGGCTCTTCAGAAGGCAAAGGGCTCAATGTTTCCGTTCGGATGGATACATTTCCTGCGTGCACTGAAGAAATTCGATACCATCGACCTGATGCTTAACGGAGCGGCTCCCAAATGGCAGAATACTGGCGTGTCTTCCGTATATCACAGCATGATGGCCAAGAAATATCAGGACGCCAAGGTCCGCTGGGCAATAGCCAACCCGCAGATTGAGACCAATCTTGCGGTGAATGTATGGGACCGCTATGAGCATGAGCTTTACATGAGGCGCCGCTGTTACATCAAGTCGATCTGATTCAAACTGAAATATGGCAGAAAACAACACATTATTGGACAAGGTCCTGGGACTGCAGGACAAATACAATTCGCTTCAGGAGCAGCTTTCTGACCCTGCAGTGATTTCGGACATGAAGAAATATGTCCAGCTGAACAAGGAATACAAGGAACTCGCGCCCATAATCAAGGCGGGGCAGGAATACAAGAAGATGATGGACGAATATGCGTCCGCCAGGGAAATCATCGTCAATGAGAAGGATGAGGAACTGCGTGAGATGGCCAAGGAGGAGATTGCAGACATAGAGCAGAAGATACCTGACATGGAGCAGAACATAAAGCTTCTCCTGATTCCTGCTGACCCGCAGGACAGCAAGAATGCCATTGTGGAGATTCGCGGAGGCACAGGCGGTGACGAGGCGGCAATCTTTGCAGGAGACCTTTTCCGCATGTATTCAAAATATGTCGAGCGCCGGGGCTGGAAGATGGAGGTCACCAGTCAGTCCGAGGGTGCTGCGGGAGGATTCAAGGAGATTGTGTTCAAAGTCATTGGCGAGGGAGTGTACGGTGTTCTCAAATATGAGTCGGGAGTACATCGCGTGCAGCGTGTGCCGCAGACCGAGACCCAGGGCCGAGTGCATACTTCCGCCGCTTCCGTGGCCGTGCTCCCCGAAGCTGACGAGTTTGACATAGAACTGAACATGAATGATATCCGCAAGGATACCTTCTGCTCTTCCGGTCCTGGAGGCCAGTCTGTCAACACGACATATTCGGCCATAAGGCTTACGCATATCCCGTCGGGCATCGTGGTGCAGTGCCAGGATGAGAAGTCCCAGCTGAAGAACTTTGACAAGGCTCTCGCCGAGCTCCGTACGAGACTCTACAACATGGAGTACGAGAAATATCTGAACGAGATTTCAGCCAAGAGGAAGACTATGGTCTCCACAGGCGACCGTTCGGCAAAAATCCGCACATACAATTATCCGCAGTCAAGGGTCACTGACCACAGGATCAACTATACCATGTACAATCTCCCTGTATTCATGGACGGAGACATTCAGGAGGTGCTTGACCAACTTCAGATTGCAGAGAACGCCGAAAGGCTCAAGGCTGCCGAATAATATTTTGCCATGGATAGAAATTTTGATTCCTACGCTGAAAAGTATGATTCCTGGTTCATGGAGAACAGGGATGTGCTCTACTCGGAAGCGGCCCTCGTGGCCTATTTTCTGAAAAAAGGAGAAAAGATTCTGTCGGTGGGGTGCGGAAGCGGCATGTTTGAACAGATTCTGAAGAATGACTACGGCATTGAAATCACTGACGGAGTGGAGCCTTCATCGGACATGGCTTCAATCGCACGGGCAAGGGGGCTTGAGGTGACGATATCCACGGCCGAGGAATGTCCTGTCTGGCCGGAAAAGTATGATGCCGTCCTGTACAACGGCTGTCCGGGATATATCACGGACCTTGACCTGTCGCTCAGCAAGAGCTGGCAGTCGCTGCGTCCGGGCGGAAAGGCCATTCTCATAGACATCCCGAAGGAAAGTTCCTACGGGCTTCTGTACAATCTCGCAAAGGCCCTGGGCACATGGGACCATCCTCTTCTGGAGGGTGTCTGCCCGAAGGACCCGTATCCCATTGAGCTTGTGGCGAAGGCCTGCTGGCGGACGACGGAGGAAAAGGTCAGGGCGATGCAGAAGGCGGGGTTCTCCGGATTTGAATATGCCCAGACCCTGACAGTACATCCTCTGTATTCCGGCAATTCGGTTGAAGAGCCTGTGCCCGGATTTGACCGGGGGGACTATGTGGCAATCTGCGGATACAAAGGATAGCGTCTGTATTTTCTGATGGATTCAGTCTGCACATCATGGAGCCGCTTGGCATGGAAGGCATCTTCTGAAGTCTATGGAAAGATTCTGGAGCATCCTTTCATAAAGGAACTTTCCGCAGGGACCCTTCCCTGGGAGAAGTTCATGTATTATCTCGGACAGGATGCCCTGTATCTGAGGGAATTCGGACAGGCTATGGCAGCTGTGGCATCCAGATTCACGGAGCTCCGCAACAGAGAGATGTTCATGCGTTTTTCAGCCGAGAATCTATACAGTGAGAAGGCTCTGCATGACTTCTGGCTGAAGGACGCGGCTCCTGCGGCTGCTTCTCCGACATGCCTACTGTGTTCTTCCCATCTCTGGAGGCAGGTGATCTGTGAACCTCCGGCGGTGGCATCAGCATCAGTCCTGCCATGCTTCCTGGTCTATGAAATGGTGGGAAGGCACATATATGAAAATGCGGGGGACATGTCCGGAAATCCATACAGGAAATGGATAGAACTCTACGGAGGCGGAAGTTTCGGGGATTCAACGGAGAAACTTGCCGCCCTGTGTGACACTCTGGCCTCGGAGTCTGTGTCAGAGCCGGGGCTCGCTCCGGACTCTGACATTATGCGGCGGATGACGGATGCCTTTGTCACTGGCGTCCGGCTGGAATGGATGTTCTGGGACGGGGCATACCGGATGGAAGGATGGAAGATATAGTACCCGGGAATAGGTACAGTACACAAGATATCATGATGCAATGAAAAAGAGATATAAGATAGCATTGTCAATTGCCGGCAGTGACCCCAGCGGGGGAGCCGGACTTCAGGCAGACCTGAAGACATTCTCGGCATGCGGCTGCTACGGCGCCACTGCGGTGGTGGCTGTGGTGGACGAGAACACTCGGGGGGTGACCGGAGTATTCCCCGTGTCCCCTTCATTTGTCCGCGGACAGATCAAGTCTGTCCTGGACGATTTGGGGGCGGATGCCGTCAAGATAGGGATGCTCCACAGCGCGGAGATGGTCAGGACGGTAAAGGACACTCTGGTAGAATACGATGTGAGGAATATAGTCCTTGACCCTGTCATGGTGGCCACATCAGGAGACCCGCTTCTTGAAGATGATGCCATCGACACTCTGAAGAATGTCCTGGTTCCGTTCGCCCGTGTTATAACTCCGAATATTCCCGAGGCGGAGATTCTGCTCGGAGAGAAGATACTGTCGCAGGATGCACTTGCGGATTGTGCCCGCAGACTGTCTCAGGGAAGGAAAGTGTCAGTGCTGCTCAAGGCCGGCCATCTGTCGGAAGCGGAGCTTGTGGATGTATTCTACAATGCCGAGACTGACAATGTGATGCTCCTTCCTTCACGGAGGATGGACACCAGGAATACCCACGGGACTGGCTGCACCCTCTCCTCGGCGGTGGCGGCATTCCTTGCCCGCGGTTTCGCTCTGGATGATGCGGTCCGGAATGCGAAGGAATACGTAAGGAAGGCCATAGAAGCCGGTGCCGGATATGAAATCGGACACGGGCATGGTCCCGTGCATCATTTCTTCAATTTCTGGGAATGACGGATATCCATGGAATCACTGCTTTCCTTGAGAAGTCCGGGAAATACAGGGGAGTGTTCTTTGACATGGACGGTGTCGTGATTGACAGCAGCAGGCTCTGGGGACATGTAATCCGTGGAATTGAGTCAAAGTTTGCCCTTGACCTGTCGGTAATCGGGGATGGCGAGAGCAAAAGCCTTTCATCGGAGGACGCTGTCAGGCTTGTGCTGGAGAGGACGGGCAGATTTTCACCTGCCCTGTATGCTGAAATCCTGAAGGAGACAGAGACCTTGTACTCGGAGTCTTTCGGCGGGCTTGTGACAATGAAGGATGGCATCAGGGAACTTCTTTCATCCCTCAGGGCGAGGGAAGTCATCATGGCGCTTGTGAGCAATTCCTCGGCAAGGCAGGTCAGAATGGTGCTCGGGCATTTTGCTCTCGGGGACTTTTTCTCGGCAACAGTCTCTTCGGACGATGTGTCAGAGGGCAAGCCGTCCCCGGAACCTTATCTCAAGGCCCTTGAGATGACGGGCCTGGATGCGGGTGAAGTACTTGCCCTGGAAGACTCGGAGCAAGGGGAAAGGTCGGCCGCTTCCGCAGCAGTGGACTGCATAAGAACAGATTGACAGACTGAAAAGGATAATTTGAACAGTGTGCTTGGTAACCACTTAAAAAACAAGAAATGAAAGAAAAACAGATTCAAGGGACTTCTGTTCCCCGGCAGCGCGTCATGCTGTCCGTTCCATTCGTGCTGATGGCCATTGTATTCAATGTGTGCCTGATAGCATCCAATATTTTTGAAACCAAAGTTTTCAGTGCCGGTCCTCTGGCTCTGACGGGCGGAGTGCTTGTTTTCCCTGTATCCTACATCATCAATGACTGTATTGTCGAAGTCTGGGGATACAGAAAAGCCAGGCTTGTCATCTGGACAGGGTTTGCGATGAATTTCTTCGTCGTGGCCATGGCTCAGATTGTCAGGCTCCTTCCCGCCGCCGGATTCTGGGACGGAGGAGAGCATTTTGACTATATCTTTGCCCTTGCCCCGAGAGTGACAGTCGCTTCATTGCTTGCATTTCTGTCCGGGTCTACGGTCAATGCCTGGGTCATGAGTGTCATGAAGGTGTCATCAGGCGGCAGAAGGTTTTCCTTCAGGGCTGTGGTTTCCTCCATTTGCGGGGAAACAGTTGATTCACTGATATTCTTTCCGATAGCCTTCTGGGGCATCGGTTGGGAGAACATGCTTCGTCTGATGCTGCTGCAGATATTCCTCAAGACTGCCTACGAAGTCGTCATCCTTCCTGTAACGAACATTGTCGTGAAGGCCGTGAAGAAATACGAGGGGACTGATGTCTTTGACAACGGAATATCCTACAATCCTTTCAGGATTACGGACATCTGACAGGAGATTGTCCCGATATTCATAAAGTTCAATATATTTATCTAGCGATTATATCATGCTTGACAAAAACAAGGCTCTCGTTGTCTTCAGCGGAGGACAGGATTCCTCCACATGTCTTTTCTGGGCGCTGAAGCATTTCAATGAAGTTCATACGGTCACGTTTTCCTATGGCCAGCGCCATGCCCTGGAAACAGAGATGGCCCGCCGTCTGGCGGAGAAGGCCGGAGTGGATTTCCATCTGATGGACATTCCCCTGATAGGCAGCCTCGGCTCCAATTCCTTGACGGATGCATCGGCAGTTATGGATGAGAAAAAGCCGGAGGGAACATTCCCGAATACGTTCGTCCCGGGCCGGAATCTGTTCTTTCTGGGCATTGCCGCCGTGTATGCCCGTGAACATGGCATCAAAAATATTATTACAGGAGTTTCGGAGACTGATTTCAGCGGCTATCCTGACTGCCGGGACTCTTTCATCCGTTCACTGAATGTCACATTGAATCTGGCTATGGACGAACAGTTTGTCATCCATACTCCGCTGATGTGGCTTGACAAGGCAGAGACATGGGCGCTCGCCGACAGTCTCGGGGTGATGGACATAATCCGTAACGAGACCCTGACTTGCTACAACGGCATACCGGGTGATGGCTGCGGGCATTGTCCCTCCTGCAGGCTGCGTCGCGCAGGGCTTGAGAAATATCTTGCGCGCAGGCATGATTATGATGACAGTACGCAAGCAATAGAAATGATACAAGAATAATGGAAAAGAGAGAAAATGAAGGGCTCAGGTCCCTCGGAAAGAAGACTGTCTACAGGGATGACTATGCTCCGGAAGTCCTGGAGACATTTGAAAACAGACATAAGGACAATGACTATTGGGTCAGATTCAACTGCCCTGAGTTTACCAGCCTCTGCCCGATAACCGGCCAGCCTGACTTCGCGGAAATCAGAATCAGCTATATCCCTGGTGACAGGATGGTCGAGAGCAAGAGCCTCAAGCTGTATCTGTTCAGTTTCCGCAACCACGGGGATTTCCATGAGGACTGCGTCAACACAATCATGAAGGATCTCGTCCGCCTGATGGACCCCAAGTACATTGAAGTCACCGGATATTTCACCCCGAGAGGGGGAATCTCCATCTGGCCCTATGCCAATTACGGCAGGCCTGGCACCAAGTATGAGGAACTGGCTCTCAGGAGAATGGACAGGTACGAGTAAAATAGTTATATTTGCATTCTGCATCAAAATGTCACCATCATGGAAGGATATATTGTCAAGGATTATGGCAGGCCGTTCAAGAGATACTGCCGTACAATGGATCTCAAGGATGATCCGGGGCTGATAGCCGAATACCGGCTGCGTCATTCGGAAGGGAACATATGGCCGGAAATCATTGCCGGCATCAGGCAGGTCGGTATTCTGGAAATGGAAATCTACATTTTGGACAACAGGCTGTTCATGATTATGGATACGGAAGCGGACTTTGACTGGGACAGTGCGATGGCAAAACTCGCAACTCTTCCGCGCCAGCAGGAATGGGAAGACTATATGTCAGTATTCCAGCAGGCTGAAAAGGGCATGACCGCGGACAAGAAATGGCGTCTGATGGAGAGAATGTTCCATCTTTATGACTATGACAAATAGGCGGTGCAGGGCAGATAATATGTAATTATAGCAGGAAGTTCAATGAGAAAGATTATAAATCCGTGGCTCGGTCTGGTCAAAGACGGCTACAATTGTTTCGGCTGTGCGCCGACAAACAAGTTCGGACTCAAGATGGAATTCTATGAGGACGGGGATGACATTGTGTCGTTCTGGAGTTCTTCCGATGACTATCAGGGCTGGCTCCATACGCTGCATGGCGGGATTCAGGCTACCCTGATGGATGAGATTGCAGCTTGGGTAATGGCGAGGAAACTCCAGTGTGCCGGCATGACTACCAATCTGGAAATCAAATATAAGAAACCAGTTCCGACGGGGCCTGATGTAAAGATTGAGGTCCGCGCGCATATCAGGGAAATCAAACGCAATTTTGCTTTTATATCGGCAAAGATTCTGCATGACGGGACAGTGTGTTCAGAGGCGGAAATGACATACTATTGTTTCAGCCCTGAAAAATCAGCCTCCGACTTCTTTTTCAAAGGATGTCAGGTGGAGGAGTAGAGCTGCTGTCCGGATAGGAGTACGAATAAAAAGAGGGCTGGTCTGACTGACCGCCCTCTTCTGTCATGATGCGCGGCTCGGCAAGAGCCTGCATCCCGGATTATTCATTCTCTTTCTTGTTTTCCACAAGAGCGAATGAGAGGTTGCCTTTGCAGCAGAGTTTCCCGTTTACCTTGAGAGATGCCTCGGTGAAGAAGAGCAGTCCTCTTCTGTCAGTCAGCCTGGCTGTTATCTCACAAAGGTCTCCCGGGCGCACGATGTTCTTGAAACGGACATTGTCAATGCCGCTGTAAAGGGTCGTGCGGCCTTTGAGCTCGTCCTTCACAAGGAGTGCGCAGCTCTGGGCCATAATCTCGCACTGGATGACTCCGGGAACGATAGGATTGCCCGGAAAATGTCCTCTGCAGAAAAATTCATCCTCCTTGATTCTGTATTTTGCGTGTGCAACTCCTTCAGAATCTATCTCAATCTCATCTACCAGAAGCATCGGTTCGCGATGCGGGAGGTATTCTTTCAATTCTTCTCTATTCATCTTGATTGTGTGATTTTAGGGTCAGGTTTCAGTATGTTACGGGTTGTTATTCGACTTTTCTGAATGCCACGCATCCATTGTGTCCGCCAAATCCGAGGGAATCAGAGATGGCTATAGTAATGTCTGCCTTGACGGCCTTGTTCGGAGTATAGTTGAGGTCACATTCAGGGTCCGGGGCATCAAGGTGGATTGTCGGAGGCACTGTGCCAGTGGTAAGTGCAAGGACTGCAGCAATGGCTTCAACAGCTCCTGTCGCTCCCAGCATATGTCCGGTCATTGATTTTGTTGAGCAGATGTGGGCCTTGTATGCGTCAGGTCCGAGAGCAAGCTTGAATGTCTTTGTCTCAAGAGAATCGTTGAGGGAGGTTCCGGTTCCATGCGCATTGATGTGGAGAACATCCGATGAATTGTATCCGGCCTCATCAAGAGCCATTCTGACGGCGGCAGCCTGTGTCTTGCAGTCTGTCCTCGGAGCTGTCATGTGATATGCGTCGCATGTGTTGCCGTAGCCGCATACCTCGGCAATGATTTTTGCTCCTCTTGCCTTTGCGTGCTCATATTCTTCCAGAACAAGCATTGCAGCGCCTTCTCCCATGACGAAGCCGCCTCTGTTCGCATTGAACGGGAGGGATGCATAGTTCGGGTCTTCAGAGCGTGAAAGGGCCTTGGCGTTGGCGAATCCGGCGATGCCGAGCGGAATAGTGGCTGCCTCCGAGCCTCCGGCTATGATTGCATCTGCATATCCGTGGCGGATTGCCCTGTATGCTTCTCCGACTGTGTGAGTAGAAGTAGCACATGCTGTCACTACCGGAATGCAGGGACCGCAGAGATTGTATCTGATGGCAATGTTGCCGGCGGCCATGTTGGCTATCATCGTCGGGATGAAGAGCGGAGAAATCCATTTCGGCCCGTCTTTGATCATTTTCTCGCTTTCCTTGTACTGGGTGCTGAATCCGCCGATTCCGGAGCCTACATACACTCCGAATCTCATCGGGTCAATGTTTCCGTCCTCTCCGTCGGAAGCTACGAGTCCCGACTGCTTGATTGCCTCGGATGCGGCGGCAACAGCAAAGACGGAGAATTTGTCCTGTTTTCTGGCAAAAGCCGGCTCAATGCCGTAGTCTGCAGGATTGAAATTCTTGACTTCGCCTGCGACTTTTGCCGGAAGATCATCTGTCGGGAATTCGGTGATGAGGCCGATCCCGCAGACCCCGTTTACAAGACTCTCCCAAAGTTCTGCAACGCTGTTTCCTACCGGTGTTATCGCCCCCATTCCGGTTATAACTACTCTTTTGTCCATATTATTCAATTTGATGGTGGTTAAATCTGTATGTGATTATAGTGTCGGGTTGTTACCATTCCATTATGGCTGCTCCGGAAATGAATCCTGCCCCGAAGGCGCTCATGGCTATCTTGTCTCCTTTCTTGAGTATTCCTTTCCGGTTGCATTCGTCCAGAAGTATAGGACAGCTGGCCGAAGATGAATTCCCATGGGTCTCCACATTGGTCGGGAATTTTTCTTCCGGCTGGCCGAGGAAATCCTCGATGGACTTGATGATCCTCTTGTTGGCCTGGTGCAGAAGATAATGGTCGATGTCGTCGGCTTTCATTCCGAGTCCGTCAAGAAGATATTTGATGTCTCCGGATGATGCCTTGACCGCAAATTTGAATACATCCTGACCTTTCATCTGGAGAGGAATGTCCTGCTCCTCTTTTGTGACATACGGGGTAGGCTCCAGTGTCCTTATCTGATAGAGCTTGTCTGTAGCACTTGCCGCGGACAGCTTGATGCCTTTTATATTGTCGCCTTCGCTGAGGACTGCCGCACCTGCACCGTCCCCGAAGAGTACGCATACGCTGCGGTCTTTCCAGCTTGTCATTCTGGTAGGTTCCTCTGCACATACGATGAGGACATTCTTGACTTTCCCTGCCTGATAGTGAGTCTCTGCGATATCAAGGGCGTAGATGAAGCCGGCGCATGCGCAGTTGATGTCAAGACACGGGCAGTTCGCTCCGATCCCGCCCTGTATTATGCAGCTCAATGACGGGGTGACATATTCATTGACAACATTGGAACAAATGATGAAGTCCAGTTCTTCCGCTTTCATCCCTGCGTTGTCGAGCGCTTTCTTTGCGGCGCTTATTGCAAGGTCCTCAAGCTTTTCGTCTGAAATCACATGCCTGTGCCTGATTCCAGTCCTCGGATAGATCCATGCATCGCTGGTGTCAAGGAATTCAGACAGCATGTCGTTGGTGACAATTTTGCTGGGAAGCGCGCTTCCCGTCCCTATGATTTTCATGTCTTGATGTTTTAGTTAACAGTTTTCCTTATAAAACCAAGCAAAATTACACTCTTAATTTTTTTAAATGAAATTATTGTGGCGATTTTTCCTCTTTTTCCCTTTTTTTGTCCCGATAAGCGGCTGTTTGTGGCGAAATTGTCATATTTGTGGTGAAATTTTAATATCTTTGCCTAAAGTTTGAGATACGATGCGAAATAAAAGGCTACTTCCCGAATATCTCCTCGAGAGGCACCAGCTGACCGGAACCCTTACCTTTGCTATATTGTTTGCGGTCATATACCTGAACCTGTATGTCCCGTTTTCCGATACTGCATGGTTCCGTCTCGGAAATTCCGTTTTTTTTCTCTTCACCGCCGGGTTCATAGCCATATCCATCATCTTTCTGACGACGAGCCGGGTCATTATGTACAAGACTCGCAAGATGTTCAGCATGACAGTATTGCAGTATGTGCTATGGTGCCTTGCCGAGGTGATTGTAGTATGCCTGTTCTATACTTTCGTTACTGCCGACATAGTCAGGCCGGAGGGTGTCACTCCCGCTGTCGCCTTCATAAAGTCACTTTTCAGCGCCTCCATAGCCTTGCTGGTCCCGTACATGATGTCTGCGATGTATTTTATCATCAGTGAAAAGGAACGGACCATCAGGATGATGTCCGGGGACCGTCAGAATGATGCTCCGATGTCTTTCTTTGACAATGGCGGCTCTCTGAAGCTGGCCGTCAAGTCATCGGACCTGTATTACATAGAGTCAGATGACAATTATATAAAGGTGTGGTATGGAGATGCCGGCGGCCGTCTGATGATGTACCAGCTTCGCTCAAGCATGAAAAGTGTGGAAGAAACTTTTCGTGACACCAGGCTTGTCCGGTGCAACAGAAAATATGTTGTGAACATGGCTCGGGTGAAGTCCCTGAGGAAGGAGCAGGAAGGATATTTTCTTTGTCTCGACAACGGGGAAATACCTCCGATTCCCGTTACCAGGACTTATTCGGAAAATATTCTGGCCAGTTTCCGGAGCCCGGCAAAGAAATAGAGGGGGGGGACCCGGGCGGGAAACCTGTATCCGGATTCTCAATTCCGCTTCTTCTTTCCCCTGAGTCTGCCCGATGCCTGTACAAGTGCTTCGTCAAGGGCAATGTTTCTGGCAGCCATTATGTTAAGTATGGCTGCAATTATAGGGAATACGGCAGTGAATGAAAAGACGACTTCTGAGGATTTCATCATCCTTATGAAGTCAACTCCTATCCATATCTGGAATGCCGTCATTATCAGGGCTTCGATGACGCACAGTCTCATCTGGACAGGCCGGGCCCCGAATGTGAACAAAGTGAATCCGTTTCCCGATATGATGGATATTATGAAGACAAGGTAAACGATATTCTCATAATATTTCACCGCCTCCACATGTCCGTCAGGGCCGATGATGTTCACTGCATTGCACAATAGAAGAGAAGCTATGAGCAGTGTTGATATCGCAAGATATAGAGTCTGTATCCTCTGCCACATTTCTTATGATTTTAGAAGTTCCCTGTGATTTTTCAATTTCCCGGACAAAAGTAGGAAAATTTGTCATAAAAAACTATATTTGGAAGCGTAAACAAAATATTATGCGGCAATGATTGCAACAGAAGAAAAACCGATACCTGAGTCCGAACTCATAATCAATGGCGACGGCTCTGTATTCCATATCCATCTGCGTCCGGAGGAGCTTGCGGACAATGTCATTCTCGTGGGGGATCCCGGCCGTGTGGATATTGTGTCCGAGTATCTGGAAGACAAGGAATTCCGGCACGAGTCAAGGGAGTTTGTCTCTGTTTCCGGCAGATACCGGGGGACACGGGTGACAGTCCTGTCGACCGGCATCGGGACAGACAACATTGATATTGTCATGAATGAGCTTGATGCTCTTGCCAACATTGACTTTGCTTCGAGAATGGTGAGGAAAGAGAAGCGTTGCCTCAATATCCTGCGCATCGGCACTTCCGGAGCCATTCAGCCTGATATCCCTCTCGGCTCATTTGTCTTTTCCCATATTTCGATAGGCTGTGACGGCCTTCTCAACTGGTATGCCGGCAGGGATGCCGTCTCGCTTCCGGATTATGAAGAAGCATTCATGAGACATGTGGGATGGGACAGCCGTCTGCCTTCGCCGTATTTCACAAGGGCAGGCAAGGCTATGTCCGATTTGTTTTCGGACTGCACTGTGCCGGGGATGACCATATCCGCTTCGGGCTTTTACGGGCCTCAGGGACGGGTACTCAGGATGCCTCTTGCAATGCCGGACATGCTTGAGAAATTCGAAAGTTTCTCTTTCAGAGGGCAGCGTATCACCAATTTCGAAATGGAGGGGTCGGCAATAGCCGGAATCGCCGCACACCTCGGGCATAATGCAGGTACGGTGTGTGCGATTATTGCGCACAGATATAAGAAAAGCAGCAATCCGGACTATAAGCCTGTCGTCAGAAGGCTTATTGAACTCTCGCTTGACAAGCTTTCATCCTGCCCTGCGCGCTGACAGTCAGCCTCTTTTCCGTGCTTCTTGACGCCGCTGGGGGCTGTCTCAGCGGCTGTTGCCGTACAATTCTTTCCGGGACTGGCTGGTGCCTTCCCCGGACGGGATGTCAGGATCGTAGATTGTGGCATCGATTATCCTGCGTGATTTTCTCAAAATGTTTTCTTTGATGAAAGCCATCTGGTATTCTATTGTCTCGTACATGCTGCCGGCAATTTCGTGCCCATGCCCTGCAAAGCGGAGAATGTTATAATCGTAGCCGAATTTCTCAAATCTTGATGCTATCCTGTCGGAACCGAAAAAGCCGATGTTGAAGAATTTTATCTGCTTGTATGTCACAAGTTTGTCTTCTGTCCCGTGCATCAGAAGGGTAGGACTCGGCTCTGTCATGTATTCAAGCAGGCCGGACCTTGACAATATCGCCCCTGAAAATGAAATTACTCCGGCATACCTGAAGCCCTCCGGCAGTCCGGATGCCAGAACGGAATTGTTGTTCAGCTCGTAGTCTGCCTGCAGAACTGAAATGGCGCCGGCCGATGAGCCGCTTATGACAATATTGTCCGGGTCAATCCCGAGGCTTTCTGCATTGTCCAGAAGAAAGACTGTGGCGCTGAACAGGTCTTCCACCGCCATGGTGATGGCATTTTCCAATTCATTTACCTGGCCTATTCCAACTTTTGTGGCACCTTTCAGTCCGAGTCTGTAGTCAATGCTGACTATTCTGCATCCGTTTTCTGTCATTTCCCGGAACCACCTGTTGTAATAGGGGGTGTTCCGTTCCCCGCTCATGAAGCCTCCGCCGAACATGAAAATCACCGTGGGCATCTGCGGATGGCCGTCTTCAAGTGTTCCTGCAGCAGGATTGTATACATCAAGAAATAGTTCGCATGTGTCCCTCTGTGCGAATTTGTAGGTACCGTCCGGAAGCAGGGCGGAGTTTCCCTGTGCAGCGGCCATATCCGGAAATAATATTGCGGCAGCTGTTGAAATGAAAGCTGAAAGTATCTTCTTCATATCGGCTGTTCAATTATTTGTCATTATTTTCACTGTCTTTTCTTTCGGAGTTGCCGGTCAACTGCCGGACAAATTTGACATGGCCGAAGAACCGCACTCCGATAACCCTGAGCACCGTATAGCATGGTATTGCGACCAGCATCCCCATGATTCCTCCTATGTGGCCTGCCATCAGAAGCACAATGAAGATTTCAAGGGCATTTGCCTTGATGCTGCTGGAGTATACTATAGGCTGGAATATGTAGTTGTCAATGATTTGTGCGACCCAGAATATGGCTATGAGAATTATGACAAACACCCAGAAGCTTACATTCAGGCCGCTGCCGTCAAGGCAAATATATTTCATTGTGACGGCAAGGACGGTCCCTATTGCTCCTCCGAGCCACGGTCCGACATACGGGATGATGTTCATTACCCCGCAGACAAATGCTATTCCGATTGCTGAATTGAATCCTATTCTGGCTATGAACACGAGCCCGAGGAAATCTATGAGTGCAACTCCGGCCATTTCGACAACCAGCCCCAGAAAATATCTGGACAGGAGGTGTTCGATGTCGCTGTATGCTGCTCTGGCATTACTCTCATGCTTGTCAGGCACGAGGGCGGCGATTATATTGGGGAACAGGTTGCCGTCCTTGAGAAAGAAAAAGGATATGAACATTACGGCACACAGACCTATGCCGAAATCCGCTACGAATGATGCTGCGGAACTGAAGAATGAGGAAAATGCGGAAATGTCGGTGAAGTCCTTCATGCTTCCCAATATTGCCCGCTCAATCCTGAAGTCGCTTCCGAGTGAGGGGAATGTCTCCGCAAGAAAGGTATTCAGGCTTTTCAGGGCGGCGACGGCAGATTGGGCGGCGCTCTCTACATTGGCCATTGAAATATCTTTTGCAATGCCGCTTATGACAGGGACCAGGAGAATTACAGCGGAAAGGAAAATGACCATGATGATGATTAAGGTCAGTATGGCATACAGCCATTGCGGAAGCCCTTTCCCCTTGATTCTGATTTTGTTGAACAGATTCATCACCGGCCTGCCCAAAAGGGCGACGACTCCGGCGGCCAGCATATATATTATGACATCCCTGAAAAACCAGCAGAATGCCAGTATGACTGCTGCCCCCGCTGTAATCATGATGTATTTTGCGAGCCTGTCAATGTTTCGTTCCTTTTCCATGTCTTGGTGTATTGTATGAATTTCAGCTGTATTTATGTAAGCCTGCGTTTTTTATCCCAGCAGGTATTCCATGAGCATCCCTGGGGTGTCTGCGATTTTCCAGGGAGACAGGGCACTCAATTCTTCTCTGCTGCGGAATCCCCATGTGACGCCTACTGTACGGACTCCCGCATTTCTTCCGGTAAGCATATCCACATCTGAATCCCCTGCATATACCACGGCGCTCTTGTCCGTGATGCCTGCGGCACGCATTATTTCCAGGACGATTTCCGGGTCGGGCTTTATCGGCATGCCGTCCCTCTGTCCCAGGACACTGACAAAGTCGCATTCCGGAAAATAATGTCTGACAAGCTTTTCGGTCCCGTCCTGATATTTGTTGGAGGCCACTGCAAGCTTTATCCCTTTTGCTGCGATAGCGTCAAGCAAAGCCTGTATGCCGTCATAAGGCCTTGTAAGGTCGCATTTGTGTGCATCATACCATGGGATAAAGAAATCTTTCATCTTCATCACCTCTTCTTCGCCTCTGTGCCCTTCGGGGAGAGCTCCTCGGAAAAGATTGTATATCCCTCGGCCCACGAGCATATTGTATTCGCACATTTCTCTTTTCGGGTATCCGCACATTTCCAGCGCATGGTTGCATGCGGTCCCGAGGTCTTCTATTGTATTCAGCAATGTGCCGTCAAGGTCAAATATTGCAAGATTTGTCATTTTTTTTGATATTTGTTTTAATTGTGCAGCAGTTTGGCACAGTTAGAGTCTACCTTTGCATCAAGAAACAAACAAAAAGCTTTGAATCATGAAAAAGACAGACTGTAATTTTGATTTTCTCAGTTCATTCATTTCTTCTGAATCATCGCTCCGCTCACTTGCCGGCATGATCCAGGACATGGACCTTGAAATCCTTGATGTCACTGTCGCCTGACCGGTTTTCTTTTGCGGCATTATCCGACGGACTGAATATTACTGTAGCTGCGGTTCCGGTCTTGTCGGCTGACAGGGCGATGCGTATGGTGTCCGAGCCGTTTCCTGTGATTCCGGCGGTTCTTTCGGATACTATGATTTCCGACACCGGGTCTTCAATGAAACGCTGTACGGCCCTTTTCAATGGCCTTGCACCGAATTTCGGGTCATATCCCGCTGCTGTCACGAGTTTTTTTGCGGCCGGTGTCACGGTAAGCCTGTAGCCTTCATGGCTGACGCGTTGCCTGAGACTTTTCAGCTCAATGTCTATTATCCTGTCTATGTCGGCTTTGGTCAGCGGATTGAAATGGACGAGCGCGTCTATCCTGTTGAGGAATTCCGGAGGAAAGACCCGTCTTATTGCTTTGTCCAGAATGCTCCCTGCATGGGCTCTGGATTCAGCCTCGGAGCGGGAAAATCCGATTCCGCGCCCGTATTCGTCAATCTCCCTGCTTCCGACATTCGATGTCATGACAAGTATAGTGTTCTTGAAGCTGACTGTGCGGCCTGAACTGTCGGTGAGTCTCCCTTCGT
Organism: uncultured Bacteroidales bacterium; assembly: GCA_944322565.1. GTDB lineage: Bacteria > Bacteroidota > Bacteroidia > Bacteroidales > UBA932 > Cryptobacteroides. Next base: position 71,202 of record CALUPG010000001.1, on the reverse strand, counting down.
CCAGAATCTGGAGCATGAGATTGAATATGTCCGGATGAGCCTTTTCGATTTCATCGAGCAGCACGACGCTGTATGGCTTTCTCCTGACTTTTTCGCTGAGCTGTCCGCCTTCATCGTAGCCCACATATCCTGGAGGCGCTCCTGTCAGCCTTGACACGGAGAATTTCTCCATATATTCGCTCATGTCTATTCTTATGAAATTTTCCGGAGAGTCAAAGAGGAGTTCGGCAAGTGATTTGGCAAGCTGGGTCTTTCCTACACCTGTCGGTCCGAAGAACAGGAAAGTTCCTACAGGCCTGTCCGGGCTCTTGATGCCGGATCTGTTTCTGATAATGGCCCTGACAACAGTGTCTATCGCATTATCCTGGCCGATGATTCTGCTCTTCAGCCTGTCTTTCATTCTGAGCAGCCTGTGTCCCTCGCTTTCGGCAATTCTGCCGGCAGGAATGCCGGTTGCGGAAGATATTGCCCGGGCTATGTCTTCTGCTGTAACAAGCGGCGGAACTTCCCCTTCCCTGTGTCCGGAATGTCCTGTCCTGCCTGTTGCGGCGAGCTTGACTTTTGAGCCGGCTTCGTCCATGGCGTCGATTGCCTTGTCCGGGAGACATCTGTCGGGAATATATCTTTCAGAGAGTTCTACGCAGGCGTCAAGCGCCTCGTCGCTGTATCTGACATTGTGAAATTTTTCGTATTTGTCTTTCAGTCCGGCCAATATCATTTTTGTGCAGGCCTTGTCCGTGGGGTCGACCGCAACTTTCTGGAATCTCCTGTCAAGGGCCCCGTCTTTCTCTATTATTTTCTTGAATTCATCGCAGGTGGTGGCTCCGATGCATCGGATTTCCCCTCTGGAGAGCGCCGGCTTCAGCATGTTGGCGGCATCAAGACTTCCTGATGCTCCGCCCGCCCCGACAATGGTGTGGAACTCGTCAATGAAAAGAATTATGTCAGGATTCTGTTTCAGCTCACTGATTATGGACTTGATTCTTTTTTCAAAGTCTCCCCTGAATTTGGTCCCTGCGACGACTGAAGCCATGTCAAGTGATATTATCCGTTTGCCGGCCATTTCCGGAGGTATCCTGCCGGAGACAATACGGGCTGCTATGCCTTCTGCAATCGCTGATTTCCCGGCTCCTGCCGGACCCACAAGCATGGGATTGTTCTTTTTTCTCCGGCACAGAATCTCTATGACGCGGGTCATTTCCTCTTCTCTCCCGAAGACCGGGTCCAGTCTGTCTTCGGCAGCAGCTTCCGTCAGGTCCGTGCCGAAGAGCTCCAGCGCGCTCTGATGCACTTCCTTCTGTCTCCCGGGGTCTTCTTCTTCAGAGCCGGCTTCGTTTTCTTCCTGCTCTTCACGGCCTATGAGACCATTGTCTGCCATATGCCTGATGACACGGCCGTAGTCTATGCCGGCATCCCGGAGAAATCCTTGTCCGTAGCTGCCTGTGTTGCGCAGCAGGGCAAGCAGAAGGTGCTGGGAAGATGCTTCGCTGCAATTAAGCCTTGTGGCCTCCAGAATGGTGATGCTCAATATGTTCTGACTTCCGCGTGAGAAAGTCACGTGGTCTATTTCAGAAAACGGGATGTGCTCGTTGGTGAACACATGCCTGTCAATGAAATTCTTCAATTCATCAAGGTCCGTGTCAAGTGCCCTGATGATTTCGCATGCGACATTGTTGCCCTGACGCAGCATGCCAAGGAACAGGTGGTCGGGAGATATGCCGTAACTGCCTGTTCTCATGGCTTCTTCGCGGGCATAGTTTATAATCGCGTTAAGTTCGTCTGATATCTTAATTTCCATACTCGCTCCTAAAACCTCGCTAATTTAATATTTTTTTTTAACTTTGCAGGATATGCGTAATGAATAAAGGTAATAATTGATATATGGACAACAATACAAATGAGGTAAGCACAGGGCGAATTGAAACGGTCAACATTGACCAGCAGATGAGGAGCGCGTATATTGACTATTCGATGTCCGTGATAGTCTCGAGGGCTCTTCCCGATGTGAGGGACGGATTGAAGCCGGTGCAGAGAAGGGTGTTGTTCGGAATGTCCGGGCTTGGGCTTTCATATTCCGGCCAGACGAAGAAATCCGCCAGAATTGTCGGGGAAGTACTCGGTAAATTCCATCCGCACGGCGATTTAAGCGTGTATGAGGCCATGGCAAGAATGGCCCAGAACTGGAACCTGAGATATCCTCTTGTATACGGACAGGGAAATTTCGGATCCATGGACGGTGACCCTGTGGCCGCCATGCGATATACCGAGGCCAAGCTTGAAAAGATGACAGAGGAGGTCCTTGCTGACATTGACAAGAATACGGTTGACTTTCAGAATAATTTTGATGATACTCTTCAGGAGCCGACAGTCCTCCCGACGAAGGCTCCGCTTCTGCTGCTGAACGGCTCTGCAGGAATTGCGGTCGGAATGGCAACCAATATGGCGCCGCACAATCTCGGGGAATGCTGTGATGCCATCTGCGCATATATTGACAATCCGGACATCACCGTCGAGGAACTTATGCACCATATCAAGGGACCGGATTTCCCTACAGGAGGAATAATCCAGGGCCGTCAGGGCATCAGGGACGCATTCGAGACAGGGCGCGGCAGAATAGTTGTCCGGGCAAAGACCGACATAGAGGTAAGCGAATCCGGCAGAGAGACAATTGTGGTGACTGAAATCCCTTATATGGTCAACAAAAGGGAGATGATAGAGAAGATTGCCGAGCTTGTGGAGTCCAAGAGACTGGAAGGGATAGCATATGTCAATGATGAGACGACCAGAAAAGGTGTCAGGGTTGTTATCAGGCTCAAGAAGGACGCAAATTCTAATGTCGTTCTGAACATGCTCTTCAAGTATACTCCGCTTCAGTCAAGTTTCTCTGTAAACAATGTCGCGCTTGTCGGAGGCAGACCGAGGACATTGAATCTCAAGGACCTCATCAAATATTTCGTCCGCCACAGGCATGATGTCATCGTGCGCAGGACAAAGTTTGACCTTGACAAGGCCCGCAAGAGAGCCCATATCCTTGAGGGACTGCTGAAGGCTCTTGATGTTATAGATGAGATAATCAATATCATAAGGTCATCCGAGACAGTTTCTGACGCCAAGGCGGAACTCATGTCCCGCTTCGGATTTACAGACATCCAGGCGACTGCCATTGTGGAGATGAGGCTGCGCCAGCTCACCGGACTGGAGAGGGAGAAGCTTCAGAATGAATATGATGAACTCATGAAGTTCATACATTATTGCGAGGAAGTCCTTGCAAGCTATGACAAGCAGATGGAAATCGTCAAGGAAGAGACCATGCAGCTGAAAGAGAAGTTCGGGGATGAACGCCGCACGGAAATTGCCCTTTCAGCCGACGAGTTCAATCCTGAAGACTTTTATCCGGATGACGATGTGGTCATCACCATTTCACATCTCGGCTATATAAAGCGTACTGCCTTGTCCGAATACCGGACTCAGAACCGCGGCGGAGTCGGCATAAAGGGCAGCACCACCAGAGACGAGGATTTCATCGAACATATTTATGTTGCCAACATGCACAGCACCATGCTCCTTTTCACCCAGAACGGAAGGTGCTACTGGCTCAAGGTATATGAGATACCCGAGGGTTCCAGGGCCTCAAAGGGAAGGGCATTGCAGAATGTGATAAACATTGAGCCCGGAGATCAGGTAAAGGCATATATAAATGTCAGGAATCTCAAGGATGAGGATTATGTGAACAACAATTATATTGTTCTTGCGACAAAACGCGGAATAATCAAAAAGACTTCACTTGAGGCGTATTCCCGGCCAAGGACAAACGGTGTCAATGCAATCACCGTGCGGGACGGGGATGAACTGCTTGAGGCCGCAATGACCGGAGGGCACTGCCAGATTCTTCTTGCCGGCCGCAACGGACGCTGTGTCAGATTTGACGAGACTGACGCAAGGCCTCTCGGAAGGACAGCTTCAGGTGTCCGCGGAATCAACATCGGCGAGGATGACGAGGTGGTCGGAATGATATGCTACGACCCGTCCGCTGATGATGCTTCTGCACATTCAGTCCTTGTTGTCAGCGAAAACGGATACGGGAAGCGTTCCGGCTTTGATGAATATCGCATCACAAGCAGAGGCAGCAAGGGAGTCAAGACCCTTAATATCACGGAGAAGACAGGAAATCTTGTCGCGATAAAGAATGTAACGGACGAGAATGACCTGATGATTATGAACAAGTCCGGAATCACCATCCGCATGGCCGTGTCAGACATAAGGGTCGCAGGCCGTGCCACCCAGGGAGTCCGTCTGATCAATATCCGCGAAGGGGATGCCATTGCTGCAGTATCTGCCGTGAACAAGACCGGTGAAGAGGGGGAAGGCGCTCCTGCCTCCGCAGAAGCCGGACAGGAAACAACAGAGAATTAAATATTTAAATACTAACTGATAAATTTTTGGACAATGAAACGTATTCTTATCGCATTGGCTGTACTTCTTTCTGTACAGGTGGCTGATGCCCAGGTGAAATCATCTGCCGATGCCAAAAAAGCAGTGGAGGCTGCAACGGCTGCTACGCAGAACCCTAAAAAGGCAGTGAAACCTGCTACATGGATCAAGCTCGCGTCAGCATACATAGACGCCTATGATTCTCCTATGGGCAATGCCTGGATCGGTGCCGGCCAGCAGGAACTCTCTCTGATAATGGGGCCTGAGAAGCCACTTTCTGCTGAGACAGTAGTCCTTGGCGGCGAGACATATACCAAGCAGGTATATCAGACAAGGAACTATTATTTCAACAATGCAGGTGTCCTCTCGATTATTGAGGTGACACAACCTGTATATGAGAATCCTCTTGCAGAGGCATTCAGTGCATATCAGGAAGCATATAAGGTGGATGCCAAGGGCAGCAAGACAAAGGATATCGTAGCCGGCATCAAGAATATTTCATCCAAATATCTCGGAGACGGCATGAACTGGTATCTTCTCGGGGACATGAAGAAAGCAAGCGATGCCTTCGCAAGTGCAGCTGAAGTGGTCGCTGTTGAGCCGGTCAATGAAATTGACACTACTGCTGCATACAATGCGGGCTTCACGGCATGGATGATCAAGGACTACGGCACAGCTGCCGGCTGGTTCGGCAAATGTATCGCTGCCGGATATTATGAGGATGGTGAGGTCTATGCGAAGCTTGCTGACTGTCAGCTGAATCTTGCTGATACTACAGCTGCTGTCACTACATTTGAGAAAGGATTTGAGGTATTTCCTCAGAGCCAGAGCATTCTTATCGGTCTCATCAACTATTACATCGGTACCGGCGACAATCCTGAGCGTCTCTTTGAGCTCATCAACAAGGCCAAGGAGAATGAACCGAACAATGCATCTCTCTATTATGTCGAGGGCAATATCAACAAGGAACTCGGGAAATATGCAGAGGCAGAGGCTGCATATCTCAAGTCAAATGAAATCAATCCTGAGTATGAGTTCGGTCTCATCGGCATAGGAATCATGTATTATGACCGTGCCCTTGAACTTCAGGAAGAGGCTCAGAATGAATTTGACGATGACAAGTACAATGCCCTTGTCGCACAGTTCGAGTCTTCACTCAAGAGTGCAATCGAACCTTTCGAACAGGCATTTGCCATCACGAAGGACCAGAATATCAAGGTAAGCATCGCCGAGTATCTTAAGAACATATATTACAGGTTCAGCACAGATCCTGATCCGAAATATATGGAAGGATACAAGAAATACGATGCAATCGTATCGTCCGGAGTGGCTGAATAGGCTTTGTCGTAAAAGAAATGATACCGGATCCGGTAATTCCGGTCCGGATGCAGGAGAGAGGACGGATCCGTCCTCTCTCTTTTCTTTGTGTCGTGCTGCCGAAGAGAAATTTTTCAGGCCCGCTCTCCGGACTCGAACGCCTTGACAATCTTTGATACAAGCGGGTGCCGGACTATGTCCTCATTGCGGAAGAAGATTGTGCTTATCCCTTTGATACTCTTTGTGAGTTCTATGCCTTTCAGCAGTCCGGAGTCTTCTTTGTGAGGCAGGTCAACCTGGGAGGCGTCTCCTGTCACTATGAATTTGGCGTCTTTGCCCATCCTCGTCAGAAACATCTTGAGCTGTCCCAGGTTCGTATTCTGGGCTTCGTCAAGTATGACGCAGGCCCTGTCAAGTGTCCGGCCTCTCATATAGGCGAGAGGGGCAATCTGAATAGTGCCGTCTGCCATGAATTCCTGCAGTTTTTTCCCGGGAATCATATCTTCGAGGGCATCGTACAGCGGCTGCAGATAGGGGTCCAGCTTGTCTTTCAGGTCTCCGGGAAGGAATCCGAGTCGTTCTCCTGCCTCCACTGCCGGCCTTGTCAGGATTATGCGCCTGATTTCTCTGTTCTTCAAGGCCCTGACGGCAAGGGCAATCGCAATATATGTCTTGCCTGTCCCTGCCGGCCCTACGGCGAAGATCAGATCATTATCGAAATATGCCTTTACCATTTCCTGCTGAGTCCTGTTTCTGGCCTTTATCGGCTTGCCGTCATTGCCGTGGACAATGGTTGAATCTCCGCTCAGCTTGAAGCGTTCAGGGCTGGATTCCCCGTCAAAGATGTCCTCTACATCGTATGGGCTGAGTGCAGTCTTGTGAAGCCTGCGTTCAATCAGCATGTTCAGTTTGGCCTCAAATTCCTCTGTCTCGGAGTCTTTCCCCTCCAGATTGATTTCAGTCCCTCTGGCAGCGACTTTAAGTTTCGGGAAATATGCGCACAGGGCCTCCAGAATCCTGTTGCCGGCTCCGTATATCTCAAGCGGGTCAATCGCTTCCAGTCTTATTGTCTTTTTCATCTGATATTCCGGTTTCTCTTTTTATTCTGTAATAAGTATCCGTCATTTTGGTGTGGTCACGGGGATTCAGCCATTCTTTTCTTCTGTGCAGGCCGTCTCTGATGAATATGGTCTTATGGCTGTCTGTCAGTCTTCCCGGCAGCGAGCACCATGTATATCTGAATTCAAGCGGAAGTATCTCCGTGCCGCCTCCGAGATGCTTTACTGCGGTCATCTTGAGCAGCAGCCCTGCCTGTGTGCCGGGTGCGCTCATGTTTGAAACTATGTTTCCGAGCGAATAGACCACCGGCACATCCTTCACACCGGACTCTGTCCCTACTCTGATTGTGTCGCAGTCCTGTATTACATGCGGATGTGTGCCGATGATGATGTCTGCTCCATGCATGGCTATCCATTCCGCCATTTCTTCCTGTGCGGCTGAATGCCTTGTCTTGTATTCATCTCCCCAATGCGGCAGCACTACAATAAGGTCGGCTCCGGCTTGTCTGGCTTCATCCAATGCCTGGCGGACATCTTCTTTCCTGAGCATGTTTGCCGAATAGTCTCCTGATGCCGGAGCGTTGGTGCCGTAAGTGAAATTGAGGAAGGCCGTCGTGAGACTTCCGACTCTTTTCAGAAGAAATTTCCGTGGCCATGAATTCCCGTCTTCTCTGCATCCTGTCACCATGATATGCCTTTCTGTTTCCAGTTTCCTGCAAACCTCCATCGTCCGTTCAATTCCGGCCTTCCCCTTGTCGAAGATATGGTTGTTGGCGGTCAGAAATATGTCTATGCCGCAGTCTGCCATATATTCGGCGTAAGAGTCCGGTGCCGAAAATGACGGATATCCCGTAAAAGGCGGCCCGGCCAGAGTAAATTCCATGTTGGCCACTGCAATGTCTGCTTCTGACACCATGCCCCTGATATCTTCGAGGTATGGAGAAAAGTCGTATGCATGGTGGCTGTCAGGCGGCTCTGACCCGAGCATTGAAACATATCTTGAATGTGCATTGTCCAGCTGTGCCTTGTGCAGCATCACATCTCCGATGAATATGAAAGATACCGTATCTGTTGTCGGAAGGGCATCCGGAGGACTATCAAGAAAGCTTCTGATAAAATGGGTGTCGTTGACTTGGGCACAAGTCTCGTGTGCCGGCATGAGAATGGCTGCCGCCGCAATGCAGCAAGAGAATATTCTGTAAACTCCGGGAACGATTTTCATCCGATAATATTTTGAGGCATCGAAGCCTTGGCCTGAGCCTGTCAGGCTTTGCAAATTTATATAATATTATTTTGTCACGGATAATTTAATGGTTAAATTTGCGCGGATGCGCTAATGAAATTTATGATGAGCAGGACAACGGTAATCACATTGCTTGCAGCGGCATTGCTTTTCTCCGGCTGTGACATGTTCCGGCGTATTGCAGGCCGTCCGACCGGAGATGAACTCGACCGTATGAGGATTGAGATGATGGCGGAGCGGGAGGCAAGGCTTCAGGCAAGGATAGATTCTCTGCGCAGAGTCGAGAAGATGGCGGCAGACTCTCTGCTGATACTTGACTCTCTGCGGCAGATGAACGGGACAATCCTGAATCCTTCGGAAATGGGCGGGCTGTTTACGACGAAGCTTGAATCAAGATATTATATCATAGTCGGGTCTTTTCTTGACCGTTCCAACGCAGAGACATTCCTCATGAAGGTATCTGCTTCAGGTTATGTCCCGGTCCTGATTAATTTCAGAAACGGATTCAATGCTGTCGGAGTTGCTCCGTCGGACAATCTCCGTGAAGTCCTCGGCTCTCTGAAAAAGGTGAAGGGGGAGACTTTCTGCCCTTCTGATGTGTGGATTCTGGTAAATGAATGAAAATGTGCTGGTCTGAAAAACTTATACTTGGTGCGGCGGTTTTCTTTATGGCTGTCGTTTCGGCAATTCCGTCATATTCCCAATACAGGACAGATGGCGGATACGCCGGCCTGTACGACAGCGAGACTGTGACTGCATTGAAAAAGCATCTCGGCTATCTGTCTTCGGCTTCACTTGAAGGCCGGAAAGCCGGTTCTGACGGAGAAAAGGCAGCCGCCGCGTATATGTATTCATGCCTGAAGGATTATGGCATTGACATGCTCTGCCCTCAGGACGGCGACCTCTTCGGAATATCCGACGGAGGGGCTGACACACTGACCTCCCGGAACATAGTCGGTTTTGTCCAGGGCTATGACCCGGATCTGCGGGACAGGTATATTGTTGTCGGCGCAAGGCTGGATAACTTGGGAACCAATACGATGACGGTGGACGGAAAGACTGTCGAGCAGATATACTATGGGGCGAACGGCAATGCTTCAGGTCTGGCAATGATGGCTGAACTTGCCGGCAAAGTCGCTACAAACTCAATATTGTTCAGGCGTTCTGTCATTTTTGTCGCTTTCGGCGCATCTTCCCGGACTCATGCCGGAGCATGGTATTTCCTTAACCGCTCTTTTTCCGACAGCGGTAACATAGATGCAATGATAAACCTTGACATGCTCGGGACCGGAGACCGTGGCTTTTATGCCTATACGGCATCAAATCCTGATTTGAATGCTGTCGTATCCTCTGTGTCGCAAGAACTTCAGCCGGTACTTCCCGAACTTGTGTCATACGAAATCTATCCTTCCGACAACATGGCTTTTTACGAGAAGGAGATCCCGTCGGTCATGTTCACCACCGGGAGGTATCCGGAGCATAATACTCCGAAGGACACCTGGGGAATAATCGACTTTGAGATGATGGAGAGGGAACTGGAGTACATATATAATTTCACGGAGGCTCTTGCCAATACCGGTCTTGAACTTGCCTTTGATGCAAGTTCGCTTCCCGCTCCGAAGCCGTCTGATGACGACGTGTATGCTTACTATGACTGTGACCAGCGCCCTATGTTCCTGAACAGTACTGATCCGCGGCAGTTTCTTGAGAAATGGGTGTACCAGTACCTGAAGTATCCGAAGGAGGCTGTCCAGAACGGTATTCAGGGCCGTGTGGTCGTGGATTTTATAATTGACAAGTCCGGAAATGTGACTGATGTGCATGTCACAAGAAGTGTCGATCCTCTACTTGATGAAGAAGCTGTGCGTGTGATAGGCGCATCCCCTAAATGGAGACCGGGAAGGCTTAACGGGGAAAAAGTCCGGACATCGATGTCAATCCCTGTGGAATTCAGGCTGGAGAAAAACGGGAGTTTCGGAATCAACGGCAGAGCGCTGAAGAAATGACGGCCGCCTGGATTCATGCAGGTCAAGCAGATAACAAGACAAACCATATAAAGGAAATGGAATACAATTTCAACGAAATAGAAAAGAAATGGCAGGCGCGCTGGGCCGCTGACCATACTTTCAGGGCAGAAGAGAATTCATCAAAGCCGAAATATTATGTCCTTGACATGTTCCCTTACCCCTCAGGAGCGGGTCTGCATGTAGGACATCCTCTCGGATATATCGCCAGCGACATTTTCAGCCGTTACAAGAGACTATGCGGATTCAATGTCCTCCATCCTATGGGCTATGATGCGTTCGGGCTTCCGGCAGAGCAATATGCCATCCAGACCGGGCAGCATCCGGCTGTGACTACCGCCAGAAACATTGCTCGCTACAGGGAGCAGCTTGACCGCATAGGATTCTCATTCGACTGGTCAAGGGAAATCAGGACCTGCGACCCGAAATATTACAAATGGACCCAATGGGCGTTTCTGAAGATGTTCGGCAGCTATTACGACAATACCCTTCAGAAAGCGTGTCCGATTGAAGAGCTTGAGAAACATTTTGCCGAGAAAGGGACGGACGGAGCAGATGCCGCATGCACTGAGGAACTCTCATTTACCGCCGCGAGATGGAATACTATGACAGACAAGGAGAAGGCCGATGTGCTGATGAACTATCGCATAGCATATCAGGGAGATACCTCTGTCAACTGGTGTCCGGAACTGGGTACTGTCCTCGCCAATGACGAAGTAAAGGAAGGCTATTCTGTACGCGGAGGCTATCCTGTCGAGCAGAAGAAGATGACCCAGTGGCAGCTCCGCGTCTCTGCGTATGCAGGCAGGCTTCTTGATGACCTTGATGACCTTGAGTGGTCTGATTCCCTCAAGGACATGCAGCGCAACTGGATCGGACGCTCCCAGGGTGCGGAGATGATATTCAAGGCATATAACGGGGACAAGGAATATGACATGACGATATTCACCACGAGGGCCGACACTGTCTTCGGTGTGACTTTCATGGTGCTTGCCCCGGAGAGCGAGTGGGTGGAGAAGCTGACTTCCCCCGAGCAGAAGGCTGCGGTGGAGGAGTATCTGGCAGCTGCAAGGAAAAAGACAGAAAGGGAGAGGATTGCAGAAGCGCATAAGGTCACGGGAGTATTCTCCGGAGCGTATGCTGTTAACCCGCTTACAGGGGACAGGGTGCCGGTATGGATTTCCGAATATGTGCTTGCCGGCTATGGTACAGGGGCGATTATGGCTGTGCCGGCTCATGACAGCAGAGACTATGCTTTTGCAAGGCATTTCAACCTTCCTATAATCCCGCTCATTGAGGGCTGCGATGTGAGCGAGTCTTCATTTGACGCGAAGGACGGCATCATGTGCAATTCAGGGTTTCTCAACGGAATGTCTGTCCGTGACGCCATCCCGGCTGCCATCGATTATGTTGAATCCCATGGAATAGGCAGAAGAAAAATCAATTACAGGCTGCGTGACGCGATATTTTCGAGGCAGAGATACTGGGGAGAGCCTTTCCCGATATATTTCAAAGACGGGATTGCGACTCCGATGCCGTTTGACAGCCTGCCTCTTGAACTTCCCGAAGTGGACAAGTACCTTCCGACCGAGACCGGGGAACCGCCTCTGGGCCGTGCGGAACATTGGGAAGTGGACGGGTTCCCGATAGAGAAGAGCACTATGCCGGGATTTGCAGGCAGCAGCGCATATTATCTGAGGTACATGGATCCGCATAATGACACTGCCCTTGTAAGCAGGGAGGCGGATGAATATTGGCGTAATGTTGACCTTTATGTGGGCGGTACGGAGCATGCGACAGGTCATCTTATATATTCGAGGTTCTGGAACAAGTTCCTCTATGATCTGGGATATGTGTGTGAGAAAGAGCCGTTCAAGAAGCTTGTCAACCAGGGAATGATCCAGGGCCGTTCCAACTTTGTATACAGGATTGTCGGGACCAACACATTCGTATCCTGCGGGCTCAAGGACAATTATGAGACAACCGAGATTCATGTGGATGTGAACATCGTGCACAATGACAGGCTTGACATGGATGCTTTCCGCAGATGGATGCCGGATTTCAGGGATGCGGAATTTATTCTTGAAAACGGGGAATATGTATGCGGATATGCGATTGAGAAAATGAGCAAGTCCATGTACAATGTTGTCAATCCGGATTCTGTGTGTGATACTTACGGAGCTGACACATTGCGTCTTTATGAGATGTTTCTGGGACCTGTGGAACAGTCGAAGCCTTGGGATACAAAAGGAATTGACGGTGTGCACCGTTTCCTGAAGAGGGTGTGGAGATTGTTCTATGACAGGGACACTTTCCTTGTATCCGAGGACGCCCCGTCACCGGAGGAACTCAGGACACTCCACAAGCTGATATTCAAGGTCAGGACAGACATTGAGAATTTTTCTTTCAATACAGCTGTCAGTGCGTTCATGATTGCCGTCAACGAACTGTATGAGCACAAATGCAGCAAGCGGGCAGTCCTGGAGCCTCTTGTCGTGCTTCTCTCTCCTTTCGCCCCGCATATTTCCGAAGAACTGTGGGAAGCCCTCGGACATGAAGAAAGCATAAGTTTTGCCGGTTTCCCTGAATACATTGAAGCATATACGGCAGAGAACAACTGCACATATGCTGTGTCATTCAACGGAAAGACACGTTTCACAATGGAACTCCCGAAGACAATGCCGAAGGACGAAGTGGAGGAAAAGGTCAGGGCGCATGACCTTACCGCAAAATATGTTGCCGGGGGAAACATAGTGAAAATGATTGTGGTTCCGGGGAAAATCGTCAATGTAGTGGTAAAGCAATAGCATAAATGAAGAATTTTTTCTCAATCCTCAAAGAGTACTCGATATTGACTTTCGGTACAGTCATCTATGTGCTCGCGTGGACATCATTTCTCATTCCGAACGGCATAGCCAGCGGCGGCGGGACGGGACTTTGTACTATTGTCTATTTTGCCTCAAATGAGACTATACCGGTTTCGTTGTCATTCTTCGTCCTTAATGCAATACTGCTGATAATCGGTTTTATGGTACTGGGCAAAGGTTTTGGCTTCAAGACCATATATATCATTATCCTGTCGACGCTGCTGTTTGATATATTTCCGAGGCTTGAGTGGACCGTGGTGTTTGAAGAGAAGTTTCTTGTGGCCGTAGTCGGAGGCGCCCTTGAAGCCGTGGGAATAGGTATTGTACTTATGAAGGGAGGAAGTACCGGGGGCACTGACATCGCTGCGATGGTAATCAACAAATATTGGCCTGTTTCTCCCGGAAAAGTCTATCTCTATTCGGACATATTTATCATCGCATCCATACTCCTTGTCCCGGGCAAGACCATAGAGGACATGATATATGGATATGTTGTCATGATAACATTCTCTTTCATGGTGGATTTTGTCCTTCTCGGGCAGAAGTCGTCGGTGCAGGTGCTGATTTTCTCGTCAAAATATCAGGAAATAGCGGACAGGATTCTGACAATGAACAGAGGTGTCACGGCAATCAAATCCATGGGATGGTATTCCAAGGCTGACAGCAAAGTCCTGCTGGTGATTGTGCGCCGCTATGAACTGCATACTCTGGTGTCTATCATCAAGAGCATAGACCATTCGGCTTTCGTTTCCGTATCATCTGCAAGTGATGTTTATGGAGAGGGCTTTGATGAGATGAAGACAGGGCTTGACCATAAGAACAAAAAGAAGGAAATCAAATGACTGTATTGAAGACCTCATTCGGCAGAACAGTGAAGGAATATGTCCTGATTACGGCAGGGCTTCTTTCATATGTGTTCGGCTGGGCGGTATTTCTTATTCCGAACAATCTGGTCGGAGGCGGAGTTTCCGGACTGAGTGCCATTATATTTTATGCCACAGGCATACCGATGGGCTATTCATATTTCGTCATCAATCTGATTCTCCTGCTTGTAGGCTTCAAGATATTGGGAACAGGATTCGGTAGCAAGACGATATATGCAATCATCCTTGCTTCCGTAATGCTCAATGTCCTGCCTCCCCTCATTCCTGAATATATTACCAGTGAACTTGCCGTTTCCAACGGAAAACTGCTGTGCACCATCATAGGCGGCATTCTCAGCGGAGTTGGCATAGGAGTGTCCATATCATACGGAGGCAGTACGGGGGGCACGGACATCATTGCTCTTATTGTGGGCAAATTCAGAAATATTTCCCCGGGAAAGCTGATTCTCGCAATGGATGTCGTAATCATATTGTCATCAATGCTTTTCCCTTCCTATACTTCTTCCGGGGAACTCGTGCCGTTTCCGGAGAAACTTGCGACTTCCGTCTACGGTCTCATAATGATAACAGTATCCGGATATGCCGTTGACCTGTATCTCTCCGGTTCCAAACAATCCGTGCAGGTGTTCATATTTTCAAAGAAATATGCGGAGATTGCGGATTCGATAGTCGGGGAAATGAAGCGCGGTGTGACAATAATTCATGCCGAAGGATGGTATACCAAGGAAGAGAGCGAAGTCATCATGGTAATGACAAGAAAGACTGACCTGAATCTTCTGCTGCGCTATATCAAGTCCATTGATCCGGACGCGTTTTTGTCAGTCACAAATGTCATGGGGGTTTTCGGGAAAGGCTTTGACTCCATAAAGGTAAAATCTGACAAAAAACATTGAAAAAAAATCATCACAAAAACTGTTTTCGTATAAAAAGAGAAATAATCATAAAAAAGAGAAAAAAATTAGTCGCGGCCTCTTCCGATGCATCATTGGAAGAGGCATTTTGTTTAATTTTGCAGACGGAAAATTTCTACACTGATTGACTTATGAAAGTAATTTTTGACAATGATTTGTTATCATTATGTGCGGGAGCTGTCATATCGTGTGTATATATTGCCATGATATCCGATTTCATATATCGTGCGGTGAAGCATGGTATACGTGGCATGGCAGTATTCCGGGTATTTTCTGCCGTCAGTGCAATGGCACTGGTCATTTCCGGGCTGACTGCCAATGGCTCCCTCTATCATGCCATGTCATCGGATATTGCCCTGTCATCAATGATAATACTCGTGGCCGGCTCCGCCGGTGCCAGATATCAGGAAGAGATTCCTCTCGCCGTCCTTGCTTCACTTCTTTTCGCATCATCGCTTGCCGTAGCCGTCATAAGGCTCATCCTTCCGTCCGAATCAGGAGAAGCCGGCATCTCATGCTGGATACCTGTGATTCTGTCAGTGTCAGTCATCCTGTTCACCTTTGTGAAGTCCGTGTCTGATTTTTCCTGCATCAGGGAATTTCTCAAGGGAATGACCGCAAGAAAATATGCGCATGCAGTGGTTACATGCCATTTCTGCTATCTGTACATGGGCGTTGTCCTCTTCGGTGCATCTTCAATGACATTGTCCGGAGCCGCAGGCAGTTTCATGTCGGTATTGTGCACCGTTGGCATGCTCGTGCTTCATGTCGGACTGTACTTGAGAATCAGCAGGGATACGGTCTTCATATTATATGACGGATTCGAAGCTGACTTTACCGGCCGGATGGACCGGATCCTGCATCCTGAAGAGGGCAGGACCCGGTCCGATTCGGGTTACCGGTCGACATATGAGAGACTCAATGCCTTTTTTGAGGACAGGAAGCCATATCTTGACTGTGACCTTACCATAGCTGACATCGCAAAGGAACTGTACACAAACAAGCTCTATGTCTCAAAGTCGATAAATCTCTGTACAGGCAAGAATTTCTGCCAGTATGTCAATTATCATCGGGTGAAATATTCAATGGAGCTTTTCCGTGCCGACCCGCATCTGAAAGTCAGCCAGCTTGCCGAAATGTCGGGATTTCACACTGTTGCCTCATATAATATGGCCTTCAAGCTCATCATGAATGAATCTCCGGGAGAATGGTGCCGAAGGCACAGGTTCTGCGGAGGCGGACAGTTTGAGAAATCGGAAACTTAGGCTTATATTTGCCGCAATAACATCAAATCCATTCATATATGGCGGACGAGAAAATAATTTTTTCAATGAACGGGGTGGGCAAAGTCCTTCCCCATAACAATAAGGTAATCCTTAAGGATATATATCTGTCTTTCTTCTATGGGGCAAAAATAGGCATCATAGGACTCAACGGCTCCGGAAAGTCTACTCTGATGAAAATCATCGCAGGAGTTGAGACTGCATATCAGGGGGAAGTCGTGTGGTCTCCGGGATATTCCGTAGGCTACCTTGAGCAGGAGCCGCAGATGGATCCTGACAAGACCGTCATGGAGGTGGTTCAGGAAGGCGTACAGGAAGTGATGGACCTCCTGAAGGAGTATGAGGAAGTGAACATGAAGTTCGCGGAGCCGATGACTGACGACGAGATGACGGCTCTTATAGAGAGACAAGGGGAACTGACCGAAAGAATCGAGCATTGCGGCGGATGGGAGATAGATTCCACGCTTGAGAGGGCAATGGATGCCCTGCAGTGTCCGCCTTCCGATGCGAAAGTCTCGACCCTCAGCGGCGGAGAGCGGAGAAGAGTGGCATTGTGCCGCCTTTTGCTCAGACAGCCGGATGTGCTTCTTCTTGACGAGCCTACCAACCATCTGGATGCTGAGAGCATACAGTGGCTTGAGGAGCATCTCCGTCAGTACAAGGGAACTGTCATTGCCGTGACGCATGACAGATATTTTCTTGACAATGTGGCGGGCTGGATTCTTGAACTTGACAGGGGAGAGGGGATACCGTGGAAAGGAAATTACTCCTCATGGCTGGAACAGAAGAGCCGGAGACTCGCAATGGAAGAGAAGCAGGAAAGCAAGAGAAGAAAGACTCTGGAGAGGGAACTTGAATGGGTCAGAATGGCTCCGAAGGCAAGGCAGGCCAAGTCCAAGGCCCGTCTCGGGGCATATGAAAAGCTTGCGAGCGCCGACGCCAGGGAAAAGGAGGCCAGCCTGGAAATATATATTCCGAATGGACCGCGGCTCGGCAACAAGGTAATAGAATTTAGTGACGTATCAAAGGCATACGGAGACAAGCTGCTGTTTGAACATCTGAATTTTGTGCTGCCTCCTGCCGGGATTGTCGGTGTCATAGGACCTAACGGTGCGGGCAAGACGACTCTTTTCAGGCTCATTATGGGATTGGAAAAGCCGGATTCGGGAACAATCACGATAGGGGAGACCGTCAAGCTTGCGTATGTTGACCAGCAGCACAAGAGCATTGATCCTGAGAAGACAGTCTATGAGACCATTTCCGGAGGGCTTGACTTCATAAAATTAGGAAAGAGAGATGTCAATGCTCGCGCGTATGTGTCCAGATTCAACTTTTCAGGAGCTGATCAGGAAAAACTGTGCGGAGTGCTGTCCGGCGGTGAGAGAAACAGACTGCATCTTGCCCTGACTCTGAAGGACGAGGGCAATGTCCTTCTGCTGGACGAGCCGACCAATGATGTTGATGTCAATACTATCAGGGCTCTTGAGGAGGGCCTGGAGAATTTTGCCGGCTGTGCTGTGGTAATCTCTCATGACAGATGGTTCCTTGACAGGATTGCCACACATATCCTTGCATTCGAGGGGGACTCGCATGTGCATTTCTTTGAGGGTTCATATTCAGAATATGAGGAGAACAGAAAAAGAAGGATGGGAAATGAGGCTCCGGAAAGATTCAAGTATAAGAAACTGATGGAGTAAGCATTTATGGCTGAACAGATGTCCGGGATGTTCAGGGCGGCTGTCCGTCTGATGTTTTCAGCTGCGGTTTGTGCTGCCTTCGTATCTTGCGGAGACAGGGGCATCCGCAGGAATATGGAGCTCCTGAATATTGAGGACAGGGGGACATACGACTGCCTTACAGTAAGGCTGGAAGTTTCCGACGGGGATGATGCAATTGCTTATCTTCTTGTTCCGGAGCACAGTCATGGAGAAAAACTGCCTGCAGTCCTGATGCTGCATGACCATGGGGCAAGATTTGACATCGGGAAAGAAAAGCTTGTCCGCCCTCCTGCTGAAGCTCCCCTGTGGATTCGCAATTCGTCAGAGCAATGGGTCAAAAAATATTTTGACGGGGCATACATGGCCGACACGCTTGCCTCTTCGGGTTATGTCGTACTGGCGGCAGATGCCCTTTATTGGGGAAGCCGTTGTTCTTCCGATGCCCGTCTCTGGTCTGAAATGACATTCGGACAATATGGCAAGGCCTCGGGCAAGGATACCGTCGGTGAAAGCGGCGGCAAAGTGGCTGAACCGGTCCCGGCTTTGCTCAAGGCAAGAATTTTCGAAGGTCAGCGGCATCTGTATGACAGTCTTGCCCGGGACGGCCGGATATGGGCGGAAAAGATTCTGGATGATGACAAAGCCTGCGCCTCTTTCCTTGCTTCGCTGCCATTTGTGGACAGGAATAAAGTCGGAGCCTTCGGATTTTCTATGGGCGCCCACAGGTGCTGGCTGCTTGCGGCTTTTTCCGACGACATCAGATATGGAGCCGCCGTCTGCTGGATGCTCAAGAAAGAGGATTACGATTCCTCAAGTGTCTCGGACTTGTCCATGCGGATTCCGTCATTGAGAGACAGCCTTGACTTTCCGGACATTGCCGGTTTCATCTGTCCTAAGCCCATGCTGTTTGTAAGCGGTATAAGTGACCCTATTTTCCCCGCCTCGTCTGCCGCTGATGCTTTTGCAGAGATGTCGGAAATATATTCATCCCGGGAAGCAGATACATTTTCTGCATTTTTCTCTGGGCAAGGGCATCATTGCGGCAGAACTGTGCAGGATTCCGTATATGCTTTCTTTGCCTCCCGGGATAAATGTCCATTCAGAAATTGAAGTATCTTGCGGCATTATTGTATGAAATGTCCTTGACTATCTGATGGATGAACGGCATTTCGCTCCTTGGCAGTCTGCCTTTTTCAATGTCTTCACCAAGAACACTGCACATGATGCGCCGGAAATATTCGTGACGCGGATAAGACAGGAAGCTTCTTGAGTCGGTGAGCATTCCGACAAATCTGCTGAACAGCCCGAGTGCCGAGAGTGCATTCATCTGCTTGCGCATGCCGTCTTCCTGATCCAGAAACCACCAGCCTGAACCGAGCTGCATCTTTCCAGGGGCTGTGCCGTCATTGAATGTATATGCCATTGTGGCAAGGACTTCATTGTCTTTCGGGTTGAGGTTGTAGAGAATTGTCTTCGTCAGTTTGTCCTCAAGAGCCAGTCTGTTCAGGAACTTATGCCCTGCTGCGGCACATTGAACATCGTGGATTGCATCATATCCTGTGTCAGGACCGAGGATGTTGTACATCTTTGTGTTGTTGTCCCTGATTGCTCCGACATGGAATTGCTGTACCCAGCCTTTCTCCCAGTCCATGCGTGCGAAGTCCAGCATTATTGCGCTTCTGAACTTCAGCACTTCTTCATCTGATATGGTCTCGCCCTTGAGTCCCTTCCTGAAAATCGTATCAATTTCCTCCATTGTGAAGTCTGCCGCGTAGAAATTCTCGATGCCGTGGTCGGACAGGCGGCAGCCCATTTCATTGAAGAAATCGTGACGTTTCCTGAGTGCGTCAAGAAGGTCCTGATATCCGGAAATCAGGACTCCGGAAACTTCAGAAAGCCTTGAGATGTATTCCGCATATCCCGGTTTTTCAATTGCCATGGATTTGTCCGGCCGCCATGCCGGCAGAACAGTTACACCGAACGGATGTTCTTTGATGTATTGATGGTATTCGAGCGAGTCAACAGGATCGTCTGTCGTACATACTACCTTGACATTGAATCTTTTCATGAGTGCCTGCCCACGATATTCCTCTGTCTGCAGCTTTTCTGTGCATTCATCGTATATCGCTCTTGCTGTCCGGGGATTGAGCAGGTCGTAGATTCCGAATATACGGGCAAGTTCAAGGTGCGTCCAGTGGTACAGCGGATTCCTCATTGTGTAGGGGACTGTCTCAGCCCATTTCTCGAATTTTTCATAGCTGCTCCTGTTCCCCGTTATGAATTCTTCCGGGACTCCGTTCCCTCTCATCGCGCGCCATTTGTAATGGTCGCCGCCGAGCCACACTTCTGTCAGATCCTTGAACCGGTGGTTTTCTGCTATCATCTTCGGCACCAGGTGGCAGTGGTAGTCTATTATCGGCATTTTCTCTGCACTCTCATGATAGAGTTCCCTGGCATAGTCGTTTGTGAGCATGAATTCATCGTTGATGAATTTCCTGTCAATTATTGAGTCAAGATTTTCCCTGACTTTGGATATGATGTCCATTGCTGTAATTATTAGTTTCTGCAAATATCGCCCCCATGCCCTGTCTGAGGTATCATTATTCGTCAAAAATTATTGAATAATTGTCAAACCCGGACAAATGTATAAAAAATCCGTGAACGGACACGGAAATTTTGTACTTTTGTTTCCGGCGTTCCTGGAGGACCCGGCAGTTGCCGTGATTCAGGGAATCATTGTCATGGACCGGGTTATTGTTTTAGACTGGACTAAATTTATTATATGATGGAAAAACTTGACAGAAAGACAGCGCCTCAGGCCAGCAGGTATCCGGACAAGGTGATACAGTTCGGAGAGGGGAATTTCCTCAGGGCATTTGTGGATTGGATTATATGGAATCTGAACAAAAAGGCCGGGTTCAACGGCGGGGTTGTAGTGGTGCAGCCGATTGAGAAAGGCATGGTCGACATGCTCAATGCTCAGGACGGCCTGTATCATCTCAATCTCCAGGGCATTGACAAAGGTTCTGCCGTAGATTCGATAGACCTTATAGATGTCATCAACCGTGGAATTAATCCGTACAGGGACTTTGAAGACTACATCGCCCTTGCCGAGAACCCGGATATCCGTTTCGTTGTCTCCAACACGACTGAGGCAGGAATCGCATTTGATCCGTCCTGCAGGCTTGAAGACAGGCCTGCATCCTCATATCCCGGCAAACTCACCCAGCTTCTGTATCACAGGTATGAATATTTCAAAGGTGACATGTCCAGGGGGTTCATAATATTTCCCTGCGAACTGATTTTTCTCAACGGGAAGGAACTGAAGAAGTGCATAGAACAATATATTGACCTGTGGAATCTCGGCGAGGGCTTCAGGGAATGGTTCAGGAAGGCCTGCGGAGTATATTGTACACTGGTTGACCGCATCGTGCCCGGTTATCCGAAAGATACCATCGGCCAGATTCATGCCCGTATCGGATATGATGACAAGATGGTGGTAAAGGCAGAGATTTTCCATCTCTGGGTAATAGAGGCTCCTGCTGAAATTGAGCATGAGTTCCCTGCCGACAAGGCTGGTCTCAATGTCCTTTTCGTGCCGAGCGAGGCACCGTACCATGCACGCAAGGTGACTCTGCTCAACGGCCCTCACACGGTGCTTTCTCCTGTGGGCTATCTGTCAGGGCTCGATACGGTAAGGGAATGCGTGGAGGATCCCCTCATCGGCAGATATGTGCGTAAGGTGATGTTTGAAGAGCTGCTTGAGACCCTTGACCTTCCGGAAGATGAACTGAAACAGTTCGCGGATGATGTGCTGGAGAGATTTGTCAATCCGTATGTAAAGCATTTCGTCACCAGCATCATGCTGAATTCATTCCCCAAATACAGGACACGCGACCTGCCGGGTCTGAAGACATATCTTAAGAGAAAAGGCTCGCTTCCGAAGGGACTTGTCCTCGGACTAGCCGCGATAATCACTTATTATAAGGGAGGAAAGCGCGGAGATGCGGACATCGTGCCGGCAGATGATGCCTCTACAATAGACCTTCTCCGTAATCTTTGGGCAGACGGAGATGTCCGCAAGGTGGCTGAAGGTGTTCTCGGTGCAGAATCCGTCTGGGGCGAAGATCTCAATCTCATACCGGGCCTTGCGGATATGCTGGCCGAAGATCTTGACCGGATTCGGAGGGACGGTATGCGTGCTGCGGTTGAATCCATACTCGAGTAGAATATGTCCGCAAGATTCATAAGGATAAACGCTGCTGACAATGTCGCTGTGGCTGTCACTGATGTGGCTGCCGGCGACATCTGTCTTGTTGACGGGACGGAAATACCTGTCCGTGAAAATATTCCGGCCGGGCATAAGATGGCCTTGGCTCATTTGCGGGAAGGAGAAAATGTCGTCAAATACGGCTTCCCGATAGGGCATCTGACAAAGTCTGTTGACAGAGGCTGCCTGATAGATCATAATGTCTTGAAGACCAATCTCGAAGGAGTGCTTGAATATGAATACTGTCCGGTAAGATGTCATATCCCGTCTTCGGATGTCACGGCTACATTCAAAGGCTACAGGAGACATGACGGGGGAGTCGGCATCAGAAATGAATTGTGGATTATACCCACTGTGGGCTGTGTCAACGGCATTGTACGGAGATTGCAGAGTCTTTTTGAGGAAGAAATCGGAAACTATCCGGCTCTGGACAAGGTGGTGGCTTTCCCGCATAACTACGGATGTTCACAACTTGGGGATGACCATGAGAATACAAGAAGAATACTTGCGGACATGGTGCATCATCCCAATGCGGCGGGGGTGCTTGTAGTCGGTCTCGGCTGTGAGAACAACCAGTTGTCTTCATTCCGTGAACTTGTTGGTGAGGTTGATTCGGACAGGGTGATGTTCATGGAGTCGCAGAAGGTGAAGGGCGATGAAGTCGGATATGGTCTTGGCCTTCTGAGAAAAATTGCCGCATCTACTGCTTCTGACCGCCGGGAGGATGTTCCTGTGTCGGAACTCAAGGTCGGCCTGAAGTGCGGGGGCTCGGACGGATTCTCAGGAATCACTGCAAATCCTCTGCTCGGCCGCTTCTCGGACTGGCTTGTTGCCCGGGGAGGCACCGCAGTATTGACAGAAGTCCCTGAAATGTTCGGAGCCGAGACCATCCTGATGTCAAGATGCCGCGACAAGGAGATATTCGAGAAAACCGTGCATCTTATCAATGATTTCAAGGAATATTTCATACGCAACGGCCAGCCTGTATATGAGAATCCTTCTCCGGGAAATAAGGCTGGAGGAATCTCGACTCTGGAAGAAAAGTCCTTGGGATGTACACAGAAATCCGGACATTCTGAAGTGACGGATGTACTGTCATACGGACAGCGCCTGTCTGCCCGGGGACTGAACCTTCTGAGCGCTCCGGGCAATGATCTTGTCGCCTCGACTGCCCTTGCAGCCGCCGGGTGTCAGATTGTGCTGTTCACGACCGGGAGAGGAACTCCGTTCGGCACATTTGTCCCTACTGCCAAAATCTCCACCAATTCGCGCCTTGCCTTCGCCAAGCCCGGGTGGATAGATTTTAATGCGGGGGTGATAGTTGACGGAAAGTCGCAGGTGCAGACTGATGACGAATTCATAGATTTTGTCCTCTCAGTGGCTTCCGGCACTGAAGTCTGCAACGAACGCTCCGGATATTCGGAGATAGCGATATTCAAGACGGGCGTCACACTGTGAAAATATTCAGGGCAAGTCAGTTGTTGGATTCCACTGGAATTATCGCGATATTTGAAATATATCATTAAACAGAATATATCATGAAAATGAACACTGAAGTCAGATATGCCGCGCATCCTCAGGATGTAAGGCATTATGACACCAAACAGCTCAGGGAGCATTATCTGATAGAAAAGGTATTTGCTGCGGATGAAGTCAACCTCGTGTATACAATGCATGACAGAATGGTTGCCGGAGGTGCAATGCCTGTGTCGGAAGAGCTTGAACTAAAACCTTTTGACATACTGAGGTCTGAATATTTTCTCTCCCGCAGGGAAATAGGCGTATTCAATGTCGGAGGACAGGGAATCGTCAGGGCCGGGGAGAAGGAATACAGGATGGAATACAAGGAGGCCCTTTATCTGGGGCGCGGAGACCGCAAGGTGACCTTTGAGAGCGAAGACCCGAAGAATCCGGCCAAATTCTATTTCTGCAGTTCTCCTGCCCACGCAGTGTATGCAGATCATCTGACGACAAGGGCAGAGGCCGTGCACATGGAGCTCGGGACGCTGGAAGAAAGCAATCACCGTGTCATCAACAGAATGCTTGTCAAGGAAGTGGTTCCTACATGCCAGCTCCAGATGGGTATGACAGAGCTCAGGCCGGGGAGTACCTGGAACACCATGCCGGCCCATACCCATAACCGCCGCATGGAGGTGTATTTCTATTTTGAGATTCCGGAGGATCAGGCGGTCTGTCATTTTATGGGACAGCCTGATGAGACAAGGCACATCTGGATGAAAGGGGAGCAGGCAGTGATTTCTCCTGAATGGAGCATCCATGCCGCCTGCGCTACAAGAAATTATACATTCATCTGGGCCATGTGCGGGGAGAATCTCGACTACGGGGACATGGACGCCTGCGCTACGGCAGATTTGAAATAAACAGGATGTTTAAATATTGTAAATTATGGTAAATTTTTCACTTGAAGGTAAGGTAGCCCTTGTGACGGGCGCTTCCTACGGGATCGGCTTTGCCATTGCGACAGCTTTTGCGGAAGCCGGTGCCAGGATTGCATTCAATGACATAAGGCAGGAACTGGTCGACAAAGGTCTGGCCTCATACAGGGAAAAAGGCATCGATGCGAAAGGGTATGTCTGTGATGTGACCAAAGAAGAGCAGGTCCGGGCTCTTGTCGCTGCTGTCGAGAGAGATCTCGGTCCTGTCAACATACTTGTCAACAATGCCGGCATCATCAAGCGTATTCCCATGACTGAAATGAAGGCGGAGGAATTCAGGCAGGTGATTGACGTGGACCTCAATGCCCCGTTCATCGTATCCAAGGCAGTGATTCCTTCGATGATAAGGAACGGCGGAGGAAAAATCATCAACATCTGCTCCATGATGTCCGAACTCGGACGGGAGACTGTTTCTGCTTATGCGGCGGCAAAGGGAGGACTCAAGATGCTGACAAGGAACATAGCGTCCGAGTACGGTGAATACAACATCCAGTGCAACGGCATAGGGCCTGGCTACATAGCCACCCCTCAGACTGCTCCTCTTCGCGAGCGCCAGCCGGACGGCTCCCGCCACCCGTTTGACGCATTCATCGTGGCCAAGACCCCTGCCGCAAGATGGGGGACTACGGATGACCTCAAGGGGCCTGCAGTGTTTCTTGCGTCTTCCGCATCTGATTTCGTGAATGGCCATGTGCTTTATGTTGACGGCGGTATCCTTGCATACATCGGCAAACAGCCTCAGTAGAATCGGATATTTTTCATGAAGGAATCACAGAAATCCTGACGGAATAATGAAAATGCACATGAAAGTAATGACCATGGCTCTTGCGGCAGCCATGGCTGTTTCCTGCTCACAGAGCAAGGAAGTCAAAGTGACTGTTGAGAATGACTCCGTCCTCTCACGCACGGATGAGACGGTCGAGCTCGACTTTGAGACTCTTCTCGCCGAGGTCGTGGATCTGACTGCGGACAATGCCGTGGTTCTGGACGCGGCAGGCCGCCAGATTCCCTCCCAGGTGTATACGGAAAGGCACGGGCAGCAGAAACTCATTTTCCAGGCAACGATTGAGGCCGGAGCGGCAGCCGTATATACGGTTGAGGCCGGAGTCCGGGAGTCTTATGACACTCTTGTATACAGCCGGCATGTTCCTGAAAGGGCGGATGACTATGCGTATGAGAACAATCTCGTGGCCGGCAGAATATATGGTCCGGCCCTCTCTGACCCGAGGACATTCGGGCCGGACATCTGGCTGAAATGTACGGACAGGCTCATTGTGGATGAATGGTATGCGAAGGCTGACTATCACCACAACCACGGCGACGGTATGGACTGCTACAAGGTGGCCAATACTCTCGGAGGCGGGGCTCTCGCCCCTTATGTCGGGGAGAAGATAGTCATCGGTGACAATTATGCCCGGCAGGAAAGAATCTGCAACGGCCCCATAAGGACAAAGGCTGTCCTCACATATCCTGCCTTTGATGTGGACGGCAAGCCTGTCACGGCAGTGAAGGAAATTTCACTTGACGCCAACACAAGATTCCTGAAGACATCCACATGGTTCGACTCTCCTGATACCGCCGCCATCCCGGCCGTACTCGGCGCTGTTCTCCATGATGTGGTGTCCAGGACAGACGGGGACAATTTCATCGCCTTTACAGAGAAGGCTTCCGACAGTGCGGAGCCGGAAAGAGACGGCAATATCTCCATAGGACTCGTCATTGATGTCGCAGAGCCTGTTGAGTGTGCTGCCACAATGGACGGGCATGCCGTATTGAAGACCCGAGTCCAGCCGGGCAAGAGATTCGATGTATGGACAGGTTCAGGATGGAGTCAGGGCGGCATTGAGTCTCCTGAATCATGGGCAAAGGCCGTCAAGGACTTCGCCTATGCGCAGGCTCATCCTCTCAGGGTGACTGTGTCCAGATAATCCCGGATTCTCTCTTCCCCCGCGAAGAGGCAGGGATGAGTTCTCGATAGATGTCCATATAAAAGAGGGGGTGGCCCGAAAAGAATTACATCTTTCGGGCCACCCCTGTTGGATTTCTGAAGTCCCGGGCTACAGAATGCCGCAGAGGATAGCTGCGATGAGTCCGAGGATAGCGTAAAGCTCAGGGAAAGCGGCGTAGATCATGGTCTGGGTCATGACATTGTGCCCCTGTGAAAGCCCTACGATACCATTGGCGCAGACCTGTCCCTGGCGTATTGCAGAGATAAGGCAGGCGAGGCCTACGGCGAGTCCTACTCCGAAGAGGAGCGGTCCCTGTGCGACGAAGTCCATCCCGAGAATCTTCCACATGAGGAATGCAACGAAGCCGTAGAGACCCTGTGTGGCAGGCATGGCCGAAAGGATCATATAGCTCGTCGCTTTCTCCGGATTCTTTTTCAATGCACCTTCGGCAGCATTTCCTGTGATTGTAGTACCGATACTACTTCCTACCAAGGCGAGGCCCAGCATGAGGCCCCATCCGAGATATCCGAGAATTTCGTTCATAATGATTTGATATTAAATAATTGTTTTATTGTATTTTACTTGTCTTGTTCCCCTTTTCCGGGATTCTATATTTCTTCTTTTTTTACCGAGAGCGGATTGTACGGCTTGCCGCTTCCTTCATAGCCGCTGTTCTTGAAGAACTCCACGAATGTGAGTCGCAGCGGGTGCACGAAGGCACCGAGGCAGGACAGCGCAAGATTGAGGGCATGGCCTATTACAAATATCAGGGCGAAAAGCAGCCAGTTGAGCCCTGGAATCGGGCAGCTGTCCATGAGCATTCCGCCGAGAGTGTTGAATGTCGACCCGAGCATTCCTCCGGCAAGGCCGAGGGCATACAGTCGGATGAAGCTCAGGGTATCACCCATGAGGCCTGTCACCATATTGTAAGTGTCCCAGAGTCCTGAACCGATGTTGATGAAAGGATTTCTTCCCGGTGTGTTGAAAATGAATATCCCGAGTCCCGATACAATCGCCAGGGCGATGAAAATCCATTTCACGACTTCAGACTGCAGGAGCCCGGTCATGGCTATGCCGGAGAGAATCACCCCGCCCACAATAAGAAGGGTCCATCCCCATGTGCCGAGCGTGTTCTTCAGCCCGAACCTGTGCGTGTAGCACAGGGCCTTGATGACCATTGCAACGCAGATGTTGAAGATACCTACGCCGATTGCAAGCACCATTGTTGCCGGGAAGCCGGCGACTTCTCCCTGAAGCGGCCGGATGCAGGCTTTCAGCCATTCCGGAAGGAACTCCTGGTCTATGAGACTGAATCCGAAGAATGTATTCAGCAGCGTTCCGATGAAGAATGTCCCTATTCCGAGAGTCACCACTAGCGGAGCAAGTGATGCCATGCCCTTGACTTTCTTTTTCAGAATTATTCCGATGAGCACCAGCAGCAGTCCGTAGCCGGCGTCGCCGAGACACAGGGCGAAGAACAGCAGGAAGAACGGCCCGAGTACGGCCGTAAGGTCGAATTCATTGTATGCCGGCATTCCGTACATTCCTGTCAGGACTTCAAACATCCTTGCAAAACGGTTGTTTTTCAGCTTGATAGGCGGATTGTCCTCTTCCGTGGCCTTTTCTGCGATATAGAATATGCCCATCTTGTCGAATTCGGCCTTGAGCTCTCCGTCAAGCCCGGCCGGTGCAAAACCCTCCATGACATTCAGCCTGTTCTCTGCGGCTGACTCTCCGGATGCGTCGGCAAGATAGAAGTCAAGTTCTGTCAGCAGTCTGTCGTATTCCTCCTGAATGTCGGGGATATGGGCTTTCAGGCTCTGGAGCATAGCTTTCTGCCCGATGATTTCTTTTCTGATGCCACAGGCTTCCGCTTCCGCATCTTTGGCTGAGCCTTCCGGGGCCTGGCATTCGCTGACAGGGAAACTGTAGCCGCTGATGTCTCCGACAGTGACAAACCATACGCTGCTGCCGTTGTCGGAAATCACCTGCAGGGGGCAGATGTCAGCCCAGCCTTCCTGGAAGGCTTTCTTGGATACCATATAGAAGCGGACTTTCAGCCCTTGGCTTTCAAGCCCTTTCACTGCCTTCATGTCAAAGTCTCCCCACGGCAGCCTTGCTTTCCTGGTCCTTTCCGTGGCAGAGAGCTTTTCATTGAGCTCGGCGATTCTGGCTGATGCCCCGATTGCCGCAGAAGCATAGTCTCCCTCCGGTCTGATTTCCGCGGCAGCTGCTTCGACTTCGGCTTTGTCCGGGTCATCCTTCCAGTCGGCCCTCTTCAGTATGGACACCGCGCGTCTCTTGGCTGCGGCCTCCTCCAGCATGGCGGAAGACTTCGGGTCTATCGGCTTTGCGGACCTTGTGATGTCCACAACACCGAGTCCCTGAAGATGCTTCAGAAAGCCTTCAGTCTCCTCTTCAAGGAGAATGAAGGAATATTTGGTCATCTCAATTACCATTGCTCGTTTCCTCCTCTTCTTCCGTCTGATGCCTGTTCTTTACAATCTTGGATGCGGCCTTTGTCAGGTTCTCCTCATCCTCCATGTATCTCTTTATTTTCCTGATAGCCTCCTGATAGCCAGGTATCTGGACCTTTTCATAGAGATTGACCTTCTGAGTGGTCTTCTTTCTCTGAAAGTCCAGTATCCTGCTCTTTTCCATATAGACTTCCGACTCTATCCCCAGTCTTGAGAGTTCCTTGAGAATCGCCACTCCGTCAGCATACCATGCCGGCTTTGAGAAGGCGTTGAACTCATGTATCTCATATCTTATGCCCTTGAGCTGAGGCGTCCGTACTCCGGCCACTTTCACAGTCTCAAGATCCACATCCGTTATGGATATCAGATTCGGCTCAAATTCGTTCCAGAGTGAGGCCAGATAGTCGTATCTTTTCAGAGAGGCATCAAGTTCCCGGATAAGCTTGTCTGAATACGACCTGGCCTTGCGCACCTCAAGCCTCAGCGCCGATTCCTTGTTCTTGAGGGTAGGAAGGGCATTCTGACGCATCTTGAGCTGCTTGCCAAGGTTGTTCAGGGATGTTTTGTTATATTGGAACTTTATCGCCATAATTTATCTTTTTGCTTCTTTCGGATGATGACTGCGTCATGCTTCATCCCCCGTATCCTCATTACCGTAAGGTAACTGCGGTACTGGTCAGCTGCGCCAGTATTTTTCGATGAGGGACTGCTTGATGCCGGTCTCGGCCTTGGTGAAGTATTTGCCGAAGAGCTCCCATGCAGTGTCAAGCATTTCGTCAATTGTGATGTTGACATCGATGGCAAGGAGTCTGGTGGCATATTCCTTTGCGAAGTCAAGGCAGCGCAGGTCGTAGTCGCTGAGGTCAAATCCGTTTTCCAGCTTTGTCTTGGCGTTCTGTGCATCGGCATAGAGGCGTACTCCGGTGTTCATGACCTGATTGTGGTCCTCGCGTGTCTGTTTGCCGATGACCAGCTGCTTGAGTCGCGAGAGCGAACGGAACGGGTCGATGATGATTTTTCCCGAATCAGGGTCTGCACGGAGGTAAAGCTGGCCTTCGGTGATGTATCCTGTGTTGTCCGGTATGGCATGGGTGATGTCTCCGTCATTGAGGGTAGTCACTGCAATGATGGTGATTGAGCCCCCGTCAGGCAGCTGCACGGCCTTTTCGTATATTTTCGCGAGGTCGGAATACAGCGAGCCGGGCATTGAGTCCTTGGACGGAATCTGGTCCATACGGTTGCTGACGATGCTCAGTGCATCCGCATAAAGGGTCATGTCGGTGAGCAGTACAAGCACTTTCTCGTTTTTGTCTACGGCGAAATACTCCGCTGCGGTCAGAGCCATGTCCGGGATGAGGAGCCTCTCCACAGGCGGCTCTTCCGTGGTGTTGACGAAGCTGATGATTTTGTCAAGGGCTCCTGCGTTCTCGAACTCATGTCTGAAATACAGGTAGTCGTCGTTGGACAGTCCCATGCCGCCGAGGATAATCTTGTCTACATCAGCTCTCAGTGCAACCTGTGCCATCACATTGTTGTATGGCTGGTCAGGGTCCGCAAAGAACGGTATCTTCTGTCCTGACACGATTGTGTTGTTGAGATCGATGCCGGCGATGCCTGTCGGAATGAGCTGGGACGGCTGCCTTCTTTTGTACGGGTTGACGGACGGGCCTCCGATTTCTCTCTCTTCCCCGTCAATTGCAGGACCTCCGTCGATGGGGTCCCCGTAGGCGTTGAAGAATCTTCCCGAAAGCTGGTCGCTGACTTTCAGAGTCGGTGCTTTGCCGAGGAAGACGACTTCCGCATCTGTAGGTATGGCTTCTGTCCCGCCGAAAATCTGGAGGGTGACCATGTCTCCCTTTGTCTTGACCACCTGCGCGAGTCTGCCGTCAACGGTGGCGAGCTCATCATTGGAGACGCCCTTGGCCTTCAGTGAGACTGTGGCCTTTGTGATGCCTTCCAATTGTGTGTATATTTTCTGGAATGCCTTGTTGTTCATAATTATTCTCTTTAGTCTGCGTCTTACTTCATTGCTCCGGCCTTGTCATGCCGCTCCGGCCTTGTCATGCCGCCTCGATTTCAGGTACGAGAGTCTCCAGCATGACGTCCAGTTCGGTCCGGTACTTGTTGAAATTCTCGCTCTTGAATTCGGAGTAGTTCATCTGCTTGAGCACATTGATGAGCTCCTTGAATGCATCGCGGCATTTCTCATAGTCCTCGAAGGTGAATTCCTTGTCACAGATGCCAAGGACAAGGTCAAGCATGTATTTCTGCCTGTCCATAGGTGTCAGACTGTCCACCGGGTCGAATGCATCCTGCTGCAGGATGATGAAGTCGATGAGTTCGGATTTCCAGAAAAGCTCGTGGTACGACATAGGGACTCCGTCGTCTCCGAGGATGTTGATCTGCTCGTTGGCTTCCTTGCCCCTTCTGATAATGTTCTTGGCCTTTTCCACCATCTCCACCCAATGCGGTTCGACAGTATCGGAAAGGTATTTCTGGATTTCCGGGTATTCAAGATACTTGGAGTATGAGTCAATCGGGTTGACTGCAGGGTATCTTTTCTTGTCCGCGCGGTTCTGCTCAAGGGCGTAGAAACATCTTGCTGCTTTCTTTGTGGATTCTGTCACAGGCTCCTTGAGGTTACCTCCTGCCGGAGAAACTGTGCCGATGAATGTGACGGAGCCCGTCTGGCCGTTGTTGAGCACCACCATTCCGGCGCGGGCGTAGAAGCTTGATATGATGGCCGAGAGGTCCACAGGGAATGCATCTGCACCCGGAAGCTCTTCCATACGGTTACTCATTTCCCTGAGGGCCTGTGCCCAGCGGGATGTGGAGTCGGCGAGCAGGAGCACCTTCAGTCCCATGGCCCTGTAGTATTCGCAGATGGTCATTGCGGTGTACACGGAGGCTTCGCGGGCTGCGACAGGCATGTTGGATGTGTTGCAGATGATGGTAGTCCTCTCCATGAGATGGCGTCCGGTATGAGGGTCGATGAGTTCAGGGAATTCGGTGAAGATTTCCACAACCTCGTTGGCACGCTCCCCGCAGGCAGCCATCACGATGACCTGGGCATCGCCCTGCTTGGCAATCGCATGCTGGAGTACGGTCTTTCCGCATCCGAAAGGTCCGGGAATGAAGCCCGTGCCGCCTTCTGCGATAGGGTCGAGCGTGTCGATGACCCTGACTCCGGTCTCCATTATCCTGCTTGGCCTCGGCTTTTCGCGGTATCCTTTTATGGCTACTTTCACAGGCCATTTCTGTGTCATCGTCACATTCACATCCTCGCCTTTCCCGTCAGTGAGGACGGCGATGACATTATCGATGTTGTACTGGCCGGCAGGTGCCACTGACTTGACTGTATATTCGCCTTCAAAGGCAAACGGCACCATTATCTTGTGCGGCAGCCATCCTTCCTTCACTTCCCCGAGCCAGTCTGCTGCGATGACTTTGTCTCCAGGCTTTGCGATAGGGGTGAAATCCCACAGCCTGCTGTGGTCCAGGGGTGAAGTGTATTCCCCTTTCTTGAGGAAAACGCCTGTCATTGTCGTAAGGTCGTTCTGCAGTCCGTCGTAGCAGCTGGACAGCAGTCCCGGGCCGAGGGTGGCTTCGAGCATCTTGCCCTCGAACTCCACCGGATTGCCGTTCTTGAGTCCGCGGGTACTCTCGAACACCTGTATGGAGGCTGTCTTCCCTGTAACCTTTATGACCTCGGCCATCAGTCTTGTGTCGCCGCTGGTGACATAGCAGAGCTCATTCTGGGATACAGGCCCGTCGGTCTCCACCGAGACAAGGTTGGAAACGATACCCGTTACCTTTCCTGTACTTTTCATATTCTGATATTTTTATTGTTATTGTTTTCTGTTTCATTGCCGGCCCCGAATCCCCTGAAGGTGCCGCGCACTTCGTCCACGAGCTTCCTGAACATCTCGCGTCCCGTCTGCTCGTCGAGTCTTGCCCATCTCGAGACAATGTGCAGCTTGCAAAGGAATCCGAGAATGACATTGATGTCAAAATAATCGAATGTGGTCAGGCTGTCGATTTTCTCCCACATCAGGTCGTCGAGCCCTCTCTCCCTTGCGAGGATGTCGCTGCCGCGGAGAATTGAGTCCAGCTTCTGTGCTTGCTCAAATTCCCCCGGAATCACGAGGTCACCCCAGATTCCCCTGAATTCTGTCCCGCCGTCATCACCGGTGCCGACAGAAATCACATCCTTCTCCGCAGGCCGTCCGAGGGCTTCGTTGAGCCAGCGTGTCTTGGCATTGCGGACATTGAGGTCAAAGGTGAAATACTCCCGTATGAACCTGTTCCTGCATGACATGGCGTCCCGGTAGAACTCTGCGGTGAGACTCTCGTCGTCGAATCCCTTTTCCAGCCATCCGACGAGTTCCCTGTCTCCTGCGGAACATCCGGCCTTTATCTCTTCAAGAAATGAATTGAAGTCACCTTCATTGAATTTCCAGTCCCTGGACAGAGACGGCAGACCTGCAATTATATATTCATAATTGTTCATTTCCGGCTGTCTTTATGCAGGTCATTTCTCAAACAGAATCTTCTTTGTGGCGGGCCTGAGATATTCAGAAATCAGAGAATTGAAAGTTTCGTCTGTGAAACTGATGAAATAGCCGCTGCCTTTCGGACTGATGGTGAATCCTCCGGAAATCTTCTTCGAGTAAGTCACATTGAGCCCTCCTTTCAGCATTGATGCAAGTTCTTTTCTGATGAAAGGCTCTGTCTCTTTCTTCAGAGCCTCGGGGAGGACGGCGTCAAGTTCTTCCGCTTCAGAGGAGGCGCTGTATGCCTTGACAACAGCAGTCAGCAGTTCCTTTACGAAAGCGGCGGAAGTGAGGGCAGAAGAAACTTCCTTTTCCGTAAGGTTGCATACAACGAGATTTTCAATTGCCTGCCTTGTCGCCTCTATGCTCTGGCCTGCGGCAATCCTGAGGTCACCGTCGGCCTTTGACCGGATATTTTCAGCCTCTTTTCGTGCGGCGGCTACAATTCCTGCAGCTTCCTTCTTCGCATTTTCAACGATTTCAGCCGCCTGGACTCTGGCGTTGGCCAGAACGGCTTCGCCTTCCTGTTTCCCTTTGGACAGGCCCTCATTATAGAGTTTGTCTGTCAGTTCTTGCAATTTGTTCTGCATATCTTGTGTCCATTAATTATTTCCTGTGAAATTCGCATCTTTCAAATTTACGGTTTATTGTTGAAAATGCAAACAGAATTTTGGAATATTTGACAAATTGCAAATAAATGTCAATCGCAAGGCAATGTCTCGGAAATCCTGGAATATGAATATCAGAAACATTCCCTCAGAATCTCAGTTATGTTCCTTGACTTGCCCATTGTATAGAAATGCACGGCGGGTACTCCGTTGGCAAGCAGGTCCCGGCATTGCATTATGCACCATTCCGTGCCTGTCCTGTATGCCGCCTCCTTGTCGTCTCCGGCGGCCGTCATCGCTTCAGTGAGCTCCACGGGTATGTCAAGAGAAAATGATTCCGGGAGAAGTGTGAGCTGTCTGACTGTTGACAGGGGCTTCAGCCCCGGGATTATCGGTATGGTGATGCCCGCCTTCCGGCATCTGTCCCTGAAGTCATAGAAGACGCTGTTGTCGAAGAACATCTGCGTGATGACATAGTCCGCCCCGGCATCGGCCTTTTTCTTGAGGTTGAGTATGTCCGTCTCAAGGTTAGGGGCTTCGAAGTGTTTTTCAGGGTAGCCGCCTACGCCTATGGAGAAAAATCTTTTCTCGGGTGTGCCTCCGTTTTCTTTCTCGAATTTTCTTATGGCCGACACAAGTTCTCCGGCATATCTGTAGCCTCCGGGTACAGGCGTGAATCTCTTCTCGCCGGCAATGGAATCACCCCGCAGGGCCATCACATTGGAGATGCCCATGAACCGCAGGTCATGCAGTTCGCTCTCGATTTCCTCGGCAGCCGCTCCTCCGCAGATGATGTGCGGTACGGTCTCTATGTCAAATTCAGACATGATGGCCCCGCAGACCGCCACCTCACTCACGCGCTTTCTTACCAGATGCCTTGAGAATGAGCCGTCCGGCTTTTCCCTGTATTCATATTCGTCCCTGTGGCAGGTGACATTGATATATTTCGGACAGAACTCCATAAGAGGCCTTATCGAGTCCAGGAGTTCGTCCTTGGTCATCCCCCTGAGGGGAGGAACTATTTCGAGAGACGGGAAAGGCCGGCCTCCTCTGCTTAGGATATCACTGATTTTCATGATGTCTTTTAAAATTCAACTCCGAACGACAGTTTCGGAATGAACTGGAAAAAGTCTGCGAAGAAGAATGGGGCGGCAAGCTGCAGAAATACTCCGCTCCCGTTCTTGAAAGTCCAGTCCCAGCCGATGTTGATTTCAATTTCCGCAGCCCTGGAAATAGGAGGACCTGAGGGATCATTGCGGAGATCCGTGCATAGGCCGGCTTTCGCCCCCAAAGTCGGGCTGCTGTCCTGCGTCAGTATGAAATAACGGTACTCTGCGAATATATGCCCGAGGACATAGATGTTTTCTACAGGGGCAACTGAAGCCCCGATTCCTCCTCCGACATAATGCCGCCGGTTGAATATATATCCGTGGGATGTCTCGGCTCCGAGCCATACATTGAACATCGCGTGAGCCGAAATGCTTCCCCTGTATCCTGTCCTGCTGCCGGACTGGGCGGAGCTCTCTTCTTTCGTTGTCGCGGAAGCGGCTGTAAAAGTCAAGAGGAACAGGAGTGCAGTGACCGCAAATTTTTTCATACGCACCATATTTGTAAGAATTACTGACGCAAGTTATGAAAATAAATTGTCTGTATGCAAAAAATATTCAGAATTGTTTGTCGGTTCAGGGACATGGGGCTATTGATGGCGCAGCCGGCCGGAGAAGATGTCCGAGAAACCGTCTGGCTTCCTCATCCGTCATTCCTCTGCGTGCGGCATAGTCCTCATACTGTTTCCTGTCTATAATCCGGATGTCAGGATACATGGCGTTCCGGTGGATGAATATCATTCCGCAGACAGAAGCTTCCGGTATCATCCCGCAGCTTTCCGTGAGTGTGATTCCGAGTTTCTCCGAGTCAGGCAGCAGATGCAATATGTCGCGCTTGAGTGTATGGTCAGGGCAGCTTGCATATCCGGCGGCAGGCTTTATGATTTTCCAGTGTCCGGAGTCTCCGCCGATTCTGTAATCAATCCATGAAGAAGCGGCTTCAGCGAGGGTGTTCATCACTGAGCGCCTGAGCATGCTGCCGTAGTCCGACCCTTCCGTATGTCCGGAGGTCACGCTGACGGCAAATGCTCCGGAGGGGGAGGTGAAGCCGTATTCTTCCGGAGGAACGAAGTCGCACAGCGACAGGCATGCCTTTCTGCCGTCAGGCAGCGGCGAGGGTTCTTCCTGCCGGAGCATAGGCAGTATTGTCTTTCCTGAGGCTGCACTGATATTGCCTGAGTCTGCACTGATATTGCCTGAGTCTGCACTGATGTTGCCGGAGGGTGCACTGATGTTGCCTGAGTCTTTCCCGGCGAGTATGATGTCGTCGTTCCGGGAATATGCGCCGTACCATTTTACACCTGCGGCTATCCTGCATGTGCCGCTTTCTGTCATTTCCCGCAGGACAGCTTCGGCTTCCTGTCTCAGGCCTGCCATCTCCGGGGCGTCAGGGCTCATCTTTCCGTATTTTATGCCCCAGATGGCATAGAACATTTTCCAGTCGAACCAGGGCAATACTTCCCTGATGCTTATTTCTCCGACAGGAATGTCTTCGGTTCTGATGCTGTCTGCATGGGTTTCTTCCCGGATGGTGTCACGAAGATAGCTTTCGGGAGGAAAGACGGTTTTCGGTGCAGGCTGCCCGTCAATTCCGGTTGCCGGCTGTTTTTCAGCATCAGGCTGCCCGGCTCCTGATTTCCCTCTGCGGTATATCGTGCGCATCTTTTCCTGTGCCTTGTGTTCTTCTCGTTCAAATTTCTTCCTGTCCGCCATGCATCTTTTTGCCATTACCGCGCTTGCCGAGGCGTCTGCGCCATAGAAAACATGCTCATATAGCGGCGCAAGCTTTACCGCTGTGTGAAGGGCAGATGTCGTAGCTCCCCCGATGAAGAGCGGGATATCCATTCCGCGTGCCGTCATTTCCCGGCAGAGCTCTTCCATCTGATAGAGGGACGGAGTGATAAGCCCGCTTGCGGCAATGATGTCGGCATGCTCCCTGAGGGCTGTGTCCAATATCGTGTCCCTGTCCACCATGACTCCGAGGTCAATGACCTTGAATCCGTTGCATCTGAGCACTGTGGCGGTTATGTTCTTGCCGATGTCGTGTACATCTCCGCGTACAGTGGCTATGACAATCTTCGGTCCGGAAGTTTTCGTCACGCTCATGCCGGTGTCTGCCTTTCCGTTGTCTGCGGCATCGGCATTGTCTGCGGCATTGACATTGTCTGCGGCATTGGCATCGGCATCTTTTCCCATGTACGGCTGCAGGTAGTCCACTGCGTCCTTCATGACCTTTGCCGACTTGACGACCTGAGGCAGGAACATCTTGCCGTCCCCGAAGAGCTCTCCGACTTTTTTCATTCCGTCCATAAGCGGGCCCTCAATGATGTCTGTGGCTGAACCGCAGATTTTCAGGCATTCTTCAAGGTCTTGGTGAAGAGTGTCTGACTTTCCTGCGACGAGGGCTTCGGCAAGCCGTTTCCCGGGATCTTCGGACCCGTCCGCCGGGCTTTGTCCGTTTTGGCTGTTATGTGGGGATTTTCCTTTCATCCGGTCATCACTTCCGGTTTTCTCTTTCTCAGCCTTTTCAGCGGCTTCGGAGGCTGCTATGGCTGCCGCCTTTTCAATCAGCCTTTCGGTTGCTCCGCTGTCCGTGTTGAAGATGACATCTTCCACGCATTTCAGAAGTCCCGGTTCGATGTTGTCATAAACCTGGAGCATTCCCGGATTGACTATGGCCATGTCAAGTCCTGCCCGGATTGCATGGTAAAGGAAGGCCGAGTGCATCGCCTCGCGGACCGTGTTGTTGCCGCGGAAAGCAAATGAAAGATTGGATATGCCTCCAGAAGTCAGTGCGCCCGGGAGGTTCTCCTTTATCCATTTCACTGCCCTGATGAAGTCGGCGGCATAGTCGGCGTGCTCCTCAATCCCTGTACCTATGGCCAGCACATTCACATCGAAGATAATGTCGTGCGGGGCGATTTCTGCCTTTTCTGTCAGAAGCCTGTATGCCCTTGCGCAGATTTCCGTTTTCCTGCTGAAGTCCGTGGCCTGTCCCTGTTCGTCGAAAGCCATGACCACCATGGCGGCCCCGAGCCTGTGGATTTCCCTGGCCTTGCCGATGAATGCATCTTCGCCTTCCTTCAGGCTGATGGAATTGACGATTGACTTTCCCTGGGCGTTCTTGAGTCCGGAAAGGATTGTCTTCCAGTCGGAAGAGTCTATCATGAGGGCGGCCTTTGCGGCAGCCGGCTCACTTGAAATGCTGCGGACGAATCTTGTCATTTCCGCCTCGCTGTCAAGCATGGCGTCGTCCATGTTGATGTCAATTATGTCCGCCCCGCTGTCCACCTGCCCTGCAGCAATTCCCAGCGCCTCCGTCAAATTGCCTGAGGCTATCAGTCTGGCGAATTTCCTTGAGCCTGCGACATTGGTCCTCTCCCCGACATTGGTGAAGTTTCTTGTCCTGCGGTCTATGCATACCGCTTCGAGTCCGCTTACTGTAAGGGTAGTGCATTGCCTGCCGTCGGGGTTGTCCATGCCCCGTGTGTCTTTGTCGTCGCCCGGAATTTTCCTTGCCGGGAATTTCCTCACGGCTGCCTCTATTGCCCTGATGTACTCAGGTGTGGTGCCGCAGCATCCTCCTGCGATATTCAGCAGCCCTTCGGCAGCCATCTGTCCCATTTCTACGGCCATTTCCTCCGGAGTCTGGGCATATCCCCCCATCCCGTCAGGAAGGCCTGCATTCGGATAGCAGATGACAGGGCATTTGGCAAAGGCTGCCGTTTCCCTGAGCAGATGATGCATCTCTCCTGCACCGAGCGAGCAGTTGAGCCCGAATGCTGTCAGAGGGTAATGGCTTACGGCAGTGTAGAATGCCTCAAGAGTCTGTCCCGTCAGAGTCCTTCCGCTTCTGTCGCTGACGGACACGGACACAATCACTGGGAAATATCCGTCCGCATCCAACCTTGTCCTGACTGCAGGGTCACCTGTAAAGTCCGGGCTGTCAAGCAGTTTCTCCAGCGCATATATGGCGGCCTTGGCATTGAGCGCATCAAAGCATGTTTCTATCAGCAGCATGTCGGCGCCTCCCAGAATCAGTCCCCTGATCTGCTCCCCGTAGGCATCGGCCATTTCATCGAATGCCACAGCCCTGAAGGCAGGGTCATTCATGTCGGGAGACATGGAAAGCGACTTTGATGTCGGCCCTATGCTTCCGGCAACGAAAATTTTTCTGGCGCTTCCTTCCGCTTCTCCGGTCTTGCGGAAAGTATCCATTGCGGCATCCGCAGCCTCTCTGGCAATCCTTGCCCCCTCGAATGCCATTCTGGACGCAAGTGCACCGCATCCGTATTCTTCCTGGGATATCCTGTTGGCACTGAATGTATTTGCCTCTATTATGTCCGCCCCGGCCGCAATATATTTATTATGGATTTTCCTGATGATGTCAGGCCGCGACAGGTTGAGACATTCGTTGTTGCCTTTAAGTTCCTTTTCCCGCAGCGCATCCGGAATCCCTGCCCGGAAATCCTCCTCCGTCAGCCCGCATTTCTGTATCATTGTGCCCGTCGCCCCGTCCAGAATCATTATTCTGCCGTCGGCAAGAAAATCTCTCATCTCTCAAGTCCGTTTTAGCAGGGCAAATATACGCAGAAGCCGAGAGTAATGAAAATGAACTTGTTCAATTTTCATTACCGAGGCGCAACAGTATAAATGACGGAGTCAAATATAGGAAGAAGCCGAGCGCAATGCAAACTTGTTTGCATTGCACTCGGCTCAACTGTCGGAACGCAAAGTTTCTGAAGACGCTGCTTACTTCAGCCGCTTGAGTTTCCTGTCCTGAGGCCCGGCCTCTCTGAATGAGATGGCATAGCCGCCGGCTTCGGCCGTATCCTGGATCAGGGTGCTTTCAGAAGTGCAGCGCACCTGGCGTATCGAGTATGACTGCGGATTAGTCCGGTAGTCTGTCTGGGGAGTGTCCGAATATATGGTGGCTACATATTCTTTTCCCGGATCAAGGAAGTCGAATCTGATTCTGGAAGTGTATGGTTTCTTTCCTGTCACATTTCCCACGAACCATTGTCCGGTACCCTTTGCCTTACGGGCTACGGTCACATATTCGCCCGGCTCGGCTTCCAGATATATGCTTTTTTCCCAGTCAAGGGCGACATCTTTGATAAACTGGAATGCATCCATGAATTTTTCGTAGTTTTCAGGCAGGTCGGCCGCCATCTGGAGAGGAGATGACATTACGACATAGATTCCGAGCTGATTGGCCAAAGTGAAGTTGGCGTGGGTGTGGTTATTCGGATTGACTTTGGAAATGTCCATTTCAAAAATGCCGGGAGTATAGTCCATCGGGCCTCCGATAAGCCTGGTGAAAGGCAGCACAGTGACATGAAATGTCTTGGAGCCGTTGGTGCCCTGATATTCTGTTCCTCTGGCGGATTCATTTGAAATCAGATTCGGCCATGTGCGGCAAAGTCCTGTAGGGCGGACTGCCTCATGGGCATTGACCATAATACGGTAGTCTGCGGCCTTCTCGACGGCATAGAGATAGTGGTTGACCATCCACTGGTTGTAGTGATTGTTCCCTTTGGGAATGATGTTGCCCACATACCCGCTTTTCACGGCATCGTATCCATGCTCTTTCATGAATGTGTACGCCGTGTCCAGATGCCTCTCATAATTGCGCGGTGAGCCCGATGTCTCGTGGTGCATAATCATTTTCACTCCTTTTTCTGCAGCGTATTTCTGTATGCCGTCAACATCGAAGTCCGGGTAAGGTGTCACGAAATCAAATACATATTCTTTCATGTTCCCGAACCAGTCTTCCCAACCTACATTCCATCCTTCGACGAGCACTCCGTCAAATCCATGTTCTGCAGCGAAGTCAATGTATTTCTTCACATTATCAGTGGTGGCTCCGTGGGTGCCGTTCGGCTGGACTTTGCTCAGGTCATCTGTGTCTATATGGACACTCCGCAGGTCATTTGTGTAGGACCATGAACTCTTGCCTGTAATCATTTCCCACCATACCCCGACATATTTGTACGGGTGAATCCAGGAGGTGTCGTCGATTTTGCATGGCTCATTGAGGTTCAGCGTGATGCGTGAGGCAAGGATGTCCCGTGCATCGTCTGAGACTATGATTGTCCTCCAGGGAGTGACGCACGGCGTCTGCATATATGCCAGATCTCCGTTGGGGTCAGGAGTCAGGTGCGCTTTGAAGACCATTTTGCTGTCGTCAAGTTCAAGATGCATTGCAGGGTAGTTTACAAGGGCTGCTTCATGCAGGTTGATGTACAGGCCGTCGTCAGTCTTGAGCTGCAGGGCCGTCTGTACGCCAGTCTCTGAGAAAATGGTCTGCGAGAGGTTGTCTGAAATGGCACCGCCCAGCAATCCTCTTATTTCCGACAGCCTCGATTCCGTATAGTCGTATTCCTGTGTGTCATAGTCTCCCGGAATCCACCATGCGGTATGGTCTCCGGTCATGGCAAATTCGGTGAGTTCATCGGTGATGACGAAATATATCAGGTTGCCGTGGTCCGGGAATTCATATCTGAAGCCGAGGCCGTCATCAAACAGTCTGAATCTCAACACCATCCTCCTGTCACTTGAAGTCTGTCTCAAGGTTATGGCCATTTCATTGTAATGGTTTCGGATTTCAGCTTCTTCCCCCCATACAGGTTTCCATGTTTCGTCAAAGCACGAGGTTTCGACATTGAAGATTTCAAACCAGT
Source organism: uncultured Bacteroidales bacterium (assembly GCA_944322565.1). Classification (GTDB taxonomy): domain Bacteria; phylum Bacteroidota; class Bacteroidia; order Bacteroidales; family UBA932; genus Cryptobacteroides. Next base: position 29,364 of record CALUPG010000001.1, on the reverse strand, counting down.
CGTACAGCCCGCTGTCGCTGAGTTTCATTCCGAACCGACTTTTCCCTATTACAGGTGAGCCGTCGCGGGTCAATGTATAGTATGGCACGCCGTCATCCAGGATGAAATCAGCCTGCAGTCTGCCGTCGGGTGATTTGAGTGATTCCGTTTCTGCTGCCGCTGCGTTCACGATGCTTCCGTATGCTGCGGAAACGCTGAGAATGCAAAATATAATCTGAAGAATTCTTTTCATGTATCCTTTAGTTTTCATATTCAATTACAATCATGTCCCAGTATTTGAGGGATGGAACAGAGATTCTGAGTTTCCCGTCCTCCTGCGAGAAAGGAAGCACTTTGCATGCTCCGCCGTCAATGTCCGGGGATGCCATCCATACTGAAGCGACTTCTTCTGCTGTACTGATGTCCAGGACGGCATCGGTTATGAGAGCCGGTTCAGGCATGCTGCCGTCAAGATCCCTCCAGCTTGTGGAGTTCGCCTGTGAGAAGTTGAGGAGATGTATTGTCTGCAGGTCTCCTGCTTTCTTGCAGAGAGTGACTACATTCCCGACCGCCGGTTCCCAGGGCTTGATGTTCATCTTTCCGTCGGCTGATGAGACGGCGACATCATTGAAGTCTCCTCCGTCACGCAGAAGGTTCTGGTAGGCGGTAAGGAAGTCATAATACGATATGATGCTGTTCCGGAGTTCAGAAGTCATCCCGAGATTACTGTTCGGAAAATATTCTTTGCAGAGCATGTGCTCTCCCATTTCAAGATGCGACCCTCCGAGGGCAAATATTACGGCATCAGTGAGGAGCACTCCCGGCGTATTGAAAGACCCTGTATTGTCTGCCTTATTGTAGTTCATGTATGCGGCAAATACGGTCTGCATGTCTTCTCCTCCATAGGTCTTGTTGTCTTCTATAGCCTTGCGCAGGTCAGTGAACTGGTTTTCGCTCTCCCACATCTCATTGTATGCGAAGTCCACATTGCCTGTGCTGAGAATCCGTTCGGAACCGAAATTGGAGACGGCATTCATTATCAATGCTTTGTCCGGATGTCTGGATTTCATGGCATTGATGAAGGAGGCGTATCCTTCCGGCAGGTCTACTGTTTCTCCGTTGTAATTGTAGACGGAGCCTCTGCCGCCGAGCTGGTCTATCTGGTATCCGTCGAATGCCAGATTTTCATAGACTGCGTCATTTTTCTCTCCGAGATATTCCTGCCATTCTGCATTCCCGGGATCAACAAGATAAATGGAACTCTTGAACATGTCTCCAAGTTCATGGACATCCTTTGTCCCGTGGGAGCTGTCTTTGAAGATGTACCATTCCTCCCTGACTCCATCCTCTGCGGCATCGTCAAGCGCGCCGAAACACAGATTATAGAATATGGCCTTCATCCCGAAGGAGTGGGCGGAGGAAATGTAGTTTTTTATGGTTTCAAGCGAAGTGCTCCGGTTGGCGATGTCAAGATAAGTCTCAAGAGGAGCCATGGTCGTCTTGTCCTGGGCAAGCGGCCAGTGATGCTTCCAATGCCAGTCCTGGAACTGCACCCCGTTGATGTGCAGCCTATTGAGGTTCGCAATCACTGTATTGCATGCATCTGCGCCCATCTCGTTGAAGGTGGCAAGAAATCCATATCGTGGAAATCTGCTCCAGTCGGAGGATACATCTATGGCGATGGTCGCAAGGATGTTTTCCCCTTCGGCACTGCGCTGGTACACTTCTGCCATGTAGCCCTTGAAGTCATCCTCCGGTGCTGTCCATGTCCATTCTGTGCCTGACAATGCCTGTTCTTCGCCGACCATTTTCCCAAGGTGCATGTATCTGACATATATTGCTCCTGAAGGCATTTCATTGGCAGTGAATGTCACGGTCGCTCTCGGCAAATAGCAGGACTTGTCTGTGCTGAGGCTGATCTGCGCCTCGGCAGCCGCGTCCGGATCCACGAAACCCGTATAGCCGAGTTCTTTCTGGCAAGACGATATGCTTAATAATGTCGCTATTGCCAAAGTGTTGAATATCATTCGTTTCATTATCTATGGTCTTTGTCAGTTTCTTATTACTGTCATTGTCGATGTGAGCTGGTTGACGGTAATGGTATAATCGCCGGCCGTTACCTTCCATTTGTTGTCTATGCTTGAATTTTCAGGCAGGCTCTTGTCAATCAGAAGGATTGTTTCACCGGAAGTTTCTGTGAAAGTCTTGCCGTTGGTTTCAGGCATATACCATATTCCGTTCCAGTCCCGCTGCAGGTCGCAGCTGAATTTGAGTTCACCGTTCTTCAATGACCCTGTCCAGCTGAACAGGTACGGGTTGTCGGATGATGGTTTCATTTTGACGGCATCGTTTGTCTCGGCATCGTCAAGTGACCAGCCGTTGGATGCCGGAGACGCATCACCGATGAGCCAGATGGCCTCAAATGCTTCAGGCTGCGGCTCGGGGCTCCCTCCGTTGTTCCGGATTGATATTACAAGCGCTTCGGTATCTGCTGTGATCGTGTAGTTGCCGGCTTCGGAAATAGAGAAAGATCTGTCGTCAGCCCCGCTCAGACCGGTCTCCGAATATACGATTGACATGTCGTCAGGATTGTCGTTTGCCTTCCAGTAGCCAGGGTTGAATGTTCCGGGCGTGACGATAAATCTGAATGATCCGGCATTGAGCTCTCCTGTCCATGAGTAGGTGCCGTTGCCTGCAGGCTCCATCTCAGTGGCCTTGTTATTGTCCCATCCGCCCGGAGTAGCGTCTCCGATTATGTACAGGGTGTTGAATTCGGCTTCTCCTGTCTTGGAGTATGAGACAGTCATATTGATCAGGTCTGCGTTCACAGTATATTCTCCGACTTCCGGAACCTTGAATTTGAGGTCTTCTCCGCTTGTGCTCCCCGGGTCAGAGGCAAAGTATTCAAGAGAATAGTCGTCCGGGTCTTCCGTCGCCTTGACATATCCGGGCCAGAAGTTTCTGGTCGTCACAAACTTGAAGCCTTCTCCGGCTGTTGAGAGAGTACCGGTCCAGGTAAACTGTCCCTTGCCTGTCATTTCCATTTCGGAGAGATTGTCAAGTGACCATCCGCCAGGTGTGGCATCACCAATAAGATACAGAGTCTTTGAGAGTATGTCTTCAATTGATACGGTGAGGTCAAACAGATTTACCGTGATGCGGTAGAATGATTTCTCCCGGATGCTGAACATATAGTCTGTCCCTGCCGGGGCAGTCTCGCTGTATATGGCATTGAATGTCCCCTCGCCGTTGTCTGACGTATTGTCCCTGACATAGGCAGGCCATGCATTCCCGTCTGTAGTATTGAATATGAACTCACATGCATCAAAGATGGCTTCTGCCGTGAAAATTCCGGCACTTGAGCGTGTCATTTCTATATTTTCAGAAGCATTCCATGCTCCGGCTCCGCCTGTTGTCATGAACAGGCTCATTGATACCGGTCTGTATGTCGTTGCGCTGCACTTTGCTTCTGAAGTCTGTACAAGGTCAGGACAGTCAACGACTGATGCGGTTACCCTTACTTTGAAGCCTGTCTCACTTCCGGGCACTGTCTCAAGCTCGTCTGTGAGGATTGTGTTGAGCTCTTCGACAGTAATGTCCCGGCTGTAGACTCTTCTCCCGAGATTTTCGGTATAGCATCCGATCCAGTCTCCGTCGGCAAGATCTATGTCAAGAATGTATTCGATGGCATTGCCTGTCCCATAATTGCTGCCTGTCGTCCAGGACAGTCCCAGAGCCGTTTCTTCGCTCTGCCTTTCGTTGAGGACAATCGTCCCGTCAGAAGCGGACACCGTCAGTTCAAGCGGAGTTCCGCCGTCAGGGTTTGTCTCTTTCATCCCTTCTACATCCAGCCCGCATGATGCCATTCCGAGCAATGTCCCGAGCACCACTGCCAGCCTTGTTTTCATATATTTTTTCATTTTTACAATCAATTAAATGGTTATGACTGAATAATATTGCTGTTTTCAGACTCCTGTCCGCCATCAATATCCCGGATTCTGCTCCATAAGGTCATTGGAGTCCATTTCTGTCAGAGGGATAGGGAAGAGCAGCCGGTTCCTGGTTATGTTTTTGCCAAGTCCCGAAAGGAAGTCAAGGGCATATTCTCCGTCATTTATTCTTATAAGGTCAAACCATCTGTGGCCTTCGAAGGCAAATTCCATGCGGCGTTCACGGATTATCCTGTCTCTCATCCATTCCTGTCCTTCCGGCGAATCCAGTGTCGTCCCGGCCGGGAGCAGGGTCTCGATGTTGTCCAGCCCTGCACGTGTCCTTACAATATTGAGCGGGCCGCAGGCCTCTTCGGTCAGCCCCTGTTCATTGAGGGCTTCCGCCTTCTTAAGCAGAACATCAGCGTAGCGGTAGACCACAAAATCCGCTGAATTTGTATTGTATTCCGGAGAGTCGCTCTTGGATACAAGAAATTTGCGGACATTGTATCCTGTGTTTGACCAGCCTTTGTCATAGGATATATTGTCAAATGCAGGGCATCCTTCATATAATACCGTAACATCTTTCCGCAGGTCTCCGTCTTCCCACTGGCTCATGAATTCTTCTGTAGGAAGATTCCATCCGTAGGCTCCGGCCACCATGTTGGAGTTTCTCGGTCCCATGAAAGTGGAAAGCCATGAGGACTGGTTGTCTCCGCTCCAGAAATCGTACTGTGTGTCGCCTGAATATCCGACTGTGAAAAGTGCTTCGGAACTGTTCTGCGCCCTCATCCCGAAATTGTCGGCATATTCGCAGTCCGAGAGGTCGTATCCGAGGTCTGCAATCCTGTCGCATAAGTTGACGACATCTGCATAATGACTCTCAGGATGCCATGTCAGGTATATGTCAGCCAGCATGCACATTGCAGCCTCCCTGCTTGCCCTGTTGTAGTCAGAGCCGCTGTATGAACGTTTTTCAGGCAGAAGGCCGATGGCCTGGATGCAGTCTTTCTCTATCTGCATGTAGCAGTCTTCAAGCGATGCCCTTGCGGAATTGATGTCGTCATCGGCCTCGTGCGGTTCAAGAATCAGCGGCACTCCGCCGAAAAGGCGCACAAGTATATAGTAATAATGTGCCCTGAGAAAATATGCTTCCCCGAGACAGCGGCTGCGTATGGCTTCGGATGTCCGGTTGCCCTCCCCGGTAAGCGACTGGATTACCGTGTTGCACTGTCCGATGCCTACCCATGGTGAACGCCAGATGTAGAGAGCAAATGCGTTGGATGCATCTGCCGCGAAGTTGGCGCACTGGACGGTCTCTATGCCGTCTTCTCCTCCTCCGGCTCCAACTTCGGAGTTGCCGGCGATGATGTCAAGGGACCATATCCTCTGGTTGTAGAGATTGGATGACTGGAGAGGGACATAGCATCCGTTGGTGAGGGCTATTGCCACGGAGTCGGAAACAGATACATTGGTATCTACCGCATAAGGCGGAAAACTGTCGAGAAAGCCTGAACAGGCAGCGGACATTGCTGCGACAGCGGCGACAAATAATATTTTAATATTTTTCATAATCAGGTCCATTTAGAAATTGAAATTGACGCCAAGGCTGAAAGTCCGGGAAATAGGGTAGCGGTTGCCGTCTATTCCGTTGATGCCGACTTCCGGATCAAATCCGGAGTATCTGGTCAGAGTGGCGACATTCTCGCATGAAAGGTATATTCTGGCATTGTCCACCGAGATTTTCTGTGTCCATTTTGCCGGGAATGTGTAGCTGAGCGTTATGTTTTTCAGCCGCAGGTATGAACCGTCTTCAACGAATCTGTCGGAGATTCTGGCATTATGGTTAGGGTCTCCGTACACTGCCCGCGGCATTACGGTGCTGGTCCCGTATCCTACCCAACGGTACTTGACTGAGGCAGTCTGGTTATGGGCTGACGACATCCCCTCGTTGGATATGCTGTTGGCATTGAAAATGTCGTTTCCGGCGACTCCCTGAAGATATACAGAGAGGTCAAATCCTTTCCACGAGAAAGTGTTGACCATTGAAAACAGCCAGTCAGGGTTCGGGTCTCCGATGACGGTACGGTCATTCTCATTTATGACTCCGTCGTTGTTCAGGTCCTTGAACCTTATGTCGCCCGGGGCTGTGCTCGCTTCCTGGAATGCATGGGAATTTACTTCCGCCTGAGTCTGGAAGATGCCGTCTGTCACATATCCGTAGAACACATTTATAGGCAGCCCGTTGCGTTGCATTGTGATATAGGCGCCTCCGGTTTCGTTCTGGTAGAGAGGTGTGTCACTGTTGAGACTGACAATCTTGTTGCGGTTGAAAGTCGCTGTCATTGAAGTCGCCCATCTGAAACCTCCTCCGGCTCCCTCGAAATTGACTGTGTTCAATGTGAGTTCAAAACCTTTGTTGCTGACTTTGCCTGCATTTGTATATGTTGTGGAGGTGTCTTCATATCCTGATGTAATCGGGATGGCTGCCTTCACGAGCATATCGGTGGTATTCTTTATATATCCGTCGAGTGAGAGTGTCAGCCTGGAATTCCAGAGACTGAGGTCTATGCCGATGTTGGCCTGCTGTACCTCTTCCCAGTGGATGCTCGGGTTGGCCATGGTCTTTGCCATCAATGTGGTCACAACATCGTCTCCGAAAATGTATGCTCCGGTATTGTATGTCTGGATATAGGCGTAGGAGCCGATCTTGTCGTTTCCGGTCACTCCGTATCCCGCGCGGAGTTTCAGGTCATTTATGACGAAATTGCCGTCATTTCTTCCCGGGAACCATGGTTCCTGTGAGATTCTCCATGCTGCAGAAGCGGAAGGGAAGTTTCCCCATCTGTGGTGCGGGCCGAATCTTGACGACCCGTCACGGCGGAATGTGACGGTAAGAAGATACCGGTCATCGTATGAATAATTGGCCCTTGCCATAAATGAAAACATTGCCCAGTCGCTTGAAGAGCCTCCGAGAGCCTTGGTGGATGTGCCGTTGTCAAATTCATGCACATCGTCAAACAGGAATCCTCCCTTTGTGCCGTTGAATGCGGAATTTCTGTTCCATTGGGCTGATGTACCGGCCATAATGTTGAGGTAGTGCTTCCCCTTGAATGTGTGGTCAAATGTGAGATAATTGTCCCACAGGTATGTGAAAGCCTTGTTTGAATCCTGATATCTTGTGGTCTCTTCGACAGGGGTCGGCTTGTACGGATAGGCGTAGGTCATGTTGTCGTTGAACCACAGCTTTGCGTCATATCCGAATGTGCTCTTGAATTTCAGCCATTTGGTGAAAGTGATTTCTGCCGAAATGTTGGCCAGGAAATTATATCCGCTGGTCTTGTTCTCGTTGGTGTAGAGAGTCCCGATCGGATTCCGGATGTCTCCATACCAGTATGCATTGCCTTCAGGCCCGCTCCAGCTTCCGTCTGCATTTTTCAGAGGCTGGGTCGGAAGAGCATTCATGGCATCTGTGACAGAATATGAGCCACCTGTCTTGGTGTCGGTTGAAAAAGTAATGTTGTTGGTGAACTTAAGCCACTTCAGCACCTGGGCATCGTTGTTGTTCTGGAATGTGAATCTCCGGTATCCTATGGTCTTGACCGTGCCCTGCTGGTCCATGAATCCGCCTGATACGTAATAATGTGCCTTTTCGTTGCCGCCGGAGTAGCTTACGGTGTAGTTCTGCATGAATCCGGTCCGGAACATTTCGTCAAGCCAGTCCGTGCCTTCTCCAAGGGAGGCAGGGTTGCTCCACTGGGGATTGGTGGCCAGTCCTCCTGCGGAAAGCATGTCATTGGAATATGCCGCATATTCTGCCGCGTTGAGCATTTCAGGGACATACGCGACATTCTGCATGGCCCAATTGGCGGACACATTGACCTTTCCTTCTCCGGTGGAGCCCCGTTTGGTGGTTACCATCACCACTCCGTTTGCTCCCCTTGAGCCATAGATGGCTGTAGCCGAAGCATCCTTCAGCACGTCAATTCTGTCAATGTCCGCGGTGTTCAGTGAAGACAGTCCGAGGTCTGTCGGTACACCGTCGATGACAACAAGCGGATCACTGTCATTGATTGTGCCCAATCCACGGATTTTTATTGACACATTGTCTCCCGGCTTGGCCGCATCCACTATATATACGCCGGATACTTTTCCCTGCAGGGCCTGCCCTACATTCGTGACAGGAGAATCCTTGAGGTCGCGGTTTCCTACTGAAGATACGGCTCCGGTCAAGTCCCTTTTGCGCACTGTGCCATAGCCGACGACTACCACCTCATCAAGAAATTCCGTGTCGTCTTCAAGAGTGACAGAAAGAAAATCATTGTCCCCGACAGGAACTGTGACTGTCTTGTAGCCCATGAAGGAGATTTCAAGAGAAGTCCCTGAGGACACATTGAGAGAAAAATTTCCGTCCAGATCCGTCAAAGTGCCTGATGTGCGGTTCTGGGCATCAATTACAGCTGCTCCGATTACCGGGAGTCCGGTCTTGTCGGTCACTGTTCCACTGACAGTTCTTTCCTGTGCAAATGCTGTCTGGCATAGCGTGAACAGACAGGACATTGCACACAACAATCTGTGTAAATGTTTCATTGGATCAGCTTTAATGTTAATAATGTAATTATTGGTATTTCAAATTTCGCCAACACACATCAACAGTCAAAGCCAAAGTAATGAATTAGTAGTGGATTGAAATCTTCAATACTGTAGATATCAATATTTTATGTGTGAATGTCATCGGCGGTTTAGTAGTCTTTTGCAAGCCTTCCTATGCGCATTATCTGCTTTTCAAAACCTTCCCTGTCAAGAGCTGCATTGCGGAGTTTGACCCTGTAGTTGTAAATTGTGGAGGAGGATCTCCTGAGGAAATGGGCTATTTTGACAGAGTCCTTCACTCCGAGCCGGATAAGTGCCATGACACGGAGTTCTGTCGACAGACTGCCCTCCCTGGATGTGTCCTCGAGTCTTTTGTCCGGCTGCAGCAGAGTATTCATCTGGCTTATGAAATCCGGGAACAGGTCAAGGAACGTCGTGTCAAATTGGGCATAGAATTCCTGAAGTTCCTTTTCTATGAAATCCCCGTTTCTCAGATTTTCCATTATTTCTGCGAAGCCTCCGTTCTTGGCGGCCTTCCTGAGCTGGGACCTGTACCTTTCCAGCCCCTCGATATAGTCAGAGCACATGTCAAGATAGCGGGCAAGATATGATTCCTTGATTTCGTTCGCTTCCTGCAGCATAATGATGTATTCGTGCAGTCTCCCGTTCACTTTCTGGAGCTCATCATTTTTCTCCCGTGTAAGCCGTTCTGCTACTGATACCTTCTTCATGAATTTCATCAGGGTGACAATCGCTGCGGCAAGAAGTACCGCCAATATGCTTATCCCCCCGAGCATTTCTTTCAGCTGCTTCTGGTTGCGCCTCATCTGGATATTGTATGAATCAGATATGATTGGGAGCAACTTGTTGATTGACTGTATGTTGATTCTTGCATTGGCTGTCATGGCGTCGTTTACGGACCTTGTGATATATCTGTATGCACGCCTTACATCACCTTTTTCATACAGCAGGGCGGCGAGTTCATGCAATGACTTGTACTCGTTTACCGGGGTCTTGAGGTCGTTTATTGCGCTTTCGGCATAATGACAGATGGCTTTGTCCCTGTTGCCGCATTCCAGCCATGCGTTGCCTATGATATAGCTCAGGATGGCTTTCTCATGCAGAGAAATTACAAGGGAATTGTATCTGTCATACAGGCTGTCAAGGATTTTGTCCGGCTTTCCTGCATCAATCATGATTTCAGAAAGGACATACAGTTTGGAAATGTCGTCATCCCCGAGTTTTTCGTACAGGATCTGCCTGTATCTGTCCCTCTCTTTTCTGTATTTCTCCCGGAGTACAGGGTCGTCGGATGCCGCGCACATCCCGTTGTACAGGGAATTGTATATATGGTAATATCTCGGCCTGAGCATCTCGTCAAGCCGCCCGGGACTGATTCCCTTCATGATTGACATTGCCTCTTCAAACATTCCGGACAGTACATATCTGTCTGCAATGTCAAGTCTGGCATCGTTCAGAAGGCTGTCATTTCCTGCCAGTATGGCGATCTCCTGCTTTTTTCTGGCATACATGATCGCCGAGTCTATATTGTACTGGTAGTACTCGTCGTAAAGCCTGTCATAGATTTCATATTCGCTGCCGGAGTGTCCGTCCTTGATTTTCCGGATTCTGTCATTTTTTAATTCTTCGTACAGATTCTTTTCTTCCAGCGTCCTGTCAAGTTCACCGAGTATCCGGCTGACTTCGGGGCTATAATTTTCAGTCTCACTTTGGCATGAGAGTATACCTGCAGCGGTGGCAATCATAGTGCAGGCGGTGAAGACATATTTCCATTTCATTCCTGTCATATCCCGGCTCCGGTGATAATGGTCTATAAATTATATTGTATAAAAGGGTGTACCCAAAATTGCTTTTGAGCCACCCTTTCATGAGAATTTTCATGGAGACTGCCGCAGTTATGCGATAGTCACAATCGGAACGCCTTCAAGCACTGAGTCGCCCTTGTTTACATGGACGGCCGTGACTGTGCCCGCATGGTCTGCCTCGATGGCATTTTCCATCTTCATGGCCTCGAGCACTGCTACCTGCTGCCCGGCCTTCACTGAGTCTCCGACCTTAACGGAAATCTCTACGATTACTCCAGGGAGCGGTGAAGTGACAGGCTTTCCTGCTCCTGATGCTGCCGGAGCTGTTGCCGGAGCTGTCGGAGCTGCCGGAGCTGCCGCCGGATTCGGTGCCGGAGCCGGTGCAGGCGCAGATGCCTGTGCCGGAGCGGCTGCTGGGGCGCTCTGCACTGCAGGTGCCGCCGTCTGGGCCGGCTGTACGGAAATCGGGGCTGTGCCGTTGCCGAGTTCCACTTTGTAGTTGGCGACGACAGTCACATCGGCAACATTGCCTTCAACAGAATTGATGGTCACATTGTATTCGTTGCCGTTGATTTTGAAGTTATATTGTTTCATTCCTTTGTTTTTTATTCAGTTACGGGATTTATTTTCTTTCAGGAAGCTGGCGCAGGGTTGCGAGCCTTGATGTCCATGCGGAGGATGCCGGCTGCTTTATGGTGAGCACATAGCTTTCCTCGTCATGGACTTCGTCTGCCGTACAGCGGTCAAGAGCCATGGCTATCGCCGCACATATTTCACCTCCGATTCCCTTGTCAAGGACAGAGGTGAGTTCGAAAACCTTTTCAGGTGTCAGTTCATTCATTTCTCGTCAATTTTTGAATTGCCTACAGCGGCAGGTTGTCATGCTTTTTGGCAGGATTGGTCTGCTTCTTTCCGGCGAGCTGCTCAAGGGCGCGGATTACGCGGAATCTTGTGTTGCGCGGCTCTATGACATCATCGATGTAGCCGTAGCTTGCAGCCTGATAAGGGTTGCAGAAGAGGTCATTGTATTCAGTCTTCTTCTGCTCGGCGACGCGTGCTTTCTCGGCAGGGTCCTCGATGGCCTTTATGTCCTTGGAGTAAAGGATTTCAACTGCTCCGTCGGCGCCCATCACGGCGATGTTGGCTGACGGCCATGCGTAGTTGATGTCTCCGCGGAGCTGCTTGCAGCTCATGACGATGTGGGAGCCTCCGTAGGACTTCCTGAGGGTGACAGTCACCTTAGGCACTGTGGCCTCGCCGTATGCGTAGAGGAGCTTGGCGCCGTGGACGATGATGCCGCCGTACTCCTGCTGTGTTCCGCAGAGGAAGCCAGGGACATCCACGAGAGTCACGATAGGAATGTTGAATGCATCGCAGAAGCGCACGAAGCGTGCAGCCTTGCGTGAAGCGTTGATGTCAAGGACACCAGCAAGAATCTTCGGCTGGTTGGCGACGATGCCGACCGAGCGGCCGTTCATGTGGGCGAAACCTATGATGATGTTCTTTGCCCAGTTCTTGTGGATTTCAAAGAATTTGCCGTCGTCGACGATGCTGCCGATGACCTGGTACATGTCGTAAGGCTTGTTCGGGCTGTCAGGAATGATGTCGTTGAGGCTGTCGTCGACCCTTCCTGCCGGATCATTTGTCGGCACGAAAGGAGCCTCCTCCATATTGTTCTGAGGAATGTAGCTGAGCAGTTCCTTGATGATGCGGATGCCGTCTTCCTCATTCTCTGCCGCGAAGTGCGCGACTCCGCTCTTTGTGGCATGCACGCTTGCTCCTCCGAGTTCTTCCTGGGTCACCACTTCTCCGGTCACTGTCTTCACCACTCCGGGCCCGGTGAGGAACATGTATGAAGTGTTCTTCACCATGATGTTGAAGTCGGTGAGGGCAGGAGAGTATACCGCACCGCCTGCGCAAGGTCCGAAGATGCCTGAAATCTGCGGCACGACTCCGGATGACATTATGTTTCTCTGGAAAATTTCTCCGAAGCCTGCGAGGGCGCAGATCCCCTCCTGAATACGGGCTCCGCCAGAATCATTGAGTCCGATACACGGAGCGCCGTTCTTCATGGCCATGTCCATCACTTTGCAGATTTTCTGTGCCATGGTCTCCGAAAGCGAGCCTCCCGATACGGTGAAATCCTGGGCGAACACATAGACCGGCCTTCCGTCGATGGTGCCGTGTCCTGTCACCACTCCGTCTCCGTCGAATTTGGTCTTCTCCATTCCGAAATTGGTGCAGCGGTGCTGTACAAACATGTCGTACTCTTCAAAGCTGCCTTCGTCAAGGAGCATTGCAATCCTTTCACGGGCCGTGAATTTCCCTTTCTGGTGCTGGGCGTCGATTCTTTTCTGTCCGCCTCCCATGCGGGCCTTGGCCCTGCGCTCGACGAGCTCTTTGATCTTTTCCTGTTGAATACTCATAATTTATATCTTTTAAGTATTGTTTTGTGTTTCTGTTTGTGTCCTTTTTATATTCCTTTGGATTCCTTGTCTTCCGCCGGATTTCAAATCATGCAAATATAAATTCTTTTTTTCAATAAATTGCCCGTTTGGGGGATACAATACTTCGGTAAATTTTAACCGAAAATTTAAAAATTTAACAATCGGGCATGACAAACCCTGCTCAAACCCTATAAAAGTTCATTGAAATATTGTCAACAGATGAATCTACAAGCAGCAGTAATTCAGTGTTTTGGAGTGCGATAAAATGCCGGAAAATATATAAGAAAAGTATTGCATAATTCATTGATTATTAGTAAATTAGAAGTAATTCACCCCTTCTGATTATGACTAGAGAATCAATCCTTATGCAATACCAATCCGAGTGCCTTGAGGCCCTCAAATCAGTGGCAAATATACGCAAACCGTTTGAAAAGGTCTTCATGGATGCGATGAAATTGTTCATGGCCATCCCCGGCCGCATAAACTTCCTTCAGATGGGACGGTACGGAAAGTTCTCCGAACAGACGTACCGCAACCATTTCGTGAACGAATCATTCGGAGAATACAAACGGGGACTTGAAATCATGGGAATCGGAGTCATAGATGTAGACAACCGTGAGTGCATGACTTTAGGCTCAGTTCAAAGTCCCGACACCAAAACCCTGGACAACATAGACAAGAGCTTGGTTGACTGGTATGCCGGTTATCTTGTAAGCAGGCGAGAACAAATACACCGTATATCCAACATTGTCGTGGCTGATGCGTTCTTTTCAAAGAGCACATTCATCACGCCGATGTGTGACAACGGATTCCATATCATCAGCAGGTTCAGGAACGATGCAGTGCTGTTCTATCCCACGGCGGAAAAACCGACCGGGAGGAGAGGACGTCCCCCAAAATATGACGGGGCCATAGACTTCTCGCGGCTTGACACCTCCAGATGTACGGAGCATGAAGTCGACAAAGGGAAGCTGTATGGACTGAAGGCCTGGTCAAAGGCCCTGAAACGTATGGTGAGCCTCGCGGTGTGGTATCCCGATGAAGACAGGACTGACAAATGGCAGCTCTACTTCTCGACAGACCAAAACCAATCGACACTTGATGTCCTGGAATATTACAGGACACGATTCCAGCTGGAGTTCTGCTTCAGGGACAGCAAGCAGTACGCGGGGATCACGAACTGCCAGTCCACCGACTTCAGGAAGCTGGCGTTCCACTTCAACGCATCGCTTACGGCAATCAATATCGCAAAGGCCGCATGCAAAAGGATGGGAATACCGTATTCCATCTCATCTTGCAAGTCGATGATACACAATGCCTATATGCTTGAACGATTTATTTGCGTGTTCGGCATTAAACCGGACACGACATTAATTGACAAAATTTTCAAGGAACTCATTTTATTTACTGCCAGAGCCGCTTAGGCTCGGCTGATTTTTAACGAACTATTGATTATCAATACATACAAAAGTACGAATAAAAACAGTGACAAATAGAAAATATAGAGAGATTATTAATATAAGCATTTGAGAAAGATTAGTATAAGCTGAATGGCGAATTATAGGAGAATTAACGAACAACTATCTTACCCAGCCTCTTACTATTGGACGGGAAACTAGTGATTCTACCGGAACAATACGTATACATACCATACAACCCTTGCATTCTTAACTCTTGTGATATACATTGTTAGCTATGATATATATTTGGTCAGATGTTTACAATCAATGGATTTTGTGCAAACAAACCACACCGTCTGAGACGGTCTGAGGCGATGGGAGGAATGACGGGACAAACAATCTCTATACGTCTAATACATACTCCCAAACAATTGTGTGAAGTACAATAATATCTGAATGAAATAAAATCTATCACAGGCATCGCATGAGTGAAAACTTTTCACTATATTTGCCTTAAGATAACAAATTTGAGCCGTATGGAAACTGATATTAATCGACTAAAAGTGGTTTTAGCCGAAAAGAAAAGAACTAATAAATGGCTATGTGAACAGTTGGGAGTAAACCCTTCAACTGTTTCCAAATGGTGCACGAACAGTTCGCAGCCAGATTTGCAGACTCTTGTCAAGATTGCAAGGCTGCTGGAGGTAACTGTTGATGAATTATTAAATAATAAAATCGAATTGCAATGATTAAAGATATAATAGATGCCAACAATAATGTAACTGTCGGAGCAAAGGAAATAGAGATTCTGAAAGAGCATTTCCCGGCTTGCTTCCGTAACGGTGCATTTGATGTTGAGAGACTAAAGGAATATATCAAGGATAAGGTAAATGTAACCGAGGAGGGATATGAACTGCGGTTTCTTGGGAAAAACTATGCCCGTCTGCTGGCATCGTTGGATACAACGACAGTTATTGTTCCGGATGCAGAGCACAACAATCTACCCGAAAACAAAGACAGCAAAAACATTTATATCAGTGGCGACAACCTCGATGCATTGAAACATTTGTTGAAGTCTTATGCCGGCAGCATAAAATGTATCTATATTGATCCTCCTTATAATACAGGGTCCGATGATTTTTTTTACACGGATTCATTCAATTTTACGGTTGAAGAACTGGCATCGAAACTGAGCATTTCCGAGGAACAAGCCAGCCGGGTTCTTGACTTGACGCGCCGAGGCTCTGCCACGCATTCTGCCTGGCTTATGTTTATGTTGCCTCGACTGTTGCTTGCTCGCGACCTGCTTTCAAAAGACGGTGTAATTTTTATCTCTATTGACGATAATGAACAGAGCAATTTGAAATTGCTTTGCGACGAAGTATTTGGAGAAGAAAACTTAATAGGTTCATTTCCTCGCATTACAAAAAGAGGAGGCAAATCATCAGATGTTATCGCTCAAAATCATGATTATCTTTTTATTTACAGCAAAGGAGCAGCACCGCTTCTATATCCTTTAGAGCACAATGATGCTGGATTCAAATATAAAGATTCTCATTTTGAACAACGCGGATATTACAAACTTAATCAAACATTGGATTATGATAGTCTTCAGTATAGTAGCAGTTTGGATTATCCAATAATCATGGATGGTGAAACTTTTTATCCTGGTGGTTCAGAAGAGGATTATATAGACCGCCAAAAAGGGAATCATAATCGAGCAGATTGGTGTTGGAGATGGAGTAAAGATAAATTCAAATTTGGGCTTGATAATGATTTTATTGTTCTTAAACGGACTCGTAACGGTTCACGAATATATACTAAAACATATCAAAAAGCCTTTATTGAAGATGGAGATAAAGGATATTTTATAGATTACGGAGATAGAACAAAAAGTGTTTCAACATTAGAACTTACGGAAAATATTTATTCTAATGATAATGCGACAAAAGATGTAGCTCAAACTATAGGCAAGAAAATATTTGATTACACTAAGCCTATTTCGTTGATTATGTTCGTATTGGACCTCTGTGTTAGGAATAATGATATCGTACTAGATTTCTTCTCCGGATCAGGAACGACAGGTGAATCCGTAATGAGGTGGAATGCTGAAACTCGAAATACAGTACGTTATATTCTTGTACAAATACCAGAACAGGTAAAAGAAAATACATCAGCCCAAAAGGCACGATATAAAACCATAGATGAAATTGGACAAGCACGAATTAAACTTGCTGTCAACAAACTTCGCAAGGAAAATCCTATGTTCCATGGAGATTTGGGATTCAAACACTTCACGCTTCAAGAGCCGACTAATCAATCGATCGAAAAGATGGAGCGATTTGAACCCCAGACAATGTTTGGCGATAAGACATTGGTGGATGAATTCGGCGTACCGACAATTCTCACAACATGGCTTGTGCGTGATGGCTACGGATTGACTCCCGATGTAAAGACGCTCAATATTGAAGGATATGAGCTTTACTACATGGATAAGCATCTGTATGTTATCAATCCTCACTTAAGTAATGCGGTCGTTGCATCGTTGTTGGACCGATATCAATCGGATGCAGGGTTCAATCCTCAAAACATCGTAATATACGGCTATGCCCTTTCGTGGGGAGAATTACAAGGCCTGAAAGACAGTCTTCGGGTAATACGGGACGGAGAGAAGAATATGCGTATTAACTTTGATATTAGGTATTGATATGGAACTAATTCTTCAGCCTTCATTGCCACATCAGCAAACAGGTGTTGATGCCGTTGCTGATGTCTTTACCAATACGGCGATAAAGTTGCCGACGATGTTCTATGCCAATCCCGAAATAATCCTGTCAAAAGATGGGGTGGGTCAAAATATTGTTGCTATACAGAAGAGGAACAGCATACAACCGGAGAATTGTGCATATTCTCATGATGCAAGCTGCCTGAACCTTGACATCAAGATGGAAACGGGTACGGGTAAAACATACGTTTATACCCGGACGATGTATGAGTTGCACAAACGGTATGGTATCAATAAATTTATTGTTGCCGTACCAACGCTTCCGATCAAGGCCGGAGCAAGACAATTTATGGAGGACAGTTATGTCAAACGTCATTTCCGGGATGTGTGCGGATATGATGCAGAAATCGAATTGCTCACTTTGGAACCGCCCAAGAAAAAAAAGAAAGGCAGGCAATATTTCCCAGCAGCCGTAAGTGAATTTGTAAAGGGATCGAACAGGGATACCAAAAAGATTTATGTCCTTTTGGTAAATATGCAACTGTTGAAAGTTGCCAAGAATTATATGCTCAGTCGCGATGATTACGGAAGCGTTATTGAGGGGTTTTATCGCCCGTTCGATGCTCTCCGTGCAACTCGTCCATTTGTTATTATTGACGAGCCACATAAGTTCTCGCGCGACCAAAAGGCGTTTGGCGTAATCAAGGAAGAAATTAACCCTCAATGTATTATTCGATACGGCGCAACTTTCCCTGAAACAGTGTCCGGCAGGGGTAAAAATAAAACGGTTGTACATGACTATGTGAACCTGCTATACGACCTGAATGCTTGTGAAGCATTTAACCAAGGATTGATTAAAGGTGTTGCCAAAGAACACTTTGAGCCAGTCTCTAAAAAAGAAGAAAAAATAAAGCTTCTGTCGGTAGTCAAAAATGAGAAAGCCATATTTCAGCATAAAAGTGCAGACAGTCCGACAAAGACATATCAATTACAGGTAAATGACTCGTTGTCGGTAATTTCCGAGGAGTTCAATGGCGTCACAATACAAGTCATAGATAAAAATGCCATTGAGTTGTCCAATGGATTGATTAAGAACGTTGGCGAGGAGATGAATGTGGACATTTACATGCAATCGTACCAGGAGCAGATGCTGCGTCTTGCTCTCGAGCGCCATTTTGAAACCGAACGGGAGAATTTCTGCGGACGCACATTTAAGATCAAAACGCTGGCACTTTTCTTTATAGATGATATCACTTCCTATCGCGAGAGCGAGGATGGTAAGAAACCGTATTTATTGGAAGCTTTTGAAAGGTTACTCAAGGAGAAATTGGTTGCAACAATCAAAGATCTGGATGAATCGGAAGCTGAGTATCGGGAATATCTTGAAGCCAGTTTAAACCATATTGACGAATGTCATGGTGGATATTTTGCTCAGGACAACAGTTCGTCGGACGAAGACATTGCCAATGAAGTTAATGATATTCTGAATGGCAAGAAGCACCTACTTGCTTTTATAGACAAAGACGGGAAATATATTTTGCGTCGATTCTTATTCTCCAAGTGGACATTAAAGGAAGGATGGGATAATCCGAATGTGTTTACTATTGCAAAATTAAGGTCAAGCGGTAGTGAAACCTCGAAGTTGCAGGAAGTAGGACGAGGATTACGTTTGCCTGTTGATGAGTGTGGAAACCGAATCTCCAATCAGGAGTTCATGTTGAACTACATTGTAGATTTTACCGAAGCTGATTTTGCCAATAAACTCGTTGAGCAAATAAATAGTGAAGTACCAGGTACGACATCTGTTTCATTAGAGCAGATCAAACTGGTGGCTGAGAAAATGGGAAAAGAAGATTCTTTGTTACTGGCAGAGCTTCTAATGAAAAAGTATGTTGACAGCACATTTGCCATCGTGCCACAAAACAGAGTGCAGTTCTTTGAAGAGTATCCATTATTCAAATCTGGATTGGACGCTAACAAAATCAAAGACCGCAATAAAACATCCGAAAAACCGATTGGCATTCGCAAAGCTCGGTTTGACGAAATTAAGGAGTTGTGGAAGGTTCTCAATCAAAGATATACTATTTGGTACGATGACAATATTGATGCTGATTTGGAGAAAGGTTTATCAGAAATATTAGAGGCACCTTCTATTTTTTCTGAACAGGTTATTACCAGTCACAGAGATATAGTCAGAAGTAATGGGGCGCAAATGAGAACAGAAACAGGCAGTGGTGTGCAGTATTCCATTGCCAGCTCCCTCCCTTATGGCATTTTCTTAAAAAGGATATCATCGGCAACTAATATTCCTGCTTCGATGATACATAAGTCTATTTGCAATTATGTAAAGCGACATGGAAGTATAGACGACAAATACTTCAATGAACAGACTGTTGCTGAAATAATCAAAGGCTTCTCTGACTGGAAAATGGTCACTCTTCAAGGACGATTTAACTACAAAAAGACTCATGGAGAACCTGAAGCAACAGCTCTTACCCATAACGATGGATCTGTCCGGGAGAGTATTGCACAAGGAAGGATTGGTGTCAAAATAGAAGAAGGAATTCCAATGGAGAAATATTTATATGACACCAAGGCTTATGATTCATCATTGGAGTTGAAAAACATCAATACCTCCATTGATGAAGTAATTGTCTATGGAAAAATTCCGCGTAATAGTATCGCAATTCCTACCATTACCGGAGAGTCATATAGTCCGGACTTCATGTATGTCGTTAAAAAAGACAATGGAGAAAAAGAGCTCAATATTGTTGTGGAGACTAAGGGAGTTGAAAATAAATCAACTCTTCGCGGCATTGAGGAGGCAAAAATCAAATGTGCCGAGGTGTTCTTCAATAACCTATCAGCACAAGGGTATAATGTATATTTCCGAACACAACTCAACAATAAGAAAATACTGCAGATTGTAAAAGAAGTATTACAGGAATAACAATAACCAAACATGATAACGAAAGACGAAATTCAATCTTTATTACATAGTACTGAGACTTATAGGATAGAAAGAACTGTATCTACAGTTAATATGGATAAGTTCTGCGAGGCGATATGTGCGTTTGCCAATGATTTGCCAGATTCCCGTAAGAAAGGATACTTATTAATCGGTGCATATGATGATGGGCGATTGTCAGGACTGAAGGTTGATGATGATTTACTTAAAAAGATTGCTGCAATCCGCTCTGATGGTAATATTCTACCTTTGCCGGTAATGACAGTAGATAAGATGGCGTTCCCCGAAGGGGACTTGCTTGTGGCCGAAGTTTCACCATCGTTGCTACCACCAGTTCGTTATCGTGGCAGGGTATTCATCCGTATCGGTCCTAGACGAGATATCGCTAGTGAAGCGGAAGAACGTCTTTTGACAGAACGGCGTACCGCTTATATGGCAACTTTTGACGCAACTCCATGTTTGGGATCCACGCTCGATGATTTAGAACTGGATTATATTAAAAACACATATTTGCCATCTGTAATAGACACAGATATATTAAGTCAAGATACACGTGATATAAAGGAACAGATGGCTTCAATCCGTCTATACGATCGTACTCATGATTGTCCTACCTATGGAGCAATTATTCTATTTGGTAAAAATCCCCGTTATTATATGCCTGGTGATTATGTTCAGTATGTCCGTTTTTCCGGCAAAGAAAAAGGAGGTGAAGTTCTTAATGAGAAGCGTTTTCAAGGCCCGCTGTATAATATGCTGCCTACACTAGAGTCATTTGTAAGCGATGCTATTATTATGCAACGTCCAGTTGCAGTCAGCCTTTTCCGAGAGAAGACCATTATCAACTATCCCAACAATGCATTGAGAGAACTGATGATGAATGCATGTATGCACCGAGACTATCAGGCAAATATGCCAATTCGCTTATATCAGTTTGATGACCATATAGAGATAATGAATGCAGGCGGTTTATATGGTGAAGCTCGTCCGGAGAATTTTCCTATGGTTAACGATTATCGTAATCCGATTGTAGCAGAGGCAATGAAGGAGATGAAGTATGTTAACATGTTCAACCAAGGTGTGAAACGTGTGCAGGATATGCTACGCGAGAATGGTAACAGGGAGGCAGTGTTTGATGTTTCAAAACTGACAGTATTCTGTGTTGATGTTTTTTCAAATGACTATAGCATAACCCAGACAACTACCCAGACAACTACCCAGACAACTACCCAGACGCTGTCTGATGTACAAATTGCAATTATTGAATATATACATGCTCATCCTAATGCTAGTCGCAAAGAAATTGCAGCTAATATAAATGATATTACAGAAAATGGAATAAAATATCATATTAAAAAATTACAGGAAAAAGGAATTATCAAACGAGTAGGCGCTGATTTTGGCGGACATTGGGAGATAACTATATAACATAATCTTAATTAAAGGGCATGAAAAGAATATGCAGGCAACATTTAAAACATTTGAATCAGGTGCAGGAGATTGTCTTTTTTTAATTTTGAGGGACGAACAAGTAGGAGATAGTTTTCATATAATGGTAGATTGCAATGTTCTGACTCCTGAGATTAAGCACTTTATATATAGCGAATTAGGATCAAAAATAGATACCCTTATAATTACGCATATAGACGCAGATCATACAAATGGCATTGTAAAACTTTTGCGAGACATAGAATCAGAACACTTACAAATCAATCAGATTTTGTTTAACGGTTTCCAGCCTCAAACGGATAATCCACAGCCATTAAACGATGAAATAAGAAAAAAGTTAGATGCTGCAATGAAATTTCTTCCCCCTATTGTAGATGAGAACAACCATAAAACAAACGGAGTAGATGCCGCTTGTTTAGTTACGGAAATAAATAAGAAACACTAGTGTCCGGAGAAAAATTCTCCGACAATGTTTTAATTATTAAACATCAATAAGTTACAAGCATCAGAAAATTTTTCGATTAGAACATCAGTAACTTTGCGGTAGCCATCAAGAGGTTATCCGCAAGCCATGAACAAAGGAAAAACAATCTTCGCTCAGATTATGTCTCTCATTAACGAATACGAGTTCAAGAAATGTGTCGACCGCTACAAAGGTGACCGGCATGCTATCAAATTCAATTGTCGTGACCAGTTCATGGTGATGAGTTTTTTGCCCATATCAACAGACAGCTGACTGAAGACATATAAATTTGAGTGAATGAGTGCAACAAGAAAAAACATTCTTACGATTATCTGGGCATTATTTTCCGTATCAATCCATGCCCAGACAACATCTGATGCCATTATATATGAGCCGGTCAAAGTCAAGGCGTTTGTCCTTGACTCCAAGACGGCAGAGCCCATACCGTACGCATCAGTATATCTCATCCCGAAAGGAGACACAACAGTCACCAACTTCACCATTTCCGACGCCAACGGAAAAGCCGTCATGGACAATGTGACGCCAGGACAATACGAACTGAATGCCGAGCATATAGGCTACTTCACATTCAAGAAGGTGTTTGAGATCTCATCCGCTCCCGGTTGGGACCTCGACCTCGGCACCATAGGGCTGGAAGAAAACATGGAGCAGATAGATGCGGCAACCATCACGGTGACAGGGCATCCGATCATGATACAGAACGACACGATCTATTACAGCGCATCGTCATATACAGTAAGCGAGAATGCCATGCTTGAAGATCTTCTCAAGAAGATGCCCGGAATGACGGTGGAAAGTGACGGCAGCGTCTCCGTAAATGGAGAAAAAGTCAGCAGGATCACAGTCGGAGGAAGGACCTTCTTCTTCGATGACCCATCCGTGGCACTGAAAAACATGCCTGCCAAGATTGTGGAGCGTATCAAAGTCTCCAAGCAGGAAAGCAAGGAAGAACAGATGCTGGGCATAAGCACCGAAATCGGCAAGGAAACCGTAATGGATGTGGAAATCAAAGAAGAGTACAAGAAAGGCTGGTTCGGCAATGCCAAACTCGGAGGAGGAGCCATACTGACAGGTAAGAATGGCAATCCGCTCACAGAAGACATCAAAGGCCTTTATGAAGGCAATGCAATGCTGTCCGGCTATGGAGAGAAAGACCAGGTCGTCCTGATAGCCAACGCCTTCAATGACACACAAGGAAGTATGGGCCAGACATCATCAGCAATACCCGAAGATGACTTCACCGGACTTGAAGGCATATTGACAGCAGTACAGGCCGGCGCCAATTACAATACGAGTCGCATAAACCATTTTGAGACAACAGTTTCTGCAATATACAAGCATAGGGTAAAAGATGACAGGAAACGCTTTTCCAGGACTTCATTTACCGACGGGGCGAATGACATCCTGACGGATGGAGGTTCAGACGCCGTCGGCAAAGAGGATCTGCTGAGCATGGCTTTTGAAGCGTCAAAGCAGGACGGCAAACTGCTGGTTGAGATACAGCCGAGATTCAGCTTCAGAAAAAGCAGCGTAAACAGTTCAAACTTCTCTACGAGCTCCGATATCGCAACAGGGTCGCAGCTGAGCTCCCTTTCGGCGACATCTTTCTCCGACAACGGCCAGTTCTTCTCAAGCGGCCATATCGGTGTGACCGGAAAAGATCTCGGCAAAACGGGGAGACGTGTCGGCTTCAGTCTCAATTACAGCGGAGGACTTTCAGATGGGAATGAAAACGACAATTCCGTCCAGAGCATGAATTATGAAGACAGTAAGAACTCCCTGAACCTTGACGGGAAGATATTCTACTATGAGCCTCTGGGCAGACGGTGGGGTATGCAGGCGACAATCGGCAGCATCCATAATTCCGGTGCCGCCGACCGGGACGCCTTTGATATCCACGGGACACGCAATGACTTCTATACAAGCTTTTCCCACAGGAAATTCAATGAAGAACATGCCACCGTACTGATGCAGTACAGCAACGACACAAGTACGGTGCAGTTCGGCGTAAGGGCGTCCTCCCGTAATGACATGACACATGCTGTAAATCTGGGACGGACGACTGTTACTGGAAAGAGTACCTGGAAATGGAATGTCTCTCCGGTCGTGACATACAGCCATTATATGGACGGCAGTAATTTTAGTCTGCAATATTCAGGTGGGGCGAGCCCGGTATCAAGCCGAATGATGATCCCGGCCCCGGACATTACCGACCCCATGCGGATTTTGGTAGGCAATATCTACCTGAAGTCAGGCTTCAAAAACAATCTGATGGCATATTATGATTATATAAACTATTCCACATATACATTCTTGACGGCTTATGTGCAGGGAGACCTTGAAAGAAACGGGATCGTTTCTGCAAGCTGGTTTGACAACAACGGCACCAGATATGCCGTTCCGGTCAATTCCGGAAAGCCGAACGTATCGGTTAGCGCCTATGCGCTCCTGAACCAGCCATTCGGACGGGAGAAAAACTTCACCTTTAGTTTCGCCGGACAGTTCGGAATGAACAGAGGCCACAGTTATCAGGCTGAAGCAAGGAGACCCGGCATCGACCTCGTGAACTTCGATTACCAGTCGTTCATGGGTGACTTCTGGGGAAATGCCGACGGCGACAGATTCTATTCTGGAGTGAGCGGATTCAAAGAGAGCCTGACCCGGACCTATGACTGGGGTGCGGATGTCAGGTTCAAGTACAACAACAGTTGGTTTAACGGTACTGTTTTTACTTCTGTCATGAACAGCATTTCACGCTATTCACTTGACAAAACAGCCAATATGAATACCTGGACATTCAATTCCGGCACTGAGCTCCTGTTTACCTTCGGCAAGGGATGGGAGATAGGCAACAAACTGTCGTATGTCTTCTACCGGGGCTTTTCGGACGGCTTCGGTACCCCGGAATTGAGATGGGACATGAACTTCTCCAAAACAGTAAAGTCCGTGACTTTCGGGCTCAAGCTTGCTGATATCCTCAATCAGACAAACAATCTCACGCGTACAGTGTCTGCCGAATTTGTTGAAGACAGATACTCGAATGTTCTTGGCCGGACACTCCTTTTTAGCCTCTCATTCAACTTCGGTAAAATAAATCAAAACAAGACTGCAGCAGTGTCAAAAGGGATGAAGCAGTTAGAGTATTAGCTTGAAGATGTCGAAGATTTACATCTCCCGGGAATTGAACAATCCTCATCCCGCCTGACTTCGAGATCATCATGCGCCTTTTAGGCCATATCCTTATTGACAGTTTAATAGTAAGCCCCCAATAAAGCCAGCAGCTATCAAGAATTGCGGAGCCTACAGCCTACCTTCGCGCAAAAAGAAAGGACACATACTTACGCGAGCAGCAGAGAAACCCGCCTACCGTCCTCTATGTTTCTGATGCATATTTGCTCCTGACATATAGAATCTCCATGCAGGAATATCCAACAATATCATTAAACACACATGCATGCAACCTGCAGAAATAAAAAAACGAGACAATCATTCCTTTCTATATGGAAAAAATAAAGGATTTCCCAATGCCCTACAACACTGAGAAATCCTAATGAGCGATTTGTGGTTAACAGTCATTGACTTTTTAGGGTGCTATCAACATTAACCTAATAAGCATTTACCTATTTGATTAATATTAGCATCCGCTATATAATAAACCACATCCAACTTGATTGTTCGCAGAACATAATACAGAACAATCTGCATATGGCTTGTCTTTACATTGCTTTACAATGTAAATCTTAATACCTCCTCTAATCTCAGAAAGAGATTGAGGGCCAAGAATTTCGAGATTCATGGCTTCATCCAGCAGGCTACTCTCCTTCACCATACTGTCTTCTTGTTCTTCTTTTACCATACTAAAAAAGTTTTATAGAAGGCCGTGCGAATCGCCGGCTTCATTATCGTACCTTGTGTTGTCCTCTATGACTTTTGTCCTGTGCCCTTTGCCGAAACGATATGATAACCTGAAAATGACCATATTGTCATATATGCCGAGATCCAGCTCGTCATGCCGGGAATAAAAAGGCGTATTGATTTCGCTTTGCAGACTCTTTCTGACCCCGACATTCAACGGTATTGAATAATTGAGGGAAAGGACGAGTCTGTTTTTGAAAAGGTACTTGTTTACCGTCAGGTCCCACATGTCAAAGCCGGTATCCGAAAATCCCTGTATGGTCGGCATGCGCCAAAGTGATCTGGAATATCTGAGTTGTGAAAACAGTTTTAGCTTTTGTGAAAAATACTCTACGGAGGATTCGCCCATGATACCTATGTTGCTGTTACCGGTTTCTCCATTAAAGGTCCTGGCGATATTCATCTGGACGGAATTCTTCCACGACCAGTTCGGGCTGATTTGCCAGTCATATTCAATGCCTGTAATATTATACAATTGTGTCGCCGGAGTGTAGGTGGAAACGACGTCATTTCCTCTCCTGACATAATATTCCGATACCTGTCCGGAAGTACCGGAGAAATAGTTTGTGAACATGAGATTGTTCCAGAATGTCATCTGCAGGAGAAAAGAATGTGTAAGCGACAATGACGGCAGCTCCGGGTTTCCCTGCATATAAAGGTACTGGCCTGTCTGACGCAAGACCGGATCCAGTTCGTCACGTGTAGGATACGAAGGTTCGATGCTGTATGTCGCCGCAAGGCTGAAAATAGATTCGGGATAATATGTCAGGGACAACAGCGGGGCCACATAGAGGGAGCCGGTCCCATCGTCTCTGACATAGCCTGCCGATATGCCTCCGTTAAGTGCCAGATCCTTCCTGATGCCCCATGTGACATATCCGTAGATGTCGGACCGAATCGATTTCCTATCAAGGACAGTGCGGCCGGTCCTGCTGTCCTGAATGTGGTATCTGTTGTAGATATTGTTCGCTCCGAAATTCAATGATACGGCATCGGTAATCCCGTATGAAAAATCTATGTTCTGGAACGAATAGTCCTTGCTCCTACCATAGTCTGTAAATTCTTCCAGAACATCATTGTACATGTAGGAGTAGCTTTTCGGAGAATACAGGCGGTTCCAGTTTGTGGACACGCTCATGGACATTTTCTCCGACAGGACCGCATTATATGTCAGGCTCGCGGCCATGTTGTCCTCGGCACATCCGGTCCGGGACATTTCCTTGAAAGACATTCCCGTAGCTGTATTTTCCAGAAAGGCGGTATTTACCTTGCTGATGTCATTCCGGGAGTATGATGCCACAACGGAGAGATTGTGTCTTTCAGTGACATCATATGAAGCCCTCAGATATGCAGAATGCCCTTGTGTGGATGTGAGTTCTTCAGGTCCGTCCGCCGCGGTCGTGCTGCTGGCATATTCAGTCCCGCCCGGGAGCCTGCGTCTTTCATATCTGTCATATCCCCAGCGTATATCCCCGAACACATATCCTGCATTTATGTTAAGTTTGTCCCTCGAATACTGCATGCTGACCCCAGGCTGTTCGTTTGCCGTTGCCCGTACATTCTCAGGGACTATGAAAAGCGAGTTCCTGACATCAAGCAGAAGACCGTTTTCCTTTTTCTTCTGGACTTCTATCACATAACGGATACCACGTGAGACATATTTCCCTTTCGGCGCATGAATGATACTGATACTCCTTACCTGTGCCGGAGCCAGGGCTTTAAGTTCCTGGCAGGCTACCTCCACACCGTCGACAACATATGCAATCTCGTCTCTGCCGTTTACGGTCATCTTGTCTGTAATGTTGTCGTGGCTGACATTTGGAATCTGATCAAGCAAAGAGTATATGTCGTATGACTTTAGCCTGTCTGCTTCCCGGATTACATACATAGTCTTGTCCGAACTCCTTATGACACGGGATGCAGTCACTATCGAATTCCGCAATGTATCCGTCTGTGTCTTTTCCACCGCTAAATCTGACGCAGATATCATAGATGGCAACGAAGCAAGAAAAAGAACAATTGAAAGAGAGACCATAGGCATTCAGATAAGATTCAATATTCCTGAAACAGAATTCCGGATTTCGGTAGTGTTTCAAACAGTGTGTCCGGAGTAAGCCTTCAGACCTTTTAGTTATGCAAATATATCAATTTATCCGTTACCTCATTGGCAGGCGCGCCTGCCAATGAGCATTTTTTATTCGTCCGGGAACAGGTCCTTGTCAAGATCGATTCTGGGCACCTGCCTCAGGTATGACTTCTTGTCCATGGCCGTCTTTCCCATGAGCAGGATGACGGACTCCTCGTTGGGCATTGCGCCGCGCATCCTCGTGACCCTCCGGAAGTCCTTCTGCAGCCGCTCTATCCAGTTCGTGGTGTATATCATCGACTGGATGCGGTGGTCGTAGTTCAGGTATGTGAAATACGCCTTGTAGGAGGCGTCCTCGCCGCGCTTGCGGATGCTCCTGTAGTACCTGCCCCATTGGGAGCAGAACCTCTGCCACTCGCTCCATGCCTGCTCCACAGTATAGTTCCTGTCCCCGGTACGGAACACCTGCCGCAGATCCTCTGCGACATCCCCCTTGTCGCCGTTGCGCACATCACTGATGATATTGCGCTTCAGGTGGGTGGTGCACCTCTGGAGCTTCGTGCCGGGAAACACCTCGCTGATGACGTCCTCCAGTCCCCTGAGTCCGTCTGCACATATGAGGCCTATCCTGCAGACACCCCGCTCTCGCAGGTCATTCAGCATCTCGCCCCAACCCAGGGCGCTTTCCGTGGGCTTGTTGAAGATCCCGAGCACTTCCCTGGTCTTGTCCTCCTTCACCGCAAGGACCACATAAAAGGCTTCCGTATCTACACTCCGCTTCCGGTGGATCTTGATGTGCACGCAGTTGATGAACACCACCGGATAATAGCTCTCCAGGGACCGCCCCAGCCATTCCGTCACATCCTTGCGCAGATAATCCAGCATCCGCGATATGCTCGCCTTGCTGTAATGCTCCCCGTAGATGTCGTTGAATACTTCCCCGATCTGCTCC
The DNA here is from genome assembly GCA_944322565.1 of uncultured Bacteroidales bacterium. Taxonomy (GTDB): domain Bacteria; phylum Bacteroidota; class Bacteroidia; order Bacteroidales; family UBA932; genus Cryptobacteroides. The sequence goes on along the minus strand of CALUPG010000001.1, from coordinate 611 downwards.
TGCGTCAGACCCTTGGTGTAGAGTGTGCCTGCAAGGCGCTCGCACTCCTCCTCATGGTCCCGGAGTATGGCCAATATCCGGGTATGGAAGTTGCCGTACCTGTCACGCGGAATACGGAATGTCAATGTCCGCCCATGACCATAGGTACGACCGGGACGGTACCCGTTGCACTTGTTCCCGGAAAGACCCTCCTCTCGCAGATATTCCCTGCGCTCTGACACCATCAGGCTCTCAAGCATTATCTCCATCAGGTCCTGCAACCCGTTTTCTTTCTCCGTATGCTTGCATATTAGCTCGGAAACTGCCGTGCAAACCGAATGCAGAGTGAAGCTTGCTTCAACTATGCTGAGGTGCTGCCGGCAGTGCCGGTTCCACCGGAACTTGTTCCTTTGTAAAATCCATAAAGTCTACTCCATTTTTAGTTTTGTTTCTTTTTGCTTTTACAAATCTAAAAAATCTGTAGACTTTTTTATTCCTCTATCTCAGACACACTTTGGGGAACAGTATCCGGATTTCAGCATTTATAATTTTATCCAATACTTCGGTAAATTTTAACCGAAAATTTAAAAATTTAACAATCGGGCATGACAAACCCTGCTCAAACCCTATAA